>NZ_CP159833.1:1630496-2860992 GCF_047730175.1 Candidatus Marifrigoribacter sp. Uisw_064
CGGTTAGGTTAAGTCACTATCCAAGAGGGCGACGATTTTATGAATTGTGTGATATTTACGGGATATATGTAGTTGATGAGGCAAATATTGAATCTCATGGTATGTATTATGGGGAACATTCATTGGCAAAAAAAGAGAATTGGGAAAAGGCACATGTAGATAGAATGGTGCGCATGGTAGAGCGAGATAAAAACCATCCATCTGTGATTATTTGGTCAATGGGTAATGAGGCAGGAAATGGCGTTAATTTTTATGCAGGATACAAAGCTATAAAGGCAAACGATAAATCAAAAAGACCTGTGCAATACGAAAGACCTTATAAAGATGAGGATGGTAGTTTATATGACATGGATTGGAATACAGATATAATTGTACCGCAATATCCTTCCCCTGCTGTATTCGAAGAAATTGGAAAATCTAAAACAGACCGACCATTTATACCTAGTGAATATGCACATGCAATGGGGAATAGTACCGGAAATTTTCAAGATTATTGGGATGTTATTGAACAATATGACAACCTACAAGGTGGATTTATTTGGGATTGGGTAGATCAGTCTATTTGGAAAACAGACGAAAATGGCGTACGATATTATGCCTATGGTGGAGATTATGGAAAAGATATGCCTTCAGATGGTACATTTTTGAATAATGGAATTGTCTTTCCAGACCGTAAGCCGCAACCCGCATTATATGAAGTTAAAAAAGCACATGAGTTTATTAATTTTAAAGAAAAAGGAATAAATAAAAGTGATGAAATTCGAATTTTAGTAGAGAACTTATACGATTTTACAGACCTTAATATTTTTGAGATTACTGCTACTATAAAAGCAGATGGAAAGGTGTTAAAAACAATTCCGATAGAGACGCTTTCAGTAGAAACACATACGGGAAAATTAATTAGAATTCCGCTAGGAGATGTTGCTTATCAAACAAATACAGAATATTTTGTTGAGGTTTCTGCAACTACTAAAAACGCTTGGGGATTATTACCTAAAGGATTCGAAGTTGCTCATGAGCAAATAAAATTAGATGCTAAATACAAGAAAGAATCTGTAAGTATAGAGAACGGTATCAACCTATCTGTAAAGACAGCCGGTTTAAATACCATCGTTTCAAATGCAGATTTAGAGTTGGTATTTAACAAAGAAGAAGGGCGTTTGACTTCTTACAAATTCAAAAATAACGAATTATTGAAAGACGGAAAAGGGCCTAAGCCAAATTTCTGGAGAGCAGTTACAGACAATGATTTTGGAAGTAAAATGCAAATTAAAAATATTGAATGGAAGAAAGCATCCTTGTTTTCTGAAGTTGTAGATGTTGTATCAAGACAAGTATCTGGGAACGAAGTTGAATTAAAAGTAACTTATAAATTACCAGGCGTAGCCACAGGATTTACAAGTGTGTATACGATTAATGGGAATGGAGTTGTTCGCATTGAAAATACATTAGGAATTACTAATTATAAAGGAGATATACCAAGAATTGGTATGCGAATGCAATTACCAAAGCAATATGACGAAATGACTTACTTTGGAAGAGGCCCATGGGAAAATTATCAAGATAGAAAGCATTCTGCTTTTGTGGATTTATATACCTCTACAGTTTCAGATCAATATGTGCCCTATATTCGCCCTTCAGAAAATGGATATAAAACAGAAGTAAGGTGGGTTTCTTTAACAAATAAGAGCGGAAACGGATTAATGGTTGTTTCAGAAGATACTAGTAATGGGTTAGGTATAGGTGCGTTACATATGCCAAACGAAGATTTCGACACGACTACTGGACTTGACTATGGCGGTACTTTAGCTGTTAATGAAAAATATCAAATTGATGGTATTCCGGAAGTAAATAAAACAAAACATACTACAGATATTAAAGAACAAGATTTAGTGCAATTAAATATTGATTTAGTGCAACGAGGTGTTGCTGGTGATGATAGTTGGTATTCAAAACCACAAGAAAAATATCTTGTAAAAGGAGCTATTGCGCATAATTATTCTTTCTATTTAATTCCGGTTGAGAATGGCTCTAAAGAATTATTTGTAAAATTAAGTAAGCAGTTTGGAAAGTAATATCCAACAAGATTATGAAACTAATATGAAAGAAGAAACTATAAAATATATTTTTAATTCATTTAATCATGGCTCTAACTATTTAAGCCACTCAGAATTAAACACAGGTCATATTAACGATACATTTTTTGTCAATACAGATTCAGGTAATAAATACATTCTACAAAGAATAAATCATCATGTATTTAAAGATGTTGCTGGTTTAGTCAATAATAAAGTTTTAATAAGTAATCATATAAGGAGTAAATTTTCAAACGTTTCTGAAGAAGAATTTACTAAAACAAACCTCACTTTTGTAAAAGCAAAAAATACAGGCTTATATTATCATAAACAAAATGTAGATTTCTGGAATGTAATGGTTTTTATAGAGGAGAGCATAACCTATGAAATTGTAAAAAACGAAGAATTAGCTTATGAAGGCGGGAAATTATTTGGAGCGTTTCTAAACTTAACAAGCGATTTTGATGCGGGAAAATTAATAGAAGTCATTCCGAAATTTCATGACATGTCTTTTAGGTATTATCAATTTCAATCCGTGTTACAATCAGCTTCAAAAGAACGACTTTTTAAAGCAATCGATTCTATTAATATCGTAACCGATTTAAAGGAAGAAATGCATATTCTTCAAAACCTAAAAGAGTCTGGTAAAATAAAACTTAGAGTAACCCATAATGACACAAAAATATCTAATGCATTATTTTCTAAAGACAACAAAGGAATCTGTGTTATTGATACTGATACCGTAATGCCCGGAATTGTACATTATGATTTTGGTGATGCTATTAGAACCATTTGTAATTCAGCTGCCGAAGATGAGGCCAATTTAGATTTGATTGAATTTAATGTTGAATATTACAAAGCTTACAAAAAAGGGTTTTTAGAAAAAATGGAACTTTCTCTATCTTCTGTAGAATTAAAATACCTCCCCTTGGGAGCAAAAACTATGATATTTATTATGGGTTTAAGGTTTTTAACCGATTATTTAAA
This sequence comes from Candidatus Marifrigoribacter sp. Uisw_064, assembly GCF_047730175.1. Taxonomy (GTDB): domain Bacteria; phylum Bacteroidota; class Bacteroidia; order Flavobacteriales; family Flavobacteriaceae; genus Marifrigoribacter. The sequence continues at coordinate 1,633,559 of NZ_CP159833.1, forward strand.
TAATGACATCTATTATAAAATAAAATATCCAGAACATAATTTAGTTCGAGCAAAAAATCAATTTAAACTCATGCAAAGTTTCACTAATAAATATAAATAAGCTTCTCTTTATTGAGAGGCTTTTTTTTGTTTAAAATTTAATGATCATGATCATAAGGGCGGTTAAGTTTATTTTAGTTACTGACATTAAGCGAGTTAAAAATAATTAATCTTATATGTAAGTCTTAAGAACAGTAACTGTAGAATTTTATATCTTGCCTAAGTTTTGAAATAATAGGATATGATTGTACATGATTTTGATGAAAGTAACTCTATAATACATCAATTTATAGCAGAATTAAGGGATGAAAATATTCAAAAAGACGCCATGCGTTTCAGAAAAAACATAGAACGCATTGGTGAAATTTTAAGTTATGAGTTAAGTAAAACATTATGCTATAAGAATATAGAAATACACACTCCTCTGGGGACAAAATCTTGTCCTCAAATTCAAGATAACCTTGTACTTTGCTCTATACTAAGAGCGGGTTTGCCTTTACATCAAGGCGTATTAAATTATTTTGATACCGCAGAAAATGGTTTTATTTCAGCATTTAGAAAGCATACCAATGATCAAGATGACTTTGAAGTAATTGTAAATTATTTAGCAGCACCTTCCATTCAAGATAAAACATTGGTATTAATTGATCCCATGTTAGCAACAGGTAAAACTCTAGAGAATACCTATAAAGCTTTAGAGAAATATGGAATACCAAAACAAATTCATATTGTCTCTGTTATAGGTTCTAAAACTGGAGTAGAATATGTAAAAGAAATCTTTCCAGAAAATACACATTTATGGATTGTTGCTATCGATGACACCCTAAATAATAGAGGGTATATTATCCCAGGATTAGGGGATGCTGGAGATCTATCTTACGGTCAAAAGCTTTAAAACAAGACAATTTATTAAATACTTTTAAAGACAATAGTGTCTTAATAAGAGGTACTTTTGCAACAGATTTAATGATTGAATATTTGGGAATATGAAACGAGCATGCTAAAAAGCGTATCCCCAATAGAATTATAAATAGCGAACCTGTCTGCGGCAGGCAGGCAGCTTGCCTATACTGAGCAAAGTCGAAGTATGACCATTAAAAAATAATACTATAGCCACATGAAAAAGAGTAATGCTACCTTAGAGCTTTCTAAAAAAGAAATGCAAGAATATGGTTATCAGGTTGTTGATGCGATAGTCGAACATTTTGACACTCAACATGAAAAGCTTCCAGTTTCTTTAGCAACACGGGAAGAAATGGATGATTTGTTTCTAGAAGAAGCACCAGAAAAAGCTTCAGATCCTCAAAAAGTATTGGATTTTGTTTTAGATAAAGTAGTGTCTAAAAGCACCATAGTTTCACATCCAAAAGCATTTTCATTTGTTCCTGGACCTAGTAATTATATAAGTGCTATGGCTGATACTTTAGCCACAGGATTTAATATATTTTCTGGAGGATGGGCAGCTTCTCCTGCAGCTGCCGAATTAGAAATTGTAACCCTGCAATGGTTGCTAAAAATATTCGGATTTCCAGCTAAAAAAGGAGGAGGTATTTTTACAAGTGGCGGTTCCATGGCAAATCTTACTGCCATTGTAACAGCGAGAAATATAAAGTGTGGTGAGGATTTTTCAAATGCGGTTATATACCTTTCAGATCAGGCGCATTCTTCAAATATAAAAGCCATTAATGTTTTAGGGTTTGGGAAAGAACAAATTAGAATAATTCCAACAACTCAAGAGTTTAAGTTTTCGATTAATAAATTAAAAAATGCGATTGCAAAAGATCGATTAAACGGATTGCATCCTTTTTGTTTGATAGGAACAGCAGGAACTACCAATACAGGTACGGTAGATCAATTATCTGAATTATCTGTACTCTGTAAACAGGAAGATATTTGGTTTCATATTGATGGTGCTTATGGTGGTGCAGCGATACTTTCCGTAGATGGAAAGAAGATGTTAAAAGGAATTGAAAAAGCAGATTCTCTTACGGTAGATCCTCATAAATGGTTTTTTCAACCCTATGAAATGGGATGTTTATTAATAAGAAATGTAAATCATTTAAAAGGTACTTTTACTGAAAAACCTGAATACCTAAGAGATGTGGAAGGAAATACTTCTGAAATTAATTTCTACGATCATGGGATTCAATTAACAAGAAGATTTAGAGCCTTAAAATTTTATATGTCGGTAAAAACGTTTGGTTTGTCTTCGTTTAGAAAAGCCATCACCTACAATATTAAATTAGCTGAAAAAACTGAAATTATATTAAGAAAAAGCCCTAATTGGGAAGTCATTTCTCCAGCGACTTTAGCAGTAATAAATTTTAGATTTAACCCAATAGGGAATGACCTTAGCGAAAAACAGTTGGATGCTTTAAACCAGAAAATATCAAAAGGAGTAATGGACTCTAAAGAAGCCTTATTGGTGACTACAATTCTACACAACCAAGTAGTGTTGCGAATATGTTTAATTAATCCAAGAACAACATTAGACGATATAAAGGAGACATTAAATTTGTGTGCCACTTTTGCTGAATAAAAAAAACCTCTTAACAAAAATGTTAAGAGGTTTTAATAAATTTATTTATAAATATGTTTTTCTTAATTTGAAGCTGCAAAAGGGAAATTAGGTTCCGAATTAGATGGTCCTGTAAAAGGAGCAGGAACAATACCATAAACTAAACCAGATTGAGTACCTCTTGACCAAGTTCCAGATGTTGGACCTCCGATATCACCACAAGTTCGATCTGCATAGACGCCTCCAGCCCAAATATTAACAAAATAATCTGTTGAAGTACCAGAAATAGTATTAGTCTGGTCTGCCATAAAAACGGCGTCAGCAACTCCATCACCACTAGTATCAAAAAGGTGAGGTAACCATCCTTCTCCCATACAACCATTATCAGCTAAAGTTGGTAGAAAAGATGTTACTACAAATGGACCAACGGTTCCTAAATGAGTTATTACTAATTGACCAAGCCCCTGAGCGTTACAACAGAAATTAGGATTTTCTTCATCATCTCCTATCATATCCCAATTTCCGAAAAAATTAGTTTCATTTCCAGATTCTTCATACGTACCTAATAATACATGAGGAATCATTCTATTTTGAGCTTTTACAGTAACGATATAAGCATCTGCTATATTATCTACAGTTACATTACTTGCAGTAGGACTTGTAAAATCAACAGTGTTAAAGTCGAAACTACCACGATCACTTGTAAAGTGAATGTTAGTCTTGTTTATTGAGCTTCCTTGAAATTTAATGTCATTTCCATTTACCATTTCAATAATTGCAGAGTACTTTCCATCATTACCTGCATTAATTAAAATTTTTCCATGTAGTTCTTTTATTTCATTATGCCCAAATACACCTACATACAATCCTTCAGTAGATTGATCTAAAGCTTTTGTTGGTAACATTTGAGTTAAATCTGCTGTTGTTTCTGTTTCTGAAGTTACGTTGTCTTTCGAGCAACTAAATAACATGGCTACAACTGCCATAGATAAAATTAATTTTTTCATGTTGTTAAAATTTAAAGGTTTATGTTTTTGTAAACATAGAGAATTTTGATTAAATTATACTGCGTAGAGTCACTTAATTCTGATTACATCAAACAACATAGCTGTTTTAGTGGCTAAAAATAAAAAGCCCTAATTGGGAAGTCATTTCTCCAGCGATTTTGGCAGTAATAAATTTTAGATATAACCCAATTGGTAATGAGCTTAGCGAAAAACAGTTGGATGCTTTAAACCAGAAAATATCTAAAAGAGTAATGGACTCTAAAGAAGCCTTATTGGTTACAACCATTCTACACAACCAAGTAGTGTTGCGGATGTGTTTAATCAACCCTAGGACAACCATAGACGATATTAAGGAAACACTTAACTTGTGTGCCACTTTTGCTGAATAAAAAAAACCTCTTAGCTAATGCTAAGAGGTTTTTAAAATTATTTATAAATGTATTCTCTAGTTTAAAGTAAGAGGTTTATTTACATCAACTCTATTAGCATCACCATCAGTAAAAGGTGCTGGTGCTGGCTCAGAAGCTAAAATATTACCTGTTCTTCCATTCCAAGACCAAAATCCAGATTCAACAGTCACCGTACATAGTTCATCAACATAGGTTTGTTCTCCTAGATCTCTTCTGTACTCAAGACCCCAGTTTGCCTGTATTCCTGCAATCAATGTCGTTTGTAAATGACTAAAAACCGATGGGTTTCCACCTGTAGGAACATCTCCTGCAGGATCCCATAAGAAAGTATCTGGACCACCAGTACATCCTCCAACTTGATCCTCTGCAGAAGCATCAGATACTACAAATCCTGACTGATGAGTAATAACAGTCATAGCTACAAGTTGTGCATTAGATCCAAATTTTTCAATATCAATTCCATCACCCAACATATCCCAGTTTCCATTAAAAGATGGATCACTATCTTGTTCATACGTACCTAAAAGTATCATGCCTCCTCCTCGAGTTGGTACTTCAATAGCTCTAACATAGGCATCACTAACATCGTCAAAAATTAAATTACTTACTCTAGTTCCATACTCAGCACCAGCATCGAAAGTAAAAGAACCACGGTTACTGCTAAAATTAACAGTAGTTGCTTCTTTATTTAATTGATTTCCTTGAAAATTGATTTCTTCACCATTTACAAGTTGTATAGATGCTTGAGAAGCACTTCCGTCAATAGTAACGTAAATCTTGCCGTGCATATCATTATCTAAATGATGTCCAAATACACCGCTAAATTCGATAGCAGATGATTGAGCAATTGTCGCAGACAAATCTGCTGTTGTTTCTGTTTCTACGTTGTCTTTTGAGCAACTAAATAACATGGCTACAACTGCCATAGATAAAATTAATTTTTTCATGTTGTTAAGATTTATTGTTTATAATTATTTTTTGAAGGTAGCTTGTTTATTTTTTTAAACTATCTATATTATTATATAATTAATTTTATTAGTTGAAGCGCTAGAATAATCAGATAAAGTGAGTAAAACAAAAACCCTCTCTGCTTTACAACAGAGAGGGTTTGAATATTTATTTATTGAATTACTATTCCTTAATCACTCTTTTAATAAGTGACCCTTCAGAAGTATGGATTCTTACAAAATACATAGCGCTTTGCAAACTACTTAGGTCTACTAGGTATTGATTGCTATTATTATATTGTTTTAATGATATAATTCTACCTTGAACATCGATTACTTCTATTTGATGTACATCTGCATTTGGAGAATTAACGATTACCATTCCTGTTGTAGGATTTGGTAGCATACTAATGTTTTGTAATGCTACATCATTATTGCTTAATACTCTCTCTTGGAATACTAGTTTAAAACGGTTTAATTGTTGACCTTCTTCAGAAGTAAACGTATAGTTTCCTTCTGAAAGATTTGTTGAAATATTTAACAAATGATCTTCTAAATATATCGTTGCATTACTAATATCAACTCCCTCAATTTGATGAATAGATATTGAATAAGTCTGAACTCCTTTTACCATCGTTGAGAATCCTAAGTCTACTTCTTGTTCTTCGTTAAAAGCCGAACGTCCTTGAATACAAAGTTGTTCGTCTGTGTCTAACACAGAATACATTGAAATAGGTGAATCGAATCTTCTACTATCGTATGTGCCTTCAAATCCATTTGTAGCGCCTTCAGTAAATGCAACAAGCATATTACTTTTAAGACTGTAGGTCTCATTTTTAAGGTCTAACCAAATTCGTTGTCTGTCGCTAGTGTTATTTCTATAATCAGTATTTGGCGTTGCTACTCTCATCGCGTTGGTAAAAGTAACAGTACCTCCACCTAATGCTTTCACACCAAATCCTTGACCTGATGCCATAAACTGACTTGGAACCGTAGTACCATTTGGTGCCATCACTCCTCCAGAACCTTGGTTGTAGGCAGAAATATCGCCGATATTAAAGTTCAATTGGTTAAATCCAGGGAAGTCATTTGCTGGTGCCGTAACATGCTCCCAGTAATAAACTGCATCCAATAAAGGGTTCCCTGCTAAGAAAGCATCAACATCGATCGCTGATGCGTATGGATTTCCAAGCATATTTGGACTATCTAGTCTCTCGGTGTTAAATAGTAAATTATAACCTACATTTCCAGAATTTAATGTCCCTAAAGTATAATCTAATGGGAATGCACCTCCTGCTGGAGGATTTCCTGGAGCTTGTGGTTTCACCAAATATCCTTCACCCATTGTCAATGCGCCACTATGGACTGCCCAGTTATTATTATTGTCATCTGCAAAGTTTTCTAAACCAGAACCAACTGCGCCATTAGGCAAAAAGTTTCCAGTAATATGATTTGCAACTTGACGCCCTCCACCATATACACCTTCTCTTGTTTCACCTGTCATTGGGTTACCTAAGAGCATAAATCCTTTAGGACCTAATACTGGCGTTAATTTACTAACTGTAATAGAACCTCCGTTTGTTGTAGTAGCAGTTGCACTTCTCTGTACAACAGACCCTTCATGCTGAACATCAAGAACTCCATCAACAAGTATGTTTCCTTGAATATCTATGAAACCTCCGGCAGAAACTATTACTGTATTCCCTGGTTCAATTTCACAAGAACAAGCGGTAACATCTCCATCTGTTGTTGTATTGTATGAATCTTGGAATAATGCTTTTGCGCCAGCACCTGGAATTACATCCCATGAACCACCTGCAAAAGTAGAGGTAGTTCCAACTACAGTTACCGTTGCGGTACACATTGCAACTCCTCCATTACCATCATCTGCAGTTACAGTTACTACAACATCTCCAATATCTTCACAGGTAAAAGCTGTTTGACTTAAACTAGCCGATACAGAGAATCCACAGTTATCTGCTAATCCACCTGTATTAGGTACAAATGCAACATAATCTGCTGCACCGTTCGCTAAATTCCAGTCTCCACCATTTCTTCCAGCTGGAGTATAAGCTACAGTTCCATCTTCATTTTCAATCCCCTGTGTTCTTCCAACTCCATCAGAATCTACTTGATCTGTATGAATTTCTATTAATCCAGATCCTTCATAAATATGAGCTTGGGCATTCACCACAAGACTAGCATTACCAAAATGAGAAACATCTAAATACTCAATAACCATCACTCTATTAGGTGATGAACCAACCACTTTGTAATGTATGGTTCCTCCTAAAGTTGGATTTAAATCATCCCATACTACCGCGATCACATTTTGTGGCGTATCGACATCTGGTAAAACATCGTTGTTAAATTCATTTAAACTACTTCCAGAAAAGGATAGGTATCCATTAGAAGATACATTTACGCTTGTAAAGGTATTTCCAAAGAACGGGAAATTGAAACCTAGAGATGCTGCACCATTATCATCATCTCCAAGAGTGAAACTTGTAGTTCCAGAGGACATATCAACAGGAGCATAAGTTCCAGTTTGATCTATGGTATATCCCGTACCTGGCGTTAAATTATCTATTACGTCACTTTCGGTAATAGTAGCATTACCACCACCATCTAAAACAACGGTAACATCTTTACAGACTAAAACAGGTGCTCCGTCCGTAACCACAATGGTATCATCAATATCTTGAACAACACCACTACATCCGTTTAATACAGTATAGGTTACAATAGTATTTCCAGGGCCACCTACTGTTGGGTCAAAATCATAAGTGTTATCTCCATTATCAGTTACACCATCACCGCTATATGTACCTCCTGTTGGAATACCACCACCTAGACCAGCTTGTGTTCCTTGTGTTTCACAAATAGAAGCTAAAGGGGTATCGAAAGAAGCAGATAATGGAGGTAAATCGAACGCTACTGTTTGATCTGAAGTACTTCCAGAGCTTCCTTGTGAAGCACTAAAACCTAATCCTCTCTTAGCAAAAGCTTCCCAGATAGTACATGCATTTGCACCACCATATAAAGCCAAATCTGCAGCAAGAATAGCATCACGTCCATCAACAAAACCAGGGCTACAAGGTTGTAATTTCAATCCTTCAGTAACCAAGGCTAAAGCCATAACATTTCCTTTGTCTAAATTTACATTTCCAGTAAAATTATAAATGTCGGTATCAAAGCCGTAAGTATCTATAAGGCCCCAAGTCATTTCCCAAAGCATATTCGCCCATATTTCTCCAACTCCATGAGGAACAACAGCTCCATTTACATTTGCATAAGTTTGAGTATAAATACCCATGTCTGTAGAATAAGGCTCTACTCTAATTCCACCTCCATTTGCTGGTTGACCGAATAAATAGCTTCCTATTCCTCTAGCAGCTGTACCAACATCTCCTACATTAATTGTCATCACTAAACCGTAGAAGTCACTCCATCCTTCACCCATTTGTTCAGAATTTTGCAAACAACTTACAGAAGCTCCACCAGTTAATCTGTTTGAGATTCCATGACCATATTCGTGTATAACTACTCCATTGTCAAAATCACCATCACGATCTGGATTTGCGATATCGCAAATAAACATATTCATAGTTGGATTAGATCCATCACTAGGAGTACCAAAATTTGCATTACAGTTACCACTCGCTTGAACGTTAGCATTTACAGAGTCACTTCCTGCACCACCGTTTCCATAATTATTTTCTTGAAAGTTTCTAGCGGCTTCATCAAATCCATATTCCCATAAAACATCATGAACAATATTACTCCAATAAAATAAATTTGTTGCTGCTACATCTACATAATCAGTTGGTGCTTCAATAGCTAAATTGATAGGGAAGTTGAAAACAAGTCCACCACCACCATTAGGTCTAAAAGTACCTTTATGCGAATCTACATTGTTTCCTGTAGTTAATGTTGATTCTGCACCTATCGCTCCATTGGTATCATGCCATCCAAAAGGAGAACCTGGACCTTCTGGGTTTGAAACAGATGTTCTGCCTACAGTTCCATGAAGAGGACTTTCGTCCGGTAAGGCATATACATTATAAGTACCTGCCATCATGTTACTTTCGTTCAGGCTAGCTTCTTTATTATCGTTGCCTTTTAAAATAGCGCTATAGTCTATTTTTCTTTCAGTAATTTTTTTTATTTCAGGAGAAACTCCAGAATGAAAATGGTCATTATGTTCGTCCGTTATATTACAAGTGCTATATAAGTTATACTTTGTAATAATTGTTCCATTAGCTGCATTAACTGCAAATACCCACCAGTCTTCATTAGAATTAATGTCTTCTATAGTAACTTCCCAAGCTAATTTAATTTCATTGTTTTCATCTAATTGAAATACTAGTTTTGCTTGTATATCTTTTTTAGAGATACCTCCTGAATTAAAAATAGTTTCTTGGTTAGGTCCACTTTTTCTTTCAATTTCATTAAGGTTTGAAATTTTATATCCCATAGTTTGGGAGATAGAACGAATTGCTTGTTCAGCATTGATTCCAGGTGAACAACTTGCTTTTGAATTAAAAGCTTCTCCTAAAATTAAGTTTTCATTGTATTTTATTTTTTTATCATTGAATAAATGAATACTAGATTCAGTTCCATTTACGATTAAACCGTTGATGACTTGGTTAAAATAAATATGCTCTATTCCACTAGTTTTACTAGTATGCTGAGCATTTATTATATAATTGCTCGCTTGATCAGCAGTTAGCGCTCCTTTTTCAACTAGACGTTGAAGTTCAGCATCAATTTGAGCATTTTTAGATTGGGCATTTAGTTGTCCGCTAAAAACAATAGCACATAATAAAAAAACAGAACGTAACATATTGGTTACATTTAGTTTGGATAGGTTAATTATTTTCATAGTAGGTTTTGGTTTTAAATAAAAATTAAATGTTAGGAATTCAAAAATAGCACTTTATCAGCAATAATACACTTTTTAACGTTATAATGTTATTATCGTTTTAAATATTTAAGATGCTAATAATATGTTAGGCCTTATAAACGCTGCTGTTTATTCATTAAGCTACAATTTACAGGAAAATAGTTCACCTGTGCGTTATTAAACATTTTTTTTTAAAATATAAAATCCAATAATATTTGAAATAGATGTAGTTTTACTTCGTGAAAAATAGGTTTGATATAATAATAATAGGAGGAGGAGCTGCAGGCTTTTTTACTGCTATAAATATTTCTGAAAAAAACCCAAACCTAAAAGTAGCTATCCTTGAGAGAGGGAACGATGTTTTAACAAAAGTGAAGGTTTCTGGTGGAGGCAGATGCAATGTTACTCATGCCGAATTTATACCCGTCGATTTAAGTAAAAACTATCCAAGAGGTGAAAAAGAACTTTTAGGTCCGTTTCATACTTTTATGACAGGCGATACTATTGAGTGGTTTGAGAAAAAAGGAGTTCCTCTAAAAATTGAAGAAGATGGTAGAATGTTCCCTGTTTCAGATTCTTCACAAACTATTATTGATTGTTTTGTAAAAGAAGTAACACGTTTGGGTATTTCATTAATAAAGAAAACTTCTGTTCAGAACATAATCAAAGAAAACGGATGGCTTCTGGAAACAAATAAGGGTGTATTTACTTCAGAAAAAATTGTAATTGCTTCTGGTAGTAATCCTAAAATATGGAATTTATTAAAAAAACTAGGGCATACAATTATAGAACCTGTTCCTTCTTTATTTACATTTAATATTAATGACATTCGAATAAATGATTTGCCTGGTATTGCTAAAAAAGCAACTGTTAGTGTTTTAAATCAAAAAAACAAAAAGTTCATTGAAAGTCAAGGAGATTTATTGATCACCCATAAAGGATTAAGTGGTCCAGCTATATTAAAACTATCAGCATGGAATGCTATAGAATTAAACGAAATTAATTATACGTTTAAAATTAAAATTAATTGGTTGTTAGATCTTAGTTATAATGATGTTGTTTTGCAATTAAGGCAAATGAGTACATTAAATGCTAAGCAGACCGTTTATAAATATGCCCAGTTTGAATTACCCAAACGTCTATGGCAAAATTTATTGCTAGCCTCAAGTATACAAAAGGATTTAAAATGGGCTGAAATCTCAAAATTACAAATCCAAGAGTTAGCGAATCAATTAACTGCAGGGGAATATGAAGTTATGGGTAAAAGTACTTTTAAAGAAGAATTTGTAACTGCTGGTGGTGTTGATTTAAAAGAAATTAACTTTAAAAAATTCAATAGTAAAATACATCCAGATTTATATTTTGCTGGAGAGGTATTAAATATCGATGCAATCACGGGAGGGTTTAACTTTCAGAATGCTTGGACTGGCGGCTTCATTGTGGCAAAAAGTATTTAAATAAAAAACCCTACTGATAGAAGCAGGGTTTTATATGATATTTGAAAAATGCATTAGTATTCAACTTCGAATATACCTTCTTCAATAGTTGAGGAAGCTGTATTAAAAGCAAATGAACCTTTTATAAATCTTTCAGCTATATTATTTTCTAAAACATAAATAAAACCAGATTCTGCACCTTGAGTATTACCATTGTTAGTATAAGTAGCCGAATAACCTGAAGTAGGTAACACATTATTTCCGGTATCTGCATCAATAGGAATTCTTAATCTAATTTCGTTTGAAGAAGTAGAAGCTGTAATAATAATTTTGGTTTCGTCACCTATACCTCCTATAGTAAATGGGTTAAATGGATTTCCATTTATTTCTGCGATAAATAATTCGGTGTTATTAGGTACTTCGTCTTCTTCACTAACATTATAGTCGTAAGGTACTTCAAAAAACACACCTCTATCAATGGTTAAAGTATCAATACCTGGTAAAATGCCTCTAAACTTAAAGGTGCCAGTTAGATATTGTTGTCCAGTATTTCTGGCGGTTATGGTAACCTCACCAAAACCTTCAGGATTTGTGGAGTAAATATTTCCGTTTTTATCTTCAAATGTGGCAAAACTTTCTGAATTTCCACCAAATAAATAAGTGCCAACTCTAGATTTTTTAACTTTTATAGTTAGTATCTCATTTTCAGTAATACCTTGAATTGTATAACTGTTTTGTTCTCTTTTTATACCTTTGCTGTCATTAGCTTTAAAAAAGATGCCTTCAAGGTTTGCTTGAAAACCTGGGGTGTTTATTTCAATAGTTTCACAACCAATAAATAGGCTGGTTATAAATAGGGGTAGTAATAGTTTTTTCATTGTGTTTAGGGTAAACTTGTTATTACTTTAGATAAATAGGTTCTTACAAATATATATAAAAAGATTTATCTCTATAATTTATAAGAAAAAAAATGTGTTTTGAGTTATAAATTATAAAATTTACTATCTTTGCGCTCCTTAAAATTATAAACAGGGGTCGGGAACCTCAAAAATTAATTCATATGCCAGTAAAAATTAGATTACAAAGACATGGTAAAAAAGGGAAACCTTTTTACTGGATCGTAGCAGCAGATGCACGTTCAAAAAGAGATGGTAAATACCTTGAAAAATTAGGATCTTACAATCCAAATAACAACCCTGCAGAAATTATTTTAGATATTGATAGTACTGTAAATTGGCTTCAAAATGGAGCACAACCTACAGATACTGCAAGAAACATTCTTTCATATAAAGGGGTGATGTTAAAAAATCATCTTGCTGGTGGTGTTCGTAAAGGAGCTTTAACAGAAGAACAAGCTGAAAAGAAATTCAATGCTTGGTTAACTGAAAAAGAAGCTTCAATTGATGGGAAGCGAGCTAAATTATCTGATGCAGAAAGTAAAGTTATAGCGGAAGCATTAGCTGCTGAAAAAGCAGTAAATGATAAACGTATAGCAGATGCTGTAGTTGAAGAGGTAGTTGAAGAAGTAGAAGAAACTACTGAAGAAGCTGTGGAAGTTGCTACTGAAGAAACTTTAGAAGTTGCAACTGAAGAAGCACCTGCGGAAGTAGAAGCTACAACTGAAGAAGCGCCTGCTGAAGAAGAAGCTACAAAAGAAGAAAAATAAATTTTTAACTATGCAAAAGGAGAATTGTTTCTACTTAGGCAAGATTGTTAAAAAATATAGTTTTAAAGGGGAGCTGCTCGTTAAGATCGATACAGACGACCCAGGATTATACAAAAAAATGGAATCAGTTTTTGTTGAACAAAACAAAATCTTGGTTCCATTTTTTATAGAACGATGTTGGCTTCATAAATCAACCCTACTCCGAATTAAGTTTAAAGACATTAGTACAGATGAAAGTGCAGGGGAGATGATAGGAGATCATTTGTACCAGCCTTTGTCTATGTTACCTGAACTCTCGGGAACAAAATTTTATTATCATGAGGTAATTGGCTTCGAAGTGGAGGATAGTGCTTTTGGCTCCGTAGGGACCATCACCAAAATAAATGATGATAGTGCGCAGGCCTTTTTTGAAATTGACCACAATGGAACGCAAGTATTAATTCCTGTAATTGACACCTTTATTAAAGAGGTGGATCGTACAAATAAAAAGATAAAAGTATCGGTGACCGAGGGATTAATTGAGCTCTACTTGGAATAATGGAAGCTCCATTTACTTTTAAACAATTTACTGTTAATCAAGATCGTTGTGCCATGAAAATCGGTACCGACGGAGTGCTTTTAGGCGCTTGGGCTTCTTTAGAACATAACCCTCAAAGTATATTAGACATTGGAACAGGAACAGGAGTAATCGCTCTACAATTAGCACAAAGAAGTTTTGCTGAAACTATTGATGCTGTTGAAATAGAACCTGACGCTTTTGAGCAATGTGTTGAAAATTTTGAAATGTCTGACTGGGGAGATCGCTTGTTTTGTTACCATGCTTCTGTGGAAGAACTGGCAGATGAAATTGAAGAGCAATATGATCTAATCGTTTCCAATCCTCCTTTTTACACTGATGAATATAAAAGCAAAGATGAAGCTAGAGATAAAGCAAGATCTGTAGATGCATTACCTTTTGATATTTTATTAAAATCTGTTTCTTTGTTACTTTCAGAGTCAGGTCAGTTTTCATTAATTATTCCAAGAAAAGAAGAAGAACATTTTATTCAAATGGCATCTGAATTTGGTTTATACCCTGCTAGAATCTGTAGCATACGTGGCACAATTACTTCCGAAGAAAAAAGGTGTATGCTTGAGTTTTCTTTCAGAAAACAAACAATTAAAAAGGAAGAATTAACCATCGAAATTTCTAGACATCAATATACCGACGCTTATATAAATTTAGTGAAGGATTTTTATTTAAAAATGTAATTATAGTTCTCTTAGTAAAGGCCTTGTCAAGCAAGTTGGGCCTCCACCACCATACACACTTATATTTTCGCCCTGATATGTAGCAACGTTACATCCAGCTTTTTCTAAAGCTTTTTTAGTTGTAGGATTTCCATGAACCATCAAACATTCTCTTGGAGCTATAGCCAATACATTACAGCCCATCGATTCAAATTCATCCTCAGGAACTTCTATCAAATGAAACTTTCTTTTTAATAGTTCGTTTCTAAATTTTATAGGCATTAATGGAGAATAAACCACCGCTAAATCTTTATCAACAGGACTTAAAATAGACATTAAGTGAAAGACATCTGAAGTCCCTTTATAGTGAGGTAATTCAGCAACTATAACTTCTATGCCTTTTGGTTCTAGTAGATTTTTTAATTGTCTAATACCTTCTTCATTGGTTCTATAGGTATGACCAACAGCAATAGTTTTTTTATCTAACCAAGCAACATCACCACCTTCTAAAGTTCCAGGGGTTTCTATTTTTCCTAAAATAGGAATAGATTCATTTCGATAAGTTTCCAAATGAGCATCAGGTTCATTTATTCGCCCTGACTTCCCCATGTTACAAAGTATCATTCCATAATCTGTTGCTATTGCAGCATCGCGGCAATAAATAGAGTCAATAGTTACATTACTATCATAAGGAAATGAATGTGTTAAAGCACCATTTTTTTGGATTGCTATTTTAAAATTTTCATATTCTTTTAAGGAATCTTCAAAGTTCGGCTGACTTAAATAGTGTAAATTTTGCCATTGTTCTTCTAATATTTCTTCTGAAATAAAAGCGTTTTTTGCAGGTTTTATAAAAACTGATTTTAGTCGATGAAATTCTGAATGATAGGTTGTCTTCATTAATTTTCTTTGTTTTTAATCCACTTCATATAAATATAAACAGGAATTCCAATTAATAATAATAAGAACCCATAAAAAACTGTATCTGATCCAGATCCATAAATTGCCCATAGAGAATATGAAAATCCTAAAGTAGATAACACAAATGTTTTTACCCAACTATTTGTATGCAGATTTTTTTCAATGACAATTAAAGCATATGCTGCTGCCGTAAACAAATAAGGCATTAATACTACTAATGTGGTGAGTTGTATGATAAATTCAAATTGTTCAACCAATCCTTCTGTATAGTTCATTAGCATAACAATCGACGACAATATTCCGCCAATAACAAATCCATTAACTGGAGCTCCTTTTTTATTTTCTTTTTTGAAAAAATCTGGAAATAAATTATCTTTTGCTGTTGCCATAGAAATTTGCCCCGTGATTAATATCCATCCATTTAATACTCCTATTCCAGAAATTAAAACTCCGATAGCTACAAAATACCCGCCATAATTCCCCCCTATAATTTTAGCAGCTTCTGCAAAGGGTGCCGGAGAATTTTGTAAAATTTCTAAAGGTAAAATTCCAAATAATACAACCGTTCCTAAAATGTACAATATTGTTACAATGATGGTTCCTAACATCGTCGCTCTTGGTATCGTTTTTTCCGGGTCTTTAATATCTCCAGCAGGTATTGTAGCACATTCAATTCCTAAAAAAGCATATAAAGTTAATGTAGCTACTGTAGATAATGTTGTGAAATTGCTTTCCCCTGTTAAATTAAAAGCGGGAAGATTATCAATTTTAAAAAAGAAAATGCCAAATAGTATTATAAATAATAAAGGCAAAACTTTTATAACTGTTGTAATTAATTGGATTTTACCTGACTCCTTAATTCCTCTAGTATTAACCCAAGTGAAAATCCAAATAAGTGCCAATCCAAGACTAACCGACAGCGCAGAATTAGTGGCTAATTCAGGAATAAAAAAACTTGCAGCACCTATTATCGCAATTGCTACAGCTCCATTACTTACCCAACATGCAATCCAATATCCCCAAGCAACTAAAAACCCAATAAAATCGCCGAATCCAGCTTTTGAATACACATAAGGGCCGCCGCTTTTACTAACAATAATCTTACTAAAATTACTAAATATTTTTGCTAAAATTAAAGCTCCAGTAGCAGTAAATAACCAACCGAATAAACTTATACTACCATAGTTAGATAATACGGCAGGTAAAACAAATATGCCTACACCTATCATGTTCCCTACTACAAGTGAAGTAGTGGTTAGTAAACCAATTTTTTGAGATTTACCATTCATCTATTATAATAATTTGGTTAAATAATAATTGTTTAAATTTAAAGTCAATTCGTGAATATACAATAATCAATTCTAGCCATGAAAAAAAAATTTAATATCCATTCAGATATTTCCAAAGCAGAAACTTTGCCAGCGTCCTTTTATAGAGATCAAGAGGTTTTTAATGAGATTAAAGAAAAAATATTTTTAAAAACATGGCAATGGATTGGTGACGAAAATTTAGTTGCACTTCCTCAATCTGTGTATCCCTTAGTTCTTTTAGATAATTATTTAACCGAACCTTTAGTAATTGTTAGAAATGAAAAAGATGAAATTAATTGTTTTACCAATGTATGTACCCATAGAGGTAATTTAGTAGTGCTAAATCCAGGTAAAACAAAAAAGTTATCCTGTATGTATCACGGCAGGCGCTTTAGCTTAGATGGAAAGTTTGAACATATGCCAGAATTTGAAGATGCTGATGATTTTCCAAGACCTTGTGATCATTTACATAAATTCCCATTAGAAAAATGGGGGCCGCTTTTATTTGTAGGATTAAATCCAGAGTTTCAATTTTCGAAGGTAATTGACAAGATGAAAGAACGAATTGGCTTTCTCCCATTGAATGAATTTTCTTTAGATACTTCAACCAGTAAAGAATTTTTAGT
This sequence comes from Candidatus Marifrigoribacter sp. Uisw_064, assembly GCF_047730175.1. Classification (GTDB taxonomy): domain Bacteria; phylum Bacteroidota; class Bacteroidia; order Flavobacteriales; family Flavobacteriaceae; genus Marifrigoribacter. The sequence continues at coordinate 1,650,575 of NZ_CP159833.1, forward strand.
TCATGCTCATTGGGCATTATATTGTGATAATTATTTAGAAGGGTTTCATGTCCCTTTTGTTCATGAGGGTTTAAACAAAGTATTAGATTATGGGAGTTATAAAACTGAAACCTATGAGCATTGTAATCTTCAAATAGGCTATACCGATCAAGCTACTGAAACTTTTGATTTACCAGAAGGTCATATTGATTATGGAAAAAATGTAGCAGCCTATTATTATTGGGTGTTCCCTAATATGATGTTTAACTTTTATCCTTGGGGACTTTCCATTAATGTTGTAAAACCGATTAATATTAATAGAACTAAAGTGTCATTTATATCTTACGTTTATGATCCTACTAAATTAAATAAAGGTGCAGGAAACGATCTAGAAAAAGTAGAAAGAGAAGATGAGTTTGTTGTTGAAAATGTACAAAAAGGAGTGAATTCATCATTTTATAAAGCAGGAAGATTTTCTCCAAAAAGAGAAAAAGGAGTGCATCATTTTCATAGTTTACTTGCCAAATATATAAATAAATAATTCTTAAAATAGTATATAATTTTTCTTTAGAAAAAGCGCAAAATTGCAAGGCATTAATTACATTTGACAAATATATTAAAGACTATGAAACCCGATTTATTTGAAGCCCCAGATTATTATAATTTAGACGAATTATTAACTGACGAACATAAACTTGTCCGTGACGCTGCTCGTGAATGGGTGAAACGTGATGTTTCTCCAATTATTGAAGACTATGCCCAAAGAGCTGAATTTCCAACACAAATTATTAATGGTTTAGCAGAAATAGGTGCGTTTGGACCTTACATTCCTGTTGAATATGGAGGTGCTGGATTAGATCAGATTTCTTATGGTCTTATCATGCAAGAAATTGAACGTGGTGATTCAGGGGTGCGCAGTACTGCTTCTGTACAGTCATCTTTAGTGATGTATCCAATCTGGAAATATGGAAATGAAGAACAACGTATTAAATACTTACCTAAACTTGCAAGTGGTGAGTGGATGGGTTGTTTTGGTTTAACTGAACCTGATCATGGAAGTAATCCAGGAGGAATGGCAACTAATTTTAAAGATATGGGAGATCATTATCTTTTAAATGGTGCTAAAATGTGGATTTCGAATGCTCCATTTGCACAGGTTGCAGTGGTTTGGGCAAAAAATGAAGAAGGTCGAATTCATGGTCTGATCGTTGAGCGCGGAATGGAAGGATTTACAACTCCAGAAACGCATAACAAATGGTCTTTACGAGCATCTTCAACTGGAGAATTAATTTTTGATAATGTAAAAGTTCCTAAAGAAAATTTATTACCTAATAAATCTGGTTTAGGTGCTCCATTAGGATGTTTGGATTCTGCACGATATGGAATAGCATGGGGCGCAATAGGAGCTGCAATGGATTGTTATGATACAGCCTTAAGATATTCTAAAGAACGGATTCAGTTTGGAAAACCAATTGGTCAATTTCAATTACAACAAAAGAAATTAGCCGAAATGATTACCGAAATTACCAAAGCTCAATTATTAGCCTGGAAGTTAGGAGTAATGCGTAACAATGGAACTGCTACTACTGCTCAAATTTCTATGGCGAAACGAAATAATGTTGATATGGCAATAAATATTGCTCGCGAAGCAAGACAAATGCTTGGAGGTATGGGTATTTCTGGTGAATATTCAATCATGCGTCATTCAATGAATTTAGAAAGTGTAATTACCTATGAAGGTACGCACGATATCCATTTATTAATAACAGGTATGGATGTAACTGGCTTAAATGCTTTTAAATAATATTAAAGTTTACTGTATTTTAAAAAAGCGAGTTTTATAACTCGCTTTTTTTATGGATATTTACCAGATGTCTTCAAAAAAGAGATTAGATAGAGCCTACAAAAATGCTAAGGTTGTCAGTTTTGACAATAATAGTAAATTCATTTTATTTAGTGATTGTCATCGAGGAGATAATAGTTTTGCAGATGATTTTGCAAAAAATAGAAATATTTATTTTCATGCATTGAAGCATTATTATGCTGAAGATTTTCAATATTGTGAAGTAGGTGATGGAGATGAACTCTGGGAAAATACATCTTTTAAATCAATTTTTGAAGCGCATAAAAATGTATATGAACTGTTAAGATTATTTCATAAAGGTAATCGATTGCATATGATTTGGGGTAACCATGATATGGTGTATAGAGATCCCAAATACGTAAAAAAACATTTAGCTACTTATTTTGATCCAAAAGAAGGGAAGGAAGTAGAATTGTTTAAAGATATCAAATACCACGAAGGGATTGTATTGAAGCATTGTGAAACGGATCAAGAGTTGTTTTTAACACATGGGCATCAAGCAGATTGGTGGAATTATTTATTCTGGAAATGGAGTCGTTTTATGGTTCGTGTGCTCTGGAAACCTTTAAATGTAATGGGAATTGCTGATCCAACAAGTCCTGCAAAAAATTATAAAGAACTTAAAAAAGTTGAACGAAGAACAAAAAAATGGATTGCTGACAATAATAACTTAATCACTATTGTTGGGCATACACATCGTCCGAGGTTTCCTGAACCGGGAGATATAGCTTTTTTTAATGATGGTAGTTGCGTGCATCCTAGAAGCATTACAGGAATTGAAATTGAAAATGGTGAAATCTCATTAATTAAATGGCAAATTAGTACCGGTGATGATGGAACATTAAAAATTGTAAGAATTCTTCTGGAGGGCCCTAGAAAATTAGAAGATTATAATACAAACTAAATTTTTAACCTACATTAATTACAGTTACAATTTGAGGAACATATTTTTTAATCGTCATTTCTACACCGCTTTTTAAGGTCATTTGATTTACAGTACAATCTACGCAAGCTCCCTGTAATTGAACTTTTACAATAGTATCATTTTCTTCAATAGAAAGTAACGCAATATCTCCTCCGTCACTTTGTAAAAAAGGGCGAATTTCTTGAAGAGCCTCTTCTACCTTACTTTTTATTTCTTCCGAAGTCATAAGTTATTTTTTTACAGCAGAACATCCTGCCATGGTTGTTATTTGTATTGCTTCAGTTGGAGGAAGATCATTATTTCTTCTCACTGTTTCTTCAACAACACTTTTTGTAATCTCTTCAAATACTTTTTCTAAAACTGTATCAGTTTGCAGAGCTGCTGGTCGTCCCAAATCTCCAGCTTCTCGAATACTCTGTACTAAGGGTACTTCTCCTAAAAGTGGAACATTTAAATCTTCAGCTAAATTTTTAGCGCCTTCTTTTCCGAAGATATAATATTTATTGTTAGGCAACTCAGCAGGGGTAAAATAGGACATGTTTTCAATAATCCCTAACACAGGAACATCAATATTTTCTTGTTGAAACATGGCAACTCCTTTTCGAGCATCTGCTAAAGCGACTGTTTGTGGTGTGCTTACAATGACAGCTCCAGTGATGGGTAATGCTTGCATGATACTTAAATGAATATCACCAGTTCCTGGAGGAAGGTCAATTAACATAAAATCTAATTCGCCCCAAGCAGCATCAAAAATTAACTGATTTAAAGCTTTTGAAGCCATAGGCCCTCTCCAAATAACTGCCTGATCAGGTTCTGTAAAAAATCCAATCGATAAAACTTTAACTCCATAATTTTCGATGGGTTTCATTCTACTTTTGCCGTTTTCTGTTACCGAAAGCGGTTTTTTTTGAGCAACATCGAACATTATAGGAATAGAAGGACCGTAAATATCTGCATCTAAAACACCTACTTTAAATCCCATTTTAGAAAGTGTAACAGCAAGATTCGCTGTAATGGTAGATTTACCAACACCACCTTTTCCAGAAGCTATAGCGACAATATTTTTTATTCCAGGAATTGCTTTCCCTTTTATTAGGTTAGGGTTTTGAGTTTTGGGCACTTCAACTTTAACATTGACAATAACCTTAGCCTCTTTATAAACTTTTTCTTGAATGGTCGAAATGATATCAGACTCAGCTCTTTTTTTAATATGTAAAGCAGCGCTTGTAATCGTTATATCCACAATTACTTCATCAGCAAAAGTGATTACATTTTGTACTGCACCACTTTCTACCATATTTTTTCCTTCTCCAGCAACTGTAATGGTTTCTAGCGCTTTAAAAACATCTTCCTTTTGTATTTTCATTTTTTGACCTAAGAGTATTTAGATTAATTCTAAAGTACAAATATACATGTAAATCTTCAAAATTAGAAACATCTTAAAGGGTTTAACAGCTGAAAAAATGGAAATAATAAAAGGAGTTATTTTAAAATCATTTCATCAAAAGGAATACTAGTAGCATATCCTTTTTTTCTGAAATAATCCATCTGTATTTCATTGCCCGTTGCTAAAATGAAATCACCTCCCCAAGCACCTAAACTTTTAATAGCTCCTTTGTAATCTTTAAATAATAACTCTTTAATTGTCTTTTGCTGAATTAATTCTGAAATACATTTTTCATGGGTATCCATAAGTAGTTCAAATTCGTTTAATGATTTGCAATCAATCACTTCTAGAGACATTGAAGAAATTTTCTGAATACTTTCTTGAGAGGGTTTCCCTTTTGATTGGTATGATTTTATAGCATGATGGCTATTCTGTTTTTTGTTTAAATACACAAAAAAAAGTTGATCCTTAAAATTCCAGTTGAGGTTTACAGCATCAACTATGGGATGGCCATCTTTTAATTGATATAAAATGGGAGTGTTGTTTCTAGCGGAAGCAATATCGTATCCACTACCTCCAAATGAATTTTGTAATAACTGATACGCATCTACATTTGCCCAGTTTGCAATATTATTTAAAAGGGTTGAAGAAGTTCCTAATCCCCAATCTCTCGGAAAATCAAGTTTAGTTGTAACTATATATCCTTTTGAGTCTGTTAGAAAATTAGGATTAAGGTTTTTAGCAGATTGTAATATTTCAATCAGCTTTTCCCGAATAGGATGCTCTTGATCTTCTAAAGGTACTATTTCATTGTTTTTTAGAAGTAGATTTGTTTCAAACCAAAGAGTATTGTTTACATCGAAACTTTTCCAGCGTATAAATGAATCTTCTGCTTTTTCAACACCTAAACTTTGCCCATATCTTGTAGGTATTGATAAAGCGGCAGCGCCATCCAGCACAGCATATTCTCCTGTGAGTAATAATTTTCCGTTGCTATAAAACTCTTTTATCATGTGTGTTAATTAGCGTAATTGATCAACAAAATCAACTACAGCAGAATGCGTAATAGTATGGGATTTAAAATGCTCAACTGTTTTTTCTTTTTCTGATGGATTTGCATCCATCTGATTTAAAATATTCATAAGATGCATTTTCATATGTCCTTTTTGAATTCCAGTGGTAACCAAAGATCGTATCGCAGCAAAATTTTGAGCCAATCCAGCTACAGCAACTATTTGCATTAATTGTGCAGCAGAAGGTTTTTGTAATATGGAGAGTGCAAATTTCACTAAGGGATGTAAGGATGTTAATCCGCCAACCGTTCCTAATGCTAAAGGGATTTCAATCCAAAAAGTGAAAATTCCATCTTCTATTGTAGCATGAGTTAAACTAGAATAATGTCCCTCTTTCGATGCGTAGGCATGAACCCCAGCTTCTACAGCTCTAAAATCATTTCCTGTAGCTAGAACTAAAGCATCAATACCGTTCATTATACCCTTATTATGCGTAACGGCACGTCTAGGTTCTGTTTTCGCAATGTCTATAGCTCTTAAAAATTTATCAGCAAATAATTGTCCCTCTATTTCTGAAGTAGAAAGTTGTGAAACAGGACATTCTACTTTTGCACGAACTAAGCATTCGGGAACATAATTAGATAAAATACTTAATGCTATTTCAGGAAAAGAGGAAGAATCTTTAAATGCTTGATGTTCTTTGGCTAGATTTTCAAAGGTTTTAGCTATTTCTTCTAGGCATGTATTTATAAAATTAGCGCCCATTGCATCTTTAGTTTCAAAAGTGCAATGAAGTTGATAATAGCCTTCCAATTTTTCAGAAGAATTAACCAATGAGATCTCTAATAATCCGCCACCTCGTTTTTTCATATTCTCCTCAATCGAAGAAATGGATGCTATAAGAAGTGCTTTTACTTCAGAAAAGAAATTTAAAATTAAGGCACTCGTTCCGAAGTAATTAATGTGTACTTGTCCGTTTTTAATTGTTGAAATGACTTCAGCTTTAAATCCTCCTTTGTCTAACCAAAATTTTGCGGCATTACTAGCGGCAGCAACAACAGAGCTTTCTTCAATTACCATAGGCAATGTGTAAAGCTGGTCATTTATTAAAAAATTGGGAGCGATACCAAAGGGCAGATAATAATTTGTGATGGTATTTTCTATGAAGTCATCATGTAATTTCTGAAGTTTTGGATTACTATTCCAATATTGACTTAAGGTAGAAACCGCAGTTGCATCATTTGCTAAATAGGTATCTGCTAGCCATTGTATTTTTTCTTCTTTTGTTTTTTTTGAAAATCCTAAAACCGCTTTCACCATATAATTAAAAACTTGAAGTAACAAAGATAAGATTTCAATTTAGAAATCTAATTCGAGATTCTTTATATTACATGAAATTAACCTTATAGCTGTGCGCTATTTAACAAGAAATAGACCCTTTTTTCACGATTTTTTTTGTAAACTTGGCATATTAAAAAATTAATCGCATTGAAGAATTTGCTTCCCAAAGGAATATTATTGTTGTTTATTACAGTAATTACTACTATTTCTGCACAACAAAAAGACATTACATTAGAAGATATTTGGTCCAATGGGACCTTTAGAACAGAGCGGTTAGACGCTCTTCGTTCTTTAAATAATGGTGCTGAATATTCCGTCTTGAACTTTGATCGTTCTAATCGATCATCATCTATCGATGTGTATGATTATAAAAGTGGGGATAAAATAAAAACCTTATTCGATTCGGGATCTGTAAAAAGATTCGATTTAATTTATACGTACGAGTTTAGTACCGATGAGAGTAAATTGTTATTAGCAACAGAATTAGATCAAATTTATAGAAGATCTTCAGAAGGCACTTATTTTGTGTACGATATAAATTCAAAAGAGCTTACACTAGTTTCAACAGATAAAATTCAAGAGCCAACCTTTAGCCCGGACGGTACTAAAATAGCATATGGTTTTCAAAATAATCTATATGTAAAAGAGCTAAGCTCTGGATCAGTTAAACAAATTACAAAAGATGGAGCAAAGAACAGAATCATTAATGGAATTACTGATTGGGTTTACGAAGAAGAGTTTGGTTTTGTAAGAGCGTTCGATTGGAATAAGAATAGTGATAAAATAGCATTCATTCGTTTTGATGAAACAAATGTCCCTCAATATTCTATGGATATTATGGGTCAAGAACTATATCCATCTCAGCAGGTTTTTAAATACCCTAAAGCTGGAGAAGAAAATGCAAAGGTCTCTCTTCATCTTTATGATCTAGCAAAGGAATCGATTTCTAACATTGACTTATCTAGCTATAATAATTATTATATGCCGCGTATTAAGTGGACAAGTGATGCAGCTGTATTAAGTGTTCAATTAATGAATAGACATCAAAACACATTAGACCTGGTTTTTGTGAATGCTTCGGAAGAAACTTCAGAATTAATTCTTCAAGAAACAGATAATGCCTATGTGGATGTTAGAGATGATTTAACTTTTTTAAATAACAATAGTTTTATTTGGACTAGTGAAAAAAGTGGATGGAATCATATTTACCAATACGATAAAACAGGAACACTTAAAAATCAGATAACCAATGGAAGTTGGGAAGTAACAAGCTATTATGGTTTCGATGAAAATACAGGACGTATTTATTATCAAAGTACTGAAAATGGAAGCATTAATAGAGATGTGTATTCAGTATTAAAATCGGGAAAAAATAAAGTTAGATTATCTGAAGGAACAGGATCTAACAGGGCTTCATTCAGTAAAGATTTCACCTATTACATCAATACTTTTTCTAATGCTGAAACTCCAAATGTGTTTACACTACATAAAGCAAAAACAGGAAAATTATTAAGAGAAATTAAAAATAATGAGGCTGTAAAGAACAAACTAAAAGGATATAAAGTTTCACCAAAAGAATTTTCTACCATTGCCATTAATGGGTTTGATTTAAATATGTATATGATTAAACCATTGGATTTCGACCCAAATAAAGAATATCCAATGTTCATGTATCAATACTCAGGGCCTGGATCTCAAAATGTTTCAAACAGCTGGGGAGGTTCAAATGATTATTGGCATCAAATGCTAGCTCAAGAAGGATATATTGTGGTATGTGTAGATGGAAGAGGAACTGGTTATAAAGGTAGAGATTTCAAAAAAATGACTCAAAAAGAGTTAGGTAAATTCGAAGTTGAAGATCAAGTTTCAGCAGCAAAAAAGCTAGGTGAATTGCCTTATATAGATAAAAATAGAATAGGTATTTGGGGTTGGAGTTATGGAGGTTTTATGTCTTCTAATTGTTTGTTTCAAGGCGCAGATACATTTTCAATGGCAATAGCTGTGGCTCCTGTAAGTAGCTGGCGTTTTTATGATACAATTTATACGGAAAGATATATGCAAACTCCACAAGAGAATGCAACAGGATACGATAATAATTCTCCAATAAGTCATGTAGATAAACTTAAAGGAGATTTTTTATTGGTTCATGGAAGTGGTGACGATAATGTACATTTACAAAATACAATGCGCTTAGCGGAAGCATTAATTCAAGCAAATAAGCAATTTGAATGGGCTGTATATCCAGATAAAAATCATGGGATTTATGGTGGAAATACTCGATTACACCTTTTTAATAAAATGACTAATTTTATCAGGGAATCTTTAGGGACAGCAAAAAATAACCATATCGAAATTAAAAACTAAGAAACGAATACTAACTAATATTTAAAAATATGTCAACTACAATACAAAATAAACAGAAAGAATTATTTGGACATCCAGTAGGATTATATGTTCTTTTCTTCACTGAAATGTGGGAGCGTTTTTCTTATTATGGAATGAGAGCAATTTTAGTTTTATACTTAGTTACTCAAACGGATGTTGAAAATGCAGGTTTAGGATGGACCAATGGAGATGCTTTGGCATTATACGGATGGTATACAATGATGGTATATGTGATGTCTATTCCAGGTGGTATTATAGCAGATAAGTTGTTAGGACAAAAAAAATCTGTGCTAGTAGGTGGTGTATTATTGCTTTTTGGCCATAGTATTTTAGCCGTTGAAACTATGTGGGCATTTTACACAGGACTTGTTTTAATAGTTTGTGGAGTTGGAATGCTAAAACCTAATATATCTACTATGGTAGGTGGATTATACAAAAAAGGTGATATAAGAAGAGATAAAGGGTTTACTATATTTTATATAGGAATTAATTTAGGAGCCTTTTTGTCAAGTTTAATCGTTGGATATGTAGGTGAAGTTTATGGATGGCATTATGGTTTTGGACTTGCAGGAATAGGAATGTTTTTAGGAATTGTACAATATGTTATTGGTCAAAAACATTTAGCAGATGTTGGTAATTTTCTTGGTGCTTCTAAAAATGAAGAAGAAAAGGCCTTGTTAAAGAAACCCCTTACCAAAATCGAAAAAGATAGAGTTGTCGTTTTATTAATATCCTTTTTATTAGTGATTGTATTCTGGGGAGCCTTTGAGCAAGCCGGTGGATTAATGAATATATACACCATGGAGAAAACTGATAGAATGTTAATGGGATGGTTAGTTCCAGCATCATGGTTTCAATCATTAAATGCAATGTTTATTATTTTCTTAGGAACGACAGTTGCCTTATTTTGGGCTAAACGAAAGTTAAAAGGGAAAGTGTCTACTTCATTATTTAAAATGATTATTGGACTTATTATAATGGGAACAGGGTTCTTTTTTATGACAGGAGCTACTGCTCAATTTGAAGCTACTGGAACATCTGCAATGTATTGGTTAGTATTAGCTTATTTATTCCATACCATAGGGGAATTATGTCTTTCACCTGTTGCTTTGTCATTTGTTACAAAATTATCGCCTGTAAAATATGCATCAATAATGATGGGTGTTTATTTCGCAATGACTGGATTTGGTAGTAAGCTTGCGGGGTTGTTAGGACAATGGTCCGAAAGCCTTGGAGAATATACAATTTTCACAGGGATTGCTGTTTTTTGTGTAGTATTAGGTGGTTTAGTTTTACTTATAAGAAAAAAGTTAGAAGGATTAACTCATGGAATTGAAGATGAGGAAAAAGAAATGAATTACGATGAAGCTGAAGGATTCGAATTAGCAGATAAACAATAAATAATTTATTAAACCTTACAGTTTTTAAAACTGTGAGGCTTTTTTATAAACCATCAAAAATATATTATGAATACAGACGTAGAGAATTTATTTAAGGACAAAGTATTAAGTCATCCAGCAGGACTTTTTGTGTTATTTTTTACTGAAATGTGGGAACGTTTTTCCTTTTATGGAATGCGTGTTCTTTTAGTAAACTTTTTAACCATGGCTGTAATTGGATATAACCCTGGTTGGGAATGGACAGCCGCTAATGCAGGAGCTCTATTTGGTACGTATGCAGGTCTTTTATATTTAACTCCAATCCTTGGAGGTCTTATCGCAGATAAATTTACAGGATATCGTTGGGCAGTTGTTATTGGTGCTTTGATAATGACGCTAGGTCATGCCTCTATGGCATTTGAAACAGAAGCTTCACTCTATATTGGTTTAGCATTGTTGGTTATTGGAACTGGTTTCTTTAAACCAAATATAACTTCTATTATTTCTGAAATGTATAAGAAAAATCCAGAAAAAAAAGATGGTGCATATACCATTTTTTATATGGGGGTTAATGCAGGAGCTTTCTTTGGAATGATGCTTTGTGGTTATATTGCTGAAAGAATTGGATGGAGTTATGGTTTTGGATTGGCTGGTATCTTTATGTTACTCGGAACGATACAATTCTGGCTATCAAAACCTTTATTTGGAAAAATAGGAGCAAAACCTTCAGAAATACATGAAGTAGAATTACCTCAAAATATTAATGAAGAAAGCTTTGTACCTAATATGGATGGTTCAGATGAAAAACCAAACCCATTTACGTTGAGAGATAAGGTTCTAATTGCAATTACTGCTATTATTGGATTGGCATTTTTAATTAATGATCCTCTTTCAAAAATTGCAAATATTAACCTGTTTCCTTTCGAATTATTTGGTTTGTCAGGACAAGTAGTTACGGTACTTATTGGTTTAGCATTATTTTTAGTTTTAGTAATTGGAAGAATTTCAAGATACAGTAAGGTTGTAAGAGATAGAATGATTGCTTTTGTGATTTTTGCCTTTTTCACTGTGTTTTTCTGGTTGTCTTTTGAACAAGGAGCAACCTCTTTAATATTGTTTGCTAGAGATAGTGTAGATAGAATTTTAGTTGGTAATTCTGCAATTGCTTTTAACATTGTAAATGCACTTCTAACGATAGTTCCATTGGCTTTTATCACTTGGGTTTTAATTTTGTTATGGAAAAAAACTTATAATAAAATCCCAGGGTCTAATATTGTTTTGGCCATATGCTTCTTATTTATGTGGGGATTAGCTGGTTGGATGCTTAACAGAGATTTAAATACAACGGCTTACGATGTTACTTATCAAGCTTATGAGGTTCCTACAATGGATAGTGAAACTGGAAAGCAAAAAGTAAACGAAAGTGGAGACTTAGTTTTTGATTATCCTGCAATTACAACTTCTATGGACGTTAGTACTCCTGAGTATAATATTATAGATAGAAAAATAACAATTGGAGAGCCATTTGTAGATTTTAAAGCGGGCCAAGAGGTTCAGCTAATTAATAAAGATAAAGACGGAACATTGTTTAACTTTATTACTACGCCCGAAAAATTAAATGAATTAACACAGAGAGGAAAAGATTTAAATAAAGATAATGGTATAGTTAAAGCAACTATTTCAAGTGTAAAAGATAACTGGGTAGAAATTACAGTTTCATGGTTTAGTATCTTAAATTCATTCTTTATTATAGTTTTTGCATCATTTTTCTCAAAATGGTTTGAAAGTAAATATAATCCTTCTGCAGCAGCAAAATATGCACTAGGTTTAATTATTATGTCTATGGGCTTTGGGTTACTCGCTTTTGGATCTTATGGTGTCGTAGATGGTGTAAAAGTAAGTATGGTTTGGTTAATATTAGCATATTTATTCCATACGTTAGGAGAGTTGAGCTTATCTCCTGTTGGATTGTCCTATGTTTCTAAGTTAGTACCCGCCAGAATGATAGCTTTAATGTTTGGTATGTGGTATTTAGCAATAGCAATTGGAAATAAATTAGCGGCTATCTTTGGTGGTCAAATAGAAAATATTACGGAGCAGTATTCACTTTCAACTTTCTTCTTAATTTTTACTATTGTTCCAGCTGTAGCTGGTTTATTAGTGCTAGCATTAAATCCAGTATTAAAGAAATTAATGCATGGAGTGAGGTAAATGTTAAAAATTAATTAATAATATACTAAACGCTCCCTTTGGAGCGTTTTTTATGCGATAACATGGAATAGTTTGTGAAGGATAATAATAAACGAGCAACAATGAAAAAGTTTTTACTTTTAGCGATAATACTCTTGGGGCTAACTCAAGTAAATGCACAGGACAAGATTAAATGGATGTCTATGAACGACGCTCTTGCAGCTCAAAAAGAGCATCCAAAAAAGATTTTCATGGATGTCTATACTGTTTGGTGTGGTCCCTGTAAAATGTTAGATAAAAACACATTTAGCGATAAAAATGTAATCAAATTTATCAATGAAAATTATTATGCTGTAAAATTTAATGCTGAAGGAACAGAAGAAATTACTTACCTAGATTTTACCTATACCAATCCAAATTATAGAGTGGGTAGAAAAGGTAAAAATACAACCCATTTTTTAGCGGATGCTTTGCGACTTAATGGGTATCCGAGTTTAGTTTTCTTTAAAGAAGATAGTGAGTTAATTCAAGCATTGCCAGGATATAGAACTCCAAAGCAATTAGAGATTTATCTAAAAATGATTGCTAATAATGATTACCTAGAATTAACTACTACGGAAGCTTGGCAAGAATATCAAGAAAACTTTAAAAGTACTTTTTAATTATTTACTCAAAAATAAAAGCACCTTTTTTACTGATATCATAAAAAGGTATTTTTCTTGTCATACACGTTTTTTCCCATTGCTTTTTTAAATAAGGGTAATTTGAACCATTTACTATAACTTGCTCAGGTTGCAAACTATCAATTATTCGATTTAAATTGATTTTTGGGCTTTCAATAAGTAATATAACATCTATTAGTTTAGATGTTGAGTATACTTCTAAGCTATCAATTATAAGAATTTTTTTATGATTGTAAGACCCTATTTTTGGCAACAATTGTTCTGAGTAGTTTTTTATGTTTTCTGAAACTCGATATCCTTTAATTGGATACTCGTTTTTATAATTTTTTAAGGTGTCATTGTTAAATACTTTTAAAGTATTTTTCTCTTTAAATCCAACAAGAGTCTTTCTGTTTTTGTTAAAAATAATCAATTGGTTTTGAGCCGTCTTTTTTGTATCCCAGATATTATTTCCTAGCACTAAAATAAAACTGACTAATACATAGATTAGTTGCTGAGGGGTACTTTTTTTCCAATAAAGGACAGCGCAAATAATTAATATATATGAAGTGATTAATTTTCCTTCAGAAAAGAAAATGTCTTGAAGAATAAATTGATCTAGACCTGCTACCCAAGAAATAAAGGCATTCAGTAATTCGATTAAGTTATTATAAAGGATAGCTATACTATCTGGTAGTATATTACAGAGGGCTAAAACTATGATTAAAATACCTCCACCTAATATGATTCCTAAAAATGGAAGGACAATTAAATTAGTTAAAAAAGACATTCCAGGAAGTTGATGAAAATAAAAAACACTTAAAGGGATAATTCCTATTTGAGCTGAAAAAGTAACGGTTAAAATACTCCAAATAAGCTTATCAATATAAAACTTTGGGGCGTAGTATTGATACAATTTCGGCTGAATCCATAAAATGAAAAACACCGCTAAATAGCTCATTTGAAACCCAACATGAAATAACCATAATGGTTTTATTAGTAGTAGAAAAAAGTAAGAAAGAAACAAGGTGTTAAAAGAATTGCTGGGTCGTTCTAAACTTTGAGCTATCGCAAAAAATGAAAACATAGTCACTGCGCGAACCACAGAAGGTGATAAGCCAGCAATGATGGCAAATCCCCATAAAAAAATAAGAATAAAAATTGATTTTAATAATTTTCCTTTGGGGAGTGGTTCTAAAAAACGTAATAAAAACGCAATAATCATATACAATATTCCTACGTGTAATCCTGAAACTGCAAGGATGTGAATAGCGCCTGCCGCAGCATAATCTTTATATAAATTTTTATCAATATCTCGTTTCTGCCCTAAAAGTAATGCCTGAATAATGGAAAGCTCATTTGGATTAAAAGCATGTGTTTTTAGCTTTGTGATAATATGATTTCTAAAATTTTCAGCAACTCCTTTAAGTGTTGAGGCACCTTTTTTTCTGAATAGTATACTATTGTCAGAAGTTCTTATTTGATGATAAACACCTAATAACTTCATGTACTTTGCGTAATTAAACTGATGTGGATTTAAGGGTGTTTTAATTTCTAATAGAGGCGAATAAATGTATAAATGATCATCAATTGTAGCAGTGATTGAAGAATCTTTTTTAGGGATGTTTAGTAGTATTTTTCCTTTCGTTTTTATTCCATTAAGCGCTATGATTTCTGCAATATATTTTGAATTATAAAGATCTGGTTTTAGGGCTTCTTTTATTTTTAATTCAGCAAGAAAGGAGTTATTTTTTATGGCTAAGGGATCTTCAATAAATTTTGAATAATGACTTTTTTGAAATTCAGGTAGTTTTTTTTGAACCAAATAACCTCCTAGTAAATAGAAGCATAAGTAGGTTAACATTCCGAAGTAGAACGTTTGAAACAAATGTTTCCGAACAATAATCCAACAAATACTTAATGAAACAAAACAGACAACTAATATCTTAAAATATGAAACTGAGCTGATTTGAAAACAATAAGCCGTAAGAATACCTAGACTTAAAAAAATAGAAAATCGGATGATTGTGAAGTTTATAAACTTCATGAGTTGAATTATTGATTAATAAAACAACTGAGGAGTACAATAAATATACTATTTTTTAAAGAACTCTCCTACCTTCTACAAATGCATTACGCCAATATTTTTCATCTAAAGAAGAAACGATGACCCCTCTGGAAGAAGAAGAATGTATAAAAAGGATGTTGCCACGTTTGCTTTCAACAACTAAGCCCACATGATTAATTACATTTTTGTTTTTATTGGTCTTGAAAAAAACCAAATCACCTTTTGAAATTTTATCCTTAGAGAGACGCTTCCCTTTTTTAGCCATATCTCTAGATACTCTAGGTAAAGAAATTTTTTCTTTTAAGAAAGAAGTGTATACTAAGCCTGAGCAATCCATCCCTTTTTTTGTCGTGCCACCAAATTTATAACGCGTTCCTTTAAACGTTTTGGCATAACTTATAATGGATTCAGTTTTTTTATAAGAATTGCTTTTTGAAGTTCTTTCGACTTTTGTTGTTTTGGAACTTGAGGATGATTTGGAACTTCCACATGAGATTAAAAGAAATGAAAGAAATGTAAGTAGGAGTATTTTTTTCATGTGTCTATATTATTTTTTAATCGCCTTATAAATAAGCGAAGCAGTTTTTTCGCTCGCTCCTTTTCCGCCCAGCTTTTTTTCTAAATCATTGTATTCTAAAAATAGAACAGCTCTATTATACTCATCTAAAATTTTACTAAGTTCTTTTTTTAATTCCTTCGTATTAAATTTATTTTGAATGAGTTCGGTAACTACTTCTTTGTCTAAAATTAAATTTACAAGCGAGATATACTTTAATTTTATAACACGCTTAGCAATTTCATAAGAAATTCTACTTCCTTTATAGCATACAACTTGTGGTACTTTAAACAAGGCAGTTTCTAACGTAGCAGTTCCAGAAGTGACTAATGCCGAATGACTTAAGCTCAATAAATCGTATGTTTTGTTTAGTAATAAACGAACATTTTGTTTTTTGATAAAGGGAGTGTAAAAACTTTCCTCTTGACTTGGAGCACCAGCAATCACAAATTGATACTCTTTGAAATCATCTGTCACAGAAAGCATGACCTCTAACATTTTTGAAATTTCCTGTTTTCTACTCCCTGGAAGTAAAGCAATAATTGGACGTTCGTCTAAATTATTTTCTTTTAAAAACACAGAGGGTTCAATCTGAGTTCTATTTGAAATAGCATCGATAAGAGGGTGGCCTACAAAATGAACTGGAAATTGATGTTTGTTTTCGTAAAAATATTTCTCGAAAGGAAGGATAACATACATGGCATCCACATCTCTTTTAATACTTTTAATTCGGTTTTCCTTCCAAGCCCAAATCTGGGGAGAAATATAATAATGTGTTTTTATCCCTCTTTCTTTTGCCCATTTTGCAATGCGCATATTAAACCCTGGATAGTCAATAAAAATAATAACATCTGGGTTGAATTCTTCGATGTCTTTTTTGCAAAATTTTATATTACTAAATATGGTCTTTAAATTAAAAAGCACTTCGACAAAGCCCATAAAAGCTAAATCTCTATAATGTTTTATTAATTCGCCTCCAGCTTCATGCATTAATTCGCCTCCCCAAAAACGAAAAGATGCTTGTTCATCTTCCTTTTTGAGTGCTTTAATTAGATTCGCTCCGTGTAAATCTCCCGAAGCTTCTCCAGCGATTAAGTAATATTTCATGTGTCTATATTATTTTTTTTAACGGGCATACTTCGACGAGCTCAGCACAGGCATGCTGTTCGCTATTTGTTATTTCATTGTGTGATACACTTTTTAACATGCTCGTTTCATTTTAATAAAACTTAGATATTAGTACAATAATTGCCGCTAATACTGTTGCAAGAACGACACCACGAGCTCTGTAAAATTGTTTCTTTTTCAGAAAAATAAAAAACACTATTAAATTTAATAATGCTCCAAGTGCGATTAAACTTCCAAAAATATCTTGTTCTAAAGAGATCTCTATGGTTGATTTTAAGGTGTAACCTGAAAAGAAATAAATATAAAGATAACTGCCTGCTACATTTGCCGCAATACCTACTAAAAAACCTATGAGAATTTCTTTTTTCATGTGTTTATATTTATTGTTTTTTAATAGTCATACTTCGACAAGCTCAGCACAGGCATGCTGTTCGCTATTAATCACTCCCTTGGATGAGAAAAATTTTAGCATGCTCGTTTCATTATAAATCCCAGTTATTAATTTCTTTAATAGCATGATGTGCAGTTAGATCAAATTGAGTGGGTACTATCGAAATAAAACCATTTGCTAAAGCCCATTCATCGGTATCTTCACCCTTATCTTCATTTATAAATTCTCCAGTAAGCCAATAATAATCTTTTCCTAAAGGAGTGACACGTTTGTCAAATTTTTCTTCCCAGCGACCATCAGCTTGACGACAAATTTTGATGCCTTTAATTTTGTCTTTCGGAAGTTTTGGTAAATTTACATTAAGCACTACTCCTTTTGGCATTCCATTGATTAAACATTGTTTTACAATTGTTTCTACATGTTCAAGAATCGGCGTAAAATCAGCATCTAAAGAGTAATCTAATAAAGAAAAACCTATGGATGGGATTCCTTGGGTTCCAGCTTCTACAGCGGCACTCATGGTTCCACTATAGATTACATTAATTGAGGAATTACTTCCGTGGTTAATTCCACTCACACATAAATCGGGTTTACGTTTTAATATTTCATTTACCCCTATTTTAACACAATCAACAGGTGTACCACTACAACTATATTCTTTTTGAGGCTCACTTTCAACAATATTAACCTGGTTGCAATATAAAGTATCATTTAGTGTGATAGCGTGTCCCATACCACTTTGAGGGGAATCTGGCGCTACAACATATACTTCGCCAAGGGTATTCATAATCTTAATTAGCGCCCTAATTCCAGGAGCTGTAATACCATCATCGTTTGTAACTAATATGAGAGGTTTTTTCTCTGACATTCTATTTAAAATATGAAAAAGCTAAAGTACATAATTAATAGTTCTGTACATACTTAAGCTAAATAGCTTTTCGGGTTTTTTTAGTATTATTTTTTCTTTTAGAGCGGCAAAAATAGTAAGCATAGCATAGTTACGATTAATGATTTTAACAAAGCTAAAAGGAAAAAGGACGAAGTTAAAATTAGGAAAACTATTTAGCTTGAGTATTTTCTTCAGTTTAACAAAAAATTAGTATCATTATCATCTGTTGGCACGGTTTTTTCTCTAATTTAGTTGAAATTAAAAATGATTGATATATGCATTTAATGAAATGCCTTAAAACAATTAATATTTTTGCACTATGAATATTTACAGGCATTCAATCATACAATTAAGTATAAAATTTAAAAAAATGATTAAAAAGAATTTTAAATTATTATTATTGGCTGTTTTTGTAGCAGCGGCCTCTTGTAGTTTTACAACCAAAGAATTTAACGACCCCAATAAAGATAAATTACTCATTGATCTAATTACGCATGTTCTTCAGAAAGGACATTATGATGCGAAAGATATCGATGATAACTTTTCTGAAAATATATACAATGACTTTATAAACGGAATGGATCCTTTTAAAAGATACTTTTTAGCTTCAGACGTTGAAGAATTTAGTGTGTATAAAAATGAAATTGACGATCAAATTAAAAACAGAGACCTAACTTTTTTTAATTTAGTATATACTCGATTAATTGATAGAATTGAAAAAGGAAAAGTATTGTATAGAGAAGTATTGAATTCTCCTTTTGATTTTTCAAAAGAAGAAACCATCAATGCCGAATATGATAAATTAGAATATGCAACGTCTAATAAAGAATTGAAAAACCGCTGGAGAATGCAATTAAAGTTTTCAGCAATTTCTAATTATTACGATTTAATTGAAAATAATGAGAAATCTACAGAGAATGATTCAGATGAAACTAAAGTTGAAGCTCCAAAATCTAAAAAGAAATTAGAAGAAGCTGCTAGAAAAACAACCTTAACTTCTTTGGATGAATATTTTGAATTTGCTGATGACTTAGAACGTAAAGATTACTTCGCAGTATTTTTAACTACTATTGTTGAAGAATTTGATCCTCACACAGAATATTTTGCACCACCAGATATGGATCGTTTTGATCTTCGTATGTCTGGAAAACTAGAAGGAATAGGCGCAAGACTTCAGAAAAAAAATGATTATATAAAAGTGGTTGCCTTAATTAGTGGTGGGCCAGCTTGGAGAGCTGAAGAACTAGAAGTTGGAGATGCTATTGTAAAAGTAAAACAGGAAGATGAAGAAGAACCTGTTAGTATAGTTGGTATGCGAATCGATGATGCTATAAAGTTAATTAAAGGCCCAAAAGGAACAAATGTAACACTTACATTAAAACGTGTTGACGGTCAGGTTGAAGATATTACGATTACTAGAGATATTGTAGAAATTGAAGAAACGTATGCAAAATCAACGTTAATTCAAAAAGATGAAAAGAATTATGGTTTAATAAATTTACCGCAATTCTATTTCGATATGGAAAATTATAAATCACGTAATGCAGCGAGTGATATTAAAAAAGAAATCATTAGTTTAAAAAAGCAAGGAATGCAAGGGCTTGTGCTTGATCTTCGGAATAATGGAGGAGGCTCATTAAGAACTGCAGTTGAAATAGGAGGTCTTTTTATTAAAGAAGGACCCATTGTTCAAGTTGCTTCAAATGATAGTGAAAAAGAAGTGCTAAAAGATGAAGATGATGAAATTGTTTGGGATGGGCCACTTGTAATTTTAGTGAATGAGCTTTCTGCTTCTGCTTCTGAAATATTAGCTGCAGCGATGCAAGATTATAAACGAGGTATTATTATAGGTTCAAAGCAAACGTATGGAAAAGGAACGGTTCAAAATGTAATCGATCTAAACCAATGGCTTCGTAAAAATGATATGGGAGATATGGGTGCTTTAAAATTAACCACTCAAAAATTTTATAGAGTAAATGGAGGTTCAACTCAATTAGAAGGAGTAAGTAGCGATGTAGTGATGCCAGACAGATATAGTTATATGGAAATTGGCGAACGTGATTATGACAATCCATTGCCTTATGATAAAATTGAAGCTGCAGCCTATGAGATTTGGGATGGGTATGTAGATTTTGATGCTACAATAAGTAAAAGTATTGCAAGAATGGCTAAAAGCGAACAGCTTATGTTGATTGAAGAAAATGCACAATGGGTAAAAAAACGTCGTGATGAAAATTTAGTGTCTTTAAATTTCAATGATTATAAAAATGAAATTGAAAAACGAAAAGAAGAAACTAAAAAGTTCGAAGCGATCAATAAATATGATAATAAATTATCTTACCAATCATTGCCATATGAAGTTGAATTAATGAAAACTGACACAACCTTATCTGAAAAACGTAAAAGATGGCATAAAAGTTTAGCCAAAGATATTTATGTTGAAGAGGCTGTAAATGTGTTAGAAGATCTAAAATTGAGTAATATTAGAAGTTCAAAAGTAGCCGACATAAAGAATTAGAATATTTTTTTAATGAACACATCTACCTCATTAACTAGAATTGCGCTTCAAAAGTTTAAAAAAAATGGTTGGGGCGTTTTTAGTTTTGGTTTTTTGATACTCTGTATTTTTATTGCGGTATTTGCTTATGTATTGGCGCCAGACAATTCAAAGAATGCAAATCAGATGCATTTGTCAATTCATTCTAAAGAACCCGGATTTAAGGTGACCATGTTAACAATACCGGGCGAGGTTCAAACCAACCATTCATTCTCAGACTATTTCTTCGGAAAAGAATCAGTTTCAAATGAAATTCCAATTACTAGATATTCAATAGTAGATGATAAAATTCAGATTACAGAATACACAAGTGATGGTTTAGAAGGATTACAAAAAGAATATTCCCTTTCTTTATTTCCTAAAGCAAGTGCTATAAAAGAGATTCCTAGTCAATATATTTCAGAAAAAAAATTCATTTTAGGCACCGATAAATATGGGCGAGATTTATTAAGTAGAATGCTTATTGGGATTCGTATTTCCTTAGCAATTGGATTTATTGCTGTGTTCATTTCACTTGTTATTGGAGTCACTATGGGAGCCATAGCTGGTTATTTTGGTGGCAAAGTGGATGCTGCAATTATGTGGATTATAAATGTAACATGGTCTATTCCAACTTTATTATTAGTAATTGCTATCACTTTAGCCTTAGGAAAGGGATTTTGGCAAGTTTTTATCGCAGTGGGACTTACTATGTGGGTAGAAGTTGCCAGAGTTGTTAGAGGGCAAGTAATGGGAGTTAAACAAATGCAATATGTGACGGCAGCAAGGGCTTTGGGCTATTCTAATTTTAGAATTATTACCAAGCATATTTTACCAAATGCTATGGCACCTGTAATTATTATTTCGGCAGCCAATTTTGCGGGCGCCATTTTAATAGAAAGCGGACTTAGTTTTTTAGGAATAGGAGCACAACCACCTATTCCAAGTTGGGGAGGCATTATTAAAGATCATTATGCCTATATCATCTTAGGGAAGCCATATTTGGCGATTATTCCAGGACTCGCAATTATGAGTTTAGTAACTGCTTTTATGTTAATTGGGAATGCATTGAGGGATGCGTTGGATGTTAGGAATTAAATAAAAAAAACAGGCTCACAGAAAATTCTAAGAACTTGTTTAAATTTAATTTATTTTTGATATGAGGTTATTAATTTATAACAGAAAGTGTCACTTTATCTTTAAAAAATCTGTTGTAAAGTACGTTCTTTTCTTCGACTAGAAACAGGAATTTTATGCTCATTTTTTGAGATTAAAAAACCATGTTTATCATATTTTAACACATGATTTTTATTGACTAAAAATGAACGATGACACCGTATAAAAATTTGAGGTGATAATATTTCTTCTGCGTGTTTTAATGACTTAGTAATGACAATATTTTCAGATTGTACCGTGTGAAATGTGGTGTAGTTCCCATCAGATTCACAATAAATAATATCATCTTCATCAATAGCATGTACCATTTCAGAAGTTTTTAAAACAATACGTTTTTTCTTTACTCCTTTAAAAAAATCAGTAGAAATTTGAATTAATTTTTCTAATTGATTTTCTTTTTTACTGTTTTCAATAGCGCTATGAACAGCTTCATTTAATTCGTCTTCATCTACAGGTTTTAAGATGTAATCTAGAGCCCCAGCTTTAATTGCTTTTATGGCTTGATCATTAAATCCTGTAATAAAAATAACTTCAAAATCTTTAATAGGATACCCTGTTAATACATCAAAACCTGTTCCTCCAATAATGTCAATATCTAAAAAAACTAAATCTGGTTTATGCTCTTGTATAGCTGAAATCCCTGATGTTACACTATTTGCTTCAGTAAGAATATTTATTTCATTAGGAAATAATGCTTCTAATTTTTGCCGTACATCAAGCCTTACATGAGCTTCATCATCTATAAGAATTACATTTAACATTTAGCCTTAATTTATAGGTATTAAAAATTGGATAATCACTCCAGATTCATTGTTGTCATTATTTTTCTTATCAATAATTTCGACCCCTTTTTTAGTTGATTTTTTGATGAAATCTGAAATTAAATTTAAAGATGTAGACTGTTTTACTTCAGACTTTTCAGTAGTAATACCAAACCCATTATCTTCAATAACACAATGTACATATTTGCCAGCTAAGGTAAGTGTAATATTTATTTTTCCTTTATAATCAATATGTTTAAAACCATGTTCTATGCTATTTTCAACAAAAGGTTGTATTAACATGGGAGGTATCGATATTTCGTCTTCCTCATCAATTTCATTTAAAAGTATATCGTAATCAAACTTATCGGGAAACCTCAGTAATTGTAAATCCATATATTTTTTTAAAGATTCTAATTCATCTTCAATAGACACATAATTAGATAAAGAGTTTTCAAGTATAAGGCGTAACAACCTAGAAAATTTTAAGAGATATTTTTTTGATTGTTCTGGATCATCTTTTAATAAGTTTTGAATTGCATATAGGGTGTTAAAAGTGAAATGTGGATTCATTTGAGCGCGCAATAATCGTTGCTGCATTTGCAAATTTTGTTGTTCAAATTTTTGCTTTCTGTTAAGTAAAAATAAATATCCAATGATGATTAAAAGAACAGTTAATATGATAACAAGAATTAACCTTGACTTTAACTTTATTGACTTTATTTCAATCTCTTGATTTTCTTTTATCAGTTTTTTCTCATTAATATTTGCTTTGCTAAGAGCAACTAACTCGTGACTAAACTTATCTGAATACACTAGATCTTGGTGTTTATAAATAGTATCTATATACCGAGTTACTTCATTTATATTTTTATTTGTTAATGAAGCTAATTGTAGATGGTAGTCAAAAAAACTTTTTTGCAATCTTCTTTCAATAGTGTGGATGCCTAATAAACCAACAGAGTCTAAATATACTCTTGCGGTATCATATTGTTTTAATTTAATACATACTTCTGCAATGTTATTGTATTTAATAGCGAGCCGATTCACTTTATTGAATGGATCTTCTAACTTCTGAAAAAATTGCAATGATTTTTGATAATCTTGTAATGCTTTTTGATAATCTCCTTCCCAAAAAGCATATACGCCATATTCTCCATATATGAAACTCTTTTGATTGTCTGAAAGATCTTTTTCAATATTGATAAGGCTATCCATAATTTGAAAAGCCCCTTTTTTATCATTTAAATAATAATATTTATAATCAGCTTGATCTAGTATAGCAGAAAGAATATTAGTAGTGTCTTTTTCTTTAGCTAACTGTAAACGCAGCTTGTTTATCTGTAAGGACTTATCGTATTGTTTTAGCTTAGTATAAATGGATTCTTCAAAGTAATATGCCCAAGTTAAATCCTTATGTTGTTTTTCTTTATTTAAAAGGGATTTAAATTTATTGCTTATGGTAAAACAATCGCCGTATTTTTCAAGACTAGCAAAAGTATTCCATGCTCTTTCATAATAATCTCTTTGTCTTGGATAATAAATAGAATCATTTACAAATTCTGTAGCATTATAAAAATAAAATGCCGCACTATCTAACACACCTCTCTCCTTAAAGTTGAGTCCTAATAAAAAATTATTTTCAGCTTTAAGAGAGTCTGAAATATTATTTTTTAATAGAATTAATTTTTTTGCTTTTTCTAGATAATGATAACTTGAATCTAATGAAATTGAAGTAGCTATTTCATGAAAGTGAATGATTTCATCTTCACCTGTTACATGAGTATTGTTTTTCAACTTGCTACAACCCAATAGAATAATGGGCAATAAAAAATAAACAAAATTAATTCTGCGCATAATTTATTTAATATTACTATTTAAAACATGTAGTTGTATAAGTTAAATTTACTACTATTAAAACTGACATCGTTTCAATTTTATATTATTTTTGAAAAAAAATGGAATGAACAAGAAACTAACCTATACAATTTTATTAATAATCGTTACTGTTGGACTCTATTATTTAGATAAGAAAGTTGATAGGGATAATGAAGAATATCCTGTAGAGATTGATGCTGAAAAGAACAATTCAACAGAATTTGATACTTCTATGTTGCCAACCTCTACTACAGGGGCTATAATAGAACATTCTTTTTTTACACTTTCCTATGCTGAAAAACATGAACAAGCCGAGTGGGTTGCTTATACTTTAAAAGAAGATCATATTTCGAATCACGATTTTAAACGCCCTTATTTTATAGAAGATCGGAAAGTAAAAACAAAATCTGCTGATTGGCGCAATTATAAAAAGTCAGGTTATGATCGTGGGCATTTATGCCCAGCTGGAGATCGTACTTTTAATTACGACGCCTATCATGAAACTTTTTTAACCAGTAATATTAGTCCTCAAAATCATGAATTCAATGCTGGTATTTGGAATCGTTTAGAGCAAAAAACACGTTTTTGGGCTAAGAAATATAATGACGTATATGTGGTAACTGGAGGCATCTTAAGAAATGGATTAGAAAAGATTGGAGATGAAAATGTTTCGGTGCCTAATGAATTTTATAAAATAATTGTAGATGCTTCAGATGGGAATTATAAGGCTATTTCATTTTTAATTCCGAATAAAACTAGCAGCAAATCTTTTTATGAATATGCTGTTTCTATTGATGAAATTGAGAATAAAACGGGCATTGATTTTTTTCCAGATTTGTCAGATCAAATAGAGAATAAATTAGAATCAGAGATTAATTTAAAAGCTTGGGGAAAACGTTAGTGATTATTTTATATGCACTTAAGAGTTAATATAATTTGATCCATCTAATTTTATAAAAATAAATAATAAGATAGTAAAGCCCCAAAGGCCAGATCCTCCATAACTAAAAAAGGGCAAAGGGATTCCAACTGTTGGAAGTAAGCCAATTACCATTCCAATATTTACAAAGAAATGAATAAAAATTATAGAGGCTACGCAATAGCCATACACTCTTCTAAATTGAGACTTTTGCCTTTCTGATAGTATGATAATTCTAATAATTAATGCTACAAATAAAATGAGCACTATCATGCTTCCTAAAAAGCCCCATTCTTCACCAACGGTACTAAATATATAATCGGTATGTTGTTCGGGTACGAAATTCCCTTTGGTTTGAGTACCTTGAGTCCAACCTTTACCTAACCATCCTCCATTACCAATGGCTATTTCACTTTGATTGGTGTTATAACCAATCCCTTTTGAATCTACTTCTTTTCCTAAAACAATATTAAAACGATCACGGTGTCGTTGTTCAAAGACATTTTCAAAAATATAGTTCACTGAAAATGCAAATCCTATAGCGACTATTGCTATAATGCTGTATTTAAAAAGCTTTTGACGCCTCTTCTTTTTATTTTTAAAATATAAGAATAGGGTAATTAATAGAGCTCCAATTGCAACCCAAATAACCCCAAAGGCTAAGGTGGCAACAAATAAAGCTGCAACAAAAAAGCCTAGTAGTAAATAAACAAAATGCAACCCTTCACGGTATAAAGGAAATATTAAAACGATGTAAACCAATGCACTTCCTGGGTCTGGTTGAGGTATGATAAATATCGCTGGAAGTAGAATTATTAGAAATGCCCTAAGCTGATGTTTAAATTCTTCCATGTTGCTCTGTAAATCACTCACATATTTTGCTAAAGCTAAGGCGGTTGCAGATTTTGCAAACTCACTAGGCTGTAGACTAAAACCACCAAAAGCATACCATGAGGTGGCTCCTGAGATTGTATTTCCTAGTGGAAACAAAAGCAATAATGAAACTAAAGCAACAATATAAATAATACTCGAAAATCGCTCGTAAAATTTAGCATCGATGGCAAGAATAAATATAATAAGCAAGACGCTAAGGCAGATAAAAAGTAGTTGCCTTGAATATGCTTGACTAAAATCGAATAACTCAGCAGTATTTGTTCCTAAAGAGGCAGAATATATGTTTATCCATCCAATAGCTACCAGCGCTATAAATATACCGATGGTAAGCCAATCAAATCGAATATTACTTCTTGATACTGCCATTAGTGATTAATTGTAAAAGGGATTCCGCTATAAGGTTTTGCATATTCTTCTTCTAAACTTCCATTAAGAACAAAGCTTTCTAAATCTGTTCTAGTGATTTCTCCATTAATATATTTTTCAATCATTAAACTAGCAATTCTACCAGCCCACCGAGATCCCCAATATCCATTTTCTACAAAAACGGCAATAGCTATTTTTGGGTTGTCTTTAGGAGCGAATGCGACAAATACAGAATGATCGGTAAGTTGAAATCTTTCACCATCAATTTTAATGTAATTTTCTGCAGTACCAGTTTTTCCGCAAATCTCAATACCTGGAATTTGTATGTGTGATGCTGTACCGTTACTATAAACATCGAACATTCCTTCAACTACAGGCTCAAAATATTCTTTATCGATTGTAGTAACATGTTTTTCAGTGTAAACTTTAGGAATAGTATCTACATCAACGATATTTTTTAAAATATGTGGTTTATAATACCATCCTCTATTTGCAATAGCTGCCGTAAAGTTAACCATTTGAATAGGCGTAAGTAATACTTCGCCTTGCCCAATTGCATTCGAGATGGTTGCAGAGGCATACCATTTGTATTTTGGATAATTATAAGCTCTATTGTAATAATCTGAGTTAGGAATTAATCCACGATTACCAATAGGTAAATCGTAACCTAAATAGTTACCTAAACCAAAGCTTGATAAATGGTTTTTCCAATTATCAATTCCTTCTTGAGGTGTCGGGTATTTTTCAATAATTCGTTTGTAAACAGTACAGAAATAAGCATTACAAGAATTGGCAATCCCTGCCACCATTGCTAATGGTGTTTTATGATGATGGCAACCTAAAAGTTTATTTCTTCCATACTTATATCCGCCATAGCATCTAATTTTTTCTTCGGCATCGACAACACCTTCTTGCATACCAATTAAGGCAGTTAATGTTTTAAAAGGGGAGCCAGGAGGGTATTCGCCTTTTAATCCTCTATCAAATAAAGGTCTAGAAATAGTATCGTACCAAAGTTTTGTGAAATTTTTTGATCGTTCTCTCCCAACAAGTAAGCTAGGGTCATAATAAGGAGCAGTAATTAATGAGAGGATTTCACCAGTAGCAGGTTCTAGGGCTACAATTCCTCCTCTTTTATTCTTCATTAATGCTTCTCCATATTTTTGGAGTGTCTCATCGATGGTTAATGTAATGTCTTTTCCTCGCTCTGGTAAAGTGTCATAAAGACCTTCTTTATAAGGGCCAATATCTCTATTAAAGCGATCTTTTTGAATGTATTTTACTCCTTTAACTCCTCTTAATATCTCTTCGTATTGTTTTTCTACTCCTTGTTTTCCAGTTAAATCCCCCATCTGATAATATGGGTTTTCAGCAATGTTTTGATCGTTGACTTCAGCAATGTATCCTAACACATTAGCCGAATGGGTTACTTGATAATCACGCAAAGATCTTTTCTGAATATAGAACCCTTCATATTTATGCATCTTTTCAGAAATATATGCATATTCACCTTTTGTAAGCTGAGGGATTACAATGGAAGGGAGGCGTGGAGAATACACCCAAGATTTTTTTAGAATTTTAGTAAATTCTTCTTTAGGAATTTTTAATAAATCACATAATTCTAAGCTGTCTAAACTTTTAACATTCCTAGGAATTACCATCACATCATATGAGGGTTGATTTGCGACTAATAATTTTCCGTTGCGATCAAAAACATATCCACGTTGGGGATAAATAAACTCAGTTTTTACGGCATTATTTTCAGAGAGTTTTTGAAAAGAAGTGTCATATATCTGAAGATAAAAAAGCCTAGAGGCAAAGATGAGCCCTACAATTAAAACAATCGAGATTAAAAGAAGTTTTCGCATTAGGATTTTCTACTAAATAAGGATATTGTAGTGATTAATAATACAATGCTAAATATACTTGAAAATAACGTCGATTTTAATATTAAAAGTATGTGATCTGTATTAAAAATTTCAAGCGAAAATAATATAAGATGATGTGTAATTACCATTAGTGTTATGTAGATTAATCTCTTTATAAAATGAGATTCACCTAATTTAATGGTATCGTATTCATAGCTAACGCCAAAAGAAAACTTTAAAAATGCAGGTCTTATAAAAGCAATGAACACTGAAGCCGCAGCATGAATACCTCCTGAATCCCCAAAGACATCTATGGATAAGCCTAATAAAAAACTTAAAAAGATAAGCAATGTTTTGTTTCCGTTGAAAGGAAATATTAAAATAAAAAGAAGGTACAAATAGGGATTAATAAACCCAAAAAAGTTAATGTTATTTAAAATAAAAACTTGTAATAAAATTAATATGATAAACCGTAATATATTTATAAAAATCTCCTTATTCTGCATCTTCTTCTCCCTCCTCTACTAATTTTATTTCCTCTCGTTCCTTATTTTTAATGATATAAACATGATTTAGATTTGTCATGTCATTAAACAATTGAATATTCAAAGTATAGGAACTTTCATCCTCTAAAAGTTTAGCATCTTTAATAGTCCCTATTAATATTCCTTCAGGAAAAATAGTAGATTTTCCGCCAGTAATAATGGTGTCTCCAACCACTATAGGCGCTAATCTTGGTATTTCAATTAACTGAACAATATTTGGATTTTTAGTATTCCAAACTAAACTTCCAAAATGATTTGAAGATTTTAGTTTAGCATTTATTTGGCTATCAGTATTTAATATAGACTGAATAGTAGCATAATTTTTACTAGTATTGTTTATAATACCAACGATTCCTTTTGAGGTAATTACTCCCATATCAAGTTCAATATTATTTTTTGAACCTTCATCAAGCGTGATTTTATTTTTTGTTTTTGAAAACGAGTTATTAATTACCCTAGCAGAAACATAAGAATACTTTGAAAGTATCGAAGTACTATCTTCATCTGAAACATAATAATTTTTTTTATAGAAATCTAGTTGTTCTCTCACTCGAAGGTTTTCCTCAATAAGTTCATTGTTCTCTGATCTTAAATTAAAATAACTTGTAATGTCACTTTTATAGGAATACAATCCGCCACTTAAAAAATTAGCAGAAGTGACAAATTTGTTTTTATGGTAGGTATGTGATTGAATAGTAAGACCAATGGAGGCTAGAAATAAAACACAAAACAACAGGAAGTTTTTATTCCGTATAAAGAAAAATAGTATCTGTTGCATAATGTGCTACTCCTTATTTAATCAATATGCTCTTATATTTACTTAAGTTTTTAAGGCAAATACCTGTACCTCTTACCACAGCTCTTAAAGGATCTTCAGCTATATAAACAGGTAAATCTGTTTTTTGAGATAAACGTTTGTCTAAGCCTCTTAACATAGATCCGCCACCTGCTAAATAAATTCCAGTATTATAAATATCTGCCGCAAGTTCTGGAGGTGTTTGCGATAAAGTTTCCATAACAGAATCTTCAATTCTTAATATGGACTTATCTAATGCTTTTGCAATTTCTCTATAGGAAGCAAGTACTTGTTTAGGCTTTCCTGTTAACAAATCTCTTCCTTGAACCGGAAGATCTTCTGGTGGAATCTCTAAATCCTCTGTTGCAGCTCCAATTTTAATTTTTATATTTTCAGCAGTACGTTCACCAATATATAAGTTATGTTGGGTACGCATATAATAGATAATATCATTTGTAAATACATCTCCTGCTACTTTTACAGAACGATCACATACGATACCACCTAAAGCTATAACTGCAATTTCAGTAGTACCACCTCCAATATCAACCACCATGTTTCCTTTAGGTTGCATTATGTCAATACCTATACCAATAGCAGCGGCCATAGGTTCATGAATTAGATAAACTTCTTTGCCATTTACCCGTTCTGCACTTTCTTTTACTGCACGCATTTCTACTTCAGTAATTCCACTGGGAATACAAATAACCATTCGTAAGGAAGGAGTAAGCCATTTCTTTTTTAATGCAGGTATGTCTTTTATGAACATACTAATCATTTGCTCACTAGCATCAAAATCAGCAATTACACCGTCTTTTAAAGGACGAATAGTCTTAATGTTTTCATGCGTTTTACCCTGCATCATATTGGCTTCTCTACCTACAGCAATAATCTTACCTGTAGTTCGATCTCTAGCTACAATGGATGGAGCATCTACGACTACTTTGTCATTATGAATAATTAGGGTATTGGCTGTCCCTAAATCAATTGCTATTTCTTCAGTTAAGAAGTCAAAAAATCCCATATTTTAATTGTGCGGTATTGAAATTAAACGTGTGAAGCGAATGCTTTCTACAAATGTAATAAAATTAGTGTTTAAAATGACGTATTCCACTAAATACCATTGCCATACTGTTTTCATTGCAATAGTTAATGCTTAATTCGTCTTTTATTGACCCTCCTGGTTGAATAACTGCAGTAATTCCAGCATTATTAGCAATCTCAACACAATCTGGAAAAGGGAAAAAAGCATCACTTGCCAGTACTGCTCCCTTAAGATTAAAATTGAATGAATTTGCTTTTTCTATTGACTGTCTTAAAGCATCTACCCTCGATGTTTGTCCTGTTCCGCTAGCACACAATTGTTTGTCTTTTACTAAAACAATAGTATTTGACTTTGTATGCTTGCAAATTTTAGAGGCAAACATTAAATTATCTAACTCACTATCCGTGGGTTTATTGTTAGTAGGGTATGTTAAATTTTCGATGGTATCTGTTATCGAATCTTTATCTTGAACCAAAGCTCCATTTAAACAAGTTCTAACCGTTGTTTTAGGAAGCTCTGTTTGTTTTTGAATAAGTATTCTTCTGTGTTTTTTTCCTTTTAATATTTCTAAGCCTTTTTCAGAATAACTTGGAGCAATCACTACTTCACAAAATAACTGATGAATTTCCTCGGCTGTTTCAGCATCAATTTCAGAATTACAAATTAATATTCCTCCAAAAGCAGAAACTGGATCACCCGCTAAAGCATCTAAGTAAGCTTGTTTAACTGTTTCTCTTTGAGCAATTCCACAGGCGTTATTGTGCTTTAAAATAGCAAAAGTAGGAGCCTCTCCTGTGAATTCAGACATTAAATTAACAGCAGCATCTACATCTAATAAGTTATTATAGCTAAGTCCTTTTCCATGTAAGGTATCGAACATAGCATCAAAATTTCCAAAGAAAAACCCTTTTTGATGTGGGTTTTCTCCGTAACGTAAAATTTTCCCCTTCGTTTCACTTATTTTTAAAGCAGGTATTTCATGTTCACTATTAAAATAATTGAAAATTGCTGTATCATAATTTGATGAAACGTTAAAAGCTTTTGCAGCAAATTGTTTTCTACTTGCTAAAGAAACAGATCCATTATCTTCAGAAATAATATCCAAAAACTCTTGGTAATCTTCCATTGAAGAAACACAAATAGTGTCTTTAAAATTTTTGGCAGCAGCTCTAATTAATGAAATCCCTCCAATGTCAATCTTTTCAATAATATCTTGCTCACTTGCTCCAGAAGCTACCGTTTTTTCGAAAGGATATAAATCCACAATAACAACATCTAATTGTGGAATGTTATATTCTTTCATTTCTTTAACATCACCTTCATTTTCTTGGCGATTTAAAATCCCTCCAAAAACTTTTGGGTGAAGTGTTTTTACTCGACCTCCCAATATTGAAGGATAATCGGTTACTTCTTCAACAGGAACAACGTTTATACCTAAATCATTTATGAATTTTTGAGTGCCGCCTGTAGAATAGATTGTTACGCCAATTTCATTTAATTTTTTTACAATAGGTGCTAAACCATCTTTGTGAAAAACTGAAATTAAAGCAGAGGATATCTTTTTTTGATTGTTCATGGAGATTTAATTAAGCAGCAAAAATACATAATTGTATGCAAATTTTGTAACATATATAAGTAGAAAACGTCTTATATTTATTCAAAATTAATTTTGGTAAAATTATAGAATGCTAATCTACCTTCGAGTTTTAAAAGAGAGTTTTAATTTCGCTATCAATGCGCTTAAAAACAACAAGTTACGTACTTTTTTGTCTTTGCTTGGTGTGACCATTGGAATTTTCTCCATTATTGCTGTGTTAGCTGCTGTAGATTCCCTTAAAAAAGAAATAGAAGGAAGTATAAGTTCATTAGATAATAGTACAATTATTTTAATGCGTTTTCCATTTGGGCCCACTGATATTCCCCGATGGAAATGGTTGCAATTTCCAGATGTAGATTATGAAGAATATCAATATTTAAAAAAGAATATGCCAGATATAGAGGCAGTTTCTTTTGTTTTAAATGTTCCGCCTTCTACTATAAAGTATGAAGAAAATACGCTGTCTAGTGTTGAAATAGGAGCAAGTACTCATGAATACTATGACATTGAATCCCTTCAAATTGCTAATGGACGTTTCTTTAATGAATCTGAATCAAATAGTGGATCCCCAGTTGTAATTTTAGGTGATGAAATAGCAGAAAACCTTTTCGGTGAAATAGATCCAATAGGTAGAAAAGTAAGATTATACGGAAGGAAGTTTACCGTAATTGGAGTCCTGAAAAAGGAAGGTTCTGGTTTGTTTGGTGACTCAAAGGATACTGTTATTCTTTTACCTGTTAATGTAGCGCGTAAAATATATGGTGATAATAATAAATCTACCTTTCCTCAAATAATTATAAAACCTGAAAAAGACGTCGATAATGCTGAGTTTATTGCAATGCTAAAACAAAAAATACGCATGTCTAGAGGTTTAAAGACAGGTGAGGTTGATACATTCTTTGTAAATCAATTGCAAGGTTTTACAGATGCTATTGATAATATTACCGGAACTATGAATGTAATAGGCTGGTTAATTAGTGGTTTTTCATTATTAGTTGGTGGCTTCGGAATTGCAAATATTATGTTTGTAAGTGTTAAAGAACGAACCAATTTAATTGGAATTCAAAAATCTTTAGGAGCAAAAAATAGATTCATCATGTTTCAGTTTTTATTTGAAGCAGTGATTCTTTCTATAATCGGTGGCTTAATTGGCTTAGTATTAGTGTTTTTTGCTTCACTAATTGCCTCAAGTTTGGCAGGAGATTTTGAATTTGTTCTATCGTTAAAAAATATGCTAATTGGGACGTTAATTTCTGCAATCATTGGTTTGATTTCAGGGATATTACCTGCTATTTCAGCTTCAAAATTAGATCCAGTTGAGGCAATACGTACAGGAATGTAATTATAAAATTTTAGTAACTTCCTCATTTAACCAAACTAAAAAAACTTCATCTTCTTTTGTAAATGGATCAATGGTGTTAGAATCGACATCTAT
This sequence comes from Candidatus Marifrigoribacter sp. Uisw_064, assembly GCF_047730175.1. Classification (GTDB taxonomy): domain Bacteria; phylum Bacteroidota; class Bacteroidia; order Flavobacteriales; family Flavobacteriaceae; genus Marifrigoribacter. The sequence continues at coordinate 1,684,548 of NZ_CP159833.1, forward strand.
TTGACCTATATTTTTTCCGTTCTTAAATAAAGGAATTACAATTTCAGCTTTTACGGAGATACTACATGCGATATAATTATCCTGAGCTTCCACATCTGGAACAACAAAATTAGCATTAGATTCTGCAACTTGTCCGCAAATTCCCTTTCCAAATGGAATGACGGCATGGTTTGTAGGTAAACCTGCAAAAGTTTCTAAATGCAATGTTTTCCCTTCGTAATTTGCAAAATAAAATCCAACCCAGTCATAATAGGCTATCGTAGTTTGTAATAAATTACATACCTCTGTAAGTCTTTGTTTTTCTGAAATTTCAGAATTTCGAACAATTTTTAGAACTTCAGGTTTTAGGTTTTCAAAGCTCATTCTTTTTATTTTTTTTGTAAAAGTATTTTATAGAACTGACATTCCAAATTCAAATTCTATATTTTTGTGTTAAATAAATCATTTTTGAAATCACTTTTTATAAAATATAAATCGGTCGTTCGTTTTGTTCTTTTGTTTTTAGGGACTTACTTGCTGTTGTTGTTTTTGTATTCATTATACCTTAGTGCATCAAAAGGAGGAAATTACCAGCCAGATTTCATAACAAACTTAGTGGCTAATCAAAGTAAAGCAATTATTTCGAGCTTTGGTTACCTTGCAGAAGTAGTTCCGCATAGTTCGAAAACATCAATGCAGCTAGTTATTAATAATCAATACTTAGCAGAAATTATTGAAGGTTGTAATGGAATTAGTGTGATTATATTATTCATTTCATTCATTATTGCATTTGCTAAAAAATTTAAAAAAACCTTTTTTTATCTACTTGCCGGCTGTGTTTTGATTTATGGTGTTAACCTGATACGAATTGCCATCTTAGCGATTGCATTATATAAATATCCTCAATACCAAGAATTTCTTCATGGAATCGTATTTCCATCAATTATTTATGGAATGGTATTCTTGTTATGGGTGTATTGGGTACGTAACATTACTAAATCAACTATTGAAGAATGAGTAAATTCAATAAAATAGTAGGGGTTCTTTTTTGCATTATTTTGTTAATGTTGATACGTTGGTTTGAAAACAGTTTATTCTATGATCCTTTAATAATATTTTTTAAAACAGACCATACCTCACAATCATTACCCAAATTTGATGGCTTACTTTTAATAGGAAATATTGCCTTGCGTTTTATTATGAATACTGTTTTATCACTGGCGATTCTATGGTTTGTTTTTTCTGAAAAAGAAATAGTAAAAATATCGACTGTACTGTATTCTTTTTTGTTTTTACTGCTTCTTCTGGTATTTACCTATTTGTTGTTCTATGCTGATTCTGAAAGTTATTTATCTCTGTTTTATGTGAGAAGGTTTTTAATTCAGCCTTTATTTTTATTGTTGTTGTTGCCTGCTTTTTATTTTCAGAAGAAACAATAAAAAGAGACATAATTATTTTTTTCTAAATTGAGAATTTTAGTTAGTATTTCTTTGTTCAAAAACCTCAATGTTAAAACACGATATTCATGAATATCGACAACAAGTTTGAAAATAATTAATTATTGTTTGTACAACTAGAACCTGAGCAAGGTGTACTTACTAAAAAGGTGGTGAAAGAATAGGTATTTCTTTTGTCATCCTGAACCTGTCTACCAACAGACAGGCTCGATTCAGGATCTATTGTGTGATTATTTTAGATTCCCAGTCAAGCTGAGAATGACAAGTTCTTCTTAATTTAATATGTCATTGCGAGAAGGAACGACGTGGCAATCTTAGAGATTCTTCAGTAATTCTTCCCTCTGAATGATACTACTCTTGTCATTCAGAGTCCTGTCCTAAACTAGATTGGGTATTGTTTCAGTATCTTTTAATAATGATTATGTCGAGTTTCAAATACGTAAAACTTAAGTTAAAAACGGATAGTTTCTACAATAATTAGAGCATATTTCGTAATTTTGACCTAATGCAAAGAATTATTTCCATAGCACTTTCAATCTTAATGCTCCTAAGTAGTACCGGTATTACGTATGCGAAGCATTTTTGTGGAGAAAATGAAGTTATTTCTGAAATAACCTTTGGCGAGAAATATCTTTCTTGTGGAATGGTAATGGAAGCCAATTCTTGTGGCGATGAAAAACAAGAAGATCATAAATGTTGTAAAAACAAATATGAACAAGTAAATACAGATGATCATTTTGCAAAAGCTTCTTTTGATGTTCAGTTAGAAGTATCTTTTATTGCAAGTTTTGTTGCAGTTTTTGTGTTGCAACAAGTGCCCCTAAATTCTCAAGTACAAACTAACTTTACGGATTACCATCCACCGATACCCGATAAAGACATTACAGTACTTTATCAGGTCTTCACTATTTGATTTTTTCTTTTTATTTGAACATTTTAGAGTGCAATAATTGCATTCTATTTTCAAACAATTAATAAGAAAAAACAAAATGAAATACATATTATATATACTATTATTTATCCCATGTATAGTAGCTTCTCAAGAACAAATTGAAGGAGTTATATTAGAAGGAAATGAAAAAAATGAATACCAAGGCCTAGATGGAGCTAATGTGTTTTGGTTAAATACTTCAATAGGAACCATCACTGATGAAAATGGAAAATTTTCCATTCCCTATAAAAATGAATACAAAAAATTGGTCATTAGTTATGTTGGTTTTGAAACCGATACCATAACTGTTTCTGAACCTAAAAGAATTCAACACACCTTAGGTCCTAAAGGAAGTTTAGATGAAGTCATTATTTCAACAAGAAAAAAGGCCTCATCAAGATCTTTTTTGGAGGCTCGAAATGTAATAAATGTAAGCAGTGCCGAATTATTAAAGGCAGCTTGTTGTAATCTATCTGAAAGTTTTGAAACGAATCCATCAATCGATGTGAATTTTGCAGATGCAATATCTGGAACCCGACAAATAAAAATGCTAGGTTTAACTAGTCCTTATATATTAATTACTACTGAAAATATACCTTCAATTCGAGGTGCTTCGCAAGCGTATGGATTAAGTTTTATTCCCGGTACTTGGGTAGAAAGTATCCAAATTACGAAAGGAGCGGGGAGTGTAGTAAATGGTTTTGAAAGTATTGCGGGTCAGATTAATGCAGAGCTTCAAAAACCCACAAGAGATGATAAACTATTTGTAAATGCCTATGGAAACGCAAATGGGCGTTTAGAATTGAACACTCATTTTAACACTAAAGTTTCAAATAAATGGAATACTGGAATTTATGTGCATGGAAATTTACGAGACACTAAATTTGACAAGAATGATGATTCATTTCTTGATATGCCCTTGCAAAAGCAAATAAATGTCATGAATCGTTGGCAATATATAGACAATGAAAAAGGTTTTGTAAGCTTTATAAATTTTAGGTTTTTAAATGATGAAAAACAAACAGGGCAATCTAATTTTAACCCTAAAACAGATAAGTTGACCACAAATTTTTGGGGTAGTGAAATTGACACCCAAAGATTCGATGTTTCTGCAAAATTTGGATATGTAAACCCTGAGATTCCGTATCAAAGTGTTGGAGTTCAAACAGCATTTAGTACCCATGAACAGAATTCATATTTTGGATTAAATCAATACGACATTGTTCATAATAGCTTTTATGCGAATGCTATTTTTAATTCAATCATTGGAGATTCAAGGAATAAATTTAAAACTGGATTAAGTGCTACTTATGATGATTATGAAGAGCTAGTAAACACATCAGATTTTCAACGTAAAGAAAATTCGTTTGGAGCTTTTTTCGAATATTCATACGATAATTTAGGCGATTTAAATGTTACGGCTGGGATTCGTATTGACACCCATAATTTATTAGGCACCTTTTTAACACCAAGACTTCATGCACGTTATACCCCTTGGGAAAATTCCGCGATTAGAGCTTCTATAGGTAGAGGAAAGCGAAGTGCTAATATCTTTACAGAAAATCAAAAGATGTTTGCAACTTCTAGAACAATTAATATTTTGGATACCAATGGGAAAATTTACGGTTTAGATCCAGAAATTGCTTGGAATTATGGTGTTTCTATTTCACAGAAGTTTAAAATATTTGAGAAAAAAGCAGACATTACGTTCGATTATTACAGAACAGATTTTGAAAATCAAATTGTAGTAGATTGGGAAAATCCAAGAGAGGTCAATTTTTATAATTTAAAAGGGGAAAGTTATGCAAATAGCTTTCAAGCTGAATTTAATATGAACCTAATGAAAGGCTTAGATATAAGAACTGCCTATAAATATTACGATGTAATGACTCAGTATAGCTCAGAAAAATTAGATAAACCTTTAACACCAAAACATCGAATTTTTGCGAATGCTTCCTATGAAACAAATCGAAAAGAAAACGGAGCACATTGGAAATTTGATTCTACTTTTAATTGGCTAGGAGAGCAACGTTTTTCTTCAACAGAAGGTAATCCTGCGGAATATCAATTATCAGAAAGAACACCAACAATAAGCACCTTAAATGTACAAATAACCAAAGTGTTTTCTCATTCATTTGAAGTATATTTGGGAGGAGAGAACATAACAGATGTAAAACAATCGAATCCAATAGTAAGTAGTGATGATCCTTTTGGTTCAAATTTTGATACTACCTTTGTATATGGCCCCATTTTTGGAGCTAGTTATTATGCTGGATTAAGATATAAATTAAATTAAAATGAAAAAAATAATAGTAGTTATTGTAGTAATGGTTTTAGGTTTATCAACCTATGCCCAAAATAAAAATGCAAAGGCATCTATAGAAGTAGATGGAGTTTGCATGATGTGTAAAGAACGTATAGAAAAAGCATCAATAATGACAAAAGGCGTAAAGTCTGCTGTTTGGAATGTCGAAACGCATGAATTAAGTTTAATTTATGATGAACGAAAAACAGATCTAGCAACGATACAAAAAAGCATTGTTGCCGTTGGTCATGATACGAAGGAAATTAAAGCCACAGAGGAAGCTTATGGAACCGTACATCCTTGTTGTCGTTATAGAGATGATAAAGTGGTAGATGATCATGGAAATTAGCTGAATTATGGTCCAAAACCTAAGAGTAGAAGGAATGACTTGTACGAGTTGCAAGGCCAAGGTTGAAGCTATTCTTGCTGAAGTTGATGGCGTTCATCATGTTTCTGTAGATTTAGAAAAAGAAGAAGCTCATTTGGAAACAGATGAGCTTCTTTCTGTTGAAGCCCTTCAGAAAGAACTTCCCCAAAAATATAAGATTTCAGAAAAGATACAAGAAGTGGAACTTTCTAATGATTCTTCCGAAGAGAAATCGAAAATAAGTCAGTTGAAACCCTTGCTTTTAATTCTGACCTATATTACCATAACTTCGCTGTTGTTACATTATGAAAATTGGGATTTAAAAGAATGCATGCTGGACTTTATGGGCTTGTTCCTTACGGTGTTTAGTTTTTTTAAATTTTTAGATCTAAAAGGGTTTAAAAACTCCTTTGAAATGTACGACCCACTTGCAAAAGTGTTTCCTGTTTATGGTTGGATATATCCTTTTATTGAAAGTGTCTTGGGTTTAATGTTCTTACTGCGCTTTAAAGTCGATATCGCCGTTTGGATCACTTTATTTGTTCTTTCTATTACCACGATTGGGGTAACAAAAACACTTTTAGACAAAAAGCAGATTAGTTGTGCTTGCCTAGGAACAGCGTTGAAATTGCCTATGACCGAGGCTACTTTTATTGAAAATGCAATTATGATTTTAATGGCTATCTTTATGCTTATAAGTTAAAACAATGAACAACATTAAGAAATTTTTACTCTACGGAATCACCATCGTCGTGATTGTATTTATGTTTGTATGGGAATATTATATCGGTATATGGGAAGCTGCTCAAGCTGAGGGTAAAGTGATTATTAGAACAGATTCTTTCGTTTTATGGCCCTTGGTGATAACCTTGGTGGCTTTGTCTTTGTATCAGATGTTTAAGAAAAAAGAGTAAGTGTTAGAAATAATATTATAAAAAAAGACCTCTAATTTTAGAGGTCTTTTTTATTTTGTATAATAATGATGATGATTACATCATTCCTGGCATTCCACCACCGCCCATTGGAGGCATCATTGGAGGATTGTTTTCTTTAATATCTACTAAAGCACACTCTGTTGTTAAGATCATTCCTGCTACAGAAGCAGCATTTTCTAAAGCGACACGAGTCACTTTTTTAGGGTCAATAATACCCGCTTTAATCATATCTACGTAGGTATCAGTTTTGGCATCATAACCAAAGTTCTTACTACCTTCTAATACTTTATTGATCACTACAGATCCTTCACCACCTGCATTTTCTACGATAGTGCGTAATGGAGCTTCGATAGCACGAGCTACAATATTAATACCAGTTACTTCATCTAAGTTTTCAGTAATAAGCTTACCTAAAACATTAATTGAACGAACTAAAGCAACACCACCACCTGCAACAATTCCTTCTTCAACAGCAGCTCTAGTTGCATTTAAAGCATCATCAACACGGTCTTTCTTTTCTTTCATTTCAACTTCAGAAGCAGCACCAACATAAAGTACAGCAACACCACCAGCTAATTTAGCTAGACGTTCTTGAAGCTTTTCTTTGTCGTAATCGCTTGTTGTAGATTCAATTTGAGATTTTATTTGATTCACTCTAGCTTTGATGTCTGATTTGTTACCTGCACCATTAATAACGGTAGTATTGTCTTTATCAATAGTAACATTTTCAGCAGTACCTAACATTTCTAAGGTTGTATTTTCAAGTGTGAAACCACGTTCTTCAGAAATAACAGTACCTCCAGTTAACACAGCAATATCTTCTAACATTGCTTTACGTCTGTCTCCAAATCCTGGTGCTTTTACAGCAGCAATTTTTAAAGAACCACGTAATTTATTTACCACTAAAGTGGCTAAAGCTTCTCCATCAACATCTTCAGCAATAATCAATAATGATTTTCCTTGTTGAGCAACTGGTTCTAAAACAGGAAGTAAATCTTTCATAGAAGATACTTTCTTGTCGTATAAAAGAATCATAGGATTCTCAAGTTCTGTCAACATTTTTTCGCTATCCGTAACAAAGTATGGAGATAAATATCCACGGTCAAATTGCATACCTTCAACAACATCTACATAAGTATCTGTCCCTTTTGCTTCTTCAACAGTAATTACTCCTTCTTTACCAACTTTACCAAAAGCAGTTGCAATTAAATCTCCAATAACATTATCATTATTGGCAGAAATGGAAGCAATTTGTTTTATTTTTTCTGAAGAGTTACCAACTTTAGTAGACTGTTTGTCTAAATCTTTAACAATTGCCTCTACCGCTTTATCAATACCGCGTTTTAAATCCATTGGATTTGCACCCGCAGCTACATTTTTAAGGCCTTCTTTTACGATAGCTTGTGCTAATACAGTAGCAGTTGTAGTTCCGTCTCCAGCTAAATCGTTTGTTTTTGAGGCTACTTCTTTTACCATTTGAGCTCCCATATTTTCAAGGGGATCTTCTAATTCAATTTCTTTAGCAACAGTAACACCATCCTTAGTTACTTGTGGTCCACCAAAGGATTTGCCAATAATAACATTACGTCCTTTAGGGCCTAAAGTTACTTTTACTGCGTTTGCTAATGCATCTACACCACGCTTAATACTATTGCGTGCTTCAACATCAAATTTTATATCTTTTGCCATTTTAAAAATCTTTGATTTTTAAACTTCCAAGTAATTGGAAGTCTTTTTAGGTTAAACTTTAGTTTGTTATTATTAGATAATTGCTAGGATATCTTCCTCACGCATGATTAAATAATCGATTCCTTCGTATTTTAATTCGCTTCCAGAATATTTTCCATATAATACAATGTCACCCACTTTTACAGTCATTTGGTGATCTTTATTGCCTTTTCCAACAGCTACAACGTTACCTTGTTGAGGTTTTTCTTTAGCTGAATCTGGAATATAAATTCCTGAAGAGGTTTTAGTTTCTGCTTCCTGAGGAGCTACTAAAACTCTGTCTGAAAGTGGTTGAATTTTTAATGCCATTTTCAATATATTTTTTTAGTTAAATTATTATTGTTACTGGTAGTAGTCAGAAATTATGCCATTGCAAATTTTCTGACATATTTTAAAAAAAAATGCCAGCTTTATGACAAGCTGGCATTTTTTTAAAATTATATATTCTATTTTTTACTCTCCGTCGCCAGGTGTATTATTGTCAGATGGAGCTGGGTCAATTGGTAAAACAGTTTGCACTGCATTTGGATCAAAAGCTTTAGAATCTGCTGTTCCTGTACTTTTCATAATTGAAATGTTAGAAAGTAAGATTAATGCTAGCATTAAAGCTGCTAATGTCCACGTACTCTTGTCTAAAAAGTCGGTTGTTTTTTGAACTCCTCCTAATTGCTGTGTTCCACCACCACCAAAAGAAGATGATAATCCACCACCTTTAGGGTTTTGAACCATTATTACTATTACCAATAAAAAGGCTACGAAAATTATAAGAATTAAAAATATTGTAAACGTACTCATGAGTTATCTGTATTTGTCAGTTTTTTTATTGCTCGAATTTGGTCTGCAAAGAAACCACTTTTTTCGGGATTTTTCAAAATTAATATTTTATAAGCTTGAATTGCTTTTTTATAGTTTTTCTGTTGCAAATACACCTTCGCTAAAGTCTCAGTCATTAAGGAGTTATTTGCTTGCGTATAGGGAGCTGCAAGATTCTTGTTCTCTACTTTCTTTTCTTTTAATTCGGTACTTAAAGGAGTGGAAAATAACTTAGGTTTATCCTGAATAAACTTTTCAATTAAATCAAGTTTTTGTACTTTTTCATCATTCGAAGTGTTTTTTTCAACAGTAGCTTCTCTTTTTATAGGGGTAGCTGAAGTTAATTTTAGCCATTCTGAAAATGAATGAGCATCTTCTTTTTTAAACACTAAAGGCTGATTAATTTCAATAGTTGTTTCAGAAATAGGTTTTTTATCTTCTTTATTTTCTTCAACTATTTCTTTTATGGATTCAACTTTTCTTTCAAATAAGTCTGGGTTTAAAATAGCTTCTGCTTTTTTAAGCTCTTTTTTAATTTGATTGTCAATCTCAATACTAATTTCTTCTGTAATATTTTCTGAAACCACTTCAATTTCAGAAACTGAGGCGTCATGTTGTTGAATAATTTCAGATATTTCATTCTGATTGAAATGATCAGAAGTTATATAATCAAATAAAATATTTCGGTCTGTAGTATAAGCAGCAGTAATTTTTAAAGCATCATTGTATAAAAAATTGTTGCTGTTTTTAAATCCTTTTAATTGCAAAGCTCTAGCAGATTGAAAAAAAGGATATTTCTCGAGAATTTGATTTAATTCTTCCTGTTGCTCCGAACTAATTTGCTGGGGGTTTGCTTGCAGATATGTAAAAGTTTTTGTGTTCACAGGTGCTACCAATCAGCTAGAGTTGCGTTAAAAATATCTTGTGTAATACGCTCAAATACAGTATTTATAGCATCTTCAAGTTGAGTTCCTGATAATTGAGTGCTTCCTGGATAATCAAAATAAAAGGAAAAACGTTTTTCTACATCTTTTTCTTCATTTTTAGTGTTAAAATATCGAAGATTAACACCTATGGTAAGTCTGTTTTGAGCAGCAGTACTTTGAGAAGTTGCTGTAATTGGCGCTATATAGTACTCTGTTATTTCACCTTCGTACACTAAATCACCATTATTGGTTACTAGGTCTAAGCTTGTCTGATTTAAGATTAAATCTTGCAACAAAAGAGTAAAGTTTCGGTCAATACCTGGCTCAACAATTCTAGCATTATTTTGAAAATAATTTACTTGAAATGTTTTGGTGTTTGGGTCAACATTAGCTCCTGTAAATGAATAAGCGCCACATCCTGCAATAGAAATTACTATAAAAGCTAAGCATGTTATTTTTAAAAATATTTTCATAAAAGGAGGATTGTAAAGGCTTGTAATTTACAAATTATATTGTTTAATTTTCCGATATAGGGTTCTTTCTGAAATCCCTAATTCATCAGCGGCATCTTTTCTTTTTCCGTTATATTTTTCTAACGATTTTTTTATCAACTCTAATTCTTTATCATGAATCGATAAACTTTCTTCTACTTCTATATCTTCTACAAAATGATATTTATCTTCTGATGCTTTTTCTGGAATATTTAAGACTTCAATATTGCTATCGTCGGCGGGTTCTTGTTCTTCAACCAAAGTTGCTAATGTCTCTTCACTACTTTGTGTATCCGAATACATTTTGTTTATTAAAGTAGAATGTTCCTCTTTAACTTTTGAAGTGTTCTCAGTTTTCATTAACTCTAGCGTTAACTTTTTTACATCGTTAAGATCACGTTGCATATCAAATAACACCTTATATAACAATTCGCGCTCTGAACTAAAATCACTTTCTTTTTTTGCAGTATTGATTACGGCAGGGAGGTTACTTCCCACGTCTTGTAAATAACTTCGTAGTGTTTCGGCGGTTATGTCTCTATTTTTTTCTAAGACTGAAATTTGTTCCGCGATATTTCTCAACTGACGAATATTACCACCCCATCGATATTTTAACAATAATTCTTTAGCTTGTTCATCTAATCGAATGGTAGGCATTTTATATTTCTGAGCAAAATCTGAAGCAAATTTTCTAAAAATTAAATGGATGTCTTCTGAGCGTTCACGAAGTGGAGGAAGGTTAATTTCAATAGTGCTTAGTCGATAATATAAATCTTCTCTAAATTTTCCTTCTTTAATAGCTTTAACCATTGAAACATTAGTCGCTGCGACGATTCGAACGTCTGTTTTTTGAGTTTTGGAAGATCCTACTTTTAAAAACTCACCGTTTTCTAAAACACGTAATAAACGCACTTGAGTTGGTAAAGGTAATTCACCAACTTCGTCTAAAAATATAGTACCTCCATCAGCTACTTCAAAATAACCATTTCGGGTTGAAGTGGCGCCTGTAAAAGCTCCTTTTTCATGACCAAAAAGCTCACTATCAATCGTTCCTTCTGGAATCGCACCACAGTTGACTGCTATGTACTTTCCGTGTTTTCTATGGGATAAAGAATGTATGATTTTTGGGATACTTTCTTTACCAACACCGCTTTCTCCAGTTACTAAAACAGAGATGTCTGTTGGAGCCACTTGAATTGCTTTTTCAATGACTCTATTAAGTTTTGGATCATTTCCAATTATGCCAAAACGTTGTTTTGTTGCTTGTACTGATTCCATATTTATTCCCTGCAAAGGCAGAGATCTTTTTAATTATATTTATAAAACCCTGAATTACTTCGACTGAGCACATTACAGGCGAGAGCAGGATAACAATTAATTATTATCACTTAATCCTACAGGTATTCCTTTTAATGTTGCACTAGTACAATCATTGATTTTTACCATTACAAAATCTCCTGATTTGTAATTTTCTTTCGGAAAAACAACAACTAAACTTTGTTCATTTCTACCACTCCAATGTTGATCGCTTTTTTTAGATTCCCGTTCAATAAGAACCTCCACAGTTTGACCGATAAATTGATTGGTTCTATAGGCGCTATGTGTTCTTTGTGCATCCACAATTTCAGTAAGTCTGCGTTTTTTTACTTCTTCAGGAATATCATCCTCTAGCTTCCGAGCTGCCATGGTTCCAGGTCTTTCAGAATATTTAAACATAAAGCCAAAATGGAACTTAACATATTCGAGTAAACTTATAGTTTCTTGATGCTCTTCTTCAGTTTCCGTAGGAAATCCAGTAATAATATCTTGCGAAATTCCACAATTAGGAATTATTTCATTTATTTTATCTATTAACGCCATGTATTCTTCACGCGTATGTTGACGGTTCATTTCTTTTAAGATGCGTGTATTTCCGCTTTGAAAAGGAAGATGAATATAGTTGCAAATGTTAGGGTATTTTGCAACGGTATGTAATACATCTTCAGTCATGTCTTGAGGATTTGAAGTTGAAAAACGAATCCTCATTTTTGGTTGTTCTTCTGCAACAAGTGCCAATAAATTTGAAAAGCTAGTTGCCGTTGCTTTTTCAATTTCAGAAGCATTTTTGAAATCCTTTTTCAATCCGCCACCATACCATAAATAACTATCTACATTCTGACCTAAAAGCATAATTTCTTTATATCCTTTTGAAGCCAAATCATTTACTTCTTCTAAAATACTTTGTGGATCACGACTGCGCTCTCTTCCTCGAGTAAACGGTACTACGCAAAAAGTACACATGTTGTCACAACCTCTGGTAATACTAACTAGGGCATTTATCCCGTTTGTTGCAAGCCTAACAGGTGAAATATCTCCATAGGTTTCATCTTTAGACAGCACAACATTAACAGCATCTCTTCCGCTCTCGATCTCTTTAATTAAATTGGGTAAATCTTTATAGGCATCGGGTCCAACGACCATGTCAACGATTTTTTCTTCGTCCAGAAATTTTTCTTTTAAACGTTCAGCCATACAGCCTAAAACACCCACCTTCATTTTTGAATTGAGCCTTTTTACAGCATTGTATTTTTCTAATCGCTTGCGTACTGTTTGTTCAGCTTTGTCTCTAATAGAGCAAGTGTTGACCAAGACTAAGTCGGCTTCTTCTAGATTTTGAGTAGTGTTATACCCTTCTTTAGCAAGTATGGATGCAACGATTTCGCTATCACTAAAATTCATTTGGCAACCATAACTTTCTATATAAAGTTTACGTGAATTGCCTTCTTTAGCATTTACTTTAAGTGATTGTCCTTGTTTTTTTTCGTCTATTATTTTTTCCATCTTTAGTGCTTGCGAAAGCAGGTATCTCATTTTCGCTTTTTGACTTACTTCGTAAGCTAACTTCAATCAAAATATATTTTGAATTCGTTAATGCTCCATATAATCTTCAGCAGAAATCTTATTATTTAAACTATGTCAATTAACATGCGAAGATACGATTATTATAGTTATTATGACAAAATGTCAGATATATTTTTCGTAAATTTTAATTCAACAAACTAATGAATAAAGATGAAAAAAGATATTTTTCACAGAATTGAAGAAGAGGCTAAACCCGATTTTTCAGGTATATTATCGAAAAGCTTTGAGCTTTTCAAAAAAGTTAGGAAAGAAGCCGTGTATCATGTACTCATTACTATGGCTATCGCCATTCCTTTGATACTTTTAATTTATGTGCCTCTATTAATAATGGTCAGTCTTAGGGGAGGATTTGATGGACCTGGATATCATAGTGTAAATGATTATTATGGAAATAACTTTGAGCCACCTATACTTTGGATTGTAATTTATTGTTTCGTTTTGTTTATTGTGACTTTTATAATATAAAGCTTAAACTTTGGAATGATCGCTCATTTTTTCGAGTGTGTAAAAAAGCAGATACTGGATTGCCTGAAAAAACAGGAAGCTATTTTGTTTTCTGAAAGGAAAAAATTTAATAAAAGTCATTTTATTATCAATAGCCATCTTTTTAATTACAGTTGCAGCATTTGTTTTGTGTTATTTACCTTTATTTTATGTAATGGTACCCTTACATTTATTACAGGTCATTTTTGCCTTTAATGAAAAGCTATCTGTTTCTGAATTAATTCGAGCAAGTTTTAAGCTTGGAAATAAGTATTGGCTGGTTACTTTTGGATTATTGATTATTGCCTCATTAATAGCTCAGGTTGGTATATTACTTTGTTTTATAGGGATACTTTTTACAGCTTATTTTGTTCATATACCTATTTATTATTTATACAAACATACCGTTGGTTTTGAGGATGAAACAGATGAAATAGAGTTCTAAAATTCTTCTGAAATACTACGCTTTGGGCAATTGTTTAAACACGAAAAAATACAAATAGGCTTGTGAATTAAAAAAAAAAGATACTTTTGTACCCCAAACAAATTAAATCATGGCAAAGAATTTAGTAATTGTTGAGTCTCCTGCGAAAGCAAAAACTATTGAAAAATTCCTAGGAAAAGATTTTAAAGTTACTTCAAGTTTCGGACATATATCTGATCTTCCTTCTAAGGAATTAGGTGTCGACGTTGATGGTGATTTCACTCCTAAATATATAATACCTTCTGAAAAGAAAAGTTTAGTAAAAGATTTAAAAGCATTATCTAGCAAAGCAGAAATGATTTGGCTAGCGAGTGATGAGGATCGAGAAGGAGAAGCAATTGCATGGCACTTATCAGAAACATTAGAATTAGATGAGAGTAATACGAAACGTATTGTTTTTCATGAAATAACTAAAACTGCAATACTACATGCTATAGAAAACCCAAGAAAGATAAACTATGATCTTGTAGATGCACAACAAGCACGTCGAGTATTAGATCGTTTAGTTGGGTATGAACTTTCTCCAGTGTTATGGAGAAAAGTAAAAGGAGGACTTTCCGCAGGTAGAGTACAATCTGTTGCAGTTCGGTTAATTGTTGAAAGAGAACGTCAAATTGAGGCTTTTACTCCAGTTGCATCTTTTAGAGTTATTGCTGAATTTACTTCTAAAGAAGGGAATAGTTTTAAAGCAAAGCTTCCTAAGAATTTTACAACAGAATCTGAAGCACACGATTTTTTAAGAAAAAACCTTCAGGCTAATTATAAAATTTCAAATTTATTAAAAAAGCCAGCGAAGAAATCACCAGCGGCTCCATTTACAACTTCTACGCTTCAGCAAGAAGCTTCTAGAAAGTTATATTTTTCAGTAGGAAAAACCATGACAGTTGCACAACGATTGTATGAAGCTGGTTTTATAACCTATATGAGAACCGATAGTGTAAACCTTTCTAATGATGCTAAAGCAGCAGCAGTAGAAGCAATTACAGATAACTACGGAAAAGAATATAGCAACCCAAGAGATTATAAAGGAAAATCTAAAGGAGCTCAAGAAGCGCATGAGGCGATTCGACCTACCGATCTTTCACGTCAAACAATTAGTGGTGATTATGACCAAGAACGTTTATATAATTTAATTTGGAAACGTACTATTGCTTCTCAAATGAGCGATGCCCAAATAGAGCGTACCAATGTAAAAATTGATATCCATTCAACTGAAAGTGTTTCAGAGCAATTTGTAGCTAATGGAGAAATGATAAAATTTGATGGTTTCTTGAAAGTATATTTAGAAGGAACCGATTTAGAAGATGAGGAACAAGAAGGAATGCTTCCAAAACTTACGGTGGGAGATTCACTTCAGAAAAATTATATCACAGCAACACAACGATTTTCACGTCCGCCATATCGATTTACAGAAGCTTCTTTAGTAAAACAAATGGAAGAATTAGGAATTGGAAGGCCGTCTACATATGCACCAACTATTTCTACTATTATTAATAGAAATTATGTGGAAAAAGGTACAATTGAAGGAGTAGAACGTAAGTACATTCAGTTGGTACTTGAAGATGAAATTAAAGTGAATAATCTGACTGAAGTCATTGGTTCTGACAAAGGAAAATTAGTTCCAACAGACATTGGTTTAATTGTTTGCGACTTTTTAGTAGAGCACTTTTCTACGATTCTAGATTATAATTTTACTGCAAAAGTAGAGCAGGATTTTGATGATATAGCCGAAGGAAAATCTTCTTGGAAGGCAATGATGAAGGATTTCTATAAAGATTTTCATCCTCAGGTTGAAAATGTGACCGAAAATGCTGACAGGGAAAGTGGTGAACGTATTTTAGGAAATGATCCTGTTTCAGGAAAAGTGGTGCTGGTAAGATTAGGAAGGTACGGAGCGATGGCGCAAATAGGAAGCCCTGAAGATGAAGAAAAGAAGTTTGCAAGCTTAAGACCCGATCAACAATTGCATCAAATTACTTTTGAAGAAGTAATGGACTTATTTAAGTTGCCTAAGTCTTTAGGAACCTATGATGAATTCGAAATAGAGGTGAATAATGGCCGTTTTGGTCCCTATGTAAAATACGATAAAAAATTTATTTCACTTCCTAAGGGTATGGATCCTTTAGAAGTAGATATGGATATGGCAATCGAGCTTATTGAAGAAAAGAAAAAAGCTGATGCTCCTATTTACATCTACGAAGACTTGCCAGTCCAAAAAGGTACCGGTCGATTTGGTCCATTTATTAAATGGAACAATATGTTTATTAATGTAAATAAGAAATACGATTTCGAAAGTTTATCGGATGCTGATATTATTGAGCTTATTGAAACTAAAAAGCAAAAAGAAATTGATAAGTTAATTCATGATTGGTCTGAAGAAGGAATTCGTCTAGAAAAGGCTCGTTGGGGGCGTTTTAATCTAATTAAAGGAAAAACAAAGGTTGAACTACCCAAAACTACAAAAGCGGAAAAAATGACGCTAGAACAAGCCTTAGAGATTCTTGAAAAGAATGCGCCGAAAAAGAAAACTAGAAAAAAAGCAACGGCTAAGAAAAAATAATGATTGATTTTCTTACACCAGTTTCTAAAGCTGTAATAGCTCATAGAGAAGTACTATCTGAAGGAGTACTTGGTAAACAAATATTACCTTATTCTGAAAAAGGAGAATTACCTGCCTTAGAAAAAGTAAAGTTTGCGATACTTGGTGTCAAAGAAAATAGGAATGATGAGGATTATATGGGGGAAGAGATAAATTTCGATTCCTGCCGGAAAGCATTCTATTCTTTATATGCGGGAAATTGGAAATATAAAATCGCAGATTTAGGAGATATTGAAAAAGGTGAAACTGTTAAAGACACCTATTTTGCAATGCGTGCCGTAATTAATGAATTAATTAAGTTTAAAATAATACCTCTAATTTTAGGAGGGAGTCAAGATTTAGTGATGGGTCAATACCGTTCTTACGATAGTTTTGGTTCAATGTTGAATATTGTAAATGTGGACAGTAGATTTGATCTAGGTGATGCAGATCGACCAATTTCAAATGTTTCTTATGTAGGGAAATTAATAGTAGACAAGCCTTATAATCTTTTTAATTATAGCGTTATAGGGTATCAATCTTATTTTAACCCGCCTGAAGAAATAGCTTTAATGGACAAATTATACTTCGATGCGTATAGATTGGGGGAAATTTCAGCAGAAATTACTAAAGTAGAGCCCATATTTAGAAATGCTGATCTAGTAAGTATTGATATTGGTGCAATAAAAAGCTCAGAATTAAGTTATAAAAGCAAGTTTAGTCCAAATGGATTTGATGGCAAAGAAATATGTGCAATTGCTCGATATGCAGGAATAAGTAATAAAGTTTCCTCATTTGGAGTGTATGAAGTAAAAAATTTAGTTGATATAGATAATGCTGCTATGTTAATAGCACAAATTTTCTGGTATTTTATTGAAGGCGTCAATTTTAGAGTTAAAGATGACGATTTTAGCGATGAGAAACACTATACAACATATAAAGTTATTGTTGATGATGAAATTTTATTGTTTAAAAAGAGCAATAAAACTGGGAGATGGTGGTTAGAATTGCCATTTATTTTAAATGTTAATAATAAATTAAAAAGTAAAACGTTATTACCTTGCACTTATGGCGAATATTTGAGTGCATGCAATCAGGAAATACCTGAACGATGGTATAAAGCCCGTCGTAAAAATGAAGTATAACCAACGAACGAATAAATTTGAGTTTAAGGGTTTTTTAAGAAATATGTTGTTTTTTAAAAATTTTATAAATAGGTTTACGCCCTTGAATCTCGATAATTTAACCTAAATACCTATGAAGAAGTTTATTGCATTAACTGCGATTATTGCCTTTTTGGCTAGTTGTAACTCTGGCGGAGACAGAGGAGAGCTTATTGGAGCTAAAGGTAAAAATTGGCATCCCGAAAAACCTTTTGGTATGACACTTATCCCTGGTGGGTCATTCATCATGGGGAAATCTGACGATGATTTTGTTGCTGTAAATGATGCACCAACAAAAACCGTTACCGTACGATCATTCTATATGGATGAAACCGAAATCACGAATGCTGAATACCGTCAATTCGTAAATTGGGTAAAAGACTCAACAATTCGTCTTAAACTTGCAGTACTTGCTGATGAAGTAGGAGCTACACCTGGTGATGAAGGAATTGGAGACTTTGCATTTGTTGATCAGGAAAATGAAGAAATGAGTGCTTGGGATCAGTACAATTATGATAATTACTATGGTATGGGAGAAGATTTCTACGCAGGTAGAAAAATTAACCGTGATGTAGATTTACTTGCAGATGCTCAGGAATATCCAGATGAATATTACAGTGAAGTAATGGATTCTATGTATATCCCAGCTGAAGAAGCATACAATGGTCAGCGCACTATTGATGTTACAAAATTAAACTTTCAATATACCTACATGGATATTGGGTCAGCAGCAAGAGATAAAGTAAAAAGAAGAAAAGATTTCTTAATCAAAGAAGAAGTAAATATTTATCCAGATACCACTGTTTGGATTACAGATTTCAATTATTCTTATAACGAGCCAATGCACAATGATTATTTCTGGCATGAAGCTTATGGTGAATATCCTGTAGTTGGTATTACTTGGAAACAAGCAAAAGCATTTTGTGCTTGGAGAACTCTTTATAAAAATTCGTACCTAAAATCTAAAAAACGTCAGTATATCAATTCATTTAGACTTCCAAGTGAAGCAGAATGGGAGTATGCAGCGCGTGGTGGATTAGAATCAGCAACATTCCCTTGGGGTGGACCTTATGCTAAAAATGACAGAGGTTGTTTTAATGCAAACTTTAAACCTTTACGTGGAGATTATGCTGCCGATCAAGCATTATATACGGTAGAAGCAGATGCTTACGAACCAAATGATTACAACTTGTATAATATGGCAGGAAATGTATCTGAATGGGTTGAAGGCTCTTATGCTCCATCATCTTATGAGTATACATCCAGTATGAATCCAAGTGTAAATGATAAAGATAACATGCGTAAAGTAGTACGTGGTGGTTCTTGGAAAGATGTTGCTTATTTCTTACAAGTAAGTTCTCGAGATTACGAATATGCAGATTCTGCAAGAAGCTATATTGGCTTTAGAACTGTGCAAGACTATATGGGAACTGATGTGACGTTAAATGATAAACTAGGAGACGCACGATAATTTTAACCCAATTAATTTATTAAACGATAATTGCAAAACTTAACTTAACTTAAAAAAAAACATTGTATTATGGCACAATCAAGATCATCTAAGAAACTATTTAATATGGCTTACGGGCTAGGAGCATCTATTGTAATTTTAGGAGCTTTATTCAAAATTCTTCACTGGGAAATTAACATAGGGTTCATGAATTTGGACGGAGGATTTTTATTAGCAGTAGGATTAATCACAGAAGCAATAATTTTTGCTATATCAGCATTCGAACCAGTTGATGATGATTTAGATTGGTCTTTAGTATATCCTGAATTAGCAGGAGGAATGGGAATGAACAAAAAAGAGTCACAAGATGCTCAAGGAATTTTGTCTGGAAAATTAGATGAAATGCTTAAAGATGCTAGAATAGATGGAGAAATGATGAACAGCTTAAGTGAAAGCATTCGTTCTTTTGAAGGTGCTTCTAAAAGTATCGCGCCTATTTCTGAAGCAATGAACTCTACTAAAAAGTATAGTGAGGAAATGGCAATGGCAGCTGCACAAATGGAATCTTTAAATAGCTTATATAAAGTTCAAGTTGAATCTACAAGCCGTCAAACTGAAGTAAATGAAAGAGTTGCTGAAAATGCGGAGCAATTAAAACAACAAATGGAACATCTAGCAACAAGTCTATCTTCATTAAATGGAGTATATGGCGGAATGTTGTCAGCTATGAGTGGTAAAAACTAAGATAGTTATATACTGTAATTAAATTATTAATTCTTAAAAAAGAAAAGTAAAATGGCAGGAGGCAAACTATCCCCAAGGCAGAAGATGATTAACCTAATGTACCTGGTTTTTATCGCTATGCTAGCACTAAATATGTCAAAAGAAGTATTATCTGCTTTTGGTTTATTAAACGAGAAAATTACGGAAGGCAATGTAGCGGCAACAGCAAGAAATAATTCATTTATGGAAAGCTTAGCTACGAAGGCTTCAGATGAACCTGAGCAATATGCTGCAGTAAAAGCAAAAGCAGATGAGGTTGCTTCTATTTCTAATGATTTAGATTCATATTTAGAATCAATCAAAACAGAAATGATGGCAACAGTTAAAGCTGATGATATTGATGATTACGAAGTTCAAGACCAAGCTGATTTCTTAGATAAATTATTTTTCGGCAATGGTAAACTTGAAGAAGGAGGTCAATTATTTGTAGACAAAGTCAATGGATATCGCACCGAAATGACAACAATTTTATCTGATACAGCTTTAGCTAAAGTTCAAGGAATAGAAGATATTAAAAAGTCTATTGAATCTAATTTTGGAACTGGAGAAGTAACAAGAAGAGATGGTAAAAAAATACCATACCTTAATTACAATTACGAAGGCTTTCCTTTGGTAGCATCTATGACTAAACTGACTCAGTTACAGTCTGATATTAAGATTACTAAAAGTGAATTACTTTCAAAAATGTTAGCAGGGCAACAAGCTGCGGCATTATCATTTAGTAACTACTCTACTTTAATGGAAACTTCAAAATCTGCTTACTATTCTGGCGAGAAATTTGAGGGAGCTATTGTATTAGGTCGTACAGACGCAAGTACAGTTCCAAAAAGAGTTGAACTTACATTAGATGGTAGAAAATTAACAGAAAATCAATTTACACTTCAAGGTGGTAAAGTAGTTCTTAATATAGGTGCCGGTGCTCCTGGAGATCATAAAATTGAAGGATTCCTTTATTATGGTGAAGGTGGAGAAGAAACAGAAGTTCCTGTAAATAGTTCTTTTGCAACAATCTCTAAGCCTAATTCTGCTGTAATTGCTGCAGATAAAATGAATGTAGTGTATAGAGGTGTTGTTAATCCAATGACTATTTCAATTCCAGGTATTCCAGATAGTAAAGTATCAGCTTCTGGTGCAGGCCTTGCAAAGGCTTCAGGAAGTAAATATAATATGAGCCCTGGAACAGGAAGAGAAGTTACAATTACTGCTAGTGGTACATTACCAGATGGTCAAAGAGTAAGTTCAAACTCAGTATTCCGTATTAAAGATATTCCTCGTCCAACAGGAACCATTCGTGGTGAAGATGGAGGTGGAGGTCCAGTACGTATGCAACGCCAAGGACTTGAAATTTCAAGTGTAGGTGCTGCCTTAATTGATTTTGATTTCGATTTAAAATTGAATGTAACAGGATTTAGCTTTAAAGTTTCTGGACAGCCTACTGTTAAAGTAAGTGGTAGAAAATTAAATTCTCAAGCAAAAGGAGCTCTTAAAAGAGCGAAGCGTGGTGAAGCGGTTCAAATTTTTGATATCACTGCCAATATAGCTACAAACTCAGGATATATATTAAAGAAAATATCTCCTGTATTTGTTGAATTAACAAACTAGAATAAAATCTATTTTTATGAATGTTAGAAATGTATTTTTAAGTGTATTTGTATTATTGATTGGTTTTAGTGCTACAGCACAGATCAATATCCTTAATGCAAAAACACCGGATGAAATAGGTGTGAAGACAGAAGATCAGATCGCTTATGATAACGATCAACCATTGCCTTATGGCTTTGTTGATGATCGTGATGTTTTATGGTCTAAAACTACTTGGGAAATTATCGATCTAGATGAACGTGTAAACTTTCCTTTATATTATCCAATAGACACTAATAACATTGGTGCAGAGAGACGTTCTTTATATGATGTTTTAGTAAAAAACATTACAAATGGAAAAATAGAGCATGTGTATGCTGATTCTTATTTTACTGAAAAAAGAACGATGAAAGATATTGAAGCTTCTTTAGTGTATTCAGATACTACAGATGCAGGTATTGATCAAGTAAATGCAGGTGAACCTCTAGACCCTCAATATGTAAGAAGATTTACATTGGATGCTGGTGATGTTGAAGAATGGCGTATTCGTGGATATTGGTTTCTTGACAAGCGTCAAGGGGAGCTTAAATATCGTTTACTAGGAATTTGTCCTGTTGCGAATGAAGCACGTGCTAAAGCATTTCCGGATGACGGATTAGATAGTAAAGTGGAATTATTCTGGATTTGGTATCCATCAACTCGTGAAGTTCTACATGAAGCAAAAGCATTTAATAGAAAAAATACTTCGCAACCTATTACCTATGACCATTTATTAAACTCAAGACGTTTTAGCGCTTTAGTTTATAAAGAAGATAATGAGCTAGGTGACCGTGGTGTTAAAGAGTATATTAATGATAATGCTTTAATGCAATTATTGGAATCGGATCGTATCCGTGAAAAAATTAGAAATATCGAAATTGATTTGTGGAATTATTAATTGATTAATATTCTAATAATATATTAAAAACCCTGAAGCTAAACCTTCAGGGTTTTTTACTTTTGTGCTATGAAAGAAGTCGATTACATCGTTGTTGGATTAGGTATTGCAGGCCTTTCATTTTGCGAGCAATTAATTAAAAATAAGAAAACGTTTATTGTTTTTGACGATGGTAAAAAATCTTCAACATTAATTTCAGCGGGAGTTATAAACCCTTTAGTACTTAAAAGATTTACGCCGGTGTGGAATGCGAAAGAGCATATTTCAACAGCATTTCCTTTTTATAAAAAACTTTCAGAAAAACTACATGCGCCCGTACTAGAAGAATATCCGATGTATCGCATATTTAATAATGTCGAAGAGCAGAATAATTGGATGGTGGCTAGTGATAAAAATGAACTAAAATCTTTTCTTCATCCAGAGATTGTAAAAAATACCAATCCAAGTATAAATGCTCCTTTTGGCTTCGGAAAAGTAAATCAAACAGCGAGAGTTTTTTCAGAATTGTTAATAGAGAAGTATAGAGAATACCTTCAGAGAATAAAAAGCTATAGTTCTGAAACTTTTGAGTATTCAAAGTTATCTGAAACAGAAGAGTCCGTTCAGTACAAAGGTATTTCAGCTAAAAAAATTGTTTTTGCAGAAGGAGCTTCGGTACGTAACAATCCATTTTTTCCGAAGGAATTATTAATCCCTAATAAAGGCGAGTTTATAGTAGTTAAAGTGCCAGGCCTTCAATTTCATGCCATGCTTAAATCCTCCATATTTATTATTTCACTTGGAAATGATCTCTATAAAGTGGGAGCTACATATGATCGCGAAGATATTTCGTATGAAACCACAGGGTCCGCGAAGGAGGAGTTGATGAAGAATTTTGAAAAAGTTATTACAGCTCCTTATGAAGTGGTTTCGCAGATAGCTGGGATTCGTCCTACTACAAAAGATAGGCGTCCTTTACTGGGGACGTTGAATGCGTCTAATAAAAAAGTTTTTTTTAGCGGTTTAGGCACCCGAGGAATAATTTCTTCTCCTTCCTTATCACAACGATTATATCGTCATTTAGAGTGTGGTGAAACCCTAGATAAAGAGATTAATATACAAAGGTATTATAAATACTAAAAGACTCTTAAAAATCATTCCCTTCGATATAAAAATTTTAAGCATCTTTGCAAAAATTTTATAGTACATGCTTAATATTCATAATCTTTCTGTTTCATTTCAAGGAGACTATTTGTTCGAAAAAATCACCTTTCAATTGGGTGCTGGTACTCGAGTAGGATTGGTAGGGAAAAACGGTGCTGGAAAGTCAACCCTTCTGAAAATTATTTCTGGAGAGCAAGAATATGATGAGGGCTCTATTGCCACCGATAAGGAGACTTCTATTGGGTTTTTAAAACAGGATATCGATTTTGATAAAGGACGTACTGTCCTAGAAGAATCGTACGAAGCCTTTGTTGAAATCAAATCTTTAGAGTTACAATTAGAGCAAATTAATACTCAGTTAGCTGAAAGAACCGATTACGAAAGTGAAAGCTATAATCAATTAATGATTGATCTCAATGAAATTCAGCATCAATATGAAATTCATGGGGGTTATAATTATCAAGGGGAAACAGAGCGTATCTTACAAGGACTAGGATTCTTAAGGGAGGATTTTAATAAGCTTACAGAGACTTTTTCTGGTGGATGGCGTATGCGTATCGAATTGGCGAAGTTATTGCTTCAGAACAAC
The DNA here is from genome assembly GCF_047730175.1 of Candidatus Marifrigoribacter sp. Uisw_064. Taxonomy (GTDB): domain Bacteria; phylum Bacteroidota; class Bacteroidia; order Flavobacteriales; family Flavobacteriaceae; genus Marifrigoribacter. Next base: position 1,708,572 of record NZ_CP159833.1, read on the forward strand.
GATATATTGCTTCTCGATGAGCCTACCAATCACTTGGATATAGAATCCATCCTTTGGATAGAAGATTTTTTAAAAAATTATATAGGAGCGGTTGTAGTTGTTTCGCATGATAAAATGTTCCTAGATAATATAACCAATCGTACGATTGAGATTTCTTTAGGAAAGATTTACGATTACAATAAACCTTATTCAAAATACTTGATTCAGCGTCAAGAATTAAGGGAACAACAATTGGCTTCTCAAAAAAATCAGCAAAAGCAAATTGATCAGACAGAGAAATTAATTTCAAAGTTTCGAGCAAAGGCTAGTAAAGCTACCATGGCTCAATCTTTAATTAAAAAGTTAGACAAAATTGATCGCATTGAAGTAGATGAAGACGATAATAGCGTAATGACTTTAAATTTTCCAGTTTCTATTGTTCCAGGTAAAGTGGTAATAGAAGCTGAAAAGATTTCAAAAAATTATGGCGAAAAAGAAGTGCTAAGAGGAGTTGATCTTTTGGTTGAAAGAGATAGTAAGATTGCATTTGTTGGGCAGAATGGTCAAGGAAAATCAACATTGGCAAAAATAATTGTGGATGAAATTTCTTATGGAGGAGCATTAAAGCTGGGGCATAATGTTCAAATTGCTTATTTCGCACAAAACCAAGCCGATTATCTAGATGGCACTAAAACGGTTTTAGATACGATGATTGATGCTGCTAATGAGAAGAATCGTAGTAGGGTAAGAGATATCTTAGGTTCTTTTCTATTTAGAGGAGATGATGTAGATAAATTTGTAAGAGTGTTAAGTGGGGGAGAACGAAACAGATTGGCATTAGCAAAATTATTATTGCAGCCTTTAAATGTGTTGGTAATGGATGAGCCTACCAACCATTTAGATATAAAATCGAAGAATGTATTAAAAGAAGCATTGCGAAAGTTTGAAGGAACGTTATTGTTGGTTTCTCACGATCGTGATTTTCTACAAGGATTAACCGATAAGATTTATGAGTTTAAAGACCATAAAATAAAAGAATATATAGGTGATATTGATTTCTTCTTAGAGGAGCGAAATCTTCAGAACATGCGCGAAGCTGAAAAAAGAACCGTAATCAAATCTGAAACGCAGAAAAAATCAGTTTCGAGTAAAGAATCGTATCAAAATCAGAAAAAGCAAAAGTCACTTGCCAATAGACTGAGTAAAATAGAATCTACTATTACGAGCTTAGAAAAGGAAATTAAAGAGATTGATGTAGAGCTTTCTATTAATTATGAAGCAACCATCGCAAAAGAAAATTTCTTTGATAGTTATCAAGCAAAGAAAGACAAAGTGAATAAGTTGATGGGAGATTGGGAAGTTGTTACTGAACAATTAGATGCTATAAATCAAGAATGATCGCACAGGAATTTCAATGTCCTTATTGTTGGGAGGACATATCGATGTTGTTAGATGATTCGGTTGTTTTTCAAAAATACATTGAAGATTGTGAGGTTTGTTGCAACCCAATTGAAGTTTCTGTACAGTTTTTAGAAGGCGAAATCTCAAGTTTTGAAGCAAATAACATTGAACAATAAATTTATTAAAAAAAGTCCTTGTAGTTTTTGAAAACCATTGTATCTTTGCAGTCCGAAATATTTCTGTCGGCATTATGAACCGAAAGTTAAAAGCTAAGTTGAGTATTTTGAACATCCATATCGAGGGCTTAGCCCAGATAGTTTGCCCATCGGAATAAAATCCAAAGGTTGCTTGAAAAGATATGATATATCGCGGGATAGAGCAGTAGGTAGCTCGTCGGGCTCATAACCCGAAGGTCACTGGTTCGAGTCCAGTTCCCGCTACTAAAACAATAAAACGGTTATACTTTTATAAAGTGTAGCCGTTTTTTTATGAATACATATTTAATGTAAATAAAACCTTACATTTATTTATTTTTTCATATACTTGTAAAGTAAACATTACAAAATAATATTATGAAAGATCAAAAAAAACAAAAGAAAATTATGCTGGCATGGACATTAGCATGGGTAGTAAGTTTAGGTATTTTAACAGGTGCAGAAAACTCACTTTGGGATAATAAAATATACACTATAATATGATTAATAATAAATTTTGCTATTGGAATAGGTATGATAATCGCTAATAAAAATTTATTTAAGACTTATGACGAATTACAAAAGAGAATTCAATTTGAAGCAATGGCCATTACATTGGGTTTAGCAGTAATAGTTGGTCTAACATATGAAGTCTCTTTTGATTTTGGAATTATTGGGAAGGAACCTGAATTCGAATATCTAATGATGTTTATTTCACTTTCATACATTATTGCCAATATCGTTAATTCAAAAAGATTTCGATGAAAAATAAACTAAGGGAATTAAGAAAAAATCAAAAATTGACACAGGAAGAATTAGCCAACTTAATTGGTATTTCACGTCAAGCGATAAACGCGATTGAAAAGGAAAAATTTGATCCAAGTTTACCCACGGCATTTAAGATGTCAAAGCTGTTTAAGATTTCTATAGAGGAACTATTCTTTTTTGAGGGATCTAAATAATTAATTGAATTGATTTATTAACTTCCAAGAAGTCTACTGGGGTAAAACTAATGTTCGATATTTCGAATGAGTTATCTACTACAAGAGTAATCAGAAATGGTTACTCTTTTTTTTATGCAGTACACTCAAGTATACAAAGGGTTTAAGAGTGTATTAGTTGAGTGTTAAACAGTTGATATTCTTAACTTTTTATTTAAAAACTAACAAGGTTAGATGCCAGATATACACAAAACTGACAGCAAAAACAGCTGAAACTTACAGTAAAATTGACAGTAAAACCCAAAAAAAACTAGACCTACCAATCCGTAGTAATAACACCCCCCATATCTAAATAATATCACTTTCCTTTTGGGGCAGGTCTTCGTGAGATGATATATTACCTGGAGGTTCTAGGTTTATAATATTTAAAAATAGTTTATAAAAAAACCCTCCCATTTCTGCAAGAGTTTGGTTTAGGGAGTTATTAAATTAGTTATGGTCTAATTGCACTAAATTCTATTCTTATAGGGACTGGAATATCAAAATCTGCAATTGTATTTGCTTGAAAATATAAAACACGTTCATAAGTTCCCTTTATAGTCTCTCCGCCTGAAGTTCCTAGATCTGTTAAGTTGATGTTAGAAATTTTATAGCGTTGGCTATATCCATCAGACCAAGACATTGGTCCATTTTCGACAAAAGCGGTAAGGTTTCCTACTCCAATTGATTCTAAATACTCCAAAATATAAAACCCCCCATTGCCTGGAAATACACCTAAATTACCATTATTACTTCCTAATTGTGCATTATCAAAACCCATATTTATATACGTATTTTGACCAGAAACGTAATTCTCTGCAGTAATATCAGTAATTGATAAAGTTACACCATAGGTGCTTCCGTAACATTGATTTGGTTGAAATATTGATTCAATCCCTCCAATACCTTGCACCCTATTTATTACACCCCCGAATTCAACTTCAAAAAAGTAGTTACCATTATTAGTGTTGTTAGTTGAATTACCATTACTATCCTCACCACTACACCCAACGATAAGTACTGTTAAAAAAAGGTAGATTATTTTCTCATAATATAAATTGTTTGGTCAAATATAATGAATGCAGGTTAGTTGTGAAAAGAAACCAAGGTATGCCCTAAATAAACACCCTTGCAGACTTAACTACAAGGGCATCATATAAATAATTTGCTGGTTACCATTATCCCCACAAAACAGGAGCTAACACCATACATATAAGGTGGTTATGTAATGCGTAAAGAGTATTTTTGTTAAGCGTCATAAAACCTCGTGGTAGGGCTACCCTTTACCTCTTCGCATAAGCTATTTATTATTCTCGTTGTGAAGTATATCTACTAAATCCCAATCCCTAGTTACTACTTTGCCCGTAACTTCGTTAAGCCACCTGCGTCTGGTTATATACAGATATACGTTCTTGCCTCGTATGGGGAAATCTTGAACAGTTGCTTGTGGAAAGAAACCTTTAGAATGAAGTGTAACCTTAGCAAACTCTTCAGGAATATTGTTCAGTTCTGTAAAATAGAAGTGTATCTCTTCGCCTTTAATCTCGTGCTTGGTTAAATCAAAATGACTTACGAGTACTTCGGGAAGTAATAAATTAACGGCTGCAAATAAAGCGTTTGGTGACATAGAGTTTTTAAAAGCAAAGTTGTCTTAAATTTATTTACTCCATAAGCTTTTGTGTTGAGGCATTAGAAACTCGTGCAGATTATAAAACACAGAATAACAGGTATAGATTATTAAACATTAGTTTAATAATCTATACCTGTTATTCTTAAAAAAATTTCTTATAAATTATGTTCTTCATAGCCAATCTATATGATTGGCAGATAGGAACAATTAATTTTCAGAACGAATCAACGATAAGTTTCTATTGTCGAGCGTAGCTTCACCTGCTCCAACTTTCCATCTTACTTCAACATCTTCTTGTGCTGTTAAAGTTAACATTGCTTGGAGAGATACCACTGAGCTAAGTGAATTAATTATTCTACTAGAATTAACTATTTCAACCCCATTTTGATAAAAAGAGTAAGTTGTCATTTCAGTTCCAGTAACCGGTTCTGTCCCTGCAGGGTATTGATTCCCGTAATGTGCACCTGCAAGTGTCAGATCTCCTAATCCATTCCCCACATCTCCAGTGATGATAGAAGTTACATCAGATGTAAGTGCACCATTAGTGCTAAACATCACAAATGATGAAAGACTCCTTAAATCAATTACAGATTCACCAGATGGAATTGTAAGAACGCTATTCGACCCTACACCTATTGCTCCTGTCTTTGTAAACATCCTTCCTTTAAGGCTTGAATCGGCTGCCATATTAATAGCTCCAGCATTAGAAACCAAGGTTCCTTTCATTGATGAATACGCGCTTATAGTCATAGCGTCAGTCGACACCCAGAATATATTTCTAGCCTCGGCCTCTCCCTGTAATATTATATTTGAATTCGCTGCAGCCGAAAATGCACCATTACCTCTTATTACAAAAAGAGAAGTTGAGTCTCCACCACCGTCCAATATAAGTGATCCGGTAACCGAAAATGCTCCAGTCACGTCATAGACGCCCGGAGTCAAAACCTCACCACTACCAAAAGCTACAACATGAGGTACACCGCCAGGTAAAGCTATTAAATCATCGTATATATCGACCAAATCAAGAACGCCTTGGTCTGAACTAAATGCATGCCCTTCGACGCCAGTGTGCTGTGCATTAAATGAAGCGATGTAAGTACCTGGAGCACAAGACACATTCATGCCTGTTACCAGTAATTCACTAGTGGATTCTGTACTAACATCTGCTCCCTCAGTAACTGAATACATCATAGGGGTCTCTTGACTTTTGATACCTATCCATTTAGGTGTTGAGGGATTTCCAATATTTAATTCACCATCATTTGATGTAATATTATAAATTATTAGACCCTTTGCTGGAGATACTATTGCATCTCTTTGCGTTGTGGTTAATCTTGGCATTAATAACCCTTGACTGGTAGAAGAAATATCCAAAGCAGAAGAAAGATCAGGTGTTGTTGTTCCTACACCAACTTGAGCATAAATACTGCCTAAAGGCAATAAGAATAACTGTACAATAAAGAATTTTAAAATAGTTTTCATAAGTAAGTTTTTAATATTTGGGAAGGCCAATATACTAAAAAAATAACGTTACGTCTATTTTTCTTGCACTTTATCGATTATAATGCACAATTAACATTAATTTACAGGAAACTTAATCATTAGTAACTGAAAGCAACTAATAGTCAGAACGAATCAATAATAGGGTTCTGTTATCAAGTTTCACTTCACCAGTATCAACTTTCCACCGTACTTCAGCGACTTCCCCTGCTGTTAGTGTAGTAACCTGTGCCTTTAGGGCTACGACTGAGTTTAGTGAAGTAATTCTTCTGCTAGAATTAACTACCAGAGTACCATTTTACTAATACAGCACCTAAACTATTAACCTTCTTATAATGAGTTACTTATTGCACATTTCGATAAAAGGGTAAATGAATAACATAGCCCAAAACCCTTTCAATGGCACCCAACTAATATCAACAATAAGGCATTGATAGTAAGGTATTTGGGTCATATGAAGTTATAGACAAGCGTAATAATTTTTTACGAATTGAATCTATAAAATAAATTTGAGGTTTGAGAATGGGAAAATGGAAAGCTCTTTTTAGTGAACTTAGATGTTAGAATATAAAAGAAGATTAAAAACTTGGTAAAAATAACCATTTCTTATGATGACATTAATAGCATAAAGTCAACTAACTCAAATAATCTTAGTGCTTTTAATTTAAAAGAACTTTATATATCATTTTCAAGAGACTTTCTCATAAGCTTTGCTGTTTATAGGCAATACATTATATATTTAATATATATACTATGGTATTGATAGAAATAAAACAAGTCATTCACTATCATTTTATAGCATCTTCCATCAAACATTTCCTTAACGAGATCAATTTATCTTAAAGGTAATGCATTCTTTTCCTTTGGTTTCAGGCTCATAGTGATTCACAATACTTCTAGCACTGGAAGGTAAAGTCATAACGTTGGATGCCATAGGCATACTAGATATAAATTTGCTAATAGCCTTGCTGTAAAAGCATATTAAAATTTTAAAGAAACACTGAGTTTATTAGTTTTAAATTGAAGAAACTAATTTCCAGAATGAATCGCCGATAAGATTCTATTGTCAAGTGTCGCTTCGCCAAAATCAACTTTCCATCGCACTTCAATTACTTCCCCTGCGTTTAGAGAAGTAATCTTTGCTTCGAGAGATACTACTGAGTTCAGTGAGTTAATTGTGCTACTAGAATTGGTTATTTCAACCCCATTTTGATAAATACTGTAGGTAGCAGTAGTAATTAAGTTATTTGCTGTTGTGCCAGCAGGGAATTGTTCTCCAGAATGTGCACCTAATATTGTCAATGCTCCTAATGCAGTGCCTACATCTCCAGTGATCATACAAGTTACAACATCTGAAACCGCACCATTAGAGGTAAATATCGCAAATGAGGAAAGGCTCCCTAAATCAATATAAGAAACACCCGATGGAACGGTAAGAGTACTATTCGCTCCTAGGCTTATTGCTCCTGACTTTGTAAACATCCTTCCTTCAAGGTTCGCGCTGTCTCCCAATACAATTGCTCCGGCAGGAGAAACCAAGGTTCCTTTCATTACAGAGTTATCGCCTGTAGATAGCGCTGTTTCAGACATCCAGAAGATATTATTGGAGCTTGCTCCATTGGTCAAATTTACAGTGGAAGCAGACCCACCAGTAAATGCACCCGTACTTCTAATAATAAACACAGAGTTTGAGTCTCCACCACCATCTAGCGTAAGTGTTCCAGCAATCGAAGTTGCTCCAGCCACGTCATAGATGCCTGGCAGCAAATTTTCTCCATTACCAAAAACAGGAGTGTGAGTTGTGCCGCTTGGTATGGCTGTTAAGGCCTGGTATATTGCGTCTAAATCAATAACACCTTGGTCAGAACTAAATGGTTGATCAATTGCTACGGTCTTGTGCTGGGCATTAAATGAAACGAGAAAATCACCCGGTTCAAGCGAGAGTGTCATGCCTGATACTAACAAAGCATTAGTGGATATGTTACTAATAATATCGCCTTCGTTAACAGAATCAATCTTAGGTCCTTTAAGGCCTACCCAACTTGGCGCCAAGGAAGTTCCAATATTTAATTGACCATCATTTGAGGTAGTATTAAAAATCATTAAGCCTGTCGCTGGAAGTGTTATGTCATCTCTTTCTAACGTCGTTAATCTTGGCATTAAAAGCCCTTTACTACTTGAAGAAACATCGAGAGCAGAAGAAGGATCAGGATCTTCAGTACCTATACCTACTTGAGCATAAAGATTGGTTGAAATCAATAGAATAAGCTGTATTAGGAAATATTTTAAAATAACTTTCATGAGGTTTTTTTTAAGTAATTAGCTGTTTATAATATGTAGGCTGATTTAAATTTGGGGAATAAATTCAAAGTAATTAATATCCAGAACGAATCAATGATAAGGTTCTATTGTCAAGCCTCGCTTCGCCAGTATAAACTTTCCACCGCACTTCAATGGCTTCCCCAGCAGTTAGGGTAGTTACCATTGCACGTAGAGACACCATTGAGTTCCCTGAATTAATTGTTCTATTAGAATTAACCACTTCAACCCCATTTTGATAAATACAGTACGCAGTAGTTAAGCTTCTCTCTGTTGAACCAGCAGGGTATTGTCCCCCATAATGAGCTCCTAAAACGGTCAGTGCTCCTTCTCCGGTGCCCACATCTCCAGTGATCGTAGAGGTTGCATCTCCTGAAGCCGCACCGCTAGAGGTGAACATTGCAAATGAGGAAAGGATTCCTAAATCAATAGGCGAAACACCCGATGGAGGGGTAACTGTGCTATTCGCTCCGATACTTAATCCTCCTGCTTTTGTAAGCATCCTTCCTTCAAGGCTCCCATTGGCTCCCAATGCAATTGCTCCGGCACCTGAAACCAAGTTTCCTTTCATTATTGTGTTAGCGGCTGTAGATAGAGCTGCTTCAGACATCCAGAATATATTATTGGAGCTTGCTCCATTGGTCAAATTTATAATTGCGCCAGTTGCCGTAGAAAATGCACCGGCACCTCTAATAATAAACAGAGAATTTGGGTCTCCATTGCCATTTAGTGTAAGTGTTCCAGTTGCAATCGATGGTGCTCCAGCCACGTCATAGACACCCGGAAATAAAGTCTCTCCATTACCAAAAACAAGAGCGTGAGTTGTGCCGTTTGGCATAGCTGTTATGGCTTGGTATATCCCGTCCATATCAATAACACCTTGTCCTGAACTAAATAGTTGATTTGGCGCATGGGCATTAAATGAAACAATATAAGTGCCCGATTCAGGCGAGAGTGTCATACCTGGCACCAACAAAGTATTAGTGGATGTGGAACCAATGCTATTGCTTTCAGTAGCAGAATTAATCTTAGGTGCTTTGACACCTATCCATCGTGGCACCAAGGGAGTTCCAGCATTTAATTGACCATCATTTGACGTAGTATTAAAAATCATTAAGCCTGTCGCTGGGAGTGTGATATTATCTCTTTGTAACGTGGTTAATCGTGGTAATAAAAGCCCTTTGCTGGTGGAAGAAATATCTAGCATAGAAGAAGCGTCAGGTGTTGTTGTCCCTATACCAACCTGAGCATAAAGACTGCTTGAAATCAATAGAATAAGCTGTATTAGGGAATATTTTAAAATAGTTTTCATGAGGATTTATTTAATGAAATTAGCTATGCTATAGTATATAAGTTAAATTAAATTTGAAAAATAAGGCTAAAAAATAATCATCTATATAGGATGCAATATTAATTGACCTGTAGTCTGCTCGAAATTGTTTAGAAACACTGAAATTTATTATTTTTAAATTCATAGCAACTAATATCCAGAACGAATCAATGATAAGCTTCTATTATCAAGCGTCGCTTCACCAGTATCAACTCTCCATCGTACTTCAATGGCCTCCCCTTCAGTTAGAGTAGTAACCATTGCTTGGAGAGACACCACTGAGCTATCTGAATTAACTGTTCTACTAGAATTAACTACTTCACTCCCATTTTGATAAATACAATAAGTAGTAGTAGTTGAGTTAGTTGCTGATGTGCCCGCAGGGTATTGTTCCCCAGTATGTGTGCTTAAAATTGTCAGAGCTCCTAATGCAGTGCCAATATCTCCAGTGATCGTAGAAGTTTCATCATCTGTAACTGCTCCATTAGAGGTAAACATTGCAAATGAGGAAAGGCTCCTTAATTCAATATAAGAATCACCTAATGGAGCAGTAAGAACACAATTGACTCCTATACTTAATGCCCCTGCCTTTGAAAGCATCCTCCCTTCAAGGTTCGTATTGGCTCCCAGTGCAATTGCTCCAGCAGGAGAAACCAAGGTTCCTTTCAATATTGAGTTCGCACCTGTAGATAGTGCTGCTTCAGACATCCAGAATATATTATTGGAGCTTGCTCCATTGATCAAATTTACAGTGGAACCAGCTCCCGAAGTAAATGCTCCGGTACCTCTAATGATAAACACAGAATTTGAGTCTCCACCACCATCTAGCGTAAGTGTTCCAGCAGTTGATACTGATCCAGCTAGGTCATAGATGCCCGGAGGCAAACTCTCTCCATTACCAAAAACAAGACCGTGAGTTGTATTCGTGGCCGTTATAGCCATTAAATCTTGATATATCCTGTCCATATCAATAATACCTTGGGCAGAACCAAATAATGCTGTTATCTGGGCATTAAATGAAACAATGTAAGTGCCCGATTCAGGCGAGATTGTCATGCCTTGTAATAACAGATCACTATTGGATGTGGTATTAATAATATCGCCTTCGTTAACAGAATCAATCTTAGGTCCTTTTAAGCCTATCCAACTTGCTGCCGATGGAGTTCCAATATTTAATTGGCCATCATTCAATGTAGTATTATATATCATTAAACCTGTCGCTGGAAATGCTATTAAATTTCTTTGGGTGGTTGTTAATCTTGGCATTAAAAGCCCTTTGCTGTTTGAAGAAATATCGAGAGCAGAAGAAGGATCAGGATCTTCGGTACCTAGACCTACTTGTGCATAGAGACTCGTTGAAATCAATAGAATAAGCTGCACGAGCAAGTGTTTTAAAATAACTTTCATGACGTTTTTTAAAGTAATTAGATGTTTATAATATGCAGGTTGATTTAAATTTGGGGATAAATTTAAATAAACATCTATAATAGGACTTGATATTAATTGATCAGCAGTCTACTAAACCAGATGGAGAAATATAATTTTTTTATAAGTTTTATGCAAAACTAGCTATAATTTATTAATATATCGATTAAATAACTAAAATACTTGTTATGAGTTAGTTTTGCGGGTTTGGGAAGCAAAAGTAGATGAATAATATTGTTCAAAACCTTTCAAATCCATTCATGGAATTACGTTATTATAAACAATACTCTCGAGATATTTAATGGATTTTAAATTATAGATAAAGGCAATAGTATTTTCAGAAGCGAATCTATTTCTGAAACTTGAGTTTTAAAACTGGTACATTCATTTTTTAATAAACGCCTAGACTAAAGTACAAAAGAAGGTTAAATAATTTTTAGAAATAACCATTACTTATAAAAACATAAAGGCAAATGCTCTTTCAGAATTAAAAAATCTAGTAAAGTAATAAATCATTCAATCTAAAATGGAAACATGGAATATGTAAAAGAGATTTGATACATGTAAAATAACGGAATGAAAACGGTACTGAATCCAGAAATATTTAGAAAAGGAACCTCACTTTCTCAAAATAAGTTTACTTATAATTACTATAAAAATATAGTCATAGAAGCATTAGAATATTTGCTTTTATTTGTCTTATTGTCATAGATTGGTTTCTGGCTCAATATTGGGTGTATCTTTTGTATGACTAAAGAAAAAGTATCCTATAAATGGGCATTTAAAGAATATATTTGGCCCCGTAAAAAAATCGTTTCAATTGGCTTATTCCTAATCATTGTTCGAAGTTTAGCTGGAATGGTGCTCCCATTTGCTAGTAAAACTCTAATAGACGATATAGTTCCCTCAAAAGATATGCAATCACTTTGGTTGCTTATATTAATTGTGTGTTCTGCCATTTTGGTACAAGCGGTCACTTCTTTTTCTCTAACACGTTTATTAAGTGTAGAAGCTCAACACTTAATTTATTTGTTACGATCTCAAGTGCAACGTAAACTACTTTCGCTTCCAATTAATTTTTTCGATAATAATAAAACTGGCGCCCTAGTTTCTAGAGTAATGACAGACGTAGAGGGAGTTCGAAATTTAGTGGGTACTGGATTGGTTCAGCTTATAGGAGGGACGATTACTGCAGTGATATCCTTAGTAATTTTGATTAAAATAAATGCCTTAATGACTCTTTTTGTATTGGTTCCGGTAGGGATTTTTGCTATTATTGCCATGAAAGCATTCGGGTATATACGCCCAATATTTAAAAAAAGAGGGGTAATTAATGCGGAGGTTACAGGACGTTTAACCGAAACATTAGGAGGAGTAAGAGTTATAAAAGGCTTTAATGCCGAAGAACAAGAAAACAAATCTTTCCAAGAAGGAGCAGAGAGATTATACCTCAATGTAAAGAAAAGTTTAACAGCGACTGCTTTAATTACGAGTTCTTCAACATTTTTGTTAGGATTGGCATCCGCAGGAATCATGGGAATTGGAGGTTACTTTATGATGGATAATACCATGACTTTTGGGGAGTTTATCTCTTTTACCTTATTCTTAGGGTTTATGATCGCTCCAATAGTGCAAATGAGTAACATAGGGAGTCAGCTAACGGAAGCCATGGCAGGGTTAGACAGAACGCAGGAGCTCATGGAAATGACAGTTGAAGACGACCCAAAAGTGAGAACAACCTATTTAAAAGATATAAAAGGTGATATTGTTTTTAAGGATGTTTCTTTCAGTTATGAAGAAAGCAAAGAAGTACTGCATAACATTTCTTTTGAAGCATTATCTGGGAGTGTCACAGCATTGGTAGGTTCCTCCGGTTCTGGAAAATCGACCATTGCAAGTTTAGCAGCAACATTTTTAAAACCTTCAAAAGGTGCCGTAACATTAGACGGACAAGACCTTTCAAAAGTTAACTTAAGTAGTTTTCGTTTAAATTTAGGGGTGGTATTGCAAGACGATTTCTTATATGCAGGAACCATTCGTGAAAATATATTATTTCCGCGTCCAAATGCTTCCGAAGAAGAACTTCAAACTGCAGTAAATGGTGCCTATGTAAATGAATTCACAGATAAATTTGAAGATGGATTAGATACCATTATAGGCGAAAGAGGGGTAAAATTATCTGGCGGACAAAAACAGCGAATTTCAATCGCTCGTGCTTTGTTAGCAAATCCAAAGATTATTATATTAGACGAGGCAACCTCTAATCTGGACACAGAGAGTGAATCTTTTATTCAGAAAAGTTTACATTCTTTAATGAAAGACCGTACTACGCTAGTGATTGCGCATCGATTAAGTACGATACAACAAGCAGATCAGATTTTAGTGATTGAAGAAGGGAAAATTGCGGAACAAGGAAAACACGACGAATTGATTGCTAAAAAAGGAAGGTATTTTGATTTGTATACTTATCAAAGTAGGATTTAATTCGACTGCATTTTTTAAATGTCCTATTGAAAATATATCATAAAATTAGAAGTGAAATTTCCGTAAAACTTTAATCTGTTTGAAATTCGACAAAGGAGAATGAGTTCTTAAAATTTAGGTAATAATCGAATAATTTAGATGTATTTTCATAAGGCTAGATTTTTTTGGTTACTTTTTTCAGCAATGGAAAAAAGTAATAATTAAAATTAAATCAAATCGATAACCTTATCATACCGTATCTCCTCAAAACTAGCAATCACTAAATCAGCAGTACTATAATCCTGATTCTTGGAATGCGGACTCTTAAACCCAACGCAGAAAATCCCTGCAGCATTCGCTGCTATAATCCCATTGGTAGAATCTTCAATCACCATACATTCCTCTTTAGAAAAACCAGATGCTTTTGCAGCATTGATAAAAATTTCAGGATGCGGTTTCGATGCTTTTAGGTCAGCACCACTAAGTTTAGCAATAAAATAGGAATTCAAATCAAACCGGTCAAACACAAAATTAATGGTATTCATAGAAGCTGAAGAAGCCAACACAAGTTTAAGCCCTTTACTGTGATATTCTTTTATTAAATCGAACACACCATCAATAAGCGCCAAACTTTGATCGGTAGCAAACAGATATTTAAAGGCTTCTCGTTTTAGGCGAACCAAAGTTTCAGGCGTTTCAGAAAGTTGGTATTGTTTACAAAGCTTTCTGCAAATTTCTATAGTAGATTGTCCAGTAAACGATTCGTATAATTCTCTAGAAACTGAAATTCCTACGGTTTCAAACATCGAATAATACGCTTTACAATGCAGAGGTTCTGTGTCAACAATCACCCCATCCATATCAAATAAAACAGCTTGTAGCATGGCTTAATTTTTTTGCGAAGATACAAGATGCTTCAAATACATCTACAAATATTTATCAATCATATATTGAGTAATAGGCTTAAGAGTTTTACCTGTTTCCGGATGCAGCCCTAAATTGGTAAAAAACTCTAAATCTCCTTTTTCATTTTTATAATACCAGATTCTAGCGTCTCCCTTTTTATTAAAAAAAATGGTTTCATGATTAGGGTCTATTTTTTTGAATAATTTTAAAAGTCTATTGTCTATAGGTTTTGTATTTTCTTTTTCACAAGAGATTTTCTCATAATGATCATTATTCCAAATCATGCACTTTTTTTGATTTGCATTGAATCCAAAATAGGTTGCAATCACTATTAAAACTCCAATAATATAATTTTTTAATGCTTTATTTTTTTTACCCTTTTTGTTTTTTTGTGAATAATCTATAATGCTATCATAACCTAGATATTTTGTTAATTCATTAGCGATACTTTTTGAGACATTTAATTCTTCTCCGTCATTCTTTTCTATTTCATTATTATAATTTCTTAAAGTTCTTTCATTCACTTGAAAACTATAATCTTCTAATAATACATCAGAAATATGCTTAGATAAGCTTGATGGTTTTTCAGAACCTATTTCAGACTTTGCTTTCTCAAAGGATTCAAGAATTAACTTTTTATACATTGTTGTTTTCATTTTAGTTTTATAAAACTGTAATTTATTTAAGAAAACTTCTGGAATTTAATTTTCCAAATTGTTTCCATTCTATTTCCAATGGTTCCAAACACATCTTCATTCATTTGTATCAGAATTGAATATTGCCTTAACGTAATAAGGTTTACGAATTTATTCAGTTCAACAAATGGAGCTGCAAAGTAATTAGTGCTACAAATTGAGAAGTATGTAAATCTGGTTACTTCTGCGCTCCAAACTTCTCAAAATAGAGAGAGACGTCTCTAAAATTTAATGTGTTGCTGTTCAGCAAAAAAACTAAGTTAAAAAGCTTGGATAGCCACACCTATGTCTAATTTTTAATACATGCAAAATGAAAAAAATAATATATATAGTACTTACGGTTTCCCTTATTACAAGTATTTTTTCTTGTAGTCCACAAACCATTAAAGAAGATTTACAAACCCAACAGGTATGTTGTGGTGAAGATGGTGATATTCCACCACCTCCACCTCCGCCACCTGGAAATGGAAATGGAAACTAATTTTTTAAAGAATAACTAAAAATAAGTTTTAATTTAGAGGAATGAAAGTTTTAGTTTCATTCCTCTTTTTTTGTATTGCATTATTAAATGTTAATAGTTCTATATCTGCTCAGGAAGTAATAGATAGTACAGAATATTATAAGGAGATTCTTTCAAACCCTAAAACAAAAAATGACTTAACAAAGGCAAAGGCGTATAGCTTTTTTGAAGATAGAATAAAAGAAAATTTACAAAAGGCAGACACTCTTTCTGCAATTAGAAGTTTAAGAAGTTTTGCTATAAATCAATTTGATTCAGGTCTTTTTTATGAGAGTGAAATTTCATCAGTAAGATCATTAGAACTTGCAGAAAATTTGCAAATAAATGCAGAGACCAACGAGATAAAAACAGGAGTTTATAATCAACTTGGAAAAATTTATCGCATACTTAAAAATACCGACCAAGCATTAGATTATTATAAAAAAGCACTTTCCTATGAGGCAAATTCTAGGGATAGTATTACAATTATAAATAACATAGCCAATATCCATAGAGATCAAAAACTATATGATTTAGCGATTAATGAATTTTCATTTGTTGTTGAAAAAAGAAAACAATTTGATGACAGAGAAGCCTTACTTAGAGCATTAGACAACCTTAATTATACACGTTCAAAAATTGATGATCCTGAAGCTTTAAATGGGCTATTGAATGTTTTAGAGGAAAGAATTAAAGATAAAGATACAAAGGGTATATTTTCAAGCAATAGACATATTGCATATTATTATTTAGATAGAAACAACAAAAAGGAAGCTAGGAAGTATGTTGAAAAAACCTATGAGCTTGCTAAATTATTAAATAGCAGCTCTTATCTAAAAGAAGCACTCTCATTAATGGTAGCATTAAACGATGATCCTAAAATTTTAGAATACAAAAAATTGACAGATAGTTTAGCTGATGAAAAACTACAACAAGAAAATAAATTTGCAGCAATAAAATTTAACATTGGTGAGGAGAAAAAAAGAACCCAAGAGGCTGAGTTATTAAAGGAAAAAGAAAGAGGGTTAAAAAGAATGTATCAAGCAATAGCAATTTTTATACTTCTGTTATTAATAGCCTCATACTTTATTTATAAAGTCAAATATAAAAAGGGTAAAATAGAGCAGATCTACAAAACAGAAACACGAATTGCTCAAAAGGTGCATGATGAAGTAGCCAATGATGTGTATCATGTGATGACAAAAATACAAGCAGATGCTACCTCAAATAATGAAGTGCTAGATGACCTAGAAAATATATATTCAAAAACGAGGGATATCTCAAAAGAAAATAGTGTGCTAGAAGTTCATGATAACTTCGAAACTTTATTAAACGATTTATTAGTCAGCTATAAAACGGATCACATAAATGTAATCACAAGAAATTTGAATAAGATTTATTGGAGTAAAATATCAGACAATAAAAAAACGGCAATTTATAGAGTGTTACAAGAACTTATGACCAATATGAAAAAGCACAGCAGGGCAGATTTTGTTGTGTTAGCATTTAAGCAAACATATAATAAAGTCGAAATTGAATATAATGATAATGGAGTGGGTTGCGAAATAAAAAAACAAAATGGATTGCAAAATGTGGAAAACCGTATAAATACCTTAGCGGGTAAAATTACCTTTACCTCTCAAAACAATCATGGGTTTAATGTAAAAATCACCATCTAAACATGTTTAAGAAAGTAATTGCATCAGACGATTTAGGAAGTATTAATAAAGGAGTATTTTCTGTTATTAATGAATTAAATATTGCAGACATCCAGCAAGTACAGTACTGCGACGATGCCTACCTTAAAATTAAAAAAGCAGCATTAGACAATGTCCCTTTCGACCTTCTTATTACAGACCTTTCTTTTATACGCGATTATAGAGACCAAACATATACTTCAGGCGAAGAATTAATAATAGCACTTAAAAAGGAGTTTCCTAATTTAAAAATCATCGTATATTCTATAGAGGACCGCTTACAGAGAGTAAGAACATTAATGAATACCTATCATGTTGAAGCCTATGTAAGTAAAGGTCGAAAAGGATTATTCGAACTAAAAGAGGCCATTATCAATTGTGCTAAGGGTAACACATATGTTTCTCCTCAATTAGAGCAAGCATTAAATAATAAATCTGATTTAGAAATTGATGATTACGATATTGAGATCATCAAATTATTATCGAATGGTTTATCGCAAGAAGATATTAGTTTTCAATTTAAAAAGAATAACACTTCACCAAGTAGTTTAAGTACCATCGAGAAACATTTAAATAAACTTAAAATACAGTTTAAGGCAAACAATGCCATTCATTTGGTGGCTATTGCAAAAGATGTAGGACTTATATAAAACTACAATAAGGAAAACCGTAACATAACAGGTGCCAAGCAACGTATGTTTGTGTTGGTTATTCGCTTGCCCTAAAACCTGGGGATAGATTTTTTAAAAGCGAAACAACTTCAATCCCTTACGTTAAGCCGTAAGGGATTATTTATTTATCTCGGCAGCTTTTTGTTTAACAACACTTTAAGTAGTTGCGACATCGCATTGTATTAGTTACATAGTAATTCTAAGCTAGCATACTCTGCTTTAGTTCGCTAGAGCTGGCTTCTGTTGCGATAGCGAACAGCTATAATTATTAGTTAGAAAATCTGAAAGACCTTACTTTAACTTTTTTCAAACTTAAAGTTTGAGTCAATTTACTTTCGCGAGATACATCATATTATGTAGCAAAGGATTGTATTTTTTAAAGTGCTAATTAGCCTTTGATTTTAAACATTTTAGAAATCGTTAAGGAGTGGGCAAATGTTATAGCCCCTAAAAAGGCAAACAATAAGGGTAGTAAGATTTTCTCATCTTGGATCCAGAAAAATAAAAGTGCAATAGCAGAAATAGAAATCAGCCAAATAATGAAAGATGATTTTACATAGGTCACAAAGGTCTTTATGGAAACTTCGCCATACAAAAAATTTTGCTGTTCAAAAATGGAAGGGATGCTGTGCCAAAAAATAAAATAAATAGCAAATGCCCATATCAGTGTTGCCGTTTTAAACACGACAGCAAAAACGAGTAGAAGGAATAACTCAAACAAAAGTCGTTTCCAGGTCATTTTGTTTTGAAATACCATAGTCAGTGCAAATAATAACCAGATTACCAAAGTAAAAGCAATAATCCATCGAAACCATTCTGTTTGAAAAGTAAAACCAGTGAGTGAATTTATTATTTCTAAAGTAGCTGTGCTATTAAGGTTAAATAGAAGAAATAGAATCGTCAGACCATAGAACAGAAACATGGCCTTATTAAAAATAGAAGTTGTTTGTGGCAATGCATTAAAATGTTGCTCACCAAAATGAAAAGCACTAAAAATAACAAATGCAATAAGTGCGAGGCTAGGTAGGTAATAAAAAAGTAAACTAGCAATGAGTACCGTACCTATATAAGAGCCAATAAACAAGGCCAATTGGATAGGTTTTGAGACTCTATTTACTTTTGAAATGAGCTTTAGGTCATTACTTCCGTGCAAAATACCCAGTGAAAAAATTAAAAAAAGCCCAATAATTTGTTGTGACGGACTAGAAAAGTATCCAGAGAGCCATAAGCTAAAAAAGGTGATTACTATTGCGATTTTCGTGTATTTTTCCATGATACATTGCAAGATAGATAATATTTCCATAGATATTAACATAGTATTAATTTGTTTTTTGTTTAACAATTGCTTAGCTTTGTTGAACAAAATTTAAATATATACAACCATGCAAAACTTAAATGCAATGATTTCTTTGGTTCCTAAAATGGCTCCAGACGATTACGTAGGCTTTACCTTCTTTATAGGAGCTATGGCTATGATGGCAGCATCTGCCTTCTTTTTCTTTACCATGAACGACTTTGACCGAAAATGGAAAACTTCTATTTTAGTATCAGGGTTAATTACTTTTATTGCCGCAGTACATTACTGGTACATGCGCGATTACTGGTTTGTAAATGTCGAGTCACCTACCTTCTTTAGGTATGTAGATTGGATATTAACTGTGCCCTTAATGTGTGTTGAGTTCTATCTCATCCTTAAAATCGCTGGCGCAAAACCAAAACTTTTATGGAAACTTATTGTTCTTTCTGTAATAATGCTAATAACTGGATACGCTGGAGAAGCTATAGATCCTGAGAATGCTCAAATCTGGGGATTAGTATCAGGTATTGCATATTTTGCAATTGTGTACGAAATCTGGCTTGGAGGCGCAGCAAAACTTGCAAAAGCAGCAGGTGGATCTGTTCTTAAAGCGCATAAAATGTTATGCTGGTTTGTATTAGTAGGATGGGCAATTTATCCTATTGGATATATGGCTGGAACACCAGGATGGTACGAAGGGATCTTTGGAGGTTTAAATATTGATGTATTGTATAACATCGCAGATGCTATTAATAAAATAGGATTCGGTCTTGTTATTTATACCTTGGCTGTTAGACAAACAGAGGCAGAACAACTTAGTGCTTAAATGCTATCGAGACTAAGTCTGTAAAGAAGGTATGTGCGAAAGTACATACCTTTTTTATTTTTATAAACATTTCACGCTTATTGCCCTGTTAGTTCAACAGCCAATTTATTTCTTCGGAAGAAAAAATCAAAGGGAGAATTGTAGCCAAAAAAGAATGTTTTAGAAGAAGCTCCTGTACAATGGGATAAAATTGATAATGGTATTTCAGGTGGATCTGCGCGGGTTAAAAAATATGATGTCAAAAAATATCATCAAACTATTATCGAATGGTTTATCGCAAGAAGATATTAGTTTTCAATTTAAAAACAACCAAACCTCTCCAAGTAGTTTAAGTTCCATCGAAAAGCGACTTAACAAGCTTAAAATCCAATTCAAAGCCATTAATTCTATCCACTTAGTTTCTATTGTAAAAGATGTAGGTCTTATATAAAACTACAATAAGGGAAACCGTAACATAACAGGTGCCAAGCAACGTATGTTTGTGTTGGTTATTCGCTTGCCCTAAAACCTGGGGATAGATTTTTTAAAAGCGAAACAACTTCAATCCCTTACGGAATACCGTAAGGGATTTTTGATTTTAGTGATTAAGTTTGGAGTGGTATAATTTTAAAACATATTATCATGGCAGTTAAACATACACCAACAGCAGAAGTTTATAAAGGACAAAAAGGTGGAACTACAGGGTGTGGCTTTAATACAAATGAGAATTCAGATCATTGGGTAAGCTCAAGTGAAAAAATAAGTTGCAATAAAAATGGATGTAAATAAAGAGACATTATGAAGTCAATAGTATTAAAATTTCTAATTGGAATTTTTATAGTAGGAACCTTCTTTAGGTTGTTCTGTGGAATTTTTGTAATTCAACCCATTGGAGCAATACCTGAAGGTGCTACTATTGTTTATTGGAGAAGCGGTATAAATTTGAATTTAGATTTCATTTCATCCGCTGATGGAGTTTTGGAAAAATCAGGAACTGGAGTATCGCTTTTGGGAAGAGGTGTTATTCTTGCCAAAGTTGCAAAACCCATTAAAAAAAGAGAAATAGTTAGGTTTAATTATTCAGAAACTTTTTATTTATGGTCTACAGGTGAAAATAAATATAATAAATAAAGAGTCAATTTCAACTTTCATTAAAAACGAACCAAATGAAAAAAATCACCCTATTTGTTTTACTTATCACCCTTTTAATTCCTAAATCAAATGCCCAAAACGATGGAGCTGCTGCAGCTGCTGTAATTGGGGGTGTTTTGGCAATTGGAGCTGGAATAGCTGCAGTTGAAAGCATGAAGGAACAAGCAGAGTTGACCGCCACAGAATGGTTACTGTCCAATCACCCAGAGTTAACGAGTTTCTATGTGAGGACCTTAGATTTCAAAGGGAAAAAACTAAAGGATATGTCATCTGTATCTGTAATTACATTTAAAATCAGAGAATTTGAACCCTCAGATGATGAAATTACTTATGGCAAAAAAAGAGTACTTTTCGGTTTTACAAGCCATGGATGGATTAGTGAATACGGTATCAATTTTAACAAAATACGATGGTTTTTTATAGATGATACCGAGTGGATGAACATGATGGTAGCTTATGTAAAAGTTGCTTCTAATGAAACTAACATGGAGCAGATTAAAGTAACCCTTGAAACAGGTAATGTAGTTAACAAAGGTGTAAAAATTAAAAGTAAACTAGTAATTCCGTTTTATAAACTGAAGGGCGATATGTATGTGGTTACAGACTATTCTCAGGATTTAAAATTAATATATAATGAACGCTCTTTAGGTATTTATTTGAAGGAAACGAATGATTTGGTGCAAATAAGAAGAAGTACAATTATTGAAATACATGACTTTCTCTTTCCCAATGATTAATTAAAAAAGTTTCATAACAAATGTTATAATCAACATAATGAAGAAAAAGAAATATTCAGGTTTGGTTATTCAGAGACACTATATTTATGGTCTACAAACGGAAAAACTTATGAAAATTAAAACAGCAACATAATATTCAACTTTTAATTAAATAAATGCTAAAAAACCCTAGACAATTTAATCTATTTATTTTATTGCTATTTGTTACTTCTATAACAATAGCCCAAACCATCACAGGCAAAGTAATCGCTATTACAGATGGCGATACCTTCAAGCTCCTTACCAACGATTCCATTGTTCATAGAGTCCGATTGGCAAACATCGACTGTCCAGAAAAAAAACAAGCCTTTTCAAAACAAGCAAAACAGTTTGTTTCCGAAGCTATTTTCAGTAAAACAGTACAAGTAGAGGTGTTAAAAAAAGACCGATACAGACGATTGATAGCAAATGTGTTTTATGGAGATTCTTTAAATTTAAATCACCAACTCGTCAAAAATGGTTTCGCTTGGCATTACCTAAAATATTCAAAGGATCCAATCTTACAAAGTCTAGAAGATCAAGCTAGAAAAAAGAAAATTGGCCTGTGGCAAGACCCAACAGCAATAGCACCATGGGTGTGGCGGGACAATAAAAAGAAAAATTATAAAAAGTCAAAAAAACAATAGCATGATTTTTATCATTACATAAAAACGTAAATTGTATCATATTTAAAAAAACCCCAGTTGATAATATGAAACCCTTAAAAATATTTTTTACTGCCATTGCCTTTATATTCCTTACTTCATACTCATATATCCCCAACGAAGTATATATCTGTACAGGGAAGTACAGTAAAAAATACCATTATACAAATAAGTGTAGAGGCCTGTCTAATTGCAAAGGAAGCATTAAAGAAGTGACTTTAAGCGATGCTAAAAATTTTGGAAGAACCTTATGTGGATGGGAGGATTAATTCAAAAAAAAGTGTAATTTTAAAATCTATCCCCACTTCATTCTGCTTAGGCGGAATAGGTGGGGTATTTTTTTTAATAAAAACTGAATGAAAATAAAAACAAACCCTTCGCTTCAACATCAAACAAAAGCATCAAACAAAAGAGATATACTAATAACAGCTATTTTTGTAAACACTTCGTCTTCGACTCACCTATTAATAAGAGGTTAGTTTTCAAAGATATCAATTACATTTTCACCTATTTGATAGCCTTGAATTAGCCCGAGGTCGATCCCTTCCTGAAAATGAATTCCGCCATATAATCTCGAAATAGCAGCTTCTTCTGCCATATCATAAAAGGTGTCATAATCTCTGGGTGTTCCATCAATATCTGTTCGGTCTTCATGTGTACGATCTGTAAAGCTATAGTCTTCGCCAAATATGGAAGTTAAAATTTTTGCAAGAGCGCCAGATTGTACCGAGTGACCTGAGGTGTATTCTGGAAAGGGTGGAGTCTCTAAAATTGTCCCCCAATTTGCGTCAATCTGATTATTAATAACCGTAACGGGACGTGGGTAATTTGTGGTGTATTTTACTTTCCAGCAAGAAATAAAAGCGTCGTTAATACCAACAGCTAATTTTGCAAATGCCTCAGAAGCAGCAAATAGATCGATATTATTGTCATTAATTAGTTGATTGAGAATAGAGATAGAATGTCCAGGAGGTGTCGCAGAAGTTTGTGGATCGTCCGACCAAAATTCAGCAATAACAATTTGTTCCGGTGTAGCATTATTTACGACATCATATACCTCAAGTGCTCTTATATAATAGATAGAGTTAGTATCAGTGCTATACGCTGGAGGATCTGCTGGAGTGGTATTTTCAACATTAAGCGTTATAAAGGGTCTATTATCTCCCCAATACGGCTGTAACGCTTGTTGGTCTATAGCGGTTGGCTTCCAAAATTCAACCCCTGGGAGAGGTTCGTACTCACTAGGAAAATTATTAAATTGACATTCAAAACCACCATCAGTTGAAGCCCATAATAAAATTTCATCTACTAAATTAAGAGCAAATACAATAGACCGGTTAATTACTTCGCTGTCGGTATCATTTAAAAATTGATCGCTAAATTCAGTTTCCAAGTCAAGAATACTCGTATAGTTACTAGGCGAAGCATTAGAGTAAAAATATTTGGTCATACTTGCTAAGGTTGAATTAACAACGGTTGGCCAGTGGTATTCTAAACCATCCATATAAGTGGTTTCTAAATTTAACCCGTTTAATTTACCTGATAATGATGTTTTATTAGCCATGCCTACTTGGGTAGATTCGTATAAAGCCACGCCAGTATATCCAAATGCTCTTGCCGCTACAGGCGGTGTATAACCAGCGGTTTCTGTGGTTAGTACTTTAATTAGATTAAACCAACGTACCACAACTTCCGAATTAAATTGATCTGGGCTTATAAATTCAGATTCGTTTGTAATAGGATCATTGTCAGACTCACAGGAGTTAAATACAATGATTAGAAGGATTGCGAGGTAGGGGAATCTAATTTTTTTTAACATTTTTTGTTTTTTTAACACTTACAATACTAGTTGTTTTTTATGGAACAATCCTATTTAGTATTTCCCTTTTTTATAATTAATTGAATAAAAAAAGCTATTGTTTTAGTGTATCAGGAGTATTTGCTCCCTTAATAATCGCCTTCAAACGTTCTTTTCGGGTAGTTTGTTCCTTCTTTAATTTATTCTTTTTACGATTCATCAACTTGGTATGCTTGGCCTTGTTTTGCGTATTTTTTTCTTTTCCTTTTTTACCCATTGTGTAATAATATTTGCAAATATAAAAAATAAACTAAGGACTAAAACCGTCCTACTATTCAAATTTCTTGTCATCCTGAACTTGCCTGCACTGAGCTTGTCGAAGTGATTCAGGATTCATCATGATGTTAATTATTTGTAAAATGGATTCCGTGTCAAGCACGGAATGACAAGAGCTTATTGAATTGACTTCAATTCGTTTAACTTTAAAAGAGATAGAAGGGGAAATGATTAGAATTTTTTAGCAATGGAAAAAAGTAATGGAAAAAAAATAAAGTTAAAACAAACCAAACACAACGTTAAAAGCAAGATAAATGTAACAAATCATGCCATCATTCGTCTTCATAACACATACATTTATCCCATCAACGGAAACAAATTAACATGAACAGAGCATTACTTTTTATAACTACTTTTAGTATATTATTCATTTCAGCGATAGCGCAATCTCAATCCTTTTCAGCAAAAGTAGTAGATGAAAAAACAGGAGATCCTATCTCCTATGCCACAGTGCAAACCGGAAAACACAGCGGGGTCATTACCAATGAAGAAGGAGAATTTACCTTAAAAGAATCGCAGGTTGCCAAACTAAAAGATTCTATTTTTATTTCCTCTATGGGATTTGAAACCAAAGGTTTTTTAATTGAGAACATGACAGAAGGGTTGATAACATTAACTTCCAAACCCTTTGAACTTAAAAGTGTGTTTTTATCTACAAATAATTATTCTGCAGAGGAGATTATAGCGTTAGTAAAAGAAAATATAGATGCCAATTATGCGGTAAATCTTTCAAAAAAGAAAATATTTTTTAGACAGTCAGATCTTAATAAGATGAAAAAAGTAGGAATCGAATTTGTGAAGTCTACTATAGAAGAATTAGATAAAAACCTCATCGATAGTATTGCAGGGTTAATTCCTAGAAAGTCTGAATATTACCGCGAAGCCGTGGGCGATTTCTATGGCGATTATAGCAACCATAAATTGTTTGTGGATAAAGGAGCTGAATTATATGATAAGAACGCAGATGTTTCTATGGATGGGCTTTCAGAAAAAATGGAGAAGATCTTTAAAGACAATGTAAAACCAAATTCATATTTAAAAATAAAATCGGGTTGGTTTGGCACTAAAGTTCAGTTAGATTCTTTATTAATTGCTGAAAAAGATGAAGATGCCAAAGTAAAAGTTGAAAATACCGATGATCAGATCTTTCAGGAAAAAGTCAAGGACCACATTTCTTGGATGTATGAAGAACTCTTTTTTCATGAAGATTCTAAACTAGACATGTTAACAAAGTCCAATCGATACGAATTTACCTTAGATAATTATACCTTCATAGATGAAGAGTCTGTGTACATTATACGCTTTGAGCCTAAAGGGAGGAAAGATTTTGAAGGGGTGATGTATGTCAATACAGAAGACTTCGCGATTATGCGTGTAGAGTTTAACAATGTACGTCCCTTAAAGAAATTTGGTTTGTTAGGCATTAGTTACCGTCACAATTTGTTTAGAGGAAAGATGTTATTCAATAAAAATGGAAAAGGGACCTATAGCCCTAAGTACATCGAATTAGAAAGTGGAAGTGTATTTGGAGTAGATCGCCCTTTAAGTGTTATTGAAAAGAATAAATTTGTTAAAGGAAGACGTAAGCAAAATGAATTAGCTTTAGAGTTAGATATAAAAACGACCTCTATCAATAAATTCGAATTGGTGATTTATGATTCTGAAGAAATATCTCAAGGAGCTTATGACAGCGCTTTAGAAAATCCTAAGATGAAAGCAGATTATTTGTCTCAATACGATCCATCCTTCTGGGCAGGGTATAATATTATGGAACCCAATGCTGCGATTCAAGAATTTAAAGTTCTGGAAGAATAATCTTTTTGTCATTCTGAACTTGGTTCAGAATCTCATTAATGCAAAAAAGATTTGAAACATTTTGGAAAGTAAAAAAAGAGAATAAAGAAATCAAAGAGATTTTTACTATTGTATCTTTGCACAAAAATTTAAATGTCTCATAAAGCAGGATTTGTAAATATTATAGGAAACCCCAACGTGGGGAAAAGTACCTTAATGAATGCCTTTGTAGGGGAACGTCTTTCAATTATCACATCGAAAGCACAGACCACTCGCCATCGTATTTTGGGTATTGTGAATGGAGAAGATTTTCAGATGATATTAAGTGATACGCCTGGGATTCTTAAACCTGCCTATGAATTACAAGAAAGCATGATGAGTTTTGTGAAATCTGCTTTCGAAGATGCCGATGTGTTGCTTTATTTAGTAGAGTTGGGCGAAAAAGATTTAAAAGATGAAGATTTCCTCCGTAAAATAACCAATGCAAAGATTCCTGTATTATTATTGATCAATAAAATTGACAAAGGGAACGAAGAATTGTTAGCTGAATCTATGAAGCTGTGGCAAGAGAAAGTGCCAAACGCCCAAATGTTTGCTATTTCAGCCCTAGAAAATTTTGGAGTACAAGAAGTGTTTCAAGAGATTATAAAATTACTGCCAGAATCACCTGCTTTTTATCCGAAAGATCAATTAACGGACAAGCCTGAGCGATTTTTTGTTAATGAAATTGTACGCGAAAAAATACTCATGCATTACAAAAAAGAGATTCCTTATTCCGTAGAAATTGAAACGGAAGAGTTTTATGAGGAAGATGAAATTATTCGCATCCGAAGCATCATCATGGTAGAACGTGAAACTCAAAAAGGAATTATTATTGGGCATAAAGGAACTGCCATTAAGCGGGTAGGTGTTGAAGCTCGAAGGGATTTACAAAAGTTCTTCGGAAAGCAAGTCCATATCGAATTAGTAGCAAAAGTGAATAAAAATTGGCGTAGTAACGACCGTCAGTTAAAACGTTTTGGCTATAATAAATAAGGAATTTATTCTTTGTGTATTACCTAATTCATAAAGGTATATAATTCATGTATTTGTACAAGTCCAGTTTGTTTTAATTCTTTAGAAAACCGAGGACCTAAGATGACTTCATTTTTTTCCGAAGCATAAATAAAAAATCAAGTCAATGTACTGTTTTTTCTTCAAACTCTAAACACTACATTTGCAAACAATTAAAAAAATATGAGTATAGTTGCTATTGTAGGGAGACCCAATGTAGGAAAATCTACATTATTTAATCGTTTGATCCAACGCCGTGAAGCCATTGTTGACGCAGTGAGCGGTGTTACTCGTGACCGTCATTACGGAAAGAGTGATTGGAATGGTAAAGAATTTTCTGTAATTGATACAGGAGGGTATGTGGTTGGAAGTGATGACGTTTTTGAAGGTGAAATCGATAAACAAGTAGAATTGGCAATCGATGAAGCGGATGCAATTATTTTTATGACTGAAGTTGAAAGCGGAGTTACAGGAATGGATGAAGATGTTTCAAAATTACTTCGGAAGTCTAACAAACCTGTATTTTTAGTAGTAAACAAAGTAGATAGTTCTAAAAGAGAGGGTGATGCTGTTGAGTTTTATTCTCTTGGATTTGATCGTTATTATACCATGTCGAGTATCAACGGAAGTGGTACAGGCGATTTATTAGATGATTTAGTAAAAGAATTACCTGACTCTGAAGATATAAACCATGAAAATGTAACTTCCTTGCCAAGATTTGCGGTAGTGGGAAGACCGAATGCAGGGAAATCATCTTTTATCAATGCACTAATTGGTGAAGAAAGATATATTGTAACTGATATTGCAGGTACCACAAGAGATAGTATTGATACCTATTACAATCGTTATGGATTCGAATTTAATCTGGTAGATACGGCAGGAATTAGAAGAAAGAGTAAAGTAAAAGAGGACCTAGAATTCTATTCAGTGATGCGTAGTGTTCGTGCCATTGAACATTGTGATGTTGTTATTGTAGTATTAGATGCCACTAGAGGATTTGATGGCCAAGTGCAAAAAATATTTTGGTTAGCACATAAAAACAACAAAGGAGTCATCATTTTAGTAAACAAATGGGACTTAGTTGAAAAGGATCATAAGAGTGTGAATGCATTTGAGAAAATAATCAGAAAAGAATGTGAACCTTTTATTGATGTGCCGATTGTTTTTATCTCTGTATTAAACAAGCAACGTATTTTTAAGGCTATTGAAAGTGCTGTTGAGGTTTTTAAAAATAGAACCAAGCGTATTAAAACAAGTGAGCTAAATGAAACAATGCTTAGTATTATTGAAGCATATGAACCACCTGCAATAAAAGGGAAGTATGTACGAATTAAGTATTGTACACAATTGCCAACACCTTATCCTAGTTTTGCTTTTTTCGCCAACTTACCACAGTATGTAAAAGAACCGTATAAGCGTTTTTTAGAAAATAAGTTAAGAGAGAAATATAATTTTCACGGAGTACCGGTAACGATTTATATTAGAAAGAAATAGTTTTGCTTAATCAATAGTCAGTAGTGAAATTTCTAGTATTTTTTATACTACGGTGCTTGATTTTAATAACGGATTAAACGATTCAACAAATCAACATTTGTTTGCGTTTATAAATTCTCTTTTATTTTAAGTAATTCAGATTTTACCGTTTCTAATTTTCGGATGATTTCAAAACGATCATACGTTTTTTGCTTGTTTTCCTTTAAATGAGTTTTTGCACCTTCGAGTGTAAAACCTCGTTCTTTTACCAAATGATAAATGAACTCCAGGTTTTTAATGTCCTCTGGTGTAAATTTTCGATTGCCTTTTGCATTTTTTTTAGGCTGTAATACGTCGAACTCCTTTTCCCAAAAACGTATTAATGAGGTGTTTACTGAAAATGCTTCAGCTACTTCACCAATATTATAATATCTTTTTTCAGGTAGATCTACATGCATTAGTCTAGAGATTGGTTTTCTTGTTCAGCAATTATTAATAATTCGGCAAATTCTTCCGGACTTAAGTTTCCGTAGTAAAAATTAATAGGATTGATACGTTCATTGTCTTTAAAAACTTCATAATGTAAATGAGGAGCTTCCGACCTTCCAGTACTTCCTACAAATCCAATAAGATCACCTCTTTTTACTTTATTTCCTTTTCTAACATTGTATTTATATAAATGTGCATATAAACTAATATATCCATATCCATGGTCAATACGAATGTGTTTCCCATATCCTGAAGCAGTATTATCTGCCTGAATCACCTTGCCATCACCACTTGCATACACAGGGGTTCCTCTAGGTGCAGTAAAATCCATTCCCCAGTGTTTTTTTCTAGCTTTCGTAAATGGATCGGTTCTATAACCAAAACCAGAAGCCATTCTTGTTAAATCCTCGTTTCGTAAAGGTTGAATCGCTGGAATTGAAGTGAGAAGTTTTTCTTTTTCTTCTGCTAATTTTGCAATTTCATCAAGTGATTTAGATTGTACCACAATCTGTTTTGTTAAGATATCAATTCTTTTACTTGTGGAGATTATTAATTTAGAATTGTCAAACCCTTCAAGGTCTCGGTATCTATTTATACCACCAAATCCAGCTTTTCTTTGTTCTTCTGGAATCGGATTTGCTTCAAAATAGACCCTATATATGTTATTATCACGCCTTTCAACTTCTGACAGCACTATTTCAGCTTCTTTCATTTTTTTATTAAGTAGCTCGAACTGAAGTTCCATATTGCTTAATTCTCTTTTTAAAGCAATTTCTTTTGGAGTTTCGATATAAGGAATGTTGATGTATAAAAGAAGTAACAAAAAACCACTTAATAACATTCCTAAAAGGCTTAGAAAGAAAATTCTAAACTTTCTACCTTTTTTATATTCTATTTTACGGTACGAAAGTGTTTCACTATCGTAGTAATATTTTACTTTAGACATACGTTAAAAAATCCTATTTTTGCACGATGATAGTTAGCGTTAATTATTTTGTAAACGATTTACAAATATAGAAATTGTTTACGCTTCTACCTAAGGTGCTATTTTATTAAAAAATTAACAGATGAATTCTAAGGATATACGTTCCAAATTTTTAAGCTTTTTTGAATCAAAATCTCATGACATAGTTGCGTCTGCTCCTATGGTTTTGAAAGATGATCCCACCCTTATGTTTGTTAATTCGGGAATGGCCCCTTTTAAAGAATATTTCCTCGGAAATGCAGTGCCTAAAAATACCAGATTAACAGATACTCAAAAGTGCCTGCGTGTTTCTGGAAAGCATAACGATTTAGAAGAAGTAGGATATGACACTTATCACCATACCTTATTTGAAATGTTAGGGAATTGGAGTTTTGGAGATTACTTTAAGAAAGAAGCAATTGCATGGGCATGGGAGTTATTAGTAGAGGTGTATGGTGTAGATAAAAACATACTATATGTAACTGTTTTTGAAGGAAGTGATGATGACGATAAGCTGCCAATGGATCAAGAAGCGTATGATTTCTGGAAGCAAATTATTCCTGAAGATAGAATCTTAATGGGGAATAAAAAAGATAACTTCTGGGAAATGGGAGAGCAAGGTCCTTGTGGTCCATGCAGTGAAATACATGTAGATATTCGTTCCGAAGAAGAAAAGAAAAAAGTAGACGGAAAGTCATTAGTTAATATGGACCATCCTCATGTAGTTGAGATTTGGAACCTTGTATTTATGCAATACAACCGAAAAGCAAATGGTACCTTAGAAAATCTACCAAATAAACATATAGATACAGGAATGGGCTTTGAACGCCTATGTATGGTATTGCAAGGGGTGAAATCTAATTACGATACGGATGTTTTTACACCCATAATTCGTGAGATTGAAACGATTACCAATACTGAATATGGTACCGATGAAAAGATAGATATAGCAATACGAGTGATTGCAGATCATGTACGAGCGGTTGCATTTTCAATTGCCGATGGACAATTACCAAGTAATACAGGTGCAGGATATGTAATTAGAAGAATCCTTAGAAGAGCGGTACGTTATGGATTTACTTTCTTAGATAAAAAAGAACCATTTATATATCGATTGGTTAGTGTTTTAAGTGAAAAAATGGGAGTTGCCTTTCCTGAATTAAAAACTCAAAAACAGCTGATTGAAAATGTTATTAAAGAAGAAGAATCCTCTTTTTTAAGAACCTTAGATCAAGGTTTGGTGCTTTTAGATAAAATAATTAAGAGCTCAAAAACAAAAGAAATATCTGGATCTAAAGTGTTTGAACTTAAAGATACCTATGGTTTCCCAGAAGATTTAACTGACCTTATTCTTCGTGAAAAAGGATTTACTTATAATACTAAAGAATTTAATAATTCACTTAAAGAACAACAAAGTAGAGGTCGTGAAGCATCAGAATTAAAATCGGATGATTGGATAATTCTACACCATGATGAAGTTGAAGAGTTTATTGGTTACGATTCACTAGAAGCACATGTAAAAATTACACGTTACCGTAAAGTGGTTTCTAAAAAAGATGGTGAAATGTATCAGCTTGTTTTCAATATAACACCATTTTATCCTGAAGGAGGTGGACAGGTTGGTGATAAAGGCTATTTAGAAGATGAACATGGCGATGTAGTTTACATATTAGATACCAAAAAGGAAAACAACCTTATTATTCATTTTACTAAAAATTTACCGAAGCATCGTGATGAGGTTTTAAAAGCAGTAGTTGATACTAAACAACGTTCTAGAACTGAATGTAACCATACAGCAACACACTTATTGCATCAGGCATTACGTGAAGTCTTAGGAGATCATGTTGAGCAAAAAGGTTCTGCGGTACACTCTAAATACTTACGTTTTGATTTTTCACATTTTTCTAAACTAACGGTAGAGGAATTAAGAGATGTTGAGAATTTTGTAAATGCAAGGATCGCAGGTAAATTACCCTTACAAGAAGGGAGAGGTATACCTATTAAACAAGCGATGAAAGAGGGTGCTATGGCATTATTTGGAGAGAAATATGGTGATACAGTACGTACGATTCGTTTTGGTCAATCAATGGAATTATGTGGAGGAACGCACGTTCAAAACACTGCAGATATTTGGCATTTTAAAATTGTTTCTGAAAGTGCAATTGCATCCGGAATTAGAAGGATTGAAGCAATTACAAACGATGCAGTTAAAGACTTCTATTTTGAAAATAACAGGGCTTATTTTGAAATGAGAGATTTGCTAAATAACACCAAAGAACCTGTTAAGGTTTTACGTGCTTTACAAGATGAAAATGTTACGTTGAAAAAGCAAGTTGAGTCATTACTGAAAGATAAGGCTAAAAACATAAAAGGAGATTTAAAGAATGAATTTGAAGAAATCAACGGTATTAATTTTCTAGCCAAGAAAGTAGATATTGACGCTGCTGGAATGAAAGACTTAAGTTTTGAGTTAGGCGGTGAAGCTTCAAATATATTTATATTATTTGCTGCGGAACAAAATGGAAAAGCTTTACTATCCTGCTATATCTCTAAGGAACTAGTAGAAGAAAAAGGATTAAATGCTGGAAAGGTAGTAAGAGAATTAGGTAAATTTATTCAGGGTGGCGGAGGAGGTCAACCGTTTTTTGCAACGGCTGGAGGTAAAAACCCATCAGGAATTAATGAGGCTATAGATAATGCAAAAGCCTATATATTGTAATGATAAAGCTGCAAACCAAAATAGCACTTCAACCAGAGAAGCATCAAATTGACTATGCTTCAAAAGTGTTATTATTGGGTTCTTGCTTTGCAACCAATATTGGCGAAAAGTTTGACTATTTTAAATTTCAGCATCTTGTTAATCCCTTCGGAATTAGTTTTCACCCTATTGCAATCGAAACGCTTGTAACAAGAGCAATTAACGAGACCTATTTTACAGAAGATGATATCTTTTATCACAATGAACAGTGGTGTTGTTTTGAGGCTCATTCAGCGCTTTCAGTAATTGAAAAAGAGGTATATTTAAGAATATTGAATGAAAGATTAATTCAATTAAATGAATATATAAAATCAGCTTCACATATTATATTCACCTATGGAACTTCATGGGTATACCGATTTATTGAAACAGACTCAATTGTAGCAAATTGCTATAAAGTACCACAGAAAAAATTCTTGAAAGAACTCCTTTCCGAAGAAGATATTTCAGCAAGTATTGATAATGTAATAATCTTAATACAATCGGTTAATTCAGAAGTTAATGTAATTACAACTGTTTCTCCTGTTCGGCATATTAAAGACGGTTTATTGGAGAATACACGAAGTAAAGCACAGCTAATAACAGGGTTACATAAGGAGGTTTTATCTAAAAATAGAATCTATTATTTTCCGTCATATGAAATAATGATGGATGAACTTAGAGACTATCGTTTTTATAAAGAAGATTTAATTCACCCCAATAATACTGCTATTTCAATTATATGGGAAGCATTTAAAGAGGTATGGGTTTCTTCAAGTACCCATGAAATTCAGAAAGAAATTTCCACAATACAAAGGGGTTTACTACACAAGCCGTTTAATAAAGAAAGTTTAGAGTATCAAAAATTTTTGAAAAGTATAGAACACAAAATTGTAAGTATACAATCAAAATATCCAAAGATTAATTTTTGAAGTTGAAGGTATATCGGTTTCTTTTAGAGGGGTGTTAATCAAAAAAAAGCCTAACACAGAGTGTTAGGCTTTTTATATATATATAAATATTATTTTATCTATTCATAGACATTAAAAACTCTTCATTATTTCGAGTTTGTTTTACACGATCATTAATGAATTCCATTGCTTCCACAGGATTCATGTCTGCTAAGTATTTACGCAATACCCACATACGTTGAATGTTCTTTTCACCCAATAATAAATCATCTCTTCGTGTACTAGATGAAGTAAGATCAATTGCAGGGAATATTCTTCTGTTAGATATTTTTCTATCCAATTGAAGCTCCATATTACCTGTCCCTTTAAATTCTTCAAAGATAACTTCGTCCATTTTAGATCCTGTTTCAGTAAGTGCCGTAGCAATAATACTTAACGATCCTCCATTTTCAATGTTACGTGCAGCACCAAAGAAACGTTTCGGTTTATGTAAAGCATTAGAATCTACACCACCACTTAATATTTTACCACTTGCGGGTTGCACTGTATTATATGCTCTTGCAAGACGAGTAATTGAATCTAATAAAATAACAACATCATGCCCACATTCTACCAAACGTTTTGCTTTTTCTAATACAAGATTTGCTATTCTAACGTGTTCTACTGCTTCTTTATCAAAGGTTGAAGCAATCACTTCGCCACGTACATTACGTTGCATGTCTGTAACCTCTTCAGGACGTTCATCAATTAATAAAATTATTTGATATACTTCTGGATGGTTCGCAGCAATTGCATTTGCTATATCTTTTAATAAAACTGTTTTACCTGTTTTAGGTTGAGAAACAATCATACCACGTTGACCTTTTCCAATAGGGGCAAACATGTCAATAATACGTGTTGAAATATTTGCTTGCTTTTCAGCTAAGTTAAATTTTTCTTCAGGGAATAAAGGAGTTAAATGTTCAAATGCAACACGGTCACGCACTACATTTGGATTTTGCCCATTTATTTTATTCACCTTAATTAAAGGGAAATATTTTTCTCCTTCTTTAGGAGGTCTAACCTGACCTAATACAGTATCTCCTGTTTTTAAGCCAAACAATCTTATTTGTGATTGTGACACATAAATATCATCTGGAGATGATAAATAATTGTAATCACTAGAACGTAAAAAACCATATCCATCTTGCATGATGTCTAAAACACCTTCACTTTCAATGATCCCGTCAAATTCAAAATCTGGCTGTCTGTATCTATTTCTAGTGTCCTTATTTCCGTCTTTTCCTTTATGTTGATTAGGTTGGTTTTGATGTCTCGGTTTATTTTCCTGCTTATTCTGGGCAGGTTTTGGTCCTTTGTTCTCTTCTTTTTTAGCTTGAGGATTAGCTTCCTGTTTTCTTGGGTTAGGTCTTGGTCTTTTGGTTTCCTCTTTTTTAACCTCAGGGTTATTATTATTTGAATCTTTCGGATCTTGAGATTCTTTTACTTCTTGAGATTCTTTTACTTCTTGAGGTTCTACGCTCTCAGGTTTCTTATTAGAATCGACTTCTTTAGAATCATTTTGATTGCGAGGATCAACTCTTTGTTTTCTTGGACGGTTTACTCTTTGTTGATTAGGCTGTTGTTGCGTCTGTTTTTGAGGCTCTTCTTTCTTTTCAGAAGAAGCTAGAGGTTTTTCAACAGGTTTTGAGCTTTCCTCTACATTTAATACAGCTTTAACTGCTGTAGGATTTGCAGCTTGATAATCTAAAATTTGATATACCAAGTCTAATTTTTTTAAGCTTCTGTATTTAGGTACTTTTAAAGCTTTAGCGAGTTCCTGTAATTCAGGTAACTTCTTTGTTTTTAATTCTGAAATTTCTAACATGTACTGTTATATGAGTTAAATTTTATTCGATTCAATTTTTTGTTTTGAAGAAAAATAAATTGGATAATTAAGTTGAAGACTAAGTAACCTTATTTGAATTGGTTACGTATTGTTACTGCAATTATACAACAATAAATTAAACTTTGTATTTAATTTTTTAAAAAGAAAGCCTATTTTCGCAATCTATAATTATAGTATTACATGTTACAACGCATACAAACTGTTTATATATTAATTTCAATCCTAATTATGGGAGCCTTATATTTATGGTTTCCTGTAATTAAAGATGAAGCTGGGACTATAATAATTCATCAAAACGAACCTTTAATAATGGGTTTAATTTATGGATCTATTGCTTTGTCGTTGTTCTCAATTTTAAATTTTAAAAAGCGTAAGCTACAATTTGTGCTAGATCGCATGAGTATCATATTAAACTTTGTATTACTGGGAGTTTTCGTATACAGATCACTAACCTTATCCGGAGAGACTTTAGTTTCTGAGAAGGGTATTGGGGTGTTACTTCCCATCATTTCTATCGTTTTTTTAGTGTTGGCCAATAAAGCCATCAAAAGGGATGAAGACCTTGTAAAATCTGTCGATAGGTTGCGATAAACCGAATCTTAGTATATTAGTTGAAACCCTAAAAGGATGCCACCTTTTAGGGTTTTTTAATTGATAAAATGTTGAAATTCTGAACCTAGAAATTAATGTTTTTTTTTTAGAAATTTTGTCACATTGCCTTCATGTTTTATTTTCACTTACAGCTTACAGCTATCTCTTATACTCAATCACCTCTAAATTCTGAATGGTTGAACCATCAATTTCAAAGCGAAGCATGGTTCTAACATTATGAAATCCATGAGTGCCTATAGCACCTGGATTCATGTGTAATAAACTTCTTTTTTTATCAGGCATTACTTTTAGAATATGTGAATGCCCTGTGATAAATAATTTGGGAGGATTTGCGTATATTTCTTCTCTTATTGCTGGGCTATACCTTCCAGGATACCCGCCAATATGAGTAATCCATACATCAACTTGTTCGCATAGAAAACGTTGATGTAAAGGAAACTCTAATCGAGCTTCAGCATCATCAATATTCCCATAAACAGCGCGTAGTGGTTTTAGTTTTTTAATAGTATCAGTCACATTTAAATCGCCTATATCACCTGCATGCCAAACTTCATCAGCATTACTTACATGTTTTAAAATAGCCTCATCAATATAACTATGTGTGTCGGAAAGAAGTAATATTTTTTTCACAGTTCTTTAAGAATCAAAGAAATTTTTCAAGCATAGCTTTGTGTATCTTTGCTCAGCAAAAATAAGAGAATCCTTGCGATATTTTATAGAAATAGCATATAACGGAAAAAATTATCATGGATGGCAGGTTCAACCTGACGCTATTTCTGTTCAAGAAGTTGTAGATAGAACATTATCTACCATACTTCGGAAAGAAATTAAAGTAACAGGAGCCGGTCGTACAGATGCTGGAGTTCATGCGAAACAAATGTTTGCACACTTTGATTATAATGGAAATAGTATTGAAAATTTTTCAAACTTTATTTTCAGAATAAATTCTTTTCTTCCGAAAGATATTTCAGTTCAAGATGTTTTTAAAGTACAAGAAGAAGCTCACACCCGATTTGATGCTCTAAAAAGAGAGTATGAATATGTTATTTCACTTCAGAAAAATCCATTTTCAGAAGGAACATCTTATTTAATTCATCAAAAACCGAATGTTTCATTAATGAATGAAGCTGCAAAAATATTATTGGACTATAAAGATTTTCAATGCTTCTCAAGATCAAATACCGATGTAAAAACGTATTTTTGTAGTATCAATGAAGCGTATTGGAAAGAAGAAAATTCTCAGCTAATATTTACTATTTCAGCAGATCGTTTTTTGCGAAATATGGTTAGAGCAATTGTAGGAACCTTGTTAAATGTAGGTTTTCAAAAAACGACATTAGAAGATTTTCATGAAATTATTAAAAGTAAGGATCGAACAAAAGCAGGTGCTTCTGCTCCAGCTCAAGGACTTTTTCTTACTAAAATAAAATACCCTAATACAATCTATTGAAATAATAAATTAAACATTAAATAAAATCCCTAGTCTTTAGGGAATAGTATGGCAGATTCAGGTAAGGCATTCGATTTTAAGCTTTTTGGAAGATTATTGGGATACACCAATGCGTATCGTCTTACATTTTATTATGTTGCTTTTGCTGCCGTTATCATGTCTGCATTAGGC
The DNA here is from genome assembly GCF_047730175.1 of Candidatus Marifrigoribacter sp. Uisw_064. Classification (GTDB taxonomy): domain Bacteria; phylum Bacteroidota; class Bacteroidia; order Flavobacteriales; family Flavobacteriaceae; genus Marifrigoribacter. The sequence continues at coordinate 1,746,611 of NZ_CP159833.1, forward strand.
GTAGTGCGTCCTTATTTATTGCAAATAACCATTGATAATTCTATTGTTCCTTTAGATGGAGAAAATTTATTGCTTTATATCCTATTAATGATCTCTGCATTAATATTAGAAGCATTGTTTATGTTTTCTTTTATCTTTTTTGCAAACTGGTTAGGGCAACATGTAATAAGAGACATTCGATTAAAACTCTTTAAGCTGATGTTGAGCTTTAAACTGAAATATTATGACACTAGCGCAGTAGGAAGACTAACAACAAGAGCCGTAAATGATATAGAAACTATTTCTAGTATTTTTAGTCAAGGACTATTTATGATTATTAGTGACCTTATAAAAATGGGGATGATTATTGGGTTTATGTTATATAAAAGTTGGCATTTATCTTTGATCGTATTTTCCATACTGCCTGTAATTTTATACGCGACGAGAATATTTCAGAGAGCAATGAAAGTTGCTTTTGAAGAAGTGCGATTGCAAGTTTCTAATTTAAATTCGTTTGTACAAGAACGAATTACGGGTATGAAAATAGTGCAAATTTTTACACGTGAAGAAACAGAATATAAACTGTTTAAAGCCATCAATGAAAAGCATAAAAAAGCTTGGGTAAAAACAGTTTGGTACAACTCTATATTTTTCCCTATTGCTGAAATGTCCTCATCAATTGCGATTGGTTTAGTCGTATGGTATGGTGGTTTAAATGCAGCTGAAGGTGGTGTAATTACGTTAGGACTCATCGTAGCTTTTATTGAGTTATCACAAATGTTATTTAGACCGCTTCGACAAATTGCAGATAAGTTTAATACACTACAAATGGGAATGGTTGCTGCAAGACGTGTTTTCAATGTTTTAGATACAAAAGCTCATATAGATGATTCAGGAACAAAAGAATTGTTGAACACCACGGGTGCAATCCAATTTAAAGAGGTGGATTTCTCCTATATTGAAGGAGAGGAAGTAATTAAAGGAATTTCTTTTAATGTGGAGCCAGGAGAAACTGTCGCAATTGTAGGTTCTACTGGCGCAGGAAAATCCACAATAATTAATCTATTATCTCGATTCTATGAATTAAATGGGGGTGATATTTTAATTGATAATGTATCGATTAAAGAGTATACTTTAAAATCATTGCGAAGTCATGTAGCAGTTGTATTGCAAGACGTATTTTTATTTGCAGATACCATTTTTAATAATATCACGCTAAATGATGAATCTATTTCTGAAGAAGAAACCATACATGCTGCTAAGGAAATAGGAGTGCATAAATTTATTATGTCATTGCCGAATGATTATAATTATAACGTAAAGGAAAGAGGCGTAATGTTATCATCAGGGCAAAGACAATTAATAGCATTTTTAAGAGCATATGTAAGTAATCCAAGCATTTTAATTTTAGACGAAGCAACCTCTTCAATAGACTCTTATTCAGAAGAAATGATTCAATCTGCTACCGATAAAATTACCAAAGGAAGAACCTCCATAGTAATAGCGCATCGATTAGCAACCGTTAAAAATGCAGACAAAATAATTGTGATGGATGCTGGTAAAATTGTTGAAATGGGTGCTCACAAAGAGCTGCTAAAAAAACAAGGTGGGTATTATAAAAACCTTTATGAAGTCCAATTCATGGCAGAAGAGAGTATCTAGTGAAAATCAATTAAGACAAATCATTTTCTATAAGGTTGTGCAACTCTTCAAGGTTTTCAAAGTGAACAAAATCTCCGTCTTTTAAATATGAAATTTGACCATTTTCTTCAGAAACAACTAAACTAATCGCATCTGTTTTTTCCGTGATACTTATTGCTGCTCTATGACGTAATCCAAATCGAGAAGGGATTTTAAGATCATTAGATACAGGTAAAATTACTCGAGTAGCGGTAATAAAATTTTCTTCTATAATTATGGCTCCGTCATGCAAAGGACTGTTTTTATAAAAAATACTTTCTAAAATGGGTAGATTAACTTCTACATTCATTTTATCTCCTGTGTTCTTTACAAAATCTAGGCTGTTATTTTTTTCAATAACGATTAAGACACCCGTTTTACTTTCCCCCATTTTTTTACAAGCCTTAACGATTGCTGCAACATTAGTAGAAACTTCATTTTCTTTGGATAATAATCGAAATTGTTTAATGAATTTTTTGCGAGCACTAAAATTAGTAGAACCTAACATTAGTAGAAATCTTCTAATTTCTTGTTGAAATACAACAATTAAGGCAAACATTCCTACGCCTAAAAACCCACCAAGTATCTTGCTAAATAATTCCATTTCAAGCAATTCAGTAAGTTTCCAAACGCCGTATATTATTACAATACCTATAAAAATATTGATAGCAACGGTTCCTTTCACTAATTTGTAGATATAATACAATAGGAGTGCAACTAGTACAATATCAACGATGTCTATGATGCGAATGTCTAATAATTCCAATGGATTTCGGCTTTTTGTAAAGATATTAAATTTTATAAAATATCTTAGGGGTTTAAATGTTTCCTTTTAGATTTTGCATTAAAGTTATACACTCTTTTGCTTCTTTAACATCATGCACTCTTAAAATATTTGCCCCTTTTAAAAGCGCAATTGAATGTAGCGCCGTAGTACCGTTTAATGCCTCTTTAGGACTATTTTTTAAACTTGTATAAATCATCGATTTTCTAGAGATTCCAACAAGTAAGGGCGCGTCTAAATGTTGAAATAATTCAAGATGATTCATAAGTTCAAAATTTTGTTCTTGGGTTTTTGCAAACCCGAAGCCGGGATCTAAAATCACATCTTTTATTCCTAAACTAGTTGCTTTTTTTAATTTTTCTGAAAAATAATAGAGGAGGTCTTTTGTTACATCTTCGTATTCTGTGAGGTTTACCATTGTTTTTGGAGTCCCTCTCATATGCATAACAATATAAGGTACTTTTAGTTTCGCAATGGTTTCAAACATTTGATTGTCTAGACTTCCGCCTGAAATATCATTTACGATTGCGGCTTCTGCTAAGACAGCCATTTCAGCTATTTTACTTCGGAAAGTATCTATTGAAAGAATTGCTTCAGGAAATTCTTTGTTTAACAATTGAATGACCGGAATTACTCGTTTAATTTCTTCCTCTTCGGTAACAAAATCAGCTCTAGGTCTTGAACTATAGCCGCCAACATCCAAAAAAGTTGCTCCTTCTTCTAGCATTTTTTCAGCCTTTTGAAGCACTTCTTTTTCAGAAATTAAACTGCCACCGTCAAAAAATGAGTCTGGAGTTATGTTTAAGATTCCCATTATCTTTGGGATAGATAAATCTATTAGATTACCTTTACAATTAATTGTTTTCAATTTTTTAAATTGATTTATTTAAGCGAAATTTACGGAAAATCTTACAGACCTCATGCCAGATACTTCAAAACAATATGACGACGTTATAATAAAATGTAGAAGCTTGTTTATCAATAAAATGAAGGATTATGGAAGTGCATGGCGTATTTTAAGACTTTCTTCATTAACAGATCAAATTTTTATAAAAGCGCAACGTGTCCGAGGTTTGCAGCAAAATAGTGTGCAAAAAGTAGATGAAGGGCAAGGAAGTGAATTTATCGGAATTATTAATTACTCTATAATGGCATTGATTCAATTAGAAAAAGGAGTCGTTGAAAACCCTGACATGAATCTGGAAGAAGCAATTGTAGAATACGATAAAAATAGTGGAATTACTAAGGACCTAATGATGGATAAAAACCATGATTATGGAGAAGCTTGGCGCGAAATGAGAGTGAGTTCTCTTACCGATTTAATTTTGCAAAAATTACTACGAGTAAAACAAATTGAAGACAATAAAGGGAAAACAATTGTGTCTGAAGGATTAGATGCAAATTATCAAGACATGATAAACTATGCTGTTTTTGCATTAATTCATTTAGAAGAATAAAAAAGATATAGATATGAAATTACTTGTCGGATTTTCAAGAATTTTTGTTGGGCTATTATTTATTATAAGTGGTTTAATTAAATTGAATGACCCTGTTGGGTTTTCATTTAAACTTAAAGATTATTTTGCTCCTGAAGTTTTAAATATAGATTTTTTAGTACCCTATGCATTATTAATTGCTGTTTTTGTTGTGGTATACGAAGTGATGTTAGGAGTTATGATAATAATTGGATATGCGAAAAAGTTTACCCTTTGGAGTTTATTATTAATGATTATATTCTTTACTTTTCTTACGTTTTATTCTGCGTATTTTAATAAAGTAACCGATTGCGGATGTTTTGGAGATGCAATAAAATTAACACCCTGGGAGTCCTTTACAAAAGATATCATTCTATTGGTTTTAATTTTAATTCTATACTTCGGAAGAGAATTAATCAAACCATTTTTCACCAGTTTAGTGAGAAATATTATAATATATGCAGTTTTTATTGGATGTTTATTCTTTGGGAATCATGTATTAGATCATCTTCCTGTAAAAGATTTCAGACCCTATAAAATTGAAGCTAATATTACGAAAGGAATGGAATATCCTGATAATTCAGATAAACCTATATTTGAATACCATTGGAAATTCACAAACAATGGAGAAACAAAAACGGTAATCACCAATGGAGATTTTCCAAATGAAAAGGGGGAATATGAGGTTGAAACAAAATTAATTCAGAAAGGCTACGAACCTCCTATTCATGATTTTACCATGGAACGGGATGGAGAAGATTATAAAGAAGAATTATTAGCTGAAGAAAACTTAATTGTAGTGGTTGCATATAGTATAAGTAATAGTGAAAAAGAAGGGTTTATTCCTATTCGAAAAATTACAGATGAAGCCATAAAAAAAGGGTATAAAGTTATTGGAATGTCAGCTTCAAGCCCAGAAGTTACAGAAGCATTAGTGAAAGAGTATGACCTTAATTTCGACTTTTATTTCTGTGATGAAACAACCTTAAAAACAATTATTAGAAGTTTTCCTGGGATCATGGAATTACAAAAAGGAACCATTAAACAAAAACTTCATTGGAACGATGCTTCGGATCTTAAATTGATAAAACTATAAACTGTGATTCCCTATCTACTACAAAAATTAGGTTATGCATTGCTTACCCTATTTGGTGTAGTTACCGTTATTTTTTTATTGTTCACTATACTTCCTGGTGATCCAGCTCGTATGATGTTAGGGCAAAATGAAAACGAAGAACAAATTGCGATTGTAAAGAAAAAATATGGTTTCGATCAACCTATACATAAGCAATATCTCTATTATATAAATGATTTATCACCTTTGTCATTTCACAGTGCGATTGAAGATGATTACTCTTTTCTTTCAGAAAAAAAATACAGTGCCACAAAATTATTCAAGTTAGGTGAAACGAACGTTGTTTTAAAATTCCCTTACTTACGTGAATCTTTTCAGAAAAATGGAAAACAAGTGAGTGATGTTATTTCTGAAACACTTCCAAACACTTTTGTATTAGCCGTTTCAGCCATTTGTATAGCGATGGTATTAGGTGTGTTTTTAGGAATTATTTCGGCACTGTTTAAAGAAAGTTGGATTGATAAACTCATTCAATTGTTTAGTACGTTTGGCATGAGTGTTCCTTCTTTTTTTAGTGCCATAATTTTTGCTTGGCTGTTTGGTTTTGTGTTGCATAAATACACAGGATTAAACATGACAGGGAGTTTATTTGAAGTAGACGATTTTGGTGAGGGTAAATACATTCAATTAAAAAATTTAATATTACCTGCCATTGTTTTAGGGATTAGACCACTCGCAGTAGTAAGTCAGTTAATGCGTAATTCCTTGTTAGAAATTATGACGAGAGATTATATTCGAACGGCAAAAGCAAAAGGTCTTACTTTATTTACCATTGTAAAAAAACATGCCTTAAAAAATGCTTTGAATCCAGTAGTGACTGCAATTTCAGGATGGTTTGCATCTATGTTAGCAGGAGCTGTTTTTGTCGAGTATATTTTTGGCTGGAATGGTTTAGGAAAAGAAATAGTAGATGCTTTAAATACACTCGATTTACCAATTATTATGGGAGCTGTAATAGTAATAGCTAGTTTGTTTATTATTATTAATATTTTTGTTGATGTTATTTATGGCTGGCTAGACCCTAAGATTAGAAATCAATAAATATAAACACATGAAAATTATTATAAGTTCCATTCTATTGCTGTTTGTGATTACTATTCAGGCTCAAAAGACCTCTTTTTCTTCGGAAGCACTTAATGACACCTTTGTTTCCTTTGAAGGAAATAATATTACATTTTCAGAAATATTAGAATCGCATAAAGGAAAAACTATACTCATTGACATTTGGGCTGGCTGGTGTAAGGATTGTATTATCGGAATGCCTAAGGTGAAAGAACTTCAGAAAAAAAATAAAGATGTTGTGTTTTTATTTCTATCTTTAGATAAAACGCAAGAAACGTGGAAAAAAGTAATTGATAAATATAAAATGGAAGGAGAACATTATTTTATTCCTTTAGGATGGAAAAGCCCTTTTTGTTCTTCTATTGATTTAGATTGGGTACCAAGATATATGATTGTAAATCCTGAAGGTGAAATTTCATTGTACAAAGCCATAAAGGCAGATGATGAAATTTTAATAGAAATATTAAAAAAGTAATATAATTACTATGAGAAAAAATATAGTTGCAGGAAATTGGAAAATGAATAATGACCTTCAGGAGACTGAACGTCTGTTAAATGATTTATTAGTGTACGACGTACCGGAAAACGTTTCGGTTATCGTAGCGCCAACATTTACGAATTTAGTTAGTGCCAATACGATGTTGAAAGATTCAACTATTGAGGTAGCTGCGCAAAACATGCATCAAGCTGATAATGGAGCTTTTACTGGAGAGATTTCTGCTGCGATGCTTAAAAGCGCTGGTGTAAATACTGTTATTCTTGGTCATAGCGAACGACGTGCTTATTTTTGGGAGACCAATGAACTTTTAGCAACCAAGGTAGATGCTGCATTAAAAAATGAAATGACTCTAATCTATTGCTTTGGCGAAGAGCTTGAAGATCGTAAAAACGGGAATCATTTTAACATCGTAAAAGAACAGCTAGAAGAAGGTATTTGTCATATTGCTGAAGCCGAATGGAAGAATGTGATTTTGGCTTATGAACCAGTTTGGGCAATTGGTACTGGCGAAACAGCCAGTCCAGAACAAGCGCAGGAAATGCATGAATTCATTAGAAATACCATCTTAGATACCTATAATGAAGAAGTAGCTCAAGGAGTTTCTATTTTATATGGTGGAAGTGTAAAGCCAAACAACGCGCAAGAGATTTTTGGGAAGAAAGATGTCGATGGAGGTCTTATTGGAGGAGCTGCATTAGATGCGGAAAATTTTATGGCGATTGTTAATGCATTTTAATTTTTTTTATGTCACAAGTTTATATCGAATATCATTTTTTAGTGAGTCCTATCCCTTTAGGAAATGAAATATTAATAGCAGAATTAGGCTATGCTGGTTTCGAAAGTTTTGTAGAAGACGAAACAGGAGTAAAGGCATATATTCAAAAACCCGATTGGAGTTCAACTATTTTAGATGAGGTTCAAATATTATATTCTGAAGAGTTTGAAATTTCCTATTCTTTTAAAGAAATAGAACAGGTAAATTGGAATGCCGAATGGGAGAAAAACTTCCCTTCGATTGAAGTTGATGATACATGCATCGTTCGAGCGCCATTTCATCCAGAATCTAATTTAGAATATGAGATAGTTATCGAACCAAAAATGTCTTTTGGAACGGGACACCACGAAACTACGTATATGATGCTTCAGCACATCTTAGAAACTGATTTTTCAAAAAAAACAGTATTAGATATGGGTTGTGGAACAGCAGTATTAGCTATTCTAGCTGAAATGAAAGGTGCTATAAAAATTGATGCCATTGATTTTGATGAATGGTGTTTTGAAAATTCAGAAGAAAATATTGAAAGGAATAATTGTAAAAATATCAGTCCTTATTTAGGGGATGCTTCATTGTTAGAAAATAAAAAATACGATATCATCATCGCCAATATTAATAGGAATGTTTTGTTGCAAGATATGCCTGTTTATAGAGCTTGTTTAGAAGAAGGAGGGCAATTATTTTTAAGCGGATTTTATTCAGAAGATTTAAATCTAATAAAAGATACCTGTACGAATCTTGGATTTTCATTCGTTTCAAATAAAGAAAGAAACAATTGGATTGCTGCAAAATTTGTAATTTAGAGGAGTCAATAAAAATCTAGCGATAAATTTTTTATGGGTACAAAAGAAGAAATACAAGAAGATGTTGCGATTGCTGAAAAGGAAAGCACACAGCATCAAATTATTTTGTACAATGACGATGTAAATACTTTTGATCATGTAGTTGATACCTTAATTTCTGCTTGCGAACACACGCTTGAACAAGCTGAGCAATGTTCAATTATTGTTCATTATAAAGGAAAATGTGGAGTTAAAACAGGAACGTATGATGAGTTAAAACCTAGATGTACGATGTTGTTAAATGCAGATTTAAATGCTGAAATCATATGATTTTCTTGAATTAACACACATTTCATCAAAAAATATTATTCAAAAGTTCATTTATTTAAAAATTTATATTTCATTTGTATAGCTATAGCTGAACAAAATGAACTGTGTTTATAGGTTCGGGCTTTTGAAAAATAGGAAGTTATATTCAAAAGCAGCTTATTGGATAAGTAACCGAAATTTAAAGCTAACTTCCGCTACTTTTTTTATTTTTAGTCTGTACATATTTGCTGTTGTACAAAATAATACTTTTCAATAATGAGAAGGGTTATAGTAGACTATAAGAAATTGAACGAAGATATCTTAGATCTTTTAGTAGATAAATTTCCTCATGGATATAGTGATTCAGATGTTATTTCTTTTAGAAATTCAAAAAATGAATTAATCAAAGCAGTAGAAGTACGCAACGTAGACACAATTTTTTTAGTGAAAATTGGTGTGTATTTAATCAATGCAATTGAAGATCATGATGCGCCTCTTGGTGATGAAAATATTAACCCTATTTCTGGATTTGATACAGAAGAATAACAAGCCTCAATAACTAAATGAAAACCGCTACTTTTATATCGTTCACAGAAGGATATTTTAAATTTACTTTCGAAAATGGAGAAGATATGTATTTTGAAGAAATACATCCAAAAGTATTGCATCAATACGATCTAAAAAATGATGAAACATACATAGACCAAGAGTTTAAAGTTATTTATTCTGAAAGTAATTTAGATGATGATGCGATGATTTATCGTATTGAAAATTTAAAACTTCTATAGATATTTTTAAGCTATACTCTTTAACGTAGTATTTTTAAACTGAAAGTGATACTCTTTACTTTTTTCTATGAATTGAATTTCAAAGTCTGAAGAATATGTTTCTTCATTGATCGGAAACCAATCCTTTTTTTCTTTATTGATGCAAATAAATAACCCATTTTCATCTCCAATTGCACAAAAATGTTCAAATCCGCCATCAAAAACTTCAATACCCATAAGTTTATTTAAAATATTGAATTGCTTTTCTATATCTAGTGTAGGTAACCCTATTTCAGAAATCTCAAGAAATGAATTTGAATCAAATATTTTATCAGAACTATTCTGAATATTTTTTCTTGCAATGAGTTCAACTAGGTTTTGGTCTTCATCATAAAAGTACATCGCTTTTGAATTCCAAAAATCAAAATCTTGTATTTCATTGGCTCCATCTTTTAAAATAGCTACCTTACTTTTTAGCCATTCTAGCGCTTCAATATCTTTGTTTGCAGGAATATTTATAGCAAAATGATATGGTGTGGATTCAGCACTATATTGAATTTTTAAAATGGATGTTCCAACCTGTATGAAAATATGATCACTATGTTCTTCTACTAAGGTTAGACCTAAAAAAGTAGTATAAAAAACTGCCTGTTTTTTATGTTTGAACTATATATTTTTAATTCTTTAATCTACATTCTTAAATATAAAATTAACTATTTTTCATTCTTATTTTAATAATAATAGCTGAAATAAAAGTAAGTATACTAATAAATATTATAGAAGTATTAATGCTGTAAAGATCAGCAATAACACCAGTTAGAATAGCTCCAATAGCATAGCCTAAATCTCTCCAAAGTCTAAAAATTCCTATGCTTTTCGCTCGGTCCATAGGGTTTGTGTTTTCTGCAATTGAGGCTAAAAAAGTAGGATATACCATGGCAGTTCCCCAACCTAAAATAGAAGCTAAGATCCCATAATGTACTAAAGTATCAGCATAGTAAAATAGAAAAAGAGCAATGGCTTGTATCAACATTCCTATAAATAGCATTTGTTTTTTTGAATAGACATCAGCCATTTTTCCTGTAAAAAGTTGTCCTATTCCCCAGACCCCAGGATATAAAGCAACAATTATTCCTATTTGTTCAATTGAAAAATTTTTGCTAGCAAGCAGGAGCGGGAATATTCCCCATACCATTCCATCGTTTAGATTATTTATTAATCCAGCTTGAGAGACAGTACCTAAGTTTTTGTTGGTCCATGTTGTTTCCCAAAAGATATTTTTTAAGGGAGGAATTAAACTGTTGGTACTTTCTTTTGAAACATGATGCACCGTATCTTTAATAAAAAATATACTGAATACTAATCCTAAAATTATAAGTACAATTCCAATATAGAAAGGATAGGGACGAAGACCATATTCACTAGCGATCCAACCTGTAAAAAAAGCAACTATTGCTACGGCTAAATACCCTGCAAACTCATTTAAACCCATTGCAAAGCCACGGTCTTTTTCGCCTACTAAATCAATCTTCATAACCACTGTGCTACTCCAAGCCAAACCTTGATTGATACCAAGTAAAACGTTGGCAGCAATAATCCAATTCCAGCTTTGTGCAAACATGAGCACAAATGGGATTGGTATAGCAATGATCCAACCTAGAATTAGTAGTTTTTTTCTTCCATATTTATTGGCTAATGCGCCTGTAAAATAATTGGTGATAGCTTTCGTGATTCCAAAGACTATAATAAAGGATAGAATAGCAGTTTTAACAGCTAGGCCAAATTCTTTTTCTGCTATTTCAGGAAGAATTGTACGTTCAAGACCTACCATTCCACCAACGAATGCGTTGACAATTACTAATAGACTAAATTGCTTCCAGTTTTCTTTTAAGCCTAATTTAACCTCAGTCATATCGAAGATTTGAACAACAAAGATGCAAAAGTGTTTTATGAATTCCTTTACTATTGATAAATAATTAAACTTCAACTATAATGAAATTCAATTATTTAAGTGATTTAGTCTGTTTTATTTGTCTATGCTAGCTTAGTCTTTCCATAATATTTTTTTCGCAGCCAAAAAGAAACGCGAACCAATATTATTAAGGCAGGTACTTCTACTAAAGGACCTATTACACCAGCAAAAGCTTGCCCAGAATTCAGTCCGAAAACTGCGATTGCGACTGCAATTGCTAATTCAAAGTTATTTCCTGCAGCTGTAAATGCAACCGCAGCTGTTTTGTCGTATTCAGTTCCCATTGCTTTAGTTGCAAAGAATCCAATAATAAACATAAGTAAGAAATATATTAAAAGTGGAACAGCAATAATTAATACGTCCATTGGTATTTCAACAATCAATTCGCCCTTTAAAGAAAACATGATTATAATGGTAAATAAAAGCGCAATTAGGGTCATTGGTGAAATGGTTGGAATAAACTTTTTGGTATACCATTCTTCCCCTTTAAGTTTGACTAAAATTAAACGGCTTAGAATTCCTAAAGCAAATGGAACTCCTAAATAAATTGCAACACTTTCAGCTATGGTACTAATAGATATATCTACAATAGCGCCTTCAAATCCAAAATAGGGTGGAAGTACTGTAATAAATAACCAGGCATAAAAACTATAAGCAAATACTTGAAAAATACTATTTAATGCCACTAATCCTGCGCCATATTCCGCACTTCCTTCAGCTAAATCATTCCAAACTAACACCATTGCGATGCATCTAGCTAATCCAATTAAGATAAGCCCAACCATATATTCTGGATAGTCTCTTAAAAAGGTGATAGCCAAAATAAACATAAGAACGGGTCCAACAATCCAATTAAGAATAAGTGAAATACTTAAAATTTTAGTGTTCTTAAAAACTTTAGGTAATAATCTAAAATTCACTTTCGCTAAAGGAGGATACATCATTAAAATTAATCCGATTGCAATAGGAATATTAGTAGATCCACTACTCATTGAATTAACTAGATCTGGAAAAGAGGGAGCAAAATAACCGATACCTACACCAATAGCCATGGCTAAAAAAATCCAAAGAGTTAAATAGCTATCTAAAAAGCTTAATTTTTTATTTGTTGCCATTATTATTTTTTAATTTGAGTGAATACATGCATTAAATCCGTTGCAATTTGCAAGCTTCTTTCTTTATATTTTTCAGCTTGTTGAGGGGAGTTGTCAAAAGCCTTAGGGTCTTCAAAAGTGATTGGAAATCGTTGTTCTGCTCCCGAAACAATTGGACAGCCTTCATCAGCTTGTGAACAAGTCATAATTGCAGCAAATTCAGATATAGGATTAAAATCATCATCGAATTTTTTAGAAAATCCAATAATTGGATGCTCATTGCTAGCATACTTAATACTATACACAGGATTTTTATCTTCTGAAGTTTTTTGAATATGAAATCCAGAATTTAATAAGGTTTCAGTCACCATCGGAAATAATGCGGTAGCTTCTGTTCCACCGGAATAACAAAATACTTTATGGATCTTAAAATGATATGCCATTACTTGTGCCCAAACTTGTGAAAAATGACTTCTTCGAGAGTTATGCGTACAAATAAAATTTAATCGAATTTCTTGATTCTTATCTGTTTTCGTTTGAATAAAGTCAATCAAAGGTTGAAGGATTTTTTTTCGTTCATTTGAGATGGAATTAACATTTATGGTCGATACAAAACCCTCTATTTTATTAAATAATGACATTTAGATACAATTTATAATATTAAAAAATTAACAGCAATTGGTAGCAGGATCACAACAATTTGAAGACTCAATTTCTGAAAGGTTCATTTTTTGTTTGCCTTTTTTTGTTCCAGGTTTCTCAGCATACACTGTGATACTGAAAATTCCAGTCGCTCCTTTGTTAAAATTATTGATCTCTTCCTGACTCAAATATTTGATAAGAATGTCATCTGGAATAACGATTGGTTTTTCTTTTTGAATAGTGATATTTTGAAAACCACTATCTTCTATATATTGTAAATAATCTACTTTTTGGATAGCACCTGCTACACAACCTGCATACATTTCGGCATCTTCTTTTAAAGCTATTGGTAATTCTCCCATTAATACAATATCTGAAATACTAAAATGGCCACCAGGTTTTAAAACACGGTAAATTTCTCCAATCACTTTTTGTTTATTAGGAACCAAATTCAGTACACAATTACTTACAATGACATCTGCAGTGTCATTACTTACAGGCATAGCATCAATATCTCCTACTCTAAACTCTACATTATTATATCCTAATTTTTCAGCATTGATACGTGCTTTTTCAATCATAATAGGAGTGAAATCAATACCGATAACTTTGCCATTATCACCGGCCTCATGTCGAGCAACAAAACAGTCATTTCCAGCGCCAGATCCTAAATCAATAACGGTATCTCCTTGGTTAATTTTTGCAAACTGGGTAGGTAATCCACAGCCTAATCCTAAATCAGCATCTTCTATATATCCATCTGTTTCAGAATAATCATCCATCATTATATTATACACTTTGTTAGATGTTGTTGTAGCACCACAACAGGAGGAAGCATTTTCAGCTTTTCCTTGTTCCGCAATTTTTGCGTAACGGTCTCTAACAATATCTTTTAATTCTTGTTCTTTTTTCATCTTAATTTTATTCAATTAATTTGTTTAGCAACAATTTTCTTTAGAAATGTCTTGGTCTAAAAAATGAGACATTACTTCTTTCATTTGTGTCCATTTTTCTGCATCTATACAATAACAAACACTAGTACCTTCTACGGTTCCCTTTATAAGTCCTAAGTGTTTTAATTCTTTTAAATGTTGTGATATAGTTGGTTGCGCAAGTCCAATCTTGCAAACAAGATCACCACAAACACAGGTGTCTATATTAAACAAGTGTTGCAGAATAGCTACTCTTGCAGGATGTCCAAAGACCTTTGCATACAATGCTATTTCATTTTGAAGTTCGGTAAACATTTCTGTTTTTGCTAATCCCATGCCTTAATTAATTTGTTCATTGCAATATTACGATTAAAAATTACTAGTACAATGATTAATTTAAAAAAAAAATACATTAATTTATTTCGTTTGTAAGAGTGTTATTTATCTTTTCTATACTCAAAACGTATTTTTCTAACTCCGTGGTTGGTGTCCCATTGTTTAACTTCTGTAAAACCAAATTTCTTATATAGCTCAGTTGCAGGTCCATTCTCAACGCCTGTTTCAACGGTATAGATACTCGAGTCAAATGCATTTAAAGTGAACTCCATTAGCTTTCTTGCGATTCCTTGTCTGAAAAAAAGTGGGTTTACTACTAAGCTACAAATAAGTGTAGCATTCTTATTATGATCAATTTCAATGACTCCAGCAAGTTTTTCATTATTCATGAATCCGAAAAATTCTGTGTTACTTTTTATAAAATCTTCAAGAGGTCTTTGTAGCGGGGGGAAATTAACAGCCTTTAATAATTTAGCCTCTACTGCGTATGAAACTTGAAAAACTGAACGTATTTTTTCTGAAACTTCTTTTTTATTATTTTTAAGCTGTTCAATCATTTTTGTTATGCGTTGTTGGGGGTAGCTTTTATCCGACGCTAACATTAAATAAATACCCAACCAAAGCGGTTAATCCCATTGCAACTGTTCCCCAGAATGTAATACGGATAATTGCAATTCCTATACCAGAACCACCAGCTTTTGCGGACATTGCGCCCAAAATGATTAGAAAGAAAAGAGCAAAACCATATAGTGAATATTCCATGCTCTTTAAAGGGAGAAAGAGTGTCACTAAAAAAGGAAGCAAACCACCTACTGTAAATGCTGCTCCTGATGCAAATGCCGCCTGCAGGGGCTTAGCTTGGCTAATTTCATTAATTCCTAATTCGTCTCTAACATGCGCTCCTAAGGCATCATGTTCCGTTAATTCTTGTGCTACTGTTAAGGCGGTTTCTTTTTTTAAACCTCTTTTTTCATAAATTTTAGCTAGCATTTGTAATTCGATTTCGGGCATTTCAATCAGTTCTTGCTTTTCACGTTTGATGTCTGCTTTTTCCACATCTGTTTGTGAACTTACCGATACATATTCTCCCGCTGCCATAGATAAAGCGCCAGCTACTAATCCCGCTAATGTTGCCAATATAACAGGGTCTCTAACGTCACTCGCTGCAGCAACTCCAATGGCAATACTTGCAGTTGATAAAATACCATCATTAGCACCAAGAACAGCAGCTCTCAACCAATTACTTCTGTGTATGTAATGATTGTCTAAATAATTGTCTAATTCCTCTTTTTCCTCTGCCATCTGATATGTTTATTCAAATTACAAACAACTTACTATATCAGTAACAAAGGTACTCTTTATCAGCTAATAATTCAAGATAATCATACCTTTCGGTGAGTTTTATCCTATTAAATTAAGAGTAAAACATTTCTTCTAAAAAAGGGACATAAAAAAAGCCTTCAGAAAAAAAGAAGGCTTTTAACGGTAGTTTATTATGTTTCAAAAAATAGTATTATAAACTTGACCTTTTATTTTTTAACACCCGATTGTTCTTCTCGGCTTCTAAATCTTTATTACGACCAATTGCTGATCCGATAAGCATTCCCATCGAAATTCCAATTGCAATTCCTGTCGATTCACCAAAACTAGCTCCAATAGCAACTCCAAAGCTCATACCCAAACTTATGCCTAAAGTTGTATAGTAACCCTCTGTAATTAAAGAAAAATTATCTTTCAAAAATCGCTTAAAAATAGTAAGTTTTTTATTAAAAAACCTCCTCTTATTTTCAGGATTCGATTTTAAATTCAACGTTTTAATCTCGTTATTGATTAGCAAAAATTGTTCTTCTGTTAAATCTCTAGTTTTTAAATTTGATAAAATATCAATAAAACTGTTGTACACTTTTATTTCTCGTTTGTTATCTGTCTCTTTTAATACCCTTTTAAAAAACTGAGATGCTTCAATAATTGTCATAATGTTTAATCTTTATTTGATTAATGTTCAAAATCTAAAAATATTACAATTAATTTTTAATATTTTTTAAATCTTCCATATCTGCAATTAACTCAGCAAGTTTTTTCATGATCCGCCCATACACTAAATTCAAATCCCATTTGTAAATTCGTCCGCCAAAAATTCCTAAAGTAATTGTTATTAGTAGTATTACAAGCACCCAGTACACGGGTATTTCATATAGCATATAAGGTTGATAATTTCCAAAGATTCTATTTAAAGATTCACGAATTGAACTAGAAAACCAAAATCCAGAAACCATAGCTATAAAAACGTATGGATAAATAAACCGGGACATCTTCATATTTAATAAAATTTGAGCTTGCATCCATTCATCGAAAGATTTAAGGTATTGATAACTGCTCACATTTTTATCGATCTTATTTAAGCCTTTAAACACCTTTTTATTAACGAGAACTATAACATTTAAAAGAATAAACATAAGAACTCCCATAACCGGAATTTTCACCAAAAAAGAAAGCGGTAATACCAAAAAAGAAAATATAATAAGTGCATTAAGGTTTATTTTAAACATCCTCTTAAACTTGTCTATAATATGGATAGACTTTTGATTGTAAAGGTTATTTAGTTTTGGTGCTACCATAGCATTATTGTCTAAAAAACCCTGTTTCCAAATTGATTCAATTGATTTTTCCATGTAATATTTTTTTTAATCGTTCTTTAATTCTGTTAACTCGTACTCCTATATTATTCGGTGTCGTTCCAATTATTTCGGCAATTTCTTTGTTTGGTTTTTCTTCTAAATAAAGTAAAATTACAGCTCTGTCTATTTCAGATAATTGTTTAATGGCCTCATATAAATAACTCAAATCTTCATCAGAAAAAGTTGCATTGTCTTCAGCATCTTCATTCTTATTTATAGTATCGGTACTATAGTATTGGCGTGTTCTTTTCTTCTTTTTAATTAATGTTAAACATATATTTAATGACAGTCTATAAATCCATGTTGACCATTTTGCCTCGCCACGGAATTTGTCCTTGCTTTTCCAAATTTGCAAACAGACTTCCTGATAATAATCCTCAAAATCTTCTTGAGAATCAGTATATGCCCTACAAATTTTTATAATTATCCCAGAATAGGGTAAAATTGATGATGTATAAAAATCGTTACTCAAATCTTGTTTTTTAAGGTTAGTGTTAGAAGTTATAAATTATTACACCCTTTTATTACTTTTTTTAAATTAAGATATTTAATCAGGATTCCAACATGATTTTTTATCTGATAATTGTTGACTAGAGTCTAGTCTATAATTCCTTTAAGTTACTAATTTAATAAAAAGGAATTGTATTTAACCTCGAATATATAAAAGCATTGATTCATGATTGTTGTAGATCAAATTCATTGCAATCTTTGGGTAGATCTCTTGCTGAATTCAATAAACAGATTAATAAAGATGATGAAGAAATAGCTACACTTTACAATGAGGTGAATAGCAAAATTTCAGACGGTTCAATGATGTTAACTGAACCGAAAACATTAATGAAAGATGTCCTGAAAACATATGAAGAGTTTGATGGAAATGTGAATCAGCTTAAATCTGGTATTGGTGGATTTGCAAATTCTGTGCTTAGCTAAATAGTTCCACCACCTATTTCGTTAGTCCTCAATGCTAAAGTTGATGAACTCTTGAATACTTAATTTGAAAAACAGTCAAATTGTGTGTAAGGCTTTTTTATGATCAATTTTATTGTCATTATATTTTAAAGTTAATTCTTAAATTGTAATATCTAAAATTATTTTTTATGGCATTTCACTTTCAAAATATTCCACCCTTTTCCGTTTCAAACCACAAAAAGAAAGTCTATTACTCTCGTAATAGACTTTCTGCTTGTTTGACCACGGCAAGATTACCTTCGGTGTCCTTTTGTATTCTCTTTTGCAAATAGAAAGTCCATCCGCCTTCGGCGGCTGCTTTTTTGTTTTCACTTTCCTTACAAAAGCAGGCTTTTGACGTTTTGTAAAAATAAAAAAGCCTATTACTCTCGTAATAGACTTTCTGCTTGTAGTGACCACGGCAAGATTCAAACTTGCAACCTCCTGAGCCGTAATCAGGTGCGCTATTCAGTTGCGCCACGTGGCCTTTAATGGGGTGCAAATATATTTCTTTTTACCTTTACAGCAAAATAGATTTGAATAAATGATAGAGATAGAAAATTTTATTCGCGACATACAGGGTTTTCCAAAACCAGGAATCCTCTTTAAAGACATAGCGCCTCTTTTAAATAGTCCAGAAGCAACTAGAGAATGTTTGCGTCAATTGTTGCAATTAGTGAAAAATAAACACATCGATAAAGTTGTTGGAGTAGAGTCTCGTGGTTTTTTCTTTGGCACTTTGATTGCGCAAAAATTAAATGTTGGATTTGTCCCTGTACGAAAGCCAGGAAAATTACCTTTTACCACTGTAAGTCAATTGTACGATTTAGAATATGGCACCGATAAAGTTGAAATGCACATAGATGCTATTCAGAAGGGAGATCGCGTATTAATGCATGACGATGTGCTTGCAACTGGTGGTACAGCAGAAGCAGTTTGTAAATTAATTGAAAGCCAGGGAGGGATTGTAGTGCAGTGTAATTTTATTATGACCTTAGACTTTTTAAATGGAAAGGATAAATTAAAAGGATATGATATTGCTTCGGTATTAAATTATTAATCCAATGCTTTTTTGGTCACCCAAAGGCGATAACCAAATAGTAATATTTGCCATTTCTTAGCTTTGGCCAAATCGACTCTCCTTTTTGTTAAACTTGGTAATATTGCTTTGTTGAAATTTGCTAGGGATTTAAAAAATTGCTTTTTCATGGGGTAAAAATACAATTAAAAGAATAAGGGATATTAATTTTTTGTCACCCTCATAATTCAGTCAATTAAAAGTGTCCTTTAGCGGTAAATAGTTCCTCTTTTCGGAGTGCTAAATACTTTAGATCAAGCTCAGGATTGCAGCCGGTTTTATTAGATATATAAGTGTTTAGTGTTATTCCTTTTTTTCGATGCTTTTTAATATTTCTCTAAGTTCTTTTGCGCTAATATTTTCATTTTCAACAATAAAGGAGACCATATTTTTATAGCTACTATTAAAAAAGCGCTGCGAAGCAATGTTCATAAATTGACTGCTATATGTTTCTTTAGAGATAATGGGAAAATACTGATGGGTTTTCCCAAAAGCATGATAAGATACATAGCCTTTATCTTCTAGATTTCTTACAATGGTAGAAACGGTATTGTAATGATTGCCTATAGGAAGCTCAGCTAAGATGTCTTTCACGAAGCCTTTTTCAATGCTCCATAATGCTTGAATGACTTCTTCTTCCTTATTAGTTAATTGCTCCATATATAATTTTATCTTTTGTTTCAACAAACATATAACTATAAATATAGTTATGCAACTAATTAAATAGTTATATAACTATATTTATAGTTATATGTTAAATAAATATGCAAGAAACATAGTGGTTAGAAAGATGGAATGTGCTTAAAAATAGTATCTTCGCAACAAATTAATGTTAATAATGAGTGTAGTATTTATCCTTTTAGGATTAACTTTATTAGTGGTAGGAGGTGAATTTTTAGTGCGCTCTTCCGTGGCTTTATCATTTAGATTGCATATTTCAAAAATGGTAATTGGACTTACGGTTGTCTCATTTGCAACCTCTACGCCAGAACTTTTGGTTAGTGTTCAAGCGGCTTTAGATGGTTTTTCAGATATCTCATTAGGGAATGTAATAGGTTCTAATATTGCAAATATTGGATTGGTATTAGGAATCACAGCAATTATATCTTCACTAGAAATAGATAAAGATTTTTACAAAATTAATTGGCCTTTTATGATGCTGCTTTCTGTGGCATTGTATTTTATTTTAAATTCAGGAAAGATAATTACTCGTGTAGAAGGGATCTGTTTGTTGCTTGCTTTAGTTGTGTATTTATGGGTTATAATTTCAAGGGCAAAAAAATCTCGTGAACCAAAAGAAGTTAGTAGTGATGAGGTAAATGTGTCACTTTCTAAAACTTCTGGGTTTAAAATTTCCATTTGGCTTCTTATAGGAGGTGTTGCTCTATGGGGTGGAAGTGAGCTATTGGTAAAAGGAGCTGTAGATTTAGCTCAACTAATGGGAGTTAGTGAGCGAGTAATTGCAGTAACTATGATTGCTATTGGAACAAGTGTTCCTGAATTGGCAGCATCCGTAATAGCAGCGCTTAAAAAAGAAAAAGCAATATCATTAGGGAATCTTATAGGTTCAAATATATTTAATATAGCATCAGTTTTAGGAATTACAGCTATTATCCAGCCTATTGCAGTGGTTAGTGAACAAGTATTAACTAGTGATATTTTCTGGATGTTAGCTTTTTCAGGAGCCATCATCCCTTTAGCTTTTTTACCAAAACGATATATATTAAGTAGGTATAAAGGAATTATATTATTTGTTTCTTATGCAGTTTTTATCGGCTTGATATTTTCTTCATAATTAACTTTTCAACAATAAAAGAGGGGGTGTTGATAAAAAAAAATCAAATATTTAATAAATACCCCTAAAAAAATAGGGGGTATATGTAAAAAATTATATTTTTGCGCTTTAAATTGTATAAATAATAATTTTATGGCTACGTTAAGATTTCAAGCATTAAAAGAAACATTCAACCGAAAAACAGTTTTAGTAAATGAGCCAGCAAGACGTTCTTCAATTTTTGGAGAAAACGTTTTCAATGAGCATGCTATGAGACAGTTTTTAACCAAAGACGCTTTTAAAAGTGTGATGGGAGCTGTTGAAAATGGATCTAAAATCGAACGAAGTGTAGCAGACCATATCTCTACAGGTATGAAAGAATGGGCTATCTCAAAAGGGGCAACTCATTATACTCACTGGTTTCAACCACTAACAGGTACAACGGCAGAGAAGCACGATGCATTTTTTGAAACTGTAGAAGGTGGACAGGCGATAGAAAAGTTTGGTGGTGGGCAATTAGTCCAGCAAGAGCCAGATGCATCTAGTTTTCCAAATGGTGGAATACGAAATACATTTGAAGCAAGAGGTTATACAGCGTGGGATCCTACATCTCCTGCATTTATATATGGTACTACACTTTGTATTCCAACAGTTTTTGTTGCTTATACAGGGGAAGCATTGGATAATAAAACACCTTTACTTCGTTCACTTCAAGTATTAGATAAGTCAGCAACCGATGTTGCTAAATATTTCGATAAAAATATTACAAAGATTATTGCTACTCTTGGTTGGGAACAAGAATATTTCTTAATAGATAAAGCATTAGTTGCTGCTCGACCAGATATCGCTTTAACTGGAAGAACACTATTAGGTCATGCTTCAGCCAAAGGACAACAATTAGATGATCATTATTTTGGATCAATTCCTTCAAGAGCATTAAATTATATGCGTGATTTAGAAACAGAATGTATGCTATTAGGTATTCCTGTTAAAACGCGTCATAATGAAGTAGCTCCAAATCAATTTGAGTTAGCACCTATTTTTGAAGAAGCAAATTTAGCGGTCGATCACAATTCTCTGTTGATGGATATTATGGAGAAAGTTGCAGACCGTCATAGTTTTAAAGTGTTATTTCATGAAAAACCTTTTGCAGGAATTAATGGAAGTGGAAAACATAATAACTGGTCATTAAGTACAAATACAGGAGTAAACTTATTAAGTCCTGGAAGTACACCTATGAAAAACCTTCAATTCTTAACATTCTTTATTAATACAATAAAAGCGGTTAATGAATATGAAGAATTATTAAGATCATCTATTGCTAGTGCAAACAATGACCATCGTTTAGGAGCTAATGAAGCTCCGCCAGCGATTATTTCAGTATTTATTGGTTCGCAATTAACAGAGGTTTTAAATGAACTTGAAAAAGTAACGAATGGTAAACTATCTCCACAAGAAAAAACAGATTTAAAGTTAAATGTGGTTGGTAAAATTCCAGAGATTTTATTAGATAATACAGATCGTAACCGTACTTCACCATTTGCATTTACAGGTAATAAATTTGAGTTTCGTGCGGTAGGATCAACAGCCAACTGTGCTAATCCAATGACTGTTTTAAATACGATTGTTGCAAGACAATTTATAGATTTTAAAGCCAGTGTTGATGCATTGATTGCTGATAAGAAAATGAAGAAAGATGATGCGATTTTTAATGTACTGAGAGAATATATTAAAGATTCAAAACGAATTCTTTTTGAAGGTGATGGTTATGGTGAAGCTTGGGAAAAAGAAGCAAAAAAGAGAGGTTTAAGTAATAATAAAACGACTCCAACTGCTTTAAAGCCTAAAATAACTAAAAAGAACATTGCTTTATATGTGGACCTTGGGATTATGAGTAAGGTAGAAATTGAAGCACGTTATGAAATTAAAGTTGAAGAATATGCGATGCGTATTCAAATTGAAAGCCGTGTATTAGGTGATATTGCTAGAAATCATGTAATTCCTACCGCAATTAAGTATCAAAATATTTTAATAGAAAATGTGCAAGGACTTAAAAATATTTATGGTGATAAATTTAAGTTGCATTCTAAAGAGCAAATGCAATTAATTGAGCAAATATCATTGCATATTTCAAAAATTAATAAAGGAATTACAGATATGATCAATGAGCGTAAGAAAGCAAATAGCATGGATGATTCTGAGAATCGAGCTGCTGCCTATTGCGATAATGTAAAGCCTTTTTTCGAGGAGATTAGATATCACTGTGATAAGTTAGAATTGCTGGTAGATGATGAAATTTGGCCATTACCAAAATACAGAGAATTGTTATTTACTAAATAATATAATTATTTAAAACCTCACGTTTATATCGTGAGGTTTTTTATTTTTTTACCTTTGTCCTATGAGTCAAGATATTTCAAAACGATATGCCCAAAGAGGTGTTTCTGCTTCAAAAGAAGATGTACATAACGCAATTAAAAATGTTGATAAAGGATTATTTCCACAAGCATTTTGTAAAATAGTGCCTGATTATTTAACGGGTGATGAAAATTATTGCTTGATTATGCACGCAGATGGAGCAGGAACTAAATCTTCATTGGCATATATGTATTGGAAAGAAACGGGTGATATTTCAGTTTGGAAAGGAATTGCTCAAGATGCTCTTATCATGAATCTAGATGATCTTTTATGTGTTGGGGCTGTAGATAATATTATGTTGTCTTCAACTATTGGAAGAAATAAAAATAACATTACAGGAGAGGTGATTTCTGCAATTATAAATGGAACCGAAGAGCTTATAAAAGACCTTAAAGGTTTTGGAGTTGATATTCACTCAACCGGTGGTGAAACAGCTGATGTGGGAGATTTAGTACGAACTATTATTGTTGATTCTACCGTAACTGCTAGAATGGGACGAAGTAAAGTAATCGATAATGCAAATATTAAACCAGGCGATGTTATAGTAGGATTGTCTTCTTCTGGACAAGCAACTTACGAAACTGAATACAATGGAGGAATGGGAAGTAACGGATTAACGTCTGCTAGACATGATGTTTTTCATAAAGAACTTGCTTCAAAATACCCTGAAAGTTTTGATCATGCTGTGCCAGATGACTTAGTGTATTCTGGTTCAAAAAAAATGCAAGATGCTATAGCTAATAGTCCTTTAGATGCTGGAAAATTAGTGTTATCTCCAACAAGAACCTATGCGCCTATTATTAAGAAAATTCTTTCAAAATATACCAATAAAGACATTCATGGAATGGTTCATTGTAGTGGAGGAGCCCAAACAAAAATTCTTCATTTTGTCGAAAACCTTCATATTGTAAAGGATAATTTATTTGAAGTGCCACCACTTTTTAAATTAATACAGGAAGAGAGTAAGACAGATTGGAAAGAAATGTATCAAGTTTTTAATATGGGGCACCGTATGGAAATTTATCTTCCAGAAGCGTATGCAAATGATATTATTGAAATTTCAAAATCGTTTAATGTAGACGCAAAAATTGTAGGCCGAGTTGAAGCTTCTGATGCTAAAAAATTAACTATTCAAAGTGAGTTTGGAACATTTATTTACTAGCCTTCTTTGAAGTGTATTCTATTTTCATTTGGGGTATATTTCCATAGCGAAGCTAGCCCTACCCTTTATAAAGCTGTTATAGGCTGTATTCCATTACTATTTTATCCCTATTATATAATTTTCTCATCTTATGGGGAGCTTTTAGTATTACTGTTTATTTAATTTATATCTTAATAGATATAATTAAAAGTATGGCATTAAGTAATATCCATTTTATTTTTATAAATGGAAGCGCAATGGTTCTTTTACTTTTCTAATAGACACTGCTAAAGAAGATCATTTAGAATTAAATAGTTAATAATCTAATACATAGAACTACCTATAAAATTCTCTAAAATATTGTAATTTCGCACGATTATAAGGAATCTATGTTAGAAAAACTTCAAATAGTAAAACAACGTTTTGATGAGGTGAGTGATTTAATCATTCAGCCCGATATTATTACCGATCAAAAAAGATATGTTCAGTTAAATAAGGAATATAAAGACCTAAATAAATTAATGAAAAAGAGAGAAGAATATATTTCTCTTACGAATAACATTGAAGAAGCTGAAGAAATTATTAAAGATGGGAGTGATGCCGAAATGGTTGAGATGGCAAAAATGGAAATGGATGATGCTAAAACTAGGATTCCGCAGCTAGAAGAGGAGATTAAGTTTTTATTGATTCCTAAAGATCCTGAAGATGCTAAAAATGCTGTAATGGAAATTAGAGCAGGTGCTGGTGGCGATGAAGCGAGTATTTTTGCGGGAGATATTTTTAGAATGTATACTAAATATTGTGAAGGTAGAGGTTGGAGAACGAGTGTAGTAGACTTCAGTGAAGGTACGAATGGTGGATTTAAAGAAATTCAATTAGAGATAGAAGGTAGTGATGTGTATGGCGTTTTAAAATTTGAAGCGGGTGTACATCGTGTGCAACGTGTTCCTCAAACAGAAACTCAAGGAAGAGTTCATACCAGTGCTGCTACAGTTATGGTTTTTCCTGAAGCTGAGGAATTTGATGTAGAAATAAACCCAAAGGAAGTTCGAGTCGATTTCTTTTGCTCATCAGGTCCAGGAGGTCAATCTGTAAATACAACCTATTCTGCGGTACGTTTAACACACATTCCTACTGGTTTAGTAGCGCAATGTCAAGACCAGAAATCTCAACATAAAAATAAAGAGAAAGCGTTTAAAGTACTTCGTTCTAGACTGTATGATATGGAGTTAGCGAAGAAACAAGCCGAAGATGCCATAAAACGTGGTTCTATGGTAACTAGTGGAGATCGTTCAGCTAAAATTAGAACCTATAATTATCCACAAGGGAGAGTTACCGATCATAGAATCAATTTGACTTTATACGATTTAGGAAATATAATCAATGGAGATATTCAAAAGATTATTGACGAATTACAATTGGTGAATAATACTGAAAAACTGAAAGAGACAGGAGAAACGTTTTAATTATGACCACACAACAATTAATTTCTGAAATAAGAAGGAAGAACTCATTTCTTTGTATTGGATTAGATGTTGATATTAAAAAAATCCCTTCTTTTTTATTGAACGAAGAAGATCCAATTTTCGAATTCAATAAAGCAATTATAGATGCAACGCACCACCTTGCTGTTGCTTATAAGCCGAACACAGCTTTTTATGAAGCTTATGGCTTAAAAGGATGGAAATCTCTTGAGAAAACCATTCAATATTTAAATGCAAATTACCCAGAAATATATACGATCGCAGACGCAAAACGTGGAGATATTGGAAACACATCTTCGATGTATGCCAAAGCCTTTTTTGAAGATTTAGGCTTCGATTCAGTTACAGTTGCTCCCTATATGGGAAAGGACTCAATTGAACCATTTTTAGCTTTTGAAGAAAAACATACCATCTTATTAGCATTGACTTCTAATCAAGGTGCATTCGATTTTCAAACCCAAAAAATCAATAACACCGAAGTATATAAAACAGTATTAGAAACTTCAAAATCTTGGAAAAATAGTCAAAACTTAATGTATGTAGTCGGAGCGACCAAAGCTGAATACTTTAAAGAAATCAGGAAAATTGTTCCCACTAGTTTTCTGTTAGTTCCTGGTGTAGGTGCACAAGGAGGTAACCTGCAAGACGTCTGTCATTATGGAATCACTAAAGACATTGGTTTGTTAATTAACTCATCTAGAGGAATTATTTATGCTTCAAACGATTTAGATTTTGCTGAAGCTGCTTCTCGGGAAGCAAAACACCTTCAAGCTCAAATGGAGGAAATTATCAATGGTTTATAAAGACCAACTTAATAGAACAATTACGCTTACAGATACACCAAAACGTATTATCTCTTTGGTGCCTTCACAAACTGAATTATTGGTAGATCTAGGATTAAAAGAATCTCTTGTAGGGATTACCAAATTTTGTGTTCACCCAAAGAACTTGAGAAAAGAAATAGCAGTAGTTGGGGGAACAAAAAATGTTCATTACGATAGAATAGAAAAGGGTAAGCCAGATTTAATTATTTGTAATAAAGAAGAAAATACCTTCGAAATGGTAGAAGATCTTCAAAAAATCGCCCCTGTTTGGGTGAGTAATATTTTAACGCTTGAGGATAGTCTTGAAATGATACTTCAATTAGGAAAGGTGTTAAATACTTCTGAAAAAGCTTCTGTTTTAATTTCTGAAATCAATTCTGAAAGAAAAATATTTGAAGCGTTTGTGAAAAATAATTCATCTAAAAAAGTGGCATATCTTATTTGGAAAAACCCTTTTATGGCCGTGGGAAAGCAAACATTTATCAATGATATTCTAAAACTAAATAAATTTGAAAATATACTTGAAAATGAATCTTCAAGATATCCCGAAATTACCTTAGAACGTTTAAAAGAAGCAGAGGTTATATTACTTTCTTCAGAACCCTATCCATTCAAAAATGAAGATGTTACTGAACTAAAAAAAGCACTTCAAAAAGAAGTGCTTTTAGTAGATGGTGAATATTTTAGTTGGTATGGCTCTCGTTTAAAAGATGCCTTTACCTATTTTAAATCTTTGCATTAATCTTGCATTGCAAAAACTTGTTTTAACAACGCGGTAGTTCTTGAAGAAACTTTATCTCTAATATTTTTTTCTTCAACAGCAATCATCTTATACACTCCTTTTAATGCTTGATTGGTTACATAATCAGTTAAATCTGGATTCACTTGATTTACAAAAGGAATTGAATTATAACGATTAATAATATTGGTCCAAATTTGATCTGCACCCACTTTTCCAAATGAATTTTTAATTACAGGATTAAATTTATTGTATAAAGCTGTATTCGTTTTGTTTTGAAGATAATTAGTGGCTGCTTTGTCATTTCCTAATAAGATATTTTTAGCATCTGAAAATGTGATGTCTTTCACTGCATTTATAAAAATAGGAGTTGCTTCTTTTACTGCATCTTCTGCTGCACGATTAATAACCCTTAAACCATCATCAGCAAGACTACTTAGTCCAATATTACGTAAAGCCTTGTCAACTTTTTGTAATTCTTCAGGTAGTAATATTTTTACTAATTCATTTTTATAAAAACCATCTCTCTGAGTTAGTTTCGATACTTGTTTGTCAATTCCAAGATCAAGAGCTTGTCGTAAACCTCCTGCAATATCTAATGGGTTCGATCCCGTTTCAGTGGGCAAGTTATTTACTACTTGTTGTAATTCAGCGCATGCAGTTAGGTTGAAAACCAGAACTAGGGCGATTATTTTTTTTATCATGGGACATATTTTTTATCTTTAGCAAAGATATAGTTATTATGAAATCAATTCAAATATCATTCCAAGTACTTATCGTTGTCTTTTTTTTGTTTGGTTGTAATTCCGATGTGAAAATAAAGAAAATTGAAAAGCCAAATCAATATATCACAGTGTTAGGAATTGCCCAAGATGCTGGATTTCCACAAATAGATTGTAAAAAAGAATGTTGCAATGCATTTTATACAAATAAAGAACCGAAAAAATTAATTTCATGTTTGGGTTTGGTAGATTTAAAAAATCAAAAGAAATGGCTTTTTGATGCAACACCAGATATAACTCAGCAATTACAGCATTTAAAAACGCAGCATTTAGATACTGGAAATGTCATAGATGGAGTGTTCTTGACACATGCTCATATGGGGCATTATACTGGATTAATGTATTTTGGGTTTGAAGCCTTAGGAGGAAACAACATACCTGTGTATGCAATGCCAAGAATGAAAACTTATTTACAAGAAAATGGACCTTGGAGCCAATTAGTAGCATTTAATAATATAGAACTTAAAAAACTTCAAAAGGATTCAACAATAGTGTTAAATACAGCGTTAAAAGTTACGCCAGTGTTAGTGCCCCATAGAGATGAATTTTCAGAAACGGTAGGTTATATAATAACTGGAAATAATAAAACAGCATTGTTTATTCCAGATATTAATAAATGGCATAAATGGGAAAAAGATATTGTAGCTGAAGTTAAAAAAGTAGACTATGCTTTTTTAGATGCCTCTTTCTTTAAGGATGGGGAATTAAAAAGAGATATGAGTAAAATCCCACACCCATTTACAACTGAAACTACTACATTATTTGAGAATGAATCTATAAAAACCAAAAACAAAATTCATTTCATTCATTTTAATCATACAAACCCAACCATTAAAAATACGCATCCTTTAAGAGATAGTATTCAAAAATTAGGATTCAGATTTGCAAGAGAGGGAGATGTATTTGGATTGTAGTTTTTATAAATACAATATTATTAACCTTACTTTTTTGAATATTTCGTAAATTTGCGCTACTAAAAACCATATAAATTATACATGCTACAAATTCCTCCATATCAGCCTAAAAATAAAGTGCGTATCGTTACTGCAGCTTCCCTTTTTGATGGGCATGATGCTGCCATTAATATTATGCGCCGTATCATACAGTCAACAGGAGTTGAGGTAATACACTTAGGGCATGATCGTAGTGTGGAAGAAGTAGTAAATACCGCTATTCAAGAAGATGCCAACGCAATTGCAATGACATCATATCAAGGAGGTCATAATGAGTATTTTAAATACATGTATGATTTGTTGCAAGAAAGAGGAGCTACGCATATCAAGATTTTTGGCGGTGGAGGCGGAGTGATTCTTCCTTCAGAAATTAAAGAATTACAAGATTACGGGATTACCCGAATTTATTCGCCAGATGATGGAAGAGAATTAGGGTTGCAAGGAATGATTAATGATTTAGTTGAAAGATCTGATTTTCCAATTGGCGATTCATTAAATGGCGAATTTGATAAGTTAGCTAATAAGGAAGCTGGTGCTATCGCAAGAGTGATTTCTTCTGCTGAAAACTTCCCTGAAATTGCCAAAGAAACCTTACAGAAAATTTATAAGAAAAATAAAACTTCACAAACCCCTGTTTTAGGAATTACAGGAACTGGAGGTGCAGGAAAATCATCATTAGTGGATGAGTTGGTACGTCGTTTTTTAGTTGATTTTCCAAAGAAAACAATAGGAATTATTTCAGTAGATCCTTCAAAAAGAAAAACAGGAGGAGCACTTCTTGGAGATCGAATTAGAATGAACGCAATCAACTCACCAAGAGTATATATGCGTAGTTTAGCTACACGTCAAAGTAATTTGGCATTGTCTAAATATGTTTCAGAAGCCATTGAAGTTTTAAAAGCGGCGCAATACGATATTATAATTTTAGAAACTTCAGGAATTGGTCAAAGTGATACAGAAATCATAGAACATAGTGATGTTTCACTATATGTAATGACACCAGAATTTGGCGCAGCGACTCAGTTGGAAAAAATCGATATGTTAGATTTTGCCGATCTTGTTGCCATCAACAAATTCGATAAAAGAGGATCTCTAGATGCTTTACGTGATGTAAAGAAACAATACATGCGTAATAATAATCTTTGGGATGTTCATCAAGATAATTTACCTGTATATGGAACCATTGCTTCTCAATTCAATGATCCAGGAATGAACACGTTGTATAGTGCTATTATGGATAAATTGGTTGAAAAAACAAAGACCGATTTAATATCAACATTTACAGTTTCAGATGAAATGTCTGAAAAAATATTTGTGATTCCACCAGCGCGAACTAGATACCTTTCTGAAATTTCTGAAAGCAATAGAGGCTATGATAAAAATGTAGATACTCAAGTTGAAGTAGCACAAAAGTTATTCGGAATCTATAAAACAATTTGTTCTGTGGCAAATGTCACATCGAGCGCAGTCGAGATCTCATTTTTAGAAAAAACAGGACTTAATATTGATGAGATCCTGAAACAAGTTCAGGATGACAATGCAGGTTTTATTAAACTATTAATTTCTGAATTTGATCGTGTAAAATTAAATCTTGATCCTTATAATTGGGAAGTTATCACAGGTTGGGATGAGAAAGTAAATCGTTATAAACAACCAGTATATACTTTTAAAGTTCGTAATAAAGAAATTAATATAGACACACATACCGAGTCATTATCTCATTTACAATTACCAAAAGTAGCCTTGCCTAAATACCAAGCATGGGGAGATATTTTACGTTGGGTATTGCAAGAAAATGTGCCAGGCGAGTTTCCTTTTGCTTCAGGGTTATATCCTTTTAAAAGAACAGGGGAAGATCCAACACGAATGTTTGCAGGGGAAGGTGGTCCAGAACGTACCAATAGACGTTTTCATTATGTAAGTATGGGATTGCCTGCAAAACGTTTATCTACCGCTTTTGATAGTGTGACTTTATATGGAAACGATCCAGATCTACGCCCCGATATTTACGGAAAAATAGGAAATGCAGGAGTTTCAATTTGTTGTTTAGATGATGCTAAAAAATTATATTCTGGCTTCGATTTAAGTCATGCGATGACTTCGGTTAGTATGACAATTAACGGACCAGCACCAATGTTGTTAGGATTTTTCATGAATGCTGCCATTGATCAGAATTGTGAAAAATATATTAAAGAACACAAGCTTGAAAAAGAGGTGGAGGCAAAAATAAAAGCCATTTACAAAATGAAGGGAATAGACCGTCCACAATACAACGGTGAAATTCCTGAAGGAAATGATGGTCTTGGATTAATGCTTTTAGGGGTTACAGGAGATGAAGTATTGCCAGAAGAAGTGTATACCAAAATAAAATTTGAAACATTAACACAGGTTAGAGGTACGGTTCAAGCAGATATTTTAAAAGAAGATCAGGCACAAAACACTTGTATTTTCTCTACGGAATTTGCCCTGAGATTAATGGGTGATGTTCAAGAATATTTCATAGAAAAACAAGTTAGAAACTTCTATTCGGTTTCTATTTCGGGATATCATATTGCTGAAGCTGGAGCCAACCCAATTACGCAATTAGCTTTTACGTTAGCGAACGGATTTACCTATGTAGAGTATTACTTGTCGAGAGGAATGGACATCAATAAATTTGGCCCGAATCTTTCATTTTTCTTTAGTAATGGTATCGATCCAGAATATTCAGTGATTGGTCGAGTGTCTAGAAAAATTTGGGCAAAAGCTTTAAAATTAAAATACGGAGCGAACGAAAGAGCGCAAATGTTGAAGTATCATATTCAAACTTCTGGACGTTCATTACATGCTCAGGAAATTGACTTTAATGACATTCGTACAACGCTTCAAGCATTATATGCGATTAATGATAACTGTAATTCATTGCATACTAATGCGTATGATGAAGCTATTACAACTCCTACGGAAGAAAGTGTGCGTCGTGCGATGGCTATTCAGTTAATTATTAATAAAGAATTAGGATTGGCTAAAAATGAAAATCCGATACAAGGTTCTTTCATTATTGAAGAATTAACCGATTTAGTAGAAGATGCAGTATTACAAGAATTTGATCGTATTACTGAAAGAGGTGGTGTGTTAGGAGCTATGGAAACCATGTATCAACGTAGTAAAATACAAGAAGAAAGCTTGTATTATGAAACATTGAAACACAATGGTGAATTTCCAATTATTGGTGTAAATACATTTTTAAGTAGTAAAGGATCTCCAACGGTAATTCCAAGAGAAGTAATTCGTGCTACAGAAGAAGAAAAGCAATATCAAATTAAAGTCATTGAAAATATTCATGCTTCTAATAAAAAACAAGCAGTTGAATTATTAAATGATTTACAACAAAGAGCGGTAACGAATCAAAATATATTTGAAGCTTTAATGGAAGTTTGTAAGCGATGTACCTTAGGGGAAATCACCAATGCTTTATTTGAAGTTGGTGGGCAATACAGACGTAATATGTAGTTTGTAAATTATTACAAAGTCAACATCCAAATACGTTGCAATTTTTTAAATTTCTTTAATTCTTTTCG
The DNA here is from genome assembly GCF_047730175.1 of Candidatus Marifrigoribacter sp. Uisw_064. Lineage (GTDB taxonomy): Bacteria > Bacteroidota > Bacteroidia > Flavobacteriales > Flavobacteriaceae > Marifrigoribacter. The sequence goes on from NZ_CP159833.1 coordinate 1,779,216, forward strand.
AAGTAAAGGTAAAAACTCTTTTCCTCTTGAATTTGATTTTTCAAGGCGTTCACAATTATTGTAAAGTACATGGGTTAATTGTGATAATGACTCAACATGTTTATGCTTATCTTCTGAAAAAACTTTGCTTTCAGCTTTTAAAATTTCTGGAGCCAATGAAATAGATTGTTGTACTATATCTCCCGTAAAGTATATATTCGGATCTTCACTACCATTTTTTCGTAAAGGCGCTAAATCATAAATCAGATTATCTGAAATATAACGTGAGAGCGTAAAAATATCTAAAGCCTTCTTTAAGATAGGTGATATAGGTAGGTTATTAGATGTTTGAGGTACCATTTTTCCTTTTTCAATGCAATGTAAAAATAATTACAATTCGAGACATTTTACTTTAGATATTAAAGTAAATATGTATATTTGCTTTAATTATATTTATATAACGGGTAATTTACTTTAAAATGAGTGTTGATTTGTTAAATTGGAAAATATTAGAATGTCTACAGCAAAATGCTAGGCAATCAAATGCAGAAATAGGTAGGAATGTTGGAATTAGTTCACCAGCAGTATCAGAACGAATCAGGAAAATGGAGGATTTAGGAATTATTACCGGGTATAAAACCATGGTTTCTCCTTTTGAAGTCGGTTATCAATTAAATGCCATCATTACAATTAGAGCATTTATGGGGAAATTAAAGCCTTTTTTGCAAATTGTAAAATCGTATGATGAAGTACTAAATTGTTATCGGATTACAGGGAATGAAAATATAGTAATGGAAGTTGTATTAAAAAATCAAAAACATCTTGAACAGTTTATAGATAAATTAATAAGTTATGGTGAAACCAAAACTCAAATTGTATTATCGAATGTAATTGAAAATGCTCCTATAAATAAAATTAGATAAAAAAAGGCATAGTTTATAAAAACCATACCTTTTTCAGCTAACATTAAATTATTTTTCTTTTTCTATCTCGATACACTTCCTGCTGGGAATGAAGCAATGTTCACATCAAGTGAATGAGTTGAAGGAGCAGTTTCTTGAACAGCATTACCCACTAATGGTTTTATTGCAAAAGGAGCAGGGCTATTATCAGGTGAAGGTTCAATTGAAATAACAACGGTTCTTCCTCTAACATCTAAAGGAAAACTAAATCCTGAAGGTGCATTGTTAAAGAAATCTTCTCCTGGAACTGGAGCTCCCGGAATACCAAACCAAACTCCGTTTTGGTCATTTCCATTGTTAGAGTTAGGTAATTCGTCCGTAGGAGTTCTTAAAAAGAAAGTTCCTGAAGAAGTATTTAAATCACCATTCGCAATAACGGGCGCTAATCCTACATTTGCTGAGCTTCCTGAAAAGTCTCCAGCTAAGATCTTTGTTGCTGCTGGAGCAGGATCACTATCTACAGCAGGTTCTATTGAAAGAACAAAAGTAGTTGCTGCTGCTAATTGAGTTGCATCAACAGTAAAAGATTTTGGAAAAGTTACACTTGAAAACACTCCCGTAGAAACAGGACTTCCATCAACTATAATCCATCCTTCATATCTAAAATCATTTCCTAATTCTTCTAAGCCACTAAGGTTTAAGGTCAAATTTGCAGCAGTTGGTGTATTGTCATCATCACTACTACAAGAGGTCGCTATTAAGCCTATCATAGATAAAGCTAAAAACATTTCTCTAATCATCATTTTTTTTTGTTTTAATATTATACTACAAATGTAAATGATGAATTTGTTCTGAAATGTTAGCTAGCTAACACTAAGCAAAGTTTTTAAATAGTGTAATCTGATTTCGGTTAAAATCTATGAAGTTTTCTTCCTTAAGTTCATTTAAAGAAACATTTAGTGTAGGTCTAGAAGTGCCAATTAAAGAGGCAATCTCTTTTTGAGTGTAAGGATGATTAATGATTTTATTTCCAGTTTTTTCACAATCATATCCATAATCATGGCAAAGTTCATTTAAGAATTCTATTAAACGATTTTTAGTATCCTTAAATATGATAAGTTCTAGTCTTCTTTCTAAGCGTTTTATTCTGAAACCAATGAGTTTATAAATTTTAAAACTGAAAGGTTTATTATCACGCATTAAGTCATGCATAGTATCGACATCGACGGGACAAATGGAAGTGTTATTGTCGACTGATTTTGCAAATTCTTCTCTTTTTTCTTCTCCTAATATTGCTTTTTCGCCAAACAGTTCCCCTTTTGCAAGTATCGCTTTTATTACCTCATTACCATCTTCAGTATAATAGCCGATTTTTACTTTCCCTTTTTCTATAAGATATACTTTAGTAGCACTGTCTTCTTCAAAATAAATATACTCTTGCTTTTTGCAGTGATTAAATTCATGCGCGTTTTATATGCCTTGAATTTATGAGGACAAAGCATACTAAAAAGGTTCACTTTTTCAAAAAACCATATATTTTCAACACTCGTATGCTAAAGATATTATAAGTCATCCGTAAAATGTTCTTTTCGTTTCGGTTTGTTAAATTTATTTTTATTGTAATTGTTTGATTCACCTTTCGGAATGGATAATATCTCCCAATTTGAATCAGTAATCAACTTTCCTAAAAAAACAATTTGGCCAATATGATATGCATAATGAGATAATTGACGATTTATTGCTTCGGTCACAGAATGCCCCATGTTACGAGTATAGATTTCTTTTGAAAGATCATCGTGAGTTAAAGTAGTAAGAGTATCAAACAAACAGGACCATCCTTTTTCCCAAACCAACAATAATTCTTCTTTTGTACTAATATCATTATTAAATTCAGCTTCTCGATTCCTCCAATCTTTTTCTCCGTCTGAAGTTAAAAAATCAGTCCATCTAGATAACATATTACCCGACATATGTTTAACGATAATCGCCATATTATTACTTTCTTCATTAGGTTTCCAAAACAATTTTTCTTCAGAAACTTGAAGAAATGTTTTTTCTCCTAAACTTTTATAATAGTTAAATTGTTTTATAACATTAGGTAAGTAGTCGTTCATTTTTAATTTACTTTTTAGTTATTTCTTCTTCAAATATAGTTAGAATGTTTCTGTTTTTTTTCTTCGGAAGAATCTCGACAAGAAACCAAATCTCTTTGGAGAGTCCTTGAAAGGAAGCTAGCTAGTTTGTATAATTTGTTTTCATTGGTTCTGCTATAAAATAAAACCTCCGGCATAAATGCCGAACGTTTTGATTTTGATATTATTTATAGTTTTATAGTCAATGCGCTTCGCCAGCATTTCTCTAAAGAAACGGCATATTGTTGTTTACAGGTATATAACCTTGTATTAATTGAATTTGAAAAGTAATAAAAAAAATAGTTGGGTAGGATTCAAAAGTTAAAATTATTTAGTTCAGTGGGTTTTAATTATATTTACTAAAAATAAAACTTATGCAATTTAAAGTGCTGTTTCTGCTTATATTAGTTGCCTCTCAAGTGTTTAGTCAAGATGATGGAGGGGTTTTAAAAGCTGTAAAGAAATATCAAACGGAGGCCAATGAAAAGTTTTCAAACTCAGAAACCACCATATTAGATTCCTTAGATTTAATTTCATTTAAATCGCTAGAATTCTACCCAGTTGATTTAAAATTTAATGTAAAAGCAGATTTTGTACGAACTCCAGATGAGAACCCATTTTTAATGAAAACCTCTACAAGCAGGTTGCCGGAATATGTGAAATATGGAGAAGCACATTTTTCTATTGATGATGAGCTGTTAACACTCAATTTATATAAAAGCACAAGTGAAGCTGAAAGCCCTGAAGACGAGTATTTGTTTTTGCCTTTTACAGATTTAACTAGCGGAGATGGTTCGTATGGTGGAGGTCGTTATGTAGAATTAGATATTCCTACTAGTGAAACAATATATATTAATTTCAATTTAGCTTATAATCCATATTGCGCTTATAGTAATCGCTATTCTTGTCCGATTCCGCCTAAAGAAAATGACTTGTTAGTTAGGGTAGAAGCAGGTGTGAAAGATTATGGGCATCATTAAATTACTTTTACTAGCCACATTCCAAAAAATACAGCTGCAAAACCTAAAATAAAACTAGCACAAGTATAGATGGCAAAAGTCATGAAATCACCAGCTTTTAGGAATATATGATTTTCATATGCAAATGCTGAAAACGTAGTAAAACCACCACAAAAACCTGTCGCTAAAAATAGGATGGTATTTTCACTAAGTGAATTATTTTTTAAAGCGAGTCCTAGAATAATTCCAATAATCAAACTGCCTACAATATTTGCGGTAAAGGTGCCGTATGGGATGCCATTTTGAGAATTATTAAGATAGGTTCCAATCCAGTATCTTAAAGTACTTCCTAATCCACCACCTAAAAAAACTAAAAGAAGTTGTTTCATTATTGTTCAGAAATAATAGAATGATTACTTCTTAGATCTTTAAAAACTGGAATATAAACTTCAGTCATCCATTCTGCTGGATTTGAAACTAAATCAGGATTATTGGCATAAATTTCAAACACATTTTTAGAACTATCAACAATTAAATATTGCTCTTTAATATATTTTTTCGCGTTATTGTATGCTTTATCTAAGTGAGTGTAGTTTCCCTTTAAAACAGTTTTCACTGCACTTGTAGCTTCTAAATAACCACATAGAATATTGCTTCCTTCTGGAGTGATAATGTTTTCTTTTACTGGCAGTGCTGTTGAGAAAATTACTGTTCCATTCGCTTCGTTTATCTGATTGTAAACTGTAAATGGCATGCCTGCTGTTTGTAGGTTATGTTGTTGAACAAACCCCATAACTTCTCCAAACAGAGCACCCATTTTTATTCTTAAATCACTTTTCTTAGCAGAAGCGGTTAGGTATAAATAATAACCTCCTCCATAGTCTGAAATCCCTGTAACATCTACTGAAAATTGTTTCATGTCTTCTAAAACAATAGTTTCAATACCTTTAAGTCCACTCATGTTCATTTTATGCATGTCTCCTTCAAAGTCCATTCCGCTAAACGCATAAAATACTTTGTCTATTAAAGTGTGTTCTCCATGCATACCCCAAGTAACTTTTGTGGCACCTTCTTCTTCCACAAAGCTCCAATACACTTTTGGGTTACGTTCTCCCCCTGGAGTTAAAAGAGATAAATCTTGAAGAATTTCTTTGTTTTCAATCACTTTGGTGGTCGTCATAGATCCGTCCATTTTTCCTGTCCAAGAATAAGAACCACCTTCACCTACATTTTTTTCAGCATAATTAAAAACAATAGTAGAATCTTCTTTTTTCCACGGACCCCAATGTTCCCAATCTTTAAAATCATTTACTTTATTAAAAATTAAATCGATAGGAGCATTGATCGTATAGGAATCTTTTATATCATATTTGCTTTCTTGAGTGCCAAAATAGATAGCGCCTCCAATGACAATAATTAAAATAAGGAAAAATAGATATTTAAAAATTTTCATTGGGAATATGTTATAGTTATGCTGCTAAGGTAATCAATTTTGAAAATTATTATTTAATACATGAGTATAAATAGGCATTACTTTATTGTAATTAATCGTCTGTTCTTGGACAATAAAGAGTCTTCTATTATTTTATTACATTTGTGAACACAAAAAATTTAAATTTAAAGAAAATGAAAATCAAATTTTTAATTGGTATGCTTATGGTTTCTTTTATATTTTATTCCTGTAATGAAGGAAATAAGGATAAAGATTCTGAAACTACAGAAGCAAAAGCAGATGAAAGTAAGTTTAATTATAATGTTGAGCAATTTGCAGACATTAAAGTTCTACGTTACGAAATTGGAGGATGGGATGAATTAACATTAAAGGAACAAAAATTAGCGTATTATTTAACGCAAGCAGGGTTGTCTGGTAGAGATATTATGTGGGATCAAAATTACCGTCATAATTTAGCAATTAGAACTGCTTTAGAAAAAGTATATTCAGATTATAAAGGAGATAAATCTTCTCCAGATTGGACCAGCTTTGAAACCTATTTAAAAAGAGTTTGGTTTTCTAACGGAATACATCATCATTATTCAAATGCTAAAATTAAGGCTGAATTTTCTTCAGATTATTTAAAACAATTATTAGCAGATTCAGAAGCGACCCTAGAAGGAGAGGCTTTCGATGTTATCTTTAATGATAAAGATGCTAAAAAGGTTAATAAGACTAAAGATGTTGATAATGTATTATTATCTGCGGTTAATTTTTATGGACCAGATGTAACTACAGCTGATGTTGAAAATTTTTATGAAAATATGAAATCACCAGATTCAGAAAAGCCTCTGTCATATGGTTTGAATTCACAACTTATCAAAGAGAATGGGGTATTAAAAGAACGTGTTTATAAGTCGGGCGGTTTATATGGATCTGCAATCGATGAGATTATTAAATGGTTAGAATTAGCATATGGTGTTGCTGAAAATGAAGCACAAGGAAATGCTCTAGGCCTATTAATTAGCTATTATAAGTCAGGAAGCCTTCAAACTTGGGACGATTATAATGTAGCATGGACAGCTGCTACGGAAGGAAATATAGATTATATCAATAGTTTTATTGAAGTATATAATGATCCAGTTGGTTATAGAGGTTCTTATGAAACAGTGGTACAAATAAAGGATTTTGATATGTCTCAAAAAATGGCTGTATTATCTGAAAATGCACAATGGTTTGAAGATAATTCACCTTTAATGGATGATCATAAAAAGAAAAATGTAGTAGGTGTTACTTATAAAGTGGTAAATGTAGCTGGTGAAGCTGGAGATGCATCTCCAAGTACTCCAATAGGTGTTAATTTGCCTAATGCAAACTGGATACGTTCAACTGTAGGTAGTAAATCTGTTTCTTTAGGAAACATTATACATGCCTATAATAATGCAGGTTCTTCAGGAAGATTAAAAGAATTTGTTAATGATGACGAAGAATATGAACTTGAAAAGAAATACGGACAGATCTCTGATAAATTACACACTGCTTTACATGAAGTAATTGGTCACGCCTCTGGTCAATTAAATCCAGGTGTAGGTGAAACAAAAGAGACCCTTAAAAAGTATGCTTCTACGTTAGAAGAAGGCCGTGCAGATTTAGTAGGTCTTTATTATTTATACAATCCAAAACTTCAAGAATTAGGATTGGTAGATGATTGGAAAAGTATTGGAATGACTGCTTATGATGGTTATATCCGTAATGGTTTAATGACTCAGTTGATTCGTCTTGAATTAGGAGATGATGTTGAAGAATCACATATGGTAAATAGACAATGGGTTTCAGCTTGGGCTTTTGAAAAAGGAGCTGCTGATAATGTTATTGAAAAAGTAACTAGAGATGGTAAAACTTATTTTAATATCAATGATTACGAAAAACTACATGGCTTGTTTGGAGAGTTGTTACGTGAAACACAACGTATTAAATCTGAAGGAGATTATGAAGCTGTTGAGGCGCTTGTAGAAGGATATGGTGTAAAAGTAAATCAAACTATCCATGCGGAGGTTTTAGAACGTAACAAACAATTTACTTCTGCTCCTTATAGTGGATTTGTAAATCCTGTAATTACGCCAGTGATGGAAGGTGAAGAAATTAAAAGTTTCAACATTATTCAACCTGAAACGTTTGCTGGTCAAATGATGGATTATAAAAAAGAGTATACATTCTTACCAATTAAAAATTAAGAAACAGTAATAGATTTATATTAAAAACCCTCTTTAAAATTTAAAGAGGGTTTTTTCAAACCAAAACATAAAAGAGTGGTTAGTTGATAGCGTATCATCTATTTATATGTTAAATATAAGAAGTAGAATGCCAAAAAAAAAATACCAAATGAAGAGTATTTTTTTTATTCAAGTTATGACCATAATTATTGAGGGTATAATTTCTTTGCTTGGTTTCATAGTTAAAAAATGAAGATTTAGTTAGTTTAAAAGAATACCCAATACAGGGTATATTCTATAAACCTATTACTAACATATGGAACTTGCAACTTGCTTAGTATAGAATATTATTGTATATGTTATAGGTGTTGCCTAGGGTTTTAACCACAATTTTAAGGCAAGAAGAATACCTACAAAAGCTATAAAACCAATTAAAATCCAAAAACTACCTTTGTAGTGTTTTTGATGAACCTTTTTGTCTTTCTTGTAGCTAATGATTAAAAATATAACAAATGCTATCACAAAGAAAATAACAAAAATCCACTGCCCAGTACTAAACATAAATTTGTAGTTTTATGACTGCAAAAATACAATACTAATTAATAAGTAACCCGACTTATCGGGCAATTAATATGAAGAATAAAATATCTGCGGTACAACTATTTCATGATACCTTTGGTTTGGGTAGTGAAAATTCACCTACAGCCAATTTAAATAAAGAGAAAAACTTGCTCCGCTTCAACTTAATGAAAGAAGAAAACGAAGAATACCTAGAGGCTGCAAAGGATAATGATTTAGTTGAGGTTGCTGATGCTTTGGGTGATATGTTATACATATTATGTGGAACCATCATAGAACATGGAATGCAAGAAAAAATTGAAGAAGTTTTTAATGAAATTCAACGCAGTAACATGAGTAAATTGGGTGAAGACGGAAAACCTATCTTCCGTGAAGATGGAAAAGTATTGAAAGGGCCAAATTATTTTAAACCCAATATTAAAGCAATTTTAGATAAGTGATATTTGCTTAATAACGATTTTAGACCGCTCCGCTTTTAGAACAAAGAATATAGACTTGATCTTAACTATTTGACAAACAGATATAACACAAGGGGTGAATTATTTCTACTGCATTATTACCTTTGATAAACACTTGGTGGTCAAAGATTAAAAAGTAAAATCATATAATAGGTAAGTAACTATTCAATATTTTAATTTTGCTTACAGCTATTTCACCTCATGCCTCCAATGAAATGGATCTTCAGATCTATTATATTGTATGTCCATCAATTTCGTTTTAAAAAGAGTAGAAAAACGATTACTATCATCCACTTTTGGAAGGTTATATACCTTCTGGTCATAACTAAAGGCAGAAACGGGACTAATTACAGCGGCAGTTCCAGAACCAAAAATTTCTTTTAAAGAACCATTTTTAGAAGCTTCAATAAGTTCGGTTACCGTAATTCGGCGAACCTCAACTGAAATACCTTTTAATTCAGCAAGTGAAATGACACTTTTTCTAGTGATACCGTCTAATATTCGATCGTTGTTAGGAGCGGTGATTAAAGTATCATTAATTCTGAAAAAAACATTCATTGTTCCAGCTTCCTCTAGATACTTATGCTCATTCGCATCCGTCCAAATGACTTGCTCAAAGCCTTGCTCTTTTGCAAGATTTGTTGGGTAAAACTGAGCAGCATAATTTCCGGCTGCTTTTACTGCACCAACACCTCCATCGGCAGCTCTACTAAAACTTTGTGCGATTACTACTTTCACTTCTCCTTTATAGTACGCTTGTACCGGAGAAAGTAAAATCATAAATTTATACTCTAAAGCAGGGGCTGCAGCAACTCCACTTTCTGTTGCAATAACAAAAGGGCGAATGTATAATGAATTTCCTTCCCCTTTCTTAATCCAATCTTTGTCAAGATTTAGTATTGTTTCAAGTCCTTCAAGGAAAAAATCTTCAGGAAATTCTGGAATAGCTAAACGTACAGACGATTTATTAATCCGTTTAAAATTTTCTAAAGGACGAAATAGCCACACTTTGTTATCATCATCTTTATAGGCTTTCATTCCTTCAAATACGGCTTGACCATAATGAAATACTTTTGCAGCGGGAGAAAGAGTGATATTTCCAAATGGTTTAATCGTAGGATTTTGCCACGAACCATCAATATAATCACATTCAAACATATGATCTGTAAACTGTTTTCCAAAAACTAAGTTGCTAAAATCAACTTGATCAATTTTTGAAGTAGTTATTTTTTCTACAGAAACATTTTTGTGTGTGATTGAGCTCATATACATAGTTGGATTCAATGCAAAAGTAGTTAAAAATTAGGGTATTTTATAATTGGAAAAATCTTAATTTTGTAGTATATTATTCGTTTATATACATTAAAAATTAAAACTATTAAGGATGAAAAAATTAGTCGCAGTTATTTGCCTTTCATTACTAATTATCTCTTGTAAATCTGATAAAAGTTCAGATAAAATTGCAGCTAAAGAGATTGCTATGCAGGAAGTTAACTATGCTCCATTTGGAGCGGAAATTAATGCAGAGGGTGCATTGTCTAGTTTAGAAATAATTGAAAAGTATAAGACGCTAAAAGCAGGAGATACAGCTATAGTTAAATTTGAAGCAAAAGTAAATGAAGTTTGCCAAGCAAAAGGCTGTTGGATGCGTTTAGATTTAGGTGATGATGAAACAATGGTGAAGTTTAAAGACTATGGTTTTTTTATGCCAAAAAACATTGCTGGAAAAGAAGTGGTTGTTAATGGGAAAGCTTTTGTTGCTGAAGTTTCAGTAGAGGAACAAAGACATTATGCTGAAGATGCAGGAAGATCGAAAGAAGAAATTGAAGCAATTACTGAAGTACAAAAAACACTTTCTTTTGAAGCAGATGGTGTATTAGTAAAAATGTAAATAATGAAAATATTTTCATTCATTTTAATTCAATAGCGCGTTGGAACGTAAAATAATTACGACATCTGATGGTTCTTCGACCATTCACTTACCAGAATGGGATGAACAATATCATTCCAGACATGGTGCTATACAGGAAGCCTATCACGTTTTTATCGAGATGGGCTTTTTTTATTTTCTGAATAAATTTCAATCTAGCAACATAAATATTCTTGAAATCGGATTTGGAACGGGATTAAATGCATTAATTACTTTAATTGAATCACGAAAAAGAGAGGTAACCACACATTATACTGGAGTAGAGGCATATCCTGTTGTTAGTTCTGAAATCAATCAATTAAATTATTGCCAACAGCTTAAAACTTCAAAAGAAGATTTTTTAGATTTACATTCTTCGCCTTGGGAAATTGAGACCGAAGTAGCATCAGATTTCACGGTAATAAAAAGGAACCAATATTTTTCAGAAATAAAGGATAAAAATACATTTGATCTTATCTACTTTGATGCATTTGGAGCTAGAATACAACCAGAATTGTGGACAGAAGAGATATTTCAAAAAATGTATGATTCATTAAAACATAACGGCGTTTTGGTAACTTATTCTGCAAAAGGTAGCGTACGTCGTGCAATGCAGGTTGTTGGATTTAAAGTCGAAAGATTGCCTGGGCCTCCTGGAAAAAGAGAAATGCTAAGAGCAAGTAAAATGGATTAGTATTCGAGTTTTTCTAAAGTATGATCCACCTGTTGAATGCCTTAAAAAAACAATGACATTTTGACATTTTTAAAGAAATGGCAGAACTTTTGTATCCTTAAAAAAAACGATAAAAAATACGCATTGATGAGTACAAAAGATAAAACGGAAGAAGCGTTTGTTTCAGAAGAAACAGAAGTGAATGAAAAAGAGGCTTCGACAGTAAAAGAAACAAAGGAAGAAACTACAGATCCTTTAGAAGTTTTACAAGCGGATCTTGATAAGGAAAAAGATAGAAATTTGCGTCTTTTTGCAGAATTTGAAAATTTTAAGAAAAGAACTGCAAGAGAACGAATTGATTTATATAAAACAGCAGGTCAAGGAGTAATAGAATCTATGTTACCTGTGTTGGATGATTTTGATCGCGCTTTAAATGAATTAAATAAAACAGGTGATGAAAGTCATTTTAAAGGAGTTGAATTGATAAGCAATAAACTTCGTGAAGCATTAAAATCGAAAGGATTAGAAGTTGTTGAAACTAAACAAGGAGATGTTTTTAATGCGGATAATCACGAAGCAATTACCCAAATACCAGCTCCAAATAAAAAATTAAAAGGAAAAATAATTGACGTAATTGAAAAAGGTTATGCAATTGGAGATAAAATAATTCGCTACCCTAAAGTAGTTATTGGTCAATAATATACAACATGGCAAAACAAGATTTTTACGTAATATTAGGTATCTCTAAGGATGCATCGGCAACCGAAATTAAAAAGGCATACCGTAAAAAAGCGATTGAGTTTCATCCCGATAAAAATCCTGGAGACTCTTCAGCTGAAGAGAAATTTAAGAAAGCTGCTGAAGCTTATGAAGTTTTAAGTGATGCTGATAAGAAAGCTAAATACGATCGTTACGGACATCAGGCCTTTGAGAATGGCGGAGGTGGTGGTGGCTTTGGCGGTGGTGCTGGAGGCATGAATATGGATGATATCTTTAGTCAATTTGGCGATATTTTCGGTGGAGGCGGAGGCGGAGGCTTTGGAGGCTTTGGCGGAGGCAGAGGTCGAGCACAAATGAAAGGAAGTAATTTACGCATCCGTGTAAAATTAACTTTAGAAGAAATTGCAAATGGTGTTGAAAAGAAAATCAAAGTAAAACGTAAAAAGGTAGCGCAAGGAACCACATATAAAACATGTACAACCTGTAATGGGCAGGGGCAAGTTACACGAATCCAGAATACAATATTAGGTAGAATGCAAACTTCTGCACCTTGTAATACTTGTAGTGGTAGTGGGCAAACCATTGACTCTAAGCCAAACAATGCAGATGCGCATGGAATGTTATCTACAGAAGAAACAGTTTCTATAAAAATTCCAGCAGGAGTTGTTGAAGGAATGCAATTAAAAGTGTCAGGTAAGGGAAATGAAGCACCTGGAAATGGTATTTCTGGAGATTTATTAGTTGCAATAGAAGAACAACCACATCCAACATTACAAAGAGAAGGAGATAATTTACATCATGACCTTTATATTAGTTTTTCCGAAGCTGCACTAGGGACCTCAAAAGAGATCGATGCAGTGACTGGTAAAGTGAGAATTAAAATTGAAACTGGTGTTCAAAGTGGAAAAATACTAAGATTACGTAATAAAGGTATTCCGAGTATAAATAATTATGGAGCGGGTGATTTGTTAGTTCATGTAAATGTTTGGACTCCCAAAACCCTAAATAAAGAACAAAAGGAATTTTTTGAAAAAATGAATGGTGACAGCAATTTTCAGCCTAATCCAGAAAAGGAAGACAAGTCATTTTTTGAAAAAGTTAAAGATATGTTTACTTAAACCCCCTATAATTAATATATTTTATATATATTTGAGAATCACTAATGCTATTAGTGATATTTTCTTTTTCATAGCAATTTTTTCCCACCCTTTAAGCAATTTGAGGGTGGGTTTTGCTTTTACGACTAATTTAGATCCTGTTAATAAGGTGGTTAGGTGTTAATTTGTAAATTTTATAAAATTAAAAATAAGATATCTTTTGTAAAAGTGTAACAAAAAGAGTTATTCATTTACAAACAAATGTAGTATTGAAATAATCAAACTAGCTGAATAATCAGCAATTGAAATTATAAAAAAGTAAAGTTTATATGAATCATCTCTTAGTAGCTAAAAATGTTTCAAAATCCTTCGGTGAATTTAAAGCATTGAATGACGTAACTATAGAAGTGCCAAAAGGCAGTGTTTTTGGATTATTAGGTCCAAATGGAGCAGGTAAAACGACTTTAATTCGGATTATTAATCAAATTACTATGCCAGATACAGGTTCTGTTTTTTTAGATGGAGAACCTTTACATCCAGAACATATAAAGCATATTGGTTATTTGCCTGAGGAAAGAGGCTTGTATAAATCGATGAAAGTTGGTGAGCAAGTAATGTATTTAGCACAGTTAAAAGGCTTGACAAAAAAAGAAGCAAAGCAACGATTGAAATATTGGTTCGAAAGATTAGAAATTGGCGATTGGTGGGATAAAAAGATTCAAGAATTATCGAAAGGGATGGCGCAAAAAATACAATTTGTAGTCACTGTTTTGCATCAACCTAAATTGCTAATATTCGATGAACCATTTAGTGGATTTGACCCTATTAATGCAAATCTAATCAAAGACGAAATATTGCGTCTTCGAGATGAAGGTGCGACGGTAATATTTTCAACACATCGAATGGAATCTGTTGAAGAAATGTGCGATCATATTGCTTTGATTCATCAATCAAATAAAGTGCTGGATGGTAAATTAATAGATATTAAAAGAGCCTATAAATCAAACATGTACGAGATAGCAATTATTCCAAATAACCCTGCTTCTATCGATGAGGTATTAAAGCAAAAATTTGAAGTACTCCCTACTTCATTAAAAACTATTAATAATGAGTTGCAGTATAAAATTAAGATTTCAGAAACAGCTTCTTCAAATGATTTAGTGAGCTATCTAACTACATTAGGTATGTTAACCCATTTTAAAGAAGTTATTCCTTCGGCTAGTGATATTTTTATTGAAACAGTTCAAAATAATTAATTCCGTAGTATGAATCATCTACCTCTTATTATAAAACGAGAATACCTTAATAAGGTAAGAAATAAGTCATTCATAATAATGACTTTTTTAACTCCAATCATTATGGTTGGTATTTTTACATTAGTTGCATACTTATCGCAATTAAATAATGACAATGTAAATACAATTCAGGTATTAGATGAAAGTGGATTGTTTGTCAATTTATTTGAAAATACGGAAAGTATTCATTTTGAAAAACTTTCTAATGTTTCATTAATTGAAGCTAAAATAAATACGGAAGAATCAGAAAAATACGGATTATTGTATATTCCAAAGGTTGAAAACATTGATGGTTTTTCTGAATCTATTGTTTTTTTCTCTACGGAATCACCTTCGCTTATTGTAATGAAAAATATTGAGGATGAAATTGAAGAAAAAGTAAATGATTTAAAACTAAAGGAAGCTGGAATTGATTCAAAAGCAATAAAAGAATTGCGTGTTTATATCAATACAAAACAAGAAACTTTTCAAGGACAAGAAACGTCTAAATTAGGTTCTATATTAAAACTTGCCTTTGGAGGTGCTGCAGGATATTTATTATTCATGTTTATCATTATCTATGGTAACATGATCATGCGAAGTGTTATAGAAGAAAAAACAAGTAGAATAATCGAAATAATTATTTCTTCAGTAAAACCAATTAAATTACTTCTAGGTAAAATTATTGGTACTTCCCTTGCTGGTATAACACAGTTTTTAGCTTGGGTTATTTTATTAGGTATTTTAAGCACAGTTGTATCTTTAATATTTGGAATAGATCCTACTGCTGTGCAAGCTAGTCAGCAAGAAATGCTAGTCCAAAATTCAGAATTAAACTCTCAAGAAATGCTTCAAACAATTATTTATGAAATTTATGCTTTACCCTTAGCAAATTTGATAATCATGTTTTTATTATTTTTTATTGGAGGGTATCTTCTATATAGTTCTTTATATGCAGCTATTGGTGCTGCTGTTGATAGTGAAACGGATACACAACAATTTATGTTGCCAGTTTTATTGCCTTTAATAATAGGTATTTATGTTGGCTTTTTCACTGTTATTGAAAACCCTCACGGTACAGTTTCACAAATATTTTCTTTTATACCATTTACCTCACCTGTAGTAATGTTAATGCGAATTCCTTTTGGTGTACCTTTATGGCAACAAATCCTTTCATTGCTAATATTATTTGCTACATTTATAGGCACAGTATGGTTTGCAGCAAAAATTTATCGTGTAGGTATTTTAATGTATGGTAAAAAGGCAAGCTATAAAGAATTGCTAAAGTGGCTTAAATATTAATATTCGTGCAAGAACAAGAAGTTTCAGAGAAAATAGCAGAAGTTGTAAAAGAAGATATATGGGGATCTATTAAAGAGTTTTTAGATCTTGGATTTCATATTGGAAAAGGTGAAAACACAATTCATCTAACTATCGGTATTGTTCTTTTATTATTTGTTTCGATTTTTGTAGCTAGTTTTGTGTTAAAGGGGATTCGAATCTTTTTTACTCGAAAATTAGATGAAATTGATAAGAATAAATTTTTTAGTGTTTTTAAGTTTATTAATTACGTAACTTTTATTATTGTATTTTTTGTCATTTTGAGTATGACAGGAATTAACATTACTCCATTTTTAGCAGCCTCAGCAGCCCTTTTAGTTGGTTTGGGTCTAGCTTTACAAGAATTATTTCAAGATATTATAGGTGGAATATTAATCATTTTTGATAAATCATTAATGGTCGGTGATGTAGTAGAAGTGGAAGATAAAGTTGGGAAAGTGCTTGAAATTAAACTTAGAACTACCAGAGCAGTCACTAGAGATAATAAAATAATAATTATACCTAATCATAAGTTTATAAGTAATTCGGTTTATAATTACACCCAAAATGGAAAAACTACAAGAGAGTGTGTAAAAGTTGGGGTGGCTTATGGAAGTGAAACAGAAAAAGTAACAGCGCTTCTATTACAAAGTGTTATCGAGCGAAATGGAGTTTTAAAAAAACCCAAACCTTTTGTGGCTTTTGAAGATTTTGGTGACTCATCTTTAAATTTTAGTGTATACTTTTATGTAAATAAAAGTTTTGAAGTGCCTTTTGTTAAAAGTGATGTTAGATATGCAATTGATGCTTTATTTAGAGAAAATAATATTACTATTCCGTTTCCTCAACGCGACGTGCATTTATTTCAGTCGAAAAAATAAAAATACTTTTAAGAGAAACTTAAGACTGTCTTCTGTTTAGTTTTATAAATACTATCTATCTTAACAGCGAAAAATTAATTCAAAAAAAGAGAAGAATATTTATGTCAAAAATATTGATTATAGAAGATGAAGCGGCGATTCGAAGAGTGTTGGTTAAAATTCTTTCCGAAGAAAATAATACCTATCATGTATCTGAAGCAGAAGATGGTTTAGTAGGAATTGAGCGCATAAGAAAAGAAGATTTTGATTTAGTTTTATGTGATATAAAAATGCCAAAAATGGACGGTGTTGAAGTATTAGAAGCATTAAAAAAAATTAAACCTGAAACACCAATCGTAATGATTTCAGGGCATGGTGATTTAGATACTGCCGTTAATACAATGCGTTTAGGAGCATTCGATTATATTTCGAAACCACCCGATTTAAATAGATTATTGAATACAGTACGTATCGCTTTAGACAGTAAAGAACTAGTAGTTGAGAATACACGCCTTAAAAAGAAGGTGAGTAAGAAATATGAAATGATTGGAGAATCTCCTGCTATTATTCAGATAAAAGATATGATTGAGAAGGTGGCTCCTACTGAAGCAAGAGTATTAATTACAGGTTCTAATGGAACAGGTAAAGAATTGGTTGCTCATTGGTTACATGAAAAGAGTCAACGCTCAAAGGGTTCTTTAGTTGAAGTAAATTGTGCTGCAATTCCTAGTGAATTAATAGAAAGTGAACTCTTTGGACATAAAAAAGGAAGTTTTACTGGAGCGAGTAGTGATAGGGCTGGAAAATTTGAAGCTGCAAATGGCGGAACAATTTTTTTAGATGAAATTGGCGATATGAGCTTATCTGCGCAAGCAAAAGTACTAAGAGCTTTGCAAGAAAGTAGAATAAGTAGAGTTGGAAGTGATAAAGATATTAAGGTAGATGTTAGAGTTATTGCAGCAACGAATAAAGACCTTAAAAAAGAAATTTCAGAAGGAAACTTCAGAGAAGATTTATACCATCGATTAGCTGTTATTTTAATAAAAGTTCCTTCATTAAATGATCGAAGAGATGATATTCCGATGTTAATTGAACATTTTAGTAAAAAAATTGCTGAAGAACAGGGTACTACAATTAAAGATTTTTCAAAAAAAGCAATAGCATTATTACAAGAGTATGATTGGACAGGGAATATTCGTGAATTAAGGAATGTAGTAGAACGTTTAATAATATTAAGTGGCCCGGAAGTAAGTGAGCAGGATGTAAAATTATTTGCTTCTAAATAAATTTGAATATGGAAAGAGTTACTATTTCAGACTATAAAATTGAAACTTCAATTGATCTTTCAAAACAGAAAAGTGTCGAAGATTTTAATCTTTCAAAAAAAGAATTAGAAAAAGAATTAGAAACCACCCGTGTACAATTAGGCGAATTACAAGATCGACTTTATGCTCATGGTAAATATGCAGTGTTAGTGTGTTTGCAGGGAATGGATACTTCAGGAAAAGATAGTTTAATTCGTGAAGTTTTTAAAGATTTTAATGCTAGAGGTGTTGTGGTGCATAGTTTTAAAGTACCCACAGAACTAGAATTAAACCACGATTACCTTTGGAGGCATTATATTGCCCTACCTGCAAGAGGTAAGTTTGCTGTTTTTAACAGAACTCATTATGAAAATGTTTTGGTAACAAGAGTGCATCCTAATTATATTCTAGGAGAAAATTTACCAAGTATACATACTATTGAAGATGTAAGTTCTGAATTTTGGGACAGTCGTTTTGAACAAATAAATGCTTTTGAAAAATCCATAGCTGAGAATGGAACTTTAATCTTTAAATTCTTTTTAAACCTTTCCAAGGAAGAACAAAAAAACAGACTTCTTAGACGTTTAAATAAACCAAACAAAAATTGGAAGTTTTCTCCAGGGGACCTTAAAGAAAGGAAGTTATGGGATATATACAAAGACTGTTACCAAGATGTAATTAATAGAACATCAAAAGTACATGCCCCTTGGTATATAATTCCTGCAGATAATAAACCTGCAGCTAGATGTATTGTTGCTTCAATTCTTTTAAGCGAATTAAGTACCTATAATGATATTAAAGAGCCTGAATTAGAGCCGGAAATAAAAGCAAAAATTTCAGTATATAAAAATGAACTCGAAAACGAATAAAATACTATAAAACCGTATGAAGAATCTATTTTTCCTAGCCATCATTTCTTTAGTATCATTTCAGACTTATAGTCAAAATGTAAACAAAGAAGATTCGTTAATTATAAAGAAAATTTATGATACAGCTCTATTAGAAGGTAAAAGTTACGATTGGTTAGATTATTTATCTAATCAGATAGGAGGTAGACTTTCGGGTTCACTTCATGCTGAAAAAGCAGTAAAGTATACAGAAACAGAACTTAAAGAATTAGGATTAGATAAAGTTTGGTTGCAACCTGTCATGGTGCCAAAATGGACAAGAGGAGCGAAAGAATATGCTTATATCGAAACCGCACCAGGCGTAACATCTACAACAGATATCTGTGCTTTAGGGGGTTCGGTTTCAACTCCGCTAGGAGGTTTAAAAGCTCAAGTAATTGAAGTAACTAGTTTAGATGAAATTGAAAAATTAGGCGAAGAAAATATAAAAGGAAAAATTGTTTTTTATAATCGTCCTATGCAGGCAAATTTAATTCAGACATTCAAAGCGTATGGAGGTTGTGTAGATCAACGGTATGCAGGTGCTATGGAAGCTGCAAAATATGGTGCAGTTGGGGTAGTAGTTCGTTCCATGAATTTACGTAAAGATGATTTTCCTCATACAGGTTCTATGACTTATGGAGATTTAGCGCCTAATTTAAGAATACCCGCCTGTGCTATTAGTACAAATGGAGCTAACTATTTAAGTAGTACACTTAAATTACAACCGAAACTTAAATTTTATTTTAATCAGACATGTAGAACATTTCCTGATGTACAATCTTATAATGTAATTGGGGAAATTACTGGATCTGAAAACCCTAATAAATTTATTGTGGTTGGAGGTCATTTAGATTCGTGGGATTTAGGAGATGGATCACATGATGATGGTGCTGGTTGTGTTCAATCGATGGAAGTTCTAAGGTTGTTTAAAAAAATTAATTATAAACCTAAAAATTCTATTCGTGTTGTTTTATTTATGAATGAAGAAAATGGATTACGAGGAGGTAAAAAATATGCTTTAGATGCAAAAAATAAAAAGGAAGATCACATTTTTGCATTAGAAAGTGATGCTGGAGGTTTTAGTCCTCAAGGTTTTTCATTTGATTGTGATGAATCTTCTTTTAAAAAGATAGTGTCTTGGAAACAATTATTTAAACCCTATTTAGTGCACTTTTTTGAAAAAGGTGGCAGTGGAGCTGATATCGGTCCTTTAAAAAAGGATGGAATTGTATTGGTAGGATTACGTCCAGATTCTCAGCGTTATTTTGATTATCATCATGCTGCAAACGATATTTTTGAAGCTGTAAACAAAAGAGAATTAGAATTAGGAGGCGCTGCTATGGCAAGTTTAGTGTATCTTTTTGACACTCATTTTTAACATTTCTTTATAAAAAACACTGTTTTTAAATGTCTTTAGCATTGAATTCATAAATAGAAAAAACTTTTCTTATCTACTGTGTGTCAATAGTATTTTGATTTATTTGATTTAAAAATTTATAAATTCAGAGGTAAACTATTATCGGGAATTACTCTAAACCTTTGATTTTAAGAAACAAGTTGTATCTTTAAGATAGAGAAAAAGAAACCAACCATTATGATAATAGCAAAACTAAATAGAGCGCTATTTCTTTGTTTGTTACTAGTATTATTATTTCCCGATAATAATTTACTTGCGACAACTTTGCAAAATGATTCTAGTAGTGTAATCACACTTAATGAAAATTCTTTCCTTAATTCTTTAATGTTTACTCAAAAGATCGACGAATCAAAATTTAGTAGGGATTCTACTTTAGCATTTAAAGAATTAGCGATTTTTGCAGCAAAAAATAATGATGTAAATAATGCTATTAAATATGTAGATGAATATATTAAATATTCAGGTAATACAGTGTTTTTAGAATCTGGTTACTTTGATTCATACTTTAACAATGAATCTTTTATTCTATTGAGAGAACAATATAGTATGAATATTAGCTGGTTGCATTTTTTCTATCTTTTTTCATGCCTTGTAGGTTTTTTTATTGGAATTATATTGTTAATGAAAAAAAGCCAGGATAATACTGCCAAGTATTTAGTGAGTGCATTTGTAATTATCAATTCATTATTTATTTTTCATTTGTTTTTATTCTTAACGAATTTGCAATTTAGAGTGCCAAATGTTTTATACATGTCATCACTTAGTGTGTATTTATATGGACCATTGATTTATTTTTATTTCAAGCGAGTTTCTATAAATTATAGATTTAGAAAAATTGATTTGTTGCATGCATTTCCTTCATTTATAATATTTATTTTAATGTTACCTATTCTTCTTTTGCCAGGAGAAGAAAAATTGAGAATAATGTTAAAGGTTGGGGTATTGGATAGCACTCCTTATTTAAATTATATAGTAACCACTAAAATAATTTCCTTAGCATTTTATGGGTATTTGATTTTAAAGGTATATATAAATTCAAAAAGCAAGATTGCTGCTTTTTCAATTTCTGTTCAAAGATGGTTAAGGATGTTAGTTGGTTTTACAGAAGTATATATTGTTTCATACCTTATCTATGGTTTAACAATTATGAATTTTATACCTAAATCTGATATTTTATTTAACTTTCAGATTATAACCATGGCTAGTATGGTATTATACATTGGGTTTTCTTCATTTTTAAGTCCTAAATTATTTTCTATTGAATCATTAGAGGGAAAAAATAAATATAAAAAATCGGGACTTACCGTAAGATATTCTGAAGAGTTAAAAGACCGGCTTTTATATTTACTTGAGCAAGAACATATTTATAGAATGAATGATATTAACTTGAATTATCTTTCTGAAAGCTTAGGCACGTCAAGACACAATACTTCTCAAATTATAAATGAACATTTTAATTTGAACTTTTTCGAATTAATTAATAAATACAGAATAAATGAAGCTTCAGAAATTTTAAAGATGGATACAAATAATAATCTAAATATAATAGAGGTAGCCTATGAGGTTGGTTTTAATAATAAGGTAACTTTTAATAAATCATTTAAAAAACACCTTGCAACAACCCCTTCTAGATATATTTTAACACTTCGTTCGTAAAATATTGGGAAATTATCATCGGATAGGTTAAATATTATAGGCATTTTCTTAAAATTTTAACATTTTTTTGTAAATTTACATATCAACTATTGTGAAAGTCTTGAAGTTAATTTATACAATACCCTATTTGTTGAGTTTTTTATAATATCAATAAATTTTAATTTCTTCAAGTTTTTCAGGTTGTTAGTATTGATTGATAAAATGAATAATTAATTAAAAACCTATTTATGAAAAGTAACTACACGTGGTTAATACTCATGTTTTTTAGCATAACAGCGGTATTAGCACAAGAGAAAACTGTCTCGGGAAATATTTCAGATGCCTCTGGATTACCTCTCCCTGGAGTAAATGTAATTATTAAAGGAACTTCTAACGGAACTCAATCAGATTTTGATGGAAACTACACATTACAAGCAAATAATGGGCAAACCATTGTTTTCAGTTATGTAGGTTTTAAAACAGATGAAGCGGTTGTTGGTGCTAATAATAACATTAATATTGTCATGCAAGAAGATGCAGCGGTATTAGAAGAAGTTGTTATTACTGGATATGGTAACAGGGGTAAAGATGTATTAGTATCTGCTGTTTCTTTAGTGACTTCAGAAGAAATATCACAACTAGTATCTACAACGAGTGTAGATAATATGTTACAAGGGAAAGCAGCTGGTGTACAAGTTACAGCAGCAAATGGTAAGCCTGGTGCTACTGCCTTTGTGAGAGTTCGTGGTACTACCTCATTAACTGCTGGTGCTTCCTCACCTTTATATATTATAGATGGAGCTCCAATTGATGAAGAAGACCTTAATGCGATTTCTAATAATGAAATAGAAAGCATTAGTATTCTAAAAGATGCAGCAACCACCTCGCAATATGGATCGAGAGGGGCTAATGGTGTAGTTGTGATTACTACCAAAAAAGGTACGAAAAACAAAGATGCTGTTATAAAATTAAGCTCTAGGTATGGTGTGACATCTAAAATTAAAGATAATTATACGATGATGAATACCACTCAAAAACTTCAATATGAAAGAGAATTATTTTTATTAGGAGCTGGTTCTGGAAATTCACCTGGAGTTATAAGTACTTTAGAAGAAAGACAATTTCTTATCAACAACTCTATAGATTGGGAAGACCGAATCTTAAAAGAAGGTACTATCCAATCAAATTCTTTCTCTATTAGTGGAGGTGAAGAAAAATCAGATTATTATTTTTCAGTTGGACATGATAGAAATACGGGTATTATCCAAGATGTTTCTGGATTTGAAAGAATTAATGCACGTCTAAACACTAATTTCGAAGTAAAAAGTTGGTTAGATATGGGGGCAAGTGTTGCCTATTCAAGAGCTTTAAGTGATGAGCCTAGAGATAGAAACAACGTTCAAAACCCATTTAGAGCATATTATGATTATAACCCATATGAGCCTGAATTTATTTTAGATGAAAATGGTAATACTGAATTAGATGATAATGGTGATCCCTTATGGAACTTTAACCATACAGGATTTTTAGTGACTGAAGCAATAGCTACTACACCTGAAATAGAGATTCAAAATATTACGTTCATTAATACGTATGCTAAAGTGAAATTTAATGATAATTGGAATTTTAGAACACAATTCTCATTAAACCATGAAAACTATAGAAGAGAGTATTATGTAGAGCCAGGTAATAGATTAGATTTCTTTGTTGGAGATCCTAACTTCCCAGGAATTAAGAGTGATAATGGTTTTCAAGAAGTGGATTATACTATGAGCAATACACTTAATTATTCATATAGTAACGATGTACACTCTTTAAATGTTAGTGCTTTATATGAATACAATTTTAATGAGTTTAATTCCTACACACTTAGAGGTAGAGGTTTTGCTTCTTCAGAATTAACAACTCAAATTAATGCAGCAGAAGTAGTTTCTGCTTCTACAGGTCGTAATAGAATTACATTAGTGTCTTATGGTGCTTTTGCAAATTATGATTATAAACAACGCTATATTATTGGAGGTTCAATTCGTACTGATGGTTCTTCTAACTTTGGTGCAGATCATCAATTTGGTACTTTCTATAGTGGAAGTGTTGGTTGGAACGTTGCAAAAGAAGAATTCTTTAATGTAGATTGGATTAATACAATGAAGTTTAGAGCTTCTTATGGAACTGTTGGTAACAGGGGAAGTTTAGGGCCATATGGACCACAAGGAACCGTTGGTTTTGGTAATCCTTATCCAGGAGGTTCAACAACTAGTAATGTTAATTCTCCAAATGAAAATTTGAAATGGGAATCAACAGCTATTGTTGATGTAGGACTTGAATTAGGCTTGTTTAATAATAGAGTTACAGCGGTAGTAGATTATTATAGAAAAGAAACTACAGATTTATTATTTCAAGTTCCTGCTGCTGACGAATCTGGAATACCAGGATTTGCAATTAATAGTAATTTAGGTAAAATTGAAAATAAAGGATGGGAATTTGAATTGAATGCAGATATAATTAGAACTCCAGATCTTAAATGGACTGTAGGTGGTAATATTTCGTTTTTAGAAAATAAAATTTTAGAGCTTCCAGATAATGATGGCGATGGAATAGGTGATGATATTGAACCTGGAGATGCTTTTAATTTAATTTTTAGAGAAGGAGAAGCAATTAATGCATTCTTTTTATTGCGTTACGATGGAGTTGACCCAGAAACAGGAAGACCTCTTTATTTAGATGCAGATGGAAATTCAATGTTTTTAGATGAATTACCAGAAGGAGAAAACAGAGTATTATTAGATAAATCTCCAATCGCAAAATTTGAAGGTGGTTTCTTCTCTACTATTTCTTATAAAGGTTTTGGTTTAAGAACAGACTTCGTTTATAAATCTGGAAACTGGATCAACAACTTTGTGCAAAGTAATTTACTAAGTGATGGATTAAGTATTGCTGATAACCAAGCGGTAGGAGCTTTTAATTATTGGAAACAACCTGGAGATACGGGTGTGTTACCAAGCCCTATTTACGGTATTGAAGCACAACAGTCATCAGATAGGTTTTTACAGAAAGGTGATTTTGTACGTTTAAGAAATATTACACTATCATATAATGTTCCTAAATTGTTTTTAGAAAAAACACCTATAAATTCTATTAGAATTTATGCACAAGGACAAAATTTATTAACCTTTGGATCTAGTTTCTTTGGCGACCCTGAAGTAGGTATATCATCTGGTGAAACCATTAGCCAAGGTAATGCTATTGCGCCTGGAGAAGCGACGCTTTATAGCTATCCAACAACGAAATCGTACACGTTTGGTGTAGATATAAGTTTCTAATCATATAAAAATAGATAACAATGAAATATATATATAAAAAATCAATTTTATTAGTTTTTATTGCAAGCATGATGATTTCTTGTGATAGTAACTTAGAGCAATTACCTTCTGATTCATTTGCAACTGAAAATGCCTTTATAACAGCTTCAGATTTTGAAAATGGAATACGAGGAGTTTATGTTGCCCTATTAGGAGGTTCTTATTATGGAGGTAATTTCTTAGCAGTACCAGATGTATTATCAGATAATGTGATAACTACACAAAGAGGTCGTTCTACCTTACGTAATTTACATGAGTGGACTTATAATGCTGCCTCAGGATATAGAGGGCTTTATCAGGATGCCTATACTGTAATTTTTAATGCAAATCAAGTATTAGAATTTATTGATGGATTTGAAGGGGAGTCTAAAGATAATATTAAAGGCGAAGCATTAGCTTTAAGAGCTTTTGCTCATTTCGATTTAGTAAGAACATTTGCAAAAATTCCTACTCAATCTTCAGATGCGAATGGAAGTTTAGGAATAGTGTATAAATCTAATTCTACTCCCTCAGATCTTCTGCCAAGAGAATCTGTAGCTGATGTATATCAACATATAATAGTAGATCTTGAAGAAGCTTATTCATTAATAAATGCTACAAACCCAGAAGCAAGATTAAACAAAGAAGGAGTAGCAATACTTCTTTCTAGAGCTTACTTATACATGGGTAGATGGCAAGATGCAATTAATGCTGCTAATAATGTTTCAACTAATATTGCTTCTAGAGATGATGTTGTTGGAGTATGGGAAGATTCAAGTCAAGAAGGGTTAGTATTTTGGGTGCCAAATGAAACAGGTGTAATAGACAGTAACATTGGGGTTCAATGGAGTCAAGGAAGTGTTGCCAATCTAATTCCAGAATATGCAGCAACATTTGAGTTTAATGCATTATATGGTGGTAATGATGGTAATGATATCCGTAGAGCAGCCTATATAGTCGATGCTACAGATGATTCTGGCTTAGCGTATAACGGTGTTAAAAAATTATTAGGTAGAGGTACACAAACTAATGGTATTGTTGACATAAAGATATTAAGAGCAGCAGAAGCTGTTTTAAATAAAGCAGAAGCACAATTCATGCTCGGTAGTGAAGGTCCTGCAAGGCAAACGCTTAATAGTTTAAGAAGTGAACGTTATATTAATGCTCCTGATAATGAATCTGGAACGGCATTAAGAGACGCAATTCGTAATGAACGAAGATTAGAGTTTGGATTTGAATATCAAAGAATTTTTGATATTAAAAGATGGGGTTTAAGTGTTAATAGAGGAAATGAAGGAGATTTAGCTGATGGAAGTGGAACACCTTCTATTATATTAAATTTAGCAGCAGATAATTTCAGAATGCAGCTTCCAATTGATCAATCGTCTTTAATAGTGAACCCTAGCCTACAACAAAACCCAGGGTATTAATATAATAAAATGATAAATATGAAAAACATAGCGAAAATATTAGTACTAATGGTAGTTGTTTTTACTACTTATTCATGTTCTGAGGAGTATGACGATTATAATGCTGACACAGAATCTATTGTAGGTTTTGCAGATTTATTAGGAATTGCTCAAGTTCCATTAGGAGAAGAAACTGTAGATATCGAAATAGAATTCCTATCTTCAGATATAGCTTCAACAGAAAGGTCTTTTCAAGTGATTGTTGTTGCAGAAGGGACAAATATAGCTGCTGAAAATTATACGTTTAATTCTTCAGTGACTTTACCAGCGAACCAACAAAGTGGTACTTTTATATTTACCGCTGTTGATGTTTCTTTAACAGATGATTTTGGAGATGTATTTTTAGGTTTTGAGTCTAATGATCTAGCAATTTCAAATAGTCAAATTAATATTAAAGTGAGAAGCTTAAATTAATAAAATTGATTAACGTTTTAAAAAGGCTGTTCTACTTGTAGAGCAGCCTTTTTTTTATTGATAGTATTCAACGGTACATGTTACCTTAAAGTTACTTTAAGAGTTACTAAACAATCTTTTTATCGCCGTAAATAAATAGTAACCATTCTTCGGCTTAGGTAATGTTTATGGGTATTAACTGAAAACTTTCAAATTATAGTTTCATTTACAGTATTAAATAATCATAGTTGTTTTTTATTTAGTTAACCCCTTTCATTTTTTTGATTTTTCATAAAAATTAGGTTGGTTAGATTGGGGTTAACTAATTTAAATAAAAACATCTTTCTACGATTATTGAGCGCCCAATTTTAAAATAAACCTCTTTTTACTATTTTTTAAATAGATGTGTTTTTTACCTTAGCAAGCTATAAATATATATTCGTGACCTTATCACAATACACTAAAGAGTTTAAATATAACATTACCCTTTCCACACCTGTTATTTTAGGGATGTTAGGGCATACTTTAGTTTCATTTATTGATAATATCATGGTAGGTCAATTAGGAACAGCTGAACTAGCTGCGGTTTCCTTGGGAAATAGTTTCATGTTTATTGCAATGTCCTTAGGAATTGGATTTTCTACAGCCCTCACTCCTTTAATTGCTGAAGCTGACGGAGAAGGTAATTTTGAAAAAGGAAAATCTTCATTTAAACATGGTTTGTTTTTATGCACAATTTTAGGGATTGCCCTATTTGTGTCGGTTTTTATTGCAGAACCTTTATTGCATGTTATGAAGCAGCCAGAAGAGGTTGTAAAATTAGCGATTCCCTATCTAAATTTAGTTGCTGCCTCATTAATTCCTTTAGTAATTTTTCAAGCTTTTAGTCAGTTTAGTGATGGGATGTCAATGACAAGGTATCCTATGTATGCTACACTTTTAGCCAATGTGGTAAATGTAATCCTTAACTATTTATTTATCTTCGGAAAGTTTGGTTTCCCAGAATTAGGTATCGTTGGCGCTGCTGTTGGAACCTTAGCCTCAAGAGTCATTATGGTCATTTATCTTTGGTATTTATTATCTCAACATCATAAATCTAGAGCATATGTGCTAAATATTAAGATTTTTACTTTGTCAAAAAGTATGATGAAAAAAATCATTGGTTTAGGATTTCCTTCAGCGATGCAAATGTTTTTTGAAGTAGCTATTTTTACAGCAGCCATATGGCTTTCAGGAATTTTAGGTAAAAATCCGCAAGCTGCTAATCAAATAGCCTTAAACCTATCTTCTATGACCTTTATGGTGGCAATGGGCTTTAGTGTAACAGCTATGATCAGAGTAGGAAATCAAAAAGGATTAAATCGTTTTAGAGAATTACGGAGAATAGCTTTCTCAATCTTTATGCTCTCTACTTTTTTTGCCATAGTATTTGCAGCATTATTTTTCATCTTCCATAACAGTCTGCCAAAAATTTATTTAGATTATGACGACCCAGCAAATTTTGCAGATAATTATGAAGTTTGGATTATCGCTTCTAAACTATTATTAATAGCGGCAGTTTTTCAAATTTCTGATACCATTCAAGTTGTTGCCTTAGGAGCATTAAGAGGAATGCAAGATGTGAAAATTCCAACCTTTATGACCTTTATAGCGTATTGGTTGATTGGATTTCCTATAAGTTATTATTTAAGTATGTATACCGATTATAAAAGTGCAGGCATTTGGATTGGTTTACTAGCAGGCTTAACAGCATCTGGGATCATGCTTTTTATTCGATTTAATTATCTTTCAAAAAAAATGATTGTACATTTGAAACCATAAAATTAAAATTAACGAACCATGGAGCTTCCAAAGTTTATTCTAGGTGATAATACAGACCATCCAGAAGCAATATTTGTAATACATACTGAATTTCCTCGATTTATCATTAATCTACAAGATGATGAGGTAGAGTGGTTTGAAGAATTCGATCAACATGACCAAAAGGAAATTGAAGACGAAACTGAAAACTTAATTAAAGAAGCTTCAGCTTTTTATGATAGAGAAGTAGCACGATACGGAGATGATTGAAGAACTACTATCATATGATACTGAACTATTTTTATTCCTAAATAATTTAGGAAGTGAACCTTGGGATTTACTATGGCAGATTATCACCAATAAATTTACCTTTATCCCCTTGTATGCAATTTTATTGTACTTGGTTTTTAAAAACTACGGTGGTAAAGGAACGTTATTTGTGTTATTATGTGCTGTTTTAATGATTACAGCGACCGATCAATTCTCTTATTTTTGCAAGCATTATTTCCAAAGACCACGCCCTTGCCAAGAAGAAAGTTTACAAGGGATTATGCGATTTGTAGTGGAACGTTGTGGGCGATATGGATTTTTCTCAGGACACGCCATAAGTTCAATGGCAACAGCTGTTTTTATGGGGTTTCTCTTAAAACCTAAATATTACTATGCACCGTTTTTATTATTGTTATGGGCATTTTTTGTAGGCTATAGCCGAATATATGTAGGAGTTCATTATCCCTTAGATGTTTTGGTAGGAATGATTTTTGGCGGACTATTTGGTTGGGTTTTTTATAGACTTCAAGGGATATTACAAAGAAGGTTTGTTAAATGATACTAAGTATAAATCACGCCATAAACGAGGGCGATGCGATTTGCTGCCAGGTTCTTTTGGATTCATATCGTAGCGAGTAATTTTTTCTACGGAATAATTTTCATACGCTTTTTTGAAATTTTCTTGTTGCTCTTCAGTAACAAGTACACCAAATTTTTGTTCTGAAGGCAGTTCTCTTTTTCCATTATTCTTAAGCACTTTAATAGGCTTTCCATATTCCCATATCATTTCGGGAGTAAAACTATTAAACTCGAATACCTCTACTTGTAATTTAGCTTGCCAATCATTTAGTTGAGATAAACTTTTATAATCTGGATTTACAGATAAATTTTTTGCTAAAGGCATCCCAAAACACATGATCGAAATTATGAATGCAACCGTTAAATAAAAAACAGGTTGTATTTTTTTTCTGAATAGATTCCGAAAAATATAAATACCTATATTACATAAAGAAAAAGAAAGTAATGCAAACCAAATCCAATTCACGTCTGCAGTATCTTTCAAAAATAAATATCCTCCAAAAGGGAATAGTATTCCAATGCTTGCAATCAAACCAAAATTAAAATAGACGGGAAAGGTTTCTTTTTTATTCTTTAATTCAGAAAAATGATTAAAAAGATATTCAATATAAAACCCAGTATTTAATGCTAAAGGAATAAGTACTGGAAGTAAATAACGTGATTTTTTTTCAGGAATTATAGACAGTAAAACAACGGAAGCAAGCGTCCAAATTAAAGTGAACGCGTATGCTTTTTTGTTTGAAACCTTATTTTTTAAATAGGGATACAAAAGGCCAATAAAAGCAGGTAGCGTCCAAACACCACTTTGTGTAAAGAAACTCCAATAATAATAAAACGGACGTACATTATATCCTGTCCAGTTAGAAGTTTCTTTTTTTGTGATTGCTAAAACAGCTTCAGGATCATAGGTATACGTGTACCAATGCCACCAACTAGAAAGCAATAAACTAATAACTAAAAACAGTGCTAAAGGTAAAATCCGCTTCTTAAAGTTCTTGTATTTGTAAACGATTCCGAAGGAAATTAAAAAAGGAAGCCATAAAGCATACAATGAAACAGGTCCTTTGCTCATAAAGGACATTCCGAAGAAAACCGAAGCTATGAATGCTCGTATATAAAGTTTTTCATCATTCTTAAAGAATAAAAATAATTGGTAGATAGACACGATCATAAATCCATGTGTGAAAATATCCCACTGACCATTTCTACCAGCAAAAACAATATAAAACGAAGTAGCTAAAATAAGCGAACTTAGTAAAGAGTATATTTTATTACCCGTTAATTTAAATGAAAGTTTATACGAAGTTAAAATAAGCAACACCGTTACTAAAGCAGCTGGTAATCGTAAAGCAATTAAATTTTTAAGTCCAAATAAAGCTGCCGAAAAAGCAGTTAGCCAAGTTGGTAAAGGTGGTTTTTGATATCGAGGTTCTCCATTTAAAGTAGTTAAAATCCAATGACCATCTTGCAACATTTCTCTTGCAGTAATAAAATTACGTGCCTCCATAATATTTACAAAAATGGCATCTAGATTGACAAAAAAAATGCCAACTAAACAAAGAAGTAATATAACTATATGATTATTTTTTATCGAGGCTATCATCTTGTTTTCTCCAAATAAAGATATTACGAATATATATAATTAAACCTGCACAATGTCCAATAAATAAAACAGGATCTTTTCTGAATATTGCATAGGTTAAAATTAAAGAGGCACCTAAAACACTTAACATCCAAAAGCCTACAGGAAGATGAGATGATTTCTTTTTTTCGGAATAAATCCATTGGTAAACAAATCGGAACGTAAATAGTAGTTGAGAAAATATTCCTAATAATAAAAGCCAAAACGGAATGTCTTTATTATTAAACAATTGATATAAATCATATTCTCCATTATTATAAGCATACACGACTATTAGTACAGGGAATGTGAGTAAAAATATACGAAACCATGGAGGTGATTTTTTCCATTCTCCTTGCAATTGTAAATTACGGATGTAAATGAAATACGTTAATGATTGCCCTAACATGATGGCAAAATCATCTCTTAAATATCCATAAATAAATAATAAAAAAGAAGCTAATAAACTTAGTTTCCAAAATAAGGAAGGGGTGACGATGCGTTTGTTTTTTTCTGAAAGGAACCATTGAATAAATAATCTTCCAGAGAAAAGAATTTGAGCAATAAAACCGATGCTATAAATCATCCAATCGCTCATCCTTTGCCTTTAATTTCGTAATTAATGTATTTTTTCTTCATCCATAAATAGGCAAAGCAATCCATAAGTGGCCCTAACAATCGATTCCAAAGGCCAAATTTTGCTGTACCGGCTATTCGCGGAAAGTGTTGTACAGTCACTTGTAATACTTTTCCTTTTTGAAGTAATATCATAGCAGGCAAAAAACGATGTAACCCTTTAAACATAGGTATTTTTTTTGCGTATTCTGTTTTAATTACCTTAAGCGGGCAACCTGTGTCATCCATTCCATCATGAGTAAATGCTCTACGTATTCCGTTGGCTATTTTGGAAGACATGTTTTTAACAAAAGAATCTTTTCGGTTAGAGCGGACTCCAGTAACTAAATCAAATTCTCCAATATGCGCTAATAACAAATTAAAATCTTCGGGAGCTGTTTGTAAATCAGCATCAATATAACCAGTTAAAGGGCTTTCAATATGGTCAAATCCTGCTTTAATAGCAGCACTTAATCCTCGATTTTCTTTGAAATTAAGATATTTAAAAGATTCGTTTCGGTTGCAAATAGCTTCAATAAGCTCTTGGCTTTTATCTTTAGAACCATCATTAACAAAAAGAATAGCTGTTTTTTTACTCGCTATTTTAGTATAAGCTAATAATTCTTTTTCAACGCGTTCTATATTTTCTTCTTCATTATAAACAGGAACAATAATGGTGAATTCGTACATTTTCTAAATAATAGTTTGTGTACAAAAGTATTTCTTTTTTCAAGATTATAATAGAACTGTAAAAAAGATGTTATTTTTGTTATTAAAATAAAGTTTAAATGAAAGTTATTGTTACAGGAGCAGCAGGTTTTATAGGGTCTCATACAGCAGAGAGGCTCCATGAATTAGGACATGAAGTTATTGGAATCGATAATTTTTCTTCCTATTACGATGTTTCTTTAAAAAAATTAAACGCTAAAACACTTTCAGAAAAGAATATTCCTGTTTTAAAAGTAGATATACGAACAGGTCATTTAGAAGATTTTATTCCTTCCGATATAGATTTTATTTTTCATTTTTCAGCACAACCCGGGATTTCTTCAGATTCTACTTTTGAGGATTATTTTTCAAACAATGTATTAGGGACTCAGCGTTTACTAGATCTAATTGAAAAGAGAACAAAAAAACCATTCTTTGTTAATATTGCAACCTCTTCAATCTACGGTTTAGTAGCCACATTAAATGAAGATGATGCACCTTTACCAGCTTCTTGGTATGGAGTTACCAAATTGGCAGCCGAGCAATTAGTGTTGGCTTACTCGCGAAGAAACCTATTGCAAAGTACTTCATTACGTTTATATTCTGTGTATGGACCGAGAGAACGTCCAGATAAATTATATACTAGATTAATCGATTGTGGTTTAAATGGAAAGGATTTTCCTTTATATGAAGGAAGTGGAAAGCACCTGCGAAGCTTCACGTATGTTCAAGATATAGTGGATGGTGTTGTCAGTATTATAGGTAATGAAGAGGTTGCTAATGGCGAAATATTTAATTTAGGAACTGAAATTGAAAGCACTACAGCAGAAGGAATCGCAACTGTTGAGTCTATTTTGGGAGTCAAAATCGAAATGGAAATAAAACCTAGTCGGGCAGGGGATCAATCTCGAACCCAAGCAAATATTGATAAAGCTAGAAAACTATTAAACTACAATCCGAAAACTTCATTAAAAGAGGGTTTGGAGGCTCAAGTAGCATGGTTTATAGAGAGTTTTACCTAGTTGTTCAATTTCAACAAAGCAGCTGCAGCTTCAAAAGGGGTAGTTTTGTTTATGTCCATCAGATTTAATTGTTTTTCAAGTGCTAACTTAACTTCTGGATGTTTGTAAAAATCTGATTTCAAATTTTCTTCAATCGTTTGTAATAACCAAAACTTATTTTGTTCTTTTCTTTGCGTCTGAAAATATCCATTCTCCTTGGTTAAAGAGACATATTGATTAATTACATCAAGAATTTCTGAAATCCCTTCATTTTTAATAGCACTACACACTAAAGTTTTTGGCGACCAATTACTTTCTTTTGGAGGGTACAAGTGTAAGGCTCTATTAAATTCAACTTTAGCAAGTTTTGCAGCTTTTATATTTTCACCATCCGCTTTATTTATAACAATGGTATCTGCCATTTCTATTATACCGCGTTTAATTCCTTGCAATTCATCACCTGCTCCCGCTAATTTCAAAAGTAAAAAGAAATCGGTCATTGAGTGTACCGCAGTTTCACTTTGTCCTACGCCAACTGTTTCGATAATAATGTATTCATATCCTGCTGCTTCACATAAAATAATGGTTTCTCTGGTTTTTCTAGCGACACCTCCTAATGAGTCTCCAGAGGCAGAAGGGCGGATGTATGCATTGGGTTCATTGACCAATTCTTCCATTCTGGTTTTGTCACCTAAAATACTTCCTTTACTAATAGAACTACTAGGATCTACTGCCAAGACAGCCACCTTTTTATTTTTCGCAAACAACTTACCAAATTGTTCTATGAACGTACTTTTACCTACCCCTGGTACTCCAGTGATTCCAATTCTAACAGATTTGTTGGAATGAGGTAAGCAAGCTTCAATGATTTTTTTTGCTTTTTCTTGGTGTTTTTCAGCTTTGCTTTCTATTAAAGTAATTGCTCTACTTAATGCAGTTAAATTTCCAGCTAGAATTCCTTGTACTAATGCTGAAGAAGAAGGTGTTTTTTTTCTATTTTTCTTAAGGCGATTGGCAATAAGTTCACTAATAGAATTAGGCTTCGGAATACCTTCTCTTTCTTTTAATGCTTTCGTGTTTTTTTTATCGCTTGCCATGATGTGAATTTATAACTTTTTTATGAGTTTTATTTTTTTCAGAAGATAAATAAAAAGGATGTTAGGGTGTAATTTAATTTTGTATAATTATTATTATGGATGTTTCATATTTATAATTTAAGGCTGTATCTTGGGGTACTAATTTAAAATTATAAACAGATGAGTACTTTATATGAAGCAGTTGTAACTGCAGAAGGAGGAAGAGCAGGACATATTAAATCTAATGATGGGGTTTTAGATCATCATTTATCTGTTCCTGAAGCAATGGGAGGAGCAGGAGGAGATGGATCAAATCCTGAACAATTATTTGGCGGAGCCTACGCTGCTTGTTTTGGAGGTGCATTACAAGTTATTGCAAAAAAAATGAGAGTAGACCTTGGAGATGATTTTACAGTAACCGCTACTATTGGATTTAATAAAAATGAGGAAGATGGGGCATATTTAAATGCTGATTTAGATTGTTATTTACCTAAAGTTGATTTGAAAGTAGGTGAAAAGTTAATTAATGCTGCTCATGAAATTTGTCCTTTCTCTAAAGCAACAAGGGATAATATAACAGTAAATTTAAATTTATTACTGGATGAATAAATTATATTAAAAAAGGGTTGAAAAGTTTCAACCCTTTTTTAATTAATAGGTTACTATCATTTTTAATGGAACGGCGACATCATCCCAAGCAATTGTCATTATTAATGCTTCATAAGACACTTCTGCAAAACTTATAGTAAAATTTTCTGTTATTGTTAAACTTTTAGAAACATTAGCTTCAGTAACTAAAATATCATATTTAGGATCTCGAGAAGGAGATTGATCTGTAAACTTTACGCCCCAACCATACATTTCAGAATTAAAAATTACCTGCCATGTTTTTTCATTTGGAATGGTCCAAAGTGTATATGTGCCTGTCTTTAATAATTGACCATTAATTGTTAAATCTCTATTAGTAGTAAAAGTACTAGCTTCATTTGCTCCTGTTCTCCATACTTCATTATAAGACACTAATTCGCCAAATATTTTTCTATCTTTTTTAGAAGGGCTGCAATAAAAAGCTGCTACTTCTAATACGTTTTGAGTATGTGTAATATGTTGTTCTGGACTATGTTTTTTGGTCTGACTTTTTATAATAGGACCAATCACAAAATTAAATAGAAGCATAATACCTATTATGCCTCCTAAAATTCGTAGAAACCATTTAGTTAACTTTGACATAATATAATTATTTATTTTTTAAAGATACAGAAATAAAATGTTCTGATTTTGCAACATTTCATAAATTGTATCGTCCTTTAACCGAACAGCAAACCAAAAAACCATCATTTTGTCGATTTCATTACTAGTTGAACAATGTAAAAATAATGACAGGAAAGCACAAATGGCTTTATATAAGCAGTATTGTGAAGGAATGCACATCGTTGCACAACGGTATTTAAAAGACATGCATGCAGCAGAAGATGCGATGCAAGAAGCATTTATTAAAGCGTTTCAAAAAATTGATCAGTTCAAAGGGGACGTCACCTTTGGGGCTTGGTTAAAAAGAATAGTAATTAATACATGTTTAGATACAATTAAATCAAAGAAATTAGAAATAGATCCAATAGATGAATCTGTTTTAGAAGTAGTAGAAGATGATAATAATTGGAATGTATCTGACGAAACAACAGTAGCTGAAATTAAATCTGCTATTGACGAATTACCAGATAATTATAAACGGGTAGTTCAACTATTTTTAGTAGAAGGGTATGATCATCAAGAGATAGCAAGCGTGCTTTCTATTTCTGAAAATGCATCAAGAACAAATTTACATCGAGGGAAATCCCTTTTAAAAGAAACATTAAAACACTTGCGATATGGCACAGGACATTAGAGATTTATTGAAAAATGATGAAAGTAAAGCGACTCCTTTATCAAAAGGACACGAAGCTAGATTTGAAGATAAATTAAATACAGCTTTTTCAGAAAATCAAACAATTGATAAAAAGACAAAAGGAAACACTTTTTATTGGTTGAAAATTGCTGCCATGATAACACTAATATGTAGTGTGGGTTATTTTGGGTATGTAAGTATTTTAGAAGAACCCGAAGTTGAAATTGCTGAAACACCTATCAATAAAGAAGAATATTTAAATCAAATATCATTAGGTGATATCTCTCCAAATCTTAAAAAGATGGAGGAGTTTTATACAAAAGGTATTAATGTTCAATTAACTTCATTATCACAATCAGATGATGAAGAAAACAAGGAATTGGTAGAAGGATATTTATTGCGATTTAATGAATTAGATGAAGAATATGCAAGATTAACAATTGAACTTAATAAAGTAGGGCCCACAGAAGAAACCATCAATGCGCTTATAGATAATTTGAAATTACGTTTGGAATTGCTGTTCAAACTTAAAAACAAATTAAAAGAACTTAAAAATCAAGAAAATGAACAATTTAAGAGTATTCAATCATAGAGTATTAGCTATTGTAATGCTATTGACAACCACATTGGTGGTTGCACAAGAAAATTATAAAGAAAGCTTTAAGGTAGGAGATGACGTAGTTATTTCTGTAAATGCCTCACATACCGATGTGGTTTTTGAAACCTGGAATAAAAATAAAGTAGAAGTAGAAGCATTTGTCGAAGGTGAAGACCTTACGAAAGAAGAAAAGAGAAAGATTTTTGAAAACTGGAATTTAGATGTAATTGGAAATAGTAAGAAAATTGTTGTCACATCAAATAAAGGAAGCCTTTGGAGTGGAGTTGAATCAATACCAAGTTTAGAAGGTTTAAAAGGACTTGAAAACTTAGAAATTAATCTAGAAGGACTAGAGGGTTTAAAAGGATTAAATATTCTTGAAGGACTTGGAGATTTAAATTTTAATATTTCGATTTCAGATATTCCAGAATTTAGAGATTTTCCAAACTGGCCTTTTAGTGATAAGCAACCTAATGTAATTTCTGGGAAACATAATAAATTTAATAAAGGGTTTCATTTTTCTTTTGATACCGATGATTATGAAAAAGATAAAAAAGGATATGTCGCTAAATTAAACAAGAAATACAATACCAATGTTTCAGTAAGAAAAGTGGATCAATGGTTAGAAGAAGTTGATGATTGGTCTTCTGATTTTGAAGGGGTAATGGAAAAATGGGGAGAAAATTTTGGAAAAGAAATTGAAATGAATTTTGGACCTGAGTTTGAAGAAAAAATGGAAAAGTGGGGAGAAGAGTTTGGAAAAAACATGGAGGAATGGGGTGAGAATTTCGGAAAAGAATTTGAAGAAAAAATGGTTAAGTGGGAAGAGTCTTATGGGGAAGATATTGAGAAATGGGCTGAGCAATTTGAAAAAAACGCTGAAGAATGGGTTGAAGATTTAGAAAATAATTTTAATGAAGAAGATGATGGAAACACTATTATTTATAAGAATTCTAATCATAGTAAAATAAAAAAGAAAATTATAATTCGTATGCCTAAAGGCACAAAAACGGAAGTCAATGTACGTTATGGTGAACTAAAAATGGCAGATGCTTACAATATAAAAGCTACGCTAAATTATGCGTCTTTAATAGCTAATAGTATTGATGGGGGTAAATCCCTCATCAATGCTTCTTATGCTCCTGTTTCTGTAAATAACTGGATCAATGGAGATTTACAATTAAAATTTGTAGAGGATTGTAAATTGAATAATGTAAAAAACATCAATCTACATGCAAATACAAGTAATGTGAATATTAATGTATTAGAGGAAAATGGGTTTTTATCAGGTTCGTTTGGCACCTTACTTATTAATAAGGTTTCCAATGATTTTGAAGCGATAGATATTGTATTAGAAAATACAGATGCTACTATTAAAATACCTTCAACTGCATTTACGTTCCATTACAATGGAAAAAAATCTAACTTAAAAACAACTTCTTCATTAGAGTTGAATAAAACAGTAAATGGTGATCGTATTTTAGAAAAGGGCTATAATAATGTTCCTAATTCAGATAAGTCATTTACAATTCATGCAACCTATAGTAATGTGATTATTAAATAGTTTTCTTCCTTATAATACGATATACAATTCAATAAATGACATTAATTATTTTATGTCATCTTCTCTTCCTTATTCTAATTTTTCTTAAAAATAAATCTAAAGATTTATTTTTTTTACGTTTTTTATGATACCAACTAATTGTGAAAATTTAAAACAGTTTTATTTTTCTTATATTTATATGATTTTTTAAAATAAACTAAAAATTATGAAAAAGAAACTATTACTATTGATTGCTTTTGCTATGTTTTTAACTTCATTATCGACATTTGCTCAAGAAACTAAAGAAAAAGAAGTTCCGTTAATCGACACAAGAGTCGATAATATGGGCTATTGGAAAAAATTAGCAAAGGATGGATTAGTACCCGTCCAAGCTGAAGTAACACCTCCCAGAGCGGTAAGAAAAAGCTCTATGATTAATTCTAGGAGTGTGATGATGGATTCCCCAGATGTTCCGGTAAGCGCTGGTGGTGATAATACACAAAGTGAAACTTCTATTTTTGTAAACCCGAATGATAATTCAAAAGTTTTTAATTCAAATAACTCATCAGGTTGGAACGGAAGTTCTATTGGTGGCGTTTTTCATGGTACAAGTTTTTTCTTAAGTGATGATGCTGCATTATCATGGGGAGGAAGTGTTCTAGGAACTGGAGGTGCTAATAGTGGCGATCCAGCTGCTATAATTGGCCTTAATAACAGGTATTTTAACGGTTTTATTCATAGTAATTCTGGACAAGGAGTTGCCTATTCTGATGATGAAGGTGTTACCTGGACAAGTGTTTTAGCGGGATCTCCAACTGGGGGTACAATTTTAGATAAAAATCATTTATGGATAGATAATAGTCCTAGCAGTCCACATGAAGGAAATATATATGATGCTTGGACCGATTTCAATACGGGAAATGATATTTTTATTGTTCGTTCTGTAGACAATGGATTGTCATATAGCTCACCAATAAACTTAAGTGCCCCTATTGGTGGCGGAAGTCATGATCAAGGAGTAAATATACAAACAGGGCCCAATGGAGAAGTGTATGCGTCTTGGGCTATTTATGATAGCTGGCCTTCAGATGAAACTGCTATTGGCCTTATAAAGTCTACAGATGGAGGAGCTACCTATGGTGCACCTGTGAGAGTGATAACAGACATTAGAGGAATACGTAACTCTGAAACTTCAAAAAACCAACGTGTTAATTCATTCCCTTCAATGGCTGTCGATATTAGTGGTGGAGCAAACGATGGAAACATATATATAGTTTGGACCAATGTTGGTGTTCCAGGAACAAATACTGGAACGAATCGTAGTATCTACATGGCAAAATCTACAGATGGTGGTTCAAGTTTTGGAACACCAATTAAAGTAAACCAAGGACCAGGAGGTGATGGTAATGAATCTTATTTTCCTTGGATAACAGCAGATCCTGTTTCAGGAGTGTTAAGTGTTATTTTCTATGATGATAGAGATGTGAGCTCAACGCAAGTTGAAGCATGGGTATCGAATTCTTACGATGGTGGAGATACCTGGGAAGATTTTAGAGTGAGTGATGTTGCCTTTACTCCACTGCCAATTTCTGGTTTAGCAGGAGGATATATGGGAGATTATTTAGGAATTTCAGCTAGAGATGGGATTGTATATCCTGTATGGCCAGATAATAGAAATGGATACATTCAGGCTTGGGTTTCTCCTTTTGAAACCAATTCAAGACCTGGACCTGCCGATTTAGTAGTCACTTTGACGAATAATGTTACTGGAGAAACTAATTTAGATTGGAACTATGACACATCACCAGGATTTTTAAACTTTA
Source organism: Candidatus Marifrigoribacter sp. Uisw_064 (assembly GCF_047730175.1). Taxonomy (GTDB): domain Bacteria; phylum Bacteroidota; class Bacteroidia; order Flavobacteriales; family Flavobacteriaceae; genus Marifrigoribacter. The sequence continues at coordinate 1,819,688 of NZ_CP159833.1, forward strand.
TAGTGTATCGGGATGGTACCGAGGTTGGTACAACTACGAATACAACCTTTGATGATACGCTTCCAGCTTTTGGATTATACCAGTATACTGTTACTGCTTTGTATGGTGATGGAGAATCTTCAGGTGTAAATGGAGAAATTCAATGGGGAAGTCCTAATATTACAGTAACTCCTGATTTTTTAGAGGAAACACTATTAACAGATGAAATGTCTGTAAAAGTATTGACGATTACAAATACTGGAGAACTTGATTTAATTTATGATATTGAAACGTTAATAACTTCTGGTTTCACAGATCTTTTAGCATATTGTGATGCTAGTGGAGGTGGTGGCGATGAATACATTAGTCGTGTAGAATTTGGTAGTATAGATAACTCGAGTCCGCAAACGTTTTATGGTGATTATACTACTTTATCCGCTGATGTAGAAGCAGGAAATACATACCCAATTACAATTGCCAACGGCCAAATTTTTGCTGCTGATGATTTAGGAATTTGGATTGATGCAAATCAAGATGAAGATTTTGACGATCCAGGAGAGCAAGTGGTTTGTACTGTAGATGATGGTGCTAATGGAACTTATAATGTTACGATTCCTTCTGATGCTTTAGGTGGTACTACAAGAATGCGAATTAGAATAAAATATAATGATTCAGATTGTGGAAGTTCCTGCGGAACAACTACCTGGGGAGAGGTAGAAGACTATAGCCTTAATGTAAATTCGTGGTTACAGGTTGACACGATAGATGGAATAATAGCTCCAGGAGATTCTGAAAATATTAATGTTACTTTCGATTCTACTGGTTTAGCAATTGGAGACTATACTGCTGAAATAACAGTAAACTCTAATGCTACTTTAGATCCATTAGTTTTAGTGCCAGTTACTTTACACGTAGTAGAAGGTAATATTTTAAATACGACAGCAACTGTAGATGATTCTGAACTATGTGCAGGTTCAACAACGACACTTCATGCGAATCCAACCGGAGGAACAGGAACGTATACCTATTCATGGACCTCAGTTCCTGTAGGTTTCACTTCTAATTTATCAGACCCAATAGTATCACCTGTGGTAAATACTACCTATACAGTAGTAGTAGATGACGGTGTTGATAATATTTCGAGTTTTGTTATTGTTGATGTAGTTGATGTTCCAGCGCAAGCGAATACTCCAGATGGAGACGTTCAATTGTGTCAAGACGCACCAACTAATTCGTATACTACAGATGATGTTGCAGGAGCTACTTCATATACATGGACCTTGGATCCAATAGCTGCGGGAACTATTTCAGGAACTGGAACTACTGGAAGTGTGAACTGGGAAGCTGCATTTGCAGGAACAGCAACAATTAGTGTAACAGCAAATAATGACTGTGGTTCTGGAGCAACTTCTAATATACTTGATGTAGAAATAAATGAATTACCTAACGTTACATTACCTGGATTCGACGAAGTTTGTATAGATGAACCTGAGTTCGAGTTAACAGGAGGAGAACCAGTAGGAGGAGATTATTCTGGCGTAGGTGTTTCAGGAGGTTTCTTTGACCCTGCAGATGCAGGTGTTGGAATACATACTATAACGTATGCGTATTCAGATGCTGAAGGGTGCGAAAATTTTGCAACCCAAAATATTGAAGTTAATCCTTTACCAACAGTTACGTTAGCTCCATATGCAAATGTTACAGATACCACACCAGCTTTTGAGTTAACTGGAGGGATTCCAGTTGGAGGAGAATACTCTGGTCCTGGTGTTTCTGGTGGTTTCTTTGATCCTGCTGTCGCAGGAGTAGGGATACATATAATTACATATACTTATGTAGATGCTAATGGTTGCGAAAATTTTGCAATGCAAACTATTGAAGTAGAAGAAACTCTTGGAGTAATTGACCTTGAAAATGGAATTAACTTTTTATTGTATCCAAACCCTAATAAAGGACAATTGAATTTAGAGTTAAATTCAACCTTTGTAAATGATTTTGAAGTAAAAGTGGTGAACCAATTAGGAGCAATAATTTTTATTAGAGATATTAATGTATCTGAAGCTTCAGAATTTACATTTAACCTTTCAGGATTAGCAACAGGAGTGTATTACTTCTTATTAAACAGTGATCAACAGAACTATGTTAAAAAAATAATTGTAAATAATTAATTTTATAGCGGTTCTTTTTATAAACTTAAAAAGCCCATTTATGATGATTCATAAATGGGCTTTTATAATTAATTGGTTGAACGTTTAGGCGTCATTATTTAATCTTTTGGTAAAATAAAACCCAGAAAACAATCCAATTCCCGCCATTAAGAATATCGTTCCTGGATATGCTACTTCTTCATCGATATTAAGTGCCTGACTTAAAATTGCAGCAATAAAAATACCTAATCCAATGCCCATAAGTAATAAAGCAAGGTTGATAACAATGACCTTCCACATGGGTGTTACTTTTCGGTCTTTCCCATAAAAAATAGATGCATCTGCTCCTTTTTCAATTAATGCTAATCTTTCTTTGTTTCTTGCTGAAATGAATAAATAAAATATTCCGAAGATTACTCCGAAAAAAATTGGTATTATAATAACTTCTGTTCCCATAATAATTCGTTTTTAGATTTTGATTTATGTTTGATTTCTATTAAGACGCAATCTTTTGAATTCAGGTTACATTTTTTATTCATTATTTTTAAATCATAATAGCTGTAACCAATTTGTAAGTAGTTACGTCTTATACTAAAATGCAACAACACACTGACCAATATTATATCGATAAGATACTGCAAGGCGATACCCAGGCTTTTGAAGTATTGGTAGAACGATACCAAAGTTATATATATACTATTGTAGTAAGAATGGTGCGTGTAAAAGAAGAAGCTGAAGAAATTGCACAGGATACTTTTATAAAAGCATACCAATCTATTGCAAGCTTTAGAGGCGAATCTAAATTTTCATCTTGGTTGTATAGTATCGCATATAGGAAAGCATTAGATAGTATTAGAAAGAATAAAAAATATAAAGCAGCCGAATTAAATGAGGAAATTACAGAAGGATCTATAGAAATTATTGAAAATGCTTTAACATATATTGAGGATAAAGAAAAAAAAGAGTTAATTCAGAAATGTATTTTAAAATTACCAGAACAAGAGGCTGCTATTATAACCTTGTTTTATTTTGAAGAACAGTCAATAAAAGAAATAGCAAAAATTACACAATTAACTGAAGATAATATCAAAGTGAAATTATATAGGAGTAGAAAAAAAATGTTTACTTTGCTTCAACATTCTGAAGTATTCAAAATGCATAACTAAAATGGAAAAGACGACAAAAGAAGTAGAAAAAAGCGTTTTTAAGTTAGTAAAAGAAGCAGGGGTTTCAATACCTTCCGCTGATTTTCTAGCAAATGTAATGACAGCTGTTGCTTCACAATCAACTGTTCAAAAAAATTATCAACCTCTTATTTCTAATAAGGTTTGGTTTGGTATAGCGGCGTCATTAGTTATTTGCATCGTTTTACTAAATGTATTTACTACAACTTCAACAGGATATTTAGATCAATTCTCTTTCACAGATAAATTAAGTTTCAATGTTAACCTACCAGAAATTAAAGTATCAAAAACAATGATGTATGGCATAGGTTTTTTAAGCTTGTTTCTACTACAAATACCTTTTATTAAGTATTACCATAACAAAAGGTATATTTAAGATTTACTAAATATTATTGAATTTTTACTCGAATTCCTTCACTTTGACTACTAAACTCTGGCACATACATACTCTGTATAGTAGTAATTTTATTACTGAAATCTCCTACATTGGTGTTTTTTTTAAGAATAATTTCTTCAACAATACCAATAGAAAGTTTAGCTTTGTTATTTCTATATTATTAGTAAGTTTTTATATAAATGAAGTATATTTTTTTATTTTTATTAGTACCCTGCATCACAATTGGACAATCAATTGGTAATGAAGTTGAGCAATTATTTCAGAAGAAAGAATATGTAAAAGCTGTAACTATTTTAAAAAGCCACATTAATAGTAATCCGCAAGATATAGAAGCGCTTGAGTTATTAGGTGATGCTTATGGTCATCAAGAAAAATGGGACGATGCAATAACTCAATATAAATTATTGGTCCAGAAAGATAATGCCAATGCTAATTTTCATTATAAGTATGGAGGATCTTTGGGAATGAAAGCCTTATCGGCAAATAAATTTAAGGCATTAACATTAATTGGAGATATCAAAGAAGAATTTCATGCTGCTGTAAATCTAGATCCAAATCATATAGAAGCTCGCTGGGCATTAGTTGAATTGTATATGCAACTTCCAGGAATTGTTGGCGGAAGCAAGAAAAAATCATTACAATTTGCAGAAGAACTTCAAGTAATTTCACCTGTTGACGGTTATTTGGCAAAAGGATATATTTTTGAATATGATGATAAACCCCAGCTAGCTAAAAAAAACTACATAAAAGCTATAGAGATTGGAGGTTCATTAACTTGTTTTGAAAAACTGACCAATTTATACAAAAATGAAAATCAGCCTCAAAAAGCAATTCAAAATATTGAAAAAGCGAGAGATAAATTTCAGCGAAATGCACTTCATTATCAAATAGGAAAAGTTAGTGCCGATTATAATGTGCAGCTAGACAAAGGAGAGAAATGTTTAAAAACATATATAGAAAATTATACAGTGAAAGATGGAGTTCCTTTACAATGGGCATATTATCGTTTGGCTCAAATTTTTAAGCATAAAAACGATAAAAAAAGCGCTTTAATTTGGATTGATAAAGCCTTAGCTTTTAATTCAGATTTTGATTTTGCTCTCAATTTTAGATCACAAGTATTAGAAATGTAATTTGGGCGTTCCTTTTTTATTATTTAAAAAAGGTCAGGCTTGGAGTTTATCCTGAGCCTAGCCGAAGGGTTTTATATCTTTTCAAGGTAAATTCCTTAAAAAGGTTGTCACTATTATCCTTAAGGCAACTACATAGTTAAGCGAACAATATATTATATTTTTTCAAAGAAAATTATTCTTCAATATGTATCTTTACGCATATTAAATTTGTTTTATGAACATACATTTTATAGCCATAGGCGGCAGTGCTATGCACAATCTAGCCATAGCATTGCATTTAAAAGGTGAACACATTACTGGAAGCGATGACGAAATTTTTGATCCTTCAAAAAGCAGATTAGCATCGCATGGATTGTTGCCAGATGCGTTTGGTTGGTTTTCAGAAAAAATCAGCTCAAACCTAGATGCGGTAGTGGTAGGAATGCATGCAAAAAAAGACAATCCCGAATTACTAAAAGCACAAGATTTAGGACTTAAAATATATTCTTATCCAGAGTTTTTATACGAACAATCCAAAAATAAAACACGGGTAGTAATTGGAGGTTCCCATGGAAAAACAACAATTACCTCTATGATTTTGCATGTAATGCATTACTACGATAAAGATGTGGATTATATGGTTGGTGCACAGTTAGAAGGGTTTGATGTAATGGTTAAACTGACAAAAGAAAATGATTTTATTGTGTTAGAAGGAGATGAGTATTTAAGTTCTCCAATAGATAGACGTCCAAAATTTCATTTATACCAACCTAATATAGCTTTAATAAGTGGTATTGCTTGGGATCATATCAATGTGTTTCCAACTTTTGAGGGCTATGTAGAACAATTCAGTATTTTTGTAGATTCTATTGTAAAAGGAGGAACCATTACCTATAATGAAGAAGATCTAGCTTTAAAAGAAGTGGTAGAAGCTTCAGAAAATACCATTCGTAAGTTTCCGTATAAAACACCTGAGTATACAGTAGAAAATGGTGTTACTTTATTAGCAACTGAAGATGGTCCGATGCCCGTAGAAGTGTTTGGGAAACACAACCTAAACAATTTAGCAGGAGCTAAGTGGATTTGTCAACAAATGGGGGTCGATGAAGCAGATTTTTATGAGGCTATTTCTACCTTTCAAGGTGCAAGTAAGCGTTTAGAGAAAATAGCGGAGAGCACAACTTCTATATCTTATAAAGACTTTGCACACTCTCCTTCAAAAGTGAAAGCAACCACAGAAGCTTTAAAAGCACAGTTTCCAACCAGAAAATTAATTGCGTGTCTTGAGTTACATACCTATAGTAGTTTAAACCCTAAATTTTTAACCGAATATAAAGGAGCCCTAGATGCTGCAGATGTGGCTGTTGTTTTTTATTCACCCCATGCTGTAGAAATAAAAAAACTAGAAGCTATTAGTAGCCAGCAAATTGCAGATGCTTTCCAAAGAGAAGATTTAGTGATTTTCACAGAACCTAAAGGATTTAAAGATTTCTTGTTTTCACAAGAGTTTAATGAAAGCTCTCTATTGTTAATGAGTAGTGGTGATTATGGAGGTTTAGATTTTGAAGAGGTGAAAAATCTTTTTTAGGTATACATTTCATTAATGCAATCATTGTTTATTAATGTTGCAATCCTAGTGGTATGGAGAATCATATAATTTATTTTGTCTCATGTAGCCTTTGTATGTTGGTCTAAACTTTCAATTCTATTTGTAATCTCTTCAAATGCTTCAGTTTCAAATAATGTTTTCATAATAAATATTAAATGAGAAATTTTTTTCAGTTTAAATATATGATTATCTTTAAACACTCCCTAGGAAGAAATTCATGTTATTTTGAAATACGAAACAAATTCATTTTCCATTAAACAATGGAATGAGGACGATCGTCCAAGGGAAAAATTACTTCAGAAAGGAAAAATTGCATTAAGTGATGCAGAATTGTTAGCCATTTTAATTGGTTCTGGCAGTCGAAATGAAAGCGCTGTTGGATTGAGTAAGCGAATTTTAGCTTCGGTAAAAAACAATTTAAATGAACTAGGTAAATGTTCAGTTTCCGATTTAACCACTTTTAAAGGAATAGGAGAGGCTAAAGCTATAGCAATTATTTCAGCATTAGAATTGAGTAGGAGACATCGTGCATCTGAAGGAATAAAGAAAGATAAAATTACCTCTAGTAACGATGCTTTTAAAATTTTGCAATCAATATTAGGGGAGTTACCCCATGAAGAATTTTGGATTTTGTATTTAAATAATTCAAATAAAGTGCTTCATAAATCACAAATAAGCAAGGGAGGTATTACCGGAACGCTTGTCGATATCCGTTTAGTGTTAAAGAATGCACTACAGATAGGGGCTGTTGCATTAATTTTAGCACATAATCATCCCTCTGGAGCAATACAACCTAGTCATGCTGATAAACAACTTACACAAAAATTAAAAAAAGCAGCCGAGAGTTTAGATATTAAGGTGCTGGATCATCTTATAATTACTGAAAAAACGTATTTTAGCTTTGCAGATGAAAACTTATTATAGTTAATAATGCTTTTAATTTATACCCAGAAAATAACTCCTAGATTTACGTATGTATTTAAACATATTTGTACTAGAATTTTAGGGATAGAAATTAAGTTTACAAATGCAATTGAAACTTTTATTGCAGAGGAAGGACCCAAACTATCGTATGGAAAACAACCTTTAGGAAATGAGCTTTTTCTACAAAGCCATATAATTTTAAGCCATCAAGGAATTGAAAGTGTTGAACTTACCGTGAAAAATTGGGAAGAAACAAAATGCTTTTTTCAAGTAAGTGATAAAAGTGCTTTGCCCTTCGATATATTTTCAGCTAGTTTCTATTTATTAAGTCGATATGAAGAATATTTACCGCATGTTAAAGATGAACAAGGTAGATTTCCTGCTTCTGAAAGCTTAGCTTTTAAAGAAGACTTTTTACAATACCCTGTTATTGATATTTGGGCATATAAGTTTAAAGAAGTTTTGTCTGAAAGTTTTCCCGCACTTGTGTTTTTAAAGAAAACAATGGAAATTCATAATTTGATTGAAGCTAGTAATCCTTATGCGTTTAAAGAAAAAGGCTTACTTAAATCAATTATTGGCTATACAAAGGACTCATTAAAATTTCGAATCAGTAAAAACTTTAGAAGGACCAAAGTTCTCTTAGGAATTAAAGAAGATCCTTTTAATACTTTTGAATGGGTAGTATCGCTAATTAAAAACAGTAGCACGAAGTTAACTGTGTTTTTTCTAATGGGAAATGATCTCAATTATTACGAAGGAATTAATACTCAAAAGAAAAAGTATAGGATGCTAATAAAGTTTCTTTCAGATTATAAAAACATTGGGCTTATTTTTTCATCTATTTCTTTATTAAATATCAATGCTATTAAAAAAGAGAAAGAGCAATTAGAAAGTATTATAAATTCTGAACTAACCAATTCCGTAAATAAAGGGTATTATGTAAACCTTCCTGATTTTTATAGAAACCTAATTGAAGTAGAGGTAGAAAGAGATTTTACAATGGTTTATGAAGAATACATTGGGTTTAGAGCAAGTACTTGTACTCCATTTCTATTTTATGATCTAGATTATGAAATAAAAACACCTTTGGTAATACATCCTATAGCGCTGACTACTAGTTCTTTTAAAAATAAAAAATCTGAAGATATTAAAGATTTAATATTGGAAGTTAAAGATTCAGTAAGCCAAGTGAATGGGACATTTTCAATATTCTTCACCAATTTAGATTTTATAGATATCAAGAAAAATAAAGTATGGAGATTTTTATTCTCAGAAAAACTTCAAGATTATGTATAAAAAAGAGATAACCGATGTATTTTTTGATTTGGATCATACCCTATGGGATTTTGATAAAAACTCAATGCTTGCTTTTGAAAGAGTATTAAATAAACATAATATTGAAGTTAATTTAAAAGAATTCATTGCTGTTTACGAACCTATTAATTTTGACTATTGGAAATTATTTCGTGAAGATAAAGTGACCAAATTAGCACTAAGAAGGGGAAGACTTATTGATGCTTTCAGTGAATTAAATATGAAATTTGAAGTGTCAGAAATTGATCAAATAGCTGAAAGTTATATAGATGAGCTTCCGGGCAATAACCATTTATTTAAAGGAGCCGAGTTAATTTTAACCTATTTAAAGGAAAGATATTTTCTGCATATTATTACAAATGGGTTTGATGAAGTTCAACGCTTGAAACTAGAAAGAAGTGGGATTGATAAATATTTTACAACTGTTACGACTTCAGATGAAATAGGAGTAAAAAAACCTAATCCATTAATTTTTCATACTGCTCTTAAGAAAGCAAAAACTCTTGCTAAATCAAGTATAATGATAGGCGATTCCTTTGAAGCAGATATCTTAGGAGCTGAAAATATAGGAATGAAAACGATATTGTATAATTATAGAAAAGAGAGTGTGCCTTCAAAATTTAACATAATTGATGACCTAATAGAATTGAAAAGATATCTTTAATATAAAATATTTCATTACTTTAGAGCGTTATTTATAAAAAAACCCCTTAATTATGAATAAGCCATTATACCTACTATTTTGGTCTGCTCTAATAATGGTATGTTTTACCTCTTGCGTAAAAGATACCGATTTTGATCAGGCAGATGATATTGTTATAACTCCAGTTTTAGAATTGGATTTTATTTACTTCGCTTTAGATGAAAACGATTATTTTAATCCTATCACAGGCGAACAACTATTAACAGTTTCAGATACAACCAGCCTGAATTTTTTAGACGGTACTTTTGTACAAGAAGATTTAAAAAGAGCAGAATTCTTATTTAGATTTGAAAACTCAGTAAACCTTGATTTTATAACTGAATTTAGATTCTTGAATGATAATAATGTCCTGAAATATGAGCTGGTTATAGATATACCAGCTGGTTCGACAACTGCCCCGTTGCTTCTAGAACATATTGAGAACATAGAAGATCAAGGAATAATCGATTTGACACGCGCTTCTAAAGTTGTAGTTAATGTTACTGTCCCTACTTCTATTGAAAACATTGAAGGAGCCCTAAATCTTCAGTCCAAAACAACCTATTTTTTAGAAATTTAAGCTATGCGTAACCTACTATGCTTTATATTAATTCCCTTAATTGGGGCTTTGACTTATGGTCAGAACAAACAAATTTTATATGATTTTGGAGATATCCCACAATCCTTATTAGTAAACCCATCTACTACTATGGAACAGGATTATCATGTAGGAATTCCATTTTTGTCGCAATTTTCATTTCATTTTGGTTCTTCAGGTGTAAGCGCTTACGATATATTTGGTAGTTCAAGTGTTGATATAAATACTCGGATTCAAAATATTATATATGGTATGAAATCAACAGATTTCTTTTCTGTTAATCAACAATTGGAATTATTAAGTTTTGGTTGGAAAAATCCTAAAGGGATATACTTTTCAGGAGGAATTTATCAAGAGTTAGATATATTTACATATTTCCCTAAAGATTGGGCAGTTCTAGCTTGGGATGGTAATAGAGATTATCTTGAAAGAGAATTTGACTTTAATGATATTAGTTTAACTGCAGAGTTATTGTCTGTATTTCATTTTGGAGCTAATAAACAAATCAACGAGAAATTAACCTTAGGTGTTAGAGGAAAAATATATTCAAGTATTGCACATGCTAGAAGTGTTAATAATGGCGGTGTCTTTGTAACAAAGGAAGTTGAAGGCTCAGATAATATTTATCAGCATCAAATTATAGGAGCTAATGTAACAGTAGAAACTTCTGGAATACAAACATTAAGTGAGGCTAATTCTTCTGCAGAAGTAATGAATAAAGTTATTAAAAGAGCCTTTCTAGGCGGTAATTTAGGATTAGGTTTTGATCTAGGGGCAACTTATAAAATCAATAGAAAGTTTACGGCAACAGCTAGTTTGATAGATTTAGGTGCTGTTTTTCATAAAAATGATGCTGAAAGTTATGTAGCAAGGGGAAACCATACCTTGGATGGAATTGAACTTTTATTTCCTCCTTTAAGCGGTGGTCAATCAACATTTGATTATTATGATGACGTTGAAAATAATTTTGAAGATGATATTCCTTTAGACACTATAAATTCATCGTATACTCAATTTCGACCTTTAAAAGTAAATGCAAGTATTAAATATGGTTTTGGAAGAAGCCAAAATGCAAAAGTTTGTGACTGTTTAAATAAAGATGATGGGGATGGTTTTAGAGAAGAAGTAGGGATGCAACTTTTTGCAATTAAAAGACCAAAAAGATTACAATTAGCAGTTACTGCATTTTATAAAAGAAGATTTGGTAATTTTATAACAGGTAAGCTTACTTATACTGTAGATTCATATTCATCATCTAACTTAGGTATGGGACTTAGCACCAATTTTAATTGGTTTAACTTTTATATCGCTGTAGATAATATTTTAAAGTATCAAAATGTAGCAAAGGCGAAAAACGTATCTTTACAATTAGGGTTTAACCTTAAAATAGATAAGAATGAGTAAATACGTGTTTATAACTGTTTTGTGTTTTTGTTTTTTTACAAATGGTTATACTCAAAAGACCTTAAGTAATTATAGTTACATTGTTATTCCAGAACAGTATGATTTCCTTTCAGAAAAAGATAAATATCAAATAAACTCTTTAACTAAATTTCTATTTAATAAATACGGCTTTCACGCATTTTTCGAAAATGAACTACCTGAAAATTTTATTATTTGTGATGGGCTAAAAGCTGATGTTATTAAAGTTAGAGCAGTTCTTTATACAAAATTACAAATTGTTATTAATGACTGTCATGGCAATGAAGTATACCGATCTGCTGAAGGAAGAAGTAAAATAAAAGAATTTAACAAAGTTTTTAATGATGCCTTAAGAAAAGCTTTTGCGAATATTATTGGCCTTGAGGTGAATCAAAAAGAGATTTCATTTGAAGAGGTTTCATCTACTACTGAAATAAAAAAAGAAGCTACTGTTTCAGAAGAAATAAATAATAATAATGTAGTAAAATCCTCTAATCAAGAAACAATAAAGGCAACGACTGTCATACCTAAATTTCCTTCTAAACAGTATAATACTTACAAGATAGATAATGATTTGTTTTTATTAAGAAAAACAAATAAAGGGTATAGTCTCTATAAAGATGTGACATTTAACCCTTATGCAGCTGATAATAATAATGGATTACTGCTATTAGGGGAAGTCCTTATTTCAAAATCTAACGTGTTTTATTTAGGTCTTAAAGAAAAGTTAGTAGATGCCTATTTTGATGAGTCTTTAAATTTGATTATCGATAATTCTTCAGAAAAAATGATTTATAAGTTTATTGATTAATAATCATACTTTTCTTTCCAAAGACTTTTTAAATATAATTTTATCGAGTTCTCTCTCGAGTTATTACCAGGTTCATAAAAAGCAGTACCTTTTATTTCTTCAGGTAAAAATTCATGAGTTACAAAATTTCCTTCATAGTCATGAGCATATTGATATTCCTTACCATAATCGAGCTCTTTCATAAGCTTTGTTGGTGCATTTCTTAAATCAAGAGGAACAGATAAATCTCCTGTTTGTTTTACCATTGTTTGTGCTTTGCCAATGGCTTTATACGATGCATTACTTTTAGGAGAAGTTGCCAAATAAATAACACACTGACTTAATATTATTCTAGATTCAGGATAGCCTATGGCTGAAACAGCTTGGAACGTATTGTTGGCTAAAACCAAAGCAGTTGGGTTTGCATTGCCTATATCTTCGGAAGCCAAAATAAGTAACCTTCTCGCAATAAACTTTAAATCCTCACCTCCTTCTATCATTCTTGCGAGCCAATATACCGCTGCATTAGGATCACTTCCTCTAATTGATTTTATAAAAGCTGAAATTATATCGTAATGTTGTTCGCCAGTTTTGTCATACAATACCGTATTTTTTTGTACTTTTTTCTGAACCATTTCATTGGTTACGATTACTTTATCTTTTTCTTCTGAAAGAACAACCAACTCTAAAATATTCAGTAATTTTCTAGCATCTCCACCTGAAAGTCGGATGATTGCTTCTGTTTCTTTTAAAGTGATTTTTTTCTTTGAAAGGATTTCATCCTTTTTGATTGCCCGTTTTAGAAGATCTTCTAGATCCTTTCTAGAGAAGGGCTTTAAAACATATACTTGACATCTAGACAAAAGTGCAGGAATTACTTCGAAGCTTGGGTTTTCAGTAGTGGCACCAATTAATGTCACCAATCCTTTTTCAACAGCTCCTAATAATGAATCTTGTTGCGATTTACTGAAACGATGGATTTCATCTATAAAAAGTATTGGGTTTTTATTCGAAAATAAAGTGTCACTTTTTTTTGCTTTTTCAATCACCTCTCTTACAGCAGCAACGCCACTATCTATAGCGCTTAAAGCATAAAAAGGACGGTCGGATTGGTTAGCGATAATGTTAGCCAACGTAGTTTTTCCAGTACCAGGAGGACCCCAAAAAATCATGGAAGAAAACACACCTGATTTTAGCTGTTGCGTTATGGAGCCTTCATCACCAATTAAATGAGTCTGACTCAAATAATCGTTTAATGATTTTGGACGTATTCTTTCAGCTAAAGGTATATTCATACTGTAAAAATACAATATAAATATACCTCTTAAAAGGTGTAACTAAAATTTTATAATTTTTACAGAACCTTCAGTATCGCCAATTTTAGTTTTTAAAATATAGATGCCTTTTTGATAGCTTGACATGTCAATAGAAGAGTCTAATGAATTTATTTTTTTCTGAAAAATTTCTTGTCCAAGCAAATTATATAGAGTGACTTCAGAAATCACTTCCTTAGCACTTAGGTGTAAAATGTCATTCACAGGGTTTGGACTTGCTATAAATTCTAAATTTTTAAATGATTCTAAATTTAATATGAGGCATCCTTCTTCATCACAAGAATAAACATCATCTATATAAAACTCATTATTTGTTGTAATAGAGAAAAAATCGATTCCACCTAAACTAGTAGGTGAGGTACCAGCACTATCAGTAAATGCAGTTCCTGCAGGTATTACTTCAGTAAAATCAACCCACATTTCCCATGTTGCATTTGATATACCAGAAGTAATATCCCAGTACATTACCACAAAAAACCATTGATCATGGGGAAAATTAAAAGTAACAGCACCTAATGCAGAATTGTCAATTAATCCAACGCCTGGTGAAGCTAAATCTTGGTTAAAGTGGATGTTACCTACAATCCACTCACCAGCTCCAATAGGAACTTCTCCTTGTAAATTCCAGTATGCCTCAGCTCCAGATGGGACATACATGAAAAATCCAAGATACCATTCACCAAAAATCTTGTTTCCTAGATCTAATACAGCATCCGTAGTTCCATCATTTGGTATTAACCCAGACTTGCTACCACTTCGTGCTTGGGCATCTGTTGACATGATAGCACAACCTGCACCACCACCACAACCCCAATCGGTCCAATGATCTTGAAAGATAGGTTGCCCAACAGTGTAAGTCTCCATATCATCATCTATGTCTTGTGCATTTACATTTACACTATGCATTGCGAAAGCAATTAAAATTACCAAAAAGTATTTTTTTTTCATAATTGTTATTTTAGAGTAGGGGAGTTTGTTTTTAAATTATTTTATAATTTTTACAGAACCTTCAGTATCGCCAATTTTAGTTTTTAAAATATAGATGCCTTTTTGATAGCTTGACATGTCAATAGAAGAGTCTAATGCATTTATTTTTTTCTGAAAAATTTCTTGTCCAAGCAAATTATATAGAGTGACTTCAGAAATCATTTCCTTAGCACTTAGGTGTAAAATGTCATACACAGGGTTTGGACTTGCTATAAACTCTATTTCATTAAATGATTCTGTATTTAATATGATGCATCCTTCTTTATCACAATAATATACATCATCAATATAATACTCATTATTTGTAGTAATTGAGAAGAAATCGATTCCACCTAAACTAGTAGGTGAGGTGCCAGCACTATCTGTAAATGCAGTGCCTTCAGGTATTACTTCAGTAAAATTAACATACATTAACCATGTAGCTGTCGAAATACCAGAACTAATATCCCAATACATTATTACATTGAACCACTGATCATGAGGAAAATCAAAGTTTATAGCCCCTAATGCAGAATTGTCAATTAATCCAACGCCTGGTGTAGCTAAATCTTGGTTAAAATGGATATTACCTACAATCCACTCACCAGCTCCAATAGGAACTTCTCCTTGTAAATTCCAGTATGCCTCAGCTCCTGATGGTACATACATCCAAAATGAAAGACCCCAAACACCAAAAATCTTGTTTCCTAGATCTAATACAGCATCCGTAGTTCCATCATTTGGTATTAACCCAGATTTGCTACCACTTCGTGCTTGGGCATCTGTTGACATGATAGCACAACCTGCACCACCGCCACAGCCCCAATCGGTCCAATGTGCCTCGTTGATAGGCTGCTCCAGCGTGTATGACTCAAAATCATCTTCAATTTCTTGGGCTGTATTAATACCAATAGCTATTAGAAATAGTATTGCTGAAAAATAAAGTTTTTTCATAATAAATAAATTAAAGTAGGGGAGTACTTCAAGTTACTGCTTTTTATTAAGAAACTGCCAAAATTTCATTCATTATATTTAGGACTGCTTATTGCAATAATGATTTTATGAAACGAGCATGCTAAAAAGGTTATCACCCAACGAGATAACTAATAACAAACCTGCCTGCGGCAGACAGGCAGCATGTAACAGCTTAATAGAATAATATAGACACATGAAATCTAAAAACGAATTACAATTTTCTACTAAGGATCTAATGTATCCATTGCTATTTTTATTAATGATAGTTTTTGTGTTTTGGCTTGAGTCTCGATTCAATTTAAATTTCAATCGTTTCGGGATTTATCCTAGAAAAATAGAAGGATTGAGAGGAATCCTTTTTGGACCATTTATTCATGGGGATAGTTCTCATCTTTTTAATAATTCCATACCCTTAGTGGTTTTGTCTACTGCCTTATTTTATTTTTATAAGAATATTCGTTGGAAAGTATTGTTTTTAGGAATACTATTAACAGGAATTTTAACATGGATTATAGGAAGACCTTCTTTGCATATAGGAGCTAGTGGTGTTATTTACATGCTTACCGCTTTCTTGATGTTTAAAGGAATTTTTTCGAAACAATATCAATTAACAGCACTTTCTTTTATAGTAATATTTCTTTATGGTGGTTTTATATGGTATTTATTTCCAATTGATCCAAAAATTTCATGGGAAGGGCATCTTTCAGGGTTTTTAGTAGGCTTTGTATTTGCATTAGTATTTAAAAACCCTCCATTATTAGAAAATAAGAAATATGCCTGGGAACAAGAAGACTTTAATCCGGAAGAAGATCCTTTTTTACAGCAGTTTGATGAAGATGGAAATTTTATAGAAAAACCAAAGGAAATAACTGAGGTTGATGATTCACCTCCGTTTACAATACGATATATTATAAAGAAAGATAAAAGTAAACCAAATAAGGACTTATAAGCTTCTTTGGCGAATTATTTCATACAAGAAGGCACCACAAGCAACAGACACGTTTAGAGAGTTTGTTTCACCCTTTAAAGGCAAGGCTGCTTTATGATCTACCAAATTTAATATGGACTTTGATACTCCTTTTCCTTCAGAGCCCATAATAATGGCTAAAGGCTTATTAAAATCTGTTTGATATATACTGGTTTCAGTCTTTTCTGTAGCAGCAATAGTTTCAATTCCTGATGCTTGAAGGTAAAAGATTGCATCTTTAATATGGTCCACTTTACAAATCGGTAAATTAAAAATAGCTCCAGCAGATGTTTTTACCGTATCCCCAGTAATAGGAGCGCCTCCTTTTTTCTGAATAATGATAGCATCTACTCCAGTACATTCTGCGGTTCTTATAATTGCTCCAAAATTACGAACATCACTTATTTGATCTAAAATTAAAAAGAGTGGTTTTTCTTTTTGTTCTATAGTAGATTCAACAATTCTTTCTAAAGAGTGAAATGAAATAGGGGAGGTGATGGCGACAATTCCTTGATGATTACCTCGTGTTAATCTATTCAGCTTTTCAATAGGGACAAAATTAATTGAAGTGTCCTTAGATTCAAGTTCTTTTGTGATACTATCAATGGTAGAATTGATAATTCCTTTTTGAATGTATATTTTGTCAATGACTGTTTTAGATAAAACAGCCTCTTGAACTGGATAAATTCCAAATATGGTAGCCTCTTTATTACTCATGTGTATTGTACTATAATTTTTGCAAATATATCCCTAAAAAAAAAGACTGCCTAAAAAGGCAGTCTTTTAATATTGTATTTAAGATACAAATAAGAATTAATTCTTATTTAAGAACTTTTACAGTTCCTTCAGCACCTCCAACGTTTACTTTTACAAAGTAAGCACCGTTGTCAAATCTTGACATATCAACAGTAGTATTTAATGCATCAACATTAGTTGCATTATAAACTTGCTGTCCTAAAACATTATAGATAGCTATAGCAGTAATTGCTTCGTTAGCTCTTAAGTTTAAGATGTTATTTACTGGATTTGGATATGCAGAAAAACCTTTTGCATCTAAATCAGCTAAACCTAATACTACTGGAAAATCATCTGGATCTAAAAGAGTATCTTCATAATAAACGTCATCTAAATAGAAATTGTTAGTAGTAGAGATAGAGAAGAAATCAATTCCACCTAAACTAGTAGGTACAGTTCCAGCTCCATTAGTAAAAGCAGTTCCTTCAGGAATTACTACTTCACCATTAACCCATACACCCCAAGTAGCAGCAGAAATACCAGAAGAGATATCAAAGTTCATTACAATTGGAAACCATTGGTCTTCAGGATAATTAAAAGTTACAGCTCCTAATGCAGAGTCGTCAATTGATCCTTCACCTGGAGTAGCTAAAGCTTGGTTAAAGAAGACATTACCTACAATCCACTCACCAGATCCAATAGGAACTTCACCTTGTAAATTCCAATATCCTTCAGATCCAGAAGGAACATATTGATAAAATGCAAGACCCCATTCGCCAAAAATTTTGTTACCTAAGTCAAGAACAGCATCAGTAGTTCCGTCATTTGGTATATATCCTGATTGACCACCACTTAATGCTTGATCAGCACTAGACATGATAGCACAACCAACACCACCACCACAACCCCAATCAGTCCAATGATCTTGGAAAATAGGCTGTCCAACTGTGTAAGACTCCATGTCATCTTCAATGTCTTGTGCGTTTACACTTATCATTGCAAATGCAAATAAGAACGCTAAAAAATAATTTTTTTTCATAATATTATGTTTTTATATTAGTATATGTAGCAAATATAGCTAAATATTATTGAATTTAAAAGTTAAATTTAATAAAAAAAGGGATTTTCAATTAAGAAAATCCCTTTTTTTATTAAAAGAAATATAAGATATATTAATCCTGTACAACCATTGTTTCAAATAATTTATCTTGATCAACAGCTGGATTACGTAAGCTTCCTCTTGCTTCTTGGAACAAAGGAATAATAGTATCATTCTCAGTCCCTGCATTGACAGTTGCATATAATTTTAATTTAACTTTATACTCCTCATCGTCACCAATGTCATCATTATCAGCAACTAAAGTACCAACAGTATAAATTTGAGTTGCAGGGTCATAAGCTCCTTCACCATCATCAGAATCATATGTTAATCCCTCAGGAAGTGATATTAGCATAGTGATATCATTATTATCATTTACAAGGTCAAGGTTTTTAACTTCGACTGTAAACTTTACTATTTCACCTACTGTAGGTTCATCTTCATCTACTTTCATTTTAGTTTCTAATCCTTCTTCTATTTTAAAGATAGTTCTATGTGTGAATGGAGATTCAAAATAAGGACCACCTAAAGTAGTACCTGCATTATAATCACTCCAGATTCTACCATCATTCATTTCTAATTCAAAACGAGTTTTAATAAAACTTGGGTTTTTTCCGAATACAGCATTACCAAAGAATTCATCTAATAAGAATCTTGTAGCAACTTCAACAGTAATTTCTGGTAATCCATTAATTTCACTTATTTCTGTAAATTCAGCTTTAGAAATAGTTCTATATAATTGCTCGCCAATTATATTTCCATTACCATCTAGTGTTGGAAATTCTAAATCTTGATCGTCGAAACCATCAAAATACATTCTAACTTCCTTAAAGTCTGGAGAAGATGAACCGTCACCTTCTTGTACTTCCATTTGGTATCTGATGAAATTAGGTGTTATTTCACCTCCTGCAATAGTCACTAAATCAGCTGGAAAGTCTAATATTCTTAGTACTGATCCAGAAGTAACAACATTATTATATAGGTTGTCAATTGGTAAATCACCTTCCTCGCAAGAAGTTATCCCAATAAATAAGAAACTAATTAATGTTATTTTAAATATATTTTTCATAATAAATATTTTTTAAGATTAATTTGCAGATGGAAAACCAGGTGATGATGGGTTATTATCCCAGAACACTTGTTGATCTACGTTTGGTTTTTGTTGAATATTAATATTGGTATTTGCTTCATCAGCTGGGTAAAAGAATGATCTTACAAAGTTACCAGGGCTCTGTTCAATATTAAACTGTAAAGAAGTAGGAAAACCTGTTCTTCTGTAAAAATTATATGCATTAGAACCATTACCAAAATGAGCTACTAAATATTGAATAGATAATAATTCCCATCTATCGTTAGCAGTAGGCGCATTAACAAAAGCGTCACCTTTAGCACTTATATAAGCAGCAACATCAGCAGATGAAGGTGCAAAACTTAAGTCACCGTCAGGATCAATAGATCCAAAAGACATTACTTTTGAAATAGATTTTTGCATACCAGCTTGCATAAAGCCATTCGCATTACCTACACTACCATTAGCTAATGCCATTTCAGCACGCATTAAGTCAACCCATGAAGCTAACACTATAGGAGTCATACCAGCACCAGCACCACCAGCACCTAAAACTACACTAGAAAACCTATCATCATCAAAGTTTCCTGCAGAAGGATAAACTCCTGAAGCAGTTCTCGAAAATGAGTCAGGAGGAATACCACCTGCAAATCCATGATCTCTACCCCAATAACCATTATCTACTGCACAGAAAATCATACTACCTGGATAATGAGCTGGAGGTGACTCTGTTGAACAGAATAAACTTACTGGATCTACTGGACATCCTGTTGCAGAAGGAGTACAATCATTTTGTCTGAAAAAATAATACCTTATTCTAGGGTCATTATCGTTTAACATTTCATCCATTAACCAGTTTGCTCTGTATCTTCCAGCACCACCTACATTGTAATCAGATTGATATGCAGGATGTCTAGTATCATTAGTTGTGCTTTCATCAATAACAAAAATTTCAGTGCTATAAGTAAATTGAAAATCACCATCATTACTAGATATAAAATTACCAGCATTAACTATAGCGTTGAATTTACTTGTTGCATCAGCATCTACTAATCTTGTATTAAGATAAGCAGTCATTTTTAATGTATTTGCTAAATTAATCCATTTATCAAAATCATTGTTATAGAAAAGATCATTTTCAATTCCTAAAGCATCTGTACCAAATAAATCTATTGCTTCATTTAACATAAGTAAAGCTGCTTGATATACTGCAGCATCATCATCTACAGATGGTGCAGGAAATTCTGCTGGATTATTAGCTTCACTAAAAGGTACATCTCCAAAGTAATCTACTAATGTAATTAAAGTATAAGCTTTAAGAACCTTAAGGATACCTTGATGTTTAAAGCCTTCGATAGATTCTGCTAAGCCATTTGCAGCTACCATATCCGAAAACATTCCTTCGTAAGCTAATCCCCATTCAAAATTAGTACTTGAAGGATCAAAAGCATTATTATAAGAAGTAGCAAAAAGATGCTCAAGTCTAGTTAATTGAGAACCATTTCTACCCATTGCTTCAGCAAATTTACCAAAGTCAACTTGAATGGCTACCATGTAACGCTCTAGTACAGCTTTATCAGTTGTAACATTGTTTGGATCATCTAATAGATCTAAATCTACTGTTTCACATGAAGTAAATGAAACACCTAGAATTAGAAATACAAATATTGATATTATATTTATTTTTTTCATTTTGTTTTGTTTTTATAATTTAAAATGTTGCATTTATACTCATACCGTACCTTTTAGCACTTGGACCTGTTAAGTAATCAAATCCTTGACCATTCCCAGAACCTAATCCAGATACGTTAGGGTCAAAATTAATTCCTTCAGGAGTGTTATAAGCATTATACCATAAGTTAAATCCACTAGCTTTTATTACTATTTTTCCAAAAGGAGTTTTGTCTAAAAATTTAGCAGGAACAGTATAACCTAAAGATACTTCTCTAAGTCTAACTACAGAACCATCATAAACTGATAATTCATTTGCAGAACTTGCAAAACCATTATCGAAATAGAAGTTAGAGTTATTAATTTGAGTGTCATTTGGTAAACCAGTTGTTTGATTAATACCAGGTAAAATAAATGTTGATAATCTATCTTCAGTATCAGTAGTTAAACCTCTACCCATTAATGATGCAACAGTTACAGAATAAATATCTCCACCAGAAGTATGTTGTAACGAAACCCCTAATGATAATCCTCTATAAGAGAATGTATTCGAGTAGTTCATTACCCAGTCTGGATTTGGATCACCTATGAAAGGAAGAATTCCTTCTTCATCAACTTCTTCAGAAGCATAATTACCAGTTCCTTCAACTAATAAGTTACCATCTTCATCACGAGCAATTCTTGAACCAAATATTGAACCTAAAGGATACCCTACACGAGCACCATTACCTAAGTTAGTAAAACCTGCATAGATAATTAAATCATTATCCCCTATATCAGTTACTTCACTTTCATTCTTTGTGAAGTTCCAGTTAAAGCTCCAGTTAAATCCATCAGAATTCTTTAATATATCAATTCCTAAATCTACTTCAATACCGAAAGCTTCAATCTCACCAATATTAGTATCACTAAAACTTGCACCTGAACTTACAGGAATTGGTTGATTTTGAACAATTAAATCTTCAGTAACTCTAGTGTAGTAAGAGAAATCAAAATTAACTCTTTGGAATAATTTACCTTCAGCACCAAATTCAATTTCAGAAACTAATTCTGGTTTAATATTTGGATTACCAATAGAAGAACTAGTCGTATTTGTAATAAGTGTCTCTCCTAAATTAATCCAACCTTGTGTATTCAAACTAGCAGTTGTTACTGTTGGGTAACCAGTTGCAAAGTTTGCAGAGGTACCATATCCAGCTCTTAATTTAAGGTAGTTAATTCCGTTATCTGATTTCAAACCAGGAAAAGCAGAAGTAGGAATAAATGAAACACTAGCAGATGGGTAAAACAAAGTATTGTTTATTGCAGCATTTGAAACCCAATCTTGTCTTCCAGAGAAGTTAAAGTAAAGCATGTTATTTACACTTAACCCTATTTGACCGTAAAGACCTAATATATTTCTTCTTTGTTGATATTCAATTCCAGCATGTTCTTCAAAACCTGAATGTATAAATGAATCAAATACAGATTGATTACTACTAAATACACCAACTCTTTTAAAAGAAGTACCCCTAGAAGTTGCTCCAACTAAGAAATCTAAGTCTAAATTATCATTAAAGAAAGAATAGTTATTACCACTTAATACAAATTTATGATCTGTTATTGTATTTGTATTAACCCATGTAGCGTAAAACCCAGAATCTGTTACAGTATTACCAGTAACACCACCTCTGTTTTGTTTGTTGGTGTTTGCTTCTGAATAATTATCTACACTTCCTTGATAATTTAAACTTATATTATCTGTTATGTTATAATCAATTGCTCCGAATCCATTAACACGATTTGTGTTTTGTCCGAATTTAGCATTTTGGATAGTCCAAAGAGGATGCTGTATTGCATTATCATCTCTATAGTAGATACTTGCTCCATTAGGTAATTCAAATGGTAACTCGTAAAAATCTATATTTCGTGGAGTATAAAGTAAATCTCCAAATACAGAAGAACCAGATCCACCAACACTACTACCAAAACTTAAAGCTACAGGAGGTGTTTTTAAATTAGTTAATGAATAATTTATAGAACCTCTTACGTTTATTTTATTATTTAATTTTGCTGATCCAGCTACAGTTAAGTTATTTCTTGAAACCTCATTTCCAGGAGTAAACCCTTTATCATTAAGATGTCCAAAAGAAAGACCATAAGTGAATTTATTATCTTCACTTCTACCCCTAACATTTATAGAAGCATTAGCCGTACCACCAGTTCTGAAAAATTGTTCAACACTATTTCTAGGCTTCCAACCATATCTAGCACCTTCATATTGTTCTTGAAATTCAGGGTTATTTGTATTTAACCACTGAGATGTAGAATATGGGTGAGCTACTGTAGCATCAGAGTTGAAAGGTTTTGTTCCGTCTTGACCTGTATCATCAACGAAAGCTCCCCATCCTCCAACACCGTCTTTATAGAAACCAGGACCCCAGTTACTATAAAACCATCCGAAAGCTTGATCAAAACCTCCACCAAATTTATTTTGATAGTCAGGTAATGAAGCTATTTTATTAAAGAAATAAGAAGTAGAAATTTGAACTTCTTGTTTTCCAGCTAAAGATTTAGAACTTCCAGTTTTAGTAGTAATTAAAATTACACCGTTTCTACCTTCAGTACCGTACAAAGTTGTTGCGGCTAAACCTTTAAGAATATCAATGTTTTCAATGTTACTAGGATCAATATCAAAAGATCTACTAGAACCCATATTACCATCAATGAAATTTCCAGACTCATTTGTGTCATTACTATAAGGAACACCATCAATGACATATAACGCATTGTTAGAGCCAGAGAAAGAATTCATACCTCTAATTATTACTTTGTTACTTGATCCAGACATTCCGTTTTGGGTTGTAATGTCAACACCAGCAGATTTTCCTTGTAGAATACGAGTTAAATCGGCTTCAGGATTATCTTCAATTTGTTCTGCTTTTACAGAAGAAACAGCATATCCTAATGCTTTCTTTTCTTTCTTAATACCAAAAGCTGTTACAACAACCTCTTCAAGTTGAGCAGCATCTTCTTCCATCTGAACATTCATTGTAGTTGAACTAACCGAAACAGCTTGCTCCGTAGATTTAAAACCTACATAACTAAAAACAACGGTTTGTCCTACACTAGCTTGTAAAGCATAGTTACCGTCAAAATCTGACTGTGTCCCATTGCTTGTGCCTTTTACAATAATATTCACTCCAGGTAGTGGCAGACCAGTATTATCGGTCACTGCACCAGAGATTGTTTTTTCTTGTGCAAATGTAAATTGCACTACAAACGCTAATAATAGCGTTAAAATTCCACTAAACTTTGTTCTCATTTTATGATTTATTTGAATTAACCAATCGCAAAAATCACAATAAAAAGTTAAATACACAACTTTTTAATCTTAAAATTTGGTTTTTTTTAACTGTTGTTTAAAGCTATTCTTGCTTTTTAGTTAAAATTGCGAAGTAAGACTTAAATGAATTTTTGTGTTTGAAAAATTAAAAGTTTGATTACCAGAATTTCCATTTGCAACATTAAATTTGAAAATTCCCGCTTTTGTTTTCATACCCATTCCAAAACCAAAACTGTAAAGTTTTTCTTTAATTGTTGTAGATTGATTTTCAAAATAGCCAATATCAACAATAGTATGTAGGTAAAAAGATTCATTTATAAGGTATCTGTATTCTGTGTTTAAAGTTGTAAAAAATGATGCGTCAATGCTATTTTCATTAAAACCACGGATGCTATTAATGCCGCCAAATCTTAACAGTTCATTTTCTAAATACCTGTCACTTTTTAAGAAACTGCTTGAATTTCTCAGGTATATTGAATTTCTTGAATTAAGGTTTAATATATGGTGTAAATTTAATGATAACTGAAATTGTTGCTCTTTTTTAGAATTTATCTTCCTTGTTCCTATTTCGGTATCAATTACAACTAAAGACTTTATTGGAGATAAACTTCTGCTCTGTAATATTGAGTGCGAAACACCTGAAATTATATATTTAGACGTGTAATCTTCTAGATCTAATCCTGTGATTTTATCACTTAATAGATTAGTAGACTCTTTTGATTTATATCCAAGATAACCTTTAGACTTCGTATTGATTTGATACGTTGTTTTAATTATTTGTTCTGTAGTAAGAAAAGTAGTGTCCCTTTTAAATATAGATAGTCCAAGTCCTAGTCCAATAGGAGAATTAAATAAATAAGGAATATCTACAGTTACTTTAAAATTTTGTTGTTCGTTTCCGTCTGCTTTATAGTTAATGGTTAGCTTTTCTCCAGCGTTTAGGTTGTTGTTAAGTTCAAGATTTAAAAATCCATTAAAAATTAACTTATTACTTTCTTCATCTGTTGAAAACCCTAAAATACCATCAAACTTATTGTTGTTTTGTTTTTTAAGATAGAAATATACAGAAGTGGAGTCTTTTTTAAATAATGCTTCAGGAGGTTTAATCGTTTCAGTAAAACCTAAGTTGTTTAAAGTTTCATTTTGTTGTGTAATTTTATTTTGAACAAAAGGGGTACCTGCTTTTATGCCAGCGTAATATTTTAAAAAAGATTTTGGAAATTTGTCGTAGCCTTTTATGATAATTTTGTCAATCGTTCTTTTATTTCCTTTTTTGAAATTTAAATTTGCGGATAAAGTTTGATTTTCTTCTACGGAAATATCTGTAAGTTGAATTTTTAGAAATGGATTTCCTTCTTCAGTTTTAATAGATTTTAATTTTTGTAAAGATTGTTCAATTGAAGAAAAAGGAATAATAAAATAGTCTTCTGAGATTATAGTTGAGACCTGCTGAAGATCTTCTTTTAAAAAATCACTGCTTTTGTAAAAAATCTTTACATGTCTATACTTTGTGCCGAAGTTAATTTCTGAAACAAAACTACTGTCATTTTCTTTTACAATAGTTTTTCTGTTATTCTCTATATACCCTTTAGCGTTTAATTTAGATTGTACAGAGTCTATCTCCGAAATTAAAGTCTTTAAATTTTTAAATTCTCTTTGGTAATTTAATGAATCTAAAACTGATTCATTAATGCTTTCTTTTGCTTTAATTGTTAATATCAAATTTTGAGCTGATATATCGCTAAAAAATGCGGTATATATATTAAGGTAAATAAATATGTAGAAAATCAGCTTCAAAAAATTGAAAATTTAAGTTGTAAATCTAACGCTACCGTTACTTTTTTCTTGTGTTATTCTAAAAAAAATAAAAACCTTTTGAAAAATAATAAATTATGGTTTGAATATATCAAATAAATTTCTATTTTTGCAAGCCCTTAAAAAAGGGGAATTATATAATATAATAAATTTATATGCCAACAATTTCACAATTAGTACGAAAAGGAAGAGCCAAAATAACCAAGAAGAGTAAATCGGCTGCTTTAGATTCGTGTCCTCAAAGAAGAGGGGTTTGTACTCGTGTATATACTACTACACCTAAAAAACCTAACTCAGCTATGCGTAAAGTAGCAAGAGTAAGGTTAACAAATGGTAAGGAAGTAAATGCATACATCCCTGGTGAAGGTCACAATTTACAAGAGCACTCGATAGTATTGGTTAGAGGTGGAAGGGTAAAAGATTTACCAGGAGTTAGATATCATATCGTTCGTGGAGCTTTAGACACCGCAGGTGTTGAAGGAAGAACACAACGTAGATCTAAGTATGGTGCAAAACGCCCTAAAAAGTAATTTTTAAATTTTTTTAAAAAGAAGACATGAGAAAAAGAGCAGCAAAAAAGAGACCTCTTTTACCGGATCCAAAATTTAACGATCAGTTAGT
The DNA here is from genome assembly GCF_047730175.1 of Candidatus Marifrigoribacter sp. Uisw_064. Taxonomy (GTDB): domain Bacteria; phylum Bacteroidota; class Bacteroidia; order Flavobacteriales; family Flavobacteriaceae; genus Marifrigoribacter. The sequence goes on from NZ_CP159833.1 coordinate 1,846,426, forward strand.
TACGCGTTTTGTAAATAACATGATGTGGGACGGTAAAAAATCGGTTGCCTTTAAGGTATTTTACGATGCAATTGAAATCGTAGATGAAAAAAATCAAGATGAGGAAAAAACAGCGTTAGAGCTTTGGAAAGATGCTCTTTCAAATGTAATGCCTCACGTAGAAGTGCGAAGCCGTAGAGTTGGTGGAGCTACTTTTCAAATTCCAAGACAAATACGTCCAGATAGAAAAATTTCTACTGCTATGAAATGGTTAATCCTTTTCGCTAGAAAAAGAAATGAAAAATCTATGGCTCAAAAATTGGCTGCCGAAATACTTGCAGCTTCAAAAGAAGAAGGTGCAGCAGTTAAAAAACGTGTAGATACACACAAGATGGCTGAAGCAAATAAAGCATTCTCTCACTTTAGATTTTAATAAGAAATGGCAAGAGATTTAAAATACACAAGAAATATTGGAATAGCTGCTCATATTGATGCTGGTAAAACCACAACAACAGAGCGTGTTCTTTATTATACTGGTGTTTCACATAAAATTGGAGAAGTACATGATGGTGCTGCTACAATGGACTGGATGGAGCAAGAGCAAGAGAGAGGTATTACAATTACTTCTGCTGCAACAACTTGTACATGGCAATTTCCAAAGGAAAATGCTGAGATTCTTCCTGAGACTAAAGATTACCACTTTAATATTATAGATACTCCTGGTCACGTTGATTTTACGGTTGAAGTAAATCGTTCATTACGTGTGCTTGATGGATTAGTATTTTTGTTTAGTGCGGTCGATGGAGTAGAGCCTCAATCAGAAACAAACTGGAGACTTGCTGATAATTACAAAGTGCCAAGAATTGGTTTTGTTAATAAAATGGACCGTCAAGGGTCTGATTTTATGATGGTTTGTAAGCAAGTAAAAGAAATGTTAGGTTCTAATGCAGTCCCAATTGTTTTAAATATTGGTGATGAAGAACATTTTAAAGGTATCGTAGATCTTATTAAAAATAGAGCTATTATATGGCATGATGAAGGAATGGGAGCAACGTTTGATGTTGTTGATATTCCTGAAGAATTAAAAGAAGAGGCAAGAATTCTTCGTGGCAAACTTATTGAAGAAGTTGCTGCTTATGATGAAGATTTGCTAGAAAAATATATGGAAGATGAAGATTCTATTACAGAGGAAGAAGTGCACGCTGCACTTAGAGCTGCTGTAATGGATATGTCTATCATTCCAATGATCTGTGGTTCTGCATTTAAAAATAAAGGGGTACAATTCTTATTAGATGCTGTATGTCGTTATTTACCTGCACCAACAGATAAGGATGGTATTGTTGGAGTAAATCCTGATACTGATAAAGAAGAAATTCGTAAGCCAAGTGTGGACGAACCGTTTGCGGCTTTAGCATTTAAAATTGCAACCGATCCTTTTGTAGGTCGTTTAGCTTTTTTTAGAGCATATTCTGGTCGTTTAGATGCTGGTTCTTATGTGTTGAATAATCGTTCTGGTAAAAAAGAACGTATTTCACGTATCTATCAAATGCATGCTAATAAGCAAAATGCAATTGATTTTATAGAAGCGGGAGATATTGGAGCAGCAGTAGGTTTTAAAAGTATTAAAACTGGAGATACTCTGTCTGATGAAAAGCATCCTATTGTTTTAGAGTCTATGGACTTTCCTGATCCAGTAATTGGAATTGCGATTGAACCAAAAACTAAGGCAGACGTTGATAAATTAGGTATTGGTCTAGGTAAATTAGCTGAAGAGGATCCTACTTTTACAGTAAGAACGGATGAAGCTTCAGGACAGACTATTATTTCTGGAATGGGTGAACTTCACTTAGATGTAATTGTGGATCGTTTAAAACGTGAATTCAAAGTAGAGGTTAATCAAGGGCAGCCACAGGTAGAGTACAAAGAAGCTATTACGCAAGCTGCTGATCATAGAGAAGTTTATAAGAAACAATCTGGTGGTCGTGGTAAATTTGCTGATATTGTATTTACTGTAGAGCCAGCTGATGAAGGTGAAACAGGACTTCAATTTAAGTCTATAATTAAAGGTGGTAATGTTCCAAAAGAATTTATCCCTTCAATTGAAAAAGGATTTAAAATGGCAATGGTCAATGGACCATTAGCTGGATATGAAATTGATTCTATGAAAGTAACATTGAAAGATGGATCTTATCACGATGTGGATTCAGATCAATTATCTTTCGAATTAGCTGCTAAGATTGGATTTAAAAATGCGGCAAAAGCTGCGAAAGCAGTTATAATGGAACCTATTATGAAAATTGAGGTGATTACACCTGAAGAGAATATGGGTGATATAGTAGGGGATTTAAATCGCCGTAGAGGACAAATGAGTGATATGGGAGATAGAGCTGGAGCAAAAACTGTAAAAGCTACTGTACCATTATCTGAAATGTTTGGATATGTAACTACCCTAAGAACATTATCTTCTGGTCGTGCAACATCGACTATGGAATTTTCACATTATGCACAAACTCCTTCTAATATTTCAGAAGAAGTAATTGCAGCAACAAAAGGAACAGTTAACGCTTAATATTTAGCAATGAGTCAAAAAATTAGAATAAAGCTAAAATCTTACGATCACAATTTAGTAGACAAGTCTGCCGAAAAAATCGTTAAGACTGTAAAAAGTACTGGAGCAGTTGTAACAGGGCCAATCCCTTTACCAACTCATAAAAAAATCTTTACAGTATTGCGTTCACCACACGTTAATAAGAAGAGTAGAGAGCAATTTCAATTAAGCTCTTATAAGAGATTATTGGATATCTACAGTTCTTCTTCAAAAACAATTGATGCTCTAATGAAATTAGAGTTACCAAGTGGTGTAGAGGTAGAGATTAAAGTTTAAGTACTTTATAGAAGCAATAGCTTCGTTAACATGTCCTGAGCTTCGAGCGAAGGAAAAACGGAACAAAATAACATTCAGGGTTGAATTTATTTTGACCCTGTTTTTATCTGAAGTAGTTTCAGAACAATAATAGAATATTAATAATTATAAATAAATAAATATGTCTGGGTTAATTGGAAAAAAGATAGGTATGACCAGCATCTTTGACGAGAATGGAAAAAATATTCCATGTACCGTTATAGAGCTAGGTCCCTGTGTTGTTACCCAAGTCAGAACTGAGGAAGTTGATGGGTATGTAGCCCTTCAACTTGGTTTCGATGACAAGAAGACTGCTACTAAAGCTGCTGAAGGGCATGCTAAAAAAGCAGGAACCGTTTCAAAGCGTAAAGTCGTAGAATTCCAAGGATTTGATGAGGAGTACAAGTTAGGTGATACTATCACGGTAGATCATTTTGCAGAAGGTGAATTTGTAGATGTTTCTGGAACATCTAAAGGAAAAGGATTCCAAGGGGTTGTAAAGCGTCATGGGTTTGCTGGTGTAGGTCAAGCTACGCACGGTCAACATAATAGATTAAGAGCGCCAGGATCAATTGGTGCAGCTTCATATCCTGCTAGAGTATTCAAAGGAATGCGTATGGCTGGACAAATGGGGAATGAAAAAATAAAAGTACAAAACCTAAAAGTGTTGAAAGTAGTTTCTGAAAAGAACTTACTTGTGGTTAAAGGATGTGTTCCTGGCCATAAAAATGCTTATGTAACTATTCAGAAATAATGAAGGTAGCTGTATTAGATAAAAACGGAAAAGACACAGGTAGAAAGGTTGACCTTTCTAACGATGTGTATGGAATAGAGCCTAATAATCATGCATTATATCTTGATGTAAAGCAATATCTTGCCAATCAACGTCAAGGTACGCATAAAGCTAAAGAGCGTGCAGAGATTACGGGTAGTACAAGAAAAATTAAAAAACAAAAAGGAACAGGTACTGCTCGTGCGGGTAGTATTAAGTCTGGTGTTTTTAGAGGTGGTGGTCGTATGTTTGGACCACGCCCAAGAAATTACTCATTTAAATTAAATAAAAACCTTAAGCGTTTAGCGCGTCGTTCTGCCCTGAGTATCAAGGCAAATGATAAAGCTATAATCGTACTTGAAGACCTTAATTTTGATGCTCCAAAAACAAAAGAATTTACTGCACTTTTAAAGTCTTTAGGGCTAGATGCTAAAAAATCTTTATTTGTGTTGGGAGAATCAAATAATAATCTATATTTGTCGTCTCGTAATTTAGAAAAGACCGAAGTTGTAACGAATTTACACTTAAGTACTTATAAAATTATGAATGCAAATAGCCTAGTATTATTTGAAGGTTCTTTGGAAGGAATTGAAACAAACTTAAGTAAATAGAAACGATGAATATCTTAATTAAACCTATAATTACAGAAAAAGCTACAGCAGATGTTGAGAATTTCAACAGATATGGCTTTATGGTAAACCCTAAGGCGAACAAGGTGGAAATCAAAAAAGCAGTTGAAGCTGCTTATGAAGTTTCTGTACTTAAAGTTCGTACTATAAATGTCCGCCCTGATAGAAAAACTCGTCATACAAAGACGGGGGTTCAAACTGGTAAAACTAATGCAATTAAAAAGGCAATAGTACAGGTGGCGGAAGGTGATACAATAGATTTTTACAATAACATCTAAGATAACTTAGATAAATTAGACAAAAATGTCAGTAAGAAAATTAAAACCGGTCACCCCAGGACAGCGATTTAGAGTAGTAAATGGATTTGACGCCATTACTACTGATAAGCCGGAGAAAAGTTTAATAGCTCCGATTAAAAGATCTGGGGGACGTAACAGTCAAGGAAAAATGACTATGCGCTACAAAGGTGGTGGTCATAAAAGAAGATATCGAATTATCGATTTTAAACGTAACAAAGTGGGTGTGCCTGCAACTGTTGCAAGTATAGAATACGATCCTAACCGTACAGCATTTATTGCGTTATTGAATTACCAAGATGGTGAAAAAAGATACGTAGTTGCACAAAGCGGACTTAAGGTAGGACAAAATATCGTTTCAGGTGATACTGTGGCTCCAGATATTGGAAATGCAATGCCTCTAGCTAAAATTCCTTTAGGAACTATCATTTCATGTATCGAATTGCATCCAGGACAAGGTGCTGTTATGGCTCGTAGTGCTGGTGCTTTTGCGCAACTTATGGCAAGAGAAGGAAGGTTTGCTACAGTGAAATTACCTTCTGGTGAAACACGTATGATTTTAGTAACATGTATGGCAACTATTGGAGCAGTATCTAATAGTGATCATCAGTTATTAGTTTCTGGTAAAGCGGGAAGATCTAGATGGTTAGGTAGAAGACCAAGAACTAGACCGGTAGTAATGAATCCAGTTGATCACCCAATGGGTGGTGGTGAAGGTAAATCTTCAGGTGGACATCCACGTTCTAGAAATGGTATTCCTGCTAAAGGATATAGAACCCGTTCTAAAACTAAAGCGAGTAATAAATATATTATAGAACGTAGAAAGAAATAGAAATTATGGCAAGATCATTAAAAAAAGGACCTTACGTTCATTTCAAATTAGACAAAAAAGTTCAACAAAATGTTGAGTCAAATAAGAAGACTGTGATTAAAACTTGGTCACGTGCTTCAATGATTACTCCAGATTTTGTTGGTCAAACGATTGCAGTTCATAACGGGCGTCAATTTATTCCAGTGTACGTAACTGAGAATATGGTAGGACATAAATTAGGTGAATTTTCACTTACAAGATCATATCGTGGTCATGCAGGTGCTAAAAATAAAGGAAAAAAATAAGCCATGGGAGTTCGTAAAAGAGAAAGAGCAGAGCAAATCAAAGAAGCAAAAAAGACAATGTATTTTGCTAAATTGAATAATTGCCCTACATCACCTAGAAAAATGCGCTTAGTTGCAGATTTAGTACGTGGTGTAAAAATAGATAAAGCACTAAACATTTTAAAGTTTAGTTCAAAAGAAGCATCTCGTCGTTTAGAGACATTATTGCTTTCAGCAATTGCTAATTGGCAAGCTAAAAACGAAGATGCATCTATAGAAGACGCAGATCTTTTTATAAAAGAGATTCGTGTAGATGGAGGAGCGATGTTAAAAAGACTTCGCCCTGCACCACAAGGTCGCGCACACAGAATTAGAAAACGTTCCAACCATGTTACACTTGTGCTTGGGGCTAACGATAACACACAAAGCAATTAATTAATGGGACAGAAAACAAATCCAATCGGAAATCGCTTAGGTATCATTAGAGGTTGGGAATCCAACTGGTACGGAGGGAACGACTACGGCGATAAACTTGCTGAAGACGACAAGATTAGAAAGTATATACGTGCTCGTTTAAGTAAAGCTAGTGTGTCAAGGGTAATTATTGAGCGTACCCTTAAACTTGTAACCGTTACTATTACTACTGCAAGACCTGGTATTATTATTGGGAAAGGTGGTCAGGAAGTAGACAAGTTGAAAGAAGAGCTTAAAAAAATTACAGGTAAAGATGTACAAATTAACATCCATGAGATTAAGAGACCAGAAATGGAAGCTTATCTTGTTGCATCAAGTATTGCTAGACAAATAGAAAATAGAATTTCTTACCGTCGTGCAATTAAAATGGCAATTGCGGCTGCAATGCGAATGAATGCTGAAGGTATTAAGATTCAAATTTCAGGACGTTTAAATGGAGCTGAAATGGCTCGTTCTGAATCTTATAAAGATGGACGTATTCCTTTATCAACATTTAGAGCTGACATAGACTATGCTTTAGTAGAATCTCACACTACTTATGGTAGATTGGGAATTAAAGTATGGATTATGAAAGGCGAAGTATATGGAAAAAGAGAGCTTTCACCACTAGTAGGCCTAGCGCAGAAAGGTGGAGGGAAAGCAAGACCTGGAGGACGAGGTGGTCGTAATAATAACAAACCACGTCGTAAAAAGTAATTTTTTAAAGAAGTAAAAAATGTTACAACCTAAAAGAACAAAATTCCGTAAACAACAAAAAGGCCGCATGAAAGGTAATGCTGGACGCGGTACACAATTGTCTTATGGAACTTTCGGTATAAAATCTTTAGATTCGAATTTCCTGACATCACGTCAAATAGAAGCTGCACGTATTGCTGCTACTCGTTTCATGAAAAGAGAGGGGTCTCTCTGGATAATGATATTTCCAGATAAGCCAATTACTAAAAAACCTCTTGAAGTACGTATGGGTAAAGGTAAAGGTGCTGTCGAATATTGGGCGGCTGTAGTAAAACCTGGTAGAATTTTATTTGAGATTTCTGGAGTGCCCTTTGAAACAGCTAAAGAAGCATTGAGATTGGCAGCACAAAAACTTCCTGTTAAAACGAAGTTTATAGTATCTAGAACTTATCAAGCTTAATTTTGAATTTGTAATTATGAAACAATCTGAAATAAAAGAAGCTTCAAATGTGGAGCTACAGGAACAACTTTCTGAATCTAGAAAATCATATTCAGACCTAAAAATGGCACATGCCATTTCACCGTTGGAAAATCCAGTTCAACTTAGATCTCAAAGAAGAGCTATAGCTAGAATTGAGACAGAACTAACTAAAAGAGAAGTACAGTAATTGTGCGAAGCTGAAAGATGGAAAAAAGAAATTTAAGAAAAGAACGTATAGGTGTAGTTACTAGTAACAAAATGGATAAGTCCATAGTAGTTGCTGAGGTAAAAAAAGTAAAACATCCTATGTACGGAAAGTTCGTGTTAAAGACTAAGAAATATGTTGCGCACGATGAAACAAACGACTGCAACGAAGGTGATAAAGTAAGGATAATGGAAACACGTCCTTTAAGTAAAACCAAATGTTGGAGGTTAGTAGAAATAATTAATAGAGCTAAGTAATTATGTTACAACAAGAGTCAAGACTAAAAGTAGCAGATAACACAGGAGCCAAAGAAGTACTTACAATACGTGTATTGGGTGGTACTAAAAAGAGGTATGCCTCTATTGGTGATAAGATTGTAGTATCTGTAAAATCTGCGACACCAAACGGAACCATTAAAAAAGGTGCTGTTGCAACTGCAGTTGTAGTGAGAACTACAAAAGAAGTTAGAAGACCTGATGGATCTTATATTCGCTTCGATGATAATGCTTGTGTGCTTTTAAACCCACAAGGAGAAATGATCGGAACACGTGTATTTGGACCAGTAGCAAGAGAGCTTCGTGATAAACAATTTATGAAAATAGTATCATTGGCACCTGAAGTGCTTTAATATGAAAACTAAGATGGCAAAGCTTAAAATTAAAACAGGAGACACAGTTGTTGTTACTGCTGGAGATCATAAAGGATCAGAAGGTAAGGTGATGAGTGTAAATTTTGTAAAAAACAAAGCAATAGTAGAAGGAGTTAATATGGTCTCTAAACATGAGAAGCCAAGTGCAGCGAATCCGCAAGGAGGAATTGTAAAAAAAGAAGCTCTAATACACATTTCAAACTTATCGCTGTTAGATCCTAAAACAGGAAAAGCAACACGTGTAGGTTATAAAATGGAAGATGGAAAAAAAGTAAGGTTTTCAAAAAAATCTAATCAAGTATTATAGTTATGGGATATTCACCAAGGCTTAAAGAAGAGTACAAGAGCAGAATAATTAATGCTCTTAAGGAAGAGTTTGGTTACAGTAATGTAATGCAAGTACCTAAATTGAAAAGCATCACAGTTTCTCGTGGAGTTGGATCTGCAGTAGCAGATAAAAAACAAATCGAATACGCTTTAGATGAATTGACAAACATTACAGGTCAAAAAGCTGTAGCAACTTTATCTAAAAAAGATGTTGCTGCGTTTAAACTTCGTAAAGGGATGCCAATTGGAGCTAGAGTTACATTACGTGGAGAACGTATGTATGAGTTTTTAGATAGACTTATTACAAGTGCTTTACCACGTGTACGTGATTTCAACGGTATCAAAGCGACAGGTTTTGACGGAAGAGGTAACTACTCATTAGGAGTTGTTGAACAAATCATTTTTCCTGAAATTGATATCGATAAAATTAAGAAGATCGATGGTATGAACATTACGTTTGTAACATCAGCTTCTACCGATACTGAAGCAAAATCATTATTAACTGAATTAGGTTTACCTTTTAAAAAGAACTAAGATGGCTAAAGAATCAATGAAAGCCCGTGAGGTTAAAAGAGCAAAAACGGTAGCAAAATATGCTGAAAAAAGAAAAGCTTTAAAAGAAGCTGGAGATTATTTAGCATTACAGAAATTACCAAAAAACGCTTCTCCTGTTCGTATGCATAATCGTTGCAAACTAACTGGAAGACCAAAGGGGTATATGAGAACGTTTGGATTATCACGTGTAACTTTTCGTGAAATGGCAAACCAAGGATTAATCCCAGGTGTTAGAAAAGCAAGTTGGTAATAATATTTTAAACGAAGAAGATGAATATAGATCCAATATCAGATTTTCTAACTAGAGTTAGAAATGCAGTAAAAGCAGGCCACAGAGTGGTAGAAATCCCTGCTTCGAAAGTGAAAAAAGAAATTACAAAAATCTTGTTTGATCAAGGTTTTATATTAAGCTACAAATTTGAAGATGATAATGGACCTCAAGGTTCTATTAAAATAGCTTTAAAATATGATAAGCTTACTAAAGACCCTGTGATAAAAAAGATTCAAAGAATTAGTAAACCAGGTTTACGTAAATATGCAAGTTCTACAGAAATACCTCGTATTTTAAATGGATTAGGTATTGCAATCGTGTCTACTTCTCATGGAGTGATGACAGGAAAACAAGCTCATTCAGAAAATGTAGGTGGAGAAGTATTGTGTTACGTATACTAAAAATAGAGACTAGAAATGTCAAGAATAGGTAAAAACCCGGTAGCAATCCCAGAAGGAGTTACATTTGAAGTAAATGATAATGTAATTACGGTAAAAGGAAAATTAGGTGAATTAACACAAGAATTTTCAGGGGTTACTTTAAATATAGAAGATGGAAACGTTATAGTAGAACGTGATTCAGATTCTAAAGAACATAAATCAAAACATGGTTTATATAGATCTTTAATCTTTAACATGATTGAAGGTGTAAGTAAAGGATGGAACAAAGAACTTGAATTAGTTGGTGTAGGTTATCGTGCCAGTAATCAAGGACAGAAATTAGACTTAGCTCTTGGATTTTCTCACAATATTGTGTTGAATATCGCTCCAGAAGTAAAAGTTGAAACAGTTTCTGATAAAGGAAAAAATCCTATTATTAAATTAACATCTTTCGACAAACAATTAGTAGGACAGGTTGCGGCTAAAATCCGTGCCTTCCGAAAGCCAGAACCTTACAAAGGGAAAGGAATTAGGTTTGTAGGAGAACAAATAAGAAGAAAAGCAGGTAAATCTGCATAACAAATAAAGTTATGGCATTATCAAGAACAGATAGAAGAGATCGAATTCGTTTCAGAATTAGAAAAACAGTTTCTGGAACTACGCAACGTCCTCGTTTAGCAGTTTTCAGAAGTAATAAAGAAATCTATGCTCAACTTATTGACGATGTAAATGGTACAACCATTACAGCTGCATCTTCAAGAGACAAAGATATAGACGCATCTAAAACAAGTAATGTTGAAACTGCAAAACTAGTGGGACAAGCAATTGCTGAGAAAGCTAAGAGTGCAGGAATAGAAAGTATTACTTTCGATAGAGGTGGATATCTTTACCATGGAAGAATTAAATCATTAGCTGAAGGAGCACGCGAAGGCGGCCTTAAATTCTAAGAAATATGTATCAAAATTATAAAAACGTAGAATTAGTAAAACCAGGTGGTCTTGAATTAAAAGATCGTTTAGTAGGTGTACAACGTGTTACTAAAGTAACTAAAGGTGGTAGAACTTTTGGATTTTCAGCTATCGTAGTAGTAGGTGATGAAAATGGGGTTGTAGGTCAAGGGCTTGGTAAATCTAAAGATGTTGCTAGTGCAATCGCAAAAGCAATTGAGGACGCTAAGAAAAACTTAGTGCGTATTCCTTTAAATAAGGCATCGCTTCCACATGAGCAAAAAGGTAAATACGGTGGAGCTAGAGTAACATTGTTGCCAGCTGCAGCGGGTACTGGAGTAATTGCTGGTGGAGCTGTACGTGCCGTACTAGAGGCAGTAGGTGTACATGATGTATTATCTAAGTCACAAGGATCTTCAAATCCACACAATGTTGTAAAAGCAACTTTTGATGCTTTATTACAATTAAGAAGTGCTCAAACTGTTGCAAAACAAAGAGGTATTTCTCTTGATAAATTATTTAAAGGATAAATAAAAAGAGATGGCAAAAATTAGAGTAACAAAGGTTCGTAGTGAAATAAACCGCACTCAAAACCAAAAAAGAACGCTTGAAGCTTTAGGACTTAGAAAAATGGGTCATACAGTAGAGCATGATGATACGCCAAGTATTCTTGGTATGATAAATAATGTACAACATTTAGTTTCAGTTGAAACTGTTTAATAATTAAACGAATATGGATTTAAGTAACTTACGACCGGCAGCAGGCTCGGTAAAGAATCAAGGCAAGCGAGTAGGTCGCGGACAAGGATCCGGTAAAGGAGGTACAGCAACCAGAGGACATAATGGTGCTAAGTCTCGTTCTGGGTATTCTAAGAAATTAGGATTCGAGGGAGGGCAAATGCCTTTACAACGTCGTGTTCCAAAATTTGGTTTTACAAATATAAATCGAAAAGAATACCAAGGAATTAATATTGATACACTTCAACAATTAGTTGATGATAAGAAAGTTAAAGATACAGTGGATTTCGAAACACTTGTTGGTTTAGGTCTTCTTGGAAAAACTGAAATGGTGAAGATTTTAGGTAGAGGTGAATTAAAAGCGAAACTTACTGTGTCAGCAAATAAGTTTACTGCCACAGCTAAAGCAGCTATCGAAGCCGCTGGTGGAGAAGTAATAACATTGTAATTTTTAGATAAGGATGAAATTTATTGAAACCTTAAAGAACGTTTGGAAAATAGAGGAACTTAGAAATCGTATTCTACTTACCTTAGGTCTCTTGTTAGTGTATCGATTTGGAGCACAAGTTGTGTTACCAGGAATTGATGCTGGTCAACTTTCAGGATTCGCAGGTAGTTTTGAAGACGGTGGTTTAGGTGGCTTACTTAATGCCTTTACAGGAGGAGCATTTGCAAATGCTTCAGTATTTGCTTTGGGTATTATGCCTTATATATCTGCATCGATTGTAGTACAATTAATGCAAATTGCTGTTCCCTATCTACAGAAATTACAAAAAGAAGGAGAAAGTGGTCGTAAAAAGATTAACCAAATTACAAGATGGCTAACGATTGGTATTTGTTTAGTGCAAGCACCAAGTTATTTAGCAGGTCTTCCTTTAATGGGAGTTCCAGCAGAAGCATTTTTATTAGGTCAGGACTTTATGTTCTTCTTTTCTTCAACAATCATTCTTGTTACAGGGTGTGTGTTCGCAATGTGGCTAGGTGAAAAAATAACAGATAAAGGTATTGGGAACGGTATCTCTATATTAATTATGGTAGGAATTATTGCTAATTTACCACAAGCATTTGCTCAAGAATTTGCTTCTAGAGTATTACAATCTAATGGTGGTTTAATAATGATTCTTATAGAATTAGTTATCTGGTTTGTAATCATTCTTGCAAGTGTTATGCTTGTTATGGCGGTACGAAAAATACCTGTTCAATATGCAAGAAGAACTGCAAGTGGTGACTACGAAAAAAATATTTTTGGTGCAAGACAATTTATTCCATTAAAGCTTAATGCTTCTGGAGTAATGCCTATTATATTTGCACAAGCTATCATGTTTGTACCAAGTTTAATTGGACGAGCTTCTTTTATGAAAGACTCTTCAGCTGGACAATGGTTACAAGTTAATTTTAGTGATATTTTTGGAGTCTGGTATAATATTGTATTTGCATTATTAATAATCATTTTTACTTATTTTTATACTGCAATTACAGTACCAACCAATAAGATGGCTGATGATTTAAAACGAAGTGGAGGATTTATCCCAGGTATTAAACCAGGAACTGATACTGCTGAGTTATTAGATAGAATTATGTCTCAAATTACTTTGCCTGGATCGGTATTCTTAGCAATTATTGCAATATTCCCTGCATTCGCTGTGAAGTTATTTGGAATTCAACAAGGTTGGGCATTATTTTATGGTGGTACCTCTCTATTAATTATGGTAGGTGTCGCAATCGATACAATGCAACAAATAAATTCGTATTTATTAAATCGTCATTATGATGGATTAATGAAATCGGGTAAAAACAGAAAACAAGTAGCATAATGGCAAAACAACCCGCAATAGAACAAGACGGTACTATTATTGAAGCATTGTCTAATGCAATGTTTAGAGTTGAATTGGAAAATGCACATATTGTTACTGCGCATATATCTGGTAAAATGCGTATGCACTATATTAAATTATTACCAGGAGATAAAGTAAAATTAGAAATGAGTCCTTACGATTTAACTAAGGCTCGAATTACATATAGATATTAATTCATTATGAAAGTAAGAGCATCTATTAAGAAAAGAAGTGCCGACTGCAAAATAGTTCGCAGAAAAGGCAGATTATATGTTATTAACAAAAAGAACCCTAGGTTCAAACAAAGACAAGGATAAGTTATGGCAAGAATCGCAGGTGTAGATATCCCAAAGCAAAAAAGGGGTGTAATCGCGTTAACGTATATCTTTGGGATCGGTAGAACCCGTTCTCAAGATATTTTAGAGAAAGCCGGAGTTAGCGAAGAAACAAAAGTAAATGAATGGACTGATGAAGAAATCGGAAAAATTCGTGATGCTGTTGGATCTTTTAAAATTGAAGGTGAATTACGTAGCGAAATTCAATTAAGTATAAAACGCTTAATGGATATTGGTTGTTACAGAGGTATTCGTCACAGAGTTGGTCTTCCTTTAAGAGGACAACGTACGAAGAATAACTCAAGAACAAGAAAAGGAAAACGTAAAACAGTTGCTAACAAGAAAAAAGCAACTAAATAATCACTAGAGATATGGCAAAGTCTACCTCAAAAAGTACGAAAAAACGTAAAGTTAATGTTGAAGCAGTGGGTCAAGCTCATGTTACAGCTTCATTTAACAACATTATAATATCGTTGACAAACAAGAACGGAGATGTAATCTCTTGGTCTTCTGCCGGTAAAATGGGTTTTAGAGGATCTAAGAAGAATACTCCTTACGCTGCTCAATTAGCTGCGGAAGATGCATCTGGTGTTGCACATGGTTTAGGTTTACGTAAAGTAAAAGTTTATGTAAAAGGACCTGGTAACGGAAGAGAGTCTGCAATAAGATCAATTCATAATGCAGGAATTGAAGTAACTGAAATTATCGATGTTACTCCAATGCCTCATAATGGATGTAGACCTCCAAAAAGAAGAAGAGTTTAATTAATAAATATCAATCTGAAGGAGATTAGGAAACTAGAGGATAAGAATAAGACCTTAATTTAGTTTTCCCTTCAAAAACAATTTAAAATGGCAAGATATACTGGTCCAAAAACTAAAATAGCTCGAAAGTTTGGCGAAGCTATTTTCGGAGATGATAAATCATTCGAAAAAAGAAATTACCCTCCAGGACAACACGGTAATAACCGTCGTAGAGGAAAAAAATCTGAATACGCAATTCAATTAGCTGAAAAGCAAAAAGCTAAATATACCTACGGTATTTTAGAGCGTCAATTCAGAAATATGTTTAAAAAAGCAACTGCAGCTCCAGGAATTACTGGTGAGGTGTTGTTACAATTATGTGAGTCTAGATTAGACAACGTAGTATTTAGAATGGGAGTAGCTCCTACTCGTAGTGCTGCTAGACAATTAGTGTCTCACAGACATATTACAGTAAATGGTGAAAAAGTTAACATCCCTTCTTATCAGTTAAAAGCTGGTGATACAGTAGGTGTTAGAGAAAAATCCAAATCTTTGGAAGCAATTGAAGTTTCATTATCAAATGCTAATCATGTTTACGAATGGATTACTTGGGACAATGCAACAAAAAGAGGAACGTTTGTTTCTATACCGCAACGTCTTCAAATTCCTGAAAACATAAACGTACAATTCATCGTCGAATTATATTCTAAATAATAAATAACACACAGTCACACTATGGCAGTATTTACATTTCAGAAGCCCGATAAAGTTATCTTAATTAATTCAACTGATTTTGAAGGAAAATTTGAATTTCGTCCTTTAGAACCTGGTTACGGATTAACTGTTGGTAACGCATTAAGACGTGTATTACTTTCTTCATTAGAAGGTTTTGCAATTACTTCGGTTCGTATCGAAGGAGTAGATCATGAATTTTCTACAATTGCAGGCGTTGTTGAAGATGTTACAGAAATAATTTTAAATTTAAAACAAGTTTGTTTTAAAAGACAAATTGATGAAATAGACAACGAAACTGTTACTATTTCAATTTCCGGAGAAGAACAATTAAAAGCAGGAGATTTTCAAAAATTTATTTCTGGATTTCAAGTATTGAATCCAGACTTAGTAATTTGTAATATGGATCCTAAAGTAAACCTTAATTTCGAAATTACGATTGAAAAAGGTAGAGGGTATGTTCCAGCTGAAGAAAATAAAAAAGCAGGAGCTCCATTAGGAACTATATTTACAGATTCTATCTATACACCTATTAAAAATGTTAAGTATAGTATTGAGAATTACCGAGTAGAGCAAAAAACAGATTACGAAAAATTAATTTTCGAAATCATTACTGATGGATCTATAAATCCAAAAGATGCTTTAACAGAAGCTGCTAAAACTTTAATACATCACTTTATGTTATTTAGCGATGAGCGTATTACGCTTGAAGCTGATGAGATAGCACAAACTGAAACGTATGATGAGGAATCACTTCACATGAGACAGTTACTTAAAACAAAATTAATCGACATGGATCTTTCAGTTCGTGCATTAAATTGTTTAAAAGCTGCAGAAGTTGATACTTTAGGAGATTTAGTATCTTTCAACAAAAACGATTTAATGAAGTTCAGAAACTTCGGAAAAAAATCACTTACTGAACTAGAAGAATTAGTTGATGTAAAAGGATTAAATTTCGGAATGGACCTTTCAAAATACAAATTAGATAAAGATTAATACATCATATTTTGCTCCTCTTAAAGAGTTGAAGCAAGATGATGATTAAAACAAAATGTCATGAGACACGGAAAAAAAGTAAATCATTTAGGAAGAAAAACAGCGCATAGAAAGTCAATGTTGGCTAATATGGCATGTTCCCTAATTGAACATAAAAGAATAAACACAACAGTTGCTAAAGCAAAAGCTTTAAAACAATTTGTTGAACCTTTAATAACAAAGTCTAAAGTAGATATAACACATAATCGTCGTATTGTGTTTGCTAGATTACGTCAAAAAGAAGCTGTGACTGAATTATTCAGAGAAGTAGCAGTAAAAGTTGGTGATCGTCCAGGAGGATATACTCGAATTATTAAATTAGGGAATCGTTTAGGGGATAATGCTGATATGGCAATGATCGAATTAGTAGACTTTAATGAAATTTACAATGCTGGTAAAGCAGTTAAGAAGAAAACTACTCGTCGTAGTCGTCGTGGAGGCTCTAAAGAAGTGCCGCCAGTTGTAGAAACTGAGGCAACAAAAGAAGAAGAGTAAATGAAATTTTACTATAAATAATAAAAAGGGATAAACATTTTAAGTTTATCCCTTTTTTTATGAACTTTTTTTAAATTGTTGAAAAAATTTAGTTTCAAAAGATTAAAAGAAAATTGATTTAATTAATTTTGTAGAACTAATTTATATATGAAATGAGCAAAATAACAAAAAGTGATTTTATGTTGTTTTGTGAGTTCCATGTGTCCAAACAAAGATTTAAAAACACATGAAATATCAAAATAGAAAAAAAGCAATTATACTTCTAGCTGATGGTGCCATTTTTTATGGGAAAGCTGTCGGAAATAAAGAAGGAACTTCTTTTGGAGAAGTTTGCTTTAATACCGGAATGACAGGATATCAAGAAGTATTCACAGACCCTTCATATTATGGTCAATTAATGGTTACCACAAATGCCCATATTGGAAATTACGGTGTAGCAGAAAATGAAAGTGAATCAGATTCTATCAAAATTAAAGGTTTGATTTGTAGAAATTTTAGTTATAATTATTCACGTCCTGAAGCAAATGATACTTTAGAAAATTTTTTAGAGAAAAACAATCTTTTAGCAATTAGTGATATTGATACTCGAGCTTTAGTAAGCTATATTAGGGAT
Organism: Candidatus Marifrigoribacter sp. Uisw_064; assembly: GCF_047730175.1. Lineage (GTDB taxonomy): Bacteria > Bacteroidota > Bacteroidia > Flavobacteriales > Flavobacteriaceae > Marifrigoribacter. The sequence continues at coordinate 1,863,589 of NZ_CP159833.1, forward strand.
AATGGAGCTATGAATGCAGTTATTTCTACGGAAGTAGATTCAATTGAGAATTTAAAAAAGCAATTAGCCGAAGTACCTCCAATGAACGGCTTAGAATTGGCGTCAAAAGTTTCTACTAAAGAACCTTATTTTTATGGAAATCCAGATGCTGCATATAAGATTTCAGCTTTAGACATTGGAATTAAAAAGAACATTTTAAGAAATCTTGAAGAAAGAGATTGTTATGTAAAAGTCTTTCCATATAATACTAAATTTGAAGAAATGAAATCATTTAATCCAGATGGTTATTTCTTATCAAACGGTCCTGGAGATCCAGAACCGCTTACGGATGCAATTAAAGCCGCTAAACAGATGGTGGACAGTAATTTGCCTGTATTTGGTATTTGTTTGGGACATCAAGTTTTAGCATTGTCTAATGGTATTTCTACTTATAAAATGCACAATGGACATAGAGGAATTAATCATCCCATTAAAAATTTACTGACAGGCAAAGGAGAAATAACTTCCCAAAACCACGGTTTTGCAATCAATAGAGAAGAAACAGAAAACCATAAAGATGTTGAAATCACACATGTTCATTTAAATGACCATACAGTTGCTGGTATTAGAATAAAAAATAAACCAGCCTTTTCTGTTCAATATCATCCAGAAGCAAGTCCTGGACCAAACGATGCGACCTATCTTTTCGATGAATTTATTACCAATATAAAAAATCATAAATTACAAACAGCATGAGCATAATCATAGACATACACGCACGTCAAATATTTGATTCAAGAGGGAATCCAACTGTCGAAGTTGATGTTATTACGGATAATGGGGTTTTAGGCCGTGCAGCAGTTCCTTCAGGTGCTTCTACAGGAGAACATGAGGCTGTAGAATTAAGAGATGGTGGTGATGATTATATGGGTAAAGGAGTGAGTATTGCTGTTGCAAATGTAAATGGAAAAATTGCAGGGACTTTACTTGGTGTTTCCGTTTTTGAACAAGAACAAATAGATCAAATAATGATTGATTTAGATGGTACGCCTAACAAATCTAACTTAGGAGCTAATGCAATTCTTGGTGTTTCTTTAGCTGTAGCTAAAGCAGCCGCAAATGAATTAGGAATGCCTCTGTATCGATATGTTGGTGGAGTAAGCGCGAAAACACTTCCTGTACCTATGATGAATATTATTAATGGAGGTTCACATAGTGATGCTCCTATTGCTTTTCAAGAATTTATGATTGTACCAATTTTAGCAAATGATTTTTCAGATGCGATGAAAATGGGTAGTGAAGTATTTCATCATTTAAAGAAAGTTTTACATGACAGAAATTTAAGTACAGCAGTTGGTGATGAAGGTGGTTTTGCTCCTGCTTTAGAAGGAACAGAAGATGCTTTAGATACTATTGCTAAGGCTGTTGAGAATGCAGGATATTCTTTTGGAAAAGATATAATGATTGCCCTTGATTGTGCTGCAGCAGAGTTTTATGTAAACGGACAATATGATTACTCAAAATTTGAAGGTACATCAGGAAAAATGCGTTCATCTAAAGAACAAGCTGATTATTTAGCAACGTTGTGTGAACAATATCCAATTATTTCAGTAGAAGATGGAATGGATGAAAACGATTGGGAAGGTTGGAAATATTTAACTGAAATAACTGGAGACAAAGTTCAATTGGTTGGGGACGATTTATTTGTTACTAATGTAGAAAGACTTTCAAGAGGAATTAAGGAGAACATTGCTAATTCTATATTGATAAAAGTGAATCAAATAGGTACGTTATCTGAAACTATTGCCGCTGTTACTATGGCGCATAATGCAGGATATACCTCTGTTATGTCACATCGATCTGGTGAAACAGAAGATAATACAATTGCAGATTTAGCAGTTGCTCTAAATTGTGGTCAAATTAAAACAGGATCTATGTCAAGAAGTGATAGAATGGCAAAATACAATCAGTTAATACGTATAGAAGAACAATTAGAAAATGCGGCTTATTTTCCACAAAGAGGCGCATTTAAAATTTAAGAAAGACTATTTTTTATAAGAAAAGCCTGCAAATTGCAGGCTTTTTTATTGTGTGAGACTTCTAAAGAAAAAAAACTAGTATTAAAACACTTTATGGCTTAACAAACGTATGTAAACCTTTTAAAAATTGACCATTATTTTGTAACTTAGCATTCCCTAAAAATCATTAAAATCAAATCAAATTTATGTCTAGAATAGCGACACTCGAAATAGAAGGTAAGAAATATGAATTTCCTATAATTGAAGGAACTGAAAATGAAATTGCTATTGATATAAAAACACTTCGAGGGGTAACAGGAGGAGTAACTACAATTGACCCAGGTTACAAAAATACAGGTGCTTGTGAAAGTGCAATTACTTTTTTAAATGGTGAAGAAGGAATATTACGTTATAGAGGATATTCTATTGAAGATTTAGCTGAAAAGGCAGACTTTCTAGAAGTATGTTATTTATTAATTTTTGGTGAATTACCTTCAAAAGAAGAATTAGATAAATTTCATGCAGATATTAAAGAACAATCTCATGTAGATGAAGATGTAAAAAAGATCATTGATGGTTTTCCAAAAGCTGCACATCCTATGGGTGTTTTGTCATCTCTAACGAGTGCTTTAGTTGCTTTTAATCCTACTTCTGTAAATGTAGATTCAGAAGAAGAAATGTATAATGCAATTGTACGTATTTTAGGTAAATTTCCAGTACTTACAGCTTGGGCATATAGAAAAAGAGCAGGACTTCCATTAGATTATGGTGATAATTCATTAGGATATGTAGAGAACATTCTTAAAATGATGTTCAAGAAACCTACCGATGAATATGTAGCTAATCCAATCGTAAAAGATGCCTTAGACAAACTTTTAATTCTACATGCAGATCACGAACAAAACTGTTCAACGTCTACAGTGCGAATTGTAGGATCATCTAATGCAGGATTATTTGTTTCGATTTCAGCAGGTATTAATGCTTTATGGGGCCCATTACATGGTGGAGCAAATCAAGCAGTGATTGAAATGTTGGAAGCTATAAAAGAAGATGGAGGAGATACCAAAAAGTTCATGGCCAAAGCAAAAGATAAATCTGATCCATTTCGTTTAATGGGATTTGGTCATAGAGTTTATAAAAATTTCGACCCAAGAGCTAAAATTATTAAAGTAGCAGCAGATGAACTTCTTGCAGAATTAGGGATCGATGATCCTATCTTGGAAATTGCTAAAGGACTTGAAAAAGAAGCCTTAGAAGACCAATATTTTGTAGATAGAAAATTATATCCAAATGTAGATTTCTATTCTGGAATCATTTACAGAGCTTTAGGGATACCTACTGAAATGTTTACACCGATGTTTGCATTAGGTAGATTACCAGGTTGGATTGCTCAATGGAGGGAAATGCGCTTACGTAAAGAGCCAATAGGAAGACCAAGACAAGTTTATATAGGAGAAACACTACGGGACTTTAAATCGGTAGAAAAAAGATAAATTAAAAGTATTTATAAAAAAGCGCCTTCGGAAGAAGGTGCTTTTTTTATATTTGTGATATGATAAACCTACACGTTTCAGATGAAATTTCAAGATTAAGGGCAGTCGTACTAGGAACTGCTTCTTCTAATGGACCTACTCCTAAGGTAGAAGAAACTTACGACCCTAAGTCTGCTGAACATATAAAAGCAGGAACATATCCTAAAGAAGCGGATATGATTCATGAAATGGAAGCTTTACATCAAGTATTTAAAAAATATGATGTAACCGTGTATCGACCAGAAAAAATTTCCGATTACAATCAAATATTTTCAAGAGATATTGCTTTTGTTATTGAGGATAAACTGATTATTGCTAATATTTTACCCGATAGAGATAAAGAAATTGATGCTATTGAATATGTATGGTCTCAAGTTGAAAAAAATAAACGTATTACTTTACCTGAAGAAGCTCATATTGAAGGTGGAGATGTGATGCCCTGGGGCGAATATATTTTTGTAGGGACTTTTAGAGGTGAAGATTATTCAGATTTTATAACAGCTCGAACAAATATGACCGCCGTAAAATGTTTGGAAGAATTGTTTCCAAATAAAAAAGTGGTTTCATTTAATTTGCGAAAATCCAATACCATAGCTAAAGATAATGCACTTCATCTTGATTGCTGTTTTCAACCCATAGGAAAAGGAAAATGTATAATTCATAAGGAAGGATTTTTAGAGGAAAAAGAATATGAATGGTTGGTTAATCTCTTCGGAAAAGAAAATTGTTTTCATATAAGTAAAGAAGAAATGTACCAAATGAATAGTAATATTTTTTCTATTTCTCCAGAAGTAATTATTTCAGAAAGAAACTTTACACGTCTTAATGCTTGGCTTCGTTCTGAAGGATTTACTGTAGAAGAAGTGCCCTATTCAGAAATAGCAAAGCAAGAAGGACTATTACGTTGCTCTACGATGCCATTAATAAGAGATTAATTATCTAAAAGTCTCCGGTGGTAATTAATTTGCCCTAAATGATAGGCCAAATGCGTAGTTAAATGCACCAAAAAATATTGTGTGCTCATGGGTGCTCCGAAAACATTCAAAGGATATTCATTGATTAAATCATCATTCTTTAGTTTTAGAAGAGCATATTTAACAAGCTCTTTTGTTATTTCAATTTCCTCTTTAAGTTTTGCTACGGGTACATTTTTTAATGAGAACTCTAGTTCACGTTGTCTAATATATCCACTATTCCCTAATTGAGCTCCTATAAAATGATTCAAATTACCAATGAGATGCAAGCATAAATTTCCAGCTGAATTCTTTAAGTCTTTATCTAACTTCCAAAGATTCTTCTCGTTTTTGTATAATTCTATTTCTTTAATTAGTTGATTTAAATCTCTTTCAAATATTTTTATTAAGTCTTTAGATAGCATAAAATTCTATTTATATTTTGATCGCCATTAAAGGTAAATAAAATGATTATTATCATCGACATATTTTAGTATAGGTAGTAATTAGATTATAGAACTTTTATACTTTTGTTTTACTTATTATAGTTACTATAAAAAGGTATAAGTTTAATTAACAAGGTGTCGTATTTAATACATATTTAGAATGCAACAAATAACAAATACTATTTTAATGATTCGTCCTGTTAAATTTAGGATGAATGAAGAAACAGCTGTAAATAATTATTTTCAAGAGGAAATGAGTATTAATAATAAAGAGATTAATACAAAAGCTCAAGCAGAATTTGATTCTTTTGTGGAAAAATTAAGGGCGGTTGGTGTTCAGGTTATTGTTGAAAACGATGTATTAGAACTTGATACCCCAGATTCAATTTTCCCAAATAATTGGGTGAGTTTTCATAAAAATGGTAGCGTTGTTTTATATCCAATGTTTGCTGAAAACAGAAGAAGAGAACGAAGAGAGGAAATCTTGATTCGTTTAGAAAAAGAAGGTTTTATTATTAAAGATATTGTTGATTATACTTCCGCTGAGCATGAAGAATTATATTTAGAAGGTACTGGTAGTTTATTATTAGATAGAGTAAGCCAAAAGGCTTATTGTGCGCTTTCAGATCGAGCACATGAAGATTTAATTATAGAATTTTGCGAAGATTTTGATTGCTCACCAGTTATTTTTAATGCATTTCAGACAAAAGATGGAAAAAGATTGCCTATTTATCATACCAATGTAATGATGGCTTTAGGTGAAAATATAGCAATAATATGTCTTGATTCAATCGATGATAAAAAAGAAAAAAAGTTTGTCATTAGTAATCTAAAGGAAGATAAAAAAGAAATCATTGCAATTTCAGAAGAACAAATGCATCAATTCGCAGGAAATATGCTTCAAGTTATTGGTGCCAATGGTACAAAATATATGGTCATGAGTAAAGCAGCACATGATTGTTTAACACAAGAACAAATCAATAAAATTGAAGCACATGCTCAAATTTTAAGTAGTGACTTACAAACTATTGAAACTTGTGGAGGTGGAAGTGCTCGTTGTATGATGGCAGAAGTATTTTTACCAAAAGACTAATACAATTATATTATACCTCATCGTTAATCAATTGTTGATTAACGGTGAGGTGTTTTTTTTATTTATTTTATTTTGTTATGATCAGTTTATGAGTTTGACTGCTATTGTTGTTATTTATAATAGCTATATAAAGGCCACTAGGGAGATTTAAATTTAACTCGTTTTTATTACTTAAAAGACTGTTTTGATAAACTAATTGTCCATTTAAATTAAATATTTTAAGGGATGTAGGTTCTGTATTACTTATTTGAATATTAAAAGTACCATTTGATGGGTTTGGATAGATCTTATGTGTTGTAAAATTATCCTCAACATTAGGAATGCTTAAAACTTCAGAGGTGTTCCAGTAAAAATTAGTTTTATCTACAAATCCTTGGATAATAATATCAGATTGTTCATCTCCGTTAAAATCATCTACTACGCAGGCAGCGATGTATTCTCCACCTAAAGTAATCGCAGGTTCAAATTCATTGTTACCAAGATTTTCATATACGATGTTGAAAATATTTGGCAATCCTCCGTCTTGAGAACCAACAATAACGATGTCTTGATCACCATCGTTATCGAGGTCTGCAATGGCGTTTGTACCAGCGAAGGTGTTTTGTAAGCCTGTTGTGGTTAGTTCAGTGAACTCTCCATCGCCATCATTAAGGTAGAGAATGGTCCTTACATCGAAAGCGTCAGTTAGTCCGGACATCAAAATATCAAGATCACCATCGTTATCAGTATCGGCAACATCAACATCATCTGCAGCAAGTTGTACAAAATTTGTGTTGGTATCCTCGGTGTAATTTCCTAGGCCATCATTCAAATATAGTCTTGTTAAAGCCGCATCATTTTCCTGAATTCCCGAAATTATGACGTCTGCATCGCCGTCATTTTCCACATCGATGAATGCTACTGCTGCGAATTTAACAGGAGTGAAAGCTGTACTGCCAGAAGGTGTAAAATTGGCATTTCCGTCATTTAAATAAGTATCAGCAACGAATTCATCGTTCTTATCACTGGTAGAGATTATAATGTCTAAGTCACCATCGCCATCTATGTCTTCAATCGCTGCACCAGGTCCTTGAAATTCTGGCAAGAGAGTATTGCTTAATTGAGTAAAGCTTCCGGTTCCATCATTTAAGTATATTCTTGTGAATATTCCAATCCCTCCTCCATCATTACTTCCGGAAATATATAGATCAAGGTCTCCATCACTATCTAAGTCTTTAAACTCTGTAACACTAGAAAAAACACGGTCTGGGATAGTGGTGTTGGTCACTTCTGTGAAATTTCCGTTTCCGTCATTTAGATAGAGAGCAGCTCCGAACACTGGGCCTTGTCCAGTCATGAGAAGATCTTGATCTCCATCATTATCAATGTCTCCGCTAGCAAAGGATCCTCCATAGACTTCTATTAAATCTGGCTGTGGATCTGCTAGTGTAAAGTTGATTTGGGCATTTACATTTTCTAGAAATAAGGTAAGTACTAACAGTGTAATGGTAATTCTTTTCATAGCAATTTTTTTATAATTTGATTCAAATATGAGAGAATTGACGAATATAGTCTTCACGCCTGAGTGTGAAAACACAGATAAACATGAAATTTTAATTCCCTCTAATACTACACGTAGCAACTTTCTGTCGGATTCATTTAATTTTATATTAATAGCCCGCAAGATTTAGTATATAAGCAATAGCGGATTAAAACATACTTAATAAATAAAAGAAACACTCTTAATCAAATACAAAACGGCTTGAGTAAACCCTCGAACCCAAACCGCTGTTGTTTTACTATCTAGTAAGCAGTCGTTATTCTTTTATAATCTTTGTATTTATGGTGTCATTATTTTGATTAGAAACTCTTAATATATAAGTTCCAGATGGGTAATTGGAAATATTTAAAGCGTAAATATTAGAATTTAAATCTGTTTCAAAAAGAAGACTACCGGTCATATTATAAAGTTCTATTTTTAAAAGCTGATCTTTATTTAAACTTATATTTATAAAATCATTTGAAGGGTTTGGATATAAACTTATGGTTGATGCTAAATCAATTGTAGGAATTGATAGAACAGTGGATAGGTCGAAAACCCTTACGTGACCTGAAAAGTTACCATTACCATCATTAGATTTGCCGCCAATAGCCACAATACTTCCATCAGCCGAAATATCTACCGAATAGCCTGATTCATCATAAGCAGCCTCTCCGTTAATATCTTCGCCCATTTGTGTCCAAACTCCACCTAAATTTTGAAAAATTCTAACATGGCCCGAATTATTGCCATTGCCATCATTCCATACACCGCCTATAGCAATAACGTTTCCGCTTGCGGACAGCGCTATCGACCAGCCAGAATAATCTTCACTCGCTTCCCCATTTATATCTTCACCTATTTGTGTCCAGACGCCTCCTATATTTTCAAAAATTCGTACCTGTCCCGAATCTTGTCCATTAGCATTGTCGCCCAATGCACTTATTGCCACTATATTTCCAACTTCAGACAATGCAACTCTAAAACCTGAACTCTCAAATTCCGTCTCACCATTAATATCTCCACCCAACTGTGTCCATGTCCCACCTATATTTTCATATATTTTAACCTCACCTGTATTTGTGCCATTCTCATCATTTTGCGAGGCTCCTATGGCTACTATATTTCCCTCCCCATTTAGTGCTACTGAATTACCTAGTTGCCCTTGTTCCTGGTCTCCTTCAATATCTTGACCTATTTGTATCCAAGCCCCACCTACATTTTCAAAAACTTTAACATATCCAGTATTCTCACTATTTCCATCGCCACGCGGCGCTCCTATAGCTATTATACTGCCATCGTTTGATAATGATATACTAGTAGCTGATAAATCTTGAAAATTTTCCCCTTCAATATCTTCACCTATTTGTGTCCACGTACCAGATATATTTTCATATATCTCCACTTGACCCCTCCAGGAATTATTCAAATCAGAACCAATGGCAACGATACTACCATCTGCAGATAGTGCCAATGACCATCCTGACCGATCGTCTGGGGCCTCTCCGGCAATATCTTCGCCTATTTTTGTCCACGTACCGTCTACATTTTCATATACTCTTACATGACCAGATCTATTACCGCCATCATCATTTTCAATAGCACCAATAGCTACGATGTTACCATTTGCGGAGGTAGCTACTGTATGACCCGAAAAGTCATCTGTATTTTCTCCATCTATGTCATTACCTATTTGTACTTGACTATAGCCTGTTAATCCCAATGTTAGTATTGCGATTGATAAAATAATTTTTTTCATAACATTTTTTTTATTAGCTGCAAAAATGAGAAAATTTACCAAAATAGAATTCACGCCTGAGTGTGAAAACCGATAAAAACAATGATAATTATGAAATTTAAGTAGCCGTACTTGAATTATTTGAAATTTTAATTCCTTCTAACAACAATGAAATCTTTTTGTATTTAGATTCTTTAATATTGAAATACTCATACATCCTGCGAAGCGAAGAACCAATTCCATCCACACTCATAAAAACTTTCTCAGCGATTTCTTTATTGGTAATTACGGGATTTTCTAATAAAAGATTGAGTACCTTCCAGTCGGTTTCATTTAATTTTCTGTTAATAGCATGCTCAATTTTTTCTTTATTCAATTCAAACTTATTAGAATCTACTATTAATCCCTTATTTGCATTGTTTTTAAGCTTCTCTATTTCATTTAATAGTAATTCTCGTTTTGCTTGGTTTTTTTTGATTTTAGATCTAAAATAGAATACGATACAAAAAATTAATAGGGAAGAAGTTATTAGTATAAAAAACGTTCTTTTAAGTTGTGAGACTTTGAGTGCTGCTTTTTCTTTTTCATTTTCAAGTTTATTTTCATAAACTTTAAGTTCAAAATCATTTTTCACCGCTTCACTTACTACAGCAAAATTATTTTTTTCTTGTTGAACACTATCCCTGTAAACAGTGTATTTTTCATACATATTAAGTGATAAATCAAACTTGCTTTGAGATTTGTAACACTTATATAGGAGCTCATATAAATCTCTGTTAAATTCTTTAAAGGTGTCTGAAGGAAGATTTACTAATATTGACTCCCCTCTCTTTAATGCTTCATCTACATCTGTTTCAAAATAAATTTTCGCAATAGTAATTTCAGCATTAATAATTCCACTTTTTATATCAAGTTCTTTATTTAGGGCTAGGTTTTTATTAGCATAGTCATTCGCTTTTTCCAGTTGATTTATTTTAAGGTGTATGCTAGCAAGCACAGCATAACAATCAGCAATAAAAAATTTTTCGTTTTTTACTTGAAGTATTTTTAGGCCTTTTTCATAATCGGTCTTAGCATCTAGGTAAAGTCCCTTTTCAAAATTAGTCCAGCCCATGTTAATAAATATGATAGCAGTACTTCTATCTTCAAATCCTCTTTTATTTAAAATAGAAAGCGCTTTTTCATAATATTCTAATGCTATATCATAATTGTTAATGGTTAGGAAAACACTCCCTAAGCTAGTTAACATATGGGCTTCTCCATCCGAGTTATTTAATTCTTGGTATAGCTTTAATGCCTTGGAAAAATGTTCTGTTGCTTGTTTATAATTTTGTCTGTAAACAAAAATATTTCCCATATTACCCATTATTTTAGCTTGTAAAATTGGATCATTTAGTCGTTTAGCTAAGTTTTCAGCTTCGGTGTAAGCTTCCATAGCAATATCATAGTTTCCTTTTAGTCTATGTATATTTCCCTTTCTTTTAGTTGCACGATACAGTTGTAACGTTGCGTTTTTTTCATTTGCTAATTCATAGTGATAATCAAGAGCTGCCAGTGTAGAATCTGGTTTTATTTGATTATTAATTTCGTAATATTCTTCTAAAGCATTGAATCTAATAGAGTCAGATTTTTTTTCATCTTTCCAGGTGTTTGTTAAAGAATCTCCATTAGTTTGAGAAGTGCCAATGTTAATAATAAATAACAATAGAAAAAATAAACCTTTTTTTAAGTTTTTGAATTTAGAACATTCCATTTTTTTGGGTGTAAAACTTATTAAAATTAAGGTAATTAAAGCATTTGTTTTATCAAAAACACAAAACTACTAAATATTGCAACTATTATAAGATTTAAAAAAGTAATTAATTATCTAACAGATTGTATATTGAGGATAAAACAAAACGATTTTCTGCTATCTTTGTTATCTTAAAATTAAAACATGTCGCTTCAAGAAACACTCGAATTACAAATTAAAAAGGCAGTAAATCAACTTTACCAAGCAGATTTAGAAACAGTAGAATTTCAAGCAACTAGGAAAGAGTTTGAAGGAGATATTACTATTGTTGTTTTTCCAATGTTACGCGTAGTAAAAGGAAATCCTGTACAAATTGGGGAAGCAATTGGTGCTTATTTAGTTGAGAATGTTGAAGAAGTTCTACGTTTTAATGTGGTGAAAGGTTTTTTAAACTTGGTTTTAAGTGACGCTTACTTTTTAAACTTTTTTAAAGGGGTCTCAGATTTTTCAGATTTTGGAAAAGCAGCGCATAAAGAAGGAGCTTTCATGGTGGAGTATTCATCACCAAACACAAACAAACCATTACATCTTGGACATGTTCGTAATGTATTATTAGGTTATTCTGTTGCTGAAATATTAAAAGCTTCAGGGAAAAATGTATATAAAACTCAAATCATAAATGATCGAGGAATCCATATTTGTAAGAGTATGCTGGCTTGGAAAAAATATGGAGATGGGGAAACGCCAGAATCAGTAGGATTAAAAGGTGATAAGTTGGTAGGTAACTACTATGTAAGGTTTGATCAAGAGTATAAAAAAGAAATAGCACAATTAATAGCAGAAGGATTATCTGAAGACGAAGCAAAAGTACAAGCTCCTTTATTACTTGAAGCGCAAGAAATGCTTCGTAAATGGGAAGCTGGAGATACAGAAGTTGTTGGGCTTTGGGAGAAAATGAACAGTTGGGTCTATAAAGGATTTGATGTTACTTATAAAGCCATTGGAGTTGATTTTGATAAATTGTATTATGAGAGTAATACCTATTTACTAGGAAAAGAAGTTATTAAAGAAGGACTTTCTAAAAATGTATTTTACAAAAAGGATGATGGTTCTATTTGGTGCGATTTAACGGAAGATGGTTTAGATGAAAAAATTGTACAACGTAGTGATGGTACTGCGGTATATATGACGCAAGATATTGGTACAGCGATTCAACGCTCTAAAGATTATCCTGATGTTGGAGGAATGATTTATACCGTTGGAAATGAACAAGAATATCACTTTCAGGTATTGTTTTTAATTCTGAAAAAATTAGGATTCGATTGGGCTCAAAACTTATTTCATTTAAGTTATGGGATGGTCGATTTACCTTCTGGTAAAATGAAAAGTAGAGAAGGAACTGTTGTGGATGCAGATGATTTAATAGCTGAAATGGCAAGTACAGCACGTAAAATAAGTGAAGAATTAGGTAAAATCGATAGTTTTTCAGAAGAAGAAATGACCGCACTTTATCATATGATAGGGTTAGGTGCTTTAAAGTATTACATCTTAAAAGTAGATCCAAAAAAACGAATCCTTTTCAACCCAGAAGAAAGTGTAGATTTTCAAGGTAATACAGGTCCATTCATTCAATATACCTATGCTAGAATTCAATCTATATTAAGAAAAGCTGGAAATACTACAGAATCTTCATATGAAGGGTTAGAGCTTCACGAAAAAGAAAAAGAACTATTAAAACAATTACAATTATTTCCGGAGATAATGCAACAGGCTGCAGCTAATTACAATCCAGCATTAATAGCAAATTACACCTATGAATTGGTGAAAGCGTTTAATTCATTTTATCAAAACGTTTCGATTGTAATGGGAGTTGATGATCCTAAGGTTAAAAGTTTTAGAATTAGTTTGTCTCGTTCAGTTGGGCAAGTTATAAAAACAGCTTTTTCGGTTCTTGGAATACAAGTTCCGGAACGTATGTAATTAATTGAATAGAAATTGTAGTGAAACATTAGGGCTAAAACCTAAGGATACTTCTTCTACCTGACTTATTCTGGTTTCACCAATATCATTACTATTAAGAGCATGCCGAATATTAATAGAGTTTGTTCGATCTAAAACATTTAGTAAAGCTGCATTTAATTTTAAATCAATTTTACTAGAAAGACTCCATAGATATTCTGCTGAAATATTGATGCGAAAATAATCGGGTAAATTATCACTATTTGGTTCATTATAATTAATGCTATTTTCTCCGTTTATATTTATAATTTCATTGTCCTCATTAGGCGTAGTAAATGGTTTGCCATGATGCCAGTTAATCCCTAAAGCAACTTTAAACCTATTTATTTGATAAGAACTAGCTAGCGTCGCTGAATGCTTTATATCTAGATTGTTTGGAAATTTTGAAGGAGTTAACTCAGCAAAATCATAATCGTTTTTTAAATAGGTGTAACTGAACCATGTGCTCAATGATTCACTTTTCTTGTTTAGTACAAATTCAACTCCTTTAACACTATAATTTCCAATAGATTTTTCAAATTGAAACTGATTTTGAAACCCTTGATTTGAAGTGGTAATCCCTTTTACTTTTTTTAAAAACCCTTCTAAATTAATGAGCCAATTATTTTTATTGTAAACAAACCCAAGCGAAGCTTGCTTGCTTCTAATGATAGGTATATCCTTATTGTTTGAAAGTGTCCATCGACGTTTAACTACGCCTAAAAAATCACTTTGAAAATCAATTCTTTGGGTAGTTGTTTGACTTTTAAATTCTCCTAAGGTCTCAACAGCAAAACCATTGCCAAGTTTTTGATGAATGCTTAGCCTAGGTTCTGGGATTATTTTATCAAAACTTGAATAATAATTAATACGTAAGCCGGCATTAATGATGGTATTGTCTGAAAAGGGTTTATAGGTTGAATTACCATATAAAACATGGGTTTGTAATACTTCTTTTTCTCTACTAGAAAAACCTGGAATATTTATGTCTTGTGTGTTTTCAATTCCAACTTCAGATAAATGATACCCAGTTTGTAAATTAAATTTATCAGAAAAAGCGATACTGGCATCTAATTTAATACCCGTTTCTAACACTTTGTTTTCTTGCATTTGTGTTTGTTCCGTAAAGATATCTTGGTTTAGAGAGTTTAATAAATAATATGAGCTATACCCTAATAAGTTTGTAGTGATTTTATCGGTCCATAAATGTTCCCAAGAAACACCACTTGCGATACTTTGCTGATTTAAATTACTAGTTTTGGATTGTGATGTTTCATTAAGGGTCTCTATAAAATCTAATGAATTGTCAATGTTTAGAAAATTCACCCTTACTTTATCTTTTTCTGAAAAATCCCATAAAACCTTAGCGCTCAAATCGTAAAAACTAAAATCTTCATCAGCAGAAACAGACAAGGTAGATGCTTCGTTTAATAAACTTAAAATTTCTGTATCCTGAAAAATTTTGTTGGAGTAAGAGTTATATACTCCAGTTTCTATAATGTTATTAATAGAGCTTCTTCCTGAGACTTGAAGTCCAAGATTTTTAGTTACAGGAATACTTAAAAATGCACTTGCATTTATTAAATTAACGCCAATTCCACCTTTAATTTCATTCGCTATTGTATTGTCAGATTTCATATCAACTATTCCAGAAACACTTTCTCCAAAACGAGCATGGGTACCATTTTTATATACCCTTACATCTTTAGTTAGATCGGGATTAAAAGCAGAAATTAATCCAAAAAAATGTCCATTTTGATACATTTTGATACCGTCCCATAAAATAAGATTTTCATCTTGTGTCCCTCCACGAATGTTTATGTTTGAGATAGATTCATCAATACTTTCAATACCAGGTAAAGCTTGAATAATTTGAAAAACATCATTTTCAGTTTGCCCCGGAACTAAGCCTATATTATTTGTGTTTAATTTGAATGAACCATCCAAGTTTTTTTGAATCCCTTTAGTGAAAAATAGTTTAATGAATACTTGCTCTAAGAGTGATGCTTCTTCAAAAATGAAAATTGGTACACAATCGTTCTTAAATTCTTTGCTATTTATAATAACATCTTGATATCCTAAAAAACTAATTATAATTAATCCTGAATATTGATTTGAAGGAAAATAAAATAGGCCTTCTTTATTTGTAAAGGTAGTTTTGGAAGAATTTGAAAAGGTAACTTCGGCAGCTTCAAGAGCTAAATTTGTATTTGAATCGAATATTTTCCCACATTTTAGTACTGTATTTTTTTTGTTTTGAACGGTGATATATCGTTTGTTTATTTTTATATAATTGAAAGATGTTTTATTGCTTAAATACTTTAAACTTTCTTCTAATTTAAAATTTTCATTAGGAGTAAGAATATGGATATCATCAATTTCATTAGTTGCATATGAAAAACGTATATCGTGTTTTTTTTCTAAATGCTTAAGAATTGATATAAGTGATTTTTTTTCAGAAGTACTTTGACCAAGGATAGTTGGACAAGAGAATATAAGTAGAAAGAATAATAATAAACTATTACTTACTGCCTTTTGCATAGAGAATTACATCTTCTTTTCCATTAATTGTAAAAGCAAGATTCAATGGATCACAAATTGATTTCAATGCTAAATTGAGATTGTTATGTGTTAAAGTTCCTGAAAAACGCTTATTGATATTAATGTTCTTAGTGGTTATTTTTACTGGATATTGGCTTTCAATTTCCTTTAAAACTAAAGCTAAGGTAACGTTTTCAAAATTACTTTCATTCGTTGTCCAAGCTGGAGAATCGCTATTAATATTTGAATGTGAAATAAATTGACCCTCTTCAACTTTAAGTTGATGACCAGCAGGTAATTCTATAATAGTATCATTATAAGATACACTTACAAGGCCTTCAAAACAATTAATATAAAATGAATTTTCACGATTGTAAACATTAAACTGTGTTCCTAATACTTCAACAACACCATTGTTAGTATTTACACTAAATTTGCTTCCTTTTGAAACTTTAAAATAAGCTTCTCCTTTTAAACTTAGTACTCTATAATTACTCCAATTCTTTTCATTAAAGTTAATTTCAGAATTAGCATTTAATACAACCTCTGAGTGGTCAGGCAGAAAAAATGTTTCTTTTTCAGCAACTTGAGTTTCAAAGGTAGTACCTAACGAATCTACATATAAATAACTTGCAAAAACAACCGCAAAGACTGCAGCTATTTTTAAGAAATTAGCGTATGGATTTAGTTTAACAACTTTTACTTCTTTTTCATTCTTAAGTCTATTTGAAATTGCTTCAAAATTAGACTCTGAATCAAAATCTGGAGTAGTAAATTGAGTCGTTACTTCGGCAATTTTCATATACGAAGTATAGGCTGGAGAAGCTTTAAGCTCTTCTAGCTCTTTAATTGAAATATCATTATTTAGCCATTTAGCTAATAGAATATCTTTGTTCATTACTTTTTATTCAACAGTTATATAACAGATAACTTAGTTTTTACCCTACTATAATTTAAATATTTTCTATATTTTTTCTTAATGAAGCTAAAGCTTTACCAATACGCTTTTCTACCGCTTTTACTGAAATGTTTAAAATCACAGCAATTTCTTTGTACTTTTTACCATCAATTCTATTCATTAAAAAGGCAGTGCGTTGCGATTCAGTTAAATCAGCGATAGCTCTTTGTAATTTTTCACTGAATTCTTTTTCTTCCAATAAAAATTGCGGTGTTTCTTTATTTGTATTCGATGTAGTTTGATTTTGATGTTTTAATACAACTTTCGAATGAGCTATTTCATTTAAAAAAGCATTATTGGCTACGGTATATAAATAAGATTTAGCTTTTTCAGGTGAAACTTTAGCACAATTCTGAAATAATTTAATGAAAGCATCTTGGACTAGATCATCAGCCTGAGCAGAATTACCACATTTAAAATATATAAACCTCCATATAGCAGAAGCATATTCATTATACATTTTATTATAAACGCTTTCTTCACAAACGTTATCAGGTTGGTGCATGATTAATAATTAGTATTCAAAGATATTTAAAAAATAAAGATATTTAGAGGGTAGGGTTTTTTTTATTTAAACTGTTTTACTATCAAAATCAGGTATTACTAATATGAAATTACAAAAACAATTATTTTTCTCTTTAATCCTAGCAATAGGATTGCTTTTAACTTCCTGTCAGAAGGAAAGTTTAGAAGTTATTGAAATAATTCCTGAAAACACACATCAGTTAAATTCTCAACTTGTTCTTTTAATAAGTTCAATTGTAATGAATGATGGTAGTGTTGATAATTTTATTGATGGTTACGATTGTTTCTCAATTGCTTTCCCTTTTGAAATATATGTTGATTCTATACATCTCAATGTTTTAAGTCAAGCAGATTATGTTGAAGTAGCTAATTTAATTGAAGAAACAGATGCTAATTTTGGTGATATTGAAATTATTTTTCCTATCACAATTATTCATTCAGATTATTCAGAGTTATATGTAAATAATGCGCAAGAGTTGGATGCAAATATTTTGGGTTGTAATGATATTAATATTGGAATTGATTGTATTGACCTAAATTATCCATTGACTTTATTTGTTTACGACAGTATTACTGAAATATCGAATAGTTATAACATAAATAATGATAATGAATTTTATTTTTATTTATCGAATATGAATGAAGAAGATTATATTTCTATACAATTCCCAGTATCAGTAACCACTCAATCTAATGAAGTTGTAAATGTTGTAGATGGTATTATGTTGCAATCATTAATTAACGATTGTGTTGAGCAAGAAGTAGACCCCATTACATTAACAAATTATCTTGTGGATGATGTTTGGTATGTTAGTTTTAATTTCCAAGAAATTAATAGCACACAAAATTTTTGTGAGTACTATATAGATTTTAATGTAGACGGTTCAATGATTGCAACAAATGGAAATGTGTCAATCAATGGAACTTGGAAAATAGGGTATGAAGATGACGCTATTTATGTAGAATTTGTTTTTGATAATGAAGCTCCATTTAATAATATTAATGATAAATGGTTTGTGAATAGTGCAAGCTCAGAAACTTTAGGTTTAGAAAAGCCTGGAAGTTTAGGAGATATTGATTTATTAACGATTGATCACATCCCTACAGGATGTTAAATAATAAAAACCCCAAGGAATAAAGTATACTTATCTATGAAAAAGAAAGTTGTTTGTGATTGATTTTGGTGGTAAGTTTTGTAATGGATGGTTATGAAATTACAAAACTACCGCCGCCAAAATTTCCTTGGGTATTATATAATATGTTCATTTATTTATTGAAAGAATACTGGTGTTAGTAATATGGTAATAATTCATTTTATGAAATTTAAAAATTAATGTTTTGGTTAATATTTTCTTTAAAACATCAGTTTAATGCACTTATAAAATATTTAATCTATGAAAAAGAAATTAAATTGTAAGTGAATTTGGTGAGTAGTTGGTTTAATAGTTCTCTATTAAACCAACAACACCAAATATTTTTAAACTTTTTTTGCTCCCATTAAAGCCATTTCGATTTCGTTTTGGCTTTTATTTTTTTAAAGCTCCTTTTAATAATTTTTCAAGTTTTGTTCGGTTCTCTGATCTCCTTAAAATAATACTTCTTTTGTTATCGTATTCATCTTTAGAATAGAGGTTAATATTTCTCTCCTTATATCTTTATTGCTTTTATTTGAAAGAAATTGCTCTGCTAATTCAACGATAGCGTCATAGTTTTCTTCAGAAAGAGACGCCTTTTTCTTCTCCACCATCATAGACACCAGAGGAGCTTTCAGAAGCTTTTACTGGATGGTAATCAATATTTATAATACTGATTATTATTTTGATCAACGTAAGTGTAATTCATTTTTGTTTTTTAATTGAGTGAAAGGAATCATATAAGTAAATATGGCGAAAACTATTCTTAGGGTGTTATTTTTTAATCATCTTGTTATATAATTTATTTCCATCTTTTTCATATTTATCTCCAGGAGTCCAAAATGGAGTAATTGGGTTGTTAGCTATGTTTCTTCCAGCTAAAACATAAGCACTGAAAAATTTCACTAAATAATCATAATCTAAATTATCTGCTTCATCGCCTGGACGGTGGTAATATTTTGTAACATCACCATTAAAAGCTGAAAAACCTAAAGAAAAAGTAGGGGAAGGAATTCCTTTTTTAGCAAAATGCACATTATCACTTCTGTCAAATAACCCCTGTTCTGGAGCTGGATCATCTATAGCTGTAAGTCCAAATACCTTTGATGCACTTTTAATGTCTTCTGCTGCTGTTGTTCTTTCTAAACCAATGATAGTTGTTAAAGTAATATCATTGTAGCCTCCATTATCACTATTAAAACAATACACCATTTGATTAAGAGGTAACACTGGATTTGCAACATAGAATTCACTACCTAATAACCCTTTTTCTTCCCCTGTAAATAATATAAATAATGCCGATCGCTTCGTGGGGTATTTAGCTAAATTTTCAGCCATACTTAATACAGTAGTTGTTCCTATGGCATTATCTCTTGCGCCATTATAAATTGTATCGCCAGTTTCATCAGGAGCACCAATACCAACATGGTCATAATGTGCAGAGTAAATAATGAATTCCTTTTTAAGTTGAGGGTCAGTGCCTTCAACAATTCCTATAACGTTTTGAGACATCACAATTTCTTCTTTCTTTTCGCTAATAGAAACTTTAGAGCTTATACTTTTTGAGGCACTTAGAGCATCGATCATTTTGTTGTCTTTATCTAAAATCCATACATGAGCCGTTTGCTCATCATAGCTTTTGTCGTTTTCATCTTCTTCGTTTTCAGCAGGCATTAATTTTGAGCCGTTAAAATTATGATCAATAAAACCCCAAATACTCTCATCTACATTTAAGAGTTCTAAAATAGCTGTAACCCCATTTGCTTGAGCTAATTCTTGCTTTTTTCCACGTAAGCCAAAAGCAGCTCTTGTATCTTTTGCTTCAGGACTACCCGATTTAATGATAATGATTTTTCCTTTGAGGTCTTTTCCTTTATAATCGTCTTCAAGGCCATAATTTAAATATACAGCATCACTATCTATATTTGCTGGAGATGGGGACACAAAAGCATAGTCATTGATTTCTTGACCATTAATTTCTATATTGACTTCAGCTGGAGGAGATACGCGTTTCAGTTTTACCTCTTGGTAATAGGTTCCTGTTTTAGGGTTAGGTTTAACACCATATCTTCTGAAAGAATTAGCTAAATAAGATGCTGCAATTTTATTTTCTTGCGTACCAGTTTCTCTTCCTTTTAAAAGGTCATCTGCTAAAAAGTAAATATGCCCTTCAATATTTCCTTTAGTTATTGTTCCTTGAACCTTTTCTTTTTCAGTTTGAGAAATTGAAATTGTAAAAGACAAAAGAGCAACGATAATAATATAGGTGTTTTTCATAAAAATATATAATTAAAATGCTAAAGATAAGTATTGACGGAAAACACAATATTAATCGTGTTTAATACTTTTCTTTAGCATTAATTGATAGTAAATAAAATTAATTTTCTGGAATGTACGATAAGTCCATTCTCAAATATCCTGTTAAGGTTTCTACTTTAGTAATAAGACCTAAAAGTTCATTGTATATAACATTACGTTCTTCGCCAAGTAACTCTTTGTTTTCTTTCCGAGTTCGTTCATAAGCTTCTGGGCTTTCAGCAGTAATTTCTACTAATACAAAATCACCTGAAGATCCAAATCCGCTTCGGTAAAGATTATATTGTTCTTTAGAGTTCTTTTTGCTGTAAAGCTCTTTAAAAGATTTAGCTATACTTATTACTTTATCGAAGTTTTGAGGCGTAACATACCAAAACTCAAGTTTTCTGAAGTCTTGACCTTTAGAAGTTCCTTGTGGCATGTACGATAATTCATTGTCTAAATGAATTATATAATCGCTATGGGTATCATAACAATTATCAAACCCTTCAAATAGTTTATTAAATTCATCATTTCCCATTTTCTGTCTTAAATCGAAGAATCTGTTTTTATCTAAATCTGCCATGTTTTTAATAGGAGAAATATGAAAATATTTAAGGTCATCTGTTGAAATGGTAAACCAACTAGCATCTTTAATATTATACTTTTTACAGTTTACAGCTAAATCGGTGCAATACCCTTCATAATCTGCTGCCATAGGCGGAAATATTGGATCCTCATGTACCCAAAAAGCTTGTGATTTACTTGCTTCTTGTGCGATCATTTGATTGAATGAAAAAAATAATATTCCTATAAAAATTAAGATAATTTTTAGCTTCTTCATAATAGGTTGGTTTAAATTAAAATTATGATTTATAAAACAGTATAAATCATGAAAACAGTTGTTGACTTCGTCTTAAAGATAAGAAATTATTTGCAATTCATTAGAAGGCATTCCCTAAGTAAATTAGTTTTACCTTTACGCTTTTAAAATAAATGGCATTTAAATTAAGAGTCATTTCAAAAATTATATATGTCATTTAAATCATTAGGTCTTTCAGAATTACTTCTAAAGGCTCTTCAAAAAAAAGGGTACGAAACACCTACTCCAATACAAGAAAAAGCAATTCCAAAAATACTAGAGAAAAAAGATATTTTGGCTTCAGCACAAACAGGTACTGGAAAAACCGCTGGTTTTACATTGCCTATGCTGCAATTGTTATCAATGGGTCAACAATATAGAAAAAGACCTGTTAGGTGTTTAATTTTAACTCCTACACGTGAGTTAGCTGCGCAAGTGTATGAGGATGTGAAAACTTATAGTGAGTTTGTTGATATTCGTTCTACAGTAATTTTTGGTGGAGTGAATGCTAAGCCTCAAATTAGAACGCTACGCCAAGGAGTAGATGTACTTGTAGCTACCCCTGGGAGGTTGTTAGATTTACACAATCAGAATGAATTATCTCTTTCAAAAGTTGAAATATTAGTTTTAGATGAAGCTGATAGAATGTTGGACATGGGGTTTTTAAGAGATATTAGAAAAATTCTTTCATTATTGCCTACTAGGCGTCAAAACTTATTGTTTTCTGCAACTTTTTCAAAAGAGATAAAAAACTTAGCAGGGTCATTTTTACACAACCCAGTTCTAGTTGAAGCAACTCCCGAAAACACAACTGCAGAGAAAGTAAATCAAATAGTATATCGATTAGATAAAGGAAAAAAAACAAGTTTAGTTATAAAGCTAATTACAGAAGGAAATTGGAGTCAAGTTCTAATTTTTACAAGAACGAAGCATGGAGCTAATAGATTAAGTCAGAAATTAGACCAAGCAAATATTAGTTCTGCTGCAATACATGGTAATAAAAGTCAGGGGGCTAGAACAAAAGCATTAGCTGGTTTCAAAGCTGGTAATATACGTGTGCTCGTTGCTACAGATATTGCAGCACGTGGTTTAGATATCCCTTTATTGCCTCATGTAGTCAATTATGAATTACCTAATATTCCAGAAGATTATGTGCATAGAATTGGAAGAACAGGTAGAGCAGGAGCGAGTGGAGAAGCCATTTCTTTAGTAAGTGTAGATGAGAATGAATATGTAAGAGCTATTGAGAAGTTATTAAATCAGAAATTACAAAGTGAAATTTTAGAAGGGTTTGAACCTACAGAAACCTTAAAAGAGGTTTTAGATAAAAAAGAAGAAAATAAAGCAAATCAAAATAGAGGAAGATCACAAAGAAAACCAAACACTGGAAGAAACAATAAATCTGGAGGGAACAATAGAAGAGGTGGTAGGAGATAATTTTAAGATGTTGTATTCTATCAAATTATTCTAATATAAATTATTTCAAAAAAAATCACCCCTTTAAATTAGTTGTTTTTTTAACAACAGTTCCTCGTTCCCCAATTCTTATAGTGTAGAGAATAACATTTGCAATAAACCCAGGATTTGTGATGATATTTGCTTTATCGGCAACATCTTGATCTCTTTTAGAAATTAGATGTTCTAGTTCAGAAGAGGGTTGATTTGCAAGTGTTGTAGCAAATTTCCAAGCACCATCTCTAGCTAATTCCATGCTGAAATCAACTAAAAAATCATCAACTTTTTTAGTTTTCTGAAGAATATACTTTAAGGTAGGCCATATTTTGGCCAAATCGTTTTGCACTTCATTGACTAAAGAGGATAAAATTTCATTGATTTTATTAAAATCATTTTTTAAATCTTCAATGGGATGATTTTTTGATACTTCAGCAGCAGCGATTCCTAAGTCGAGGTTAATGTGGGCATTCATTCCTATTAATAAATGCTGTAATACAATGGGCCAATAATCTGAGTTGATGCTAAAAGCTTTTTCCCAAGAAGCACTTACTTTTATTTGTTCTTGATATTTGTAGTAGGCTTCTAAATATCGTTTAGCAAAAATGACATCGAGCTCTTCCATTCTTTCGTTATTATCAAAAAAATGATTTTCTACACCCTCCTTCACTTTCATAGTTACTTTTTGATATAACACTGCGAAATATCCAAAGGTTGAATTATTAAGTTCAGAGTATTCTATAATGTCATCTAAACGATCGATGATTTGTTCTATGGTTGTAACATTAGTTAAACTCATTGTTTTTCTCTTAACGTTGAAGTTTAATAAATTACAAAATAATAAGAATATATGTTCTAAGTATATTCACGTAATATCATGTCGATTATTTTATAACATTTATGATAATCTTTCATAGAAACCCTCTTTGTAACTATCTTGGCAATTGTTATATTTGCAGCTTGCATTTCCTATAAGAAATCTTTAAAAAATAGATTAAAAATTATGTTCAATAATTTAAGTGAAAAATTAGATAAAGCCTTACATGTATTAAAAGGGCATGGTAGTATTACAGAAGTTAATGTTGCTGAAACTCTTAAGGAAGTTCGTAGAGCTCTATTAGATGCCGATGTTAACTTTAAAATTGCTAAAGAATTTTCAGATAGAGTAAAAACAAAAGCTTTAGGGCAAAATGTTCTTACTTCTTTACAGCCAGGCCAATTAATGGTTAAATTGGTAAAAGACGAATTAACTGAGTTAATGGGAGGAGAAACTGAAGGGATAAACCTTGGAGGCTCTCCAACTGTGATTTTAATGTCTGGTTTACAGGGTTCTGGTAAAACGACATTTTCTGGAAAACTTGCTAATTTTTTAAAAACTAAAAAATCTAAAAAACCTCTTTTAGTAGCTTGTGATGTTTATCGTCCTGCAGCTATTAATCAATTGCATGTTGTTGGAGATCAAATTGGAGTTGAAGTATTTAGTGATGAAGAAAATAAAAACCCAGTTGAGATTGCACAGAATGCAGTTACATATGCAAAAGAGAATGGGCATAATGTAGTAATTGTTGATACAGCTGGACGTTTGGCTGTTGATGAAGCGATGATGACAGAAATTGAAAATATTCACAAGGCAGTGAATCCACATGAAACATTATTTGTGGTAGATTCAATGACAGGTCAAGATGCTGTAAATACAGCAAAAACATTTAATGACCGCCTTAATTTTGATGGAGTTGTTTTAACAAAATTAGATGGTGATACACGTGGTGGTGCAGCAATCTCAATTAAAAGTGTTGTAAATAAACCTATTAAATTTATTGGTACAGGAGAGAAAATGGAAGCGATTGATGTATTTCATCCTTCTCGTATGGCCGATAGAATTTTAGGAATGGGAGATGTGGTTTCTTTAGTTGAAAGAGCGCAAGAACAATTTGATGAAGAAGAAGCTAGAAGACTTCAGAAGAAAATTGCAAAAAATCAGTTCGGATTCGATGATTTCTTGAAGCAAATTCAGCAAGTAAAGAAGATGGGTAATATGAAAGACCTTATCGGAATGATTCCTGGTGCTGGAAAAGCAATGAAAGGTGTTGATATTGATGATGATGCCTTTAAAGGTATTGAGGCAATTATTCATTCTATGACTCCTGAAGAAAGAACAAAGCCCGAATTAATTAATGCAAGTCGAAAGAAAAGAATTGGTAAAGGAAGTGGTTCTTCAGTACAAGAAGTAAATCAGTTACTGAAGCAATTCAATCAAATGAGTAAAATGATGAAAATGATGCAAGGTGGTGGTGGTCGAAAGATGATGCAAGCAATGAATAAAATAAAATAACTAAGGACTTAAAAACAAACGCATGGTACTTCTCGACGGAAAAAAAACTTCAAATGTAATAAAAGATGAAATTGCTGTTGAGGTCCAAAAAATGAAGGATCAAGGAGAACGCGTTCCACATTTAGCAGCAGTATTAGTTGGAGTAGACGGAGCTAGTTTAACCTATGTTGGAAGTAAAGTAAGAGCTTGTGAACGTGTAGGATTTGAATCTACATTAATTCAAATGCCAGATACTACTTCAGAAGAAGAGTTACTTCAGAAAATAAAAGAATTGAACGAAAGTAAAGTGATTGATGGCTTTATTGTTCAGTTGCCCTTACCTAAACAAATTGACGAGCAGAACGTTTTAAATGCTGTAAATCCTTCAAAAGATGTAGATGGGTTTCACCCAGAAAACTTTGGTAGAATGGCTTTAGATATGGAATCGTTTATTCCAGCAACTCCATTTGGAATACTTCAATTGTTAGAGCGTTATCAAGTAGAAACCAAAGGAAAACATACCGTAGTAATTGGTAGAAGTCATATTGTAGGTCGTCCTATGAGTATTTTAATGAGTCAAAAAGGTCCTGCTGGAAATAGTACGGTTACTTTAACACATAGTCACACTAAAAACCTTTCAGAAATCACCAAACAAGCAGACATCATCATTGTTGCTTTAGGAGTTCCAGAATTTCTTACCGCTGATATGGTAAAAGAAGGTGTAGTGATTGTTGATGTTGGAATTAGCCGTGTGCCTGATGCATCAAAACCTCGTGGTTATGCTATAAAAGGGGATGTTGAATTTGAAGGAGTAAGTGAAAAAGCATCTTTTATCACACCTGTGCCAGGTGGAGTAGGTCCAATGACTATTGCAATGCTATTGAAAAATACGTTGATTGCTAGAGAAAGACAATTAAGTTAAAGATTTACTTTCTCCATATTCTTTATTATAAATTCTTAATACAATAAAGAACAAGCTTATTAATAGAGGTCCGAAAATTAATCCTATAAATCCAAAAATAGGGACCCCAATGATTACCCCTAAAAGTGTAATTAATGGATGTACATTATCTAGTTTCTTAAGTACAAATAGTCTGATAATATTATCAGCAGAACCCACAACGATAATTCCATAGAGTAATATTCCCCATGCTTGAAAATTCTGCCCAGTTGAAAGCGATATAATAAAAACAGGTAGAATTCCGACTAAAGTTCCTACAAAAGGAATCATAGATCCTACAGCTACTATAGCAAACCAAAAGAAGGGATCTTCAACACCAAAAATTAAAAAACCAATAAGGGCAATAATTCCTTGAGCAACTGCAACTAAAGGAATGCCTAATGCATTTGAACGCACCATTTTACTCACCTCATTACTGATAATTTTTAGATTTTCGGAAGAAAGTGGTAGATAGTTAAGTAAGGAGTTTTTTTGTAATTTATGGCTTGTAAGCATATAAAACAACATAAAATACATGATGGCAATCGAAATAAAAATATCGAAAGTATTACCGGCAAATCCCTGAATTTTTTCAGTAATCCATGAAGATATAGCAGATACATCTATTTGTGAGTTTAGGTCATAGCCGTATTGTGTTTCCCAAATGCTAATTTGATTTTTTAATGCAGTAAATACTTTTTCAGAGTTCTGTACAGCATTTCCAATTTTATTACCCAACATAGATATTACGCCAACCATTGGTATTAATATTCCAACAAATGATAAAATCATTAACAAACTAGCTGCTAGTGATGGATTCCATCCTTTATTTACTAATTTTTCCATCCATTTACGCATTAAAACATAGATAGTAATCGCTCCTAAAACACCAGATAAATAGGGGAGTAGTTCATTAAAAATGAGCATTCCCATCATGATAATGAGAAAAAGAATGAACACTTGTTTTATTGTATTAGAGCTAATTGATTTCATGTGTCTATATTATTATTTTTAACTGTCAGATGTTGTCTGCCTGCCGCAGGCAGGTTTGCTATTAGCCTAATATGCTCGTTTCATGTGTGTATGTTTATTGTTTTTTATAGGTCATACTTCGACAAACTCAGCGCAGACAGGTTGTTCGCTATTAATCATTCCATTAGGTAATAAAATCTTTAATATACTCGTTTGATATTAGTTGGCAAATAATTGATCTATATTTTTAAAAGCTTTAAATTCTAATGCATTACCTGAAGGGTCATAAAAAAACATAGTAGCTTGTTCTCCTGTTTCTCCTTGAAAACGAATATATGGATCAATAATAAAGTTAATGTTTTTATTCTTTAATTTTTTAGATAATTGAATAAATTCATCCATGGATAAAACAACTCCAAAGTGAGGAATAGGAACCTCTTTTCCGTCAACGGGATTTGATTTAACTTCTTTGTTAATCTCTTCTTTATAATGAATTACTAATTGATGACCAAAAAAATTAAAATCTACCCAAATATCACTACTTCTTCCTTCTTCACATCCTAAAATGTCTCTGTAGAATTCCCTAGACACTTCAAGGTTATTGACTGGAATCGCTAAGTGAAAAGGTGCTAATTTTTTTTCCATTTCTAGTTGTTTAATCCTTTTAAATAATGAATACTTACCGTAGCTAATTCATTATTTGGGAACTTCGAAAAATGTTGTTCCACCAAATCAAGTCCTATCTCTTTGATAACATTCTGAAAGACTTCCAGTTCAACAATATACTGATCTGAAAACCCATGGGTGGCATCATAAGCTGTAACAGCAGTTTTACCTAGGTTTCTTGCTGCAATTTTAGGATTGATCGTGTGTAATTCAATTAGTAATAAACCAAAATTTTCAATAAAAGGCTCCCATTTTTCTATATGCTCCTTTAAATTTTGTTCTACTTCCGAATTAGATAAACGTATGCCTTTACTTGCAAAAGCACCTTTGGAAGAACTTACTCTATCTGGATCTAATTTTTTTGGTTCAGCCCAAGGACGATTATGATCTAAGAATGTTCTAACATTCAATAATTCGCTTAAATTAATATCGTAATTCGTTTTTATATCTTCTTGTAGGGTTTTTGGATCTCCAATATCACCCCAAATAACTTTCGCCCAAATATCAGCCTTTACTAAATTAGCTCTTGTCACTTTTAATGCTGCTTTATTATAGTCTACACCTACTAGAAAAAGAGGGTATTCATCTAATAAGGGGCCTCTTATTGTGCGCTGTTCGATAACTTCAAAAAGATGAATAATAAAAGCACCATTTCCACAGCCCATATCTAAAATTCCTTTAGGTTGTTCGTCAATGGGTTTATTAAATAGATTAATAATAATTTCATCTATTTTTTTAAAATAGGCAGAATGTGCGCCACCACTTCCCCAAACATTCATTTCTCTATCTACATGTATTTCAACAGAGTTTGGCAATGAACTTCTTAGGATATTTGCATTTCCAAACATAAGTTCATCAACTCTTCTAAAGGTTGGAATGTAAGAAACAGTAACGCCATAAGCTGAAGATCTTTGTGCAAAGAACATTCCTTTCTTTGTGAATTTATAATTTGCATTCTTTTTGCTGAACCAACCAAGAAAGCTTAAAAAGTCTAAAATTTTACTAAAACTTTTTGGATCTTCATGATATTCTTCAGGACTAAAAGAGGCTTCCATAAAATATTTATGAAACATTCCATCCATACCTAGTAATACTGAAATTGGACCGACCAAAACACCTTCAATATGTTGTTTTATTTGTAATTGAATTGCCTGTTCTAAGTCGTTAGATGAACTAGGATTGTAAGCACCTTTTATATATAAATTAAATATCTTATTAATAATATTAAACTGCCCAGACTCCATTGTTCTTGGGTGAAACTCTTCCGAAGTTTTTAAAAAATGAACGACATCTTTATATTTTTCGATTTGTGAAAAAGCGAAGCTGCTTTTTTCATTTGTAGTAATAGTTACCTTATTTTCTTTATTGTCAACTTCATGTGTCAGCCAACCTTGAGAGGCCAATAACCGTAGTCCAACATTTAAATAACCTTCGTTTGCATTAAATTCGTTTGTAATCGTTTCAATATCACAAGGACTATTTTTTACTATAAAATCTAAGACTCCTTTTTCATTTAATGAATAGGCGACAGGTGCAATTGCAATACCGTCTAAATGTCTAAATAATAAATTTCTATAATCGTCTTTTTCTTTTTTAGATAGCATAGTTAATGAAAGTATTTAAGTATTATAATTTATTCCAAATGTCAAGATAAGCCTTTCAGTCATCATCACCTTTTTTTGAAACGATTACATAGTTTCCTATATCCGTAATCGTATGCATAGTCTTCAATAATTTTTATTTCTGAAGCACAATCACATGCAACAGTTAATGAAACATAATCCGCAAAAAAGGAATATTTCATATCAAAAAATAGTTGATACGTAAAGTACTAAATTCCCTTAAATAAAAAAAGCCATCATTTCTGAAGGCTTTCATATTATAATTAATTAGATATTATTCTTGTGATTCTACTTCTTCATCTTCATAATCCCATCCAATCATAAAATATTTAAATACTGCTTTGTCTGGAATTTGAGAAGATTCAATTTTTAAGCTTGAATTGTAACGTAAATCTTCAGGAAGCTCTTTTTTATCAATTGTTAAATATATTTCACTGTCTTCAAGAAAAACAACAACTGAACTTATCGTAGTTTCAATGTCTGCAATAATATAATTGTCTTTTACTACTTTAAATGTACTTTCAGAATTCAGCCCTTTAATTGTTTTATAACGATTATCAAATATTTGAATATTTGTAATCATAGATTCCGGGTCACTTTCATCGTTTGGTGACAATAACATTAATTTGGCACCTCCTTTTTCATAAATTTCTACATCGCCTTGTGTACCAATTGCATTTTTTATTGGATTTAATTTCACAATCGAATCGTTTGAAAAAATAGAATCTATTTGTTTCATTGCATTTTTGTGAGTAAGATTACCAACGGCACCTTTTTGAATTAAAAATAGATCGGTTTCTTTTCCACATTGTA
This sequence comes from Candidatus Marifrigoribacter sp. Uisw_064, assembly GCF_047730175.1. Taxonomy (GTDB): domain Bacteria; phylum Bacteroidota; class Bacteroidia; order Flavobacteriales; family Flavobacteriaceae; genus Marifrigoribacter. Next base: position 1,893,687 of record NZ_CP159833.1, read on the forward strand.
TAAACAAAATGGAGATAATTACTCCTAATAATAGTGTGTTTTTCATGGGTGCAATATACTAATTTTATTAACGTAACATTTTTCCTAAAATTCCTAAAACGCTTCTAATTACGGTAGGACTTGTAAGTACTTTTATAAATGGATTTTGTCTGGTACTTTTTCTACTTCTACTTTTGCTTCGGGAAGAAGAACGCGATGAAGATTTTTCAACAGCTTCATTCTCTTCACGAACTTTTCTTTTTACTTCTTCTTTTTCTGCCGTTTCAATTTTTTCATTTAACAACTCATAAGCACTTTCTCGATCAACTTCTTTGTTGTATTTTTTAATTAAAGAAGAGGCGTCTAAAACTTCTTTTAATTCATCATCTTCAAGAATGTCCATTCTACTCATAGGTGCACGAAGCATCGTTGCAGCTAATGGTGTTGGAATTCCTTTTTCATTAAGCGCAGTGACTAATGCTTCTCCAATTCCTAAAGATGTTAAAACCTCAGAGGTATTATAATAGCTAGATAATGGATAATTTTCAGCAGTTAGCTTAATAGCTTTTCTGTCTTTAGCAGTAAATGCACGTAATGCATGCTGTACTTTTAAACCTAACTGACTTAATACCGCATCTGGAACATCGGTTGGATTTTGTGTAACAAAATACAATCCTACCCCTTTAGAACGAATTAACTTGACAATACTTTCAATTTGATTAATTAGTGCTTTACTTGCTTCATTAAAAATTAAATGTGCTTCATCAATAAAAATAACTAATTCGGGTCTTCCACTATCACCTTGTTCAGGAAACGTTGAGTATATCTCTGCTAATAGACAAAGCATGAAAGTAGAAAATAGCGTAGGGCGATCTTGAATATCGGTTAATCGTACGATATTGATATATCCCATTCCATTTTCATCAATTCTAAGAAGGTCATCCGTATCAAATGATTTTTCACCAAAAAATAAATCAGCACCTTGTTGTTCTAATGCTACAACTTTTCTTAAAATTGCACCTGTCGATGCAGGTGATATTCGTCCGTAGCTATCAGAAAATTCTTTTTTTCCTTCATTAGTAGAATATTGAAGAATTTTTTTGAAATCTTTTAGGTCTAATAAAGGCAATTTATTGTCGTCACAATACTTGAATATTACAGATATAATTCCAGCTTGTGTTTCAGAAACCTGTAAAATTCTTGAAAGTAAAATAGGCCCAAATTCACTAACTGTAGCACGTAACTTTACTCCCCCTTGTTCTGAAAGAGATAAAATTTCTACTGGAAATTTTTTAGCTTCAAATGGGATGCCAATTTTTTCGTGTCGTTCATCAATTTTTGGATGTCCAGGACTTGGTTGTGCAATACCACTTAAATCACCTTTCATATCCATTAATAAAACAGGAATCCCTTTTTCTGAAAGATTTTCCGCTAAAACCTGTAGCGTTTTAGTTTTTCCAGTACCTGTTGCGCCTGCAATTAAGCCGTGTCTATTCAGTGTTTTTAAAGGTATCTTTACAAGGGCATTCGTTACAGTCTCACCATCAAGCATAGCTGCACCTAGGGTGATAGCTTCGCCTTTCGTTTTGTTTCCTTCATTGATATAATCAAAAAAAGCTTGTGTATCTGCCATTCAATTAATTTTTGTTAAAAGTAATAATTGTAAGCAAGCTATTGAAAGATTCGACACTTAAAAAAGGATTAATATATTTTTCGCTTTTTTAAAAGTTGATAATATGTACCTTTGCCGACTATGCTGAAAGAAATAAAAGAACTAGTAGATAAGGGTGAAATGCTTCCTTTAATGGAAGAATTTTACACGATTCAAGGGGAAGGGTACCATAAAGGAAAAGCGGCTTATTTTGTTAGAATAGGCGGTTGTGATGTAGGATGTCATTGGTGTGATGTTAAGGAGAGTTGGAATGCAGATCTGCATCCTCCCACAAAAACTGAAACAATTGTTTCAAATGCATCAAAATTTTCAAATACGGTGGTTGTTACAGGAGGAGAGCCTTTAATTTGGGACATGAAACCTTTAACTTCTTTATTTAAAGAAAAAGGAATGACGGTTCATATTGAAACTTCTGGTGCGTATCAATTGACTGGGCAATGGGATTGGATTTGTTTATCGCCAAAGAAAAATAAATTACCTAAGGAAGATGTTTACCTTAAAGCAGATGAATTAAAAATGATTATTTTTAATAAAGATGATTTTCGATTTGCTGAAGAACAGGCTGAAAGAGTATCTAAAGATTGTATTTTATATTTACAACCCGAATGGAGTAATCGTGATAAAATGATGCCACAGATAGTAGACTATGTCATGAATAATCCAAAGTGGGTCGTTTCTTTACAAACCCATAAGTATTTAAATATACCTTAAAAAAAAGCCCATTTAATTTATAAATGGGCTTTTTTTAATTCTGTTTTAATTTATTTAGTAAAAGGCACTTTAACTCTTAGTGTATCCCAAGCTAAATACATATCTACTCCGTTTTCACCTTTCTCCATAGCAATTGAGAACGCTTCAATAGATTCTTTATCACTCATCACTGGTACAGTTAATCTAGCAACATCATTTGCTTCATTATAATAATAGGACCCCCAAACATTTAAGTCTGAACTTAATATAATCGTCCATTCCTTTTCTCCAGGAATTGTAAACAAGCTATAAGTTCCAGCTTTTACAGAGGTTTCTCCTAGGTTGAAATCTGAATATAAAACTAATTCGGCAGCTTCATTGGCACCAGTACGCCATACTTTCCCGTTTGGAGCTAATTTGCTTAAAGATCTCTCTTTAAGTTGTGGTCTACTATAGATTACCTTTAATTGTTTGTTTGCGTCTTTATAATCGTTTGGATACGAAGCTATGTCTAAAGGACTTTTGTCTAAAGAACTATATTTTTGAGCTTGCATGTTAGTGCTGACGATCATTAATAAAGCAAATACGGAGGTGTAAATTGTTGTAAATTTTTTCATTTGTTTTTATGGGATTAAAATTACATTTCAGATTATAAAAAACTAATAAGGCTTTGTTAATTTTTTACTTATTCTATTCCTAAAATTTGTCGTGAATAGGTGACATACTTAACACGATAATAATCTTTTATATAATTATTAAAAAAATAGTAGTTTTTTCACACTAATTTGTTAATAACTTCATGGTGATACATAGGCGAAAACGGTTGTGTTATTAGGGCTTTTGTTATATTTGTTTGTTATGTAAATTTTGACTAAAATCTAGGAATAAATATATGAGTGAAGAACAGAAAAAAGGAAGCTATAGTGCCGATAGTATTCAGGCCTTAGAAGGAATGGAGCATGTGCGCATGAGACCCTCTATGTATATTGGAGATGTTGGTGTGCGAGGTTTGCATCATTTGGTATATGAAGTAATAGATAATTCAATCGATGAAGCAATGGGAGGCCATTGTGATACCATTGATGTTTGGATCAATGAAGATAATTCAGTTTCTGTAAAAGATAATGGTCGTGGAATTCCTGTAGATATCCATAAAAAAGAAGGTGTTTCTGCTCTTGAAGTAGTAATGACAAAGATTGGTGCTGGAGGTAAATTTGATAAAGATTCATATAAAGTTTCTGGAGGTTTACACGGTGTTGGTGTATCTGTTGTAAATGCATTGTCTGCTGCTTTAAAAGCTACGGTACATCGCGACGGAAAAATTTGGGAGCAAGAGTACGAACGTGGAAAAACAATGTATCCTGCAAAACCTATAGGAGAAACGGATTATAGAGGTACAATTATTACTTTTAAGCCGGATCATGAGATTTTTCAGCAAACTACTGAATATAACTATGAAACACTTGCAAGTCGTTTACGTGAATTGTCTTTTCTGAATAAAGGAATTACAATTACACTTACTGACAAGCGAGAAACAGATGAAAAAGGTGAGTTCGTTACTGAAGAGTTTACAAGTACTGAAGGGTTAAAAGAATTTATTCGGTTTTTAGACGAAACTCGTGAACCAATTATAGGAGATGTAATTTCAATGGAAGGGGAAAAAAATGATATCCCTGTTGAGGTGGCAATGATTTATAATACTTCGTATAGTGAGAACTTACATTCGTATGTAAACAATATTAATACCCATGAAGGTGGAACGCATTTATCAGGTTTCAGAAGAGGTTTAACTCATACTTTAAAGAAGTATGCAGATGCTTCAGGAATGCTGGATAAATTGAAATTTGATATTGCTGGAGATGATTTCCGTGAAGGATTAACAGCAATTATTTCAGTAAAAGTAGCTGAGCCACAGTTTGAAGGGCAAACAAAAACAAAATTAGGAAATAGAGAGGTTTCAGCAGCGGTAAGTCAGGCAGTTTCAGAAATGCTTGAAAACTATCTTGAAGAAAACCCGAACGACGCTAGAACGATCGTTCAAAAAGTAATATTAGCTGCTACAGCACGTCATGCTGCACGTAAGGCACGAGAAATGGTGCAACGTAAAACTGTAATGAGTGGGGGAGGTCTTCCTGGAAAACTTTCAGATTGTTCCGAGCAAGATCCAGAAAAATGTGAAGTATTTCTAGTAGAGGGAGATTCGGCTGGTGGAACTGCAAAACAAGGGCGTGATCGAATGTTTCAAGCAATTTTGCCTTTGCGTGGTAAAATTCTGAATGTTGAAAAAGCAATGCAACACAAGGTGTTCGAAAATGAAGAAATTCGAAATATTTATACTGCACTTGGAGTTACTATCGGAACAGAAGAAGACAGTAAAGCGCTGAATTTGGAAAAATTACGTTATCATAAAGTAGTGATTATGTGTGATGCCGATGTCGATGGTAGTCATATTGAAACTTTGATTCTAACCTTTTTCTTTCGATATATGAAAGAATTAATTGAAAGAGGTCACATTTATATTGCAACTCCACCTTTGTATTTAGTTAAAAAAGGAGCTAAAAAAGAATATGCTTGGGATGATAATCAGCGTGATATTATTATGGCTAAATTTGGTGAGGGAAGTAAAATTCAACGTTATAAAGGTCTTGGGGAAATGAATGCCATACAATTATGGGATACTACCATGAAGCCTTCAGCACGTACCTTACGTCAAGTTGTAATTGATAGTGCAGCTGAAGCAGATCGTGTATTCTCTATGCTAATGGGTGATGAAGTGCCACCTCGAAGAGAATTTATCGAAAAGAATGCAGTCTATGCAAATATTGATACTTAGAATCAATTTTGAACTATAAATAAGCCTGATAATTTTCAGGCTTTTTTTATATCCTAGATTTAGATAATATTTTGAAAACTAGTAAATAATACCTTTTTTCAAATATAAAAAAGAAATGCTTTTTGTACTTTTGCAATCTCAAAAAAATCATGCTTTTTGAATAAAATTTTATAATAATTTAAAAATAAATAAATGAAAATTACAGTTGTTGGAGCAGGAGCAGTAGGTGCAAGTTGTGCGGAATATATCGCAATCAAAAATTTCGCAAGTGAAGTTGTTTTATTAGATATCAAAGAAGGGTATGCTGAAGGAAAGGCAATGGATTTAATGCAAACAGCATCATTAAACGGTTTTGATACTAAAATTGTAGGTTCTACAAACGATTATTCAAAAACTGCTGATAGTGATATCGCTGTAATTACTAGTGGTATTCCAAGAAAACCTGGAATGACTAGAGAAGAATTAATAGGAATTAATGCTGGAATAGTGAAAACTGTTTCTTCTAGTTTAATTGAGCATTCTCCAAATACGATCATCATTGTGGTGAGTAACCCAATGGATACAATGACTTATTTAGTTCATAAAACGACTAACCTTCCAAAACATAGAATTATTGGTATGGGTGGAGCTCTAGACAGCGCTCGTTTTAAATATAGATTAGCGGAAGCATTAGGTGCTCCAATTAGTGATGTCGATGGTATTGTTTTAGGAGGTCACAGTGATACTGGAATGGTTCCTTTAACACGACTAGCTACTCGTAATAGTGTGCCTGTTTCTGAATTTATTTCAGAAGAAAGACTAGCACAAGTTTTAGAAGATACGAAAGTAGGTGGTGCTACATTAACTAAATTATTAGGAACTTCTGCTTGGTATGCTCCAGGTGCTGCTGTATCAGGATTGGTACAGGCAATCGCTTGTGATCAGAAAAAAATATTCCCTTGTTCAACTTATTTAGAAGGTGAATATGGATTAAATGATATTTGTATCGGTGTACCTGTAGTATTAGGTAAAAATGGAATTGAAAAGATCGTAAACATTAAATTAAGTGATGCTGAAAATGAGCACATGCTGAAAAGTGCTGAAGGTGTTAGTAAAACAAATGGTTTGCTAGATTTATAATATTCAATATTTTATAATAGATAATTAGGTAAAGACTGTAGAAATACAGTCTTTATTTTTTATATTTGGCGCATGAAGTTAAAATGGTACTTAAGTACTTTTATTATTATACTTGCTTTATCTGGGGCAAGTCTTGAACAATACTCGAATCCAAACCAGGAAATCGTTGTTCAATTTAATAATAGTGAAGTAAGCTTATTTGAAACTCAAAACACCATTGCAATTGTAAAAAAACTATTGCAGGATTTTGGTGTTGATAATATTAAAGTACACGAAGAGGTTAATGGCACATTAAAAATTACCTACCATAGTGATGTTGATGTAGCGTCGATAAAGGAATTGTTTTCTTCAAAGAAAAATATTGATTTCGGAATTTCTTCAAATAATTCTACAGACTCTTCTAATTTTCCATCAAATGAGTATCAACTTGATGTAAATGAAATTCAAAAAAGCAATGAAACTGATTCCGACTTTAACGGAACGGTGGTTGATGTAAGGCAAAAAAGTGAGCGATTTTTTAATCCTGCTGTAAAATCTATTAATTCTTTTGAAGTAAGCGATAGAAATAGTATTGAAAAAGTAGCTTATATAATACAAAATAAAATTGCAATTGCAATTGATCATTCTACACATAATATACCTGAAGTTAGAGCAGGACCTCGAGTTTAGAAGAATTCGTAAACAGCTTTCAATATTCTAATTGTTAAGCTGAAAATCATATTTCAAATAATTAAATTAATTGTCAAAACTTTCGTGTAAATATATTATTTGCTCGTTTTAAAAAATTTGACCACAAAAAAAAGAAGAATGCAAAATAAAGGACTTATTAAAGTATTTGCAATATTGTTCGGATTGGTGAGTTTATACCAACTTTCCTTTACATATATTTCAAGTTCAGTTGAAGATGAAGCAGAAGCGTATGCAAATAATAAATTTGCTGTTACTGAACCAAAATTAAGAGACAATGCAGAAGCTAATTATTTAGATTCAATCGCTAAAGACAAAGTGTTTTTAGGTATTGATTATGAAACAGCAAAAGAAAAAGAGTTAAATAAAGGGCTAGATTTAAAAGGTGGAATTAATGTAATTCTTCAAGTATCAGTAAAAGATATTTTAAAAGGCTTAGCAAATAATTCTAAAGATGCAGCATTTAATAAAGCATTAAACGATGCAACAGAGCTACAAAAAGATGCGCAAGATACCTATCTTGAATCTTTCTTTATTGCGTTTGAAGCACTTCCAGGAGATAATAAATTAGCTTCTCCAGATATATTCTTTAATAAAAATTTAGAGGATGATGTGAATGCTGCAATGACGAATGAGGAAATGGAGCCTGTAATTGAAAGAAAAATTGACGAATCAATTACTGCAGCTTTTGAAGTATTAAGAAAGCGTATCGATAAATTTGGGGTTACGCAACCAAACATTCAACGTTTAGGTAAAAGTGCAAGAATACTTGTAGAGTTACCAGGAGCTAAAGATGTTGGGCGTGTTACAAAATTAGTAACGAGTACAGCACAATTAGAGTTCTGGGATGTGTATAAGTTTGATGATATGTCTGCTTTCTTACAGCAAGCAAATAACAAGCTTAAAGAATTAATACAACCTGAAGTAAAAGAAGAAGTAGTTACAGATTCTACAGATATTGCTGATAATGAAATCAACGATTTATTAGATGGTGAAGATGCAACAGATTCATTATCTGGAGGGTCACAAGAAGATCCAATATTTTCAAAAATAGCATCATTTGGCTATCAGGGCGGACCTATCTTAGGGAACTTTAGAGTGAAGGATATGGCTACGATTGATGGGTATTTAGCGATGCCGCAAATACGTGCTTTATTAGGAAACAATTTAAGATTTGCAAAATTTGCATGGGGTTTACCAGAAATGGATGAAGACTTAGGTGAGAAAACAGCATCTCTTTATGCTATTAAAGCGAATAGAGATAATATTCCTCCATTAGCAGGTGGTGTTGTTGTAGATGCTCAACAATCATATGATCAATTAGGTCGTGTGGTAGTAGATATGCAAATGAATGGTACAGGAGCTAAAGTTTGGGAACAGATGACAGGTAGGGCTTTTACCAATCAAACTCAGATTGCCATTGTATTAGATGACGTTGTTTATTCTGCGCCAGGTGTTACAACTGGAGCAATTGCAGGAGGAAGAAGTCAAATTTCAGGAACATTTAGTATTACAGAAGGACAAGATTTAGCAAACGTTTTACGTGCGGGTAAATTACCAGCTTCAGCAGAAATTATTCAAGGTGAAGTAGTAGGTCCAACATTAGGACAAGAAGCTATTGATAGTGGAATGTTTTCATTCTTATTGGCATTAGCATTTGTATTAGTATGGATGGTATTTTATTACGGTAGAGCTGGTATTTTTGCAAATGTTGCCTTAATCGTAAACATCCTGTTTATTTTTGGAATCTTAGCTGGTTTAGGTGCTGTATTAACATTGCCTGGAATTGCGGGTATTATTTTAACGATTGGTATGTCGGTCGATGCAAACGTACTTATTTTCGATAGGATTAAAGAAGAACTTTCTAAAGGGAAAACTCAGACAGATGCAATTAATGATGGATTTAGAAATGCACTTTCTTCAATTTTAGATGCAAATATTACCACAGGTCTAACAGGTTTAATCTTATTAATATTTGGAACAGGTCCAATACAAGGATTTGCAACTACCTTATTAATAGGTATTGCTACTTCTTTATTTACTGCCATCTTTATTACAAGGTTATTTATTGATAGATATACTAAAAATGGTAAACCATTACCATGTTCTACTTCAATTACAAAAAATATCCTAACTAAAAATAACTTCGCTTTCTTACAGAAAAGAAAAATGGCTTATGTTATTTCTGGAGTTTTAGTTCTTGCAAGTTTAGGTTCTTTATTTGTAAATGGATTAAACCAAGGGGTTGATTTTGTTGGTGGACGTACTTATACTGTTCGTTTCGATAAAGATGTAGATGCAACACAAATACAAGACGATTTAATTGCAATCTATGGAAGTGCTGAAGCAAAAACGTATGGTGGTGATAATCAATTAAAAATCACAACTAAATATAAAGTAGATGATAGTGGTGCTGAGGTTGATGAAGAGATTGAAAGTATGCTGTACGAAGGTGTTAAATCTCACCTTCCTGCAGGAATGTCTTTTGAAGCTTTTAAGAGTGATGATGAAAATAAGGTAGCTGGTAGAATGGAATCATATAAAGTGAGTCCAACGATTGCAGATGATATTAAGAGAGCTTCATTCTGGGCAGTATTAGGATCATTAGTAGTTGTATTCTTATATATCTTATTGCGTTTTAGAAAATGGCAATTTAGTTTAGGTGCGGTAGCTGCAGTATTCCATGATGTATTAATAGTTCTTGGAATCTTCTCACTTACCTACAAGTTTATGCCTTTTAACATGGAAATCGGACAATCGTTTATTGCTGCGATATTAACAGTAATTGGTTATTCGCTGAATGATACCGTGGTTGTTTTTGACCGTATTCGTGAAGAATTTAATGAACATGCTACTTGGAAAATGGATAAAGTAATTAATAAAGCATTAAATAGTACTTTGAGTCGTACGTTAAATACGTCTCTTACTACATTAATAGTATTATTTTCGATATTCATTTTTGGAGCTGATTCAATTAAAGGATTAATCTTCGCATTAATTATAGGGGTATTAGTTGGAACATACTCATCTCTATTTATTGCTACACCGGTTATGTATGATACGGTAAAGAAAAGAGGAATTGATTTAACAAATAAAAGTAAAGAAGAGGAAGAAGTATAGTTTTTCCTTTTCTTCGGAATAAAAAAAGACCATCAAATATTTGATGGTCTTTTTTATGTTTTAATATTTAGAATAGAGCTAATTAGTAGTCCACTCAATAGTATCTCCTGGTGCTATTCCCCATTGGTCTGATAAGCCAGCATTTACTTCTAAAACATACATAGTAGGAGCGTCTGAAGGAAGCGAGGTGTAATCAAGTGGCTGTGCATTTTTCTGAATACTTACTATTTCTTTATCCATATTAATAAAGATAATGTCTAGGGCAAACTCCGTGTTTTTCATATAGAAAGAGCGTCTTATTTCATCTTCAAAAATAAAAAGCATCGCATGATTATCTTCCATTGATTTACGATACATTAAACCTGTTTGTGTTTCGTATTCATTGTCTGCAATTTCAATTTGTAGTGTTACTAGTAAAGAATCGCTTTCGGCTTTTAGAAGCTTTAAATCACCCTCTTTTTTAAAGGATACTATTTTAGTAAGCACCTTTGTTTCTTTTTTTTCAACACAATTTGTAAATAGAATAGTAGTTCCTATAATAGCTATGGTATAAATTATTCTTCTCATATATATCTTTATGAAATGGTTTTCTTTGAAGATCTAAACATGAAATATAATCCTGTAATTACAAATGGGATACTTAACCATTGTCCTGTTGTTAATAAATTTCCTAAATCACTTTCAAATCCGCCTTGACTCTTTTTTAAAAATTCTACAAAAAATCTAACGGTCATTAACAATACTAAAAATGCTCCAAAAAGATATCCTAATTGCTTTCTTTTTTCTGTTTTCCAATAGATCAGCCAAAGAATAATAAATACAAAAACATAACCTATAGATTCATACAGCTGTGCTGGATGACTGAAAGGAATTTTAGCTAATGTTTCAGCAAATTGAGGATCAGATTCAAGCGCTTGATAGGCTTTATTGACGTCTTTTATTCCTGTGATACTAGTTACTTCATATTTACTTATGGTATTTCGCATAAACTTCACTGCAAACGGAAAGTCACCATGTACTGCTTTTCCGATAATTTCAGAATTTAAAAAATTACCAATTCGAACAAAAATGGCTCCACTTGCAACGGCTATAACAACGCGATCTAAGATCCAAAGGATGTTTTTTTTCATCACTTTTTTACTGAAGATAAACATGGCAATAATTACTCCTATGGCTGCTCCATGACTTGCTAAACCTGTAAAGCCTGTAAACTGAAATTCAGGAACTGTTCTAAAAGGAAGAAATATAGAAAGAGGATCTTCGAAAATTAATTCACTTTGATAAAAAAGTACATGTCCTAAACGAGCTCCTAATAAAATAGCAACCACCATATAAATAAAAAGGCTGTCTAATTTATCTAATGAAACATCTTCACGTATAAATATCTTCTTTGTGATAAACCAACCCAAAGTAAATGCTATAACAAACATGAGACTATAGTAGCGGATTACAAAAAAACCTAAATCAATTCCTTCAGAAGGATTCCAAACAATACTTAAAAAATGCATCTGCGTTATTTTTATTGAAGCGTAAATATAAAAAAGCCATTTGGCATTTAAGAACAATTAACTTTTTCTTTTTTTTGAAATAGGTGCTGGATCATACCCTTTGCCTCCCCAGGGCGTTGGAGCGTTAAAAAAATGTACGCTGTACATTTTTAGCGAACAAGCGAGCTTGCACGTTTGCTAGTTGTCATCCTTTTTCGGAACTGGGTCATATCCTTTACCTCCTCAAGGCGTTGGAGCGTTAAAAAAATGTACGCTTTACATTTTTAGCGAACAAGCGAGCTTGCGCGTTTGCTAGTTGTCATCCTTTTTCGGAACTGGGTCATATCCTTTACCTCCCCAAGGATGACAACTAAAAATTCTTTTAATTGAAAGCCAAGTCCCTTTTAATAATCCATGAGTTTGTAACGCTTCTATGCTATAATGTGAGCAAGTAGGGCTGTATCTACAAGTAGAAGGAAGAATGGGTGATATAGCTAATTGATAAAAACGAATTATTAATACGAACGGATATGTTAGTACTTTTTTCAAAATTAATTTAATGAAAAGGATGTACCGTCTTTGCCGTCTTTTAATTGAATACCAACAGCTAGTAATTCGTCTCTAATTTTATCACTAGTATCAAAGTCTTTATTTGCCCGTGCTTGGTTTCTTAATTCTATTAATAAAGAAACTGCACCCGATAATTGATTGCCATCATTAGCTACATTAGATGATGCATCTTCTAGTCCTAAAACATCAAAAATAAAATCATGCATTGTTGTTTTAATCAAGGCTAAATCACTTTTTGAAAATGTTGAGGCGCCCGCTTTTGCTGAATTAAGTTCTTTAGCAGCTTCAAATAATTGAGCAATTAAAATTGGGCTATTAAAATCATCATTCATGGCATCATAACATGATTGTTTCCATGTTGTAACATCAAAACTGCTCTTCTCAGAAGGTGAAATAGAATCAATTAAATGAAAAGCATCCATTAATCTATTATATCCTTTTTCTGAAGCTAACATAGCATCGTCTGAAAAATCTAGTATGCTTCTGTAATGTGCTTGAAACATAAAGAATTTTGAAACCGTAGCTGAAAATGCTTTACTTAATTTATCATTATTGCCCGAAAATAATTCGTTAGGTAAAATATTATTACCTGTTGATTTTGACATTTTCTTACCGTTTAACGTAAGCATATTAGCATGCATCCAATAGTTAACGGGTGTTTGTTTGTTTGAAGCTTCAGATTGCGCAATTTCACATTCATGATGAGGAAATTTTAAATCCATACCACCTCCATGTATATCGAACTGCTTGCCTAAATACTTTGTACTCATCGCTGAACATTCAAGATGCCATCCAGGAAAACCATCGCCCCAAGGTGAAGGCCATTTCATAATATGCGTAGGTCCTGCTTTTTTCCAAAGGGCAAAATCTTGAGGGTTCTTTTTTTCAGATTGTGCCGCTAATTCACGTGTATTAGCAACCATATCTTCTAATTTTCTCCCGCTCAATTTTCCGTATTCATGGTCTTCATTAAATTTATGAACATCAAAATATACAGAGCCATTTGTTTCATAGCCATAACCTTCAGAAATTAAAGTTGAAATAATTTGAATTTGTTCAATAATATGTCCTGTAGCAGTGGGTTCAATACTTGGAGGTAAAGCATTAAATGACTTCATGGTTTCGTGAAAATCAACTGTATATCGTTGCACCACTTCCATAGGTTCAATTTGTTCTAACCTTGCTCTTTTTAAAATAGGGTCGTCACCACTTTCACCATCGTTTTCTAGATGTCCTGCATCTGTAATATTTCGAACATAACGTACCTTATACCCTAAATGATTTAGGTATCTAAAAACTAGATCGAAAGAAAGAAATGTTCGACAGTTTCCCATATGAACATTACTGTAAACCGTAGGCCCACAAACGTACATGCCTATAGTTCCTTCGTTTATAGGAGTGAAATTTTCTTTAGTTTTTGAAAGGGAATTGTAAAGCTTTAATTTCTGCTGTTCGAATAATTTCATTAAAATGTGATGTTAAAATTCTGTATCTAATTTAATGTAATCTAAAAATTCTCTGCGTGTTTCTACATTTTTGAATTTTCCACCAAATTCACTTGTTACAGTACTGCTATCGATATCTCTAATTCCTCTAGAATTTACACATAAATGTTTTGCGTCGATTACACATGCAACATCTTCTGTATTTAGTACCTCTTGTAATTCTTTGACTATTTGGATAGTTAAACGTTCTTGTACTTGAGGTCGTTTAGCATAATAATCTACAATTCTATTCATTTTAGATAATCCAACTACAGTTCCGTTAGAAATATATGCGATGTGAGCTCTACCTACAATAGGTAGTAAATGATGTTCGCAGGTTGAATAAAGTGTGATGTTTTTTTCAACAAGCATTTCATTGTATTTATACTTGTTATCAAAAGTTGATGCTTTTGGTTTTCTATCTGGATGTAAACCTCCAAATATCTCATTTACAAACATTTTAGCCACACGTGTAGGAGTTCCTTTTAAACTATCATCGTTTAAATCTAATCCTAATGTGATTAATATACTTTTAACATCTTCTTTAATAAGTGCGATTTTTTCAATATCACTTTTATCAAAAGCGTCATTTCTTAAAGGCGTGTCTGAAGAGGTGCCAACATGATCGTTTCCCAATTCTTCTATAGCCTTTAACTGTTTTTCTAAATCCATAATTAATCATTCTTTGTTTAAAAAGAATGCACAAAGATACGGATTCGTAAATAGTTGGAAAATTTGTGCCTTACTATTTTCATATTTCAACCCAATATCTCCTTAAAATTCATTAATTTTCTAAAAAAAATGCTCAACCAATAAAAAAGCTATGAAAATACTTAAGAAAGCTATCCCCATATTATTACTTTTCCTTCCTATTCTCGTTTTTTCTCAACCGGTAGAATTATTTGCTCAATTTAATGGACAATTCGATTATACAGCTTTTGGAAATACCTTGAACATACAAGAAAATGGAGGTGGTGGTCCGTGTAATATTTTAACTGAAAGCGATGCAGATTTAACATTATTGCCAGGTCAAACATTTATCGCCGCAGTTATGTATTGGTCAGGTTCTGGGACTGGTGATTTTGATGTGAAATTAAATGGAACTGATGTCACTGCAGAGAGAACATTCTCTGAAGTTTTTAACTCATTAAATTATTTTTCTGCTTATGCAGATGTAACTAGTATTGTTAATGCAGATGGTAATGGAACCTATACCTTGTCTGAATTAGATTTAACGGGAGTAATAGGTTCCTATTGTAGTGGTGGTACTAACTATGGGGGTTGGACCGTTATCGTTATTTATCAAGAAGATACCTTACCCTTAAACCAAATCAGTTTGTTTGATGGCTTTGAAGCTGTTTGGGCAGGAAATAATACGCTAACTATTGTTTTAGACAATATTGATGTTCTGAGTGATGAACTAGCAAAAATAGGTTTTTTAGCATGGGAAGGAGATTCAAGTATTGCTCTTGATGAATCTCTTCGAATTAACGGAAACCTTATAAGTAACCCGCCATTAAACCCTGCAAATAACGCTTTTAATGGAACCAATAGTTTTACAAATTCTAGTGATTTGTACAATATGGATTTAGATTTTTATGACATTGAAAATGTGATTAATCCTGGAGATACTAGTGTTCAAATTGATTTAACTTCTGGTCAAGATTTGGTGATTATTAATAATGTTATTACCATTATTAATTCTGAAGTGCCTGATGCTACTATTGCTATAGATAATGTTGAAGTTATTTGTGGTATTAATGATATTGATGTTGATTATACAGTATTTAATCTAAATAGTACAGCCATACTTCCAGGTCTTACTCCAGTAGCATTTTACATCAATGATGTTCTTGTTGGACAGGCACAAACTGTTGCTGATATTCCTATTGGAGGTTCGGAAAGTGGGTCAATTACACTTACAATTCCTGGTGGAACTCCAAATCCATTTACCTTAAAAGCCGTTGTTGATGACGACGGTACAGGTGTTGGGATTGTAAATGAAACAGATGAAGATAATAATGAAGTAGAAGTTGAGGTTATAAATGTTCCAATTGATGTTGATCTTGGTGCAGATATTGATATTTGTACTGGAACAGATGTATTATTAGACGCAGATCAAGCAGATCCTTTAATTACGTATCAATGGTTTTTAAATGCTGTTGCCATTGCAGGAGCTACCAATCCAACTTTTTTAGTTGTTTCTCCAAATTCAGGAACGTATTCTGTTGAAGTAACCGATGGTGCTTGTATAGTTCCTGATGATATTGAAGTTACTTTTTTACCAGTTCCAGTTATTGAGAGCCCACCGATTGATATTTTTATTTGTGATGATGGTATTAATCCAGGTATTTTCGATTTAACTGTGAACACTCTTATTGTATTAGGGGGTCAAAACCCAGCAGATTATAATGTTTCCTATCATAATTCTCAAGGTGACGCTGACACTAATACGGCACCAATCGTTACTCCAGCGGCCTATTTAATTACAGGTACCAATGAAACAATCTATATTCGTTTAGAAGATTTATCAGGAGTATGTTTTGTGACCGCTAATTTTGACATTAATTTTGAACCAGCTTTTGTAGTTGATTTAGGGGTAGATGTTGATATTTGTGCTGGCATCGATGTATTATTAGACGCAGATCAAGGAGATCCTTTAATTACGTATCAATGGTTTTTAAATGCTGTTGCAATTGCAGGAGCTACCAACCCAACTTTTTTAGTTGTTTCTCCAAATTCAGGAACGTATTCTGTTGAAGTAAATGATAGTATTTGTTTAGTTCTTGATGATATAGAAGTTACATTTTTACCAGTTCCCGTAATAGAAAACCCGCCAATTGATATTACGATCTGTGATGATGGTATTAATCCAGGTATTTTCGATTTAACAGTAAACACTCCTATTGTTTTAGGAGGTCAAAATCCGGCAGATTTTAATATTTCTTACCATAATTCACAAATAGATGCAGACACAAATACTGCCCCTATAGCCACTCCAGCTGCCTATTTAATTACAGGTGCTAATGAAATAATTTATATTCGTATAGAAGATTTAACTGGAGTTTGTTTTGTCACCGCTAATTTTGAACTTACTTTTTTCCCTATTGAAGCAGGTGTAGTCTCACCTAACTCATACATATTATGTGATCAAGATGAATCTGGTACTGAAGAAATATTTTTAACCATATTTGATGTTCAAGTTTTAAACGGTCAGAACCCTTTAAATTATGTTATCACGTATCATAGTTCTCAAGCTGATGCAGATACAGATATTGGAGCTTTGGCTTCTCCTTATATTGTTAATGCACCTTCAGAAGTTATTTATATTAGATTTGAATCGGTGACAAACAATTTATGTGTAGATACAATTCAAAATATTGAAATTCTTATAGAAGGCCCCCCTTTAATCAATCAAAACCCATTGCCAGCAGTAGTTTGTGATGATAATAATGATGGTTTTGCTGAGTTTGAGTTAGAGGATTTGGATTTAGATATTGCTTTGGGCGATGCTTTATTGACCTTGACTTATCATGAGACTCAATTAAATGCTGAAAATAATGTTTTACCATTGAGTAATCCTCATGCTAATAATGTTCCTTTTGTAGATTTTGTTTTTGTACGTGCAGAGAGTGCAACTAGTAGTTGTTATTCTACAACAATTTTAGAATTACAAGTACGCAATAGTCCTTTGATTGTTGAGCTTGCGGAGCCCTTACGACTGTGTGATGTAAATAATCCGGGCGATGGACTAGAGGAGTTTGATTTATCAGAAGTAGAGCCTGAAGTTTTGGACGGTTTGGACGCTTTGGATTGGGATTTTTATTATTATGTAGTAGAGTCCGATGCGATTGCCGCGGGTGAAGCTGCTATAGGTCCTTTACCAGATTTTTCTTTAGCGATAGTCGCTCCATTAAATTATCAGAATCAGGTACCCAATGCCCAGACTATTTATGTTTTAGTGGTTGGTAATGTTAGTAATACGGATCCTAATAATGGAGGGTTTGGTTGTTATAATATAGTTCCCTTAGATTTAATAGTAGACGCTTTACCTGGAGCAATAGAGCCAACGGACCGGTATGAGGTTTGTGATGATGAGATTCCAGGAGTGAGTACTTCTACGGACGGCTTTAGTTCCTTTGATTTAACGAGTTTTGATGCTTTTATAAGGGGCGGCGATACGACTTTACTAGTTACTTGGTATGAGAGTCCAGCTGATGAGTCGGCTGATAATCCTATTGTAACTCCATCAGATTATAGAAATTCTCTGATCAATGAACAGACGGTTATAGCTAGAGTTACGGATGTGCTAGGATGTAATGTTAGGGTATTATTAACCCTTAGAGTCTTGCCAAATCCTACGCCAGTGACTCCAACACCATTGGAGGTTTGTGATGATGACAATGATGGCTTTTCGCTGTTCGATTTAAGCTTGAAGGATACTGAGATTATGGGCACAGAGCCTGATGTGAGTATCGCCTATTATGGGAATGAGATATTGGCCAGAGAGGGCGATATATTAAATATATTACCAAATCCTTATTTAAATGATAATCCATTTAATGATAGTGTATGGGCTAGAGTTGAGAATAATACTACAGGATGTTTTACAGTGATTGAATTACTACTAGTTGTAAATCCATTACCAGATGTACCTACGGATGATTTTGGAGATTTAAGTCAGTGTGATGACAATGGAGATGGTATTGCTTTATTTGATTTAACAATCAATACTTCCTTTGTGATTGGAATTCAAGATCCTTCAGATTTTCTACCTGTAACCTATTATACTAGCCAGGCAGATGCAGATTTGCCCGCCAATGAGATATTAACTCCAGGGGCTTATAGTAGTGGCGGACAGACCATTTGGGTACGTATAGAGAACATAGCCACTGAATGTATCCGCATTAGTACTTTTGAATTGATTGTAGGTGTGTTACCAGCTATTGGACCGGGACCTTTTACTAGGGAGCTTTGTGATGATGAGTTAAATGGCAGTACGGGTACTGATGAGACCTCGACCTTTGATTTAACCCTCAATGATATAGCGATCACCTTGGGAGACCTAAGTTTATCTGTTTTTTACTATGAGACACTAGCAGATCAGACAGCCAACAACTTTATAACACCAGGGACAGCGTATCAGAATACCAGTACGCCTCAGACCTTATATGTAAGTGTATTTAGTGTAGAGGGTTGTGTGATAGAGACCGAGCTAACCCTTCTGGTACTTCCTAATCCAACTCCAGGAGTTGTAGCCCCTTTAACAGCTTGTGATGATGACAATGATGGTTTTGCTGAATTTACCTTATCAGATATGGACCTAGAGATTATCGATGGGGAACCAAATATAGTGGTGGAGTACTATGGTACACAAGAATTAGCAGAGCAAGGAGATAACACCGATGTATTGCCTATTCCTTATGAGAATGACGACCCATTTAACGATAGTGTATGGGCAAGAGTGATTAATTCCGTAACAGGATGTTATACCATTATTGAGTTAGCAATTATTGTGGCGCAATTACCTGATCAACCTACGGATGATTTTGGAGATTTAACAGAGTGTGATGACAATGGAGATGGTATTGCTGTCTTTGATTTAACGCAGAACACTTCTTTTGTTATTGGGACTCAAGATCCATTGGATTTTTCACCCGTTACCTATCACATGAGCGAGCCAGATGCTATTGCCAATGCCAATGCGATTGCCAATGCGATAAATTATAGTAGTTCTGGCCAGACGATCTGGGTCCGCATAGAGAACCTGGAGACAGGATGTACTCGTATTACTTCTTTTGAATTGATTGTTGGTGTGATGCCAACCCTAGGTACGGGACCTTTTAATATGGATAATTGTGATGACCTTCTAAATGGCAGTACAGGAACCGATGAGATATCAACGTTTAATTTAGCCTTGAATAATGATGCTATTACTTTAGGGAACACGACCTTGTCTGTATATTATTATGAAACTCAAGTGGATCAGGATACTAACAATCCTATCATCCCCGATACAGCGTATCAGAATACCAGTACGCCTCAAACGCTATATGTAAGTATCTTTAGTGCAGAGGGCTGTGAGGCTAGGGACCTGTTAACTTTAACGGTACTTAATAATCCATCACCTGTAGCACAGGATCCTTTTGAGGCTTGTGATGAGGATATACCAGATGATGGTATTACGGAGTTTATATTAACAGATTTGGATATAGATATTATCAATGGGGAGGCTGGGGTAGTTGTTCGTTATTACCTAACAGAGGCCCAAGCGATTATTGGAGATCCAATAGATCAGATAGTGAGTCCTTATATCAATGAAGAGGCTTTTAGCCAAACGATTTGGATTAGAGCTACCTATGATGATATAGCCCCTGCAACGGGCACAGGATGTTATACAGTGATTCCATTGGAGTTACTAGTAAACCCATTACCAGATGCTACGGCAGATGTTTCAGATGAGATAGATTGTCAGTTACCATTTGTGGGTACCAACTCTATTATCTTAGATAGTAAGAACGGGGAGGTATTAAACGGTCAGGATCCATCGATATTTGATGTATTGTATTTTGAAGACTTTACCGATGCTCAGAATATGTTGAATTGGGTATCATCAGTGACGCCTTATTTTTATGATACGACCGAAACTCCGATTTATATAGGGATATTAAACACAGTCACGGGTTGTTATATAACAATGCAGGATTTTATATTGGTGGTCCAAGAGGGCGCATCAGCCGTTATGCCATCAGATCCTTATGCTATTTGTGATGATCAGGGCGATAATGATGGTATTGCAACATTTGACATGCAAGATTTCAGTGCTAATATAAGTGGTATTGATATTCGTCAGGAGATCTTAGACGGACAAGATCCGGCGATATTTGTACTTAAATTTTATGAGACTTTGGAATTGGCAGAGGCAGGAGAAACAATGACAGATATTGGAGATACCTATACCAATGTGATTAATCCACAGATTATCTACGCAAGAGTTACTAATACGTCCAATACGACAACAGATGATATCTGGTGTCATGCTATCGTGGAGGTGATTTTAAAGGTAGAGGAGTTACCAACCATTGTAATAGATGGTAGTTACCGTTTATGTGTTGATGTCTTAGGTAATCCTATTCAGCAGGAAGATGGAGCAGATTCTCCCCCTGTGATTGATACTGGTTTAGATGCAAATTTATATACCTTTGTTTGGTATTATGATAGTGTAGAAATGTTTGGAGAGATCGGTGCATCGTTGGTAGCCTTAGCAGGTGGAGAGTATAGTGTTACGGTAACAGAGCGTGCGACGGGTTGTAGTAATAGTGCAGATACGTTAGTTACGTTATCCTCACCACCACTTGTGTATAGTGCGGAGGTGGTAAGTGGAGCTTTTGCTATTAATGAAGTAATCCATACGGATAGTTCGGGAGTTACCGATACCTATACGGGCACTCATGTGATCCATGTAACGGTAGAAGGCTTGGGAGACTATGTCTTCCAGTTGGATGATGGAGTGTTCCAAGAGGGCGATGTATTTATCGATGTATTACCAGGGTTACATGTAGTAACGATACAGGATGTTAATGGATGTGGAAGTGTAGAGATCGAGGTAAGTGTGATTGATTATCCTAGGTTTGTGACACCAAATCAAGATGGATATCACGATACTTGGAATATCATTGGAATCGCAACGGGTGATCCTACGGCAAAAATTTATATATTCGACAGGTTTGGAAAATTACTTAAACAGATCAGTCCTCTTGGAGAGGGATGGGATGGAACGTATAATGGCAATCCATTACCATCGAGTGATTACTGGTTCAGAGTGGAATACACTGAAGACGATATACAAAAAGAATTTAAAGGACATTTTACCTTAAAAAGATAATATTATATTATGAAAATTAAAAAAGCCTCTTGATAACTCAAGAGGTTCTTTTAGAGGGGCTTGGGCTTATTTTTAAAAGTTCATCTTTATATTTTCATAAAATTTCCTTAAATTTCGCAGATTATTTATTCTAATACTATGAAAAAATATTACCCCTTATCATTACTGGTTATATTATTAGTAATGTTACTCCCTCAAAGTAAATCATATTCACAAGGACCAGGAAGCTTGTTTGTCGACGCAGGCGCTGATATAGTTATACCTTGTGCTTCAGGAGGTTGTGCTGATATAACCGCAAGCTACCTTGAAATATTTGAAACTTTTAGCACAAATTACACGGTAGGGTCTATTCCGTATAACCCTCCTTTTCCTTTTAGTGGATTGGCGAATTCTGTAAATACAAGCATTGATGATGCCTGGAATAACCCAGAACCTTTACCCTTTGATTTTTGTTTCTTCGGAAATTTAGAAACACAATTTCAAGTAGGATCCAATGGAGTAATACGATTTGAAGTTAATGCAGGTGATACTACTAATGGTTGGCAATTTAGTGAGAATTTGCCAAATAATACAAACCCTACCTTAAGTGAAGCAAATATATTCACTCCTGTTCATGATATTGACCCATCAGCTTCAACAACCAATGAAATCGCATGGGAAATTTTAGGAACTTATCCTAATAGAGTTTTGGTAGTTTCTTATTTTGATGTTCCTCTATATGTATGTAATTCTCAAACAGCAACACATATGGCAGTGTTTTATGAGTTTTCAAATGTAATTGAAATTTATATTCAAGATAAACCAACTTGTAGTTCTTGGAATAGTGGAAATGCAGCAGTAGGGATACAAAATAATGCAGGTAATTTAGCTTATGTGCCACCAGGAAGAAATACTTCAGATTCACCATGGACAACATCTAATGAAGCATGGAGTTTTGCCCCAGCTGGTGTTGAAACTTTTGTTTTTGAATGGTTGGATTCCACAGGAACTGTTATTGGAACTTCAGATACTATAAACGTATGTCCTTCAGGAGGTTCAGAAATATTTACAGCGCGTGTAACGTATACAAACACCTGTAATGGTGATATAGTAATATTAACTGATGATGTTTTAGTAACAGAAGACTCTCCATTTATATTTGACTTAGGTCCAGATGTAACAGATTGTGAGGGCGGTGCAGATATTTTATTAGATGCCGATCAAGGAGACCCTACTTTTACCTACCAATGGTTTTTAGATGCTGTTGCAATTGCAGGAGCTACGAATCCAACTTATTTAGTTACTTCGCCAAATTCTGGGACGTATTCTATTGAAGTAATTGATCCTACGGATCCATCGTGTCTTGGAATTGATAGTGTTATTATTACTTTTTTACCTTTTCCTGTTGTTGAGAATCCACCGATTGATCTTTCAATTTGTGATAATGGAGCAGCACCAGGAATTTTTGATTTAACGGTGAACACTCCTATTGTATTAGGGGGTCAAAACCCAGCAGATTTCAATGTTTCTTATCATAACTCACAGATTGACGCCGATACCAATACGGCACCAATAGCTACTCCAGCGGCCTATTTAATTACAGGTACCAATGAGACGATTTATATTCGTATAGAAGATTTAACTGGAGTTTGTATTGTGACGGCTAATTTTGATATTATTTTTAATCCAGCAATCGCAGGAGTTATCACCCCAAATCCTTATATATTATGTGACCCAGATGAATCTGGTGATGAGGAAATAGATCTTTCAGCTGTATTTGATGCTCAAGTATTAAATGGACAAAATCCATTAGAATATATAATTACATATCATAGTTCTCAAGCTGATGCAGATACAGGAATTGGAGCCTTGGTTTCCCCTTATACGGTTACTGCCCCTTCGGAAACTATTTATGTTCGTTTTGAAAGAGTAGACGACGGTAGTTGTTTTGATAGTACTCAAAATGTGCTTATTGAGGTAAATTTATTTACTGTAGATCTTGGTCCAGATGTAACGGCTTGTGAGGGCGGTGGGGATATTTTATTAGATGCAGATCAAGGAGATCCATTAATTACCTACCAATGGTTTTTAGATGCTGTTGCAATTGCAGGAGCTACGAATCCAACTTATTTAGTTGTCTCGCCAAATTCTGGGACGTATTCTGTTGAAGTAACCGATGGTGCTTGTGTAGTTTTAGACGATATCATTATTACCTTTTTGCCTTCTCCTGTTGTTGAGAATCCACCGATTGATCTTTCAATTTGTGATAATGGAGCAGCACCAGGAATTTTTGATTTAACGGTGAACACTCCTATTGTATTAGGGGGTCAAAACCCTGCAGATTTCAATGTTTCTTATCATAACTCACAGATTGACGCCGATACCAATACGGCACCAATAGCTACTCCAGCGGCCTATTTAATTACAGGTACCAATGAGACGATTTATATTCGTATAGAAGATTTAACTGGAGTTTGTATTGTGACGGCTAATTTTGATATTATTTTTAATCCAGCAATCGCAGGAGTTATCACCCCAAATCCTTATATATTATGTGATTCAGATGAATCTGGTGATGAGGAAATAGATCTTTCAGCTGTATTTGATGCTCAAGTATTAAATGGACAAAATCCATTAGAATATATAATTACATATCATAGTTCTCAAGCTGATGCAGATACAGGAATTGGAGCCTTGGTTTCCCCTTATACGGTTACTGCCCCTTCGGAAACTATTTATGTTCGTTTTGAAAGAGTAGACGACGGTAGTTGTTTTGATAGTACTCAAAATGTGCTTATTGAGGTAAATTTATTTACTGTAGATCTTGGTCCAGATGTAACGGACTGTGAGGGCGGTGGGGATATTTTATTAGATGCAGATCAGGGAGATCCATTAATTACCTACCAATGGTTTTTAGATGCTGTTGCAATTGCAGGAGCTACGAATCCAACTTATTTAGTTGTCTCGCCAAATTCTGGGACGTATTCTGTTGAAGTAACCGATGGTGCTTGTGTAGTTTTAGACGATATCATTATTACCTTTTTACCTTTTCCTGTTGTTGAGAATCCACCGATTGATCTTTCAATTTGTGATAATGGAGCAGCACCAGGAATTTTTGATTTAACGGTGAACACTCCTATTGTATTAGGGGGTCAAAACCCTGCAGATTTCAATGTTTCTTATCATAACTCACAGATTGACGCCGATACCAATACGGCACCAATAGCTACTCCAGCGGCCTATTTAATTACAGGTACCAATGAGACGATTTATATTCGTATAGAAGATTTAACTGGAGTTTGTATTGTGACGGCTAATTTTGATATTATTTTTAATCCAGCAATCGCAGGAGTTATCACCCCAAATCCTTATATATTATGTGACCCAGATGAATCTGGTGATGAGGAAATAGATCTTTCAGCTGTATTTGATGCTCAAGTATTAAATGGACAAAATCCATTAGAATATATAATTACATATCATAGTTCTCAAGCTGATGCAGATACAGGAATTGGAGCCTTGGTTTCCCCTTATACGGTTACTGCCCCTTCGGAAACTATTTATGTTCGTTTTGAAAGAGTAGACGACGGTAGTTGTTTTGATAGTACTCAAAATGTGCTTATTGAGGTAAATTTATTTACTGTAGATCTTGGTCCAGATGTAACGGACTGTGAGGGCGGTGGGGATATTTTATTAGATGCAGATCAGGGAGATCCATTAATTACCTACCAATGGTTTTTAGATGCTGTTGCAATTGCAGGAGCTACGAATCCAACTTATTTAGTTGTCTCGCCAAATTCTGGGACGTATTCTGTTGAAGTAACCGATGGTGCTTGTGTAGTTTTAGACGATATCATTATTACCTTTTTACCTTTTCCTGTTGTTGAGAATCCACCGATTGATCTTTCAATTTGTGATAATGGAGCAGCACCAGGAATTTTTGATTTAACGGTGAACACTCCTATTGTATTAGGGGGTCAAAACCCTGCAGATTTCAATGTTTCTTATCATAACTCACAGATTGACGCCGATACCAATACGGCACCAATAGCTACTCCAGCGGCCTATTTAATTACAGGTACCAATGAGACGATTTATATTCGTATAGAAGATTTAACTGGAGTTTGTATTGTGACGGCTAATTTTGATATTATTTTTAATCCAGCAATCGCAGGAGTTATCACCCCAAATCCTTATATATTATGTGACCCAGATGAATCTGGTGATGAGGAAATAGATCTTTCAGCTGTATTTGATGCTCAAGTATTAAATGGACAAAATCCATTAGAATATATAATTACATATCATAGTTCTCAAGCTGATGCAGATACAGGAATTGGAGCCTTGGTTTCCCCTTATACGGTTACTGCCCCTTCGGAAACTATTTATGTTCGTTTTGAAAGAGTAGACGACGGTAGTTGTTTTGATAGTACTCAAAATGTGCTTATTGAGGTAAATTTATTTACTGTAGATCTTGGTCCAGATGTAACGGCTTGTGAGGGCGGTGGGGATATTTTATTAGATGCAGATCAAGGAGATCCATTAATTACCTACCAATGGTTTTTAGATGCTGTTGCAATTGCAGGAGCTACGAATCCAACTTATTTAGTTGTCTCGCCAAATTCTGGGACGTATTCTGTTGAAGTAACCGATGGTGCTTGTGTAGTTTTAGACGATATCATTATTACCTTTTTGCCTTCTCCTGTTGTTGAGAATCCACCGATTGATCTTTCAATTTGTGATAATGGAGCAGCACCAGGAATTTTTGATTTAACGGTGAACACTCCTATTGTATTAGGGGGTCAAAACCCTGCAGATTTCAATGTTTCTTATCATAACTCACAGATTGACGCCGATACCAATACGGCACCAATAGCTACTCCAGCGGCCTATTTAATTACAGGTACCAATGAGACGATTTATATTCGTATAGAAGATTTAACTGGAGTTTGTATTGTGACGGCTAATTTTGATATTATTTTTAATCCAGCAATCGCAGGAGTTATCACCCCAAATCCTTATATATTATGTGATTCAGATGAATCTGGTGATGAGGAAATAGATCTTTCAGCTGTATTTGATGCTCAAGTATTAAATGGACAAAATCCATTAGAATATATAATTACATATCATAGTTCTCAAGCTGATGCAGATACAGGAATTGGAGCCTTGGTTTCCCCTTATACGGTTACTGCCCCTTCGGAAACTATTTATGTTCGTTTTGAAAGAGTAGACGACGGTAGTTGTTTTGATAGTACTCAAAATGTGCTTATTGAGGTAAATTTATTTACTGTAGATCTTGGTCCAGATGTAACGGACTGTGAGGGCGGTGGGGATATTTTATTAGATGCAGATCAGGGAGATCCATTAATTACCTACCAATGGTTTTTAGATGCTGTTGCAATTGCAGGAGCTACGAATCCAACTTATTTAGTTGTCTCGCCAAATTCTGGGACGTATTCTGTTGAAGTAACCGATGGTGCTTGTGTAGTTTTAGACGATATCATTATTACCTTTTTACCTTTTCCTGTTGTTGAGAATCCACCGATTGATCTTTCAATTTGTGATAATGGAGCAGCACCAGGAATTTTTGATTTAACGGTGAACACTCCTATTGTATTAGGGGGTCAAAACCCTGCAGATTTCAATGTTTCTTATCATAACTCACAGATTGACGCCGATACCAATACGGCACCAATAGCTACTCCAGCGGCCTATTTAATTACAGGTACCAATGAGACGATTTATATTCGTATAGAAGATTTAACTGGAGTTTGTATTGTGACGGCTAATTTTGATATTATTTTTAATCCAGCAATCGCAGGAGTTATCACCCCAAATCCTTATATATTATGTGACCCAGATGAATCTGGTGATGAGGAAATAGATCTTTCAGCTGTATTTGATGCTCAAGTATTAAATGGACAAAATCCATTAGAATATATAATTACATATCATAGTTCTCAAGCTGATGCAGATACAGGAATTGGAGCCTTGGTTTCCCCTTATACGGTTACTGCCCCTTCGGAAACTATTTATGTTCGTTTTGAAAGAGTAGACGACGGTAGTTGTTTTGATAGTACTCAAAATGTGCTTATTGAGGTAAATTTATTTACTGTAGATCTTGGTCCAGATGTAACGGCCTGTGAGGGCGGTGGGGATATTTTATTAGATGCAGATCAAGGAGATCCATTAATTACCTACCAATGGTTTTTAGATGCTGTTGCAATTGCAGGAGCTACGAATCCAACTTATTTAGTTTTCTCGCCAAATTCTGGGACGTATTCTGTTGAAGTAACCGATGGTGCTTGTGTAGTTTTAGACGATATCATTATTACCTTTTTGCCTTCTCCTGTTGTTGAGAATCCACCGATTGATCTTTCAATTTGTGATAATGGAGCAGCACCAGGAATTTTTGATTTAACGGTGAACACTCCTATTGTATTAGGGGGTCAAAACCCTGCAGATTTCAATGTTTCTTATCATAACTCACAGATTGACGCCGATACCAATACGGCACCAATAGCTACTCCAGCGGCCTATTTAATTACAGGTACCAATGAGACGATTTATATTCGTATAGAAGATTTAACTGGAGTTTGTATTGTGACGGCTAATTTTGATATTATTTTTAATCCAGCAATCGCAGGAGTTATCACCCCAAATCCTTATATATTATGTGACCCAGATGCTACAGGAGATGAAGAAATAGATCTTTCAGCTGTATTTGATGCTCAAGTATTAAATGGACAAAATCCATTAGAATATATAATTACATATCATAGTTCTCAAGCTGATGCAGATACAGGAATTGGAGCATTAACTTCTCCTTATACGGTTACTGCCCCTTCGGAAACTATTTATGTTCGTTTTGAAAGAGTAGACGACGGTAGTTGTTTTGATAGTACTCAAAATGTGCTTATTGAAGTAGATATATTACCAATATCAAACAATCCATTACCATTAATCGAATGTGATGATAACAATGATGGCTTTTTCATTTTTACACTTACTGATGCTGATTTAGATATTACTGGAGGCGATCCAGATTTATCTGTAAGCTATCATGAGACTCAATTAAATGCTGAAAATAACGTTTTACCATTGATCAGTCCTCATGCTAATAATGTTGCTTATAATGATGTTGTATATGTACGAGTTGAAAGTATATCTAGCGGCTGTTTTGCTGTCATAGTTTTAGAACTTCAGGTCCGCAATAGTCCTTTGATTGTTGAGCCTGCGGAGCCCTTACGACTGTGTGATGTAAATAATCCGGGCGATGGACTAGAGGAGTTTGATTTATCAGAAGTAGAGCCTGAAGTTTTGGACGGTTTGGATGCTTTGGATTGGGATTTTTATTATTATGTAGTAGAGTCCGATGCGATAGCTGCTGGTGAAGTTGCTATAGGTCCTTTACCAGATTTTTCTTTAGCGATAGTCGCTCCATTAAATTATCAGAATCAGGTACCCAATGCCCAGACTATTTATGTTTTAGTGGTTGGTAATGTTAGTAATACGGATCCTAATAATGGAGGGTTTGGTTGTTATAATATAGTTCCCTTAGATTTAATAGTAGACGCTTTACCTGGAGCAATAGAGCCAACGGACCGGTATGAGGTTTGTGATGATGAGATTCCAGGAGTGAGTACTTCTACGGACGGCTTTAGTTCCTTTGATTTAACGAGTTTTGATGCTTTTATAAGGGGCGGCGATACGACTTTACTAGTTACTTGGTATGAGAGTCCAGCTGATGAGTCGGCTGATAATCCTATTGTAACTCCATCAGATTATAGAAATTCTCTGATCAATGAACAGACGGTTATAGCTAGAGTTACGGATGTGCTAGGATGTAATGTTAGGGTATTATTAACCCTTAGAGTCTTGCCAAATCCTACGCCAGTGACTCCAACACCATTGGAGGTTTGTGATGATGACAATGATGGCTTTTCGCTGTTCGATTTAAGCTTGAAGGATACTGAGATTATGGGCACAGAGCCTGATGTGAGTATCGCCTATTATGGGAATGAGATATTGGCCAGAGAGGGCGATATATTAAATATATTACCAAATCCTTATTTAAATGATAATCCATTTAATGATAGTGTATGGGCTAGAGTTGAGAATAATACTACAGGATGTTTTACAGTGATTGAATTACTACTAGTTGTAAATCCATTACCAGATGTACCTACGGATGATTTTGGAGATTTAAGTCAGTGTGATGACAATGGAGATGGTATTGCTTTATTTGATTTAACAATCAATACTTCCTTTGTGATTGGAATTCAAGATCCTTCAGATTTTCTACCTGTAACCTATTATACTAGCCAGGCAGATGCAGATTTGCCCGCCAATGAGATATTAACTCCAGGGGCTTATAGTAGTGGCGGACAGACCATTTGGGTACGTATAGAGAACATAGCCACTGAATGTATCCGCATTAGTACTTTTGAATTGATTGTAGGTGTGTTACCAGCTATTGGACCGGGACCTTTTACTAGGGAGCTTTGTGATGATGAGTTAAATGGCAGTACGGGTACTGATGAGACCTCGACCTTTGATTTAACCCTCAATGATATAGCGATCACCTTGGGAGACCTAAGTTTATCTGTTTTTTACTATGAGACACTAGCAGATCAGACAGCCAACAACTTTATAACACCAGGGACAGCGTATCAGAATACCAGTACGCCTCAGACCTTATATGTAAGTGTATTTAGTGTAGAGGGTTGTGTGATAGAGACCGAGCTAACCCTTCTGGTACTTCCTAATCCAACTCCAGGAGTTGTAGCCCCTTTAACAGCTTGTGATGATGACAATGATGGTTTTGCTGAATTTACCTTATCAGATATGGACCTAGAGATTATCGATGGGGAACCAAATATAGTGGTGGAGTACTATGGTACACAAGAATTAGCAGAGCAAGGAGATAACACCGATGTATTGCCTATTCCTTATGAGAATGACGACCCATTTAACGATAGTGTATGGGCAAGAGTGATTAATTCCGTAACAGGATGTTATACCATTATTGAGTTAGCAATTATTGTGGCGCAATTACCTGATCAACCTACGGATGATTTTGGAGATTTAACAGAGTGTGATGACAATGGAGATGGTATTGCTGTCTTTGATTTAACGCAGAACACTTCTTTTGTTATTGGGACTCAAGATCCATTGGATTTTTCACCCGTTACCTATCACATGAGCGAGCCAGATGCTATTGCCAATGCCAATGCGATTGCCAATGCGATAAATTATAGTAGTTCTGGCCAGACGATCTGGGTCCGCATAGAGAACCTGGAGACAGGATGTACTCGTATTACTTCTTTTGAATTGATTGTTGGTGTGATGCCAACCCTAGGTACGGGACCTTTTAATATGGATAATTGTGATGACCTTCTAAATGGCAGTACAGGAACCGATGAGATATCAACGTTTAATTTAGCCTTGAATAATGATGCTATTACTTTAGGGAACACGACCTTGTCTGTATATTATTATGAAACTCAAGTGGATCAGGATACTAACAATCCTATCATCCCCGATACAGCGTATCAGAATACCAGTACGCCTCAAACGCTATATGTAAGTATCTTTAGTGCAGAGGGCTGTGAGGCTAGGGACCTGTTAACTTTAACGGTACTTAATAATCCATCACCTGTAGCACAGGATCCTTTTGAGGCTTGTGATGAGGATATACCAGATGATGGTATTACGGAGTTTATATTAACAGATTTGGATATAGATATTATCAATGGGGAGGCTGGGGTAGTTGTTCGTTATTACCTAACAGAGGCCCAAGCGATTATTGGAGATCCAATAGATCAGATAGTGAGTCCTTATATCAATGAAGAGGCTTTTAGCCAAACGATTTGGATTAGAGCTACCTATGATGATATAGCCCCTGCAACGGGCACAGGATGTTATACAGTGATTCCATTGGAGTTACTAGTAAACCCATTACCAGATGCTACGGCAGATGTTTCAGATGAGATAGATTGTCAGTTACCATTTGTGGGTACCAACTCTATTATCTTAGATAGTAAGAACGGGGAGGTATTAAACGGTCAGGATCCATCGATATTTGATGTATTGTATTTTGAAGACTTTACCGATGCTCAGAATATGTTGAATTGGGTATCATCAGTGACGCCTTATTTTTATGATACGACCGAAACTCCGATTTATATAGGGATATTAAACACAGTCACGGGTTGTTATATAACAATGCAGGATTTTATATTGGTGGTCCAAGAGGGCGCATCAGCCGTTATGCCATCAGATCCTTATGCTATTTGTGATGATCAGGGCGATAATGATGGTATTGCAACATTTGACATGCAAGATTTCAGTGCTAATATAAGTGGTATTGATATTCGTCAGGAGATCTTAGACGGACAAGATCCGGCGATATTTGTACTTAAATTTTATGAGACTTTGGAATTGGCAGAGGCAGGAGAAACAATGACAGATATTGGAGATACCTATACCAATGTGATTAATCCACAGATTATCTACGCAAGAGTTACTAATACGTCCAATACGACAACAGATGATATCTGGTGTCATGCTATCGTGGAGGTGATTTTAAAGGTAGAGGAGTTACCAACCATTGTAATAGATGGTAGTTACCGTTTATGTGTTGATGTCTTAGGTAATCCTATTCAGCAGGAAGATGGAGCAGATTCTCCCCCTGTGATTGATACTGGTTTAGATGCAAATTTATATACCTTTGTTTGGTATTATGATAGTGTAGAAATGTTTGGAGAGATCGGTGCATCGTTGGTAGCCTTAGCAGGTGGAGAGTATAGTGTTACGGTAACAGAGCGTGCGACGGGTTGTAGTAATAGTGCAGATACGTTAGTTACGTTATCCTCACCACCACTTGTGTATAGTGCGGAGGTGGTAAGTGGAGCTTTTGCTATTAATGAAGTAATCCATACGGATAGTTCGGGAGTTACCGATACCTATACGGGCACTCATGTGATCCATGTAACGGTAGAAGGCTTGGGAGACTATGTCTTCCAGTTGGATGATGGAGTGTTCCAAGAGGGCGATGTATTTATCGATGTATTACCAGGGTTACATGTAGTAACGATACAGGATGTTAATGGATGTGGAAGTGTAGAGATCGAGGTAAGTGTGATTGATTATCCTAGGTTTGTGACACCAAATCAAGATGGATATCACGATACTTGGAATATCATTGGAATCGCAACGGGTGATCCTACGGCAAAAATTTATATATTCGACAGGTTTGGAAAATTACTTAAACAGATCAGTCCTCTTGGAGAGGGATGGGATGGAACGTATAATGGCAATCCATTACCATCGAGTGATTACTGGTTCAGAGTGGAATACACTGAAGACGATATACAAAAAGAATTTAAAGGACATTTTACCTTAAAAAGATAATATTATATTATGAAAATTAAAAAAGCCTCTTGATAACTCAAGAGGCTTTTTTGTGTAAATTGAATTGTGAATTTTTAATTCTACAACCTTATATTTTCGTAAAATTTCCTTAAATTTCGCAGATTATTTATTCTAATGCTATGAAAAAATATTATCCCTTATCAATATTGATACTGCTTACTGTATTACTATTTCAAAATAAATCTTATTCACAAGGACCTGGAAACTTATTTGTTGACGCCGGACTTGATGTAGTGATACCATGTGGAACCGGCGGTTGTGCTAACATCTCTGCAGATTATTTAGAAATATTTGAAACAATAAGTACCAATTATACGGTAGAGTCAATTCCTTATAACCCGCCTTTCCCTTTTAATGGTTTAGCAAATAATCTGAATCCAAACGTGGATGATCAGTGGTCTGTAGTTGAAACACTACCTTATGATTTTTGTTTCTTCGGAAATTTAGAAACTCAGTTTCAAGTAGGGTCTAATGGTTTAATTCGTTTTGAGGTTGGAGCTGCTGGAGATTTTAATGATTGGGGTTTTAGTGATGATTTGCCTAATAATACAGATGATGCTTTAGGTCAAGGAAATGTTTTTACTCCTGTACATGATATAGATCCTTCTGTAGGTGCAGGTGTAGATGAAATAGGATATGAAGTTTTAGGAACTTATCCTAATAGAGTACTAGTTGTTTCCTTTTTTGCAGTTTCTTTATTTCAGTGTAATAATTTACGAGCAACTCATATGGCAGTGTTATATGAATTCTCAAATGTAATTGAAATTTATATACAAGATAAACCAACATGTGGTACTTGGAATAGTGGAAATGCAGCAGTAGGGATACAAAATAATGCAGGGAATTTAGCTTATGTACCACCAGGAAGAAATACTTCAGATTCACCATGGACAACAAACAATGAAGCTTGGAGTTTTGCTCCTGCAGGTGTTGAAACTTTTGTTTTTGAATGGTTAGATTCTACAGGAACTGTTATTGGAACTTCAGATACTATAAACGTATGTCCTTCAGGAGGTTCAGAAATATTTACAGCACGTGTAACGTATACAAATACCTGTAATGGCGATATAGTAATATTAACTGATGATGTTTTAGTAACAGAAGATTCTCCATTTATAGTTGACTTAGGTCCAGATGTAACAGACTGTGATAGTGGTGCAGATGTATTATTAGATGCAGACCAGGGAGATCCTACTTTTACCTACCAATGGTTTTTAGATGCTGTTGCAATTGCAGGGGCAACAAATCCAACTTTTTTGGTTACCTCACCTAATTCAGGTATTTATTCTATTGAAGTAATTGATCCTACAGATCCAGCATGTCCTGGTATTGATAGTGTTATAATTAACTATATTACTGAACCTGTAATAGAAAGCCCACCTATTGATTTTGCAATTTGTGATGATGGAGCAACTCCAGGAATCTTTGATTTAACTGTTAACTCTCCAATTGTTTTAGGAAGTCAAAACCCAGCAGATTATAATGTTTCCTATCATAATTCTCAAGGTGACGCTGACACTAATACGGCACCAATCGCTACTCCAGCGGCCTATTTAATTACAGGTACCAATGAAACAATCTATATTCGTTTAGAAGATTTATCAGGAGTATGTTTTGTGACCGCTAATTTTGACATTAATTTTGAACCAGCTTTTGTAGTTGATTTAGGGGTAGATGTTGATATTTGTGCTGGCATCGATGTATTATTAGACGCAGATCAAGGAGATCCTTTAATTACGTATCAATGGTTTTTAAATGCTGTTGCAATTGCAGGAGCTACCAACCCAACTTTTTTAGTTGTTTCTCCAAATTCAGGAACGTATTCTGTTGAAGTAAATGATAGTATTTGTTTAGTTCTTGATGATATAGAAGTTACATTTTTACCAGTTCCCGTAATAGAAAACCCGCCAATTGATATTACGATCTGTGATGATGGTATTAATCCAGGTATTTTCGATTTAACAGTAAACACTCCTATTGTTTTAGGAGGTCAAAATCCGGCAGATTTTAATATTTCTTACCATAATTCACAAATAGATGCAGACACAAATACTGCCCCTATAGCCACTCCAGCTGCCTATTTAATTACAGGTGCTAATGAAATAATTTATATTCGTATAGAAGATTTAACTGGAGTTTGTTTTGTCACCGCTAATTTTGATATTATTTTTGAAGGAGCTATAGCAGGAGTTATCACCCCAAATCCATATGTAATTTGTGATCAAGATGCTACAGGAGATGAAGAAGTTGATCTTTCAGCTGTTTTTGATATTCAAGTCTTAAATGGACAAAATCCTGTTGAATTTAATATAAGTTACCATAGTTCTCAAGCTGATGCAGACATAGGAATTGGAGCATTAACTTCTCCTTATACGGTGACTGCCCCTTCGGAAACTATTTATATTAGATTTGAAAGAGTTGATAATAATACCTGTTTTGATAGTTCACAAAATGTGCTAATTGAAGTAGATTCATTACCAATACCAAATAGTCCATTACCATTAATCGAATGTGATGATAACAATGATGGCTTTTTCATTTTTACACTTACTGATGCTGATTTAGATATTACTGGAGGCGATCCAGATTTATCTGTAAGCTATCATGAGACTCAATTAAATGCTGAAAATAACGTTTTACCATTGAGCAGTCCTCATGCTAATAATGTTGCTTATAATGATGTTGTATATGTACGGGTTGAAAGTATATCTAGCAGCTGTTTTGCTGTCATAGTTTTAGAACTTCAGGTCCGCAATAGTCCTTTGATTGTTGAGCTTGCGGAGCCCTTACGACTGTGTGATGTAAATAACCCGGGCGATGGACTAGAGGAGTTTGATTTATCAGAAGTAGAGCCTGAAGTTTTGGACGGTTTGGATGCTTTGGATTGGGATTTTTATTATTATGTAGTAGAGTCCGATGCGATAGCTGCTGGTGAAGTTGCTATAGGTCCTTTACCAGATTTTTCTTTAGCGATAGTCGCTCCATTAAATTATCAGAATCAGGTACCCAATGCCCAGACTATTTATGTTTTAGTGGTTGGTAATGTTAGTAATACGGATCCTAATAATGGAGGGTTTGGTTGTTATAATATAGTTCCCTTAGATTTAATAGTAGACGCTTTACCTGGAGCAATAGAGCCAACGGACCGGTATGAGGTTTGTGATGATGAGATTCCAGGAGTGAGTACTTCTACGGACGGCTTTAGTTCCTTTGATTTAACGAGTTTTGATGCTTTTATAAGGGGCGGCGATACGACTTTACTAGTTACTTGGTATGAGAGTCCAGCTGATGAGTCGGCTGATAATCCTATTGTAACTCCATCAGATTATAGAAATTCTCTGATCAATGAACAGACGGTTATAGCTAGAGTTACGGATGTGCTAGGATGTAATGTTAGGGTATTATTAACCCTTAGAGTCTTGCCAAATCCTACGCCAGTGACTCCAACACCATTGGAGGTTTGTGATGATGACAATGATGGCTTTTCGCTGTTCGATTTAAGCTTGAAGGATACTGAGATTATGGGCACAGAGCCTGATGTGAGTATCGCCTATTATGGGAATGAGATATTGGCCAGAGAGGGCGATATATTAAATATATTACCAAATCCTTATTTAAATGATAATCCATTTAATGATAGTGTATGGGCTAGAGTTGAGAATAATACTACAGGATGTTTTACAGTGATTGAATTACTACTAGTTGTAAATCCATTACCAGATGTACCTACGGATGATTTTGGAGATTTAACAGAGTGTGATGACAATGGAGATGGTATTGCTTTATTTGATTTAACAATCAATACTTCCTTTGTGATTGGAATTCAAGATCCTTCAGATTTTCTACCTGTAACCTATTATACTAGCCAGGCAGATGCAGATTTGCCCGCCAATGAGATATTAACTCCAGGGGCTTATAGTAGTGGCGGACAGACCATTTGGGTACGTATAGAGAACATAGCCACTGAATGTATCCGCATTAGTACTTTTGAATTGATTGTAGGTGTGTTACCAGCTATTGGACCGGGACCTTTTACTAGGGAGCTTTGTGATGATGAGTTAAATGGCAGTACGGGTACTGATGAGACCTCGACCTTTGATTTAACCCTCAATGATATAGCGATCACCTTGGGAGACCTAAGTTTATCTGTTTTTTACTATGAGACACTAGCAGATCAGACAGCCAACAACTTTATAACACCAGGGACAGCGTATCAGAATACCAGTACGCCTCAGACCTTATATGTAAGTGTATTTAGTGTAGAGGGTTGTGTGATAGAGACCGAGCTAACCCTTCTGGTACTTCCTAATCCAACTCCAGGAGTTGTAGCCCCTTTAACAGCTTGTGATGATGACAATGATGGTTTTGCTGAATTTACCTTATCAGATATGGACCTAGAGATTATCGATGGGGAACCAAATATAGTGGTGGAGTACTATGGTACACAAGAATTAGCAGAGCAAGGAGATAACACCGATGTATTGCCTATTCCTTATGAGAATGACGACCCATTTAACGATAGTGTATGGGCAAGAGTGATTAATTCCGTAACAGGATGTTATACCATTATTGAGTTAGCAATTATTGTGGCGCAATTACCTGATCAACCTACGGATGATTTTGGAGATTTAACAGAGTGTGATGACAATGGAGATGGTATTGCTGTCTTTGATTTAACGCAGAACACTTCTTTTGTTATTGGGACTCAAGATCCATTGGATTTTTCACCCGTTACCTATCACATGAGCGAGCCAGATGCTATTGCCAATGCCAATGCGATTGCCAATGCGATAAATTATAGTAGTTCTGGCCAGACGATCTGGGTCCGCATAGAGAACCTGGAGACAGGATGTACTCGTATTACTTCTTTTGAATTGATTGTTGGTGTGATGCCAA
Source organism: Candidatus Marifrigoribacter sp. Uisw_064 (assembly GCF_047730175.1). Taxonomy (GTDB): domain Bacteria; phylum Bacteroidota; class Bacteroidia; order Flavobacteriales; family Flavobacteriaceae; genus Marifrigoribacter. The sequence goes on from NZ_CP159833.1 coordinate 1,931,527, forward strand.
CCCTAGGTACGGGACCTTTTAATATGGATAATTGTGATGACCTTCTAAATGGCAGTACAGGAACCGATGAGATATCAACGTTTAATTTAGCCTTGAATAATGATGCTATTACTTTAGGGAACACGACCTTGTCTGTATATTATTATGAAACTCAAGTGGATCAGGATACTAACAATCCTATCATCCCCGATACAGCGTATCAGAATACCAGTACGCCTCAAACGCTATATGTAAGTATCTTTAGTGCAGAGGGCTGTGAGGCTAGGGACCTGTTAACTTTAACGGTACTTAATAATCCATCACCTGTAGCACAGGATCCTTTTGAGGCTTGTGATGAGGATATACCAGATGATGGTATTACGGAGTTTATATTAACAGATTTGGATATAGATATTATCAATGGGGAGGCTGGGGTAGTTGTTCGTTATTACCTAACAGAGGCCCAAGCGATTATTGGAGATCCAATAGATCAGATAGTGAGTCCTTATATCAATGAAGAGGCTTTTAGCCAAACGATTTGGATTAGAGCTACCTATGATGATATAGCCCCTGCAACGGGCACAGGATGTTATACAGTGATTCCATTGGAGTTACTAGTAAACCCATTACCAGATGCTACGGCAGATGTTTCAGATGAGATAGATTGTCAGTTACCATTTGTGGGTACCAACTCTATTATCTTAGATAGTAAGAACGGGGAGGTATTAAACGGTCAGGATCCATCGATATTTGATGTATTGTATTTTGAAGACTTTACCGATGCTCAGAATATGTTGAATTGGGTATCATCAGTGACGCCTTATTTTTATGATACGACCGAAACTCCGATTTATATAGGGATATTAAACACAGTCACGGGTTGTTATATAACAATGCAGGATTTTATATTGGTGGTCCAAGAGGGCGCATCAGCCGTTATGCCATCAGATCCTTATGCTATTTGTGATGATCAGGGCGATAATGATGGTATTGCGACATTTGACATGCAAGATTTCAGTGCTAATATAAGTGGTATTGATATTCGTCAGGAGATCTTAGACGGACAAGATCCGGCGATATTTGTACTTAAATTTTATGAGACTTTGGAATTGGCAGAGGCAGGAGAAACAATGACAGATATTGGAGATACCTATACCAATGTGATTAATCCACAGATTATCTACGCAAGAGTTACTAATACGTCCAATACGACAACAGATGATATCTGGTGTCATGCTATCGTGGAGGTGATTTTAAAGGTAGAGGAGTTACCAACCATTGTAATAGATGGTAGTTACCGTTTATGTGTTGATGTCTTAGGTAATCCTATTCAGCAGGAAGATGGAGCAGATTCTCCCCCTGTGATTGATACTGGTTTAGATGCAAATTTATATACCTTTGTTTGGTATTATGATAGTGTAGAAATGTTTGGAGAGATCGGTGCATCGTTGGTAGCCTTAGCAGGTGGAGAGTATAGTGTTACGGTAACAGAGCGTGCGACGGGTTGTAGTAATAGTGCAGATACGTTAGTTACGTTATCCTCACCACCACTTGTGTATAGTGCGGAGGTGGTAAGTGGAGCTTTTGCTATTAATGAAGTAATCCATACGGATAGTTCGGGAGTTACCGATACCTATACGGGCACTCATGTGATCCATGTAACGGTAGAAGGCTTGGGAGACTATGTCTTCCAGTTGGATGATGGAGTGTTCCAAGAGGGCGATGTATTTATCGATGTATTACCAGGGTTACATGTAGTAACGATACAGGATGTTAATGGATGTGGAAGTGTAGAGATCGAGGTAAGTGTGATTGATTATCCTAGGTTTGTGACACCAAATCAAGATGGATATCACGATACTTGGAATATCATTGGAATCGCAACGGGTGATCCTACGGCAAAAATTTATATATTCGACAGGTTTGGAAAATTACTTAAACAGATCAGTCCTCTTGGAGAGGGATGGGATGGAACGTATAATGGCAATCCATTACCATCGAGTGATTACTGGTTCAGAGTGGAATACACTGAAGACGACATACAAAAAGAATTTAAAGGACATTTTACCTTAAAAAGATAATATTATATTATGAAAACTAAAAAAGCCTCTTGAGTTATCAAGAGGCTTTTTTAGTTAGTAAAGTCAAAGAATTTAAATAACTCTCGAAATTGTAAGTCCATCACGAATAGGAAGTAACACAGTTTCTAATCTTGGATGTTCATTTAGTCGCTTATTATATGAAACTAAAGTTTTTGTATCAATGTCATCTTCAGAAACAGGTTTTAACACTTTTCCGCTCCAAAGAACATTATCACTTAAAATTACAGATCCACTTTTTAGTTTAGGAATTAGTAGTTCTAAATAATTACAATAATTACGTTTATCAGCATCTATAAATACCAAATCGAATGTTAAGTCAATTTCAGGTATAATATCTAATGCATTTCCAGTATGTTGAATTATTTGATTACCAAATCCAGACCTATCGAAATATTTACGTTGAATATCATGTAGTTCTTCGTTGATGTCAATGGTATGTAGAAGACCTTTTTTTTTCATTCCTTCAGCTAAACATAGTGCAGAATACCCTGTATAGGTTCCTATTTCTAAAATATTTTTTGGATGAATTAATTTAGAAATTATACTCAGAATTCTACCTTGAAAATGACCACTTAACATTCTTGGTGTTAATACTTTTTGCCATGTTTCATGGTTTAACTCTTGTAGTAATTTTGGCTCAGCTTGAGAATGCTTTGCCACATAGTCATCTAAGTTATCAGGTATAAAATGCATCAGCCTATTATCTTATTGACCAAATCCTGTTTTTTCTTTTCATCATTACCAAACAACCATTGCAAGACATTATCTTCCCAAATAGCATCACATTCAGTTTCAGTTAATATTTTACGTTCCTTAGCTAAATCTAAAATTTTACCAGGATATGAAGATTGATTTTCACTCTCCATTTCACCTAAAGGATAAGGATCATCTAAGCCCATTAAGATTTGTTTTGATGTTTGATTTTCAACAACTAATCCTAAAGATCCAGTGTCATGAACAAGAGTATCGAAAAAGATGTTTTTGTGTGCAACCGATTTTCGTGGATGTGTTTTCCCTTCAAACAAATCAGGTCGACCATCAAAACCTTGAATTCTTCTTCCTAAATTAATATTTGCTAACTGTCCACCATGTGCAAAACAAGTTCGCATGTTTGGATATTTATCAGCATATCCATTTAAAGTTAAAAAATGATAGGCATCTGCGCATTGTGCAAGCATCCAAATTAAATGAAAACGCCACGCAGTATTCTCAAGTTTAATAAATTTTTCTCCATCATAAGGATGGATTTCAACGGCAAGATTGTACTTGCTAGCCAATTCAAAAATAGGTTCATTTTCTTCATCAAAAATACAACGCCATGTTCCAATAGTATCCATATAATGTGTTGGTAAACAAAGAAGATTCATACCTAATTCTTCAACACATCGTTCAATTTCCCATAAAGCCCCACGGCCATATCCTGGATGCACTACAAAACCACAAGTGAATTTTGAAGGATTGTCATGTTGTACTCTTGCATTAAAATCATTTTGAAAACGAAGGGCCTTTTTCATCTCTTCTAACCGTAAACCATTTCCATATAATTGAGAAAGGTTTAGAACTACAGCATGATCAATATTAAATTTATCCATCCACTCTAGTTTCTCATCCAAGAAAAAACTAGAATCAGTAACAGGACGTTTCCAATTTTTTTGAAGCATAAAATTACGATCCTTATCGACCCAAAAGATCCCTTTGTCTTTCATAAACTGAGGAATTTCTTCCGGATAAGGAAGTAAATGTGAATGGCCGTTAATGCGTAGTTTACGTTTCATATTTATTGCCCATGAAAATGGGTAACTTATTAAATGAGTACTTATTTTATCTTTAATATTTGGGCGTTACCCTAAAAAGGGTCGGGATTTTCATTGTATTTTTTTTTGCTCGATACATCTCAATTTATTATTGGCACATTAGAAATGACAAAAAAAGGATGCCATTTCAATCCCTAACGCATCTTCAAATTCAATTTAATAAAAATACAAAGTTTAATAACTTGTAAAAATTTATTAAAATAATTAGCTGTCTGAAAGATAAGTTTTAATGTCCGTTCAAGCGCAGTCGAGAACTACAAATTGTTGATTTAAAGTGAGATCTCGACTGCGCTCGACCAGACAAACTAATCTGTTTATCTTTTGAGACAGTATTTAAAGACTTTTTGTTCTTCCTCCATCAACAGGAAGATTGATTCCATTAATATATCCAGCAGCTTCACTTGCTAAAAAAGCAACTGCATAAGCGATTTCTTCAGGTTGAGCAAAACGTCTTGCAGGAGTTGCATTTTTCATCATGGTTTCGGCTTCTTCAAATGAACCATTAATTTTCTTGGCAACATTATGTAATATGTCAGTAAGACGCTCAGTAGCTGTTGCACCAGGAAGCACATTATTCACTGTAATTCCGAAGGGCCCTAACTCAGCAGCCATTGTTTTACTCCAATTTGCCACTGCTCCGCGAATGGTGTTACTAACACCTAATCCTTCAATAGGTTGTTTTACTGAAGTTGAAATAATATTAATGACTCTTCCATATCCTTCAGTTTTCATGCCAGGCGCCAAGGATTGAACCAAAATATGATTGCATTGTAAATGTTGTTTAAATGCACTTTCAAACTCTGAAAGATCTGCATTTAAAATAGGCCCTCCTTTAGGACCTCCTGTATTATTTACGAGAATATGATAATTTTTATTTTTTGTAGCTTCCTCAAGAATTAATTTCAGAGCCGTTGGTTGACTAAAATCTGCAATTAAATAATCATGTATCTGATTTCCATTTGAAGGTAATTCAGAGACTACTTGTTTTAATTTATCTTCATTTCTTGCAATCAAGGTAATGTTAGCTCCTAAAGAAGCTAATTCGATTGCTGATGCTTTTCCTATTCCAGCAGAACTGCCGCAAACAAGGGCGTTTTTATTTGAAAGTTGTAAATTCATAGGTTTGGTAAATTTTGACCAAGATAGTTTAATTTATAATTTATTAAATAAGCGAAAGTCCATTATCAATTAACTTTGAGACTTTTGGTCTGTTCGTTTTTATAGTATTGAGATGACTTATTATTTCTTCTGAAAAATATTTATTTGTTTCTGAAACCAATTCATAGATTTCTAGCGGCAATAACCAGTCATTTTTATGATTTTCCTTTACTTTTTTAAACGTGTTTTTTAGTTGATTTTCTTCTGAAGCTGCCTTCTTTTCTTGTCTTATTTTTCTAACCGAAAGATACAAATCATTTAACTCTTTTTCTTCTTCTGAAACTTTAATTTGAATCGTTTTAGTGCTACTTAATTGGTTTTTAGTTTCAAATGAATAATTATCTGCAGCTCCTGCAAATGCTGAAACTATTTCCTTCCCTACGGCCATATCAAAAGCACCCATTTCAGGTGTAAATAATACTTCATCTTTGTAATGAACGTAACAATCTACAAACTGAATTAACATCAATTCTCCTTTTATATTTCGAATTCCAGTAACATTTAAGCCTTTTACAGTAATGCCACTTTCAAATTCGAAAGCAATCGGTTTTCCATCATAAAAATTATAGGCTTGTAAATCGCGAGGGCCCATATTTTCTATCGCAAGATTGATGCCCTTTAACTTTCCTAATGGAGAGCTAAATCCGTTTGGATGTTTAGAAACACCATGACCAATAACTTCTTTCTCTCTGAATGATAAAGCTGTTTCACCTTTGGTTTGAAAGTAAACCACTTCACTGTCTTCATTTTTAATCATGCTATTAAAAACTCCAGAAATTTGAAGACCTGTACTCAGTTCGATCGTTCCTAATTGTTTCGATTCGATTAATTTATTTAAGCCTCTCCAACCTCCTTTACGAACTGCCATTGTATTGGCAAATTCTTCTAAAACTTCTTGTAAATATGCAAAATCAGGGGTCACATAAAGTTGTGGCTGTGGCTTAGTGATATCAAAACTTTGATAGGCAGCCTTTATTGAATATGGTATCTTTTTTACTTCCTTTTTCATACACCATTCACTTTCGCCAATAGAAGAAAGTAAACCAGCTCCGTAAATTTTAGGATCTTCAAGAGTACCAATCAAGCCATATTCTACGGTCCACCAATGAAGATTTCTTACCAATGATATTTCAGAATCTTCTACTTCTTTATTTTGAAGACTTTCTACTTTACTTTCAGCAACTTTAATTTTTTCTTCTGAAATGCCTATAGCTTCTTTTAGAATGGATAGTTCACGAACAGCTTCATACATTTCAATATCATGTGCACTCGAAATTGCTTTGGACCCTATTTCACCAAAACGACGTAAAAATTCTGCATAATCTGGACTTGAAATAATAGGAGCATGACCAGCTCCTTCATGGATAATATCTGGAGCTGAAGTGTATTCAATATTTTCTAACTGTCTAATTTCACTGGCAATCACCAAAACCTTATAGGCTTGAAACTCCATAAAAGCATTGGGAGGAATAAAACCATCTACTGCAACTGCAGCCCAACCAATATCTTTAAGAATGCGATTCATTCCATACATCGAAGGAATTTCATCTATGGAAATACCAGTTTTTTCAAGTCCTTCAACATAACTTCTGTGAGCTACTTTACTAAGGTAATCCACATTTTTACGCATTACATAGCGCCACACTGCCTGATTAATCGGATTGTATTGATCGTAATTTTGAGGCTTCATATACTGCTTCAAATGAGGAGGCAGTTTATCAATTAAAGGATTTGTTTCAAATTGGTGTTTCATGTGTCTGTTTTACTGTATTTTATGGGTCACATGCAGTTCGCTATTAATCATTTCGTTGGTGATGAAGTTTTTAACATGCTCGTTTCATAAGACTTCAAAAATAGAATATTCCGCTTATTTATCCTTGTTTCTATTCAAAAGAAAAACAAGGAATTGTTATCTTGCAGAATCATGAAAGTAAGTATTAGAAAAAAGGAGATAATTAAAGTTGCTTCTCAGCTTTTTAAAGACAAAGGATATAATGCAGTATCTATGCGTGATATTGCTCTGGCATTAGGTATAAAAGCCGCCAGTCTTTATAATCATATAGAAGGTAAACAGGAGATTCTTTCGATTTTGGTGCTGGATTTAGCAAAAGAATTTACCAATGGAATGGAAAAAATTGTTTCGTCTTCAAGTTCACCTATTCAAAAAATAGAGCAGCTCATTGAAATGCATATCGATATAACAGTTACAAAATCTGAAGCACTGGCGGCATTAAATAATGATTGGATGCATTTACAAGGCAATGATTTAAATAGTTTTATTGAAATGAGAGATGAGTATGAGGAAAATTTCAGAAATATAATAAAAGAAGGAATTGCTAACAATAAAATTAAAAATCACCATCCAGAAGTTATTTTATTTTCCATGTTATCTACCCTCAGAACTCTGTATTTATGGAATCAAAAGAGAGGTAAATTAGAGGTTAATGTGTTAAAAAGAGATATGATTGCTGTTCTTTTAAAGGGAATTATTTGATAAATTAATAAATTTGGATATTAAACTAACAAGCGTTAGTTTTGTATACCATAGAAAAAGATAGAAAGTGGCTAAATTTCATACATTAAAAGTTAAAAATATATACAAAGAGACGTCAGATTGTTCTGTAATTTCTTTTGATATTCCTGAGAACCTTAGAGGTGAGTTTACTTATACTTCAGGGCAGCATTTAACACTTAAAGCAGATATTGAAGGAGAAGATGTCCGCAGGTCATATAGCTTATGCTCAAGTCCTTTAGAGGAGAAGTGGGAGGTAGCTGTAAAGCAAATACCAGGAGGTAAATTTTCAACGTTAGTAAACGAAACTTTAAAAGTTGGGGATGAATTAGAGGTAATGGCACCTAGTGGAACATTTGGTGTAGATACAAATTCAATGAATAAAAAGAATTATCTTTTTTTCTCTGCAGGTAGTGGTATTACTCCCATGATATCAATGATCAAAACCTATTTAGCAAGTGAACCTGATTCGACGTGTAAATTGTTTTTTGTAAATAAAACAGCAAAATCGATTATCTTTAAAGAAGAATTAGAACAATTGCGAAACACTTATTTTGGACGATTAGAGATTTATTATTTCTTAACCAAAGAAAAAAGAGATATCGAATTATTTAACGGTCGTTTTGATGAAGAAAAACTAAGGGTTTTAACAGATAACTTAATAGATATTCCCGACACGAACGAAGTGTTTTTATGCGGGCCAGAAGACATGGTAAACTTTGTTAGTTCCAATTTAGAAAGTGAAGGGTTGTCTAAGGATTTAATTCATTACGAGTTATTTGTAACTGGACTTTCTGAGGAAGATAAATTAAGAGCTGAACGATTAGCACAACAAAATGTTGAAGGGATTGAAGTCACAATAGTAGATGGTGGAAAAGAGTTTCAATTTACTATGACTAAAGAATACGATAATATTTTGGATGCAGCATTAGGAGCGGGAGCAGATCTACCGTTTGCTTGTAAAGGCGGAGTTTGTAGTACCTGTAAATGCGAAGTGATTGAAGGTTCGGTAGAAATGAAAGTTAATTATGCTTTAGATGAAAAAGAAGTAGCTCAAAATTTTGTTTTAAGTTGTCAGTCAGTGCCCACTTCTGATAATTTGAAAGTTGATTTTGATGTATAATAGAAATAGAAAATAGACCGCTTCGCTTATGGATAATAGATATTCATACGAAGCATTGAAATAAATGACTTAATAAAGTTGGTGTAATAATTTAAAATGAGGTTTTTTTATAAAAAACTTACAACTTAAGGCATAAAACTTAAAGCTTATTATTTATGAGTGAACAAGAAATAAAAAATTTAGAAGAAATATTTGAATCTCGAATTGCTCGTAATGAAAAAATAGAGCCTAAAGATTGGATGCCTGAGAAGTACAGAAAGACGCATATTCGTCAAATGTCTCAACACGCCCATTCAGAAATTATTGGGATGCTTCCTGAAAGTAATTGGATTACAAGAGCTCCTTCTTTAAGACGAAAAGTAGCTTTATTAGCAAAAGTTCAAGACGAAGCGGGTCATGGTTTATATTTATACTCTGCTTGTGAAACTTTAGGAATTTCAAGAGATGAATTGTATGAACAGTTGCATTCTGGAAAAGCAAAGTATTCAAGTATTTTTAATTATCCAACTGTCACATGGGCAGATATGGGAGCTATTGGTTGGTTAGTAGATGGAGCAGCAATCATTAATCAAGTACCTTTATGTAATACATCATTTGGACCTTATGCAAGAGCGATGGTTCGAGTTTGTAAAGAAGAAAGCTTTCATCAAAGACAAGGTTTTGAAATTATGTTGAAGCTATGTCAAGGTTCTCCAGAACAAAAAGAAATGGCACAAGACGCTTTAAATCGTTGGTGGTGGCCTAGTTTAATGATGTTAGGGCCGACTGATGATGAATCAGTACATACGGAGCAATCTATGAAATGGAAATTAAAAAGAAAAACGAATGATGAGCTACGTCAACAGTTTATTGATCAAACGGTACCTCAAGCAGAAATTTTAGGAATAACAGTTCCAGATCCAGATTTAAAATGGAACGAAGAGAAAGGGCAATATGATTTTGGTGAAATTAATTGGGATGAGTTTTGGCAAGTTGTGAAAGGACATGGACCCTGTAATAAAGAAAGAATGGCTGCAAGAGTAAATGCATGGGAAGAAGGAGAATGGGTTAGAGACGCTGCCGTTTCTTATGCAGAGAAAAAAGAAAAAAAGAATGTTGCGAAAGCAAGTTAAAACTACTAATATGAAAAAAAATTGGCCCCTTTGGGAAATATTTGTTAGAAGTAAAAACGGATTAGAACATCGTCATTTTGGAAGTCTTCATGCAACTGATGCAGAAATGGCTCTTGAAAATGCAAGAGATGTGTATACCCGTAGAAATGAAGGTGTAAGTATTTGGGTAGTAGAAAGTAAATATATAACAGCTTCAAATCCAGAAGAGAACGGCGAATTATTTGAGCCAGCACAAGATAAGATATACCGTCATCCAACATTTTATGAATTACCGGATGAATTAAAACATATGTGACAACTTGTTGTCATCCTGAATTAGTTTCAGGATCCCATCAAGAAATCACAAAAACTTAAACAGATGAAAAACAATCATTTAGTAAAATATATTTTAGGAATCGCGGACAACTCTCTTATTTTAGGACAGCGTTTGGGTGAGTTATGTGGACATGGTCCTGCCTTAGAAACAGATATTGCATTAACAAACATTTCATTAGATTTATTAGGACAAACCCGTAACTATTACCAATACATTGCAAAAATTGTTGGTGATGATAAAACGGAAGATGATATCGCTTTTCTAAGAACAGAAAGAGAATATTTAAATGTATTATTGGTAGAACAACCTAACCAGCATTTTGGTTATGTCATTGCACGCCAATTTTATTTCGATGTGTATCATTATCTATTATTACAGAAGCTTCAATCTAGTAGCGATGAAACGTTAGCTGCTATTGCAACAAAAAGCATAAAAGAAGTGAGTTATCATCAACGTTTTTCTTCAGATTGGATTAAAAGATTAGGGGATGGTACTTCGGAAAGTCATGATAAAATTCAAACAGCAATAAATGATCTTTGGGCTTATACCGATGAATTATTTGAAGTTACTGAAGATGATTCACAAATGAATACTATGGGTGTTGGAGTTGATGTAACTGAATTAAAAGCTGAATATTACGCAAGAGTTTCAGAAGTATTAAAAGAAGCAACGATAGAAGTTCCAGAGAATCAGTATTTCAAAAAAGGAGGAAAAATAGGAATACACAGTGAACATATGGGGTATATTTTAGCAGATTTGCAATTTATGCAACGTACCTATCCAAATATGAAATGGTAAAATAGAAATGAGATGCTAGACCGCTTCACTTCTAGATATTAGACATTAATAAGAAGAAAAAAATAATGTCAGTTCGAGTATTTTGTGAAGCAAAACGTATTGAGAACAGATGATTGCAGAACAGCCAAATATAGACAAGCATTTAAAAACTATTTTAGCAACGGTTTCAGATCCTGAAATCCCAGTATTGGCTATTTTAGAGATGGGAGTAGTTCGAGAAGCATATATAGAAAACGAAATAGTTCAAATTAAAATAACTCCTACCTATTCAGGATGTCCAGCAATGGATGTTATCGCAGATGATATTATCGCTGCTTTTGAAAATGAAGGAATGAAAGCTAAAGTAGAACTGATTTTATCTCCCGCTTGGACCACCGATTGGATTACTACGAAAGGAAGAAAAGCCTTAGAAGAATATGGAATTGCAGCTCCTCTAAATGAGCATGCAGATAAAGAAGCGCTTCTTGGAAATAAAAAAATCGTAAAATGCCCTCAATGTAGCTCAACAAATACTATTTTAGTAAGTCAGTTTGGTTCTACAGCTTGCAAAGCGTTTTTTAAATGTGAAGACTGTAAAGAACCATTCGATTATTTTAAATGTCTAAAATAGACAAGAATAATTTTAAATAAAACAGCTTAAATTATATGAGTACACCATCGATAGAAGTAATCATTTCAAACAGTGTAGCATTTTTAACATTAAATAGACCCGAAGTTTTTAATAGTTTCAATAGAGAAATGGCTTTGCGCTTGCAAAGTGAATTAGATCGTTGTGCTGAAAACAATGAAGTAAGAGCAATTGTTCTTTCAGGAAATGGAAAAGCATTTTGTGCGGGACAGGATTTAAAAGAAGTAACGACTCCAGAATTAAATCCAGGTTTTAAAGTTATATTGGAAGAACATTACAATCCGATAATTAAAAAAATTAGAAGTATTTCTAAACCAGTTATTGCTGCAGTAAATGGTGTTGCGGCAGGAGCGGGAGCAAACATAGCATTGGCTTGTGATATTGTTGTAGCTTCGGAAAGAGCTAGTTTTATTCAAGCATTTAGTAAAATAGGATTAGTTCCAGATAGTGGTGGGACTTTCTTTTTACCAAGACTTATTGGATTTCAAAAAGCATCTGCTTTAATGATGTTAGGCGATAAAGTTTCAGCTGAAGAGGCTGAACACTTAGGAATGATTTATAAAGTTTATAGTGCTGAAGACTTTAATGCTGAAGTCACTGTACTTGCTGAAAAAATGGCCAAAATGCCAACGAAAGCTTTAGGCCTGACGAAACAATTATTGAATAATTCAATGACAAATAGCTTAAATGAACAATTAGAAATGGAGTCAAAATTTCAAATTGAAGCTGCGCAGTCTAATGATTATAATGAAGGTGTTAGTTCTTTTGTAGAAAAAAGAAAACCTAATTTTAAAGGAAACTAAATAGATATTAGAAGATAGAACGCTTCGCTTTTAGAATAAAGATTAAATCAATGCGAAACGTATAATTACAATAATTCTTTGTCATCCTGAACTTGATTCAGGATCTCATTACAATAAAAAAATAATGACAAATAAAGACTCAATTAACAATCACCAATCATCAATAAAAACTGTTGGAATTATTGGCGGAGGAACCATGGGAAGCGGTATTGCACAAGTCGCAGCTACTGCTGGATGTCATGTAAAACTGTTTGATACAAAGCTAGAAGCACTAGACAAGGCAAAAGCCTCTTTAGAAAAAATATTAAATCGTCTAATTGAAAAAGGAAGAATTGATGGACCAGAGAAATCAAGAATTCAGGGAAATATTCAATACGTAAATTCATTAAAAGAATTAGGTGATTCAAATTTAACCATAGAAGCAATTATTGAAAATTTAGATATAAAACAAAAGGTGTTTTCTGAATTAGAAAGCTATGTTTCTGAAGATTGTATTATTGCTTCAAATACCTCAAGTCTTTCAATTGCATCGATTGCCTCTTCTTTAAAAAAACCGGAACGTTGTGTAGGAATACATTTTTTTAACCCTGCTCCTTTAATGAAATTAGTTGAGGTGATTCCAGCGATACAAACTTCAGAAGAAGTATTAAACCGTTCCGTTCAAACAATTAAAGATTGGGGGAAAGTAGTAGCAGTAGCAAAAGATACTCCAGGCTTTATTGTAAACAGAGTGGCTCGTCCTTTTTACGGGGAATCTTTGCGAATTTACGAAGAAGGATTAGCTGATTTCGTCACCATTGATTGGGCGTTAAAAAGCAAAGGTGGTTTTAGAATGGGGCCATTTGAATTAATGGATTTTATAGGAAACGATGTCAATTATACCGTTACTGAAACAGTGTTTACCTCTTTTTATTTCGACCCAAGATATAAACCAGCATTTACTCAAAAACGCTTTAGTGAAGCAGGGTATTTAGGTAGAAAAAGTGGAAAAGGATATTATGATTATTCTGAAAATGCAGTAAAACCATTGCCGAAAGAAGATTCAGAATTAGCGAATAGTATTTTTGATAGAGTGTTAGTAATGTTGATCAATGAAGCAGCAGATGCGTTATTTCTAAATATCGCTTCAGCAGAAGATATCGATAGTGCGATGACAAAAGGAGTTAATTATCCAAAAGGACTATTGGCATGGGCAGATGAAAAAGGGATAGATTGGTGTGTATCTAAATTAGATGCTCTGTACGGTGAATACCATGAAGATCGTTACCGTTGTTCTCCATTACTTCGTAAAATGAATCGCGATAATAAAAACTTCTTTTAAATGTTAGCAGGAGATAAAATTCCACATAAAATGTTAAGTCTTGATGCTTTTAGTAAAAGCCTTGGAATGGAAATATTAGCATGTGAAGTTGGGAAATGCAAAGTTGCTTTAACCGTAAGAAAAGATATGCTCAATAGCATGAATTATGCGCATGGTGGTATTACCTATGCATTAGCGGATACAGCTTTTGGTTTTACTGCAAATACCCATGGAAAATATGCTGTTTCTATCGAAACTTCCATTAATCATATTGAAGCTATAAATGAAGGTGATTATTTAATTGCTGAATCAGTTATTGAAAAAGTGAACACAAAAATTGGTTTTAATATTGTCGAGATTAAAAGAGGCGAAGAACTAGTTGCTCTATTTAAAGGAGTTGTGTATAGAACTTCAAAAGACTGGAAATAAAATCACAAATTTGAAAACACTTCTTGTTATAGGACATACATTCCCTGAACCCTCTACAACTGCCGCGGGTTCTAGAATGATGCAATTATTGCAACTATTTCAGGAAGATAATTACAGCATTACATTTGCATCTACAGCCACTGTTTCTGAAAAATCTGAATCATTTGAAAATTTAAATATTGATAGGGTTTCTATTCAATTAAATGATTCAAGTTTTGATGAATGTATCGTAAAACTGAATCCGACTGCTGTTTTATTTGATCGTTATATTACGGAAGAACAATTTGGCTGGAGAGTTTCTAAGCAATGCCCAAATACCTTAAAAATATTAGATACAGAAGATTTACACTTTCTCCGTAAGGCAAGGGAGAAAGCTTTTAAATCTAAAGATGGTATTGAAAATGCTGATTTATATTCTGAAACTGCAAAACGCGAAATTGCAAGTATCTATCGCTGTGATCTAACGCTTATAATTTCTGAATTTGAACTGAATTTACTTCAGAATAAATTTCAAATCAATAAAGACATTCTGCTTTATTTGCCTTTTCTAGAGGAACACATTTCCGAAGAAATAATAAACTCTTTACCATCATTTGAAGAACGCAACGATTTTATGACCCTTGGTAATTTATTGCATGCACCTAATGTTGATTCGGTATTGTATTTAAAAAAGGAGATTTGGCCGTTTATTAGAAAACAATTACCAAATGCAATTTTAAATATATATGGAAATTATGCTCCTCAGCAAATTTCAGCATTGCACAATGAGAAAGAAGGTTTTTTGATTAAAGGATGGGCTGAAAATCTATCAAAAGTAATGTCTTCTTCGAAAATTTGTTTGGCTCCTTTACGATTTGGAGCAGGATTAAAAGGGAAGTTGTTGGATGCTATGAAATGGGGAACCCCTTCAATCACAACATCAATTGGCGCTGAAGGAATGCATGGAGATTTAAATTATTCAGGGATAGTTTCAGAAGATACAGAGAGTTTTGCACGAGCAGCGGTTCAATTATACACTTCAGAAGAACAATGGGAAGTAACACAAAAACAAGGCTTTCAAATCATTAATCAACGGTTTCAGAAGTCAATTTTTAAAGATGCTTTTTTAAAAAAAATTTCAGAAATTGAAGAAAATCTAAAACTTCACAGGAATTCAAATTTTATGGGTCAAATTCTTCAACATCACACCTTAAAAAGTACTCAATATATGAGTAAATGGATCGAAGAAAAAAATAAGAAAAGTCAATAGCTCAATCAAATTTTATATTCACTAAATTAGACCAATGGCTTATTGGATCTCAATACTAGTTTTTATTTTAATTGTTTATGTGGTAGTTAGTGTATTGCTATACTATTTGCAGGACTATATTTTGTTTAAACCTGAAAAATTACCAAAAGATTTTCAGTTTTATTATGAGCATCAAGTTACAGAAGAGTATCATTTAGAAACTCGGGATGGTGCAATTATTAATGGCCTGCATTTTAAAGTCGATAACCCACAAGGTATTGTCTTGTATTTAAAAGGAAATAGTAAAAGTATTAAGGGTTGGGGGAAGTTTGCTGTAGATTTTACACGTCATAATTTTGATGTGGTTATGGTCGATTATAGAGGGTTTGGAAAGAGTACTGGGAGAAGAAGTCAGAAAGCCATTAAAAATGATTTACAATATGTTTATAATAAGATGCGTGAACGTATAGATGAAAAACATATCATTATTTATGGAAGGAGTTTAGGTTCTGGCTTTGCTGCAAAATTGGCTTCTATGAATAATCCTGCAAAATTAATTCTAGATGCGCCCTATTATAGTTTAAAGAAAGTAACTGCACGTTATATGCCTTTTATGCCATTTTCAATTATTATGAAATATCCGCTACCAACCTATAAATGGCTGAAATATGTTAATTGCCCCATCCATATTATTCATGGAACCGACGATAAATTAATTCCATATAAAACAAGTGTAAAACTATCGCAAATCAAACCAAAACGAACAAGATTATATACGGTAATTGGTGGAGGGCATAAAAATTTAAATAACTTTGAAAGCTATCATAAAATGTTACATGAAATATTAATTTCTAAGGATGAAAAGCAAAACCTTGAAGGAAGTAGTTATCAAGTAGTCCATTCTTCTAAAAAATAATATGCGTTTAAATAAAAAGAAATTATTTATTTTCAGTTTTGTTCTCCTCAATATATATGGTTTACTTTGTGGTGTGTTATATTTTTTCCAAGAGAGCCTAATATTTATGCCTACTATTCTTCCACAAGAACATGTATATGTTATGGAGAACCCCTATCAAGAAATTTTTCTTGATACAAAGGATGGTGCTAAATTAAACGGACTTCATTTTAAATCAGAAAACCCTAAAGGAGCGATACTATATTATCATGGAAATGCAGGAGATTTACAACGTTGGGGTGCGATAACAAGCTTTTTTATTGAAAAAGGATATGATGTTGTTGTGATGGATTATCGTGGTTATGGTAAAAGTAGAGGGAAGAAATCCATGGAAAAACTATATGCAGATAGTGAGTTATGGTATGCATATATGAAAGAGCATTATTCAGAAAAAGACATAACGCTTTATGGTAGAAGCTTGGGTACAACCTTCGCTACGTATGTTGCGTCAAGGAATCAGCCTAAAAATCTAATTTTAGAATCCCCTTTTTATAATATTGCAGAAGTTGGTAAATCTCGTTTTCCATTTCTGCCAGTACGATCTTTATTACATTATACCTTTCCTACAAATGAATATATTACAAAAGTAAGTGCTCCAATTTCAATTTTTCATGGAACAAATGATAAGGTGATAGACTTTAATATGGGAGCGCAACTTTTTGATACAATTCAAATAAAGAATAAATCATTTATTAAAATTCCAGGCGGAGGGCACAATGATTTAATTGGTTTTGATGAATATCTAGATACTATTGATTCAGCCTTAGAGAAGTAGTTTTTGTCATTCCGAATGCTAATGAGGAATCTCTAATAATTATATAGCTGAAGATGCAAATTCTGCATATCTAGTTTTAACAAATCAAAATACAAATAATACCTATAATCATATTATTGATATAAATTTGTTAGAAGCAGAAATTGATGTAAGTGCATATCCAATGGGGATTTATTTTGTATCTTTAATTTGTGATGGTAATTTAATAGACTCTAAACAACTAGTAATACAATAATGTTTAATTCTACTTTAAGTTACTATTTTAGTAACCTATTATAATTTTATAAATGTTAAAATGAAAAAGTTATTTCTATTAATAATGCTATTATTAATTAAAAGCTATAGCTATAGCCAAGAATTAATGAATTTTTACATAGAACCAAATGGAGATAACGAGGTTATTTTAAATACTTTGGTTCATAATTGGCAGTTTTCATCATTTGGGAGTTCATCTATAAGCTATCTAGATAATACAATTACGGTGTCATTATGCTATTTAAATACGGTTGCTCAGGAGGAAGTATATGATTATCAATCGTATGATATAAGTCTGCCTGAGGGACATAGCACCTATATTTTACAGGTTGATCTTTATGGAGATGGCGATGCTACACTACCATGTTCATTATCTAATCAGGTTGATATTGGTGTCATTTCATTTGATTATCCATATGATAATACAGCAACCACAACAATACCAGATAATGTTTTTGAAGGATATATAGAAGATTTAGGCTTTGGTGATGATATAACAAATAATGATTTGGTTTTTACACATCGTATCGAAAACTTGACAAATATTTTTTTAAATATTATTTCAGAAGATATATTTAGTTTGGAAGGCTTAGAAGATTTTAAAGAATTAAAAAGGTTGCGATGTAATGGCCATCAGATAAGTGATATTGATACTTCACAGAATTTAAAATTAGAACAGTTTTGGTGTCATAATAATCCCATAAATCAATTAGATGTTTCTAATAATGTAAATTTAATTTGGTTAGAAGCTATTGATATGAATTTATCAAGTTTAAATGTAAACAATAATATTAATTTAGAAATATTACACATTCAACAAAATAAATTAACTACAATCGATGTTTCTCAAAATATTAATTTAAAAGATTTTTCTATAACTACTAATAATATTGAAAATTTAGATATAACAAATAATATCGCCTTAGAATATTTAGGTTGCGGAATGAATTTGTTAACTACAATAAATACTACTAACAATATTAATTTAAAAGAATTATATATTGAAAATAGTAATATCTTAGAAATTAATATTTCTAATAATTCATTATTAGAAATATTAATTTCATATAGTACTAATCTTATAGAACTTGACTTAAGTTATAATATTAATATTAAGGAAATAATAATTTTTGACAATCAAATTAATTTATTAAATATTAAAAATGGAAATAATGAGAATTTAGAAACATTGTTAACTTTTGATAGCCCCAATTTATTTTGTATTGAAGTTGATGATGTAGAGTATGCAAATAATGCTTCCGATTGGAATGTTGATGATTGGACTTCTTTTAGTGAAGATTGCTCATTTGGGGTAAATGACTTTTTTAATGAATCTTTTACTCTACTTCCAAATCCAGTATCAAATATCTTAACAATTGATAATACTTCTTCTACTCAAATAATATCTGTCAAAATCTATGATGTCTTAGGTAGATTGGTGCTTCATGAAAAAGAACAATTTAATTCTATTGATGTATCACATCTTAAAAGTGGTTTACTATTTGTGCAACTAGAAACAGAACAAGGTAGAATTACTAAAAAGGTAGTGAAAGAGTAAGGATTTCTTTGTCATTCCGAATGCTAATGAGGAATCTCTAATAATTATATAAATAGATTCTTCGGTCATTCTTCCCTCTGAATGACACCACACTTGTCATTCTCAATTGCCCCACTGAGCGAAGTCGAAGTGTGACTGGGAATCCATCATGTTGATAGTGCTAATGTTTAATGGATTCTGGCATTATTCATTGTATAATACTTTTATAATAATGAATTCATGAATCTTGCGATTTCGCCAGAATGACAAGGAAAAATACGCTCTACATCAAGGTAGTTTAATAAAAATTGCTAATGATTGAATAATCATTAAATAAAACTCGAAATATTTTTGATAGAACCTTCTTTAGTTCAACGATCCTTCTCTGTTTTTTTCTTGAATTTTTCTCACAATAGATGCTGAGGTTTTTCTAGGCATTAGTCTTGGTAATTTAGACAGAAATTTATTAAAAAAACCAGGAACAACAACCGTTTTACCTTGCATCATAGCATTGTAACCATATTTCGCAACTTGAACAGGACAAGCCATATTGAAGCTGATTTTATTATCGCAATTTTGTTTTGAAACTACTTGTTGGAACGATGTTTTTGTTTGTCCAGGACATAAAACAGTTACGGTTACTCCCGTTCCTTTTAGCTCATTAGCAATGGCTTCAGAAAAAGATAAAATATATGCTTTTGAAGCATAATAAATTGCCATTAATGGTCCAGGTTGAAATGCAGCTAATGAAGATATATTTAGAATTCTACCTTTGCCTCGTTCAACCATACCATTTAATAAAAGCTTTGTGAGGTGTGTGGTCGTCATTATATGCAAATGAAGCATTGCTGATTCACGTTGCCAATTGGTTTTTGAAAAAGTGCCAAATAAACCAAACCCTGCATTATTGATTAATACATCAATAGATTTATCTTGAATTTCATTGTAAATTTCATTCGCTATTTCAGCAGTACTTAAATCTTTTACTAAAATGGTAACTTGTGTTTGATAAAGACTTTCTAATTCTTTTTTTGTGCCTTCTAAATTTTCAGAATCAATATCAATGAGTATTAAGTTATAAGAATCTTTAGCTAATAAAACTGCAAATTCGTATCCAAGACCAGAGGCCGCGCCGGTTACTAATGCTGTTTTATTATTCATATGTTAGTTAAGCTTGAAAGAGACTGTAAGTTAATTCATTTAGAATTAGTTGAAGCATTATTTTTAAAATTATTCTCCTTCTTGTTTTGCTGAGAGTATAAACCAACGTTCAGTTTTAGCTTCAATATCCTTAATTACTTGTTGTAGAATAGTTGACTGTTTATTTATTTCTTCAGCATCCCAATCTTCAGTAGAAAACTTGATTTCTAGCCCTTCTTTTTTAGATTCTAATGCAGCAATTATCTTTTCAAGCTTGTTGTATTCTTTTTGTTCGTTATAGCTTAATTTTGATTTAGTATTTGTGATTTTCCATTCTTTTTTTGGTTTGCTTGCATTCGTTTTTTCAATTCTTTTTTCTGAAATTTTACTGTCCTCATAAATTCTATAATCTGAATAATTTCCAGGAAAATCTTCAAAAGCACCATCACCCTTAAAAACAAATAAATGATCAACAATTTTATCCATAAAATAACGATCATGCGAAACTACTATTAAGCACCCAGGGAAATCTAGTAAGAAATTCTCCAACACATTTAGGGTCACAATATCTAGGTCATTGGTAGGTTCATCGAGAATTAAAAAGTTAGGGTTTTGAATAAGAACAGTACATAGATAAAGTCTTTTTCTTTCCCCTCCACTTAATTTATCGACAAAATCATATTGTTTTTTTCTATCAAATAAAAAACGTTCTAGTAATTGTTGAGCAGATATTTGACGTCCTTTTTTTAAGGGGATATAATCTCCAAACTCTCTAACTACGTCTATTACTTTTTGACCTTCCTTTATTGAAATGCCTTTTTGTGTATAATATCCAAATTTTACAGTATCTCCAATGACTACTTTTCCAGCATTGGGTGTTAAACTTCCTGTTATAATATTTAATAAGGTAGATTTTCCTGTACCATTTTTACCAATGATGCCTATTCGTTCTCCTCGTAGAAAATTATATTCAAAATTATTAAAAAGCAGATTATTGTCATATTGCATAGATACATTATGCAACTCTACTACTTTAGTACCTAGGCGTTCCATGTTTAATTCTAACTGAACTTCATGGTCATTTCTTCGTTGGTGGGCTTTATCTTTAATTTCTGAAAAATCATCAATTCTCGATTTACTTTTAGTAGTTCTAGCTTTAGGTTGTCTGCGCATCCATGCTAATTCTTTATTATATAGCTGCTTAGCTTTTGCAGTTTCACTTACGAAATTTTCTATTCGAGCATCTCTTTTTTCAAGATAGTAGCTATAATTTCCTTTGTAACCATATAATTTTCCTTCGTCTAGTTCAACAATTTCATTACATACTCGTTCAAGAAAAAAACGATCATGTGTTACCATAAATAGCGTAATGTTCTCTTTGGCAAAAAAGTTTTCTAGCCATTCAATCATTTCAAGATCTAAATGGTTAGTAGGTTCATCCATTATAAGTAAATCTGGCTGTGCTAATAATGCATTGGCAAGAGCTAAACGTTTCTTTTGACCTCCACTAAGTGTATTAACTTTTTGATCTAAATCTTCTAAATTTAATTTGAATAATATTTGCTTGTATTTAGTTTCAAAATCCCAAGCATGATGGGATTCCATTGCATCAAAAGCTATTTGTAATGTTTCCGAATCATCTGGGTCAAGCAAGGATTTTTCATAATCTGCAATCACTTTAATGATTTTATTTTCAGAGGTATTAATAATCTCTTCAATCGTTAAATTTGGATTAAGGATTGGTTCCTGTGGAAGGTATGAAACCGTAATGTCTTTACGAACCACTATGTTTCCTTCATCGGGAGTATCTAATCCTGATATAATATTAAGAATGGAAGTTTTACCGGTTCCATTTTTAGCTACAAAGCCAATTTTTTGACCTGCACTTATTCCGAAAGAAATATTTTGAAATAAAACTCTTTCACCATAGGATTTTGATATATTTTCAACAGACAGATAATTCACGTTTCTTTTTTTTGCAAAATAACTCCTTTTTCATCACTTAGAATGAAATTAATTTTATTATTACTCACGTTAGTCTATATTTGCTTATTAACAAGCCAATCTTATATGAAACCTGCATATCTGTTTATTTTTGTTGCACTATGTTTTTCTTCTTGCATTTCTACAAAACAACTTACTTATTTACAAGAAAATAATATTGCTGAAGATAGTTTAGTTTCTATAAAAAAAATGCAAGAGCCTTATAGGCTTCAGGTTAATGATCTTTTAAGTATACGTGTTAAGGCATTGGATCAAGAAACAGTAGGTATCTTCAACCCAATTAATAATGCAAACTTAAATGCAACAGGAGAAGAAAGGTTATATTATGATGGTTTTGTTGTAGATCCTCATGGGAATGTCAGAATTCCTAGTTTAGGAGATATAGCAGTACTTGGATATACCGTTGAGGAAGTAAGAAAAGGTATTGAAGCAAGATTGCTTAAGGATTTTTTTAAACCTGAAGCTAATATTTTTGTTACGGTTAAATTAGCAGGTATTCGATATACAATCAATGGAGAAATTTCGGGGCCAGGTTCTCGAATAATTTATAGAGATCAGGTAAGTATTATGGAAGCTATTGCAAATAGTGGAGATATTCCAGTTACTGGAGATAAATCGAATGTTGTTATTATACGACAATATCCTTTAGGACAAAAAGTGCATCATATCGATTTAACGACCATTGATGCAATTAATTCTCCGTATTATTATGTGCAGCCCAATGATCTAATATTAATAAACCCATTACCTCAAAAATCAATTGGAGCTGGGACAACAGGATTACAATCATTTACGACCATATTGACAATAGTAACAGCATTAGCGACAACCATTTTATTATTTACTAAATTATAAGAAAATGAATGAAGATTTTGAAATAAATGATGTCCATTCAACTTTCGATATAAAAAGTTTTCTTTTTAAACTTCTTAATTATTGGCCTTTATTTTTAATATCTATAGCCATAGGTTTTAGTATTGCATATTATATCAATGTAAGAAAGTTGCCTGTATACCAAATTGAAAATTTGATCTCAATAAAAGACGATCAGAATCCATTTTTTACTTCAAATACAAGTTTAACTTTTAATTGGGGAGGTACTACAGACAAAGTGAATACCTCTGTAATTACATTGCAATCTCGTTCTCATAATGAGAAAGTGGTAGAGCGCTTACAGTATTATCTAAATTATTATAAAGATGGAAAGTACCAACAAGAAGATGCTTATAAAAACACTCCGTTTTCAATTTCTATTGATACTTCTCAATTTCAAATATTAAATAAACAGTTAAAAGTTGTTTTTAAAGACTCTGTAACTTTTAATTTAAGTACCACTTTTACAGGGGGAAATGTTTCTCTTCAAAAATATAGTTCAAAAGAAAATAAAATTATTTTTATCAATCCAGGAGAATTTAGTTCAGATTATAAACTTGGAGAGAAAATAGATGAACCTTTTTTTAAAGGCACAATTATGCCAAATCTAAAATTAGAGGTACAAGCTAATATACCCTACTACTTTAGCTTATTGAATTTTGATTCTGCGGTAAAAAGTTTTCTTACCATTAAAATAACACCTATTTCTAGAGGGTCATCAGTCTTGAAATTAAGCCTTTTAGGGAAAAATAAGAATAGAATAGTAGATTATCTTAATGGTTCTGTTGATGTATTGAGTGAAAACATGTTGGAACGAAAAAATTTATTTGCTACAAAGACAATTAAATTTATTGATAGCAGCCTTGCCTATAAATCGAAAGAATTAATCGATGTAGAGGATGAGTTAAATAAATTTAAAAACAAAAATGATATTTATGATTTAGAGATTGAAGGGGAAGATATTACTCAAAAACTTAATACTCTTGATTTAAGGGAAGAAGGAGTTAATCGCGAACTAAATTACTATACTATTTTAGAGGGTTATTTAATTAACCGAAATGATTACCGTCAAGTACCAGCTCCTTCGGTAGCAGGGATTAAAGAAAGTAGTGTAATTGGTGGTGTTGGAAGGATTATTCAGTTAGCAGAACAAAGAACTAAGTTAGAATATTCGTATAAAGATGATGCGCCCATATTTAAAGATATAGACCGTCAAATTAATGCTGTAAAGGATGTGCTATTAGAAAACATTAATTCTTCAAAAAGCCTGAAAAACATAGAGTTAAATAAAATAAAACAAGATATAAACAGATTTGAAAGTGAAATTAGAAGATTGCCTAAGGAACAACAAGAGCTATTAAAAATTGAAAGAAGATATAATTTAAGTCAAGGAACCTATAATTTATTTTTAGAGAAGAGAAGTGAAGCTGGACTTGTTAAAGCTGCAAATGTAAGTGATGTTCTAGTAATAGATTCTGCGAAAGATACTGGTGGAGCTAAAGTAGGTCCAAATACCCAGTTTAATTATTTATTAGCAATTTTGTTTGGGCTTTTTATTCCTATACTTTTTATTTTTTTAAAGGTGTTTTTTGACACAAAAATTAGTTCAGTAAAAGATATTGAAAGGCTTTCTAGAATACCTATTTTAGGAGTAATTGGAAAGAGTAGATTAGAAAATAATTTAGCGGTACTAAATAAACCAAAATCATCTATAGCTGAAGCTTTTAGAGGAATTCGTTCTAGTTTACAATTTATGTACAAAAAGCAAGGACTTGAAGGAGCTAAAACGGTTCTGGTAACTTCCTCTGTTAGTGGTGAAGGAAAAACATTTTGCTCCATCAATATAGCTTCTGTTTTTTCATTAAGTAAAAAGAAAACAGTCATTGTTGGATTGGATTTAAGAAAACCTAAAATATTTGGTGATTTTGATATTGATAATACTATTGGGGTTGTAAATTATTTAATCCATGATGCCTCATTGTCAGATATCATTCAAAAAACCCAATTAGATCATTTAGATGTAATCACTTCTGGTCCAATACCGCCAAATCCTTCAGAATTATTGATGGGTGAAGCGATGGAAGAACTTATTTCAGAATTAAAAAAAGAATACGATTATATTATTTTAGATTCCCCTCCTTTAGGACTCGTTGCAGATGCATTAGAATTAACGAAATTTGTTGATGCAACGATTTATATGGTTCGTCAAAACTATACTAAGAAAGGTATGTTTAGCATAATAAATGACAAGTATAAAAAAGGAGAAGTAACTAATATTAGTTTTGTGTTAAACTTTTTTGAAGAAAAAGAAAAATACGGTTATGGTTACGGCTATGGTTATGGATCGTACGGAAACAGCTATCATGAAAATGATGAAAAAAAATCTTTACTAAGAAAGATTAAAGATTTTTTAAAATTAGATAATAAAGAATAAAAAAATATTACTTGTGATAGAAAACCCTACAATAGCCATTATTGGATTAGGTTACGTTGGATTACCATTAGCAGTTGCATTTGCTGAAAAATATAAAGTTTTAGGGTTTGATATCAATTCAAAACGAGTTGAAGACCTGAAGGTTGGTATTGACAATACATTAGAGATTTCAAAAGAACAATTGTTGAAAGTTCAACAGAACGATTCAAATACTTCGAAATTAATAATAACAGATAAAGTTTCCCAAATAGCAGAGGCTACCATATTTGTTGTGACAGTTCCAACGCCTACAAATAAATACAATCAACCTGTATTAACTCCTTTAATAAAGGCAAGTGAAACGATAGGTAATGTTTTAAAAGAAGGAGACATCGTTATTTATGAATCTACAGTGTATCCTGGTGTAACTGAAGATGTTTGTGTGCCTATACTAGAATCTCATTCTGGTTTAAGTTTTAATAAAGATTTTTATGCAGGATATTCCCCAGAAAGGATAAATCCAGGGGATAAAAAACATACAGTCACCAAAATTTTAAAAGTGACTTCAGGCTCAACGCCAGAATCTGCAAAGTATATAGATAATTTATATGCTTCAATAATTACCGCTGGAACGCATTTAGCACCTTCTATTAAAGTTGCTGAAGCGGCTAAAGTGATTGAGAACTCTCAACGGGATATTAACATTGCTTTCGTAAATGAATTGTCAAAAATATTTAGACTTTTAGATATTGATACTCAAGCTGTCCTAGAAGCTGCAGCAACCAAATGGAATTTTTTAAAATTTACGCCTGGTTTAGTTGGAGGACACTGTATAGGTGTTGACCCTTATTATTTAGCTCAAAAAGCATTAGAAGAGGGGTATAATCCTGAAATTATTTTAGCAGGTAGACGAATGAATGACGGAATGGGTAATTATGTTGCTCAAGAAGTAGTTAAACTAATGATTGCAAAAGAGGCCAAAGTTAAAGATGGTAATGTTTTAATTTTAGGTGTTACTTTCAAGGAAAATTGTCCGGATATTAGAAATAGTAAAGTAATTGATGTTATTTCTGAATTAAAAAAATACAAATTAAATATAGATGTTTTTGATCCTTGGGCAAATGAAGATGAAGTAAAACATGAATTTAATATTTCATTACTTTCAAAAGAAAGTCAATTAAAATCTAAGTATGAAGCTATTATATTAACTGTAGCTCATAAAGAGTTTGAAGATTTTAATATCGATGAATATATCACAGCTAATTCAGTAGTTTTTGATGTAAAATCATTTCTTCCTAAAAATAAAGTAGACGGCAGATTATAATGTTTGAAAACAAATATCATACAGTAGATTTATCAAATTTAAGTTTTCTTATTACTGGGGGAGCTGGTTTTATTGGTTCAAATTTAGTAGCCTATCTTTTGAAATACGGAGCTAAAAAAGTTCGCGTGTTAGATAACTTATCAAATGGATACAAAAAAAATATAGAGGAATTTTTATTCCATCCTGCTTTCGAATTTATAGAAGGCGATATAAGAGATTTAGAGACCTGTAAAAAAGCACTTGAAGATATAGATTATGTTTCTCATCAAGCAGCTTTAGGTTCTGTGCCAAGGTCTATAGATGATCCAATAAGATCTAATGATGTAAATGTTTCAGGATTTTTAAATATGTTGGTTGCGCAAAAAGACAGCCAATCTGTAAAAAGATTAGTGTATGCCGCTTCAAGTTCAACCTATGGAGACAGTAAATCACTTCCTAAGGTTGAGGGTGTTATAGGGAAGCCAATATCACCTTATGCGGTTACCAAATTAGTAAACGAGTTGTATGCCGATGTTTTTCATAAAACCTATGGAATTGAAATCATAGGGCTTCGTTATTTTAATGTGTTTGGTCCTAAGCAAAGTCCTAATGGAGCCTACGCAGCAGTGATACCATTACTTATGCAATGTTTAAAGGACAATGAAGCTCCTTTGATTCATGGCGATGGTGAGCAAACGCGTGATTTTACTTATGTTGAAAATGCGGTACAGGCAAATGTTAGAGCATTTTTTGCTTCAGAAAAAGCTGTCAATGAAGTTTTTAATATTGCCTACGGAGAACGAATTAGTTTAAATGTATTGTGGGATGAGTTGAAAAATATTTCTGAAATAAACATAAAAGCAAAGAATATAGCTCCAAGAAAAGGAGATGTAAGAGATTCGTTAGCAAATATTGATAAGGCTAAAAATTTGTTGCAATACAATCCATTATTTTCAGTAAAAGATGGATTAAAAATTACCTGGGAAACTTTCAATAAATTGTAATTTAAATATAATTTGATTCCCCCTTGCTTTTCCAAGTTTTCCCTTATTTTTGAATGTCTCAAAAAATTAATCTAAAAATAAATGAGAGCCAGTAAAGAAACTTGGTTATACGAAATATCTTCAAAACACAAGCTCATCGATCTCAATTTTAAAGAGATTTGGCGGTATCGTGATTTATTAGTGCTGTTTGTGAAACGTGATATTACAACTGTTTATAAACAAACGATTTTAGGACCTTTATGGTTTTTTATTCAGCCATTATTTACTTCAGTTATATTTACCTTGGTTTTTAATAACATTGCAAATATACCTACTGGAGATATCCCTCCATTTTTATTTAATTTAACAGGTATTACTGCGTGGAACTATTTTAAAGTGTGCCTTACCGGAACCTCAAATACTTTTAGAAGCAATCAAAATATTTTTGGGAAAGTTTATTTTCCAAGATTTATTATGCCCTTATCAGTAGTCATTTCCAATTTGGTTAAATTTGGGATACAACTATTGATTCTTGTTGTTTTTTATGTGTATTACTTGTCACAGGGGTTTTTAATTTCACCCAACAGTAATATTCTATTGTTTCCTGTTTATGTGTTAATGATGGCTTTTTTAGGCTTAGGGATTGGTATGATTATCTCTGCATTAACTACAAAGTATAGAGATTTAACGATGTTAGTAGCTTTTGCAGTATCTTTATTAATGTATATATCTGCAGTTCCATTTCCTATGAGTGAAATACAAGAAAAACAACCACAATATGCGTGGCTGTTAGAGTATAATCCAGTAGCACAAATCATAGAAGGTTTTCGATTTATGTTAGTAGATACAGGAGTTTTTACATGGTCAGGGTTTATTTATGCATTATCATTTACGATCATTACATTTTTGCTAGGCTTGATTATTTTTAATCGAACCGAAAAAACATTTATAGATACAGTTTAATGAAAGAAACGATTCTTAAAATAGAAAATATTAGCAAACAATACCGATTGGGATTGGTAGGAACCGGAACATTGTCTCATGATTTAAATAGATTTTGGTATCGAATTCGAGGTAAAGAAGATCCCTATTTAAAAGTGGGTGCTGTAAATAAGCGAAGTGCTAAAGCAAAAGAAGATTATGTTTGGGCATTACAAGATATAAATTTTGAAGTTGAAAAAGGAGAAGTACTTGGGATCATCGGTAAAAATGGCGCTGGAAAGTCTACCTTATTAAAAATACTATCTAGAGTAACGAGTCCTACAACAGGAAGCATAAAAACAAAAGGTAGAATCGCTTCGTTATTAGAGGTGGGTACCGGATTTCATCCCGAGCTTACAGGAAAAGAAAACATCTATTTAAATGGTGCTATTTTAGGGATGACCAAAGCTGAAATTAGTGTAAAAATAGATGAAATTATAGAGTTTTCTGGATGCGAAATGTATATCGATACTCCGGTTAAAAGATACAGTAGTGGTATGCGTGTTAGATTAGCTTTTGCTGTAGCAGCTCATCTAGAACCAGATATTTTAGTTATTGATGAGGTATTGGCAGTGGGTGATGCAGAGTTTCAAAAAAAGGCAATTGGTAAAATGCAAGATATCTCTAAAGGAGAAGGTAGAACAGTACTATTTGTGAGTCATAATATGGAATCGGTACAACAATTATGTACTAGATGTATAGTTTTATCAAATGGGAGTATTTGTTTTAATGGAACTGTTGTCGAAGGAATAACATATTATTTAGAAAAATCTAATTCTGTACAGATAGTTAATAATTTTCCTATTAAAGCTAGAAAAATAACAATTAAGAATTTTATAATAACTGATGGTTTTGATAATGAAGTAAATAATATGGTAATTGGATTAAATTATAAATTTAATATTGAGCTTTTAAACATTGATAGTAATAAGTTAATCAATTTGAGATATCAGTTTTTTGATAGAAAAGAAAATTTAATTACTACAATAAATACATTTATGAAAAATGGTCAGTTTAATTTAGAAGCAAATTCCAAAATAAATTTTCAATGTCAAATTGATAAAATCCAAATTGCTCCAGGAAATTATAGAATAGGAATAGAAATAATTAATCTACTTAATAAAGATTTACTATATGAGAATACAGATTTTTATAATGTTGAAATAAATAATGGAGATTATTATCAAAGCGGAAAAATACCCTCAAAAGAAAATATTGGTAAAATTTTGTTAGATTATAATTGGGAAGAAATTTAAACTACATAATGATTAATAAACTAAAAAATAAATTAAAGAAAATTCTTATCAAGAAAGAAAGTAATGATCTATTAGATTTAAAATTTCTTGAATTTGATAAAAGTAGCGTATTAAGAACTAATAACCTTAGCTTGATTCCTAATCTTAAGAATAGAATTGGTGGTAAAATTTCTTATGCAGAATGGGCACATGTAATTGGAATATTTCAAACGGTTATTTATCAAAACTTAGACAAAAAAGATGGTAATAAGATTTTAGATATAGGTTGTGGAACTGGGTTGTTAGGCTTGGCTTCTCAAAATTTTGTTGATAAAGGAGGAGAATATTTGGGAATAGATGTAGATAAATTTAATATTGAATATTGTAATATGCAATATAGTCAAAATAGAAACTTAAAGTTTTTACATTTTGATGTAAATAATGCTATGTATGCTAAAAACCAAAATAAAATAAAACAACACTGGGATGTTGAATCCAATTCCCAAGATTTAGTAACAGCACTATCTGTTTGGACCCATTTTAATGAGGAGGATGCCATGTTTTATTTTAATGAAATCTCACGTGTTTTGAAGAAGAATGCTAAAGCTATATTAACATTTTTCTATTTAGATGATATATATTATTCTTCAATAAATGAAAGAGAAAATAAAAAGGGTGTATATCATATGACAAATCAAAAAGATTGGGTATTTAACAAATCTGCCTATGGTTCTAAAGATTGGTATTATCCAGAACAATTAAAAATACCTGAAAATGCTATTGGAGTTACAAAAAAAGGTATGTCATTACTATTAGCTAAGAGTGGGTTGAAAATGGTGAATTATTATAATGGAAATTGGAAAGAAGAACCAGGTGTTTATTTTCAAGATATATTAATTTTCGAAAAGATTTAGCTTAATAAAAAAAATGATTTCTCATAAACATAAATGCATATTTATTCATATTTCAAAATGTGCAGGCTCTTCTATTGAAAAGGTTTTTGGACTTGATATTGCAGATAATTCAGAAAAAAATAATAAAAATCTTTTTGGTTGGAATAAAGAACATAATCTTTACTTACAACATGCTACTCCTCAAGAATTGTTAGACTATGGGTTTATTACGAAAGAACAATGGAATGATTATTATAAGTTTATAATTGTTAGAAATCCATGGGATAGAGCTTTGTCGGATTATATTTGGATGTCTAAAGAGATTAATAAATCAGATAGTTTTAAAAGTTTTATAAATAAAAAGGGGCCTTTTTTAGAAGTCTTAACTCAAAAAGATGGTAAGCAATATAGAGGAGACCATTTAAATAAACAATTAGATTATTTTTATATTGATGGAGAAGAAGTGAAATATGATAAAATAATTCGCTTTGAAAGTTTAAAAAATGAGCTACCAGTTTTATTTAAAGAATTAAACATTAAAATCGATTTAGAAAGTGAAAAGCATAATGTTGGAAAGAAAATATTCTCCCATTATTCGAAGTTTTATAATAGTTATAGAAAAAGGTTGATTCATGATAACTATGAAAATGATATTGATTATTTAAAATATAAATTCGAGGATAAGAAAACATTTTTTGATCACATAAAATTGTTTCAATCATCAAAACAATTAATTAAGTAATGGCTTTAGTTTCAATATGTATTCCAACTTATAATGGTGCTACTTTTTTGCAAGAAGCATTGGATTCTATTAAGGCCCAAACGTATAATAATATTGAAGTTATTGTAAGTGATGATGCTTCCTCAGATAATACATTGTCTTTAGTTGAAAAGTTTAAAAAAGAGGTGAATTTCCCTGTGTTTGTTTATAATCATGATCCAAAAGGAATTGGAGCTAATTGGAATAATTCAGTTAAAAAATCTAATGGGGATTATATAAAATTTCTATTTCAAGATGATGTGTTGATGCCTACTTGTATTGAACGAATGGTTGATGTAGCTAAAAAAAATGATAATGTAGGTTTGGTTTATAGTAAAAGAGAAATTGTTTATAATGTAAATGATAAAAATGATACTATGTGGGTGAAACGTTTCGGATCTCTCCATAATCATTGGGGAAAACTAAAGTTAACGGAAGGTGTAATAGATGGTAAAACATATTTAAAAGATCCTTTATTATTAGAACAACCAATGAATAAAATTGGTGAACCCACAGCTGTATTATTAAATAAAAAGTGTTTTGATAAAGTAGGGTATTTTAGTACTCAACTAAAGCAGACACTAGATGTTGAGTATTGGTATCGATTAATGCCTTATTTTACTATTGCATTTGTCAGTGAAGAGTTAGTTAAGTTTAGATTACATAATGAGCAGGCGACTCAAACAAATAAAAATATTACAACTATAGACAAACAATTATTGCCTAAAATATTTTTAAAGAAAATTTATTTTCATTTAGATAAAAACCAACAGAAAAAGTTGCTAAAAGAGGTGTTTATTTTTAAAAGTATACGAAAGTTTTTTAATAAATTAAAAAGAAATTGAATCTTCAATTATGATAAAAGTTTCTGTAATAGTACCCAATTATAATCATGCTCCTTATTTAAAAGAAAGGTTAGATTCTATTTTTAATCAATCTTTTCAGAGTTTTGAGGTAATATTATTGGATGATAACTCTACAGATAATAGCAAAGAAATTTTAGTAGCGTATGCTAAAAATGAAAAAGCAACTCATTTCATTATAAATGATGAAAACAGTGGATCTCCATTTAAACAATGGAATAAAGGAATAGGACTGGCAACAGGAGAATATATTTGGATAGCAGAAAGTGATGATACTTGCGATTTAAATTTTCTTGAAGAACAGGTAAAAGCATTAGAACAAAATGATATTACAGTTGCTAAAACTATAATATTGACTGATAATATTAAAACCGAAGAAGAGTTACGCAATCATTTTCAATTTACCTATAATACAAATTCCTTAAAACCTGAACATTTTATTGATTATTGTCCAATTGGTAATGTAAGTTCAGTAGTTTTTAAAAGGGAGATTCTTAATAAAGAAAGTATGAACTTTTCATCTTTTGATATTATTGGTGATATGATGTTTTATTTTGAAAATTTTCTAGAAAAAAAAATAGTTTATACTCCAACTACAAATAGTTATTTTAGAAGAAAGAAAGATGGGCTTTCTAATCTTTCAAAGAAGGATATAAACTATTATAAGAAATACTTTAATGAGCAGGCATTTTTATTGAAGAAGATCTCAAAAGCAGTGCCTGGAGAGTTTAATAATCAAATTAAAAAAAGGTTAACACAGAGGTTTAATAAAATTAAAAATAGATTAAGTTTTAATCAGAAAATAAGTTTAACTTATTTGTCTATTTATATAAATTATTTAAAAAGTAATAAAGAAATTTAAAATCTTTTGAAAAAAATAATAGTAGGTCATCGTTCAAAGCATCATTCTGGTTATTCAGGATATAGCAGGCTTATAGATTTTTTAGAAGATACAATAGCCATACCTTCTGGAAAATCTAAAAATATAGTTCCTTATAGAATTGCTAAATTTATTGCATCTAATTTAGATAAGAAAAAGGGAGAATATAATACAGATAGTGTTGAAAAAGAGGCAGAGCTTTTTAAAGTATTGACTAAGTATAAAGATAAAAAAAGTATAATTCATTATCTTAATGCAGAGCGCGATATTAGGTTTGCAATCAATCAAAAATGGTATTACACTAAAGATACATTTATTGGAACATTTCATAAGCCTAATGAGATATTGAAAAAACAAATTCCTAAAACAAAATATTTAAAAATGTTAGATGGAGCTATATGCGTAGGCCCAAATCAAGTCGATTTTATCAAGGATTGGCTTAATATCGATAATGTAAAGTTTATTCCTCATGGAATTGATACTAACTTTTTTACACCAGATAATACTAAAAGAGAAGAAAGCACCCTTCTCTTTGTAGGACAGCATTTAAGAGACTTTAAATCTTTTAACTATTGTATTCCAAAGATTGCTGAAAAAATACCAGATTTAAAAGTCAATGTTATTCTTCATAGCTCATATATGAAGTATATTGAACCTCATAATGCTGTAAAAGTGTTTAGTAAAGTAAATGATATTGATTTGAAACAATATTACCAAAATGCAACAGCACTTTTTTTACCAATGTTAAATAGCACTGCTTGTAATTCAATATTAGAAGCAATGGCAATGGGACTTCCAATAATTTCTTCAGATGTAGGAGGAAACTATGGATATGTAAATGATAAGAATGCAATCTTAGTCCCAAAAGGAGATGATGATTTTTTAATTGATACTACAGTGGCCTTGCTTAAAAATGAAGATAAATTAAATAAAATGAGTTTAATGTCTATAGAGGCATCAAAACAATTTGATTGGAAAAATGTAGCAAAGCAAGTAAATGATTTTTATAGCTATTGTGCTATAAATTAATTAAATTTCTAAAAAAATAAGATAGCTAAATGTCGACCCCACTATCAGAAGAAGTTACTCAACAAAATAAATTGCATTACGACAAGCTTTATACTGACGTTAATATTAAAAAGATATTAAAGATTGTAAATAATGTTGATGCATATTTAAATGAAGTAACTAAAATAGATACTTCTTGGGTTTGTATGTATTATAATGGATTTGCAAAGCAAATAAAGGGCAAGAAAATTTTAGAGTTAGGTTGTGGTAATTGTTATAATGCATCTGTTATGGCAGCACTAGGAGCAAAAGTATATGCAAATGATATCTCAAGTAAGATTAATGATGTAATTAATAAAATCAATGATGAGGCTACTTTTGACTATCCTATTAAATATATTAATGGTGATTTTTTAAAAGCAGAATTTAACGAAACGGATTTTGATTATGTCATAGGTAAGGCATTTGTACATCATTTACCACA
This sequence comes from Candidatus Marifrigoribacter sp. Uisw_064, assembly GCF_047730175.1. Taxonomy (GTDB): domain Bacteria; phylum Bacteroidota; class Bacteroidia; order Flavobacteriales; family Flavobacteriaceae; genus Marifrigoribacter. The sequence goes on from NZ_CP159833.1 coordinate 1,966,171, forward strand.
CGATATAGAGTTGCAATTTTTAGAAAAAATACAAGCTTGTTTAAAACCCAAAGGAATAGTGCGGTTTGTAGAGCCAGCAGTAAATAATAAACTTCTTGACGGTTTAAGGTGGATGGTTCCTGTACCTGGAAGACCTTCTTCATTAAAAGCTAAAAAATTTAAACAATGGAAACTAGAAGATCCACATCCAGATAGAGATAATAGTGGTAAGCATTATAAAAAATTTGGTTTGAAATATTTTAAAGAAGTTGATATAATTTCTATAGGATCTATTGAACGTTTTAATAGGTTGTTTCCTAAGGCTAAATGGAATAGAAAATTTAGAGAAAAAGCGTATAAAGCTGAACGTGTTCTACCGAAGTTTTTACAATATGAGTTAGCAAGAACACAAACAATTATTTATAAATTTCCAAAAAAATAAAAATAGAATGAATATTATCATTCGTGTATTAAGAAAAATAAAAAGAATTATTGCGTTTGATAATGTAGATGATATTGCTAGAAAAGTATCTCAAAAGAAACTAACGTATTTATCACATAAAGCATTGTTATTGCTTGGAAATTCAGTTAAAAAGATAGAAAAAAATAACATCGAGGGGAGTATAATAGAAACAGGGTGTGCCTTAGGTGGAAGCTCTATATTAATTGGGAAACTTAAAAGTAAAGACAGGCAATTTAATGTGTATGACTCTTTTGAAATGATGCCTGAACCTACAGAAAATGATGGTGAAGATGTGCATAATAGATTTAATGTTATTAAAAAAGGAGTATCTAAAGGAATCAGTGGAAATAAATATTATGGTTATGAAAAAGACTTATATAATAAAGTGAAAAATAGCTTTAAATCGTTTGGTATTGATTTAACTAATATTCAATTAATAAAAGGATATTATGAGGATACTTTAAAAATTAATGATGAGGTTGCAATGGCTCATATAGATTGTGATTGGTATGATTCTGTGTTAGTTTCGCTGCAAAGAATTGAGCCTTATTTAGTTGTTGGAGGTGTATTAATAATAGATGATTATTATTGTTATTCTGGTTGTAAAAAAGCTGTGGATGATTATTTTAATGATAAAATAGCTAATTATAATTTTATTCAAGAAGAACGATTAGTAATTGAGAAAATAAAATAAATTTTTAAACACGAATGAAGTTTACTTAAAGCATTTTATGACAAGAATAGTAATTATAAATGCAGTACCAATAAATGGTGGAGATGAGGCTTTATTAGAAGCCACATTATTAGGTTTAAAAAAGCAATTTAATAATCCTTCAATTTTGGTATTATGTAATAATCCTAAGTTGTATAAAGAATTCTTTCCTGATTTAGAATTAGATTGGGATTGGGAATACACTTTTTTAAAAAACCCAAATTCTGAAAACACCTTTTTATTCAAGACTAAAAGATTTATAAGAAAAATATTAAACAAGGTTTTATCTATTTCTTACTATAGTACTCTCTCAAGAATGTTTGCCTCTAAGAGAGAAAAAAGAGTTTATAAAAAATTATTGAACTCTGATAAAGTGATTGTTTCAGCGGGTGGTTATATTCACGATTTTTATGGATATAAGAAGAGAGTAGATACCTTAGATTTTATTCATTCTCAGCTTAAGAAACCATATTATATTTTCTCACAATCTGTAGGGCCATTTTGGGAAAAAGATAATTTTCCGATGTTAAATCGTATTTTTAATAATGCAAGTCAAGTGATATTAAGAGAAACCTATTCGCTTGATCATTTAAAGTCAGTTGGGTATCACAATGATAATGTAACAGTCACAAACGATATAGCTTTTTATCTTCATAAGGATTATGCCCTCAAAGTTGATGATAATAAAAAACTAAAAAATATTGCTATTAATTTTCGAATTTGGAAATATGAAAATAAGAGTAGTGATAATTTAGAGAAAGCAACATTACTTTGTAAAAAACTAATAAATGAGGGGTATGAATTAAATTTTATTTCAACATGTCAAGGGGTAAAAGGATATGTAGATGATTCAGATTTTGCTGAAAAAATAGTGAATCAATTATCTGATAATATGCAATCACATTGTGTTATTTTGAAAGAAAAGTTTTCACTAAATGAATTAATAGTAACTCTAAGTAAACAGGATGCTTATATTGGAATGCGTTTGCATGGTGCAATACTTTCATTATTGGCTGGAATTCCTGCATTAAATATAGCGTATGAAGATAAAACCTTAGGGATTTTTAAATCTTTAGGCATAGAAGATTATTGCTTTTCATATAAAGAAGAATTCGATGTTTGGAATACTAAAACGGACTATTTCATTGAGAATTATCATAATTATTTGAATAATGTAGAAAGAATTACTTTAGAGGTAAGCCAAGAAGTAGAACAGAATTTTAAATTGTTAGTGTAAATCTAGCGTTACGAATGAAGCAAAAACTTAATATAGCACTGTTTTCTCCTAATAAGAATCCTTATTCAGAGACATTTATTCAAGCGCATAAAAATTATTTAAAAGGGAATGTTTTTTATTACTATGGCAGAAATGAAGACATTGAATTGGAAAATCATCCACCTCTAGCTAAGAAAATTTATATCTACGTACTTAAATTTTTTAAAAAAGTATTCAAAAAAGAAAGTTCATATTTGAGAGTTCATCTCTTGACAAAATCTTTAAAGAAACATAATATTGATGTAGTACTTGTAGAATATGGAATACATGCTCATCATATTTTACCAGCAATTAAAAAAACGAACCTGCCCTTAGTAGTTCATTTTCATGGATACGATGCTACAGTAAGAGAGATTATTAAAAAGCATAATAATTACAAAGAACTTTTTAAATATGCATCTAAAGTAATTGCTGTTTCAACAGTAATGGAAAATCAATTGTTAAGTATTGGATGTCCTCGTGAGAAGCTTGTTTATAATGCAAATGCGGCACAATCAGACTTTTTCAATATAGAACCAAGCTTTAAGTTGAATCAGTTTATTTCAGTAGGTCGTTTTACAAATAAGAAAGCACCCTATTATACAATTTTAGCTTTTAAAGAAGTATTAGTAGAACACCCAAATGCAAAACTGCTCATGTGTGGCGATGGAGTTTTATTAGAAATGTGTAAAAATTTAGTGAAGTATTATCAACTTGAAAACCAGATTGAATTTTTAGGAGTGATTTCTTCAGATCAGCTAGGTGGTTTATTAGAAAACTCCTTAGGCTATATTCAGCATTCTATTACTGCAGATAATGGAGATATGGAAGGAATGCCAATTTCTGTATTAGAAGCTAGTGCTTCTGGAATACCGGTTATTTCTACTTTCCATGCAGGTATTTCAGATGTTATAGAAGATGGTGTAACTGGATTATTGTGTAAAGAACATGATGTAACTGGTATGGGACAAAATATCATAAAACTGCTAGATGATATCGAGTTAGCTAAAAAAATGGGACAAGAAGGAAAAGCACGAATAAAATCGCATTTTAGTTTTAAAAAACATATTGATGGAATTCAACAACTTTTAGAAGAATCAATTAATCAATAATTTGTTGTGATAATAAATCATTCACTAATTTTTTTGAAAATACTTCAGAACCAGTTTTATTAAGATGTGTTGCATTATAAAAATAGGACTTGTCTAAACAAATAGAATCTTTAGAATAATCCAAATAAAGGAGATTATATTTTTCAGCATGTTTTTTATAAAGGTCTGTAATTAGATTTTTGTTTTTTATGAATTTTTGACCCTCAATGTGTTCTGGTGTGTAAATCAATGAAACTTTAATATTATTGTTCTTGCATTCTTGTAAAAACTTATCAAATAAAACAACTGATGCAGTATCTAATTTAATTTTATAATTTTTCATTTTTGATTTAGCAATTTCTAAATCATTTGACCAAGTTTTATTAATCCCTTTATATCCTTTAGTACGATAAGGTGTGTTATTTTCATTTTTAACACCCATTGTAATTGCATTTTTTACAATTGATGAATTTCCTGCGTACCGTATTAAAGGAATGTCATAATCAAAATAATTAAACCCCTCATATGTCTCTGTAAATTCTTTAATGTTTTTATTCCAAAGCATATATGGAAGAAATTGTTCGTGTAAATATAAATTATCTCTTTTTTGGAGGCTATTAATATCTACAGCTAAAATAATTTGCTTTGGCGGATTATTATGCTTTAAATATTCAACATGTCTTAAGTACTGTAGCCAAAAGTTATGGCCATCCATTCCAAAATTATAAACTTCTAATTGTAAAGAGTCTTCTAATATTTTAGGGCTAATGTCAACCCAAGCTCTAGAGGAACCATAGATAAGCACATCTGCTTTAATTTTACTATTGTATATGTCATTCCATACTTCATATTCACCAAAAATTGCGTTTGATTTTTTTAAGTTTTTAGAAATAAATACATCAATAGGGTATAACAACAACAAAATTGGAACGAAAAATAGCAGAAGGGTTTTAATAAATTTTTTCATATTTAAAATTGAAAGTAAATAAATTCCATTTCTTTACGACCAAATACAAATAATGCAACGATGAGACTATAGTAAAATATAAGTCTAATTGGTTTTTTCCATTTCGCACCAAATGTTTCTAAAGCATAAAGGTTTCGTCTTCCAGACCATTCAATTCCTATAAAAATAAATAATAAAATAAATAAATCTGTTGGACGAATATCTGGAAGTTTAAACAATGATTCATTAAAAATTCCAGAGATATAATTAAAAGCATCTGTCAAACTATTAGCTCTAAAAAATATCCAAGCAAATGTGGTTATTATAAAAGTTATAATAATTCGTAAAAACTCTTTTATTGAAGGTACCTCTTTATTTTCAGCAACAATATTTATGTGATTGCGATTGTTTTTAGTTAATAATAAGGGAAGAAAATAAATCGCATTTAATCCGCCCCAAACAATAAAAGTCCAATTTGCTCCATGCCAAAAACCACTCACCAAAAAGATGATAAAGACATTACGTATTTGTTGACCTTTATTACCTCTTGAACCTCCTAATGGTATGTAAAGGTAATCCCGGAACCATGTAGATAACGAAATATGCCAGCGTCTCCAAAACTCTGCTATATCTCTTGCAAAATAGGGAAAGGCAAAATTTTGCTTTAGATTAAAACCAAAAAGCTTAGCAGTACCGATAGCTATATCAGAATATCCTGAAAAATCTCCATAAATTTGAAATGCAAAAAAGACAGCTCCCAAAACCAAAGTGCTTCCCGAATAATCTTGGGGGTTTTCAAAAATTATATTTACAAAATGTGCACAATAATCTGCAATTACGATTTTTTTAAATAAACCCCATAGAATTTGACGTAAGCCATCAACTCCAGTACTATAATTAAACTTTTTTACTATTTTGAATTGTGGAAGTAGATTGGTTGCTCTTTCAATCGGACCTGCAACTAGTTGTGGAAAAAAACTTACAAAAGCAGCAAAGGATATAAAATCTTTGGTAGGTTCTAATTTTCTTCGATAAACATCTATACTATAGCTCAAAGTTTGGAACGTGTAAAAACTGATTCCAACAGGTAAGATAATTTGCAATGAATTAGTAGAAATTTGATAACCCAAAAATGAAAATGCCTGTGTAAAATTCTCTATAAAAAAGTTGTAATATTTAAAGAATCCTAAAAACCCAAGATTTACAATGATACTAATCCATAATAAAACTTTTCGTTTATTAATTTTAGTTTCATTTGCTAATTGCCTTCCAACAAAATAATCGATTAAGGTACTAAAGGCTATAAGAGATAAAAACCGCCAATCCCACCAGCCATAGAATACATAGCTAGCAACTAATAATAATACGTTTTGTAGTTTAAGATTTTTATTAAAAACAAACCAATACAGTAAAAAGACAATGGGTAAGAATATAGCAAAATCTATAGAATTAAATAACATAGTACTTTAGACCTTATGATTGATTAATTAAAACAAATACAAATATAAGTTTATGAAATTAATAAATTTAAATTTAATAAAGGCTGAAATCACTAAAGCTATTAGCTCTTATTAGAGTATGTTTTTATTATATTGCATAGATAAATTTTCATTGTATTGTTATGATCAATTGCGTTATTTTTAAACTAGCTTAAGTAAAATATAATTATGAGTATTAGTGTTATAACTCCACATTACAATGATTTTGAGGGCATTAAACAAACTCATAATTGTTTAGTAAAACAAAACACAGATCAATGGGAATGGGTTATAGTTGATGATTGTTCAGATCCTTTTACAAAAGAATCATTAAAAGAATATTTCAAGCAACACAACAGTTCAAATATTAAATTAGTTTTTAATGATAAAAAAACTACAGGTTCTGTTTGTAGAAATATTGGAGTTGATCATGCTAATTATAACCACCTAGTATTTTTAGATTCAGATGATATTATTTCTGAAGATTTTGTAAGTAATAGAAATGTTGAAGTTGAGGACTTTGTTGTTTTCAGAAATACAAATATCCTTGATGAAAAGGGAAATAATAAACCCTCTCCAACAGCCTCATCAAACTATTTAGATCATTTTTTACAAGCTAAATTTATTTGGCCAATTACTTCGGTTTTATGGAATAAGGAATATTTAATTAAGATCGGAAAATTCAATTCAGATTTAAAAAGATTACAAGATATTGAACTTTCAATTCGTGCGCTTATTTTAAGTGAAAATTATAAGGTGATTGATAACAAAGTTGATTTTTTCTACTGTGTGTCACCTATTGATATTAAAAAAAGACCAATCGATGTAATTTGTGGAGCTGTTGATTATTTAATTAACTATATGCATGATAATTTCAAACTAGATAAACGTCAAAGAGATTTAGTGACGGGCTATTATTTTTTATGTGTGCGATATTTTAATCGTTCTGAAAACAAAACTGATATAGTTCATGTTCAACATAGTTTGAAATTGTTTTATAAGAAAAAATACATGTCATATTTCAGTTATTTGAGGGCTTTAACCTTTCTGAAACTATATAAATCCAATATAATTTCAAGTGATTTGTTTATTCGATTAAACAGATATTTTTATAAATAATTTATTGTAAATGAAAACAATAAAAACACCTATAATCCCTATAAATAATACCATTGCAAAGGTTCAAGGTAAACATGAATTAGACCTTGAAGCTATTTGTTTATTTATTGCGTTTGGTTTTTTCATTGATACAGATTCTTATTGGAAAGATGAAATAGTTCTATCCCCAGGATCAATCTATAAATTAGATAAAGATGGACATGTGATTTCTTCTGAAAAGTGGTTTCAATGGAATTATAAGCCAAGAGAAATTAGTTTTGAAGATACGCTTCAGGAGTTTACAAAATTGTTTGAAACTGTTGTTGAGGATCAAACAAAAGAAAAAAAAGTAATTCTGCCTATATCTGGTGGACTTGATAGTAGAACACAGGCTGTTGCTTTAAGAAATCACCCAAATGTAAAATCGTATAGTTATGATTATGAGGGAGGTTATCCTGAAACTAAAATAGCAAAAAAAATTGCAGATAAATGTCAGTTTCCATTTCAATCATTATCTGTTCCTAAAGGATATTTATGGAATTGTATTGAAGAGTTAGCTGAAATCAATCAATGTTATTCAGAATTTACTCATCCTCGTCAGATGGCTTTTATAGATACCTTCAAAGACATGGGGGAATCTTTTTCTTTAGGGCATATGGGAGATTTAATGTTTGATTCATTCGGATTTCCAAACCTTTCTTTTGATGAAGAAGTTGAGGTGCTTGTTAAAATGCTTTTGAAAAAAGGCGGTTTTGAATTGGCTGAAGCATTATGGAAATCATGGAACCTTAAAGGCTCATTTGAAGATTATTTTGATTCAAGAATAAGAGAATTATTAAAAGATATAAAAATTGAGAATACGAATGCAAGAATACGTGCTTTTAAAACGCAATATTACGTGTCTCGATGGTCTTCCAATAATTTATCAATATTCAATAAAGTAGCTCCTGTAACATTGCCTTATTATGACAATCGCATGTGTGAATTTATTTGCACGATCCCTGAAGAACATTTAGCTAATCGGAAATTACAAATAGCATATATTCAACAAAATGCTCCAGATTTGGCAAAGGTTACTTGGCAGAGTAAAAAACCTTATAATCTAAATAATTATCATTTAAATAAGACGCCCTATAATTTGCCTTATAGGATTACAAATAAGTTGAAAAGAGAGCTTAATGATTTCATGGGTAAACCGTATATCTCTAGAAATTGGGAATTACAATTTGTAGGCAAGGAAAATGATAAGCACTTAAGAAAATGGTTGTTTGATTCTAAATTAAAAGATCTAGTTCCTAAAGATATCATTCAACAATTCTATGATAATTTTAAAGAAAAGGATGCTGTAAAGTATTCTCACTCTATCAGTATGCTATTAACTTTGGCTTTGTTTCAAGAAAAATTCAACAATAAATAAGTTTATAAATACCTTGTAATATTTGATGTTCAAGAATATAAAAGCTATTTAAAATTTAGCACTTGTTAGATTAGAATAAAAGCCTTCTTAAGCTAAAATAATCTTATATTTATACCCATAGATATGGCTCAAAAGAAAATCAAAATATTATTTACCATCCCTAATTTTGATACAGCAGGTAGTGGTAAAGTGGTATATGATTTAGTGAGTAATTTAGATCGTACTATTTTTGAACCTGAGATTTGCTGCCATCATGATAAGGGAGCTTTTATGGGCGAGATCAAAAAGTTACAAGTAAAAGTACACTTATTTCCTTTTGCTATCAATTACCGTCCTTTTTTCACCTTTCCTTTTAGAATATTTAAGACCATTCGTTTTTTTAAAAAATACAAGTTTGATTTGATACATTCTTGGCATTGGAGTTCAGATTTTTCTGAGCCTCTAGCTGCTAAAATTGCAGGGATTCCTTGGATTATGACTAAAAAATCTATGGGCTGGGGAAATAAAGCATGGAAATGGAGAAGTTCTTTAAGTTCGAAAATAATTACGATTAATTCAGATATGAAATCCCTTTATTCTGAAAAATATATGAATAAGATTGAAGCAATTCCTTTAGGGGTTGATGTTAATTATTATAACCCTCAGTATAAAAATTCAGCATCTATTTCTCAAGAACAAACAACTAATGAGAATGATTTTGTTATTGTATCAGTTGTAAATTTAATTCCTGTAAAAGGAATAGAAGTATTGATAAATACAATTAAAGAATTAGACAACCCTTTAGTTAAACTTTTGATTGTAGGTAATGATAAAGGGGATTATGCAGATAAATTAAAACTTTTAGCTAAAGGAGTTGAGACCATTAAATTTATAGGAAAAAAATTAGATGTACGACCTTATCATAAATTAGCAGATGTATTTGTAATACCCACTTTAGAATTAGGTGAAGGTTTACCTTTAGCACCATTAGAGGCAATGGCTTCGGGTAAGATTGTAATTGGCTCAAATGTGAGTGGAGTTAAAGATATTTTAGAACCTTTTCCTGCATGCATTTTTGAACCTAATAATGTAGAAAGCTTAAAAAATTGTGTTTTGGACATTATGAATTTGAAAGAAGAAGAACATATTCAATTAGAAAAGGAAATGAGGGCTCGGGCAGAGAATACATATTCGATTGAAAAATTTATTGAATCACATACAGAATTGTACACAAATATGACTTCAAATAATTGAAACAGAACTATTGGGTAAAACAATTAAAATAGCAATTTATACAGGTGTAGTACCAAGTAGTACTTTCATAGAAAGATTAATACATGGTTTAGCTAAGAAAGGATTACAGATTTATTTGTTTGGTGTGCAAAGGAGAAAACCAACTTTATATAATAACGTTTTTCACTTTACAATTACTAAAAAAAGGGTAAGTCGGCTACTTCAATTTATTAAATACAGCCTCTTACTAAGCTTTTCCTGTTATAAGGATAAGAAAAAGTTAGATGTTATTATTTCAGCACAGAATAAAAACGCAAGACAACTCAAAATAAAATATTATCCTGTTTTATATCATCGCCCGGATATATTTCATTTACAATGGGCAAAAAGTATAGAAGACTGGTTGTGGGTACAAAATTTCGGTATAAAATTAGTTTTAAGTTTAAGAGGAACTCATGTAACTATAAGCCCGATAGGAGATAAACAATGGAATAGAATTTATTCAGAACATTTTCCTAGAGTAGATGGATTTCATGCAGTTTCAGATTCTATGATTCCTATTGCTCAAAAATTTGGAGTTAATCCAGAAAAGATAAAAGTCGTTAAAAGTGGATTAGATATAGAGAAGCTAACATTTACTAGAAAACCTGAAACAGGAAAGGAGTTAAGTATTGTGTCTATTGGACGCTCTCATTGGGTAAAAGGATTTTCTTATGCATTAGATGCAATGAATTTATTAGAAAAAGATAATATTGATTTTAATTATACCATTGTGGGAGTAGATAAAGACGAAGAACTTTTATACAAACGTTCACAATTTGGACTTGAAGATAAAGTCACATTTAAGGCAATAGTACCTTTTACTGAAGTATTAGCTTTAATAAGGGATGCAGATGTTTTATTATTATCAAGTGTTGAAGAAGGCATTGCAAATGTTGTATTAGAAGCAATGGCATTAGGTACTTTAGTGGTTTCTAATGATTGTGGAGGTATGAGTGAAGTTATTACAGATAATAAAAACGGTTTTTTAGTGCCTTTAAGAAATTCTGAAGCATTGGCTAATGCCTTAAGAAATGTTTCAGAAATAAATCTTGAATCATATAATAATATAACTCAAGCTGCACGAAATACAATTGAATCGCAGCATAATTATGAAAACATGATTGTTGAAATGAAAGATTTATATCATACTGTTTTAAAAGATTAATTATGAAAATTGGAATCGTTTTACCTTCAGTTCCTGCATATTCAGAAACCTTTTTTTCTAATAAAATTAAAGGTTTAAAAGAACACGGTTTTACGGTTGTGATTTTCGCAAATAGCTCAAAACAAAATTCATATAATTTATCAAAAATAAAAGTAGCTTCTAAGCTTACAGGAAACAAATTTCAAGTAATCTTAGTTAGCATTTACAAATTGATTCATTCCTTTTTATTTCATTTTAAAAATAGTAAAAACTTGTATTCACTAGATAGCAAAGATGGTGTCAAGTTTCCGCAGAGAATTAAAAATATAATAAGTAATAACCATATTTTATCTGAACCTGTAGATTGGTTGCATTTTGGTTTTGGTACCATGGTGCTTAATAGAGAAAATGTAGCAAAAGCAATTGGAGCTAAAATGGCGGTAAGTTTTAGAGGATTTGATATAGGTGTGTATCCTATTAAATATCCAAATTGCTATTTAAAACTTTGGGAAAAGGTTGATAAAATTCATGTAATTTCCAATGATATAAAAGATTTAGTATACCAACATGGTTTTATAGGCAAGGCTGAAATTATTAAAATTACACCTGCAATAGATACTACTTTCTTTAAAAGTGAAGAAGAGTATATTTATACCAATAAAAATAATTTTATTACGATAGCTCGACTGCATTGGAAAAAAGGTCTTGTTTATACTTTTGAGGCATTAGCTATATTAAAAAAAGAAGGTATACCATTTCATTACACCATAATTGGCGATGGTACCGAATTGGAACGATTAAAATTTGCAGCACATCAATTAAATTTATTGGATGAAGTGACATTTACAGGGAAGCTTCAACATGTTTTAATAAAAAGTAAATTAAAAAGTTCAGATTTATATTTACAGTATAGTATACAAGAAGGATTTTGCAATTCTGTATTAGAGGCACAGGCTTTAGGTTTGTTGTGTATTGTTTCAACAGCTGAAGGTTTGCCAGAAAACATTGTCAATAATGAAACTGGTTGGGTAGTCCCAAAATGTGATTCAAAAGAACTCGCAAATAAGATAATTGAAGTAATTAATTTACCTGAAGATAAAAAACTGGATATTGCTAAAAATGCTAAAGAAAGGGTTTCTAAACATTTTACAATTCTGCAACAACAACAGCAATTTGTAGAATTTTATAAAGAATAGGTATTTAAGAATTATATATGAATAAAATAAAAATGTTTTTATATAATCTTTTTCCAAAAAGGTTAAGAAAAAAATTAGGAAGGTCTAAACTATTAGCACCTTTAAGGAATTCATTTTTCCGAAGTAATGGAACTTATAAAGAAGTACTAGTAAAAATTAAAAGAAAATATTCTAATTACATAGTACAGTTTAATTTTAATGCCTCTATTCAAGTAGCAAACAAAGCTAAAAATCAAGGAATAGAAAATACACTTTTAAATAATTCGATAGGTTTATTAAAATCAGATGATAATAATAAAACTATATTTGATGTAGGTGCAAATTTTGGTTATTTAAGTATGGTTTGGGCAAATACTGTATGTAAAAATGGAAAAGTTTATTCTTTTGAACCACATCCACTATTGTTCAATAGTTATTCGAAATCTGTAAAATCTAATAACTTGCAAGATCAAATAGTAACCGAAAATGTTGCTGTTGGAAATGAATTAGGGACTATTGAAATTAATCTTTTATCGACAACATCTAATACCTTAGATTTAGAAAGTAATAAGAAAAATGATAAAAAAGTAAATGTTGATATTATTACATTAGATCACTATGTTAAAACGAATAATATCAAAAAATGCGATTTAATTAAAATAGATGTTGATGGAATTGAATTTGATATTTTAAATGGTTCAAAAGAATTGATTGAAAAATTACAACCAATTTTTATAGTTGAAACCAATAATGATACACGTATCATCGATTTCTTTAGTAAGCATGATTATCAAATATTAAATATGAAATTAGAGCCTATTTCAGAAGGAGAACTTCCTTCAAATATTTTTTGCAAACCAAATAAATAAATGATGCTATTTGATTTTTTAAAATATTTACAGCCAACTAATTATTTTGCTTTAATCAAAAAGGATCAAGCGAGTGTATTTCCTATACCTGAAAGTTTACCAAAGGAAATTCAACAACAACTTATTATAGATAAAAAGTACGTAAGTCATGAAGCTCAGACTTATGATCTGTCTTGGCAAGCAATTCAAAAAGGATACATTGGTAGCGAAACAAATTTTAGTGAATTCAAAAAGTTACCACTTAAAGATGAATATCGATTTATAATAAAATACTTCAATCCTCTTTGGGCATCTTATATATTGTTGCTAAGAATATTAAGTTTAAAAAATCCTTTTAATGAATGCTCTTCGTGGTGGGCAAGTCGAAAAACCAAACGAAGTGATTATCTAAAAACTCCAGTAAATTATAAAGAATGGAATAATTTTAATTCTGAATTAATTGCTGAACAGAAATTAGTAACTGTTGTAATTCCTACATTAAATCGATATCCATACTTAAAAGATGTCTTATTAGATTTAGAAAAACAAGATTATCAAAACTTTGAAGTAATAGTTGTCGATCAATCTGAACCCTTTCAGAAAGAATTCTACGATGATTATAAACTTGATTTACATCTTATTCATCAAGAAGAAAAAGCGCTCTGGTTAGCTCGAAATACTGCGATTCAAAAATCTAAAGGCGATTTATTATTGTTATTTGATGATGACAGTAGAATAGAAAGTGATTGGATAACTAATCATGTAAAATGTTTAGATTTCTTTAATGCTGAAATTTCTTCAGGAGTTTCAATTTCAACGATAGGAGCAAAGGTCCCTGAAAACTATTCATTCTTTAGAGTTTCTGATCAAATCGATACTGGTAATGTTTTAATTAAAAAAGAAGTTTTTCGAACTATTGGTTTATTTGATCGACAATTTGAAAAACAAAGAATGGGTGATGGAGAGTTTGGTTTAAGAGCTCATTTAGAAGGTTTTTTAAACATATCAAATCCTTACGCAGAAAGATTACATTTAAAAGTTAGTTCTGGAGGTTTAAGACAAATGGGAAGTTGGGACGGATTTAGGCCTAAAAAGCTTTTTGGTCCGAGACCAATACCAAGTGTAATATATTTATATAGAACCTATTTTGGCAATAGTAGAACTCGATTATCACTATTAAAAACAATACCGCCTTCAATAATGCCGTATCGCTTTAAGAAGAATAAAAATATGTTACTTTTGGGTATACTAATTTCATTAATATTAACTCCATTTATATTAATTCAAGTAAATATATCTTGGAGAAGAGCATCAAAAAAATTAACCCAAGGACCTCTAATCGGTGAACTCAAATAAAATACTTTTTATTACTTCTGAATTTCCACCACAACCTGGAGGTATAGGAAATCATGCTTTTAATTTAGCTGATTCTCTTCATAGGGAAGGAAAACATGTAACTGTCCTTACAGATGTGCGTTCAAATAATGGAGCAACTGAAAAAGATTTTGATGATCAACTAAAGTTTGTTGTACGACGTATCAAGCGTAGAAATATAATTTGGATATCTTATTTTGATCGTTTATTTAAAGCAATGAAATACATTGCAAATGCGGATACAGTAATAGCTTCAGGAAAATTTTCACTTTGGTTGGTTTATTTTCTTAAATTATTTTACACAAAAAAATATATTGCCATAATTCATGGAAGTGAATTAATGTTAGCAAATAAATCATTAAGAAGATTCACCCATAAAAGTTTAAAAAAGTTTAATAATATTATTGCAGTTTCCAATTACACTAAAAATTTGATTAGTGATTTGAACTTTGATAATATTACGGTTATTCCAAATGGATTTTCTATTTCTGAAGACCTTGTTTCTATTTCTAATCATCAAAAACCAGAAGATTTAAATTTGATTACAGTTGGAAATGTTACTCAAAGAAAAGGGCAGCATAATATTGTAAAGGCGCTTCCTTTATTATTAAAAACATATCCTAATTTAAAATATCGAATTGTAGGTATTCCTACTGAAAAAGATAAAATTGAGAGCTTAGCTAAAGAGCTAGGAGTTCTAGAGAGTATTGAATTCTATGGTAAAGTTTCAGAAGAAAAAAAGTGTGAATTGTTAGCAAGCTCATCTATATTTATCATGTTAAGTGAAAAGACTGAAAATGGAGATGTAGAAGGATTTGGAATAGCAATTTTAGAAGCAAATGCATTTGGTATTCCTGCAGTTGGATCTAAAGGGTGTGGAATTGAAGATGCTATAGATGATGGAGAAACAGGTTGCTTAGTGAATGCTACAGATATAAATTCAATATTAAAAGCTGTAACTGATATAAATAATTCTTATTCAGATTTTTCGAAAAATTCGATTCTATGGTCTAAAAAATTTAATTGGGACAAAATTGTTTTACAATATTTAGAAATTTTAGATAAATGAAGCTTTTAGTAATATCACATACCAGGCATTATATAAGTGAAGATGGCTCCATCGTAGGCTGGGGGCCTACTATTAATGAACTGAATAATCTTATTGAAGAGTTTGATGAGATAGTTCATGTTGCAATGTTACATTCAGGAATGCCACCACAAAGTTCATTGCCTTATACATCCTCTAAAATAAAATTTGTTGCATTACCAGCTTTAGGAGGTCAAACTATTTTTAGTAAATTGAAAATGATTCTAAATGCCCCAAAAATTATAAGGATTGTTTCAAAAGAAATTAAAAATTCAGATTTATTTCAGTTAAGAACCCCCACAGGAATAGGTGTGATATTAATACCATTTTTAACTTTTTTCACTAAAATGAACGGATGGTATAAATATGCAGGTAATTGGAAACAAGTAAATAAGCCCTTAGGGTATCGATTGCAAAAATGGATGCTTAAGAATCAGAAAAGAAAAGTTACAATTAATGGAAATTGGGAAAATCAAGCTAAAAATGTGTTAACTTTTGAAAACCCTTGTTTAACAGTAGAGGATAGACTTATTGGTAAAAATATTGTTGAGAATAAAAAATTGACAGAAAAAAAAAATTATTGTTTTGTTGGAGGATTAAATTACAATAAGGGAATTGATAAAATTATAAAAGCTTTTAAATTACACCCATCAGAAAATATTGGCACATTACACATAGTAGGAGATGGCGAATTAAAAACAATGGTTGAGAAAGAGGCGAATCAATTGTCTATTAATGTAAAAATCCATGGGTCACTACCTAAAAATGAAGTCCAGGAAATATATAAAAATTCACATTTTATATTGGTTCCATCTAAAAATGAAGGTTTTCCAAAAGTTATTGGGGAAGCAATGAATTTTGGTTGTGTTCCTGTGGTATCTAATGTATCTTGTATTGGACAATATGTTAAAAACGATTATAATGGTTTTTTAATTCAGCCAAATACTATTGAAAACCTTAAATCAATAATTAAAAAATCAAGTCAAATTACAGAGGATCATTATAAAATATATATAGATATAAATTATAAATTGGCTAATAAGTTTACTTATCAGTATTATATTGACCAAATAAATATAGATATAATTAATGAAAATTAAGGTAGTACATAAAAATAAAGACCATATACTTTTAGCAATTCTATTCCATATAGGGTTAGGTATAATTGCTTTTATTTTTAGGTCTATAATGATGTTTTATTTGATTGTAATTATATTTTATTTTTTTAAACGAATTGTAACTGCAGCACCTAAGGAAAAATTAGTTCAAGTTTTGATAGCATGTGCATACGTTACAGGTTCTGAAGTATTTTTTAGAATGACTAAGGCCTATTTTTTATATGAAACAGGTAAGTATTTAGTTATTTTATTTGTAATTATTGGATTTTTCTATGATGGCTTTAAAAGAAAGGCTATTGTATTTGTTAGTCTATTAATATTATTATTGCCAGCAATATTTGTTTCATCACAAGAATTAGGTTACAATGTTGATTTTAGAAAAGCAGTAATGTTTAATTTAAGCGGGCCTATTTGTTTGATTTTTATTTCAATTTATATATATGGTAAATCAATTACTTATAAGGATTATTTAAGTGTGTTTAACTATATAGTATACCCATTAATTTCTATGACAACCTTTATCATATTATATAACCCTGATATACGAGATATTGTCACTAATACAGCTGCTAACTCTGCTGCATCCGGAGGGTATGGGCCAAATCAAGTTGCTACAGCTTTAGGTTTAGGGATATTTATATTGTTTTCTCGATTAATAATTACTTATAAAAATAAGTTTGTTCAACTATTAATGATAATTTTTTTAGCTGTAATGATTTATAGAGGAATATTAACCTTTTCAAGAGGGGGAATATTAACTGCAATAATAATGAGTTTAATATTTATAGTTATATATTTTATTTACTCTAAAATAACCTTAAAATTTAAATTATTAGTTAAACTTATTGGGGTTTTGAGTATGATTTCTTTAATATGGGTTATTTCAGTAAATCAATCTGGAGGTTTAATAGAAAATAGATATGCAAATGAAGATTCCTTAGGAAGAGAAAAAGATGATATCACTACAGGGCGGTTAGATATTTTTATAACAGAATTGGACTCCTTTTATAAACAACCTTTTTTTGGTGTGGGTGTTGGTAAAATGAAATATATAAGATTAAAAGAGACGGGTATAAATGCTGCTTCTCATAATGAATTTTCCAGAATGCTATCAGAACATGGCTTGTTTGGAATTATTTCTTTAATTATTTTACTGTTAGTACCCATTTTAAATAATCCTTTTGGCTTAAAAAATATTTATTTTTACCCTTTTTTGTTTTTTTGGATACTTACTATTAGTCATTCTGCAATGCGTATTGCTGCGCCAGCATTTATTTATGGACTTTGTTTATTAACTATTACTCGTGAAAAAAAAAATTTTATACATAGGAAATAAACTTTCGAAATCTGGAAGTAATGTTACCTTGATTGAAACGTTAGGCAACTTTTTAAAAGGGGAAGGGTATAAATTAATCACTTCTTCAACAATTAAAAATAAAGCGCTTAGGCTTCTCGAGATGCTTTTAACAACCTTATTTTATTCAAAAAAAACATCTATTGTCCTCATTGATACTTATAGTACACAGAATTTTTACTATGCTGTTTTAGTGGCTAAAATATGCAGAGTAAAACAGGTGCCTTATATTCCGATTTTACATGGAGGAAATTTACCTGATCGATTAAAACGAAGCCCAAAATTATCAAATAAACTTTTTAATGGAGCTAAAGTAAATGTTGCTCCTTCCATGTATTTATATGAATCTTTTACAGAAGCTGGATATGCTAATCTGAAATATATACCAAATACTATAGAAATTAAAAATTATGATTTCTTAGTTCGGAAAGAAGTAAAAGCCAAGCTCCTTTGGGTACGTTCTTTTTCTGAAATTTACAATCCTACATTAGCGATTAAAATTGTGGAATTACTTATTAAAAAGGGAGTCCCTGTAAGCTTATGTATGGTTGGACCAGAAGTAGGAGGCTTATTAGAGGAATGTAAAAGGGAAGTTGAAAAAAAGAACTTACCCATAACATTTACAGGTAAACTAAGTAAAGAAAAATGGATTGATCTTTCAAAACAATATGATATTTTTATTAATACTACAAATTTCGATAATACTCCTGTGAGTGTAATCGAAGGGATGGCTTTAGGCTTACCTGTAATATCTACAAATGTGGGAGGAATTCCATTTTTGATAGAAAACAACGCTACAGGTATTTTGGTAGAACCAAAAGATGAACACCTTTTCGTAGAAAAAATATTACACCTAATAAATCATCCATTAGCATCTGAAAACCTTTCAGTTAATGCAAGAAAACTAGTTGAAACATTCGATTGGCAAAAAGTTAAAACGAAATGGGATGTTATTTTAAGTGAATAATCCTTATTTTTAAACGGCTAAATCCAACACATGACTTAAAAGTCAAATATACATTTTGATATTTATGAAAGAAAATTCTTACCTACATTAGCGATTAAAATTGTGGAATTACTTATTAAAAAGGGAGTCCTGTAAGTTTATTTATGGTTGGACCAGAAGTAGGAGGCTTATTATAAAAATGTAAAAAAAGTGTAGAGGAAAAAAGGTTGCCAATTACATTTACAGGCAAACTAAGTAAATAAAAATGGATTGATCTTTCAAAAGAATATGATATTTTTATTAATACTACAAATTTCGATAATACTCCTGTGAGTGTAATCGAAGGGATGGCTTTAGGCTTAACAGTAATATCTACAAATGTGGGAGGAATTCCATTTTTGATTGAAAACAACGCTACAGGTATTTTGGTAGAGCCAAAAGAGGAACACCTTTTCGCAGAAAAAATATTGCACCTAATAAATCATCCATTTGCATCTGAAAACCTTTCAGTTAATGCAAGAAAACTAGTTGAAACATTCGATTGGCAAAAAGTTAAAACGAAATGGGATGTTATTTTAAGTGAATAATCCTTATTTTTAACTGGCTAAATCCAACACATGACTCAAAAGTCAAATATACATTTTGATATTTCTGAGAGAAAAGTCTTATTACGCTTTTTTGACATTGTCAGCGTTTTATCTTTACTTTATTTAGTTGGATTGGTTTTTGATTTCGATTACTTTAAAATTAATGCACAACACTGGGTTTGGTCAATAGTACTCGGTGTTTATCTAACAATTTTTGCTACAATTTTTGAGTTGTATAACCTGCAAAAGGCCAGTAAATTTGAAGTAGTTATTCAGAATATAATCTTAACATCATCGGTTACCGTATTATTCTATTTATTAACGCCTTTCTTTACTCCCGAACTTCCTGAGAATCGTTTACAAATCATTTATTTTTATATTTCAGTAAACCTTTCATTATTTATCTGGCGTTATGCTTATATCGTGTTAATATCTGCACCTCGATTTTTTAAACGAGTACTGCTTTTATGTAGTGAAAAAGATATAGATTCTATTGTTGCTTCTCTAGAAAAATCAGACCCTAATTATAAGGTAATTGGCTTTATTAATACGAGCCAACAAACTTATTCATTTAATTATACTAGTAAGTTATTGAAATTTGGTAAGAGAGATATTTCAGATGTTATTATTGAACATACTATTTCAGAAATAGTGGTAGCAAGTCCTCAGGCAGAAGGTATTTCAGCCATGCTTTCTAATCAGTTAATAAATTTACTAGAGAATGGTGTTGTTATAAGAGAATATACTCAGGTGTATGAAGAAATAACGCATCGAGTTCCTGTGCAGCATGTTGATAAGGATTTTTACAGATATTTTCCATTTAGTAGAAGTAATCAAAATAAACTGTATCTTTTTTTTCATAGAATATTAGGTTTATTTTTTTCAGTGTTAGGCTTAAGTTTTGGGCTTTTAATATCACCCATTTTAATCATAGGAAACCTATTCGCAAATAAAGGCCCTTTGTTTTATTTCCAAGAAAGAGTTGGTAGAAATGGCAAACTTTTTAAAATATATAAATTGCGAAGTATGGTGGTTGATGCTGAAAAGGATGGAGCTAAATTTGCTTCTAAAGGAGACAGCCGAGTTACAAAATTTGGACGTTTTTTAAGAAAGTCTAGATTAGATGAAATTCCACAATTCATAAATGTTATTAAAGGTGAAATGAGTGTGATTGGTCCTCGTCCTGAGCGCCCAGTTTTTGTAAAACAACTTTCAGAACAGATACCTTTTTTCGAAATTAGGCATATAATTAAGCCAGGAGTTACAGGTTGGGCTCAAGTAAATACAAAGTATGGGGAGTCTCAAGATGATGCCTTAGAGAAGCTGCAATACGATTTATACTACATAAAACATAGGAGCTTTTTTCTAGATATTAACATTATATTTAAAACCCTGAGTACAATCATTTTCTTCAGAGGGCAATAAATAAAGAGATCTATTTTTTAAATGTAGTAATGATGTAATAATATCGAACTACTAATGCAATTAATAAAGGGATCATTCCTATTGCAAAACCTTGTACTCCTGTAATCCAGTGTAGGCAAATTAGAAAAATAATCAATACCAAAAAGATTAGATATTTCCGGATCCAAGATTTAGGGTTTTTCTTAGTAATAGCAATACATAGCAATAAATTAAAAGGAAAAGCCCAAAGCAAATTATAATTATTTGCAGTAGAAGAATGATCGGTTGCTAGCCATAATAAAAGCAAAAATACACCAATCAATCCTGTCATAAAAAATAGTATAGCATCTAAGTACCTACTTCTTTTTTTATTTTTATAATCTTTAAAAGTGATATAAAGTATCAGTAGCCCTATTAATCCAAAAATAAATAAAGGCGAAGTGAAAAAGTTAATGTTAGATTTCGCTACTTTATTTTGATATAATACAATGGTGTTTTTCACTAAATCTTCAGAAGTGCCACTTCTACTAATGGTAGCATTTTCAGCTCCTTTAAAAATATACTCCGGTAAAAACTGATAATCCATGGGAGGTGCTTTTCTATTAACAACAGCTCCTATAGCGACATCCATCCCAAAACTACCCCAAGTATTATAGTGTACATTTTTCTGAATTAATTCGCGATACGAATAGTTTTCTGTAATATGAGAATTATTGTACACTAGATTATCTCCAATAACTTCAGTTAAAACATCCCGAATTTTAGTAGCACAATTATCATAAAAGAAATCGTATAAATAATCTCTGTTTTCGGGTTTTGCATTATTCTGAAGAAAATTAAATATGGCTTGCTTTTCTTCCTGTGAAAGTGCTAATTGCTGTTCTTTAACATACCTATTCTGTCTTTTGTAATAATCGAAAAAAGGTCCAAAACTTCCAGTATCTAATTTATAAAGTAAATTACCTTGAGCAAATTTTGTGTAAAAATTTGGAGTGTTAAAATCATATACGCCAAAATTATAAATAAGGTCCAATCCTTTTTCTGAATCTCTTATTCTGAATGCACTATGGCCAAATGAATCGTACAATTGTTTGCCTGGGCCTATAGTTAAAATACTGACTTCAGTTTTTTCAGAAAGAATAATTTCTTGGGCACTTATATCTATAGGAAATAAGAAGGAAAGTAAAACTAATAAAAGGATGTATTTTTTTTTCATAGGTATTATCTAAAAATTCCCCAATCAATTTTCACAGAAAATACATTAGAATATAATGCGGCACTTTGATCTCCAATATCGGTAAGTGCATAATCTACTTGAATTCCTTTGTATTTAAAACCAACTCCAATATTAGGTTGAAAACCTACAGATTCACTGCCATCTAATTGGGTTACATTTTGAAAGTTACCTACTCCAGCTCTTACAAATACAAGGTCAATGTACCCAAATTCTAATCCTGCTGCAGGTGTCATACTCGTAAAAGAAGTAGAAATGATATCATTGGTTTCAGTAAAGCGAAAATTAAAATCAACTTCAGCCAACAGCACATAATCATGATGAAATACAAATTTTCTAGCGATTCCTAATTGTAATTTAGGAATGGTAATCTCAGTGGTTTCTGGTAATTCTTGGTTTTGTCCTTCAACTGCCGCAGATATTTCAGCAAATTTATCTTCATCAATCGCCCAAGAATTAAACGTGGTTGTAATATCACGCGCCATTAATCCTATATTCCAATCATTTTTCTTGAATTGAATTCCTACGTCAACACCAAATCCCCATGAAGAAGCAAAATCACCAATAACTCTACGAATAACTTTTGCATTCACTCCAATATTAAAACCATCTAAGGGTAATTCACGCGCATATGAAAAAGTTAATCCATAATCTGCTGTAGAAAATAAACTAATACGGTTATAGTCAATATTCCCTTGGTCGTCTATTAATTGAGTGGTATTTAGAATATCATCGACTCCAAAACGTATAATTGAAAATGCCATAGCACTTCTATTGTCTAAAGGCATTGCAAAACCAGCATAGTCGTAGGTTGCAATATTTGCAAAGTAGGAGGAATGCATAATAGATATCTGTTTGTCTTCTAAACCAACAAGTCCTGCAGGATTCCAATACCCTGAATTAACATCATTAGTAGAGGCGACAACTGCATTACCCAGACCAAAAGCAGCCGCATCGACACCAATATTCATAAACTCATTTGAATATTTTCGAACCGTCTGACTTTCTGAAGTGAAAGCCCATACCGCTATAACAATAAATAAAATCTTCTTCAAGCTATTAATTTTAAGCAAATATCTTACTATTTTACAGATAATTAAACTATAAAATTAAATACATATTGCATGATTATAGTAATAGACGTAAATACTTTTATATTTTTACATTATTTAAGGGTAAAATGTTATAATGGGCGAATCAATAAAAGAATAAATGATTATGACAGAAAAAGAGCAATTTATTAAATTGATGAAAAAAAGGACAAAGAAATTTGCAGTAGATGTAATTTTTTTTTTAATTCATTAAAAAATAGCAAAGCTTCTTCTGTAGTATCATATCAATTAATAAAATCAGTAACTTCAACTGCAGCAAATTATAGAGCTGCTTGTAGGGCAAGATCTAAAAAAGAATTTTTCAGTAAAATATGTATTGTTGTTGAAGAGGCAGATGAAACTGAATTCTAGCTAGAAATTATTAGTGACTCTAATCTAACTAAAGAATTAATTGAATTAGAAAGGTTACTTAAAGAATCGTTAGAAATAATAAAAATAATGTCTAAAGCGAAAAGTTCATTTATAGCTAATTCAATTATTAAAGCATTTAATCAATAACCATGATAAAACAAATACCTAATATAATTACCTCCATGAATCTGCTTTGCGGATGTGTTGCTGTTTTTTTTGCAGTTTCAGGTGATCTGGTAACCGCTTCCTTTTTTGCCTTTTTGGGTATTTTCTTCGATTTTTTTGATGGGCTTGCGGCACGTTTATTAAATGCTCATAGCGAAATCGGGCTACAATTTGATTCCTTAGCAGATATGATTACGAGTGGTTTGGTGCCAAGTATAGTCA
Organism: Candidatus Marifrigoribacter sp. Uisw_064; assembly: GCF_047730175.1. Lineage (GTDB taxonomy): Bacteria > Bacteroidota > Bacteroidia > Flavobacteriales > Flavobacteriaceae > Marifrigoribacter. The sequence goes on from NZ_CP159833.1 coordinate 1,989,985, forward strand.
TGGTTCAGCTACTAAGTCAATCAATTACGGGAGACACTTTACAATTTAATTATGAACATAGCTCTACTATGAATTGGGCAGCGATAAAAATTCAATACCTTCCTTTTATAGGATTATTAATTGCCTTGGCTTCTGCATATCGATTGGCAAAATTTAATGTTGACATGAGACAAACCACAAGCTTTATTGGTTTACCTACTCCTGCCAACACTTTACTTATTTTGAGTTTACCTTTAATTTTAGCTTTTCAGAATTCTGAATTAATAACAAGTATATTTTTAAATCAATGGTTTTTAATCGGACTTACAATTTTGAGTAGTGTTTTATTAAATGCTGAAATCCCATTATTTGGTTTAAAATTTAAAACTTGGGATTTTGGCTCTAATAGAATTAGATATATCTTTTTATTGCTTTCATTAATAGCAATCATTGTTTTAAAGTTTATTGCAATACCTGTTGTTATTTTATTATATATTTTGCTTTCTTTGTTTCAGAAGAGAGAAGTATAAAAAAGTCTTTTGGGACACGAAACTAGTTGGTTTATATTCTAAAGAGAGCCATTTGCGTTATACGTTGTTGTACGTAGTTTTTATTTGAACCTTTTCCAGTAATACTTTCCCTTCCATTTATTCAATCGAACTTTCCAATTAATGGCTTTGTCTTTCTAGGCGTTATAGGCGCAAATCCTACATTTCCGAGAATTGATTTCTACTTCATATGACGCATAATTTGAAGTCCTTAATTCAACATCCTTTATATCAATAAAGTTTTCTGATGGACAGCGTGGACAATTTTCATTTGTAATACTTTCCACTATATTAATCAATGACTCTATTCTTGATTCTGTGATATTCCTTTTCTCCAGTTCGGATTGAATCTTCTTTTGAGATTCAGCCATAAATTCATAACGACGATATTTAGAAAAGTATGCAAGTTCTCTATCAGATAAACTATTTAATAATTCTTGTATATTTTCTTTTATCAAGATTACTTATAACGGTTAGTATATTAGCCATTTTAGTGGCTTATATACATTGTTGTTGCACGTTTTTTATTCTTTTATAATTTTTAGTACATCCTTGTTATTCTCACTAGTGATTTCAATGAAATAAACACCACTTGCTCCTTCAAGAAAAAATTCAATTCGATTAGAAACAGCGAATTCATTCTGAAATACTTTTTTTCCAATTGAGTTTCTTACGACCACATTTATTTTGGAATAAACCTCTCCTAGATCAATTCTGAGGTTGCCTTTAGTTGGATTGGGATATAAGTTAACCCAATTGTCCTTATCGGTTACAGTGTCACCGGACGAGAGATCAGTGCAAAAGGCCATATCGTTGATCGCGAGTATCATCTCATCACCTATCGATTTTCCAATATTTAAGAATGTTAAAGCATTGTTGTTGTAGTGGTATATCGCATCGTCTGGTGATTCAGAAAAGGCCATATATAAAGGTTTGGTATCGACAAATCCCACGGTTCCTCCATAAATTATGTCGTCACAACCCACATTCTCTTGGGCTACAGAGATTATTTCTTGCATGTCTTGTGTCCAGCCCGAATGGGTTTCATACCCACCTTGTCCTGAACTTGCAATAATAAAGGGAAGGTTTGGGACATCCAAATCATTTCGTACGTCAGTGACTAAGTGGTTCAAGTTGCTTTCGTATTCGTTCAAGAAATCTTCAGAAGCACCATCATTCCATCCTTGGAACCAGGCGAATCCAGCAATTTCAAACTCACTTATTTCTAGGTCGGGAAACTCTGTAATGATGTTCGCTGTTACATACTCCACTATCTCAATCATTTCATGGTAGTAGGCTCCCGTTGTTCCGCCTGCTGACGGTGGTCGGAAATCCTCGGCTAAACTCAAGCCACCCCAGGCTGTCTTGATTATCAGGACCGGATCTTGGTAATATTGGTCCATCTGATATGCGAACATCAATTCAGGTCCGATCAAATTAGGATTAGCCCCTTGCCCAATTGAGACATTGTCTCGAATGATGTCCCCATCCCCATTTTCGAAGTATAGAAATGCATTGTCCAAGACATTCCAGTCTCCATCTATTCCAAGCATGGACCACTGATCATCCGCATCGTTTTCTATGACATCTAAAAGTGTGTTAAGGGAGGGATAACTTTCGTTTTGTCCTGTCATTGTTGCTACAACATCTCCGAATGGATTTGTTACTGTCCATGAAATCTCAGCTCCATATGCCCCAGCACTATTTACAACAATGTTACAAGGAACTTCGTCATCAAGAGTTACTATAGCGGTACCTTCAAAACCTTCAGATAATGTTTCTGTTGCTACAACAACTCCGTCTTGCACAAAATCATATATCCAACCGTTCCATCCATCTCCGTAGCTATCATACATATTAAATGTGAAGTCACAATTTTCACCAATATCAGGACATGATGGTGTAAATGTTGCCATAATAACTCCAATAGCACCGTTTGAACCATCGTAAATCTTACCTTGCCCTTGCATGTTGGACTGGCCCGCTAACACGAAAACCTGGACTTTTTGCTGAGCGGACACATTGTTTGAGAAGAAACTGAAAAGCGCGAGCGCCACAATAATTACATTTTTACTTATGAATGGTTTTGTCATAATAGTTGGTTTTTGTCTATTGGTGATATAGAGAGATATTAGCATGTGCTACAACTCGTTATATCCGTTATAAATATACCGTTTATCGGTTTATATTCATAGAGAATAGAACCTTTTTAATCAGTGAAAGGTCTAAAACTGATCTAATTGTTGTAAAACAGCTTTTTTATAACTTCTACTGATAGGCAATGAGCTGTTTTTAATTGTAATATGCTCATTGGTAAACGAGCTAATATGTGAAATTGAAATAATGTAAGACCTATGAATACGTAAAAATAAATTGGAAGGTAATTTAGCTTCAATAGCACTTATTGTTTCACGAGTGGTTATAATCTTATCGTCTAAGTTAATCTTAATATAATCACTGTAACTTTCAATATAATAGATTGAAGAAAAATCAATTTTTATCATTTTTCGATCAGAACGAACAAACATAAAATCGTTTGGTTCTTTTTCATTTAATTTCTCATGCTTTAAAGGAGCATACACTTCAAAATAAGTGTTAACTGCTTTTAATAAACGCTCGTACGTAATAGGTTTTAATAGATAATCAACTGCTTTTAGTTCGAAGCCTTCAATTGCATAATCTCGATAAGCCGTTGTAAAAATAATTTTCACCTCTTTATTAATAGATTTTGCAAATGAAATTCCTGAAATCTCAGGCATATTAATATCTAATAAAATTAAGTCAATAGTTTGATTACTTAAATAGGTAAAAGCTTCAGAGGCACTTTTACAACTGGCAATAACTTGAATGTTTTTTATTTTTGAAAGATGCGTTTCTAAGATTTCTCTAGCCATCTTTTCATCATCTATAATAAGGCAGGAAATTTTTTTATCCATGTATTAAATTATCTATTTGTAAATGTACGCTAAAGGTATTATTGTCATTATTTATATGAAGTTGATGTCGATTTCCATATAATAGTTGTAATCTTTTTTTTATGTTTTCTAAACCGATACCGATTGGATTGAATTCTTTTTTTGAAGAAGTATTTTCTATATAAAAATGAAGGCTTGTATCTTCAATATATAATTCTATATCAATATGTAAAATGCCTTCTGATAAAGTTCCATGTTTAAAACTATTTTCAACAAATGGAATTAATAACATGGGAGCAATTTTATAATCTTTAGAACTATTGTTTACTTGGAATGAAATATCTAATGAATCATTAAAGCGCATTTTTTCTAATGCTATATAATCCTCTATATGATTTATTTCTTCGGAAAGAGCAACAAATGGTTTGTCAGATTGGTACAATAAATAATCTAAGAGATTAGAAAGTTTAATAATCATTTCTGGAGTTTCATCTGCTTTTTTTAATGCAAATCCATATAAGGTATTTAATGTGTTAAACAGAAAGTGAGGATGAATCTGCATTTTTAAATAATGTAGCTCTTGTTCTTTCAGTTTAAGCTGAGTTTCTAAAATTTTCGTTTCCAGCAAGTTAGTGTTTTTGGTGTTTTTTAAATGAAGTTTAAAAAGCTTCACGGTACTTGCGATAATCGTAACGATATAAACTCCTAACATTACAAAAAATAGATTTTGGCTAATTGGAGCCATCTCGTCATATTTAAATTTCGACAGGAATATTAATCCATAAAATATAGAAATTACAATCAGGTAGCTTGATATAATTATGGTATAACCGCTATAAAGAATAAACTGAAAATATTTTTTTTTAATAAGATAAGAAGGAATTAATTTATACACCGAAAAATAGGTGGTGGCAATTGTTATCGGTAATAAGAACAAGGAAAAGCGGAGTACATAATCTAAATTGGTACTTCCATAACCAAAAAAGTAGGTGTAAAATAAAAGGACTCCACACCAAAAAAGAATGTGAAGTATTATTCGTCCAAATAATTTTATATACAATGTTGCTTTATTCATGCTTTCGCAATATAAATATATAATTAGGGAAGCCATAACTTATAAGATAGATAACCAATTTAGCCCTCTTTTTTGCATACTATGCTGCAATATTAGATACTCCTTATTAAAATGGTTATATTAAGGGGTATAAGTGGTTTTGGTCGTTTTTTAATTTTTCGAAAATATGTTTGAGCTAGTTTTGAGGTAAATTAAAAATCCTTTTACATGAAAAATGTTATTTATTTTATTCTGTTTATTACGAATATAACCATTGCTCAAAGCCCAAATTATACACAAATAGATACGTATTTAGAAACTTTATTTGAACAAAATAAAATGATGGGAAGTGTTTCCATCTTACAAAAGGGTAAAGAGGTGTATCAGAAATCAGTTGGATATCAATATATTTCAGAGAATGATACCACTTTAAATGCTAAGGCATCTAAATACAGAATTGGTTCAATAACAAAAACTTTTACTGCTACGATGATTTTTCAATTAGTAGATGAAGGAAAAATAAAATTAGAAGATCCTCTTTCATTATATTTTCCGAAGCTAAAGAATGCCTCAAAAATTAAAATTTCAAACTTATTAAATCATAGTAGTGGCTTATTTAATATTACAAGCGATGAAAATTTTGATGAAACAATAGCTTCAACCCAAAGTGATATGTTATCGAGAATTGAAAAATATTCTTTGGATTTTCAACCAGGAGAAAAAAACGAATATAGCAATACCAACTATTTGCTCTTAGGTTATATTTTAGAACAGGTTGAAGGAAGAACTTATTCAGAAATTTTAAAATATAGAGTTACTTCAAAATTGGGGCTCAAAAACACTTATTACGGAGGCACTATTAATGTCAATAATTTTGAAAGTGTTTCTTATTTTTATGATGAATTTGGCACACTAAACTTAGCCAATCAAGCCCATTTGAGTAATCCCGGTGGAGCTGGAGCGATCGTTTCTAATCCTTCAGATTTAATTTTATTTATGGATGCCCTGTTTTCAGATAAATTAATGTCAGCCAAAAGTTTTAATGTAATGACGACTATAAAGGATGATTTTGGAAGTGGTATTTTTAGGACAGTAAAAGATGGAATTAAAATATTTGCGCATAATGGAGGTATCGATAGATTTAAATCTTTTGTAGTTTATATACCTGAACTTAAGATTTGCTTAGCTATAAATGCTAATGCTCTTGATTATGGTTTAATGCCTTTAGCGCTTAATCTTTTAACAGTAATAAAGGGAGGTGAAATTGTAATTCCGAGTTTTGAAAGTTTCGAGGTTTCAGAAGAGGATTTAAATTCGTTTAGTGGGACTTATTCTTGTGAAGAGTTGCCTTTCGATTTAATATTTGAAACAGATGGGAAATTCTTAAAGGGAGCTCCTGAAGGAAGTGATTTAAAACAACTAAAATCTACGAACAAATACGAATTTGTATTAGAATCGATTGGAGTACACTTAAAATTTAACAAAGTAGAAAGAACAGTATTGTTTACAATGGCAGGTGAAACTTCAAAAACTTTTATTAAAAAACAGTAAATTACAAAAATGATGATATATTTAAATCTAATGACTAGTCAAAATATTTTTTCTACGGTAGTAGAGCGTTTCAATGAAGGAGGTTTCGTTATAATGTCATTAATTTTGATTTGTTTTATTCTGGCGATGTTGTTTTTAGTACTTGCCTTTAAAAAATTAACTAGTAATCCATTACAATCTAATAAAATGAAAAGCCTAGTGGTAGAATTTAGTCTTTTAGGATTAGTGATTGGTTTTTTTGGGTCAATATTAGGGTTAATTACTGCTTTTGATGCAATAGGTGGAGTAGGAAATATAAGTACAGAAATCTTTGCTGGTGGTCTTAAAGTTTCATTTTTATCAACACTTTTTGGCACGTTAACTTTTATTATTTCAAGAATAGGGGTGTTAACATTGACTTGGAAACAAAAGATAAATGATTAAAATTATTTTATTGAGATTTCAATTTTAAAAAGTTTATCCCATTTTTTTCCGGTAATATACAGTATGTTTTTTTCACCTTTATAAGCAATACCATTTAAAACATCTATTGATTTGTGTTGAGTAACTTTATCTTTTAATCCTTTTAGATTAATAACACCTTCTACGGCACCTGTATTTGGATTTACAATAGCAATAGCGTCCTTTTGGTAGATGTTAGCATAAATTTTACCCTCCACCCATTCTAACTCATTAACACTGTCTATTTTACTAGTATTGGTATAAATTTCAATGTAATCTTCTTCTGCAAGTGTATTGCTGTTTAATTGCCATATTCTTTGAGTTCCATCACTTTTATATATTTTTTCGCCATTATTACAAAGCCCCCAACCTTCTTTACTTTTACCATACACAAAAGTTCCCTTTTTTTCAAGGGTATTTGCATCGTAAATAAATCCTGTTTTTTCACGCCATGTAAGTTGATAAATTTTATCGTTTAAAAAGGTCAAACCTTCCCCAAAATATTGATTACCAATGTCTACTTTTTTATAAATCTCTCCGGTTTTATAATTCGTTTTTCTTAGTGTAGATGTTTTGTATTGTCCCGTACTTTCAATTAATGTATCTCCTTTAAATTCTAATCCTTGAGTAAATGCATTAATATCATGAGGATAGGTCTCTAAAATAGTATACGTGTATAAAATAGGTTTCTTTGCAGCAACAATTTTTATTTTATGATTCGTTTCAAAAACGGCTCCTTCAGAATAGATTTTAGCAGCGATAATGCGTTGTCCTAATTTTTGATTATTTAGTTTTACTTCGGAAGTGGTGTTTTTTTTAGAAGAACCTACGTAAAGGTCATTGATGCTATATGAAACAGAGTCAATAGCCCTGTTTTTTTTGTTTTCAATACTTAGATTTATAGTGTCATCAAGTATATAAATCTTTTTTGAATTATTAATTTTAAGTGAAAAAAGTGAATCATTTTCATTTGTTTTATTTCCACAACTATTAATTATAAACACTAAAGTAATCAGTGTTACTGCTTTATATAATTTCATATACTTACTTTTTATTAGCTTTTTTTTATTAAAAATCAAAAATAAAATATATAACGCAATTTGTAATGTTTTCATTGTGAAATTTACAAATTGGCGTATATTTGCACCGGCAAGTCCTACACAACTAGCTCCTGTTTAATCCCCCAGGGTGGGAACACAGCAAGGGTATATGGTCGTAGCAGTGTGATGTAGGTAGCTTGCCATTTTTTATGCGCTTTATTTTCCTGATTTATATAGTAAAATAATAATTTCAAATTCAATTTGGATAATTAAATGCGTAATACCATCTTTGTTGAATATCTCATTGAATTAAAGAGAGATACAATCTATGTCAAAAGTTGTTTTAATCACAGGAGGATCATCAGGGATAGGTAAGTCCATAGGAAATTATCTTTCTGAAAAAGGCTTTAAGGTTTATGGAACCAGTAGAAACCCAGATAGATTAAACGAAAACAGTTCTTTTCAACTTATACAATTAGATGTTACTCAGCCAGCTTCTATTAAAGAGGCAATTAAGCAGGTTATTGAAAAAGAATCTCGAATTGATGTCCTTATCAATAATGCAGGAGTAGGAATTACTGGACCCATTGAAGAAACTCCCGATATAGAAATTAAAAAAGCGTTTGACACTAACTTTCATGGACCCTTAAATGTAATTAAGGAAGTATTACCATTTATGCGAGATCAAAAAAGTGGTTTGGTTCTCAATATTACTTCAATAGCTGGGTATATGGGATTGCCTTATCGTGGATTATATTCTGCATCCAAAGCAGCTTTAGAGATGACTACAGAAGCTTATAGAATGGAGGTCAAACAATTTGGAATAGAAATGGCAACGATTGCACCGGGCGATTTTGCAACGAACATAGCTGCTGGAAGATATCATTGTCCCGAATTAGAGAATTCTCCATATAAGGATTCTTATGGAAAAACACTGCAAATGATGAATGAGCATGTTTCTCATGGAGAAGATCCTATAAAAATGGCTAAAGAAGTGTTTCGAATCATTGAAACAGCAAAACCAAAAGTAGCTTATAAAGTAGGTTCACTTTTGCAAAAATGCTCCATATTCTTAAAAAGAGTGTTGCCAAGCAAAACCTACGAAAAGATGTTAATGAACCATTATAAGTTGAAATAATTTCATTTTAAACTATTAACATTATTTATTGGAAACTTTTTTAATTAAATGTAAAATCTACTTTTAATCTTCTGTATTTTTACCAAGAATTTAGAACCAATAAATAAAAACTACAGCTATGAAATTTTTTATCGATACTGCAAATTTAGACCAAATACGTGAAGCTCAAGATTTAGGGGTTTTAGATGGAGTTACTACAAACCCATCGTTAATGGCAAAAGAAGGAATTACGGGTAGAGATAATATTTTACAACATTATGTAGATATATGTAGCATTGTTGATGGCGATGTTTCTGCTGAAGTTATTGCAACCGATTTTGACGGAATGGTATCTGAAGGAGAAGAGTTAGCTGCATTGCATTCTCAAATTGTTGTGAAGCTTCCAATGATAAAAGATGGTATAAAAGCTGCAAAATATTTTAGTGATAAAGGGATTAAAACAAATGTAACTTTAGTGTTTTCTGCAGGACAAGCGCTTTTAGCAGCAAAAGCAGGTGCGACTTACGTATCACCATTTATAGGTAGATTGGATGATATTTCTACAGATGGATTACATCTTATTGGAGAAATAAGGCATATTTATGACAACTATGGTTTTGAAACTCAAATACTTGCAGCTTCAGTTCGTCATACAATGCATGTAATAGATTGTGCAAAATTAGGGGCAGATGTGATGACGGGACCATTATCTTCTATTGAGGGTCTTTTAAAACACCCACTTACTGATATTGGTTTAGCTAAATTTTTAGAGGATTATAAAAAAGGAAATTAATATTTCTTTAAAATAGCGCCAATTTTTGGGTTAAATAGATTTGTGTTTCCATCTATAATGGTACCATCTTTATTAACTATAAATGCCTTATTAATAGAATTAATAACTAATTTTTTTTCTGCTTCTTCAATATTTTCAAATTGAAATTCGAAAGAAGGATTGTATTCAAACTTATTTACAATTGAGATCCAATTGTTATATTGTTTATCAGTGTTAATTGCTAAAAAGTTAAAGTTAGGGTATTTATTTCTTAATAAAACTGCTCTTGTATGGGCTTCTTTATAGTGCTTAATTGAATTTGAAGACCATAAAAATACTACTGTGGGTTGAGTGATAAGGCTATGTAAATCTTTTATAGTTTGATCTGCAGAAGCAAGTAATAAATTAGGAATTTTATTGCCAGCAGTCAAATTCATTGAGGCTTTTGCTAGATGGGTTATAAAATCTTGATGATTTTCATTCGTGTTTATTTTCTGAAATAAACGCAGCATTTTTTCTTGATTTTTTGAATTATTACAATCCATTAAATATTTATGGGCAATATTTTTAACCAAATTATTTTGTAATGAATCATTGGTGACCAAACTGTCTATAATTATTAATTTATTGTATTGATGTGAAAAGGAATATCTATTATAATGGCCAGATTTTTTATATTTCTGAAAGGTAATATTATCAAAATAGCGATATAGAAAACGATAATATGGGAAATAAGAACGTAATAATTCACTTCCAAAATCTATATCATTTCTATAATCAAAAAAGCCTTCAGTTAAATCTTCATAGAAAAGCGAATCTTTTTTATTTAAATTCACGGAAGTATATAATTCTTTTTTCGAGTAGTAATCATAATTAATACTCGCTTCAGCAACTTTAGTGAAAGTAGAATCTGGATTATTTTTAACTTTAAAATTATGGTAGATTTTTAATCTAATGTTTTTAAATGAATCTATTTGTTTTTCAAAAGCAACAGGAGATAAAGTGTATAGCTGTGGTAATATGTCTATTTCTTTTTCATTCAAAAGAAACATATCCATTATAAAATTATTTTTTTCGGCCCCTATTCCAGAATAAGAAAGTGATTCATCAAAATCGATCGTATTTACCCGAATCATTAAACTATCCTTTGGTGTGATATAAAACACCTGATATTCATAATGTCTAAAAGAGTATAAGCCTTCTGTTAAACTATCCGATTTGTATATAAAATTATTATTTCGATTTAATTTAACACTGTCTATTAATTTTTCTTCTTTATATAATAATACATAATCTCCTTTAGGGTTCACAATTTGCCCACCAATCCATGTAGAATTAGACTCATTTTGATCTAAGTTATTACAGGATATTAATATTAATGTAGATAAAAAAAACAGTATTTTTTTACTCATATATAAATTTGCTTGTTACTTACACAAAAATATAGACTGTTGTCTTTCTTACTGTTAATTCCAAGTTAAAAGAATAATAAACTAATTTTTCATGAAACATACTGCTAATCATTTTATTAGTATTAAAATATTTTGTCAAACAGCTTGCTATTATCAAGGTTAAATAATTACTTTTGCGCAAAATTTAATAAAGAAATATAACGATATGCTATCAGTTTCAAATTTATCGGTACAGTTTGGTAAACGAGTACTTTTTGATGATGTTAATACTCAATTCATTCAAGGAAATTGCTACGGAATTATTGGTGCAAATGGTTCCGGAAAATCAACTTTATTAAAGATTATATCTGGAAAAAGAGATGCCACCTCAGGACAAGTACATTTAGAGCCAGGAAAAAGAATGTCTGTGTTAGAACAAGAACACAACGCTTTTGACGATTTTATAGTTTTGGATACTGTCGTTAGAGGAAATAAAGAATTATTTGCAGTTAAATCTGAAATGGATAAACTGTACGAAGATTATAATGATAAAAACGCAGATAGAATAGGAGAACTTCAAATTGCTTTTGAAGAAATGAATGGCTGGAATGCGGAGAGTGATGCAGCTACCTTACTTTCAAATTTAGGGATAAAAGAAGAACATCATTCTGTTTCTATGAGTGATCTTGATGGAAAACAAAAAGTGAGAGTCTTATTAGCACAAGCACTTTTTGGCAATCCAGATGTTTTGATTATGGATGAGCCTACCAATGATTTGGATTACGAAACCATTACTTGGTTAGAAAATTTCTTAGCAAATTATGATAACTGTGTCATTGTTGTTTCTCACGACCGTCATTTTCTTGATTCAGTTTGTACTCATATTAGTGATATTGATTTTGGAAAAATATCTCACTTTAGTGGAAACTATACATTTTGGTATGAGAGTAGTCAATTAGCTGCAAGACAGCGATCTCAGCAAAATAAAAAATCTGAAGACAAGAAAAAAGAGTTAGAAGAATTTATTAGAAGATTTTCTGCAAATGTTGCCAAGTCTAAACAGGCAACTAGTAGAAAAAAAATGATTGAAAAATTAAATGTTTCTGAAATAAAACCATCAAGTAGAAGATACCCTGCAATTATTTTTGATAGAGATAGAGTAGCAGGAGATCAAATACTAAATATTGAAAAATTAACTGCTTCTTTAGAAGGTGAAATATTATTTAAAGACATAGATGTTAATCTGAATAAAGGGGATAAAGTTGTCTTGTTTTCTAGAGACTCTAGAGCAACCTCTGCTTTTTATGAAATAATAAGCGGTCACTCAAAAGCGGATAGTGGAGATTTTAAATGGGGAGTAACTACTATACAAAGTTATTTACCATTAGACAACCATGATTTTTTCGATAATAATATGAGCTTAGTAGATTGGCTTCGTCAATGGGCTTCAACTGAAGAAGAACGAGAAGAGGTTTATATTAGAGGGTTTCTTGGAAAAATGCTTTTTAGTGGAGAAGAGGCTTTAAAGAAATGTAGTGTGTTGTCTGGAGGTGAAAAAGTGCGTTGTATGTTAAGCAGAATGATGATGTTACGTGCGAATGTTCTAAAACTGGATGAACCTACAAATCACTTAGACTTAGAGTCGATTACAGCATTTAATAATTCACTTAAAAGCTTTAAAGGAACCGTTTTACTTACCACGCATGATCATGAGTTTGCACAAACTGTAGGAAATAGAGTAATTGAATTAACACCAAAGGGTGTGATTGATCGTTTTATGACCTTTGATGAATATATGAATGATTCGAAAATAAAAGAAATGAGAGATAAAATGTACTCTTAATTTATTACTCGTTAAGTTTTCTTACAATAAAGTCTACAGCAGTTTCTTCACTAGTGTCTTCATAAATAAGAGGGTTACCGTAGTAAGAGACGTTAGTTACATTTTCTATATCGGCTATGTTTTTTAACTCTTGTACATGATAAGCATGGTGAGTAACTAATCCAACAGTATTTGGAAGCGTTACAGGTCTAATGATATTACTAGCCCAAAATGAAGGGTCATCATTACTTATATGCCCGAGCATATCTACTTCATTTCGATACGCTTCAATTTCTGGACTATAGATTTCTTCAAGCGTATTAACCCCATAAAAGGAGAATACTCTATTTTCATCTAATTGAAGAAGTTTTTCAAAAGTTATATTATATTCTGAAAAAATACGAGGTGCCCAAATAACAAGGTCATAAGTTGCTTGAGTTTCAAGTGCTACTGTTGCCGAAACCCTTGTTGATTCCTGTAACACTTCATCAGAATTGGATGTATCTGCCATGTCATCATGAAAATTTAACCAAAGACTGGCTCCAGCTCCAGCTGATACTCCATAAAGAACAATATTTTCTTTATCAATATTCAATAAAGCAGCCTTATTTCGTATAAACTGGAGTGCTCTTTTACAATCTGAAAGAGGTTTAATAATACCATCATCATCATTTTCTTGTAACACCCTATAATTAATATTCGCAACCGCAATATTGTTTTCTAATAAGTTAGATATTTCTGAAGGAAAATCCCAAGCATCGTTTTGTTGAGTGGTATAAAAATAAGATTTATCACCCCCTAAAAATCCACCTCCATGAAGAAAAATAACTAAGGAAGTTGGTTCTTCAGAGTCTGGAATAAAAATATCAAATATATTTTTATCATAAGGGCCATACACTATATTTTCAGAAAAACTAGATTGGATGGCATTCAAGTTAAAAGGAGGTTCACTATAATCTAATACCTCAGTCTCTTCATCAATGATCTGTATATCCGGATCTAGTGGATTTATAGTATCATCATTTTTGTTACAAGAAAATGTGATTAGAATACTTCCTAATATTAAAAAAGCAACTATTTTTTTATTTATTAAACCTTGTAACATATTTGAAATCATTTCTTTACTATAAGTCGATAAAAGTAAGTAATATATTTAAACTTTTATTGTTATCACTCATTTATGTATAATTCAGAGTTGAGCTTATTTTACTACATTTGTTTTTCAAAAATAATAATATATGAGTACTACTGGAAAATTTCTATCTGATATAGAGATTGCACAATCCAATAAAATGGGGCATATTAAAGAAGTTGCTTCAGGATTAGGCATTATAGAGGATGATTTAGAGATGTATGGGAAATACAAAGCAAAGTTACCTATTAGTCTAATAAATGAAGAAGAAGTAGCTAAAAACAACCTTATATTAGTTACAGCTCTGACTCCAACTCCAGCAGGAGAAGGAAAAACAACTGTTTCAATTGGTTTAACAGAAGGACTTAATAAAATTGGTAAGAAAGCAACGGTGGTTTTAAGAGAGCCGTCTTTAGGACCTGTTTTTGGAATAAAAGGAGGTGCAGCAGGAGGTGGATATTCTCAAGTAGTACCAATGGAAGATATCAACCTTCATTTTACAGGTGATTTTTCTGCTATTGAAAAAGCAAATAACTTACTTTCAGCATTAATCGATAATAATATACAATCAAGAACTAGAAGTTTAGGGATTGATCCAAGAACTATTGCCTGGAAACGAGTAATGGATATGAATGACCGTTCATTAAGAGATATTACTATTGGTTTAGGTGGAACAGCAAATGGAATCCCTCGCCAAGATGGATTTAATATTACTCCCGCTTCTGAGGTAATGGCAATACTTTGTATGTCTAAAGACTTTACCGATTTAAAAGAGCGATTAGGTGATATCTATATAGGTCTTACTATGGAAAGAACACCTATTTATGCTAGAGATTTAAAAGCTGAAAATGCGATGGCAATTTTGTTGAAAGATGCTATAAAACCTAACTTAGTACAAACCTTAGAAGGTAACCCTGCTATTATTCATGGAGGACCATTTGCAAATATTGCACAAGGAACCAATACTATTCTAGCTACAAAAATGGGATTATCTTTATCTGAATACGTAGTTACTGAAGCTGGTTTTGGAGCCGACTTAGGTGCTGAAAAATTCTTAGATATTAAATGTGTTGCAGGAGGATTGAAACCAAAAGCAGTAGTTTTAGTTGCTACAATTAGAGCATTACGTCATCATGGAGGCGCTACAAAAGAAGAATACAATGATGCAAATGTTACTCGTGTTGAAAAAGGTTTTTCTAACCTTGAAAAACATATTGAGAATATGAAGAAATTTGGACTGAACCCAGTGGTTGCTATCAATGCTTTTCCTGCTGATAGTGAAGATGAGGTTAAATTAATTCAAGAAAAATGTGAAGCTTTAGGTGTAAAAGCTATTGTTTCTGAAGGGTTTACAAAAGGAGGTGAAGGAACAAAAGAGTTAGCTGCAGAAGTAGTTAAAGTAATAGCGTCTGGTCAAAATAATTTTAAACAACTATACGATTGGAAAGCTCCTGTAAAAGAAAAAATAGAGACTATTGCTAGAGAAATTTATGGTGCAGATGGAGTAGATTATTCCAAAAAGGCATTATTAGATCTAAAGAAAATTGAAAATCTTGGTTTTAGTGAGTTTCCAATTTGTATGGCTAAAACACAAAAATCTTTTTCAGATAATGATAAGTTATTAGCACGTCCTAAGGGGTTTAGAGTAACAGTACGTGAATTTGAATTTGCTGCTGGAGCAAGATTTTTAATTCCAATACTTGGAAATATGATGCGTATGCCAGGACTTCCTGCTGTTCCAGCTTCTGAAGGAATGTCTATCGATAATAATGGTAAAATCTCTGGTTTGTCTTAAAAAGTATACTTTTCAATACCATTCTTGTACCTTTCTAATGCTCTTATTCGAGCAAATTTATGATCAACGATAGGTTGAGGGTAAGAAGTTGTTTCTAATTCTGGAATCCACTCTTTAACATAGATGTGTTTATTATCGAACTTTTTTAATTGTTCAATAGGGTTAAAAATTCGAAAATATGGAGCAGCATCACACCCTGTACCTGCCGCCCATTGCCAATTACCATTGTTTGATGATAATTCATAATCGAGTAATTTTTCAGCAAAATAGGCTTCGCCCCATTGCCAATTAATTAATAAGTGTTTACATAAAAAACCTGCAGTTACCATTCTAACGCGGTTGTGCATATACCCAGTTTTATTTAATTGCCTCATTCCAGCATCAACAAGTGGATACCCAGTTTTGCCTTTGCACCATTTTTCAAATTCTGTTTTATTATTTCTCCAGTCAATATGGTTGTATTTCGGCTTAAAGTTTTCTTGAATAACTTTTGGGAAATTGAATAGAATTTGCATAAAAAATTCACGCCAAATAAGTTCACTTAAAAACACTTCATTTTCAGGTTTTAACTTCCTGATGATTTGTCGAATACTAACAGTTCCAAATCGTAAATGTGGACTTAAATAGCTAGTAGCATCTAATGACGGTATATTTCTGTTTTCTGAATAATTGTCAGCTTTACTTAAGTTAAATGGCTGTATTTTAATTTCTGAATATTGAAAACCTAATTCTGTTATACTTGGAAACTGATAATTAAAAGTATGAAAGCTTGAATATGAAACTTCATCTTGAATATCAATATTTTTCTGTTGAAAATGATATAACCATTTGTTTTTATAGGGTGTAAAGATCGTATAAGGTTTTCCATCATTTTTTACGATTTCCTTTTCTTCAAATATAACTTGATCTTTATATGAATGTAATGTAATTTTATTAGCTTCAAGTAATGATAAAATACTTGCGTCTCTTTGAATTCCATAAGGTTCATAATCCTTATTGATATAAACTTCGGCTATATCGAATTTTTTAATTAATTCTTTCCAAACTTCTATAGGATTTCCTTTTAATATGAAAAAGGAAGAATCGTATTTTTTTAGTTGATTATTTAGTTCCTTTAATGTGCTGTAAATAAAACTAATTCGAGAATCATTACTAGGAAGTTCATTGACTATATTTTCATCAAAAATAAAAATTGGAAGTACTTTTTTTCCGGAAGAAAGAGCTTTAAAAAGAGCTGTATTGTCTTCAATTCGTAAATCCCTACGCGCCCAAAAAATAGAAATTTTCATAGCTACTAATTATAGATTACAATATATAAATTAAGAGATGTTGCTATACATAGCCATAAAAGATAGGGAAAAATAAAAACACTTTTAAACTTCAGTTTTGACCAATAGTTGAATAGAAAATAACCTATTAAAACAGTTAATAAACTAATAATGATAAGCCCAGTGATAGGTTGTTGAAGGTAAAAGAAAAAAGGATTCCAGGTAATATTAAGAATCCATTGAATGCCAAATAAAATTAAAAGCTCTTTCTTTTTTTCAACCTTTAAAAAAAGGAAGGCCATATATAGAGCAAAACAGATCATGATAGAGGTCCAAGCGAAACCAAAAACCCATCCATCTGGAGTCCAAGGAGCTTTGTTTATATTTGAATACCATGGAGAAGAGACCCCTTTATTAGTAAAAATACTTCCAAGTCCTAAAGCTGTAAAGTTTAAAACTAAAAAAACTAAAAACCTGATAAGTAGCTTCATGATTTCAACCGAATTTATTTTGTAACGCTATAAATCTATAGTCAAAAATTTCATTAAGCTTTTTTTTAATGACTAACTTATTTGCAATCTTTCCAAGGATTCCGAATGGTGGTTGGTAGCTAATGATATCTCTCATTAAAACACCATCTTTCACAGGGATTAGAATATGTTGATGGTGCCAAATTTTATAAGGACCAACACGTTGTTCGTCAACAAAATACTCTTTGTCTTTTACCTGAGTGATTTCAGTTACCCAGTTCGTCTTTAAATTCATTAAAGGGCGCACTACATAACTAATAATCATACCTGGATACATTTTTTCTGAATTATTTTTCGAAATAATATCAAAACCCATATACGCAGGCGTAATTTCTTTTAAGTTTTTTGGAGATGAAATAAAGTCCCATAATTCATCAATGGAAGCGTTTATTTTTTGTTCTTTTTCAAATTGATAAAAAGCCATATTATTTTATATTTATAGCCTCTATTTTTTTCATAATTTCTTCAGCTTCAGCATATTTTTTATCACTTTCAGAACGATTCGTTTTTGAGAGTGTAAAAGCTTGCTTTAGTGTTTTTTTATGAAGTTGATCTAAGATCTCTGCTTCAGACTTTTTTTTGAATATGTTAAACATCTTTTTTTATTTTTTTTATCTATTTTATTCATTACTAATGCTACAGTGAGTAACATTCCGAGGGCATAAAAAATATCTTCAAAAGGGATCGTTTTTAATCTAAACCCTAAATTTTCTACATCATTATACCAAACTACTTGACCTTCTATTCCAGTTCCTGTAAGTACTCCATTTATTATGAAAAAAGGAAGAAGTATTACTAAAAACGTTGGGTAAAATTCATTTAATAATTTGGGCTTTATAAGCAATGTTAAGGTTAGTATTATGAGCGCATAACTAAAATTAATAAGTGTATACCATTTTGAAAAATATACAGTTAGTACTATTAATATGGATAAGAATAATAATGTTGTGATTAGATATGAAGCTTTATCACTTAATATAATTTTCGGAAAAAACTTTACGAGGCAATAATGTGTGAAAAGACATGCATAGGGAATACATATAAAAAATAACCATTCTTCTATTGGGAGGTTAAGTATTTTATAACCCGTAATATATTTTTCATTAAAGCCCCATATTCCATGGTTGGTAAATAGTATATCCCAAGGTATAAAAATGGACATCATTACAATGATCCCTATGAATAATGATTTCCATTTACTGTAAAATTTTATTTTAGGATGGAAACTAAAAATAAAAGGAATAATAATAGACCCTAAATTTAAGAAAAGGTATAGAAATTTCATTTTCTAAAGTATTTTATTGGAGGAATCAACATTCCAAAACATTCACCTTTTTCTTTACCTAAATGTTTATGATGCATTTTATGTGCTCTTCTTATTCCTTTAGCATACCAATTGTCGGCATTTCTAAATAACTTAAAACGTTGATGTATAAATATATCGTGAACCATGAAATACGTAAGTCCATAGGCAAATATGCCTAACCCTATGGGTAGACCTGCCCAAAACCCAAAGTATTGCCAGCCTATAAAACAACCGATGCTAACCATTGCATAGAATAAAAAGAAAAAGTCATTTCGTTCCCACCAACTACTGTGTTTTTTATGATGATGATCTTTATGTAATTTCCATAGAAAACCATGCATGACATATTTATGGGTAAACCAAGCCATAAACTCCATTGTTAGAAATGTAAGTATTACTAAAAATATCCAAATAATTGTTATCATTTATTTTACTAAGTTGAGTTGGTATTTTACATAACTTCTAGTTAATATATAAATTTTATTATGGTTTGCAACCCTAACTCTTGTGTTTTTAATTTCAATAGCGGGTACTTTATTTAGTTTTTTTAATAATCTTTTGTAATACCTATAAGCCATATAAACCCCAAATTTTGCTTCTACAGGAAGATTAATGATCCCTTGATATCCTTTAGCCAAATCACTTTCGATTTCAAGAATGATCTGTTTTTTAGAAGTTTCATCAAGGGTGTCTAGATTTGTATTTGGAAAGTACATTCTGTTTAATTCCTCTTGGTCTTCCTTAAGGTCTCTTAAAAAATTAATTTTTTGAAATGCTGAGCCTAAATGCATAGCACCATCTTTTAATTCATGATACTTTTCTTCATCACCTTTTACAAAAATTTGTAAGCACATTAATCCAACCACATCTGCAGATCCGTATATGTATTCTTTATACTCGGCATCTGTATTATACACACTTTTACTTAAGTCTTGTTCCATACTTTTCATAAATGAATAAATAAGATGTCTCTCTATATTATATTTATGAACCGTATTTTGAAATGAATTTAAGATTGGGTTAATACTAATTTTTTCATCTAGTGCTAGATCTAACTCTTTCTTTAGACGTTCAAATAATGTTATTTTATCATAGTCATGAAAGCTATCAACTATTTCATCTGCGAGTCTTACAAATCCATAGATGTTATAAATATCTTGTCGAATAGATGTATGCAGCATTTTCGTAGCTAATGAAAACGAAGTGCTATAGGCTTTTGTAATTGTTTTGTTACATGAATCTGATATGTTGTCAAAGATAGCTTTCATGTTATTTGAGTTGTTTGTTAATTAAACCTGCTACTAGTTTTCCTGAAATAAGTGCAGGAGGAACCCCTCGACCAGGGACACTTAATTGCCCTGTAAAATATAAATTTTCAACCTTTTTACTTTTTAATTTTGGACGTAAAAAAGCAGTTTGTTTTAATGTATTAGCTAAGCCGTACGCATTTCCTTTATATGAATTGTAATCAGTTTTAAAATCATTGATAGAATATGATTCTTTAAATAGAATATTACTTCTAACTTCTTGTTGGGTAATTTTTTCGAAGCGACTCATCATTTTTTCAAAATATTCTTCTCTCACTTCAGGCATATCATCTAAACCAGGAGCAATAGGAATTAAAAATATACCGCTCTCATTACCTTTTGGTGCTATTTCTGAATCTGTTATTGATGGAAAGCTAGCATAAAATAAGGGGTCATTTGGCCATTTAGGTGTATCATAGATTTCTTTAGAGTGTTGCTCAAAATCTACATCAAAAAATAGCGTATGATGATTCACATTTTTTAGCTTTTTATCAAACCCTACATAAAACATAAGAGCTGAAGGAGCAAAAGTTTTTTTATTCCAATACGCTTCAGAATATTGTCTATTCTCTTTACTTAATAATGTTTCAGTGTGATGATAATCAGCTCCACTTACTATAATATCAGTATCAATTATTTCTGAATTTATAATTAAAGCAGATGCTTTTCCTTTTTCTACAATAATTTTTTCAATTACTTGGTTTGTTTTAATGGTAACTCCTAGTTCTTCAACTAAGTTTTTCATACCATTTATAACACTATACATTCCATTTTTAGGGTGAAAAGTACCTAATCCAAAATCTGCGTAATTCATAAAACTATAAAAGGCCGGTGTGTTTGATGGTTTTGCACCAAGAAATAATACAGGAAATTCTAATATTGATATTAATCTTGGGTTCGTAAATTCCTTTCGAACTTCTTTGCTTATGGTACTAAAGAATTGCCCAATCTTTTTAATAGTAATAGGAGTGACAAGTTCCAAAGCTGAAACTCCAGGCCTATATACTAAATCTTTAATGGCAATGTTGTAATTATCAAGGGCTTCCTCCATAAATTTTTTAAGCTTTATGGAGCTTCCCTCTTCCTCTTTTTCAAAGGTTTTATAAATTTTCTCTAAAGTATCCTCTATAGTTATAAAATCATTTTCACCAAAATATACGCTATAGGCTGGATTTAGTTTTATTAATTCATAATAGGATTCACATTTTTTATTGAAATCAGCAAAAAATCGCTCAAAAACGTCTGGCATCCAATACCAAGTTGGTCCCATATCGAATTTAAAACCATCTCTTTCATATTGTCTGGCACGACCACCTATTGTTTTATTTTTTTCATATATAGTTACAGAGTGACCATCTTTTGCTAGGTATGCAGCAGCGGATAATGAGGAGAATCCTGATCCAATTATGGATATGTTTTTTTTCATATTGCTTAACAAATATACAAAAAGATTAAACAAAAAGTTATTTAATCAATATATTATTATTTTTTAGATTTTCTATTTTATGAATTAAATCTTGTAGGCTTAAAATAAATTGAACATTAACCTTTGTTTTAGGAACTATAGCATTTTGAATTTTACTTCCTAACACCCATAAATCTGAAGAAGAGAATTTATGAATTTCATTTTCAAATCTATCTATATATTCAGTAACACTTTCTTTATCTGGTTTTACAGTAAAATAAGATATAAAAGTCATTCTACTATGATGCTTTATAATATATTTTAAACTGTTTAAAGGAATATTTGTGCCTAAGTAGATTGTTTTAAAACCTGCACTTAGTAGTTCGTAATTAGCATATAATAATCCAATTTCATGAATTTCTTCATAGGGAAGATATAAAGTGAAAACTTGAGGTTCATTTTTTTTGTCATCCTGAACTTTTTCAGTTTCAACAATTATTTTTTGTTTTATTAATTCTGAAATAAAACGTTCATGCGAAGGATCTAATGTCCCTGTATGCCATAAGGTGCCAACCTCATTAAGTAAAGGTAGAAATATATCAAAAAATACTTCTCGAAAAGATTTGTATTCTAATAAGTCACGATAGGTTTTAGAAAAAAGCTGATAATCAAAATCGAACATTGCAGTTTTAAATAATTTGATTGCATGTTCTTCTTTTTTATTTTCAGACTGTTCTTGTATTATTTTAAGCACATTATCTTCAGATAGCTCAGCTATTTTTGAAATTTTAAAACCAGCATTATATAAAAATGTTACGTTAAGTAATTTCTTAAGGTTTTCTAAATCGTAACTCCTTATATTAGTGTCAGATCTAGAAGGTTCTAGAAGATTGTACCTTTTTTCCCAAATTCTAATAGTATGTGCTTTAACACCACTTAGGTTTTCTAAGTCTTTAATACTAAACTGAGTTTTAACATTCATACCTTACTTTATTTAAAATAAAGTGGCAAATTATTAAAAATTTTGGATAAAACTACAATAATGTTTAATAAATATCAAAAATATATAAACAAAAATTATCTTCCACCTTTTGCCTGAAGATCAGCTATGCATAAAGGATCGAATCCAGGAACCGAAGTTTTTCCACGTAAACTTCTGAAATCAGTACTTTCAAAAAACATAAGACAATCTTCAACAACACAATGATTTGGATGCGCAGAATCTTCATGATTTTCAGGATGAATATCATCATCTAATAAATCGACTAAGCCTAAAATATGCCCAAATTCATGTTGTGTTGTTGTAGCTTCAAGAACTAAAAGATCACTTCCTTGATTATTAACTAAGTCTAATAAGGTTTTTTCAAAAACAACAATTGAAGTATTTCTATAAGCAGTTCCTAAGGTAACAGAAGAGCTTGTATCATTGCTTGAGTTACCATTGGCAAAATAAATATATACAGCTATGTTATCGCCCGATGTATACTGAGTTCTATGGGTAGTTTCTAAGTTTTTAATCTCATCAAGTGTTAATGATGAATCTAAAGGACTGCTTATCTCTGTTTCAATAAAATTAACCCCGCCTGGTTTATTTAAACGCTCATTTAATAAAGTTCTAAATAACGTTAAAGTTTCATCTTTTGGCTTAAAACCACTAGCATATGCAAACTCAACTGTTATAGTTGAATAAATATCATTAGATAAAAGATCTTCAGCAGAGGCACCTAATACTTTTAGGTTTTCGGCAAAAGGGTTATTTGCGGAATCACCAGAATCATCACTTTTACATGAAAAAATAAAAACAAAAAGGGTACATGCAAGAATTAATTTTAAAGAGATATTTTTCATTTTATAAATTTTTAACAAACATAAACTTTAATTTTCAAACTATAAATAAGTAGACTTAAAAAACTTAGTCAAAAAGGGTAAGTCGCGCTAAATAATCGAAATTATCTCCTTCTTTAATTATGTTGAAATCAAATTCACTAGCCAAACAGGCATTTTCAAAAAGAGTAGGATCTAAATATAACCAATCGAATGATTCACTCTTTATACCTTTATAAGTCATGGTAAACTCTAACTCTCCATAATATCGATCCCCTGGAACAATAATACCACCATCTTCTCCTCCTGTATCATACATATAACGTAAGTCACTCGAATCTATTAAAATTTGCCCCTTTGGTTTTAATAATGTTTTTAACTTTTTAAGGTATTCGGCAATATGAATCAGTTTTTTAAAAATTCCAGTTCCATTCATGAGCAATAAAATAGTATCGAATTTTTCGTCTTCTAAAGAAAGTAACTCTATAGTTCTCACGTCTTTTAAACCACGCTCTTTACAAACAGTAACCGCTCCTTCAGAAACATCTATTGCAGTGACTTCATGGCCTTTTTCCTGAAGAAATAAAGAGTGAATGCCAGCGCCACATCCTACGTCTAATACTTTTCCTTTAGTTTCATTTAAAGCTTTTTTTTCAATTGCATTCATTTCAGAATAACTTCTAAAAAGATAACTCAGCGGCATTTCATCTTCTTCACTAATGTTAGTTTCAGTAATAATATCTTCAGAATAGTTTCCGTTATGATAATCTAATAAAGCTTTACCTAATATATCTTTCATCTGCTTATATACATTTCATTAATTAGGTCCGTTGGAACGTCTTCATGTATTTCTATTTGTTTTAAATGTAAATCTATCCGTTTCATTAAATTGAATTACTTTTGAGGCATGATGGAAAAAATACTCAATCAGCTTCCTAAAAAGGCCAAAGATAAACATAAGGAGAACAAAAAGTTTTTTGTTAAACTAAAAAATAAGCCTCCTAGACATTTGGATACCTTAATGGAGGAGTTACATGATGCCGAATTTGAAAAAACAGATTGCCTTACCTGTGGAAATTGTTGTAAAACAACTCCTGCTTGGGTAACCGACAAAGATGTTACTCGAATCGCGAAGCATTTAAAAATGAAAGAGCAAAAATTTATTGAAACCTATCTTGAAATAGATGATGACAATGAGTTTATTTTAAAAACGGTGCCCTGTATTTTTTTAGGACATGACAATGAATGTGGTATTTATGATGTTAGACCTAAAGCATGCCAAGAATTTCCGCACACCAGGCGAAAAAAGTTTTATAAGATTTCGGAAACAAATCTACAAAATGTTGCGATTTGTCCTGCTGCATTTAATATCGTTGAAGAAATGAAAAAACGATTGCCTGTTCAATATTCAGGTGGAGGTTGGAAAGCGCCAGAAAAATTTAGAAGAGGTGGTGGATGATTAAAGAGGGCAAAATTTCATCAAGTCATTTTACCTATTTTTATTTATATAAAAGATAGAGACTACGCATTCGATCGTAATAAGCAAGATCATTTAGCCAAGTTGCTCTAATGTCTCGATACGTATAGCCTTTTTCAATTTGTTCTTGTAGCTTTTTTGTACCTGCTAATTTGGTGAAGAATGCATTAAAAAAATCGGGCTTTTTCCCATAAGCTACATAGGCTTCTATGAGCCACTCAAGGTTCAATGTATTATATTTTCTTGATTCTCTTAAATCTAAACCATAACATAACTCTCCTTTAAATTTAGGATATTTTGCTCCTTCATTGGCTTGCGGAGTAAAAGTAAATGGGAAGTATTTTTGAGGTAATTGAGGTGCTCCAAAAATCTGAAACTGCATTCCTGTTCCTCTTCCAGCACTAACAATGGTCCCTTCAAAAAAGCAAAGACTTGGATATAAGCTTATGGAAATATCATTTGGTAAATTAGGAGAGGGTTTTATAGGCAATGAGTATTCAGTGGTATGACTGTAATTTTTCATTTCAATCACAGTAACATTACATTTTAAACTATTGTTTAACCATCCTTGGCCGTTAATCATTTGAGCATATTCACCTATGGTCATTCCATGAACCACTGGTACAGGATGCATCCCTATAAAACTTGTATGTTCTTTTTCTAAAATTGGACCATCGATATAATGCCCATTTGGATTGGGACGATCTAGCACAATCAAAGGAATGTTGGCTTCTGCACAAGCTTCCATCATATAATGTAATGTCGAAATATAGGTGTAAAATCGAGCGCCTACATCTTGAATATCAAAAATCATAATATCAATTCCTTCTAAATGTTTGGGTGAAGGCTTTTTATTTTTTCCGTACAATGAAAGAATTGGCAATCCTGTTTTCGTGTCAATACCATCTTTAACAACTTCACCTGCATCTGCTTTTCCACGGAATCCATGTTCGGGCGCAAATACTTTTAGTAGTGAAACTTGTTCCTCCATTAAAAAATCAACGAGATGGATTTTTTTTTCTGAAAGCATTGAAGTCTGATTTGCTACAATACCCACTTTTTTGTTTTTTAACAGCGGAAGATATAGTTCTGAAAGATCAGCACCAACTCTTATGGTTGCATCATCAATAATTGAATCTTGTTTTTTCTGAATGATAGTATCTTGATTTTTTGCTTTTGTTTCTGAGCTAGAACCACAGGAAAAAGCCATAAAAAGAAATAATAAAAATGTACTTTTGAAAAAAGGTAATTTCATGTGTCTATTATTATTTTATAAAATAGGTCACATGCTGTTCGCTATTAATTAATTTGTTGGATGTTAAACTTTTTAGCATGCTCGTTTCATACAGAATAAGTGAATTTTGAATATTTCATCGCTAAGCGAATTATTTCTGCTAAAGACTATAAAAGTAGTATATCGGCACCAATAATAAAAATTGCCATCACTGCAATTGCTTTAGGGATTATTATGATGTTAATTTCGATCGCGACAGGAATTGGGCTTCAGAAGAAAATAAAAGAAAAAGTATCTGCTTTTAATGGAGACATCATCATTTCTAATTATGACACAAATTTTTCAATTGATTCACAAATACCTATCTCAAAAGACCAGGATTTTTACCCTAATTTTTCTTCCATAGAAGAAATTAGACATATTCAAGTAACTGCTTCTAAGGGTGGAATTATAAGAACTGCAACCGATTTTGAAGGCGTCGTAGTAAAGGGTGTTAGTAATGATTATGATTGGCAGTATTTTAAAGAATTTTTAGTAGCAGGTACTTTGCCTGACTTTAGTTCAGAACTAAACGAAGACATATTAATCTCTTTTTATTTAGCCAACCGCTTAGATCTAAAACTAGAAGATAAGGTAGTTACTTATTTTTTAAGAGAGGATAGTAAAAAACCTCCTAGAAGTAGAGGGTTTACTATTAAAGGAATTTATAATAGTGGTTTTCAACAATTTGACGAACAATTTGTAATTGCCGATATTCGACATATACAGAGACTTAATAAATGGAACGACAATGAAATCGGTTCATTCGAACTTTTTATAGATGATTTTTCTGAAATAGATGCCATTGGCAATAAAGTCTACGAAGAAACCAGTAGTTTATTAGATGTACAAACCATAAAAGATAAATATTACTCTATTTTTGAATGGGTCGATCTATTCGATTTTAATATTGCTCTAATTATAGGTATTATGATTTTAGTAGCTGGAATTAATATGATTACAGCTTTGCTAGTATTGATTTTAGAACGTACTCAAATGATTGGAATTCTAAAAGCAGTAGGTGCTAGTGATTGGATGGTGCGAAAAATATTTTTGTATAATGCAATGTATCTTATCGTTGTGGGTCTTTTTTGGGGAAATGTTATAGGAATCGGATTGCTATTAGCACAAAAATACCTTAAGCTGTTTCCTTTAGATCCAAATTCTTATTATGTTAGTGAAGCTCCTGTTTATTTAGATCTTGGCTATATATTAACTCTTAATGTAGGCACATTTATTTTGTGTTTATTGATGTTATTAATTCCTTCTTATATAATTTCAAAAATTTCTCCTGTCAAAGCGATTCGTTATGAATAGTAGTTACTAAGTCAATCCAGTTTTATATTTTTGCACCGCATTAATAATCACTATGGACTACGCAAAAAATATCCTTGAAACAATTGGTAATACACCACTTATTAAAGTGAATAAGATTACTGAAGAACTACCTTGTTTAGTGCTTGCTAAATACGAAACTTTTAATCCAGGAAACTCGGTAAAGGATCGTATGGCATTAACGATGATTGAAGATGCAGAAGCAGATGGAAGATTAAAGCCTGGCGGAACTATCATTGAAGGTACTTCAGGAAATACGGGTATGGGATTGGCATTAGCTGCGATCGTAAAAGGGTATAAATGTATTTTCGTTTTAGCAGACAAGCAATCAAAAGAAAAGTGTGATATATTAAAAGCGGTAGGTGCTGAGGTTATTATTTGCCCAACAGCAGTAGAGCCTGATGATCCACGTTCTTATTATTCTGTTTCTAAACGATTGGCTAAAGAAACACCTAATAGTTGGTATGTAAATCAGTATGATAACCCGAGCAATGCAAAAGCACATTACCAAAGTACGGGACCTGAAATTTGGAAACAAACTGATGGAAAAATTACTCATTTTGTAGTTGGAGTAGGAACAGGGGGAACAATTTCTGGGGTTGGTAATTATTTAAAAGAACAAAATCCAAATATTAAAATTTGGGGAATTGATACCTACGGAAGTGTATTTAAAAAATACCATGAAACAGGAATCTTTGATGAAAAAGAAATATACCCTTATGTAACTGAAGGGATAGGTGAAGATATCTTACCAAAAAATGTTGATTTCAGCATAATAGATGGTTTTACCAAAGTAACCGATAAAGATGGAGCGGTGTATACGCAACGTTTAGCCAAAGAGGAAGGTATGTTTTTGGGTAATTCTGCAGGATCTGCTATAAAAGGAGTGTTGCAATTAAAAGAGCATTTTACAAAAGACGATGTGGTAGTGGTATTATTCCATGACCACGGAAGTCGTTATGTGGGTAAAATGTTTAATGATGAATGGATGCGTAAACAAGGATATATAGATTAGTACAATTCCTGCGGAGGCAGGAATCTCATAATACGAAATAAAGATTCATTTTTTATCTTCATAGATTTTTTTAAAACCTCTAAATCATATAAATAAGTTGAGAGCTATTTCAACCTCCACTAGATTTAAATACTTTCAACAAACTGTAAAAAGACTGTTTTGTGAAGCTCAAGATCCATATTAGGAGAAAGTGCTACACGGGCAATATAATCTTTATCATCTTCTTTAGTCGTCCCTTGAGTAGAGGTTGCGGGTATAGTCCAATAACAGCCATTTAACTGCCCATAACTCACACAATACTTGCTTTCATTGGGGATTTCATTAATCATTAAGTTGATTAATTTAAGATTCAGGTCTCTTTTATAAGCTTCTCTTTCTTTATCAGTATTCCCTTTTGTGGGAAGATCTAATGAAAAAACAGAGGGAGTAAATCCTTCTTTTGCTAAATCTTCTGAAACAAAATTGATTTTAGCTGCGGGTAAAGTATCCTTGATAAAGTTTACAAATTCACGGGTATTCAAATAAGCATCATGAATTCTTTGTTTCATTGAAGGCAACTGTTTTGCCAATAATTCCATTTGAAGATCTGTAGCTTCATTATCACAAAGTCTTAGGTGTAACTCTATTTTTTCCATCAAAGCTTCTCCTTTTTTATTTGCTAAACAATAACCAGCGGTACATAAACCGCCACTTGGAAATTTTGATCCACTAGCAAATGAAATAGTTCTAACTGTTGAAAGTATATCGGCTTCACCTAAAAAGTGAACATTAGGACAAAATGTTTGATCTAAAATAAAAACGGGATCGATAGCCGTTTCACCACTTGCAGTTTTACGGGGCGCACTTAAAACATCCCTTAATTTTATAAGGTCTGGCACTTCAACTCTAGGGTTTGTTGGAATTTCAGCAATGATATAAGGGACAGCATCTTCGTTAGCAATTTTATCTAAAACGATATCAATACTTTGAACCATATCGTGATCGCCATCAACAGGTAAATCTACTACTTCAACATTTTCAATACAAGCTGCAACACGCCTTGCTTGATCGTTAGTTCCGCCATAACAATTTGGAGGAACAACAATTTTGATAGCCTTTCCTTTATGGTTTTCTATAGCATGGTGAACTAATCCCATTAAAATGGCATATTGAACAGAGAGTCCACTTGAAGCAACAAGTGCTTTCGTATCTGTACCGCAAACCTCATTAATTGAATCTATTACAGCAGTTTTGTTTGTCGCTAGATTCATTTTAGCAGAATCAACAAAAGATTGCTTTATTAAAGACTTTAGTGCATCAAGAGAATTGGCTGGTGTCATTGCAATAGTCTCTCTTCTTCTAACGTGCTGAATTTCTGAAATATAATTTTTATTTTGTTCACTATTTACTAATAAAACACTTCCTAAGTGAGAATGAAAATTGATATAAAAGTCAATATGTGGGTTGAGATCAATATGAGCAATTTCTGTTTTATCTGAAATAAAAATAGTACTTCCGTTAAATTCAGAAATAGCCGAAGCTTTCTCAACCTTCTTTAAATCAAATTTATAGCCATAAATACTCCTTAGTACTTCAACATCAAAAGAAGTGGGTAATTCATCAGTATAAATGATTTGAGTATTTTTATGATCTAATAAATTTTTTCTTAGAATTGACAAAATAGGAACCGTCTTTGATGAAAAACTGATTACATTGTTTGGTTCTAACTTATTTAAGTTAGCAATTACCCATTCCAGTAAACACGATAAAGGATGGCCTAATCGAATATAGTCGAAAGCAGTGGGTAATTTATTGAGTGCTGATGATTCAGAATTATTGTCGTTAAATAAGACTTCAAACTGTTCTAAAAACTGAGTTTTAGCAAGTTTTTCATCATAAATATCTAGTCGATGGGTTGTTAGACTCAACCAACCAGTTGGTAAATTTTCTAATACACCTTTAATATAATTTAGCATTTTATTGCTTTCCATAAGTTGAACCTTTAAAGAGGTCGAAAGTACACAATAATTAGAGTTATTTTTAAGTATTACAAGACGTTTTGTTAAAGCGTGTCTAACGTGTTGTCTATGGTTATTTGCGTTGGTTAGCAACTGAATTAGTAAAAGAAAACGAACCAGAGGAAATTCTGAAGGAATTTCTATTAGGAGATGACTGAGCAAATGATTATACACGTTGTTCGTAGTAGTCTTTATTTCTCAAATAAAAAAAATCAATCCTGGAAGCCCTTTTTGATATGTTGCTTCTTGAAAATAACAAGTCAATAACGTTTATCAATATTAATCTTTGTTGTAAGCTATGTCTTTTAATCCCTTTTCTTTACGCTTAATATTTAAAGGAATTGTTATTACTACTTGAAAAGCTAATGCACCTGCCATATTTGCTCCCATATCACCCCAAGATGCTTCGCTTTTTGGCGAAATACCATCAATAGCTTCTTTTAAACCACTTGTAACTATAGCTGTGGAAAGTGAAATTAGTCGCTTCTGTAATTCGCTGAGGTTTTTATGCTTATTATGAATTGATAAATATGCATATGTAATACTGCTAATACCAAAAACCCCTACAGTATGCTTAATTTTATCCTCTTTCCAAAAGTTTTCACTACTCATGTTTTGCCCTGTCGTACTTAAAAATGTCATTAACGAAATAAAAAATAATATTTTTTTCATAATTTAATAGCTTTAAATTTTTACTATTAAGTATTAGAATACCGCTTTATGAAAAACAATGATGATTACTTGATTTTATAGTCTGGTTTAATGATACTTATGTTGGGCCAAACTAATTTATATAAATATGATTTTATGAAGTAAATAGCTAGAACTCCTTTCTTCTATAGTTCAATTACCATTTCATAACGATAAAAGTTAATTATCCTTTTACTTATGTATAAAGCAAATTACTACCTATAATCTTAGAGGTATTTATTATTTAAAAATTGAACTCTATGAAATGACCAACTAAAAACCGATTCACAATAGTTTAAAACTAGTATTCTAATAATTGTGGATGGCGATAAAGGAAATTATATTGTTTTGTGCTACCTATGAAGAGATAATCGAAATTTTAAAAAAAAACTAGCGTAGCCTATTTTATTTAAACATGAGAGTATTTAAAGTTTCACTAAAAAGCTAAAAGACTTCACTAAATCGTGTGTTTTAAAATTTAATTATCTGTAAAAGGTAACATTACATCTTTTCTGTTAACTTTGTAACACTTCCTTTTTACTCCCACATGCTTAAAAAAAATGAAAGAAGATTTTCTTCATTATGTGTGGACGTATCAAAAATTTTCCACCCTAGATTTATTTACTTCCAATAAAGAGATTGTACAAATTATTAAAACGGGTGCTCATAATTTTAATGCAGGTCCAGATTTTTTACATGCGCAAGTTATAATTAATGAGCTTGTTTGGATTGGACACGTTGAGGTCCATATTAATTCTTCAGATTGGTATGCACATCATCATGAGCAAGATCCTCAATACGACAATGTAGTTCTGCACGTGGTTTGGAATCATGATACGGATGTTTTTAGAAAAGATAATACCCTGATTCCAACACTTGAATTAAAAGAAATTGTTGATATTAATCTAATTAACAACTACCAAAATCTTCTGCTAGCTAAAAATGGAATTAATTGTAAAAATGAAATCGCTACCATCGATACATTTATAATTTCAAATTGGTTGGATTCTTTGTACTTAGAACGGTTAGAACAAAAATCAAAATTTATTCTGAATGAATTAATAAACAGTAATAATAATTGGGAAGCATTATTGTTTACGCTCTTAAGTAAGAACTTTGGATTAAAAGTAAATGGCGAATCTTTTTTTAGTATCGCCAAATCAATTCCATTTTCGACCTTAAAAAAGTGCAGTAAAAATGCACTCGAATTAGAAGCATTATTGTTGGGTCAAGCCGGTTTATTAGAAAAAGACGTCAATGAATTGTATTATTTCGAACTACAAAGAAATTATTCATTTCTGAAATCTAAATTTAAGCTCTCAAATAGCACGGTAGTCAAATCAATATTTTTTAGACTCCGCCCTCCTAATTTCCCAACGATTAGATTGTCTCAGTTAGCAGTATTATATACGTTAAAGCAAAATTTATTCTCTGAAATAATACATGCAAAAACATTAGAAGAGTTCTATGCAATATTTTTAGTGACGGCAAATCCATATTGGGACATGCATTATAACTTTAAAGTGACTTCTAAAAAGAGAAAAAAGGGCATAACAAAAAAGTTTGTAGATCTATTGCTTATAAATACAATCATACCATTAAAGTACTGCTATACTAAATATTTAGGTAAAGATATATCAGAGGAGATTATTGAGTTGGTAACCTCTATTTCAAAAGAAGGAAATATAACAATCAAAGAATTTGAAGGCTATAAGGTAGAGGTGAAAAATAGTTTGGAATCTCAAGCAATTATTCAATTAAAGAATGAGTATTGCATTAAAAATCGTTGTTTACATTGTGCTATAGGGTTTCAATTATTAAAGAGATAATTGTCTCTTATTCATTAAAAAAAGTCCTTTAATAATAGTAATTTGCATTTATGTTACATTTCATATATACCATTCGATATTTTTTCGAAAAAAGAGGCTTTTATGTGAGTTCTCGTTTCGCAGATCGATTGGGAATACGTGTAAAAAATATTCGTTTGTTTTTTATTTATTTATCCTTTGCTACATTGGGAGCAGGATTTGCCATTTATATAACGATGGCATTTTTGTTAAAAATGAAAGATTTAGTCTATACCAAAAGAACCTCTGTTTTCGATTTATGAAAAAATTTTTTCAATCTAAAATATACTTAGCAATTGCTTTATTAATTGCTGTTTTTTTATTGGGAATATATAATGTATAATAAGGGCTTAAATTTTTAACGCTCAAAAATTTGAAATCGACAATATTTTTAGCATCTTGCTGACCCAATAAATTAACTTATCACAAATTAACTAATCAATTATGAAGAAAATTCTTCTCGCTATTATTACAATTTTATCTCCTTTATTAACCTTCGCACAAGAAACTTCAGAAATGGGTTTAGATCAAAAAATTGATCAATTGTTTGGAGATGCAACGGGATGGTTTGTTAATTTTATTTTTTATCAAATACCTTTTAGTGATACAGTACAAGTATATTGGGTATTATTTCCTTTAATAATAGGAGCTACATATTTTACACTTTATTTTAAACTCATCAATTTTAGCGGCTTTTTTACCGCCATAAATATTGTAAGAGGAAAATATGACGACATAGATCACCATGAGTCAATGGAGGGAGCAGGAGATTCTACTCCTGGAGGTGATGCGATAGAAACAATTGCTGTTGAAGGACATGAAGGTGAAGTTACTCACTTTCAGGCATTAACCGCAGCTTTATCTGCAACCGTAGGTTTAGGTAATATTGCAGGAGTTGCAATTGCGGTTTCTATTGGTGGAGCAGGAGCAACTTTTTGGATGATTGTTGCTGGTTTATTAGGAATGGCATCAAAATTTGTAGAGTGTACTTTAGGTGTAAAATATAGAGATATTGCAGAGGACGGAACGGTATATGGAGGCCCAATGTATTATTTAACTAAAGGTTTAAAAGAAAAAGGTTTAGGTAAATTAGGGAAAGTACTAGCTTTCTTATTCGCCATTTTTGTAATCGGTGGATCTTTTGGTGGAGGAAATATGTTCCAGGTAAACCAAGCGTTTCAATTAGTTGAAAATATTACTGGTGGAGAAGCTTCATTTTTGCATGGTAAAGGATGGTTATTTGGTCTTATAATGGCTGTTCTTGTTGGTATTGTAATTATTGGAGGAATTAAAAAAATTGCGAAAGTAACTGATAAAATAGTGCCTTTTATGGTTGTAATTTATGTTGCAGCTTCTTTATTTGTGTTAATTGCTAAGTATGATATGATAGGTGATGCATTTGTTCAAATATTTAATGGAGCATTTAGTCCTGAAGGTGTAGTTGGTGGTGCCGTTGGAGTTTTAGTTCAAGGATTTAGGCGTGCTGCTTTTTCAAACGAAGCTGGTATTGGGTCGGCTTCTATAGCGCATTCTGCAGTAAAAACAAAATATCCAGCATCAGAAGGTTTGGTTGCTTTATTAGAACCGTTTATTGATACTGTTGTTGTTTGTACGATGACAGCACTAGTGTTAATTATAACAGGAAATGTTGTTTCAGAAAACGCTTCTTTAAATGATGCTCAAGCAATTTTATTAACTTCAGGTGCATTTGAATCTGTGATTTCTTGGTTCCCATATGTATTAACTGTTGCGGTTGTGTTATTTGCTTTTAGTACTATGATTTCATGGTCTTATTACGGTTTTCAAGGGTGGGCTTATTTATTCGGAAGAACTAAAAAAATGGAATATGCTTATAAACTATTATTTTGTGTATTTGTAGTGATAGGTGCTGCAGCAAGTTTAGGTTCTGTAATTGGTTTCTCTGATGCAATGATATTTGCTATGATGGTACCTAATATGGTAGGACTTGTATTATTAGCGCCAAAAGTAAAAGGAGAATTAACAAAATATCTGGCAGCAATTAAAGGAAAAAAATAATTGATATTAAATTTATAAAATAATAACTCCCCAACATTAATTAAGGAGTTATGAATAATTTTAAATCCCACTTTCTATTTGATAGTCATCAAAGAAGTGGGATCTTTTTTTTAGTATTACTTATTATCGGCCTGTCTAGTGTTTCCTTCTTTGTTGATTTTTCTGAACCCTCTGAATTCGATATTTCTTCTGAAGAAATAAAAGCGTTAACCCAGGAATTAGACTCTTTGCATGAAGAAAAGTTGAAGAAGAAAAAACCGAAGGTATTTCCCTTTAACCCTAATTTCATTACAGATTACAAAGGCTATATGCTTGGAATGTCTTCCGAAGAAATTGATCGGTTATTAAAGTATAGGGACAAAAACCAATGGATAAATTCAGTTTCAGATTTTAAAAAGGTCACTAAAGTTTCAGATTCAGTATTAAATAAAATAAGCCCTTTATTTAAATTTCCAGCATGGGTTACTAATCCTAAGTCTAAAAAATCCTTTAAAAATAATGGGCTTAAAAAGAAAAGCTTTCATCAAAAAATAGATTTAAATCTGGCTACATTAACTCAGCTACAAGAAATTTACGGTATTGGTAAAGCCTTAGCGAATCGTATTGTTTCCTATCGTAATAAAATAAATGGATATACAGTAGATGCGCAGCTATACCAAGTGTATGGGTTAAGTAATGAAGTCGTTTCAAGAGTTTTAAATGAATTTACTGTAAAAACACCTAATGAAATCATTAAAATAAATGTGAATAATGCATCAGCATCAGATATAGCTACTATACCAGGAATATCATTCGATATAGCTAAAAACATATGGGAATTTAGAATACTAAATGAACAAATACGTTCTATAGAGGAATTAAATAAAATAGAGGGCATTACAAAAAGAAAGTTAGAACTAATTAAATTATATTTGTTGGTTGAATAAATAAACTCCTTTTAAATTTTTAAAGAAGTACTAATTGGAGGAAATTAAATAAGAACCAGAAGCATATGAATGCATTATTCTTTACGGAAGAACATCAACTTTTTAGAAAAAGTTTACAAGATTTTTTAAAAAAAGAAGTAGTCCCTCACATTGAAGGTTGGGAAAAATCAGGTACTGTAGATCGATTCATTTGGAAAAAAATGGGAGACATGGGGTATTTTGGTTTAGCAACTCCAGAAGAATATGGCGGTTTAGGGCTAGATTTGTTTTACACTGTTATCTTCTTAGAAGAAATGCAAAAAATAAACTCTTGTGGCTTTGCTGCAAATATGTGGGCACATGCATATTTGGCTATGACGCACCTTACTAAAGAGGGGAATCATGAGCAGAAAGAAAAGTACTTGACACCAAGTGCTCATGGAGATAAAATTGGCTGTTTGTGTATTACGGAACCTTTTGGAGGTTCAGATGTTTCAGGAATGAGAACCACTGCAGTAAAAGTTGGAGATACTTATGTTCTTAATGGTTCAAAAACTTTTATAACCAATGGAGTGTATAGTGACTACTTAGTAGTTGCAGCAAAAACAGCTCCTGAGCTAGGGAACAAAGGAATCAGTATTTTTGTTATTGATAGAGATACTCCTGGTATTTCAGCAACCAAACTTGATAAATTAGGTTGGAGAGCAAGTGATACGGCCGAAATTGCTTTTGATAATGTTACCATTCCTACTTCTCAATTAATGGGAGAAGAAAATCAAGGATTTCCATATATCATGCAGCATTTTTCGTTAGAAAGATTAATAATGGGTGTAAATGCACATGCAAGAAGCGAATATGCTTTAGAGTATACGCTAAATTACATGAATGAAAGAACAGCATTTGGGCAATCAATCTCTAAATTTCAAGCGTTACGTCACTCATTCGTACAATTAGCTAGTGAAGTTGAAATGTGTAAAACATTTAATTATACGACAGCAAAACGCTTAAATGATGGAGAATATGTGGTAAAAGAAGCAACGATGTCTAAACTTATTTCTACGAAAGTTGCAGATGAAGTAATGTATGAATGCCTTCAATTTTTAGGTGGATATGGATATATGGAAGAATATCCTTTAGCAAGGTTATTAAGAGATAGTAGGTTAGGACCTATTGGAGGAGGAACTTCTGAAATCTTAAGAGAGATTCTCGCTAAAATAATAATTGATAAAAAAGAATATAAACCAGCAACATAAGCTAATAAAGGCAAATCTCTATTTGGCTTTAAACTTGCATAGTGCTATTTAATTAATTTAAATTTAATACAGATGAAATATAAGTATCTGAAATATATTTTTAGTTTTTTAATAGGTGTTTTTAGCTTTAATGCGGTAGCTCAAACAGAATTAAAAAGTAAAGTTTCCGACTTTTTAACTTATATGCCTATTGAAAGTGCCAGTATTTATATTGAAAATTCTACAGTAGGTACCATAAGTAATAAGGATGGGAAATTCCTATTAGTGGTGCCAAGGGAGTTTGAAAATGATACTATAGTTGTTTCTTCAATTGGATATAAAACATTCAAAACCTCAATACAAGACTTTGATGCTTCCATGGATATATTTCTCGAAGAAGATATAGCAGCTTTAGATGAAGTGTTAATTATTGCTTCAACAAGACCTAAAACAGGGAATGATATTGTGCTGCGAGCCATTGAAAAATTAGAGAATAACTTACCAGAACAGCCTTATTTGCAAAAAGGTTTTTTAAGACATAAAGAACGTAATACTAAAGAGTTTAAGTGGCTTATTGAAAGTGCGCTTACATTGTATGATTCGAGTTATGCCTCTGGTGCAACAGATAATTTAAAAATTAATGTTGATGAAACTAGAAAGAGTTACGACCTTAGAGATGTAGATAGTTTGTTTTCATATTACTCATTTTTAAAGAATACGAAGAGAAACTTTAAAATGAAATCCAAGAAAATGGATAGAGATACCATAAAAACAGCATCTTTAGTTGAAGCTATTAAGTGGAATGATCGAAGATTTAATGGTTTAGAGAACATCTTTAAAGGACGTCTTAATTTAGTGAGAAATTCAAATTTAGAGGGAGCATTGTTTGGTAATAACATGCTAAATAAACATCAGTTTGAATTAGATACAGTGTTGGTTGATAATGGAAAAAAGTTATATAAAATAAAGATTACAAAAAGTAAAGATTTTGTAGGTTTAAACACAGGAAGCATATTTAATGAAGGATATGAAGCTAATGGATGGATTTATATTTATTGGGATAACTTTGCGATTAAAAAATTAGAGTATGAATTAGTGGCTGCTTCAGATGCTCAAAAAAGCAGAAGTAAAATCTTATTTAACTCTAAGGTGAATCATAAAGTGATTATTACCTATATAGAGTATCAAAATAAAATGTATCCAAATTATTTTTATTATGAAACTCCAAAGCTTGTAAAAGTAGGTGATAGATCTTCAGACAAGCCTAAAGGGAATAAAGAAGAACAATATTACTCTACGGTACAGGAAATATTATTTACTGAAATTATTCATGATCCAGAAGCGATAAGTAAAGCCTTAAATAAAGAATGGTCTGAAGATATTTTTACACCAAGACCTTATAATAAGGAATTTTGGAAAAATTATAATGTTTTGTTAGAGAGTGAAGAAGACGAACAGCTTATATATGACTTAAGTAGACGTGCATCTTTATATAAGCAGTAATTTCTTTTAAAATAATATAAAAAACATTCTTATATCATTTAAAAACTAATTATATTTGCCATCCAAAAGAGAGGAGGTTAAGAGACTATGTTAATAATACCAGTTAAAGAAGGAGAAAATATAGACAGAGCGTTAAAACGTTTTAAGCGTAAGTTTGACCGTACAGGTGCAAAAACCCAGTTACGTGAAAGAAAACAATTTACAAAGCCGTCTGTTAAAAGAAGAGCACAAATTCAAAAAGCTCAGTACATTCAAGGATTAAGAGATCAAGAAGAAATTTAGATTCTTATCTTTTTAAACATATAAAGTCCGTTGTAATTAGTATTTTTACTATTCAACGGACTTTTTTTTATGCCCTTTTCAAAATTTATATCCTATCTCGAATTTGAAAAAATATATGCCATCCATACGGTTAAGGCATATAAAAATGATTTAGAGAGTTTCTTGTCATTTGCTTCTGAAGAGTTTGATTATTCAGAGATTAAAACAGTAAATTATTCAATCATACGTAGTTGGATTATTTCATTAGTAGAAGATGGAATTTCAAACAGAAGTATTAATCGTAAAGTTTCTTCCTTAAAAACATATTATAAATTTCTTCTGAAAACAAAACAGATTGACGTAAGCCCTTTGACAAAGCATAAAGCTTTAAAAACAGCTAAAAAACTTCAAGTACCTTTTTCAGAAAAAGAAATAGATAGTGTATTAAGTTTATTAGCCCAAGAAAAAGGCTTTGATGGGATTCGTAATAAGCTAATCGTAGAGTTGTTTTATTCAACAGGCATAAGAAGAACAGAGTTGGTTAACTTGAAAACGAAGGATGTTTCTACTTCGCAAAGAACAATTAAAGTATTAGGTAAAAGAAATAAAGAACGAATTATTCCTTTGATTCCTTCAGTAATTAAAACAATAGAAGAATATTTTGGCTATCGTAAAGACTTAGAGAGTATTAAAGATGAAGCTTATTTTTTCTTGTCAAGAAAAGGGGTTAAAATATACGAAACACTTGTGTATCGAGTTATAAATAACTACTTTAGTAAAGCATCAGAAAAGGTAAAAAAGAGTCCTCATATATTAAGGCATTCTTTTGCAACACATCTTTTAAACGAAGGTGCAGATTTAAAGGCCGTAAAAGAGTTACTTGGACATTCCAGTTTAGCTTCTACTCAAGTGTATGCTACTAATAGTATCGCAAAATTAAAAGAAGTGTATAAACATACGCATCCAAGAAATTCAAAAAAATAAATTATTAGTAACCCAAATTAAATAGACAACAGATGAAAGTAAACGTTCAAAACCCAAATTTTATAGTAGATGAAAAGCTTGTCGGATTTATAAATAAAAGACTTTCTAAGTTAGAAGTCTTCTATGATCGCATCATTTATGCTGATGTTTTCCTGAAAATTCAGAAAACAAGCAACAAAGAAAATAAAATAATAGAAATTTTACTAAGTATTCCTGGAGATGACCTAATTGCAAAAAAAGAGGCAAAAACGTTTGAAGAGGGTGTAGATGAGTGCATTAATGCCTTAGAAAAACAATTAAAAAGGAGAAAACAAAAAGAAAGAACATTTTCTTGATAATATTTTACAAAAAAAGTGTTGTAAAAAAAATAATTTAATTACATTTGCAGTCCGTTAGAAATAGCGGGCTTTTTTTAGGCGAAAAATTAAGCCGAAAAGCCGATGTAGCTCAGCTGGCTAGAGCAGCTGATTTGTAATCAGCAGGTCGTGGGTTCGAGTCCCTCCATCGGCTCTTAAGTTCTTTAAAATAGATGTTTTTAGAGTAGGGGAGATACTCAAGCGGCCAACGAGGGCAGACTGTAAATCTGCTGACTACGTCTTCGCAGGTTCGAATCCTGCTCTCCCCACAAAAATTATTTTTGTTGGGAAACCCCTAAAATGATTATTAAAGAAGATTTAATAAATCAGCTTTAAACATCTAACATATTGAATTGTTTTCTGAAGTTTAGTAAGAAAAAAAAGCGGGAGTAGCTCAGTTGGTAGAGCGTCAGCCTTCCAAGCTGAATGTCGCCAGTTCGAACCTGGTCTCCCGCTCTAAAAAAACCTGTGAAGGCAGGTTCTTTACTTTATAGGTATTTAAAGTAAAGATTAAACACTTTACGCCGGTGTAGCTCAGGGGTAGAGCGTTTCCTTGGTAAGGAAGAGGTCACGAGTTCAATTCTCGTCATTGGCTCTACTAAGTAAAAACGGAGTAAAAAGAGTAACAATTACTAATATATAATTAAGATTAAATAAATACAAAATGGCAAAATTAACATACGATCGTTCGAAGCCGCATTTAAATGTTGGTACTATTGGACATGTTGATCACGGTAAAACAACTTTAACTGCTGCAATTACAAAAGTATTGGCAGATGCAGGTCATTCACAAGCAATGTCTTTTGATCAAATTGATAATGCTCCTGAAGAAAAAGAAAGAGGAATTACAATTAACTCTTCACACGTTGAATATGCAACGGCTAATCGTCACTATGCCCACGTTGACTGTCCAGGTCACGCGGATTACGTAAAGAACATGGTAACTGGTGCTGCTCAAATGGATGGAGCAATATTAGTTGTAGCTGCTAC
This sequence comes from Candidatus Marifrigoribacter sp. Uisw_064, assembly GCF_047730175.1. Classification (GTDB taxonomy): domain Bacteria; phylum Bacteroidota; class Bacteroidia; order Flavobacteriales; family Flavobacteriaceae; genus Marifrigoribacter. Next base: position 2,031,084 of record NZ_CP159833.1, read on the forward strand.
AGATGGTCCAATGCCGCAAACTCGTGAGCATATCCTTTTAGGACGTCAGGTAGGTATTCCTCGTATCGTTGTATTTATGAATAAAGTAGATATGGTTGATGATGAAGAACTTATCGAACTTGTAGAAATGGAAGTAAGAGAATTACTTAGTTTTTACGAATATGATGGAGACAATGGTCCTGTTATCGCTGGATCTGCGCTTGGTGCATTAAACGGTGAGCAAAAATGGGTAGATACTGTTCTTGAGCTTATGGAAGCTGTTGATACTTGGATCGAAGAACCACTTCGTGAAGTAGATAAGCCATTCCTTATGCCTATTGAAGATGTATTCTCTATTACGGGTCGTGGTACTGTTGCTACAGGTCGTATAGAAACTGGTATCGCTAACACAGGAGATCCTGTTGAGATTATCGGTATGGGTGCTGAAAAACTTACTTCAACAATTACTGGTATTGAAATGTTTCGTCAAATCCTTGATAGAGGAGAAGCTGGAGATAATGCAGGAATCCTATTAAGAGGTATTGAGAAATCTCAAATCTCTAGAGGTATGGTAATCGTTAAGCCAGGTTCTGTAACACCACATGCTAAATTTAAAGCTGAGGTTTATATCCTTAAGAAAGAAGAAGGTGGACGTCATACTCCATTCCATAATAACTACCGTCCACAGTTTTATGTACGTACAACTGATGTGACAGGAACAATTATGCTTCCTGAAGGTGTTGAAATGGTTATGCCAGGTGATAACCTTACTATTCATGTTGAATTGTTACAAACAATTGCAATGAATGTAGGTTTACGTTTTGCAATCCGTGAGGGTGGTAGAACAGTAGGAGCTGGTCAGGTAACTGAGATTTTAGATTAATAAAATATAATTGAAAAGTTTAAAGGTGTCCCGAATATTTCGGGATGCCTTGACTTTTATAACGGGGATAGCTTATTCTTAATAGGATTAAGTGATAAAAGAACTACCGTTAAATACGGGTTTAGCTCAGTTGGTAGAGCACTGGTCTCCAAAACCAGGTGTCGTGAGTTCGAGTCTCTCAACCCGTGCAAAGATAAATTACATTGATTTGTAATTAATTAAATTGAATTAATAAACAGAGTTGAAATGATAAACTATATCAAAGAATCTTATAACGAGCTTAGAAATCATGTTACATGGACTGCTTGGTCTGAAGCGCAACGTCTTACAGTTATTGTTGCTGTTTTTTCAGTAATTTTAGCGTTAGCTGTTTTTGGTATTGATACAGTTTTTAGTAAAGTGATTACCCTTTATTTTGATTGGATAAAATCTTAAGAAAGAAAATGATGACTGAAACTAAGAGTTCAAAAAAGTGGTATGTAATCCGTTCTGTAAGTGGAAAGGAAAACAAAATTAAAGAATATATAGAATCTGAGATTTCTAGATTAAATCTTCAAGATTATATAGAGCAAATTCTTGTGCCAACTGAAAAAGTAATTCAAATTAGAAACGGAAAAAAGGTAAACAAAGAGCGTGTTTTTATTCCGGGATATATTATGGTACAGGCAAGTTTAGTTGGTGAGATTCCTCATATAATTAAATCTGTGAATGGGGTGATTGGTTTTTTAGGTGAAACTAAAGGCGGTGATCCAGTTCCATTGCGTCAATCAGAAGTGAATAGGCTTCTAGGAAAAGTAGATGAACTATCTGTACAAGATGAAAATGTAAATATACCTTATACTATAGGTGAAACTATTAAAGTGATCGACGGTCCTTTTAATGGATTTAATGGTACGGTAGAAAAAATAAATGAAGAAAAACGCAAACTTGAGGTAATGGTGAAAATTTTCGGAAGAAAAACACCACTAGAATTAAGTTATATGCAAGTTGAAAAAGTTTAATTGTTACACGCTATATTAAGATTATTCTAAGGCTTCCACTGAAGAAAATCGAAATTTTAAATTTAGAAAATGGCAAAAGAAATAGATAAAGTAGTAAAATTACAAGTACGTGGTGGAGCTGCTAATCCATCACCACCAGTTGGACCTGCATTAGGTGCTGCCGGTGTAAATATTATGGAGTTCTGTAAGCAGTTTAATGCTAGAACTCAAGATAAGCAAGGAAAAGTATTACCAGTTGCGATTACAGTTTATAAAGACAAATCTTTTGATTTCGTTATTAAAACTCCTCCAGCTGCGGTACAAATTCTTGAAGCTGCAAAAATAAAAAAAGGTTCAGGTGAACCACATATTAGAAAAGTAGCAACAATATCTTGGGATCAAGTAAAAATGATTGCAGAAGATAAAATGCCCGATCTAAATGCATTTACAGTAGAATCTGCTATGAAAATGGTAGCTGGAACTGCAAGGTCAATGGGAGTGAAAGTAAAAGGTAACGCACCTTTTTAATCTGAAAAAGAATCTATAAAATGGCAAAAATAACTAAAAAGCAAAAAGAAGCAAAAGGAAAAGTTGAGTTAAAAGCTTATTCTCTTTCTGAAGCTTCAGCTTTAATAAAAGAAATAACTAGCGTAAAATTTGACGCTTCTGTAGATCTTGCTGTCCGTCTTAACGTAGACCCTAAGAAAGCCAATCAAATGGTTCGTGGTGTTGTTACGTTACCACACGGTACAGGTAAAGATGTAAAAGTATTAGCATTGGTAACTCCAGATAAGGAAGCTGAAGCTAGAGAAGCAGGAGCTGATTATGTTGGTTTAGACGAGTACCTAGCTAAAATTAAGGCAGGTTGGACAGATGTTGACGTAATTGTAACTATGCCAAGTGTTATGGGTAAATTAGGACCATTAGGACGTGTTTTAGGACCTCGTGGATTAATGCCTAACCCAAAAACTGGTACAGTAACAATGGATGTTGCTAAAGCGGTTTCAGAAGTAAAAGCTGGTAAAATTGACTTTAAAGTTGAAAAGACTGGTATTGTACATGCTGCAATTGGAAAAGCATCTTTTGATGCTGAAAAAATTACAGAAAACGCACAAGAATTATTAACAACCCTTGTAAAATTAAAACCTCAGGCTTCAAAAGGTATTTATATTAAAAGCATTTTTATGTCGAGTACTATGAGCCCGAGTGTTGAAATTGACGCAAAGAGATTTGCTGAGTAGTAAAATTAGAACTTATGACAAGAGAAGAAAAATCACAAGTAATAGAAAGTTTAACTGCGCAGTTATCAGATAATGCTACTATTTATTTAGCAGACATTTCAGGTCTAAACGCAGGGGATACCAATAATCTACGTCGTGCTTGTTTTAAAGCAGGAGTAGAGCTTTCAGTAGTTAAAAATACATTGCTTAAAAAGGCAATGGAAAGTGCTGATAAAGATTTTGGTGAATTAGAAGATGTTCTTAAAGGAAATACTTCCTTAATGATTTCTGAAATAAGTAATGCACCAGCTAAAGTAATTAAAGCTTTCAGAAAAAAATCTGATAAGCCTTTACTTAAAGGAGCATTTATTGAAGAAGCGGTTTATGTTGGTGATGATCAATTAGATTCATTAGTAAACATTAAATCTAAAGAAGAACTTATTGGAGACATTATTGGATTACTTCAATCACCAGCTAAGAACGTTATATCGGCACTTAAATCAAGTGGTGATACAATAGCAGGTATTGTAAAAACATTATCTGAAAGAGAATAATATACAATTAAAAATTATACAATTACAAATTACTTAAAACGATAGAAAATGGCAGATTTAAAAGATTTCGCAGAAAAATTAGTTAACTTAACTGTAAAAGAAGTTAACGAGTTAGCTGGTATATTAAAAGATGAGTACGGTATCGAGCCTGCTGCTGCAGCTGTAGCAGTTGCTGCTGGTGGTGGTGGTGAAGAGGTCGCTGAAGAAAAATCAGAATTTGATGTAATTCTTACAGCAGCTGGTCAATCTAAATTAGCAGTAGTAAAACTTGTTAAAGAATTAACAGGATTAGGTCTTAAAGACGCTAAAGGTTTAGTTGATAATGCACCATCTCCAATCAAAGAAGGAGTAGCAAAAGACGAAGCTGAAGCATTAAAAGCACAGTTAGAAGAAGCTGGAGCTGAGGTTGAACTTAAATAAGTTCACACCTTACCAAACCTTAAGGTTTAGGTCTTTTTCAATAGTGAAATAGACCTAAACCATTTTGCGTATATAATGGGTATACCATATAATATGCGTTCATTGTTTTATTTTAATTAAAATTCGTCCATAGATGTCAGCAACGCAAACTGAAAGATTGAATTTTTCCTCTATCAAGAACAAAACTGAATATCCAGATTTTTTAGATATTCAAATTAAATCTTTTCAAGATTTTTTCCAATTGGAAACAAAATCAGATGAAAGAGGAAATGAAGGACTTTATAAGACCTTTTTGGAAAATTTTCCAATAACTGATACCCGTAACCAATTTGTACTTGAGTTTTTAGACTACTTTGTAGATCCTTCAAGATATTCTATACAGGAATGTATAGAAAGAGGATTAACATATAGTGTTCCTTTAAAAGCACGTCTAAAACTTTATTGTACAGATCCAGAACATGAAGATTTTGAAACTATCGTTCAGGATGTATATTTAGGAACAATTCCTTATATGACTCCAAGTGGTACCTTTGTTATAAATGGTGCTGAGCGTGTTGTTGTTTCACAATTACACCGTTCACCTGGTGTATTCTTTGGACAATCTTTCCATGCCAATGGAACTAAATTATATTCTGCCAGAGTAATACCGTTTAAAGGTTCTTGGATAGAATTCGCTACCGATATAAACCAAGTAATGTATGCTTATATCGATAGAAAGAAAAAATTACCTGTAACAACACTTTTCCGTGCGATCGGTTTTGAAAGAGATAAAGATATCCTTGAAATTTTCGATTTAGCTGAAGAAATTAAAGCAACTAAAACAGGATTAAAAAGATACTTAGGACGTAAGTTAGCGGCCCGTGTACTTAAAACATGGTACGAAGATTTCGTAGATGAAGATACTGGTGAAGTTGTATCTATTGAACGTAATGAGATTGTTTTAGATCGTGATACAGTTCTTGATAAAGATCATATCGATGAGATTATAGAATCTGGTTCGAAAACAATATTACTTCATAAAGAAGATAATCATTTAGCGGATTATGCAATTATTCATAACACGCTTCAAAAAGATCCAACCAATTCAGAAAAAGAAGCGGTTGAACATATTTATAGACAATTACGTAATGCCGAGCCGCCAGATGAAGAAACTGCGCGTGGTATTATTAATAAGTTATTCTTTAGTGACCAACGATACAAATTAGGTGAAGTAGGTCGTTTTAGAATGAATAAAAAATTAGGTCTTGATATTCCAATTGATAAGCAAGTGCTTACCAAAGAAGATATCATTACTATTATAAAGTATTTAATTGAGTTAATTAACTCTAAAGCAGAGATTGATGATATTGATCACTTATCTAATCGTCGTGTACGTACGGTAGGAGAACAATTGTCTTCTCAATTTGGTGTTGGTTTAGCGCGTATGGCAAGAACCATTCGTGAACGTATGAATGTACGTGACAATGAAGTGTTTACTCCTATAGATTTAATTAATGCGAAGACCTTATCTTCTGTAATTAATTCATTCTTTGGTACCAATCAGCTTTCTCAATTTATGGATCAAACCAATCCATTAGCTGAGATTACTCATAAGCGTCGTCTTTCTGCATTAGGACCTGGAGGTCTTTCAAGAGAAAGAGCAGGTTTTGAGGTGCGTGATGTTCACTTCACTCACTACGGAAGATTATGTCCAATTGAAACTCCTGAGGGTCCAAATATTGGTCTTATTTCTTCACTTTCAGTTTTTGCTAAAGTGAATAATTTAGGTTTCTTAGAAACTCCTTATCGTAAAGTTGAAAATGGAGTGATCGATTTAAAATCTGAACCAATTTACCTTTCTGCTGAAGAAGAAGAAGAAAAGTTAATTGCTCAGGCTCACATCGACATGAAGGATGATGGAACGATCAAAACTGAAAAAGTTATTGCTAGAATGGAGGGAGATTTTCCTGTAGTAGATTCTAAAGATATCCATTTTACAGATGTTGCTCCTAACCAGATATCTTCGATATCGGCTTCATTAATTCCTTTCTTAGAGCATGATGATGCGAATCGTGCCTTGATGGGATCTAATATGATGCGTCAAGCAGTACCATTATTATTAGCAGATTCACCTATTGTTGGAACTGGATTAGAACGCCAAGTAGCTTCAGATTCTCGTGTATTAATTAATGCAGAAGGAAATGGAGTTGTAGAATATGTCGATGCAAATAAAATCACTATTAAATATGATCGTTCAGAAAATGAACGCATGGTTAGTTTTGAAGAAGATTCAAAAACATATCAACTTGTTAAGTTCAGAAAAACAAACCAAAGTACTTCTATAAACTTAAAGCCGATTGTTAAAAAAGGTGATAGAGTAAAGAAAGGACAAGTATTATGTCAAGGGTATGCAACTCAAAGTGGAGAATTAGCACTTGGTAGAAATATGAAAGTAGCCTTTATGCCTTGGAAAGGGTATAATTTTGAGGATGCAATTGTAATTTCTGAAGAAGTAGTACGTCAAGATATATTTACTTCTATTCATGTAGATGAATATTCTTTACAAGTACGTGATACTAAACTAGGAAATGAAGAATTAACAAATGATATTCCTAACGTTTCTGAAGAGGCTACAAAAGACTTAGATGAAAATGGAATGATTCGTATTGGTGCAGAAGTTAAGCCAGGTGATATACTTATTGGAAAAATTACTCCAAAAGGAGAAAGTGATCCAACACCTGAAGAAAAACTACTTCGTGCTATATTTGGTGATAAAGCAGGTGATGTAAAAGATGCTTCTTTAAAAGCTTCTCCTTCGTTACGTGGTGTTGTAATTAATAAAAAATTATTTGCAAGATCTGTAAAAGATAAACGTAAGAGAGCTCAAGATAAAGAAGATATCGCAGCATTAGAGAACGAATATGATATCAAGTTTGATGATTTAAAGAATGTTTTAATTGAAAAACTGTTTATTATTATTGGTGGAAAAACAGCTCAAGGTGTAACAAATGACCTTGGTGAAATTGTATTCCCTAAAGGCAAAAAGTTTACGTTAAAAATGTTAAATGCTGTTGATGATTTTGTACACTTAACAGGTGGAAAGTGGACTACAGATGACGAAACAAACGTTCTTGTTGCAGACTTAATGCACAATTATAAAATTAAAGAAAATGACCTTCAAGGAAATCTTCGTCGTGAGAAATTTACAATTTCTGTAGGAGATGAATTACCTTCAGGTATCCTTCAGCTTGCAAAAGTTTACGTAGCTAAAAAACGTAAATTAAAAGTAGGTGATAAAATGGCAGGACGTCACGGTAACAAAGGTATTGTTGCTCGTATTGTTCGTCAAGAAGATATGCCTTTCTTAGAAGATGGAACACCAGTGGATATTGTATTAAATCCATTAGGAGTACCTTCTCGTATGAATATTGGTCAGATCTATGAAACAGTTCTTGGTTGGGCAGGTCAAAAATTAGGACGCAAATTTGCAACGCCAATTTTTGATGGTGCAACACTTGATCAAATAAATGAATTAACCGATGAAGCAGGTATTCCAAGATTTGGACATACGTATCTTTTCGATGGTGGAACAGGCCAACGTTTTGATCAACCTGCAACAGTAGGGGTAATTTATATGTTGAAGCTAGGGCATATGGTAGACGATAAAATGCACGCGCGTTCTATTGGACCATATTCATTAATCACACAGCAACCATTAGGTGGTAAAGCACAATTTGGTGGTCAACGTTGTGGTGAGATGGAAGTATGGGCTCTTGAAGCCTATGGTGCATCTAGTACACTGAGAGAAATTTTAACAGTAAAATCTGATGATGTTATTGGTAGAGCTAAAACCTATGAAGCAATTGTGAAGGGTGAAACGATGCCAGAACCAGGACTTCCTGAATCTTTTAACGTATTAATGCACGAATTAAAAGGATTAGGACTAGATATTAGATTAGAAGAATAATAAGACCCCGTCTTCGGGCGGGAAACTTTTAAGTCTGAATAAGACTTCTTGGAGTGTAATAACTTCAGAAAAAAAAGAACAACGCATATTAGTACATATCATTATGGCAAGAAATAAAGAAAATGTAGTAAAGAAATTTAATAAAATTTCGATTGGTTTTGCGTCTCCAGAGGCAATTTTGGGTGAATCTCGTGGTGAAGTTTTAAAACCAGAAACAATAAACTATCGTACACATAAACCTGAGCGTGATGGTCTTTTCTGTGAGCGAATTTTTGGTCCTATTAAGGATTATGAATGTGCTTGTGGTAAATATAAAAGAATTCGTTATAAAGGTATTGTTTGTGACCGTTGTGGTGTTGAAGTAACAGAAAAGAAAGTACGTAGAGATAGAGTAGGGCATATTAGTTTAGTAGTGCCTGTAGTTCATATTTGGTATTTCCGTAGTTTACCTAATAAAATTGGATACCTTCTTGGATTACCCTCTAAGAAATTAAATATGATTATTTACTACGAGCGTTATGTAGTAATTCAGCCAGGTATAGCAAACAATGAAGAAGGAGAACCTGTTAAAAAAATGGATTTCCTTACAGAAGAAGAATACTTAACTGTTTTAGAAACTCTTCCACAAGAAAATCAATATCTTGATGATGAGGATCCAAATAAATTCATCGCCAAAATGGGTGCTGAATGTTTAATCGATTTATTGCGTAGAATTGACTTGGATGAATTATCATTCCAATTACGTCATAGTGCTAACAATGAAACTTCAAAACAACGTAAAACTGAAGCATTAAAAAGATTACAAGTGGTGGAAGCCCTTCGTGAATCTAATAAAAATAGAGAGAACAAACCTGAATGGATGATTATGAAGGTGGTGCCGATTATACCACCAGAATTACGTCCCTTAGTACCTCTTGATGGAGGTCGTTTTGCAACTTCCGATTTAAATGATTTATATAGACGTGTAATTATTCGTAACAACCGTCTTAAAAGATTAGTGGAAATAAAAGCTCCTGAAGTAATTTTACGTAATGAAAAGCGTATGCTTCAAGAGTCTGTTGATTCATTATTTGATAATACACGTAAATCATCTGCTGTAAAAACTGACTCGAACCGTCCTTTAAAATCTCTTTCAGATTCATTAAAAGGAAAACAAGGTCGTTTCCGTCAAAACTTATTAGGAAAACGTGTGGATTATTCAGCACGTTCAGTAATTGTTGTTGGACCAGAACTTAAATTATTTGAGTGTGGTTTACCAAAAGATATGGCAGCAGAACTTTACAAGCCTTTTGTAATTAGAAAACTAATTGAAAGAGGAATTGTAAAAACAGTAAAATCTGCTAAAAAGATTATAGATAAAAAGGAACCTGTAGTTTGGGACATTTTAGAAAATGTATTAAAAGGACATCCGGTATTATTAAACCGTGCTCCTACCTTACACCGTTTAGGAATTCAGGCATTCCAACCAAAATTAATTGAGGGGAAAGCAATCCAGTTACATCCATTAGCTTGTACGGCATTTAACGCCGATTTTGATGGAGATCAAATGGCAGTTCATTTACCATTAGGTCCTGAAGCTATTCTTGAATCTCAATTATTAATGTTAGCTTCTCATAATATTCTAAATCCAGCGAATGGTTCACCAGTTACGGTACCTTCTCAGGATATGGTATTGGGTCTATACTATATGACCAAGCTTAGAAAATCTACTCCAGAATTAACAGTTGCTGGAGAAGGTATTACATTCTATTCTGCTGAAGAAGTTATTATTGCTTACAATGAAAAGAAAGTAGACTTAAATGCTGAAATTAAAATCCGTACTAAAGATTTTAATGAAGAAGGTGAATTAGTCTTTCAAATAATTACTACTACTGTTGGTAGAGTAATTTTCAATGAAGAAGTACCAGAAGCAGCAGGTTATATAAATGAAGTATTAACCAAAAAATCATTACGTGATATTATTGGTGGTATTTTACGTGTAACTTCAGTTCCTGTTACTGCAGCTTTCTTAGATGAAATTAAAACATTAGGTTATAAGTATGCATTTGAAGGAGGTTTGTCGTTTAGTTTAGGTGATATTATTATCCCTGCTGAAAAGCAAGCTATGATTGAGGATGCAAACAAACAAGTAGATAATATAATAAGCAGTTATAATAATGGGCTTATTACCAATAATGAACGTTATAACCAAGTTATTGATATCTGGACAGCAACAAATGCTGAGTTAACTGAGTTGTCTATGAAGCGTATTCGTGAAGACCAACAAGGGTTTAACTCTGTGTTTATGATGCTTGATTCTGGAGCTCGTGGATCTAAAGAACAGATTCGCCAGTTGACAGGTATGCGTGGATTAATGGCAAAACCGAAAAAGTCTAGTGCTGGAGGTGGTGAAATTATTGAAAATCCAATTCTTTCTAACTTTAAGGAAGGACTATCAATTTTAGAATACTTTATTTCAACACACGGTGCACGTAAAGGTCTTGCCGATACAGCATTAAAAACTGCCGATGCAGGTTATTTAACCCGTCGTTTAGTAGATGTTTCACAAGATGTTATTGTAAATTCTGTAGACTGTGGTACTCTTAGAGGTATTGAAGTTAAAGCATTAAAGAAAAACGATGAAATCGTTGAATCTTTAGGAGCTAGAATTTTAGGACGTACGTCATTAAATGATGTAATTCATCCTTCAACTAAAGAAGTAATTGTTGCTTCTGGAGGACATATTTCAGATGATGTTACGGATAAGATTACTGCTTCTCCAATTGAAGCTGTTGAAGTTCGTTCCCCATTAACTTGTGAAGCCAAAAAAGGAATTTGTGCTACATGTTACGGTAGAAACCTCGCAACTAATAAAATGGTGCAAATGGGTGAAGCTGTTGGTGTAGTTGCAGCTCAGTCAATTGGTGAGCCTGGTACACAGTTAACACTTCGTACATTCCACGTAGGTGGAGTTGCAGGTAATATTTCGCAAGAAAATAAATTATCTATTAAATTTGATGGAGTTGCTGAAATAGAAGATTTAAAAACAGTTAAAGGAGAAGATAATGATGGAAAATCTATCAATATTGTAATTTCTCGTACTTCTGAAATTAAATTGAAAGATAGAAAAACAGGAATCACACTTAGTACTAATAACATTCCCTATGGATCTTCTGTCTTTATTAAAGATGGTCAAGAATTATCTAAAGGCGATGTAGTTTGTCAATGGGATCCATTTAATGGTGTAATTATTTCAGAATTTGCTGGAAAAATTAAATATGAAAACCTTGAGCAAGGAATTACGTATCAAGTAGAAATAGATGAACAAACTGGTTTCCAAGAAAAAGTAATTTCTGAATCTAGAGATAAAAAATTAATCCCTTCATTATTAATCTTAGGAAAAGGTGATGAAGTATTACGTTCTTACAATTTACCAGTAGGAGCACACATCATGGTAGATGAAAGCGAGAAAATTAAAGTTGGTAAAATTTTAGTTAAGATTCCTCGTAAGTCATCTAAATCTGGAGATATTACAGGAGGTTTACCACGTGTTACTGAGTTATTTGAAGCTCGTAACCCTTCTAATCCTGCTGTAGTTAGTGAAGTTGATGGTGTGGTTTCATTTGGAAAAATTAAGCGTGGTAATCGTGAGATTATTGTTGAAACTAAAACGGGTGATATTAAGAAGTATTTGGTTAAATTATCAAACCAAATATTAGTACAAGAGAACGATTTCGTTCGTGCTGGTATGTCACTTTCAGATGGTTCAATAACACCTTTAGATATTTTAAGAATTCAAGGACCTTCAGCAGTTCAACAATACTTAGTGAACGAAGTTCAAGAAGTATATAGACTGCAAGGTGTGAAAATTAATGATAAACACTTTGAAATAGTTGTGCGTCAAATGATGCGTAAAGTAAGAGTGGAAGATCCGGGAGATACATTGTTCTTAGAAAATCAATCAGTTCATAAATTTGATTTTATTGAAGAGAATGATAAAATTTTCGGATTGAAAATAATCATAAATGCTGGAGATTCTGAAAACCTTAAAGAAGGTCAGATGGTCACTACACGTGAATTACGTGATGAAAATTCTATTTTAAGAAGAAACGATCAAGCCTTAATTGAAGCTAGAGATGCGGTAAACGCAACTGCTACGCCAGTATTGCAAGGTATTACTCGTGCTTCATTACAGACTAAATCGTTTATATCGGCAGCTTCCTTCCAGGAAACTACGAAAGTATTAAATGAAGCAGCTGTAAATGGTAAGATAGATTATCTTGAAGGATTGAAAGAGAATGTAATTGTAGGACATAGAATCCCAGCCGGTACCGGTATGAGAAACTATGAAACAATCATTGTTGGTTCTAAAGAAGAACTTGAGGAAATGACTCGAGAAAAACAAGAAGTAAATTATAATTAAGTGAGAATAACTTTTGTAAGGCAAAGCTAAAACAAAAGTTATTAATCGAGCTTATCCTGATGCAGATCGGGATCTTGTAAATTGAAATATCAAAATCCCGTGACATATGTTATGGGATTTTGTTTTAAAGAAATATATTAATAGTCTTCCGTTTTCACGGAAGCGTAAACACATTTACGATGGCAGATCAAATTAAACCTAAAAAAGGTCAGATTAATATTGAATTAGATGAAAAAGTAGCCCAAGGTATTTATAGTAACTTGGCAATCATAAATCACTCTGTTTCTGAATTTGTAGTTGATTTTGTTACTATTATGCCAGGAGTACCTAAGAGTAAAGTGAAGTCTAGAATAATTTTAACTCCACAGCACGCAAAGCGTTTTCTAAAAGCATTGAATGATAATGTGAAACGTTTTGAAAAAGCACATGGCGAAATAGAAGAACATCAACAAACTCCAATGCCAATTAATTTTGGACCTGCTGGAGAAGCTTAATAAAAAAACCTCGATATTAATATCGAGGTTTTTTTATTTATACTCACTAACATAATGAAACTTTACATTTGGATATTTTGATTGTGTCATTTGCAATGTAAAACTAGAATCTGCAAAAAATACCAATTGCCCTCTTTTATCCTTAGCTAAAAACCTAGACTTCACTCTTTTGAAATCTAAATACTCTGCGCTTTTTTCATTATCTGTTTCAACCCAACACGCTTTATGAACGTTTAAGTTTTCATATCGACAGGTGGCACCATATTCATGTTCTAGTCTATATTGTATTACTTCAAATTGTAAAGCACCCACGGTTCCAATTACTTTTCTGCCATTTAGTTCTAAAATAAAAAGTTGAGCAACACCTTCATCCATTAATTGATCAATCCCCTTTTCAAGTTGCTTACTTTTCATGGGATCAGCATTATTAATAAACTTAAAGTGCTCTGGAGAAAAACTTGGAATACCTCTGTAGTTCATGTTTTCGCCTTCAGTTAACGTATCTCCTATTTTAAAGTTGCCGGTGTCATGAAGCCCTACTATATCTCCTGGATAGGATATATCTACAATTTGCTTTTTTTCAGCAAAGAATGCATTAGGGCTCGAAAATTTCATTTTCTTATTATTTCGAACATGTAAATAAGGTTTATTTCTTTCAAAAGTTCCAGAAACTATTTTTACAAATGCTAAACGATCTCTGTGTTTAGGGTCCATATTTGCATGAATTTTAAATACGAAACCACTAAACTCTTTTTCATCTGGAGATACTAATCTAGTATCACTTTCTTTGGGTCTAGGTGTTGGAGCAATTTCAATAAAACAATCTAATAATTCACGTACACCAAAACTATTTAATGCAGATCCAAAAAATACAGGTTGTAAATGCCCATTTAAATATTCATCTTTATTAAATTCAGGATAGATTCCTTCCATTAATTCTAATTCCTCACGTAGTGTATTTGCTGCTTTAGAAGTTATTAATTCATCTAAGGTACCATCATTAAGGTTTTCAATTTCAATAGTTTCTTCTATGTTCTTTCTGCTATCTCCACTAAAAAGGTTCACATTTTTCTCCCAAATATTATAAATACCTTTAAAATCGTACCCAATTCCAATAGGACAACTTAAAGGGGTTACCTTTAAATGAAGCTTTTGTTCTATTTCGTCTAATAATTCGAAAGTATCTTTTCCTTCACGATCTAATTTATTGACAAATACAATTATTGGAATATTTCGCATTCTACAAACTTCTACAAGTTTTTCAGTTTGCTCTTCAACTCCTTTTGCTACATCAATAACTACAATAACACTATCTACTGCAGTAAGAGTTCTAAAAGTGTCTTCAGCAAAATCTTTATGCCCTGGAGTATCTAAAATATTAATTTTTATGTCTTGATACTCGAATGCTAATACGGAAGTTGCTACAGAAATACCTCTCTGTCTTTCAATTTCCATAAAATCACTAGTAGCTCCCTTTTTTATTTTATTACTCTTTACTGCACCAGCTTCTTGTATTGCGCCACCAAAAAGTAATAATTTTTCCGTTAACGTGGTCTTTCCTGCATCTGGATGCGAGATAATTCCGAACGTTCTACGTCTATGAATTTCCTTATTTAACATGCTTAAAAAATATGATGCAAATATACAGGTTAGCTGTTGGTAAAAAAAGATATACTAGTCGATTATACGATTTTTTTTTACATTTTATAAGTATATGGTGGTTGTATTTTTTATGATAATTCTCACATAAATTCATTCTAAAAAACCTTAAAAACATTAGGTATAAGTGTATATACGTATATGTTGTTCCTACAAAAAACCTTTAATAAGTTAGTCGTTTTGTGTAGTTTGACGAAAATTTTTGTTAGTTCGGCGAAAATTTCATTTTTATTAAATTTGTAATACATTTCCGACTTAATTTTGACCCCGGAATGAAGTTTTAAATAATTAAAAGGCACATTTTCTTAAGAGAAAAGAGCATTAATAAATTGATAACCAAAATTATGAAAAAAAATATATTATTGTGTATAACAGCTATTTCAATGTTGTTATTTTCAAATGTAAGTTTTAGTCAAACACTTGAACTAGGAACACTTGACTCTTTTGGAGCTTTTTCAGGAACAGGAGGAATTGCAAATTCTGGTCAAATAGAGGGCGATACCGGAACATATAATGGAATATTTAGCGGTAATGGATCTAATTCTGGTCAACAATATCCTAGTGGTAGCCCTATATCTGCACAAGCTCAAAAAGATGTGCTTAGGGTATATATACACCTTAGTGATGTTTTTGTTACACAACCTAGTACTCATCCTTTAGTTTTTGGAAGTGGAGAAACTATTTATCCTGGCGTTTATTCCATGCCTGGTGCTGGCGCTATAAATGGAACTCTTACTCTTGATGGAAACGGAAATTCTGATTCTGTATTTATATTGAAATGGGAAGGAGCACTTACGGTG
This sequence comes from Candidatus Marifrigoribacter sp. Uisw_064, assembly GCF_047730175.1. GTDB lineage: Bacteria > Bacteroidota > Bacteroidia > Flavobacteriales > Flavobacteriaceae > Marifrigoribacter. The sequence goes on from NZ_CP159833.1 coordinate 2,046,421, forward strand.
GGAGCAAGTGCAACGATTGTTTTATCTAATGGCACCAAAGCTGCTAATGTTTATTGGATTTCTGAAGGGGCTATAACTCTTGGAGCAAATAGTGTTGTAAGAGGCTCTGTATTCGCACATCCAGGAGGAATTACTGTTGGTGCAAATGGTACCATAGAAGGAAGATTGATTACCTCTGAAGGAGCTATATCTGTTGGAGCTGGTGGTTCGTTAGTGATTCCTGTGGGACCTAGTGATATTCAAATAAATTGTTTAGGTACCTGTGATTCTAATCCTAATGTTGATATTTTAGGAAGTGTGAAAGATTTTGCTATGTTTACTAGTTCTGGTGCTGTGTCAAATGCCGCTACATCTGGATTTGTTGGTGATATTGGTACAAATGCAGGTGCTATAACTGGTATACAGACTGGTGCTACAACTCATATTGGAGACAGATATCCTCCAGGCCTTGTTTCTGCACAAGCCTCACAAGATTTAAGTAGCGCTTATAACCAGCTTATGGCTATACAAAATACTCAACTTGGACATATTCCCGCTTTTGGAAATGGAGAAGCGATGCAACCTGGGGTTTATTATATAGCAGGAGCAGGGTCTTTACAAGGAACTATCGTTTTAGACGCTAATTTTGATCCCGATGCAGTATTTATTTTTAAGTTTTTAGGTGCACTTACAGTATACGCACAATCAAAAGTAATTTTGAAGAATGGAGCACGTCGTTGTAATGTTTTTTGGGTTTCTGGAGCTGGAGGTTCTGCAGCCATTGATATTGGAACATTTGCTTTTATTAAAGGAACGTTTCTTGCTCATGGCGGAGCTTGTACCGCAGGAGCAAATGTAAATTTAGAGGGACGAATGCTTTCTACAGCTGGAGCAATAGGATTTAGTACAGGTGTAATTTATAATGATACACTTTGCTTTGAAGATGAAATCGCTATTGTTAAGACAGGATTATTTCTTGACATGAACGAGGATCAGTGTGCTGATTCAGGAGAGACTATTGATTATACATTCACAGTAACCAATGAAGGAAATGAAAGTCTATCGGCTATCGTTGTAACAGATCCATTAGTTCCAGTAATCACATACGTATCAGGAGATACAAATGGCGATTTACTATTAGATGTAACGGAGACTTGGATTTACACAGGAGCCTATACCCTTGTTCAGTCTGATATCGTCGCAAAGCAGGTGACAAACCAAGCACTTGCAAGCGCTATTACATATAACGGATTTCTTATAACTGATTTATCAGGAGCAACAATTAATGATGATGATCCAACGGTAACAGATATATTGTGTCGAAAGATTGCACTTATCAAAGAGGGAGACTTAAATGTATTAGTTGGTGATTGTGCTGTTGCAGGAGATACTATTGATTATACATTCACAGTAACCAATCAAGGGGATGAAGGTCTATCGGCTATAAATGTAACAGATCCATTAGTTCCAATAATCACATACGTATCAGGAGATACAAATGGCGATTTACTATTAGATGTAACAGAGACTTGGATTTACACAGGAACCTATACCCTTGTTCAGGCAGATATTGTCGCAGGTCTTGTGATCAATCAAGCCACAGTTGTAGGTACTGGATCAGATAATACAACTGTAGTAACAGATTTTTCAGATGATAATTCAGTTTTAGAAAATGATCCAACGGTAAATTATACTTGTCCTATTGCAATTGTCAAAGAAGGAACGTTAAATGTATCAGATGGTGATTGTGCTGTTGCAGGAGATACTATTGAGTATACATTCACAGTAACCAATCAAGCGAATGAAATTCTATCGGCTATAAATGTCACAGACCCACTAGTTCCCATAATCACATACGTATCAGGAGATACAAATGGCGATTTACTATTAGATTTAATGGAGGTATGGATTCACACAGGAACCTATATCCTTGTTCAGGCAGATATTGTCGCAGGTCTTGTGACTAATCAAGCCACAGTTGTAGGTACTCAACCAGATGGAACTTCAGTAACAGATTTTTCAGATGATAATTCAGTTTTAGAAAATGATCCAACGGTAAATTATACTTGTCCTATTGCAATTGTCAAAGAAGGAACGTTAAATGTATCAGATGGTGATTGTGCTGTTGCAGGAGATACTATTGAGTATACATTCACAGTAACCAATCAAGCGAATGAAATTCTATCGGCTATCGTTGTAACAGATTTATTAGTTCCAGTAATCACATACGTATCAGGAGATACAAATGGCGATTTACTATTAGATGTAACGGAGACTTGGATTTACACAGGAACCTATATCCTTGTTCAGGCAGATATTGTCGCAGGTCTTGTGACTAATCAAGCCACAGTTGTAGGTACTCAACCAGATGGAACTTCAGTAACAGATTTTTCAGATGATAATTCAGTTTTAGAAAATGATCCAACGGTAAATTATACTTGTCCTATTGCAATTGTCAAAGAAGGAACGTTAAATGTATCAGATGGTGATTGTGCTGTTGCAGGAGATACTATTGAGTATACATTCACAGTAACCAATCAAGCGAATGAAATTCTATCGGCTATCGTTGTAACAGATTTATTAGTTCCAGTAATCACATACGTATCAGGAGATACAAATGGCGATTTACTATTAGATGTAACGGAGACTTGGATTTACACAGGAACCTATATCCTTGTTCAGGCAGATATTGTCGCAGGTCTTGTGACTAATCAAGCCACAGTTGTAGGTACTCAACCAGATGGAACTTCAGTAACAGATTTTTCAGATGATAATTCAGTTTTAGAAAATGATCCAACGGTAAATTATACTTGTCCTATTGCAATTGTCAAAGAAGGAACGTTAAATGTATCAGATGGTGATTGTGCTGTTGCAGGAGATACTATTGAGTATACATTCACAGTAACCAATCAAGCGAATGAAATTCTATCGGCTATCGTTGTAACAGATTTATTAGTTCCAGTAATCACATACGTATCAGGAGATACAAATGGCGATTTACTATTAGATGTAACGGAGACTTGGATTTACACAGGAACCTATATCCTTGTTCAGGCAGATATTGTCGCAGGTCTTGTGACTAATCAAGCCACAGTTGTAGGTACTCAACCAGATGGAACTTCAGTAACAGATTTTTCAGATGATAATTCAGTTTTAGAAAATGATCCAACGGTAAATTATACTTGTCCTATTGCAATTGTCAAAGAAGGAACGTTAAATGTATCAGATGGTGATTGTGCTGTTGCAGGAGATACTATTGAGTATACATTCACAGTAACCAATCAAGCGAATGAAATTCTATCGGCTATCGTTGTAACAGATTTATTAGTTCCAGTAATCACATACGTATCAGGAGATACAAATGGCGATTTACTATTAGATGTAACGGAGACTTGGATTTACACAGGAACCTATATCCTTGTTCAGGCAGATATTGTCGCAGGTCTTGTGACTAATCAAGCCACAGTTGTAGGTACTCAACCAGATGGAACTTCAGTAACAGATTTTTCAGATGATAATTCAGTTTTAGAAAATGATCCAACGGTAAATTATACTTGTCCTATTGCAATTGTCAAAGAAGGAACGTTAAATGTATCAGATGGTGATTGTGCTGTTGCAGGAGATACTATTGAGTATACATTCACAGTAACCAATCAAGCGAATGAAATTCTATCGGCTATCGTTGTAACAGATTTATTAGTTCCAGTAATCACATACGTATCAGGAGATACAAATGGCGATTTACTATTAGATGTAACGGAGACTTGGATTTACACAGGAACCTATATCCTTGTTCAGGCAGATATTGTCGCAGGTCTTGTGACTAATCAAGCCACAGTTGTAGGTACTCAACCAGATGGAACTTCAGTAACAGATTTTTCAGATGATAATTCAGTTTTAGAAAATGATCCAACGGTAAATTATACTTGTCCTATTGCAATTGTCAAAGAAGGAACGTTAAATGTATCAGATGGTGATTGTGCTGTTGCAGGAGATACTATTGAGTATACATTCACAGTAACCAATCAAGCGAATGAAATTCTATCGGCTATCGTTGTAACAGATTTATTAGTTCCAGTAATCACATACGTATCAGGAGATACAAATGGCGATTTACTATTAGATGTAACGGAGACTTGGATTTACACAGGAACCTATATCCTTGTTCAGGCAGATATTGTCGCAGGTCTTGTGACTAATCAAGCCACAGTTGTAGGTACTCAACCAGATGGAACTTCAGTAACAGATTTTTCAGATGATAATTCAGTTTTAGAAAATGATCCAACGGTAAATTATACTTGTCCTATTGCAATTGTCAAAGAAGGAACGTTAAATGTATCAGATGGTGATTGTGCTGTTGCAGGAGATACTATTGAGTATACATTCACAGTAACCAATCAAGCGAATGAAATTCTATCGGCTATCGTTGTAACAGATTTATTAGTTCCAGTAATCACATACGTATCAGGAGATACAAATGGCGATTTACTATTAGATGTAACGGAGACTTGGATTTACACAGGAACCTATATCCTTGTTCAGGCAGATATTGTCGCAGGTCTTGTGACTAATCAAGCCACAGTTGTAGGTACTCAACCAGATGGAACTTCAGTAACAGATTTTTCAGATGATAATTCAGTTTTAGAAAATGATCCAACGGTAAATTATACTTGTCCTATTGCAATTGTCAAAGAAGGAACGTTAAATGTATCAGATGGTGATTGTGCTGTTGCAGGAGATACTATTGAGTATACATTCACAGTAACCAATCAAGCGAATGAAATTCTATCGGCTATCGTTGTAACAGATTTATTAGTTCCAGTAATCACATACGTATCAGGAGATACAAATGGCGATTTACTATTAGATGTAACGGAGACTTGGATTTACACAGGAACCTATATCCTTGTTCAGGCAGATATTGTCGCAGGTCAGGTGACTAATCAAGCCACAGTTGTAGGTACTCAACCAGATGGAACTTCAGTAACAGATTTTTCAGATGATAATTCAGTTTTAGAAAATGATCCAACGGTAAATTATACTTGTCCTATTGCAATTGTCAAAGAAGGAACGTTAAATGTATCAGATGGTGATTGTGCTGTTGCAGGAGATACTATTGAGTATACATTCATAGTAACCAATCAATCGAATGAAATTCTATCGGCTATCGTTGTAACAGATTTATTAGTTCCAGTAATCACATACGTATTAGGAGATACAAATGGCGATTTACTATTAGATGTAACGGAGACTTGGATTTACACAGGAACCTATATCCTTGTTCAGGCAGATATTGTCGCAGGTCAGGTGACTAATCAAGCCACAGTTGTAGGTACTCAACCAGATGGAACTTCAGTAACAGATTTTTCAGATGATAATTCAGTTTTAGAAAATGATCCAACGTTAACAATTTTATGTCCAAATTCAATGAGTTTGATTAAAAACCAAACTTCACCAGCAGGTGGATTGGGCGACACACTTACGTATGATATCGTTGTAACAAACACAGGAACAACAATCTTAACAGATATCGAGATTACAGATGCAAATGCTGTGATTACTGGAGGCAATCCAATTGCAAGTTTATTACCAGGAGCAAGTGCTACGGTAACAGCAGTTCATGAGATTACACAAGGCGATATTGATTTAGGATATATTGAGAACATTGCTATGGGATTAGGAGACAGTCCAGATGGAACTGATGATGTAAGCGATGATAGTGATGCAGGAACCGATGTAAATGGTGATCCAATTTTAGATCCTGAAGGAACTGAAACTCCAGATGGAGACGGTACGACTAATGGTGATCCAACAGATGATCCAACGGTAACTGTAATAGAACAAGCTTCATCAATGAGTTTGATTAAAAACCAAACTTCACCAGCAGGTGGATTGGGCGACACACTTACGTATGATATCGTTGTAACAAACACAGGAACAACAATCTTAACAGATATCGAGATTACAGATGCAAATGCTGTGATTACTGGAGGCAATCCAATTGCAAGTTTATTACCAGGAGCAAGTGCTACGGTAACAGCAGCTCATGAGATTACACAAGACGATATTGATTTAGGATATGTTGAGAACATTGCTATAGGATTAGGAGACAGTCCAGATGGAACTGATGATGTAGGTGACGATAGTGATGCAGGAACCGATGTAAATGGCGATCCAATTTTAGATCCTGAAGGAACTGAAACTCCAGATGGAGACGGTACGACTAATGGTGATCCAACAGATGATCCAACGGTAACTGTAATAGGACAAATAGGACAAAATACATCATCAATGAGTTTGATTAAAAACCAAACTTCATCAGCAGGTGGATTAGGCGACACACTTACATATGATATCGTTGTAACAAACACAGGAACCACAATCTTAACAGATATCGAGATTACAGATGCAAATGCTGTGATTACTGGAGGCAATCCAATTGCAAGTTTATTACCAGGAGAGAGTGTTACGATAACAGCAGCGCATGAGATTACACAAGACGATATTGATTTAGGATATGTTGAGAACATTGCTATAGGATTAGGAGACAGTCCAGATGGAACTGATGATGTAGGTGATGATAGTGATGCAGGAACCGATGTAAATGGCGATCCAATTTTAGATCCTGAAGGAACTGAAACTCCAGATGGAGACGGTACGACTAATGGTGATCCAACAGATGATCCAACAGTAACTGTAATAGGACAAGATCCATCATCAATGAGTTTGATTAAAAACCAAACTTCATCAGCAGGTGGGTTAGGCGACACACTTACGTATGATATCGTTGTAACAAACACAGGAACCACAATCTTAACAGATATCGTGATTACAGATGCAAATGCTGTGATTACTGGAGGCAATCCAATTGCAAGTTTATTACCAGGAGAGAGTGTTACGATAACAGCAGCGCATGAGATTACACAAGACGATATTGATTTAGGATATGTTGAGAACATTGCTATAGGATTAGGAGACAGTCCTGATGGAACTGATGATGTAGGTGATGATAGTGATGCAGGAACCGATGTAAATGGCGATCCAATTTTAGATCCTGAAGGAACTGAAACTCCAGATGGAGACGGCACGACTAATGGTGATCCAACAGATGATCCAACGATAACTGTAATAGAACAAGCTTCATCAATGAGTTTGATTAAAAACCAAACTTCACAAGAAGTAGAATTGGGCGACACACTTACGTATGAAATCGTTGTAACAAACACAGGAAACACAACCTTAACAGATATCGAGATTACAGATGCAAATGCTGTGATTACTGGAGGCTTCGTCAATCCAATTGAAAGTTTAATGCCAGGAGCGAGTGTTACGATAACAGCAGAGCATGAGATTACACAAGGAGATATTGATTTAACATATGTTGAGAACATTGCTATGGGGTTAGGAGACAGTCCAAATGGAACTGATGATGTAGGTGATGATAGTGATGCAGGAACCGATATAAATGGCAATCCAATTTTAGATTCTGAAACTGTAGAGACACCAAACGGAGACGGTTCAACGAATCAAGATCCAACAGATGATCCAACGATTACTGGCTTGTCAGGAATAGAAGGTGCACAGCTTATTATTTACAATGTTGTTACACCAAATAATGATGGCGCACATGATTACTTCCAGGTTTTAGGAATTCAAGAGTGGCCAAACAATAACATGAAGATTTATAATAGATGGGGAGTGTTAGTTTTTGAAACCGACGGATACGGTGGTAGTGATGGTAAGGAGAATGTCTTTACAGGAATTTCTGATGGAAGAGTTACAGTAAAAGAAACTGATGAATTACCAACAGGAACATATTTCTATGTGTTGACTCTTCTTGAAAATGAATTAGAGTCACCAGAAGGGAAGAATAATTACTCAGGATACTTATATATTAATAGATAGAAAATCAAAATTCTCGGGAGTGATTAACTCCCGAGGCTAAAAATAAAGAATGATGAAACACAATTACTTTACAATATTACTTTTGGTTTTACTTGGGACACTTGCTGTCCAATCACAACAAGACCCTCAGTATACGCAGTACATGTATAATACCCAAGTGATAAACCCAGCATACGCAGGGTCTGGAGACGCTTTAAGTGTAGGTTTGTTATACCGTACGCAATGGGTAGGATTGGAAGGAGCGCCTAAAACGGCTACCTTAACAGGACACATGCCTATAGGTTCTTTAGATAATATGGGGCTAGGATTATCAATTGTTACAGATGAAATAGGTCCCGCTAAAGAGACCAATTTAGTTGTTGACTACTCTTATACGATCAATACTTCAGCGAATGCACAATTAGCATTTGGTATAAAGGCAGGTATAGATTTATTAGATGTAGATTTTAATAAATTAAATCAGAATCCAAATACCCCCGATTCCCAATTGGTTAATAATGTTGATAATAAATTTCAGCCTCAAATTGGAGCTGGAGCCTATTATTATACAGATAATTATTATATTGGTTTATCTGTCCCAAATTTTTTAACGACAAATCATTTTGATGAATCTAGTATAACAAATACAAGTATTGAATCTTTAGCAGCTGAACGATTACATTATTTTTTAATCGCTGGTTATGTATTTGATATAAATGATAATTTAAAGTTTAAACCTGCAACCTTAATAAAAGCGATTAGTGGATCACCCTTACAGGCAGATTTTTCAGCTAACTTTTTAATTAATGATAAGTTTACTCTTGGAGCCGCATATAGATGGAGTGCAGCGATGAGTGCTATGGTTGGTTTTCAAGCAACCGAGCAGATATTTATTGGCTTTGGATATGATTACCAGACTACAGATATTGAAGACTTTAGTGATGGATCGTATGAATTCATGCTTCGCTTTGACGTGTTCCATAAACCAGAAAGAGTGTTAACTCCTAGATTCTTTTAAATAAATTAAGCATGAAAACATTTATACAAAAAATAGTACTCATTACTATAGTTCTATTAACAACGTCGGTTTCATTATCACAAAAAAATCAAATCGAAAAAGGAAATAAAGAGTTTGATAAGTATTCTTTTATTGACGCACGAGAAATATATCTGAAAGTTATTGAAGACGGATACGAATCTGCAGAAATATATAAGAAACTAGGGGATACCTATTATTTTAATGGAGATTATGACAATGCTTCTAAATGGTATACCAAGCTAATTGATAAATATCCAGGACTAACAGAACCAGTTTATTTATATAGAGGAGCACAATCTTTAAAAAGCATATATAAATACGAAGAATCTGACGAATTAATGATTGCTTACGCAGCACTTGGAGGAGAAGGATTAATAGTAAAACACTTTGAAAGTAACCCTGAATATTTAAAAAATATTGCGTTTCAATCTAAAGCATATGAGATTGAAAAAGTTTCAATTAATACAAAATATTCAGATTTTGGACCTTCTTTTTATAATAATAAAATAGTTTTTGCTTCTAATTCAAATGCTACTGAGGGGTCTACAAACTCAGTATGGAATGATCTACCTTTTTTAGATTTATTTGAAGCTGATGTAGATGATAAAGGTCTTTTATCTAATGTCACTAAAATGAATGGTGATATTAATACAAATTATCATGAATCATCTACGGCTTTTACTAAAGATGGGACAACCGTTTATTTCACTAGAAATAATTTTATAAATGGAAGAAAAGGTAAAGATAAAAATAAGACAATACGTTTAAAGCTATACAGATCGACCTTGTCTGGAGAAAATTATTGGACAGATACCGTAGAGTTACCATTTAATAATGAAGAATATTCAGTTGCGCATCCAGCTTTAAGTTTAGATCAAAAAAGATTGTATTTCTCCTCAGATATGCCAGGAACCATTGGTGAATCTGATTTGTGGTACGTAGATATTTTAGGTGGTAATACCTATAGTGACCCAGTTAACTTAGGTCCATCTATTAATACCGAAGCTAGAGAGACATTTCCTTTTATTAGTGATATGAATAATATGTACTTCTCAAGTGATGGTAGATCAGGTTTAGGAGGATTAGATGTTTTTGTTACTCCTTTAGATGAAAATGGTAAATCAAGTGTTATCACAAACCTTGGAGAACCAGCAAATAGTAATTTAGATGATTTTGGTTTTATTATTAACGAAACGAAACGAATTGGATACTTATCCTCTAATAGAGATGGAAATGGTGGTAGTGTCGATGATGAAATTTATAGAGTTCAAGAATGTAAATTACTACTTATTGGAACTGTTACAAATGCTGATACTAAAGAAGTTATTGAAGGAGCTACAGTTGAGTTACTTGATGAAAATAATAAATCGTTAGAGTCAGTAGTTTCTGGAACTGATGGAAGATATGAATTCACATCTGCATTAGAGTGTGGTAAAGTATACATTATAAGAGCAAGTAGCACTGGATGTGAATTTAATGAGAAAGTTATTGAAACACCCCTAGCTGAATCTAAACTATATGAGGTCCCAATGGCCTTAGATTGTGATCCTTGTCCTCCTAATGATTTAGGATGCCGTTTAGGTCTACAGCCAATCTATTTTGATTTCGATCGATTTAATATTCGTCCAGATGCTGAAATAGAATTAGCGAAAATTCTTGCAGCAATGAGACAATATACCGAAATTATTATTCATATCGAATCTCATACTGATTCTCGAGCACCTCAAAAATACAATGAGTTGCTTTCAGGAAAAAGAGCACAATCAACTTTAAATTGGTTAGTTGATCAAGGGATAGATAGAGCAAGATTATCTGCAAAAGGATATGGAGAATCTCAATTAGTAAATCAATGTGCAGATAAAGTTGAATGTACAGAAGAAGAACACCAATTAAATAGACGTTCTATGTTTATTATACAGAATTAAAAAACATACTTAATAGTTTTTAAAAAGCGTTCAATAAATTATTGAACGCTTTTTGATTTTTTACATCTGTCATTTTCGTATTTTTGCTAAAAGCAAATTTGTAAATGGTAGAGGAAAAAGTCATACTTGTTAATGAAAAAGATGAGAAGATTGGATTAATGCCCAAACTTGAAGCTCATGAAAAAGGATTGTTACACAGAGCTTTTTCAGTTTTTGTGATTAATCATAAAAATGAGTTGATGTTGCAAAAAAGAGCTTTGCATAAATATCACTCCCCAGGACTTTGGACGAATACTTGTTGCAGTCATCAAAGAGACAGCGAAACCTCGTTAGAAGCAGGTAGAAGAAGGTTACAAGAGGAAATGGGTTTTGTGACAGATTTAGAAGAATCGATTAGTTTTATTTATAAAGCTCCTTTTGATAATGGCCTAACTGAACATGAATTTGATCATGTACTTATAGGTAATTATGAAGAAAATCCTAAGATCAATGAAGAAGAAGTAGTTGAGTGGAAATGGATGTCATTGGAGGCTGTTAGTGAAAGTATAAAACTAAATCCAGAGCTCTATACAGTTTGGTTTAAAATCATTTTTGAAAAATATTATAATCATATCATAGCATGAGTTTAACAGTTTATAGAAAGGCCCATTTTAATGCTGCACACCGACTTACAAGAAAAGATTGGAGTGAAGAAAAAAATAATGCTGTTTTTGGAAAATGTAATAACCCCAATTTTCATGGTCATAATTATGAATTGATTGTTGGTTTAACAGGAGAAATAGATAAGGAAACAGGATATTTAATTGATTTAAAAATTCTGAAAGATATTATCAAAGAAGAAGTAGAAGATAGTTTTGACCATAAAAACTTAAACATAGAAGTACCTGAGTTTAAAAATTTGAATCCCACAATGGAGAATATTGCAATTGTAATTTGGAATAAATTACGAAAACGGATTGACAACTCTTTTGCTATATCTATTAAGTTATTTGAAACTCCTCGAAATTTTGTAGTATATACAGGTTAAATTAATTCGATTGAAAATAACAAAACATCTTTATCCATTAAAATTTATACCTATACTAAAAGAAAAAGTATGGGGAGGAAATAAATTAGCACAAGTATATAATAAAGAAGATTTCAAAAATATTGGTGAAAGCTGGGAGATTTCTGGAGTTCAAGAAAGTATTTCGATCGTTAGTAATGGAAACTTAAAAGGAACAAGCCTCAATCAATTAATCGAAACGTTTAAAGAGTATCTAGTTGGTAAAGAGGTATATCAAAACTTTGGAAATACTTTTCCGTTATTGTTTAAATTTATTGATGCTAAAGAGGATCTTTCAGTACAATTACATCCAAATGATATATTAGCTAAAGAGAGACATCAATCTTTTGGTAAAACAGAAATGTGGTATATTTTAGATGCTGAGAAAGACGCAAGATTAATTCTTGGTTTTAATCAAGAGATGAATGAAACTATTTATAAAAAACATCTGTTAAAGAACTCGCTTACGGATATTCTTCATTCAGAAAAAGTAAATAAAGGAGATTCCTTTTTTATAGCCCCGGGAACTATTCACGCAATAGGTTCAGGAGTGGTTTTAGCAGAGATCCAACAAACATCAGATATAACATATCGAATATTTGATTGGGATCGCCCAAGCATTGGTGGAGAATTAAGAGAATTGCATAATGACTTAGCGTTAGAAGCAATAAACTTTGCGCCAATAGATGCTAAATTAAAATATTCAGAAAAAACAAATACTCCAATCTCTTTATGTAAGTCACCTTACTTTATAACAAATAAATTAGTGCTTTCAGAAAGAATTAAAAGAGATATTTCAAAAATTGATTCTTTTGTGGTGTATATGTGTGTTGAAGGTGAAGCAACTTTTAAAACGAAAGGACATTCAGAAATGATCTTAAAAGGGGAAACTATACTAATTCCATCGGTAATTAAAAAACTTAGGATAAAAACAAATCAAGCAACACTTTTAGAAGTCTATATGCCTTAAATGTAGTACTTTTGCAGCAAAATAAAATATTATGGCAAGTATACGCGATTTAAAGAAAGATATTAATTTCGTTTTAGGAGATATTATTGAAGCTGTTTATATATGGGAGCTTACTAATCCTGCAAAGGACACGAAAAATTCACAAAAACTTATCGATGAAGCTATTGAGGTTTTTGATGATTTAATAGTGAAAGTTAATCAAAAAGATGTTGAAAATCAAAAACAACATTTTACAGCGGTTAATAAAGAATTAGAAGAAAAAGGTAGAGGTTTAATTGATAAAATTAATGCTTTAAGTTAATCTTTTAATTTTCACGACTTTTTATAAGAGACTCTAATGCTTTACCGTATTTAGAGTCTTTTATTTTAGGTGTAATTTTGTTGTAAACCGTATCAAGGTATTTTTTATTAATATTATTTACTTGATGCACCATTAAATAGGGAGCTATTTCAAAATCACTATGCCCAAAAGCAAAATTTACAGTAGCTAAATATCTGTTTGAAAGTATATTTCGTTGTTTTTGTTGAGCATCATTTACCAAAGAATCATTTCCATCTTTTTTGCCATTAAAATCTTGTTCTATCAATTCTAAGTTTTTGGCAGAATATCTTTTCATTAATTGATTATAATCATTCAAAAGATTTTGGTTTTCAGAACCAATAATAATAGCTTTTGTATTAAAATTATTTAAGTTCGTTTGAATACTTATTTCTTTGGGTTCAGCGAAAAAGGCAATTCGATCATCCAATAATGTGCCGTCTGAAATTTTTACATGTAAATAATATATTTCAGGACTTGCAACAATTGAAGTCAGGTTAAAAATTTCTTCTCCATTAATAACAATAGAATCTATGGTTACTAGAGTGAAATTTTCAATTTTTTGAAGTAGTAATGTGCCTTTTTTCAGCCCTTTTACTTGACCCGTTAATGTCATTGTGTTTTCATTGTTTGAACAACTAACTAATACAAGCAATATTGATAAAATAGAAATATAGTATTTCATTCTGTGTTTTATTTTAATGCGCAAATATGCTTATTTTTTTCTTATTTGAGCTTAAGAAACAGAAGCTAATTGCATTAATACGGTACATAAAATTGCGCCTATCGTTCCTACTGCATAACCAAATACAGCTAATAAAACACCAACAGTCGCTAAAGAAGGGTGAAATGCAGAAGCTACAATAGGAGCGGATGCTGCACCACCTACGTTTGCTTGACTTCCTACAGCTAAAAAGAAATAGGGAGCTTTTATAAGCTTTGCTACAAGAATTAATAGACCTGCATGTATTATCATCCAAACAACACCAATAGCCACCAATCCTAAATTATCAAAAATTAACATTAAATCCATTTTCATTCCAATACTTGCTACCAATACATAGATAAATACACTTCCAAGTTTACTGGCTCCAGCACCTTCATAACTTCTTGCTTTTGTAAATGAAAGAATGATACCGATGATAGTTGTTATAGTAATCATCCAGAAAAAACTCGAACTTAAAAAAGTAAACATATTTTTAGTAATTCCTGCATCTAAACTGTTGACAAAATTTTCAAAAAAGGCACTTAAATATCCAGCACCGAAATGCGCAAAACTTACGGTTCCAAAAGCGATAGCCGCTAATATCATAAGGTCCGTAAGACTTGGGTTTCTTTCTACTTTTTTAGCATATGTTGACATTTTTTCTTTTAAGCTTTCAATTGCAGAAGTATCAGCTTTTAACCATTTGTCAATCTTAGCTGATTTCCCAATACCTAATAAAATAATAGCCATCCATATATTGGCAACGACAATATCGACAAATACCATTCCACCATATAATTTTTGATTGTATTGATAGACTTCTAACATCGCGGTTTGATTTGCGCCTCCACCAATCCAACTTCCTGCAAGTGTTGAAAGACCTCTCCAAACATCGTTAAATTCACCAACTCCAGCGGCTGGAAAAATAGGGGTTGCTAATGTTTCAGGAGAAATTGCACTAATAATTAATATAGCAATAGGTCCACCAATGATAATCCCAATGGTACCTGTTATAAACATAATTAAGGCTTTCGGACCTAAATTAAAAACACCTTTTAAATCGATGCTTAAAGTCATTAAAACTAGTGCAGCTGGAAGTAAATACCGACTAGACATATAGTATAAATTAGAACTTCCTTTTATAGCTTCTCCAGATTCTTTAATTGTTAACCATTCAGGAGATATTAAACCAGTAGTTGTTAAAAAAGCTGGAATCATATATGCCATAAATAATGCAGGAACTACTTTATAGAACTTAGACCAGGGCCCAGTATTTTTATTTGAAGTATAAAAAATAAGTCCTAGGCAAACCATTAAAAGTCCAAAAACAATGGTGTCGCTTGTAAATAAGGGAGTGGTGTCCTTTAATACTTCAATAACTGTATCCTGCATAAATTTAGTTTTGCTGCAAAATACAAATATTTAGGAATAGAAATTAATTTATTTTAGAATCGCAATATAATTTGCTGCTGAAGGATACGATTCAAGTGATGAATCGAATTTTTTAATTGCAATTTTCCCCCAGAATGTTAATCGATATATGTTATAATTTTTATGAAGAATATTATAAGCTTCTTCAATGGTGTTGGTTGTATTTTTCCAAAGATAATTGTACTCCAGTTGGATGCTACCAATTTTTTTCTCCTGAATCATTTTCAAAGCACCTTTTAAAACATTTACTTCATGACCTTCTACATCAATTTTTAAATAATCAACAAAGTCAATTTGATTTGCTTCAGAAAAATGATCTATAGTTTGTAAGGTAGTTTCAATTCTATTTGTGTTATCTGAAATTAAATCGGGATGTTTTTCTAAAGAATTCGTACCGTTTAATTTACCATATTCGTAAATGTTACGACTTCCTAATACGTCTGAAAAAGCAAAATTATTTAGCGTAACATTTTTTGCATCCTTATGTCTTAAGGTAAGTTGCTTAAATGTATCTGGAATAGGCTCAAAACATTGAATGTTTACTTCCGGATTAAATTCTAATATTTTTTCTGAATATTCTCCAATATTAGCACCTACATCAAATATTAAACTCGTACTATCAAGTTTAGCAACGTGTTCTTTTAGAAATTTATATTCTCCATTTCGATAAGGATTAGACATTAAAAGTCCTTTAACATGGGAAGGGTAAAGTGCTACTTTTTCAAAAAAATTCATAGAAGTTTATGCGGTTAATTGTAATTATAAATTTTGAGCAATGTACTTATTTTTGACTCAGAATGATAAAGTTTTTTATTTTTTGTTTCTAGGGTTTCTGTTTGCTTTTTTTAAACTTTCATTTAACATCCACTCAATTTGACCATTTGTACTACGAAATTCATCCGAAGCCCATTTTTCAATAGCTTTCATCATATCTTCATTGACTCTTAGTGCAAACGCTTTCTTTTTAGCCATAATAAGCTAGAATTTAATGGTTTTATTTATTACAATCAGTAGTAACGTAATTATTGTAATTAATATAGTAATAATATTTTCAGGACCTTCTTTTTCTTGAGTACCTATCTTTTTTTCTGAAAGCAATTTAAATGCTAATTTATTCTTTCGTATTATGTATTCAAAGTCCCAGTGTTTAAAACAGGTGAAGCATCTTTATCACCACAAAGTATAATCATCAAATTACTAACCATGGCTGCTTTACGGTCATCGTCTAATTCAATAATATTTTTTTTACTTAATTCATTTAAAGCCATTTCTACCATACTAACTGCGCCTTCAACAATCTTATGTCTTGCAGCAACGATTGCAGTTGCTTGTTGCCTTTTAAGCATTGCACTAGCGATTTCATTTGAATAGGCTAAATATCCAATTCTAGATTCAAGAACTTCAATTCCTGCTATATCTAAACGTGCTTCTAATTCTGTTTCTAATGCATCATTCACTTCAGACATACTAGAGCGAAGGGTTATTTCTTCAGCCATACCTTCATCAGCAAAATTATCGTAAGGATATTTACTGGCTAATTCTCTCACCGCTGCATCTGTTTGGACTCTCACAAAATTTTCATAATTGTCTACATCAAAAGCTGATTTATAAGTATCGCTTACTTTCCAAACTAAAATTGTACTTATTATTATCGGATTTCCAAGTTTGTCATTTACTTTTAATCGTTCACTGTCAAAATTTCGTGCTCTCAGTGAAATTTTCTTTTTTACGTATAATGGATTTACCCAAAATATTCCGTTTTGTTTAATGGTTCCTGTGTATTTACCAAATAATAATAATACACGAGAGCTATTTGGATTTATGAGAATAAAACCAGGAATCATAATAATCCCGAGTATGATTGATAACATAAAGAGGGGCATTTTAACAGCTATTAATCCTGCAACTCCTCCAAAAAACAAAAGAGTAAATACAAATAACATAGCATAGCCATTAGCAGGGATGATCGTTTTTTCTTGCGACATAATATTTTAATTTAATTTGATATCATAATGATATCAAACAAATATATGTTGTAAAATTATAGTATCCAAATAATTTATAAGAAAATTAGCTTTGCTATATTTGTAAAAATCATTTATTATGAAAAATATTCAATTCCTTTTTATTTTATTGTTTGTTAGTATTTTGTCTTTAAATGCAGCAGAAGATTGGGGTGCAACTGGTCATAGAGTAACAGGGCAAATTGCAGAAAATCATCTTTCCAATAAGGCTAAAAAAACTATTAATAAATTATTAAAAGGTGAATCTTTGGCTTTTTTATCTACGTATGGAGATGAAATAAAAAGTGATGATAAATATAGAGAGTATTATACTTGGCATTATGTGAACTTTCCATTTGAAAGTACCTATGACGAGCATCCTAAAAGCCCAAAAGGGGACTTAATAGTAGGAATAAAAAAATGTATTGATATATTAAAAAATGTGAACAGTACTCAAGAAGAAAAAATATTCCATCTTAAAATGTTGGTTCACTTTATTGGTGATTTACATCAACCATTACATGTAGGTATAGCAGCAGATAAAGGCGGAAATAAACTTCAAGTGCAATGGTTTAATGATGGAACTAATTTACATTCGGTTTGGGATACAAAAATGATTGAAAGTTATAATATGTCTTATTCCGAGTTAGCTTCAAATGTTAGAAAATTAAACAAACATCAAATCAAAGGATTACAAAAAGGAACTCCTATCGATTGGATGTATGAAAGCCGTGCATTATGTGAAGAAATTTATAGCAATGTAAAAGTTGGCGAGAACTTACGGTATAAATATAGTTATGACTATATGGGTACAGTAAGATCACAACTTCAAAAAGGAGGCATAAGATTAGCTTCTGTTTTAAACGAAATTTTTGGGTAAAATACCTTTAGATTTGTCTAAAAGTTAAATTAATTCTAGGAGATTGAATCGCCTTAGATTTAGGAATTTGATGTTGCCAAAAATGTTGGGTTTCACCTTTCATGATTAATAAACTTCCGTGTTCTAATAATAATTTATAACTGAGTTCTTTGTTTTCTTTATGCTTTAAATGAAAAAAACGTTCCGCACCAAGAGTTAGTGAAGCAATCACAGGATTTTTACCTAATTCTTTTTCATCGTCACTATGCCAACCCATACTATCATTCCCGTTTCGATATAAATTTATTAATACAGCAGTAAACTTAATTTCTGAAACTTTTTCAATTTCATTTTTTAATTCAATTAAAAGAGGGGAGAAAATGTTTGGTGCCATGGTAAGGCCAGAATAACTGTATGCTTTTTCATCTAAACCATACAATGCAGTTAATCGAGGTTGTTTAAAGGTTTTGCCATACACAGTTATATCATCCTGTTGCCACTCGGTTTCAGACAATAATCTGTTATAATATTCTGCCCCTTTTTCAGAAGCAAAAAAAGAGGGATAATACACAATATCTGCTTGAGGTAAGTCTAGTCGAATTTCTTTTTCATGAGAAGAAAATAAATTCATCTTAACAATATAAATAAGCCCAATACATAATGGCCAATTGCATAGGAAACCTTGCAATAAGCAACCATTTTGGTATTTTCATTGAAGCCTCTTTATGTTGTAACATATGAACATGAACGGGTATAAAAAGAATCAATAAAACAATAATTCCCCATGCGCCTATAGATTGACTTTCTTTTGTGATTAGCATGAATCCGAAAATCATTTCTAAAATTCCTGTAAATAAAACCATGCTACTATGGCCAGGAATATAAGAAGGCATAATGCGTTCGTAAACTTTAGGCTTTCTAAAGTGATTAAAACCAGCTGCTATAAATAAAACAGCTAAAAGATATTGGTGCCAAGGAAACATATAATTTTATTTAATGTTTCAAAAATAGTTTATTTTTATTTTAGGAATACTAAAGTAAACTTCTTATTGTTTAATAATCTTTTCTACAATAATTCCTTTTTCCGTTTCTAATTGTACAAACAATAATCCATCTGTAAGCGTTGAAATATTTATTTGATTTGAAGGATTATTTATAATAAACAATTCTCTTCCTAATACATCATAAATTGTTACAGAGTTTATTAAAATTTCATTTTGAAAAGATATATTTATAAATTCATGAGTAGGATTTGGGTAGATATTTAAATTAAAAAAATCTAAATCTTGAGTAGAAAGATTACCTAAATTTTCATACCAAGCAATTTTACTATCCCAATAAGAAGAAGAGAGCACATCTATTTTACCATCATCATTAATATCTGTTATCAGAACTTGAAGTACACCATCAGCTTCCGTAGAGATAATATTTGCCATACTAAAATTTCCTAATCCATCAAGGTTTTCATACCAAGAAACATAATCATCTCCACGACCCGATACAACATCCATATCTCCATCATTATCAATATCTGCAGCTACTACCGAAAAACCATAAAGCTCTTCTGGACTACTTATTAATTGTTGTTCCCCAAAAGTACCTTGTCCATTGATGTTTTCATACCAAGCAATTTTACCATCATTTCTTGAAGCTGAAAGTACATCCATATCACCATCTCCATCTAAGTCTGCAGCATTAATTTCTTTTAAAATGTCAAGATTATTTATTGTAATAATTTGTTCTTCACCAAAATTACCTAAACCATCAAGATTCTCAAACCATTCTATGTTGTCATGATATCCTCCAGAGACTACATCTATATCACCATCATTATCGATATCTACAGGTAAGTTGTATATTATTTTAAAACCATCTACTTCTTCCTCAAAAATGATTCTTGGACTAAAATTACTTTGATCATTCAAATTTTAAACCAAATTAGTTTTCTGTAAGCTGTTGCAACTATATCAATATCTCCATCTCCATCAATGTCTGCTGGGTTTATACGATTAAAATCAAATTCATCAATAGAAATTATTTATTCAACTCCGAAATTTCCTAGACCATCTATATTTTCATACCATGCTAATTTAGTAGGGTATTCAATATATCTTGAAATTAATACAATATCATTATCTCCATCTCCGTCTAAATCTGCAGCAAAAGCATTACGAGCTGATGTTATATTATTGTCAATAATTTGAGGTTGTCCAAATGTGCCTTGCCCATCTGTATTTTTATACCAAACTAATAATTTATCTAATCCAGAAGAAACAGAAAGTATATCTTTATAATTATCTCCATCTAGGTCAGCAGTAAATATACTTGAAGGTAAAGCATCAATAGAAACAATTTGCTGTTCTCCAAATTGAGCATATCCATTTATATAAAATAGAATCCCAAAGAAAATGATTATTTTATTTTTCATAAGTAATTAAAATTAATTTTAATTCTAAAACTTTGCAGGGGAGTAAATAAAACAGGAATAATATGCTTTATTTCACAAGTTTATTTAAAAAGTGCTTCACTAAGTTAGTCATAAAAATAGCTAAATACAAAAAAGCCGTCCCAAATTAATTGGGACGGCTTTTAATTAAATAACCTAAAATTTATTTAATCATCTCATAACTACGTTTAATAAACGTCGTTAATTCTTCTCCTTTTAAAAGATTTTGTGATAAACGAGCTAAATCTAAGGCTTGATTTATCAAACGTTCTTTTTTCTTTTGAGTTTTAGTGTTTAATATTTCACCTACTAATTCATGATTGGTATTTACAATTAAATTGTACATATCTGGCATGTTACCCATTCCAAACATTCCACCGCTACCGCCTGATTGTTGCATCTCTTTCATACGACGCATGAATTCAGGTTGCGTAATAATGAAAGGATTCGCTTGGCTGTCCATTGCTTCTAATTGAACCGAAAATTTTTCTTGAGGGATAATCTCCGTCAATAAAGTTGTTAAACTTTCTTTTTCGTCATCATTCAATTTTGAAACTTGCTCTTCATCTTTTTTGATCAAATTTTCAATATGATCTCCATCTACACGAACAAACATTGTGTTTTCATTTTCAGATTCTAATTTCTGAATTAAATGCGAAACAATTGGAGAGTCTAAAAATAATACTTCATATCCCTTTTCTTTAGCAGCCTCTATGTATGAATGTTGTTCATCTTTATTTGAAGCATATAAGACAACTAATTTATCATCTTTATCAGTGTGTAGGTCTTTTATTTTTTCCTTTAATTCTCCTAAAGTATAATGAGTACCATCTACTGTTGGGTATAAAGCAAAATCCTGTGCTTTTTCAAAGAATTTATCTTCTGAAAGCATACCATATTCAATAACGATTTTAATATCGCTCCATTTTTGTTCGAAATCTGCACGATTACTATTAAAAAGGCTTTTTAGTTTGTCTGCTACTTTACGAGTAATATAACTTGAGATCTTTTTTACCGCACCGTCCGCTTGTAAGTAACTTCTAGAAACATTTAAAGGAATGTCTGGAGAATCAATAACCCCACGTAACATCGTTAAAAATTCAGGAACAATACCTTCCACATTATCAGTTACAAAAACTTGGTTTTGGTATAACTGAATTTTATCCTTCTGCATATTCATATCATTTGTCATCTTTGGGAAATACAAGATTCCAGTAAGATTAAAAGGATAGTCTACATTTAGGTGAATATTAAATAAAGGTTCTTCAAATTGAGCAGGGTACAACTCTCTATAAAAGCTTTTGTATTCATCCTCATTTAAATCTGAAGGTTGTTTGGTCCAAGCTGGAGAAGGATTGTTTATAAAATTATCTACTTCTTGAGTAGGAGCAGGGTCTTCTTCTTTTGCATCTTCAGGCTTAGGTAATGTTTCAGTACGCATTCCGAATTTAATAGGAATAGGCATGAATTTATTGTATTTCGAAAGTAGTTCAGTAATACGCCCGTCTTCTAAAAACTCTAAGGAGTCTTCAGCGATATGAAGAATAATTTCTGTTCCTCTTTCTGTTCTGTCATTGTCACTTATGGTATATTCTGGAGATCCATCACATTCCCATTGAACTGCAGGTTCATCTTTAAAACTTTTAGTTATGATTTCAACTTTGTCTGCCACCATAAAAGCAGAGTAGAATCCAAGTCCAAAATGACCTATAATCCCCGCATCTTCACCCTCTTTATCTTTGTATTTTTCGATAAACTCTTCAGCGCCTGAAAAAGCAATTTGATTGATATAGTTTTCAACCTCATCTTTTGTCATACCAATTCCTTGATCAATGATGTGAAGCTTTTTGTTTTCTTTATCAATTTTCACCTCGATGATTGGATTTCCATAATCAACTTTAGCCTCACCAATACTAGTCAGGTGTCTCAATTTAACAGTTGCATCCGTAGCATTAGAAACTAATTCTCTTAAAAAAATCTCGTGATCGCTATATAAAAACTTCTTAATAAGTGGAAATATGTTTTCTACCGATACATTAATAGATCCTTTACTCATGTGTATATTTTTTAATTATTTACTTTATTATAGATAATGTATTAGTCAAAAAAAATACCAAAGAATAAGGTATGACAACATGACATTTTAAAAGTGCTATGCACGCATACTGAATGCCCTTAAAAGGGTTCAATAATTAATTCGGAATAGGTATCTTTCGAGTATTAAATAAAAGCATACATGTATAGTTCAAAAATAACAGGCTTAGGGTCTTATGTTCCAGATAGAGTTGTAACAAATGAAGAGCTTTCAACCTTGATGGAAACCAGTGATGAATGGATTCAAGAAAGAACAGGAATTAAAGAGCGAAGATGGGTCGATGAAGGCAGTGGAGATACTTCTGCAACCATGGGTGCAAAAGCGGCAAAAATTGCTATAGAAAGAGCAGGATTAACAAAAGATGATATTGATTTTATCATTTTTGCAACCTTAAGCCCTGACATGTATTTTCCAGGTTGTGGAGTTCAAGTTCAGGATATATTAGAAATGCCTACCGTAGGTGCTTTAGATGTTCGAAATCAATGTTCAGGATTTGTGTATTCTATGTCAATAGCCGATCAGTTTATAAAAACAGGAATGTATAAGAATATACTGGTAATTGGGTCTGAATATCATTCAGGTGGACTTGATTTAACAACAAGAGGAAGAAGTGTTTCAGTTATTTTTGGAGATGGCGCAGGCGCTGCTGTTTTATCAAGATCTGAAGATACTACCAAAGGAATTTTATCTACTCATTTACATTCCGAAGGAAAACATGCAAAAGAACTTACGGTTGAAGGACCAAGTATTGCGCATTGGGTTCCTGAAATTTTAGAAGAGAACGATCCTAATGACACTTCGTATTACCCATATATGAACGGAACTTTTGTTTTTAAACATGCCGTTCTAAGATTCAGTCAAGCAATTATAGAAGGATTAAAAACGAATAATTTAGAAGCTTCAGATATTGGAATGTTAATTCCGCATCAAGCAAATTTACGGATCTCTCAATTTGTTCAGAAAAAGTTTGGATTGAACGATGACCAAGTGTTTAATAATATTCAGAAATACGGAAACACAACAGCTGCTTCTATTCCTATTGCTTTAACAGAAGCTTGGGAAAAAGGGAAGATAAAAGACGATGATATTGTAGTGCTTGCTGCTTTTGGTAGTGGATTTACGTGGGGTAGTGTCATTATAAAATGGTAAACCTACTAAACAAAATGCCTAGTAGGTATAACCCACATTAAGTATTAAAAAATCTATTGCGAGCTGAAAATTCTTCAAAATAGATGTTTCACTTCGTTTTCTGATTTCACCATAGCGGTGCTATGATTCAACCAGTAAAACTTCCTATTTTATTTTTTTTTCAACGCTCATCACAACATTCTAATCCATAATGCGGGTTTAAAGAACTAATTAATCCCCATCAAAGTTCTTATTAGAAGTACAAGATGGGATTTAAATAAAACGATTGTTATACCCAATAAAGGGTATAATTAAAAAAGCCTTTTGAATTTTCAAAAGGCTTTTAACAATATCTATATTTTATCAAGAATGGTTAATTCAAATAAACCATAATCTTTATTGTACATATAATAGATTCATTTTTATTAAAAATATTTCAGTTTTTCTAAAATTAAATTGATTTATTTTTAGAAAATACCCCCACCACCAGATTTTTCATCATTATCTCTTTTTTTACGTGATTTCGCACTGTATTTTCCTCCACCAAAACGGTATGATAATGCTACATTTATAGTATTGCTTTCCCAGTTAAATTCACCTTTTTGATTGTAAGGTAGTTCTCCTTCAAAACCAAAACGCATTGTGTCGAAAATGTCACTATAATTTACACTAAACGACCCTTTACCATCCCATAATTTATAACGAGCTCCCACATTAACAAAGTACATAGGTTCTACCGTGAATTGTAATGTTCTAGATTTTCCTCTATAGAAACCAAAAGCAGATAAAGATAATTTTTTAGTTACTTTGAAGTTATTAAACATTCTAAAACTCCAAGCAACATTATCTACTTCATACGTATTTGAAATAATATCATCTTCTGTTGGGTTATCAGTAGTTGCTAGGCTTTCTGCAATTCCTTTTTGAGTCTGGTTGTACAAATCGAAACTTGAATTTATACTCCACCATTTTGCAGGGCGGTAATTACTAGAAAGCTCAATTCCATAAGCAGTTGTATTATCGAAATTGTCGTGAGTAAGTATCAATTTGTTTTCAATATCTGTTCTGTCAACAAACAAAGCACGGTTTATTTCATTTTCAATTGCTCTAAAAAACACACCTCCAGTAATGCTTCCTTTTTCTAAGGTACGGGTATAGTTTACTTCGATTGAATTTGTAAACTGTGGTGTTAAACTTGTTTTTCCGAAGGAAGAAATAAAAGGCGTACTCCATTCTCTAATTGGATTTATTTGGTCTAATCCTGGTCGATCTACTCTGCGACTATAACTTGCTTGGTACTGATTTTTTTCGGTTGGACTATACGTCAAAAATGCAGACGGATATATTTCAAAATAATCATTTGTAAAGTTTTTAAGGATGTCATTGCCATCACGCGTAACATTTACTTCAGCATCTGTATTTACATTGGTAAGGTCATCAGTTGTAATACCAGCTCCATACGTTTCTTTGGTGTCTGCTGTGACTTCAACATTTTCAAATCTAGCTCCAACCTGTAATGTTACTTTCTCCCATTTCTTAGAGTAGGTAGCATAGGCCGAATAAATATCTCTCGAATAGTCAAATTGAGTGCTTGGAGATACAATAAAATCACTAAGATTATTAAAAGGGTTTACAACTTCTTGGTTAGATATTCTGCCAATATCTGAATTGAATAAACGAGCCTCTAAGCCTAATTCTAATTTTGTTGTTTCAGATAAAGGGTTTACATAATCTAAGTTGATCGTAATTCGATCTCTTTCTGTGTCTACTTCATCTTCATAATTTGGAATGTCTGATGCGCCAGTAAAATTAAAATCACCTAATTCATCATTTCCGAAGGTATTAAGATCCGCTTCCAATTCAATGTTATGTCCTTCTTTTCCAAGATCGAGTTTATAATTGAAATTATATTGAGAAGATCTATTTTCGTTATCACTTACAAATAATTGATTTTGATTTTCACTTAGGTCATCATAAAATAAAATATTTGTTTCCCCTTCAGTAGTCCCATCATAGAAATTTTGATTTGTGAAAAATGACAAGGTGTTTTTATCATTTAAATAAAAATCTACACCTACTTTAAAAAGATTTGATTTATTGTCGTCAAGAAATTGAAATAATTGATCTGTGTTATCATCTGGACGGAACATTTGACCATAGTTTTGATTTTTTGAAATGTTGGTATTAAGATTACTGTAGAGATTAAATTTACCATTTCGGTAATTCATATTTAACCCAGCATTAAATTTAGCTTCAGTTTCGTACGTAAGTCCAACATTAGCACTCCCATTAAAACCAATAGTTACATTTTTATGAAGTATAATATTGATGATACCACTCATCCCTTCCGGATTGTATTTGGCAGATGGATTTGTAATAAGTTCTATTTGTTTTATTGAAGTAGAAGGGATTTGTTTTAATAATTGCGCTACAGGTACATTCGATAATTTTCCGTCCACCATAACTTTCACGTTTTGATTTCCTCGCAAAGAAATATCTCCAGTTTGTTGATCGACACCAACTGAAGGAAGGTTTATCATGATATCAGCTGCTGTAGCTCCAGCTGTAGAAAGATCTTTTCCTATAGTAATTACTTTTCTGTCAACTTTTTGTTGAATGGTAGTAATTTCTGCAGTAATAACAACTTCATCTAGTTGTGCTATATCTTCTTCTAGCTGAATGCTTCCTAGATTTAATTTATTGTTCTTTTTTGTAATTTCAATTTCTGAAGTATAGGTTTTATACCCTATATATTGAATTGTCACCTTACTTTTTCCTAAAGGAATGTCTTCAATATTAAAATTTCCATTATCATCGGTAATTCCACCAGTTATAGTTTTGCCTTCTAAAGTTTGAATGACTACAGTAACATAGGGTAAAGGTTCTTGAAGGTTTTTGTCTATAACAATTCCTGTAATAGTACCTTCTTTATCTGAAGTTGGATCGAAATTAGCATAACTTGATAAACTAACTAATAATACGGTAAGCGTAAAAAAGTGTTTCATTATTTTGATTGAATTTGATTGATGTTTATTTTGATTGTTTTAATATGACGATCATGAAAAAAATATGTTACAGAATGAAATTATTTTAACATTCTTATAACAAAAAAGCCTGAAGGAAAACCCTCAGGCTTAGTCTTTACTGCAATTATTAACACTAACCATCAACGTAAAAATTATACAGTAAAGACAGAAACGTTTCTATTTTATAGACGTGAATAAAACTTTATTGTTACATTTAAATCCGATTTTAACATAGATTTAAAAAAATTAACACTTAAAAAAAGAAATTAATGAAACAAACCTTAGTAATTGGAGCTAGTTTAAATCCTTCAAGATATTCGAACCTAGCGATACATAGATTGGTTCAGAATAATATAGAGGTAAAAGCAATTGGATTAAGAGAAGGAGTGGTTACAGATATAACTATTGTAACTGATAAAATTAATTTTAAAGACATTCATACCATTACACTTTATTTGAATGCAAAACGTCAAGTGGATTATTACGATTATATAATTTCGTTGCAACCCAAAAGAGTGATTTTTAATCCCGGCACTGAAAATCCTGAATTATATAAAATCCTAGATGAAAATAAGATACACTATGAGCAAGCTTGTACTTTAGTTTTGCTTGGCACGAATCAATACTAAGCCTAAAAATGTAATAGCACCATTAAGGACTAATATAAAGAAGCCAAAATCGAAATCTAAATAGGTTTTGCAATAATAACTAATGACATAGCCTATAAAAGGAGTTAATATTGCAACAAGTGGCACCCAAAAATCTTTCACATTTATTTTGGTAAATAAACCAAATGCATAAAGACCCAATAAAGGCCCATAGGTATATCCTGCAAAAGTGAATAATTTAGAAATTACTGTTGCATCAGCAATTACATATTTAAAAATAATGATTACTGCTATTAAAACTAATGAGATAAGAATATGAATCTTTTTTCGAACCCTTACCTGTTTTTTTTCATCGTATTTTTTTTCAATATCTAAGATGTCAATACTAAAAGATGTTGTCAATGATGTTAAGGCACTATCTGCACTCGAATATGCTGCAGCGATTAAGCCCAATAAGAAGAAAACTGCTATGCCAATTCCTAATTCTGATTGTGTAGCTATGGTTGAAAACAATTGGTCTTTATGAGCATCTATCCCATTTTTTTCAGCAAATATTGTAAGCAATAGTCCAAGAGTTAAGAAAACAAGATTTACAAATGTTAAAACAATAGTAAACCAAAACATATTTTTTTGAGCATCTTTTAAATTTCGACAGGTTAAGTTTTTTTGCATCATGTCTTGATCTAATCCTGTCATTACAATAGCTATAAATGCACCGCTTAAAAATTGTTTTGGGAAATAATTTCCTGCCCTCCAATCATCAAAAAAGAACATTTTTGAAAGCTCACTGTCAGAAACCAAATTTAAAATTTCACCTCCAGAAATTCCTAAATCTGTTGAAACATAATAGATAGCAACCCCTACAGCAATTAACATAAATAGCGTTTGTAAGGTGTCTGTCCAAACAATTGTCTTAATACCACTTTTAAATGTGTAAAGCCAAATGAGTAATATGGTTATGGTAACGGTAAGCCAAAAAGGAATTCCCATTTCATCAAAAACTAAACTTTGAAGAACAATAGCTACAAGGTATAATCTAAAACTAGCTCCAATGATTCTGGATAATAAAAAAAATGAAGCTCCCGTTTTATATGAAAAAGTGCCAAAACGACCTTCTAAGTAGGTGTATATAGAAGTTAGATTTAATTTATAGTATAATGGTAATAATACTAACCCAATAACAGCATATCCTACTATATATCCTAAAACTACTTGAAAATAACTGAATTGAGAAGCTTCAACCCATCCAGGAACGGAAATAAATGTTACCCCACTTAAGGATGCCCCAATCATTCCAAATGCAACCAAATACCAAGGAGACTTTTTTCCAGCTTTAAAAAAATCCGAATTACTTCCATCTTTATTTGTTAAAAAAGAGATGAATAATAGTATTCCAAAATAACCAGCAATTAGTAAAAGAATATGGTGAGGTTTCATAAAAAGAGCGTTTTTTTTATAGGTTAAAAATACAAAGAATGTATTTGAAGTTGTTCTATTTTTTTTTATTTTTACGCTGCTGAATACTAGATTTTTATAGTGGAGTAATTTTTTTGATATGTTAATTTTATTTTTATTCAATATTTTAACTAGGCAAAAACAGTATTTATTTGTATTTTGAAATTGCTAAAAAAAAATAATTAAAAAAAATTATAATGAAAAAAAAATCCCTATTTATTATTGCTTTACTTATAGGTGCTGTAACAATGCAATCACAAGAATATGTTCAAATGATTGATGCTGGTACTTTTAAAGTTGAAGAGATAATTGAAAACGCAGAAACTTATTTTGAAGATAAAGACAAAGGACGTGGTTCTGGATATAAACAATTTAAACGTTGGGAGTACAATGCCATGAGATTAATTAAAGATGACGGGTATCTTCCTAATATAGAAGAAAGACTTTCTGAAGTTGAAAGTTTTAATGCGTATTTAAATGAAACTTCTGAAAATCGACAAGTATTAAATGACAATTGGTCTGAAATGGGACCAACTTATTGGAATCAAACCGCTTCTTGGAGTCCAGGAGTTGGACGTATTACTGGTATTTCAATAGATAAAAACGATAGTGATCATATCATTGTTGGTGCAAATACAGGAGGTGTATGGAAAACAACAAATGGAGGTGCCGATTGGACACCACTGGGTGATTATTTTTCTAACCTTTATGTATATTCTGTAGAAATTGACCCATCAGATTCTTCTGTATATTACTTTGGTTCAGGTGATGGATTAATCTATAAATCTGCCGATTCTGGAGCAACATGGAATTTATTAGGAGATATGGGATCTTCAAGTGTTAATAGATTATTAATTCATCCTACTGATTCAAGTATAATGTATGCTACCGCCCAAAATGGAGGTATTAAAAAATCAACAGATGGTGGTGTTACATGGGATACAGCTGTTTCAGATAATAGAGGATATGATTTAGAATTTAAACCAGGAAACCCTAATGTTGTGTATGCAACAGGAACAGGATTTCATAAGTCAACTGATGGTGGAGCAACTTTTTCAACCATTGGAGGATTTACTACAGGAGCTAAAATGTTAGCGGTTACAGCGGCAAATGATTCTAGAGTTTATGTTGTTGAAGCTTCAGGAAGTCAATTTGGTAAATTCTATTTTTCAACAGATAGTGGAAACTCTTTTACAGAAAGAAATCATGCCGGAAGAAATTATTTTGGATACGATACCTCAGGTTTTGATTCTGGTGGACAAGCGCCAAGAGATATGGATATTACAGCAAGCCCATTAAATGCAGATGAAGTTCATATAGCAGGAGTTTTAACTTGGAGATCTACCGATGGGGGAGTAAATTTTGAAAATACTTCAGATTGGATTCCTCAAGATGCAGCTGGAGCAAATAAAGGATACTGTCATGCTGATGTTGATTTAATGCTTTTTGATGATTCAGGAATTATGTTTGTAGGTACTGATGGTGGTATCTTTAGAGCAGATGATTCTACTGTATTAAATTCAACGTATTATACTGATATAACTGATGGATTAGGAATTACACAATTTTATAAACTTGGAGTTTCCCAAACACCAGATGTTATTGTTGTTGGGGGATCTCAAGATAATGGAAGTTTTGCTTATAAAGAAGCTATTGATGAATGGACTTGTTGGATTGGTGCAGATGGAATGGAAACATTTGTAGATAAAGACAATTCAAGTCTTATGTTTGGAACATCACAAAATGGTCAATTGTATCGTACCGCTAACGGGGGAATAACTTTAACAGGGTTACCTGAACCACCTCCAGGATCTGGTGCGTGGGTTACTCCATTTGAACAAGACCCTACTGAAACAGGTACTTTGTATTTGGGCTATAATAGAGTTTTTAAATCAGTGAGTAATGGTAATTCATGGTCAATTATATCACAAGATTTAGGTTCTAATTTATCGCAAATGAAAATCGCACCTTCTAATAATCAAATAATGTATGCTGCTAGAGGTGGGTTTATGTATAAGACCGAAGATGGTGGAACAACAGATTGGGTACAATTACCAATAATAGGAGGCCTAATGAATTCTATCGCTATTCACCCTACAAATCCTAATAAAATTGCAGTAGCTTCCTCAAGTTCAGCTAATCCAGTAGTGGTTTCTGAAGATGGTGGAGCAACTTGGATAAATTATAAATTTAATTTACCTACTTTTTCTTCATTATCAGTAATTTGGGATGACAATGGAAAAGATGGATTATATGTTGGTATGGATTATGGATTATTTTATATAGATGATACATTTACTGAATGGCAACCTTATAATAATAACTTACCGAATGTAATTATTAATGAATTAGATATTAATAATGTAACTAATATGTTATACGCAGGTTCTTATGGTAGAGGAATTTGGTCATCCCCATTAATAGATGATTTAATTGGAGTAGAAGACTTCTTATCTCAAGATCAAGTTTCAATATCTCCTAACCCTACTAGTAATGAGATTAGTATCGTCGTGCAACAACAAGTTGAAGCTGATATTAGAATCTTTGATATTTTAGGTAAACTAATGGTGTATCAATCTGATATAAGTTTAGGAAGTAATAACCATACTATCGATGTTTCAAACTTTTCAAACGGAGTTTATTTTGTTAGAATTAATTCTGACGCAGGAACAATCACTAAAAAGATTATAAAAAAATAATTTTTTTTTAAATACTTATAATGCTTCAGGAAAATTCATTTTTTTCTGAAGCATTTTTTTTATCTTGCTAGCCATGGAATTTTCATCAAAGCTTCTTGAAAATGCAGTAAATGAAATGGCCCAATTCCCAGGAATAGGCAAAAGAACTGCCCTTCGGTTAGTGCTTCATTTATTGAAGCAACCCAAAGAACATACGCATCAGTTATCTCAGAGCTTGCTTCAAATGAGAGATGAAATTATTTTTTGTAAAAACTGTCATAATATTTCCGACAAAGAATTGTGTGAAATCTGTGCAAACCCAAACAGAAATGAAAAAAGTATTTGTGTTGTGGAAGATATTCGTGATGTAATGGCTATTGAAAACACAAGCCAATTTAAAGGGCATTATCACGTCTTAGGAGGAAAAATATCACCTATGGATGGAATAGGTCCAGGCGATTTAAATGTTCAATCCTTAGTCGATAAAGTGGCAGCAGGAACTATCGAAGAACTTATTTTTGCTTTAAGCTCGACTTTAGAAGGCGATACCACAAATTTCTTTATCTTTAAACAAATTGAAAATTATAATATACTTACAACAACCATTGCAAGAGGAATTTCAGTAGGCGATGAATTAGAATATGCAGATGAGGTTACTCTTGGAAGAAGTATTGTAAATAGAATTCCTTTTGAGAATTCATTAAAAAGCAATTAATATATTGAAACTCTCTGTTGTTATACTTAATTACAATGTTCGCTTTTTTTTAGAGCAATGTATTCGAAGTGTACAAAGTGCCATAACTACAATTGATGCTGAAATAATTGTCATTGACAATGACTCTTCAGACGATAGCTGTCTGATGGTGAAAACAATCTTTCCAGAGATATTACTCATAGAAAATAAAGAAAACGTTGGTTTCAGTAAAGCAAATAATCAGGCAGTAAAAGTAGCAAATGGGGAGTATGTTTGTATTTTAAACCCAGATACAGCGGTTAGTGAACATACATTTATTTCTTCATTAAAATACGCTGAAACAATCAATAATTTAGGGGCCTTGGGAGTATGCTTAATGGACGGTACAGGCGCTTTTCTTCCTGAAAGTAAACGTAATTTACCAACACCAAAAGCTTCTTTATTAAAACTATTAGGTGTAGGGAAAAATTATTATGCAAATCATATAGATAAAAATAAAAGAGGTGAAGTCGATATATTAGTGGGTGCTTTTATGCTCCTAAAGAGAACTGTTTATAATGAAGTAAATGGCTTTGATGAAGATTATTTTATGTATGGAGAAGATATCGATTTTTCATACAAACTCAAAAAAGCTGGCTATCGAAATCATTATATGGGCGATGTTACGGTACTACATTATAAAGGAGAAAGCACACAAAAAGACAAAGCTTATTTCGATCGTTTTTATGGAGCTATGAAGATTTTTTATAGCAAACACTTTCATACCAATATCTTTTTTAATGGGTTTGTTAATATAGGTGTTTCCATAGCAAAGGCAACAAATCGAGCGTCAAGTTCAAAAAATAATTCAGAAAATAATACAACAAAAAAAACATTCCTTCTAACAGAAAACTTAACACTTTTAAAAACAATTTCTTCAACTATCGAAACTCCAATAAAATCTGTTTCAAAATCTATTTTTGCTTACAAAACGTTTTCGAATAATCATTTTATTTTTGATTCTAATTATATGCCTTATGATCAAATATTTAGAGTCATGAAAGACCTTAATGGTAAAGAGAATACTTTCCGAATACATCCTCCCAATTGTAATTTTATCATAGGAAGCGATCAAAGTGACCAAAAAGGGACTGTGACCGTTTTTTCATAAAATTGAATCTATTTACATCTAAATTTTACTTAATTTTGCATCGTTAAAAATAAATGGTACTTGTAATATATTATGGCAAAATTTGAATTAAAACTACCGAAGATGGGTGAGAGTGTTGCAGAAGCAACATTAACAAACTGGCTTAAAGAAGTAGGCGATACTATTGAGATGGACGAAGCTGTGCTAGAAATAGCAACCGATAAGGTAGACAGTGAAGTTCCTAGCGAAGTAGAAGGTGTTTTAGTAGAAAAACTATTCGAAGTAGATGACATAATTCAAGTAGGACAAACCATCGCTGTGATTGAAACAGATGGCGGAGACGCTTCTCAAGCTGAAGCTAAAGTAGAAGCTCCAGCACCAGCCATAATTGCAAAAGTAGAAGCTCCAGTGCTAGCAGCTAAAGTAGAAGTTTCTGCAGCTATTGAAAGTTCAGGAGATCGTTTTTATTCTCCGTTAGTAAAAAATATTGCAGCTGCTGAAAACATTTCACAATCAGAATTAGATGCAATTACAGGTACAGGAAAAGATGGAAGAGTGTCTAAAAATGATATACTGCAATTTGTAGAAAATAGAACGTCACAACCTCAAAAAACAGTTGTCACTTCGAGCGCAGTCGAGAAATCTTATCCAAAAGTAGCAGATAAAAAACAAGCTACACCTGTTTCAGTAAATGGAGGAGATGAAATTATAGAAATGACCAGAATGGGCAAATTGATTGCCCATCATATGGTGGAGAGTATTCAAACTTCAGCACATGTACAATCATTTATAGAAGCCGATGTAACCAATATCTGGAACTGGCGTAAAAAGGTAAAAAGCGACTTCATGAAACGTGAAGGAGAAAATTTAACCTTTACTCCAATTTTTATGGAAGCTGTAGCCAAGGCTTTAAAAGATTTTCCTATGATGAATATCGCTTTAGATGGAAATAACATCATTAAGCGTAAAAATATCAACCTTGGGATGGCAGCTGCCTTAGGTGATGGTAACTTAATCGTTCCGGTAATTAAAAATGCAGACCAACTCAACTTGGTAGGTATGAGTAAGGCGGTAAACGATTTAGCCTCTCGTGCTAGAAATAATCAGTTAAAGCCAGACGATATCCAAGGTGGAACCTATACAGTTACTAACGTAGGTACTTTTGGAAGTATCATGGGTACTCCAATTATCAATCAGCCACAAGTAGGTATTTTAGCATTGGGAGCCATTCGTAAAGTTCCTGCGGTGATCGAAACTCCAGATGGTGATTTTATAGGCATTCGTTATAAAATGTTCTTATCGCATTCGTACGACCATAGAGTGGTAAATGGTGCTTTAGGAGGTCAGTTTGTAAAAGCAGTTTCAGATTACCTAGAAGCGTGGGATATCAATAGAGAGATTTAACCCTATTATCTTATTAATTTTTTGGGCATGCCCTAGCGAAAATGCTAGGTCGCGCTATCCACTGTATCTTTATTTTTGTCTTTTTGAGCATTATAGAAAGCAAGATATATTTTGTTTTATGATAGCTAGTAAAACTAGTCGAAACATTGTGACAAAAATAAAGGATTCCATTGCTATCCCTCATGCAGAGCTAATGCTTGTCATCCTGAGCTCGACTCAGGATCTCAGAAATAAAAGAATAAATAATATTTTCTTGAAAGCTTCTTGACTTTTGGGTTCCTTTTAAAACCGCCCTTATTTTTAAAAATATTGACTTGCAAAAATTTCTTATCTTACAATCTCTAGCTAATCAAAATAATCAAATGCAAAAAATAACACTCCTAATTATTTTAGTCTTTTCAAGTCTTTGTATGAATGCCCAAACCAAACTCGATTCCCTCTATACCGTTTGGGAAAATAAAACCCAAGCAGATTCTATTAGAGCAAGTGCATATGTAGACTATATTTGGGATGGTTTTCTTTTTAATAAACCCGATAGTGCCTTTATCTTGGCTAAAGATTTGATCGCTTTTGCACAAGATAAAAAATTACCTAAATCCAAGGCAGGTGCCTATAGGTTGCAAGCTGTTAGTTTTTATGTACAAGGCAATTACCCTCAAGCCTTGGATTATTTCCAAAGCGCTCTAAAAATCTCTGAAGAAATTGATGATGAAAAAGGAATTGCGGGTTCGGTAAATAATATTGGACTCATTTATAATGCCCAAGGAAATTTTTCACAAGCTTTGGATTATTTCCAACGTAGTTTAAAAATCCAGGAAGAGATCGGAAATAGAAATAACATAGCACTTGCACTAAATAATATTGGAGCTATTTATTATCACCAAAGCAACAGTCAAAAATCCTTGGACTATTACCACCGCAGCTTAAAAATTTCTGAAGAAATCGAAGATAATTTAGGAATTGCCAATTTGCTAAACAATATTGGAGCTATTTATCTTGAACAAAACAAACTTATAAAAGCTTTGGACTATTTTCAGCGTAGCTTAAAAATTCGAGAAGAAATCGGAGATGAAATTGGAATTGCGGGTTCGCTAAATAATATAGGTGAGCTTTACAATGTACAAGGAGTATACAATAAGGCTATAACCCCGTGCCAAAGATCACTTAATTTGAGTAAAGAGCTTAGCTCAATAGAGATTCAAAAATCAGCATGCGATTGTTTGTATGGAGCATACAAAGGACTTGGAGAGGGCAATAAGGCTTTGGAATATCATGAGCAGTTTACCGTTTTGAATGACAGTATTTTTAATGAAGCAAATACCAAAAAACTAACTCAGTTAGAGATGCAGTATGACTTTGATAAAAAAGAAGCTGCTACCCAAATGGAACAAGAAAAGAAAGATGTTATTGCCGCTCAAGAACTGAAGCGAAAAAAGGTAGAGCGTAATGGTTTTATGGCTGGTTTTGCCGTGGTATTATTATTTGCTGGAGTGTTCTTTCGCCAACGTAATCGCATCGGTAAAGAGAAAGATCGAAGTGAAGAACTATTAATGAACATCCTACCCAAAGAAGTTGCAGAGGAGCTTAAGGAAAAAGGCCATTCAGACGCCCAACTCATTAATCATGTAACCGTTCTTTTTACAGATTTTAAAGGTTTTACCGCATTGAGTGAACAGCTTTCACCAAAGGAATTGGTAGAAGATCTACATACCTGTTTTTCTGAATTTGATCGTATTTGCGAAAAGTATGGAATAGAAAAGATAAAGACTATTGGGGATTCTTATATGGCTGCTGGAGGTCTACCTTCTCCAAATACTACCCATGCCCAAGATGTAGTAAAAGCTACTATAGAAATGGCTGAGGTAATTGAAAGAGCTAAAATCGAAAAAACAGCAGCAAACCAACCTTTCTTCGAGGTACGTATTGGCGTACATACAGGTCCAGTGGTTGCTGGTATTGTAGGTGTTAAAAAATTCCAGTATGACATTTGGGGCGATACGGTAAATACTGCTTCCCGAATGGAAAGCTCAGGTGATGTTGGAAAGGTAAATATTAGTGAGGCAACCTATAAATTGCTAAAAGACGATGCTGATTTTACTTTTGAAAGCAGAGGCAAAATTGAAGCAAAAGGAAAAGGCGAAATTGAAATGTATTTTGTTAGTATGAAAAAAGAATAGAAAATAATTATAACAACGTATATAATACATGATTTTGGTAAAAATCATATACAAAACTGTTGATGAAGATTTAATAAAGTTTCAAATGAAAAAGAGAATTACAATTATTGCCATTATGATGGTGTTTTCAGGGTTTTTACACGCCCAGTATACAATAAACGACACTTTTGCAGATCCTATGGAATGCACATACATGACCAGAGATGCTTTTATAGTGTGGTGGGATAATGATTTTGATTATAGTGCAGAAGTAGATATATTACTAGATCAAATTATTGGATATAGAATTGAATGTCTAAATGATTTAAATATGATGGATCCACCTGGAGTAATTGATGGCTTCTATCAAAACATATACTTACATGGTGACGGCGGGTATTTTGATAGTAATGGCTGGGGTAATGGTGTAGGTACGGACAGTAATGGTTATCCTTTTTATACCATGCCTTTTAATCTATTTAACGATCTTATTACAGTAGCACATGAAATCTTTCATCTTTATCAATACAATTCCAATTCACCTGGCTTTGCATATTCCGGAGATAGTCAATGGTATATTGAAGCTTCCGCAAATTGGTATGGAGCAAGACAAGATTTTGCAGCTGAAAGAGCTTTTATAGAAGCAGAAAGCCTCGTTAGATTACCACAAGTTCCATTCTGGTTAAGTTATGATAATTTCCCCAGTACTTACCCTCAAAACTGGCAACGCTATGTGCACCAATATGCCTTAGCTTTGTATTTGTTTTACCTTACTGAAGAAGTAGGCATATCTCCTAATGTTATCTCTGAAGGATTTTATATGGGCTTAACAGAATCTCCACAAGAATATTTATACAATCAATTAGGGGGTGTTGAATATAGAAACAACTTTATTGATTGGGCTGCTAGAATGGTGAATGACTTTGATTTTATTCCAGAAAATCAAAGGGAGGCCAACGAGTTGGAATGGTTATCGTATGCAGATCCTGATGATGATAATGAATACACCAGGGTTTTTGATGATAACGGTTCTAATGGATGGTACCAACCAGATAATGAGTTTATAACCAATGCATGGTCGTTTAATACCTACAAGCTAGAAAACACAAGTGCCACTAATTACACTTTCGAAATCAATGGAAATACTAACGGTATATTTGGTAGTCCTGCCTATTTTCAAGGAAAAATTTTAGTAAAGAATATTGACGGTAACAATACGTTTTATGATCTATCAATGAGTAATGACGCCAATGGCTCTTTATCTATCGATGTAACTAGTTTGGACTCTGAAATTTATTTTATCATCGCTTCCATGCCTGAATATTTTGAAGAAATTAATCAAGAGTTTCAGTTATTCCCTTACCAAATAAAAATAACAAATAACATCCTAGGGGTTTCGAATTTTAATACTACTAATTTTATTAAAGCATATCCAAATCCTGTCGAAAATATTCTTCGAGTTGAATTAGAAGAATATAATAATGAAGTTGATATTGAATTGTATTCAACATTAGGACAGAGAATCTTAGGAGAAACCTATTTTAATGATAAAGAAATTCAAATTGATTTTTCAAATGTAAATGAAGGTGTATATTTCTTAAAGGTCTCAACGAACAAAAGATCAACTATATTGAAATTAATCAAAGAATAAAAACGATGTGCCAACATCATGTATAATAAATTACTTCGTTACAAATCGTATACAAACACATTATCCTCAATTACTAAAATTCCACTAATAGAAGAACATCAGGAGCAAATAAAATATGCAGAAAACCAACTATATATACACCTTTAGTTATGAGAATACTGAAAGTGACTTGTGCAAGCTCGAATCGAGGTGTATTTTTAATAAGGAAGAAAAGAATAGACTGCTTTTTTCAGATATAAAAGCAGAACCTTCATATAGTGCTTTCATAAAAAAAAGACTTGATATTATTTCATTTTCTGAAGATTATACTACGCTACTAAATGAAATCAAAAAAGAAAGTATATGCATTGAAGGTTTCAAAGTTGAATATTTAGTTTTTGATGGTGATACCACAGAGTATGCTGAGAGGCTAAAAAAGTTAAAAGATATAGGCTGGAGCATTGAAGGTCTTCCTGATTATTATACTCCAATAAAAACGTATGGTTTATGCTATATTGAAGGTGTTTGGTATTTTGGTGTATTGATTAAAGACAATTTTACTTGGCATAAACACAAGCAAAAGCCATGCTCATACAGTAACTCAATAAGTATAAGTATAGCTAAAGCTCTTGTCAATATTGCAGCAAAGGCAAATAAAGAGAAAAAGCTACTAGATGCATGTTGTGGTGTTGGTACAATACTATTAGAAGCCTGTTTTGCAGGAAATAATATTGAGGGTTGCGACATTAACGAGAAGATATGTATGGATGCCCGAGAAAATCTTTCTCACTTTAACTATACTGCAACTATATATCACTGCGATATAAAAGACATTAGCAAACGATTTGATGCTGCCATTATTGACCTACCATACAATTTGTTTAGCAGTGCAACAGATAATGATATTTTACACATTATTAAGTCGACAGGAGAAATCACAGATCGACTTGTTATTGTATCGACCACAGATATTACAAGATTAATAAACAGTGCAGGATTCAGAATATCAGATTATTGCAGTGTTAGTAAAAGTGGAAAGAGAAAGTTCGCTAGGAAAATATGGGTTTGTGAAAAGAAAGGATAGGTAATACACCTAAATAATGGTTGAATCAAATTAATAGGTTTTTTAATTTTTACGATTCTATTCTTCAAAGGAATTTATATCTTTACCTAATGCAACAAGTGAAACTAATAGAATGTCCAAGAGATGCCATGCAAGGCATTAAAGATTGGATACCCACTTCATTAAAAGCACAATACATTCAGGCATTGCTTAGATGCGGTTTCGATACCATCGATTTTGGGAGTTTTGTTTCACCCAAAGCAATTCCACAAATGAAGGATACTGCCGAGTTGCTTTCCATGTTAGATCTTTCAAAAACAGAAAGTAAATTATTATCGATTGTTGCTAATGTTCGTGGAGCTCAGGATGCTGTAAAGCATGAAGAAATTCAATACTTAGGATATCCTTTTTCTATTTCTGAAAACTTTCAGATGCGAAATACGCATAAAACGATCGAACAATCTATCGATATTTTACAAGAAATATTAAATCTTTCCGAAGCAAATAATAAAGAAGTAGTGGCCTATCTATCTATGGGATTTGGAAACCCTTATGGAGATCCATGGAGTGTTGAGGTAGTAGGAGAGTGGACCGAAAAGTTAGCCGGCATGGGAGTGAAAATACTTTCATTAAGTGATACGGTGGGAACTTCTACTCCAGAAATTATTACGTATTTATATTCCAATTTAATCCCTAAATTTCCAGAAATAGAATTTGGTGCTCATTTACATACAACACCTACAAAATGGCATGAAAAAGTAGATGCAGCTTATAAAGCTGGGTGTAGAAGATTCGATGGTGCCATACAAGGTTTTGGAGGGTGTCCTATGGCAAAAGATGAACTTACAGGAAATATGCCTACCGAAAAAATGTTAAGCTATTTCACTGCTGAAAAAGTGAATACAAACATAAATACCATGTCATTTGAAAGTGCCCATAATGAGGCAACAAAAATATTTAGTAAATACCATTAATATGAAAAAATTATTATTTTTAGCTACTGTTTTATCTTTAGTTTTTTTTGGATGTAAAGAAGATCCGTCAAAACATGAAATTACATTTAAATTTGTCCAATTAAATGATGTTTATGAAATAGGCTCATTAAGTGGAGGTAAATATGGAGGGATGGATCGTGTAGCTTATGTTCGAGATTCAATTCAAAAAGAGAACCCTAATACCTTTATGTTTATGGCGGGTGATTTTTTAAACCCTTCTTTACTGGGTACCATAAAAGTAAATGGAGAGCGTATCAGTGGAAAACAAATGATAGAAGTGATGAATGCAATGGATTTCGACTTGGTTACCTTCGGAAATCATGAATTCGATTTAAAAGAAAGAGATCTTCAGAAACGATTAAACGAATCTAATTTCCCTTGGATAACTTCTAATGTTTTACATAAAACAGAAGCTGGAAATACCCCTTTTACTATTCAAAAAGAAACAGATACTATTCCTGTACAAAAAACCCATGTGTTTAATATTAAGGATGTTGATGGAACCGAAATTAAAGTCGGATTTTTATCAGTGACTTTACCCTCTAACCCACAGGCGTATGTGTATTATGGCGATCAGTATGAGTTAGCTGAAAAAACATACAATGAATTAAAAAATGAAGTAGACATTGTTATGGGCTTAACTCACCTTGCAGTTAATGAAGATATAGAATTACTTAAAAAGATTCCAGGAATTCCTTTTATTATGGGAGGTCATGAACATAATGCTATGTTGGTTAATCAAGGAGAATCTATTATCGCTAAAGCAGATGCCAATGCAAAAACAATTTATATTCATACCGTATCTTATAGCACAAAAACGAAGAAAACAACTATAGATTCTCATCTTTTTCCTATAGATGAGACAACACCTTCAAAACCAGAAGTAGCTTCTATAATTGGTAAATGGAACCGTATTTTAGAATTAAAAATAAAAGAAGTAATAGACGATCCAAATGAAGTTATTTATACGGCAGAAGACCCTTTAGATGGTACGGATAGTGCCAATAGAAGTATACAAACCAATTTAGGAGATGTCTTAACAGAAGCAATGGCTTGGTCATACAATAACGAAGTTGATGCTGCACTCATTAATGGAGGTTCCATACGTATAGATGACATGCTCCCAGCAAGTATAACAAGTTTAGATGTGTTTAGAGTGTTGCCTTTTGGAGGCGAAATTTTTAATGTAGATATAAAAGGGAGTTTATTAAAAGAGGTGCTCGATTACGGAAAATCAAAGCGTGGAACAGGAGCATATTTACAACGAAATAATGTTTCGGTAAATGCTGACAATGGAGATTGGTTAATTGGAGATCAACCAATTATCCCCTCTAAAACATATAAAGTTGCATTTAGTGACTTCTTATTGAAAGGATATGATATTCCTTTTTTAACACCTGATAATCAAGGAGTTGTAAGTGTTTATGAGCCTAAAGAGGGAGAGCCTGGAGCAGATATACGCAAGGCTATTATATTATATTTAAAATCCTTAAATGAATAGTCATGAAGAAAACACTTAAAATAGTTGGATATTTTTTTTTAGTAGCTTTTATTGTTATTCAATTTATACGACCTGATAAAAATCAAGGAAGTTTAGAAAGCATAGCGGCATTTCAAGAAGATACTTCAACACCTGAAAATGTAATGGTTATTTTGAAAACTCAATGTTTTGATTGTCATACTAATGTTACAAAATATCCTTGGTATGCAGAGATTGCGCCATTTTCTTTTTGGTTAGATGACCATATTTTTGATGCTAAAAAACATTTTAATATGTCTGAGTGGAGTTCCTTTTCTGCTAAAAAGAAAGATCATAAATTAGAGGAGCTAATAGAAGAAGTAGAAGAAGGGGAGATGCCTTTACCTTCTTATACTTGGATACATGGAACTCTAAGTGATGCCGATAAAAAAACTTTATTAGATTGGGCAAATATTGCTAGATTAAATTACGAGAGAGAGTTACAAGTATCTTCTGAGTAGTTCTTTCAAAATTCCCTTATTTAAATTAATTCTAAATAAGCTTGTGCAATACCTTTGTACAATGTTTCAGAAAATCTGTTTTTTGTTTTTTTGTGCTTTTATAAACCTTTCTTTTTTCAACCCTAATCGTGTTGAAAAAAAAAGCAAATAAAGTCATTTCAAAGTTTTATGCTTCGGAAACTTTTTCTAAAAATAAAATTTCCTTTTCAGAAGAGGTGCAGTATAAAATCAAATCAGATTTAAGTCAAGGTAACTTATTTGAAATAATTGAAAACGATACCTTTTTAGGTTATGGTTATATTGGAAATGCAAATAGTAAGACAGCAACGTTCGATTATTTAGTGTTATTCGATGCTGAATTCATCATCACAAAAAGTACGGTGTTAATCTATAGAGAGGAATATGGTGGAGAGATTAGTAGTAAACGTTGGTTAAAACAATTCATAGGAAAAGATGCTACTTCCGAATTAATATATAACAACAATATTATACCAATAAGTGGAGCAACAATTTCGGTTAAATCGATGACCAATGCTGTAAACGATTTATTGAAGAGAATCGCTACACTTCAAAATTTAAAACTTATTTAATGCAGTTTAACGGCTTGATACAAACTTTTCCGAAGTATATAAAAATATTTATTGCTGCATTCGTCATTGTATTAAGTATTGGATATTTTACGGGATTATTGTTTGTAAATCAGACCAATTCTACGAATCCTAGTGGAATGGAAGTAAACTATTTAGGGAATGAAGAAATTGAAGATGTTGAGGTGATGGTTTTTAAAAAGGGAGAACGAG
This sequence comes from Candidatus Marifrigoribacter sp. Uisw_064, assembly GCF_047730175.1. GTDB lineage: Bacteria > Bacteroidota > Bacteroidia > Flavobacteriales > Flavobacteriaceae > Marifrigoribacter. Next base: position 2,089,868 of record NZ_CP159833.1, read on the forward strand.
AAATGTTAACGGTGCTTCATACTCATATTTTATCAATTTCATTTATCTTTTTCTTGTTAGGTGGTTTAGTAGCAATTACTTCATTACCTACTAAATTGAAATTATTTTTAATGGTAGAACCTTTTATTTCGATTATTTTAACCTTCGGAGGTATTTACTTTTTGTGGAAAGGAATTACATGGCTGAAGTATATTGTAATGATTTCTGGTTCATTAATGACTGTTGTATTTGTTATAAGTGTTACAGCTGTTCTATTTCAATTAACTAAAAAAGGATAAAAACCAACAAAAAGTAGTACATTTGCACGCAATTAATAAGTAACCATATTCCATTCTTTGGAAATTAATTTTAATTGCGATGACTGCACACGATAGTAAAATTCTAGGAGAAGGTTTAACATACGATGATGTACTTTTAGTACCTGCGTTTTCAGATGTTTTACCCAGAGATGTTTCAATAAAAGCAAAATTTTCAAAAAACATATATTTAAATGTCCCCGTAGTTTCGGCAGCGATGGATACTGTTACTGAAAGTGCAATGGCTATTGCAATGGCTCGTGAAGGAGGGATTGGAGTATTACATAAAAACATGTCGATAGAAGCGCAAGCAAATGAAGTAAGAAAAGTAAAACGTGCAGAAAGCGGAATGATTCAGGATCCCGTAACACTTCCAAAAACAGCAACTGTAGGCGATGCTCAAAACACGATGAAGGAATATAGTATTGGAGGAATTCCAATTACAGATGATGCTGGAAAACTAATTGGGATTGTTACAAATCGAGATCTTCGTTTTGAAAAGAATTTTAAACGTCCACTTTCAGAAGTAATGACTTCAGAGAATTTGGTTACTGTAAGTAAAGGAACTTCATTAGGTGAAGCTGAAATAATTCTTCAGAAAAATAAAATAGAAAAATTACCTGTTGTAGATGATTCAGGAAAGCTTTTAGGGCTAATCACTTTTAGAGATATTACAAAGGTAACTCAAAAACCTATAGCGAATAAAGATAGCTATGGACGATTAAGAGTTGCAGCCGCTTTAGGAGTTACTCCAGATGCAATAGATCGTGCAACTGCTTTAGTGAATGCACAAGTTGATGCAGTAATTATAGATACAGCCCACGGACATACAAAAGGTGTGGTTGATGTATTAAAACAAGTGAAAAATAAATTCCCCAATTTAGATGTAATAGTTGGTAATATCGCTACAGCAGAAGCTGCTAAATATTTAGTAGAAGCTGGTGCAGATGCTGTTAAGGTAGGAATTGGTCCTGGATCAATATGTACTACGCGTGTTGTTGCTGGGGTTGGATTTCCGCAATTTTCAGCAGTATTAGAAGTTGCAGCAGCGATAAAAGGTAGTGGAGTTCCAGTGATTGCAGATGGAGGGATTCGTTATACAGGGGATATTCCAAAAGCAATTGCAGCGGGTGCCGATTGTGTGATGTTAGGATCTTTATTAGCTGGAACTAAAGAATCGCCTGGAGAAACTATTATTTACGAAGGGCGTAAATTTAAGTCGTATAGAGGAATGGGATCTGTGGAAGCAATGAAACAAGGGTCAAAAGATAGATATTTCCAAGATGTTGAAGACGATATTAAAAAATTAGTGCCTGAAGGGATTGTAGGTAGAGTTCCTTATAAAGGAGATTTACTGGAAAGTATGACGCAGTTTATTGGTGGTTTAAGAGCTGGTATGGGCTATTGTGGTGCTAAGGACATTGAGACTTTAAAAGAATCTGCTAAGTTTATAAAGATTACAGCTTCTGGTATTAATGAAAGTCATCCTCACGATGTGACTATAACAAAAGAAGCTCCTAATTATTCTAGATAATTAGAAGCTCCTTACTATATTTTAGAATGTATCTATTCAGTAGCTAGACCCATTTTTTTCATTACCGTTAGTGTAACGTCAAAATTAGGGTCTAAATAAGCAATAGTATTGTTAATTGTTAATACTTGAGAAAAGCCTTGCTCTTTAGCAATAACTTCTAAATTCTCTCCTAATTTTTGATACAAGGGACGCATTAATTCATTTTGTTTTAATTGTAAAAGTTTAGTGGAATTTTGTTGAAGACCTTGTATTTCTTGTTCTTTTTTAATGATTTCATCTTGCTTCAATTTTTTCATTGGTCCTGTATAGCTCACCTCATTATCTTGATATGTTTTCACCATCGTTTGATAATTTGTTAATTGAGTTTGAATCTCGGTATCCAATTCAGCTCCATAAACTTGAATGTCTGAGGTGACTTTTTCTAATGCAGGCATTTTTGAAATTATAAAATCAACATCAATAGTTCCTACTTTAGATTGAGCATTCATTTGAAAGCTACATAAAGCGATGATAAGAAGTAACGTAATTTTTTTCATTATTTAATATTTGAGTGATTATAGGTTATAAAAGACAAAAGTAATGCCATTTGTAAAAAGTATTACTTTTTAAGATATTTTTGTCCTCTATGGGGTTTTAATTTTTCTCTTAAGGGATTCATAAGTGATTCATCTACTATCAAATAAGTAATAGAATACATGGATGAAATTTGTTCGGTTTCTACAAAAGAATCTTTTATGTCCTCTCGAACAATAAACTCTTTTAGATGTATTGCGTGATGTTCAGCAATTTTATGGGCGCTAGCTCCTCTAAAATCCCAGATAAGTTTTATTTGATTGCTCATTAATTATTTTCGACAAAAATACCTTTTTCTGCAAAGTTTTTGAAATCTACTAAATATTTTTTTAATTGTTTTTTAAAAGCAAAAGGCATTAGTTTAATTCCAAAGCCTGAAAAATGATATTCACAATTAGATTCCCATCGTGTAGTGTTTTCATCTAATTCATGAAAAATACTTTTTTGAATGTTATGAACTCCTTTTGTGTCATAATCTGCATGGAATTTCGCAGGAAATTTATTTTCAGTAATGGTCTCAATTAAAACCATATTTCTTTTACCCATTTGATACTCCAATTCCATTTGAGCTCCTTTTTCACCAGAGATACCATATAGTAATTTATATGATTTTAGCCCTTTTTGCCAAAACTTCATATTCTCGGGATTGTCCAGTTTTTTATAACTTCTTCCCTCGGAAGATTTATTAAAACATCGCATGTATATTTCAAAATGTATGGTTTATTATTGAATTCTTGCAATATTTTTTTTTTATAGATTTAAGGACGTTAAAAAATATATAAAAATTTAATAAAACCTTATAATGTACAAGCTTGCGTAACGTCATCTTTTTGTTATTTTTGCGTCCAATTAATGTTAACAAAAAAATACGTTAAAAATGAAAAAGTCCTTTGTAATATTCTTGTTATGTATAGTATCATTATCATTATACTCACAAAAGAAAAAAGATATTTTAATTACTATTGGAGATGAGCCCGTATTAGTTGAAGAATTTAAAAGAGTTTATGTTAAAAATATTGATTTAGTACAGGATGACTCTCAAAAAAATATAGACAGTTATTTAGATTTGTTTATAGATTATAAATTAAAGGTTAAAGAAGCTTACATTCAGAACCTTGATCAAACCGAAGAATATCAAAAGGAGTTTTCTAAATACCAAGAACAATTATCACGTAATTATTTATTTGAAGATAATGTAACTTCTAAGCTGATTAAAGAAGCTTACGATAGAGGGTTAATAGAAATAAATGCAGATCATATATTAATTGTTTCAAGATTCGATGACTTACCTCAAGATACCTTGACCGCTTATAATAAGCTAAAAGTATTACGAGAAAGAGCACTAGCAGGGGAAGATTTTACAAAACTAGTAAAAGAAAATTCTGAAGAACCAGGAGCAAAAGAAAGAGAAGGTAAGTTAGGGTATTTTTCTGCTTTTGCAATGGTATACCCTTTTGAAAACGAAGCTTATAATACTCCAACAGGAGAGATTTCTAATATTGTAAGAACTCAATTTGGTTTTCATATTTTAAAAATTAATGGAAGACGACCTAAGGAACATAAAATTAATGCTTCACATATAATGATTTCTAATAGAGTTGAAGGGCGTAATTATGAACCAGAAGACAGAATTAGAGAAATTTATGCTAAACTTCAACAAGGTGAAGCGTATGAAAATTTAGCTAAACAATATTCTGATGATAGTAATTCTGCAAAGAATGGCGGGAATTTAAGACCTTTTGGAAAAGGCGACTTGCGTTCAACAAAGTTTGAAGATGAAGCATATAAATTAGAAAAAGTTGGAGACATATCTGAACCTATTGAAACTACATTTGGATGGCATATTATTAAATTAGATGAAATATTTGGTTTGCCTTCTTTTGAAGAAGAAAAAGAATTTATCGAAAAGAGAGTAAAAACTTCAGAGAGAGCAAAAATTGTTACTCAAAAGATTAATCAAAAAATAATAGATAAATATGGCTTTTCTGAGGGGGAAGAATATTTGTCATTTTTCACAAGTTTTATAGGAGATGAAATTTTAACCAAAAAATGGGTGTTTAAAGCAGTACCAGAAAATGATAATAAATTGTTGTTTGCCATTGGTAAAAGGAATGTAACATTTAATGATTTTGCTAAATTTTTTGTAAAACGTCAAGCTAGTTCTAAACCATACAAGGTAAAAGAATCTTTAATTAAAGATTATTTTAATGATTATAAGGAACAGGAAATTAAGCAATATTTTAAAGATGAACTTGAAGTTGAAAATAAAGAATATGCAGCAGTGATTAATGAATACAGAAGTGGTTTATTGATTTATGACGTGATGAATAAAAACATCTGGGAAAAATCAAAAAAAGATACATTAGGCCTACGTTCTTTTTATGATGCAAATAAAGAAAACTATAAATGGAAAGAAAGAGTAGAAGCTGTTATTGTTTCAGCATCTGATGAGGAAACAGCAAAAAAAGCTGAAGAATTGTTAGAAAAAAATGTTTCTGAAAAAGAAATTAAAGAAACATTAAATATTGATAAAAAAGTACAAGTAATTATTACAAGTGGAACTTTTGAAAAAGGACAAAGAGAACTACCTGAAAATTTTGAAACTAAAAAAGGAGTGTCAAAAATATATACGAATAATGGCTCTTTTATCGTTGTTAAAGTAACCAATATACTTATGCCTACTATTAAATTATTAGAAGAAGTTAAGGGCAAAGTGATGAGTAATTATCAAACATATTTAGAAATAAATTGGATGAAAGAATTGCGAAATAAAAATGAAATTATAATTAATAAAAAAGCCTTGAAAAAAGTTAAAAAGCAATTAAATAATTAATGAATAAAACAATTATTCTATTATGTTCGTTTTTATTTGTTGCCTGTAATTTTTTTAAACAGGATAACGAAAAACTCCCTATTGCAAGAGTTAATAATACCTATTTATATTTTGAAGAAATTAAAGAATTAATTACTCAGGAAACTTCAAAAGAGGATAGTCTGTTAATAGTTAGTAATTATATAAATAGATGGGCTACACAACAATTATTAATAGACCAATCAAAAATTAATTTACCACAAGAAAGGCAAGATGCTTTTGATAATTTAGTGAATGATTATAAAAAGGATTTATATACTGAAGCTTATAAAGGATCAATTGTATCTCTCCAATTAGACAGTGCAATAACTCAAAGTCAATTACAAAGCTTTTATGATTCTAATAATGAGAATTTTAAACTAAACGGCGAGTTATTAAAGGTTAGATATATACATGTTGATGAAAATCTTTCAAATTTAGCTAAGGTTAAAGAAAAATTAAATCGGTTTAATAAAGAAGATGAAAATGATTTAAATGATTTAAGCATTCATTTTAAAAAATTTAATTTTAATGATTCCATTTGGGTTAAAAAAGAAGCCTTGCTTGAAGCAATTCCTGTTTTACAAAGTAATAACAGTCAAGTGTTAAAAAAATCTAATTTTACACAATTACAAGACTCATTAGGAGTATATTTGGTGAAAATTGAGGATGTTTTAATGACTAATGACATTGCTCCATTAATCTATGTTGAGCCAACTATTAAACAGATAATACTTAATAAAAGAAAATTAGAACTTATTAAAAATCTTGAAAAAGATATTACAAAAGATGCACTTAAAAATAAAAAATTTGAAATCTACACAAATCAGTAAGCTACTATTTTTATTATTAGTTTTCACACAGACGGGAGTCTTTTCACAAGAAGTTGTTACTGTAGATAGTACAGGAGTAGTAAAAAACAATGAGTTACTTACCAATGAAAATACTACAGTTTCTAAAGATACTTTAAAGCCTTTTAAACGTTATAAGGCTGAAGGTATTAGTGCTGTAATTGGAGAATATGTAATTTTAGATAGCGATATTGATAAAAGTTATTTAGAATTAGCATCGCAAGGTATTTCAATTGAAGACATAACTCGCTGTCAGCTTTTAGGAAAATTGATGGAAGATAAACTATATGCTCATCATGCAAAATTGGATAGTATTATGGTTCCTGATGCTGAAATTAATGGACAAATAGAACAGCAAATTCAATACATGGTAGGTGAATTGGGGAATGAAGAAAAGGTAGCTAAATATTATCGTAAAAATTCAATAGCAGAACTTAAAAAAGACCTTTTTGAGGTTAATAAAGTACTAAAATTAGCTAGTGAAATGCAACGTAGAGTTGTAGAAAGTGTTGAAGTTACTCCAGAAGAAGTACGTGAATTTTTCTTTTCAATTCCAGAAAATGACCGCCCTGTTTTTGGTGCAGAATTAGAAGTTGCACAAATTGTTATTGAGCCGGAAATTACAGAAGAAGCTAAACAAAAAGTACTTGATCAACTTAATGAAATGAGAATAGATGTAGTTGAAAATGGATCTTCCTTTTCAACTAAAGCTGTATTGTACTCTAAAGATCCAGGTTCTGCTTCTAAAGGAGGTTTATACAAAGGAATTAAGCGAAATGGTCCAATGGCAAAAGAGTTTAAAGACAATGCTTTTTCATTATTAGAAGGTGAAATTAGTGAGCCTTTTGAAACTGAGTTTGGATATCATATTCTTTATGTAGAAAAAATTAGAGGCCAAGAAGTAGATGTAAGACATGTATTATTATTTCCTGATGTTTCCCAAGGAACCATAGATATAGCACGTTCTAAAATTGATTCTTTAAGAACAAAAATTATTGCTGGAGATATTACTTTTGCTGAAGCAGCAAGAAAATATTCAACAGAAAAAGAAACTAGAAATAATGGCGGTCAATTAGTTAATCCAGTAAGTTTCGATACAAAATTTGACCTTACTAAAATGGATCCAACTTTGAGTGCTCAGGTTTATAATTTAAAGAAAGATGAAGTTTCAACGGTATATACCGATAGAGATAGAGCTGGAAGAAGTATGTTTAAATTATTAACTATTACAAATCGTATTGATGAACATCCTTCAGATTATGTTAAGGATTACGAAAAAATAAAAGACCTTGCACTTAAAGAAAAACAGTTAAGAGCTATTGAAACTTGGCAGAATACTAAAATTAAAGACACTTATGTGAATGTAAATGAAGATTATTCAGATTGTTCATTTTCTAGTAATTGGTTAAAGAAGTAATAAATTACATATGTCAGACGTAGCAGCAATTAAAGAATTAGTTCAAAAGTATAATGCATTAAGACAAGAAATCAAAAAGATTATTGTTGGTCAAGATGATGTAGTTGAACAAGTATTGTTGTCTGTTTTTTCTGGAGGGCATGCATTACTTATTGGAGTACCAGGATTGGCAAAAACTTTATTAGTACATACCGTTGCAAAAGCATTAGGCTTAGACTTTAAACGAATTCAATTTACCCCCGACTTAATGCCAAGTGATATACTTGGTGCTGAAATACTAGATAAGAATAGAGAGTTTAAGTTTATAAAAGGCCCAATTTTTTCTAATATAATTTTAGCAGATGAGATCAATAGAACTCCACCTAAAACACAAGCTGCCTTATTAGAAGCTATGCAAGAAAGAGCTGTTACTATTGCAGGGCATACTTATAAATTAGATAAACCTTATTTTGTATTAGCAACTCAAAACCCTATTGAGCAAGAAGGGACATATCCTTTACCTGAAGCACAATTAGATCGTTTTATGTTTGCTATAAATTTAGAGTACCCTTCTTTTTCTGAAGAAGTTGAGGTTGTGAAAAAAACTACGATTGGTGCAAACCCAATTGTAAATCCTCTATTTACTGCTGAAGAAATTACTAGGTATCAACAATTGATACAAAAAATACCGGTTGCAGATAATGTAATTGAATATGCTGTAACCTTAGTAAGTAAGACACGACCAAATAGTTCAGCTGCACCCGAAATAGTGAAAAAATATATAGATTGGGGCGCTGGTCCAAGAGCCTCTCAAAATCTAATATTAAGTGCAAAAACTCATGCTGCAATTCATGGTAAATTTTCTCCAGATATAGAAGATGTCCAAAAAGTAGCAACAGGAATTCTTCGTCATAGATTAATTAAAAATTATAAAGCAGAAGCGGAAGGCTTAAGTATTGAAGAAATAATCCAAAACTTGTTTTAAATTTTATAGAATCTTCATTTATCCAGTATTTCTTTTTAAAAATTCCTTAGTAAACCATTAAATAATTTTATTAATTTGATAATTTCAGAAGTGAATTATTATCAATTTATTAAAATATGTGCAATAAAACATACATTTCGATAAATTTATATCAGTGTTTATACCTTTTTAGTAATTATTTTTTAATTTCTGTTTGTTTTTGTAGATTTGCAAGACTTTCAAAAACTAAAAAAAGATATGGCATTCGATATTGAAATGATTAAAAAAGTGTATGCTCAAATGACTGAACGAGTTGATAAAGCACGTGAAATTGTCGGAAGACCTTTAACACTTTCAGAAAAAATATTATATAATCATCTTTGGGATGGAAAAGCATCCAAAGCATTTACAAGAGGTAAAGACTATGTTGACTTTGCACCAGACAGAATTGCTTTACAGGATGCAACTGCACAAATGGCACTATTGCAATTTATGCAAGCAGGTAAAAGCAAAGTTGCAGTGCCCACTACAACTCACTGTGATCATTTAATTCAAGCAAAGCAAGGAGCGAAGCCAGATTTAAAAACGGCTAATGAAACCAGTAATGAAGTGTTCAATTTTCTTGAATCTGTTTCAGATAAATACGGAATAGGATTTTGGAAACCGGGAGCTGGAATAATTCATCAAGTGGTTTTAGAAAATTATGCTTTCCCAGGAGGAATGATGATAGGTACCGATTCACATACTGTAAATGCAGGTGGATTAGGAATGGTAGCTATTGGTGTTGGAGGAGCTGATGCTGTAGATGTAATGGCAGGTATGCCTTGGGAACTTAAATTTCCAAAATTAATTGGAGTTAAGTTAACAGGAAAACTAAATGGTTGGACTGCATCTAAAGATGTTATATTAAAAGTTGCTGGAATTCTTACAGTAAAAGGAGGAACAGGAGCAATTGTTGAATATTTTGGACCTGGCGCTTTAAACTTATCTTGTACTGGGAAAGGAACGATTTGTAATATGGGTGCTGAAATTGGTGCAACAACCTCAACATTTGGTTACGATGATTCAATGGAACGTTTTTTACGTGCTACAGATAGAGCAGATATCGCAGATGAAGCAAATAAAATAAGACCTTACCTAACAGGTGACGATGAGGTGTATGCAAACCCGGAACAATATTTTGATGAAGTAATTGAAATTAATTTATCTGAATTAGGACCACTTTTAAATGGACCTTTTACTCCAGATTTATCTACAGAAGTTGGTTCTGCAATGACAACGAAAGCTAAAGCTAACGATTGGCCAATTAATGTAGAATGGGGATTAATAGGTTCTTGTACCAATTCTTCATACGAAGATTTGTCAAGAGCATCTTCGATTGCACAACAAGCTTTAGATAAAGGCTTAAAGATGAAAGCTGAATTAGGAATCAATCCAGGTTCTGAACAAGTGCGGTATACAGCTGATCGAGATGGAATCTTAGGAATCTTCGAAAAGTTGGATGCTAAAATATTCACGAATGCTTGTGGACCTTGTATTGGTCAATGGGCAAGGTATAGTGATCCTAAAAATGCACCTAAAAATAGTATTGTGCATTCATTTAATAGAAATTTTGCGAAACGTGCGGATGGAAATCCAAATACGCATGCATTTGTAGCATCACCAGAATTAACTGCAGCAATCGCTATTGCAGGTCGTTTAGATTTTAATCCTTTAACAGATAAATTGATTAACGAAAACGGTGAAGAAGTAATGTTCGACGAGCCTACAGGATGGGAATTACCACCAAAAGGATTCGAAGTTGAAGATAATGGGTATTTAGAACCTGTTGAAGATGGAAGTGGAATTAATGTAAGTGTTAGTGAAACTTCTGAAAGACTTCAATTATTAACTCCATTTGAACCTATTCAAGATGAAGATTTGCAAGGTGTAAAGTTATTAATTAAGGCATTTGGTAAATGTACTACAGATCATATTTCAATGGCGGGACCTTGGTTACGCTATAGAGGGCATCTAGATAATATATCTAATAACTGTTTAATTGGAGCTGTAAATGCTTATAATAAACAAACTAACTTTGTAAAGAGTCAGTTAAATGGAGAGTATGATGCGGTACCAAAAACAGCTCGTGCTTATAAGGCAGAAGGTGTTAATACAATCGTTGTAGGAGATCATAATTATGGTGAAGGTTCTTCAAGAGAACATGCTGCAATGGAACCTCGTCATTTGGGAGTAGCTGCAGTGATCGTAAAATCTTTTGCAAGAATTCATGAAACAAACCTTAAGAAACAAGGAATGTTAGGACTTACTTTTGCTATTGAATCTGAATATGATTTAATCCAAGAAGATGATACGTTTAACTTTGTAGATATTTCAAGTTTTGCTCCTGGGAAACAACTTACTTTAGAAGTGGTTCATACCGACGGAAGTAAAGATATTGTGATGTTGAATCATACGTATAACAATTCTCAAATTGAATGGTATCGTGAAGGTTCTGCTTTAAATTTAATTAAAAAACAAAACGCTTAGTTAACTATAAAATTGATGTATAAAAACTCTTTTGATGATTTCAAAAGAGTTTTTTATTTTAGTAATGTTCTTGAATATATTTTTTCATGATCTCAATGTCTTCTTTTGAAGTCAGGTCAGGAACATGTTCATGAAAAGGAATGCCTTTCATCGCTTTAGGGAATTCATTACACATGTTTAATAAAGCTGTCGGAAGCTCTTTTTCATTTCTTTCTTTATGAATAGGACAAGAGGCTAAAAACGGAAAAAACATTTTCCCATTAAATTTAAAGATATTCATACTCACACGAAACTTTCCTTTTATGTCTTTATATTGATTAGCTTCTTCAAGAGAAGGCTTTTCTATAATATCTTTTAAAAAATTTTCAGAATCAAATTGTATTAATGCAAACCTTGAAACTCTTTCTAATGAGAATAAAAGTCCGTCACGATCGTAACTAATTAAGGCATTGTTGTATCGATTTTCTCTAAGAACTTTAAGCACCTCAACCGAATATAGATTATCACTATTACAGACGGTAAATGATTCATTTTGAAGATTTGGGTATTGTTCTAATGCTTGAAAAACAGCATCTGCAGTGCCAAATGGCTTTACTCTTTCCTTTGGAATAAATTGAGTTGCATATGAAAGTTGCAAGCCATTATAGATATTGTTCTCTTTTTTTATTCCGTAGTGAGATTTAAATAATGAAGCTTCTTCGCCTACAATTAGATAAATATTTTTATAACCAGCATTTTCGGCATTCAATAACAAAAAGTCTAACAATGGTCGATTAGAACTTCCTAAACCAATTAGTGCTTTACTTTTTGTGTTTGCATGTTGGATTTCTTCTTCTGAAAGGGATGTATTTCCAACAGAAGATTTCATCCTTGAAGAAGCTCCTGCAGCTAATATGAGTAAGTTTGTATGCATTAGATATTATTTGAGAACCATGTGTAACATTAATTTGAAATGCGCTTCAAAAGAATAAATTAATAGGAGTCTTTTATCCAATTATAAGGTTTTCTTTTCACCCAATTTCCTCTGGTAAAATCTGGGAAATCTTGGGGTTCACCATTATTAGCTATTGAAGCTTCAGAAAGAGGAGTAATAGCACTCCAAGCTGCAGCATCGTATACATCTAGTGGAGGTGCAATATTTTTCTTTGCAGATTCTACAAAGGCTTGTAGTACAAAAAAGTCCATGCCTCCATGTCCAGATCCTGAAGCATGTTCACCATATTTTTTCCATAAAGGATGGTCGTATTCTTTTAACCAGTTTGTAGCATCATCCCATTGATGCGATTTTTCTGCTTTGCCTTCAATATAAATTCTATTGCCGTCTACTTCCCAAATACCGTCACTTCCTTGAACTCTAAATCCGAGTGAATAGGGGCGAGGAGAATTACAATCGTGTGTTACAATAATAGTTTCTCCATTCGATGTTTCTATCATAGATGTAATAATATCGCCCTGTTTAAATTTTAGTTTAGCATTAGGATGATCTTTACCTCCATTTTTGACTATATAATTATGAATTCCAACACCTTTAGTTGCCATTGACGTAATAGTTTCAAATCGGTTGCCACGATTAATATCACTCATCATAGCAATTGGACCGACACCATGTGTAGGGTAGACATCTGCATTTCTTAAAAGAGAATGCTGAGTTCTCCAAGCAGATTCAGAAATTCCTTTTTCACCAAATTCTACTCCTTTACCATAAGCTGTTTTTCCATCATTTAATTTTACAAAACGTAAATCATGTTGGTACCCACATCTAAAATGTAATAATTCACCAAATAAGTTTTGTTTTGCCATATTTAGAACAGCCATGATATCTCTGCGATAGCAAACATTTTCTAAAATCATTAAATGAGATCCAGTTTCTTCATGAGTATTCACTAAATCCCAACATTCTTCCATTGTGTTGGCAGCAGAAACTTCAAGTCCTGTATATTTTCCAGCAAGCATCGAATCTTTTGCCATACGGGTATGCCAAAGCCAAGGGGTCGAAATGATAATCGCATCGATTTCTTTTAAGGCAAGTAGATTCCTGTAATCGTAATCATATTTGCCAAATACTTGAGGTTTCTTTTGCCCTGCTTTTGCAATCATATCAAGTGCAATCGTATTTCTTCTAGGATCAATATCACATATGGCGATTACATTAATATCATCTCTTAACAATGAATTGTTTAAATGGTTGGTACCTCTTAAACCCACTCCAATAAAACCAACATTTAGTTTTTCTTTGCTAGAATTTAAATTCGAACCAAATGTTAATTGAGGTGCTAATGCGATACCGGTTCCTATGATGGCTGATTGCTTGACAAAATCTCTTCTTGAACTCATATGATTATAAATTGATAAAGATTATTAAAATAAATTATTCATTAAAAAGAGGATCTAATTTGTTAGCTTTATCCTGTTTTATCAACTAAGAATGAATGAAGAAATTTATTAAAAAAAATTGGAGTAACGTTATTTTTTTGGTGTTAATTATTCTTTTAGTATTTCCTCAAACTAGGATGCCTATACAAGTTGGCTTACAACGATTAATATCTTTTAGTCCTTCTGAGATAAAAGTTGATGATAGAGAACATTTAACTGATTATAAATGGAATCTAACTTCCTTGGATGCTGAAAGAATAGATTTTTCACAATCTAAAGGCAAGATTGTATTAATAAATTATTGGGCGACATGGTGTCCGCCTTGTGTTGCTGAAATGCCAGATTTACAAGAATTATATACAACTTATTCAGATCAAGTAGATTTTTATTTTATTTCTTCAGAAGAAAAAGAGAAACTAGAAAATTTTCTAACTAAGAAAAATTATAGCCTTCCTGTTTATATTCAAACAGAAAAATCACCAGATTTATTAGAAACAACCTCCTTGCCCACTACTTTTTTAATTTCAAAAGCAGGTGAGATCATTATGCGTAAAACAGGTGCCGCAAATTGGAATAGTGATTCGGTTCATGAAATAATAGATAAGCTACTCAAAGAATAGTTTTCACCTATTTTTACGTTTCATTTCTTGGATATATATTTCTCTTCCTAGTTGAGCTAAAAATGGTATGCCGGTTTCTTCATATTCATAAACAGCATCATTAAAAACAGCGTTTTTATTCACTAGAATAGTTGCAGAAAGTATGAATTTTACATCACTTACTTGGTCTTCGATGTAAGCAGTTTCAGTTATTGTTCCATAGGCAGATCCAACTTTATTATATATTTTCACTCCATCTGGAATATGTTCTTGACTATCTCCATAGATAAAAAATTTGCAGTAACTATCATAATATTCAGATCCATCATAACCAAGTTTTCGAGGAGGCTTACTCATGACATTTTTTAAATAATCTTTTGAAGCTGGTGAAAGATTAAAACGTTGATTTATAGGAAAAGTTTTTTCGAAAAATAAGTGTTTAATAGTATTGTGCTGGGTCACTAAAGGATAATAGTTTTTTTCTGAAAAAGTCATAGGCTCAGAAATAAGAGCGCCATCTTTCATAAAACCTTTTCCTTTGTTTGTACTTTGGACATATATGGTATCTATCTTATTATCTTTTTTAAGAGCAATATTTCTAGAAGATATAAACTTTATTTTTTTTCTGTCTTGTTGAGATGCATTTTCAGTTTCTATGCGATGTGCAATTCGTACAGGAGTTATTTTTAAAGCTCTTAACCGCTTGTTCATATAATCTCTTCCCAAAAATTCATACAGCCTATTATACGCTTCATTATCACTCACTGCAAAAATTTGACGAACATCATCATTGATACTATGCAAAATAGTGTCGCCTTCAATTAAGTATTCTAATTCTGGATTTAAAAATGCAGTTTTGTCAGTAAACTCAAGTGCTAAAATTGCAGCAGGAAGCTTAACTGTGCTAGCAGGATAAAAATAGTTTTGATTATTTAATTGAAAGCTATAATCTGTAAATACTGTTTTTCCTGTTTCATCTTTATTAATTTGAGTATAGATTATTTGAACTTCATGTTCACTTAAATTATCCATTACCTTTTTTATTGCGGGATGTTGACTTTTCAATGCATTATCCAAAGACGAATTAATTTCAGTCTTACATGAAATCAAAAGAAAAGTAATAATAACAAGTATATACTTCATCACATAAAAATTTTAAAAGACAAAAATATAATTTATTAATTTAGATATAAAAATATTTAGAATAACCTTTTGAAAAAGATTAGTCCAATCCTCTAACATTCATTATTTTTGCAATGCTAAAATGAGAAACACTCTATTATGAATTTACACGAATATCAAGGAAAAGAAATACTAAACAGTTTTGGTGTTGAGATACAAAGAGGAATAGTAGCACAAACACCTGCTGAGGCAGTTGAGGCTGCAAAAAAACTAACTGAAGATACTGGTACTGGATGGCATGTGGTTAAAGCACAAATTCATGCTGGTGGACGTGGAAAAGGTGGTGGAGTAAAGTTGGCAAAAAGTCTTCAAGAGGTTGAGCAAATAGCAAGTGAAATTCTAGGAATGAGCTTAATTACCCCTCAAACAAGTGCTGAAGGAAAAATAGTTCATCAAGTTCTTATTACTGAAGACGTTTATTATCCAGGAGAAAGTGAACCATCAGAATTTTACATGAGTGTTTTATTAAACCGAGGTACTGGTAAAAACATGATTATGTATTCTACAGAAGGAGGAATGGATATTGAAGCTGTTGCTGAAGATACACCTCATTTAATTTTTCATGAAGAAATTGATCCAGCATTAGGTTTATTATCTTTTCAAGCTCGCAAAATAGCTTTTAATTTAGGATTGTCAGGAATGGCTTTTAAACAAATGACAAAATTTGTTTCAGCATTATATACTGCTTATATAAAATCTGATTCTTCGCTTTTTGAAATTAATCCAGTTTTAAAAACAAGTGATAATCGTGTGATTGCTGTTGATGCTAAAGTAACTATCGATGATAATTCATTGTTTAGACATAAAGAATATGAAGCTTTAAGAGACCTTCGCGAAGAAAACCCAATTGAGGTTGAAGCAATGGAAGCAGGTCTAAACTATGTGGATTTAGATGGAAATGTGGGTTGCATGGTAAATGGAGCTGGATTAGCAATGGCAACCATGGATTTAATAAAGCAAGCAGGTGGAGAACCAGCAAATTTTTTAGATGTTGGAGGTACTGCAGATGCTGAACGTGTAGAAGCAGCTTTTCATCTTATTTTAAAAGATCCTAATGTAAAAGCTATACTAGTAAATATTTTTGGTGGTATCGTACGATGTGATCGTGTAGCGCAAGGAATTGTAGATGCTTATAAAAACATGGGTAATATCGAAGTTCCTATTATTGTACGTTTACAAGGTACAAATGCAGATATCGCTAAAGAATTAATTGATAATAGTGGATTAGATGTTCAAAGTGCTATCGAATTTCAAGAAGCTGCTGATAAAGTACAGGCAGTTTTAGCATAAATAACCGAGTATATAAAGATTAGTTAAAGCCTTAAATTATTTTAAGGCTTTTTTTTGTTTTGATACAAGCTTGCGTTAAGGATTCGTTAAAAATGTTTTCGATTTGTAACAAAAGTATGAGTATGGTCGTCTTCTTAGTATATCAATCATTTAAATCAAACAATCATGAGAAAAGTAAATGTAATTTTAATGGCCTTTGTACTTTTACTAAGTACAACAATCTTAACTGCTGCTGAGAATCCAACAGATCCAAAAAATAATACATCTGAAGAAATTTATGAATTATTAAAAGACCCAGGATTTGTAATAGAAGTTGAAACAACAGCCTTTGTAACTTTTGTAGTTAACAAAGAAAATGAAATCGTTGTTTTATCTGTTAAATCTAATAATGAAGCAATGGAAAAATTTATTAAGCAACGTCTTAATTATAAAAAAATAGAATCTTATAGTACAATAGGAAAAGAATATATAGTTCCTGTTAGGATGACAGCTGATTTATAATTCATATTCAGACAATTTAAATCCTGTTACTGCTTTGGCGGTAACAGGATTTTTTTTTATTTTTAAAGTATGAAAAAAGAAGACAATTTAGCTTTAGTTAGTGATTTAATACTATTAGCAAGAGCTGATGATAAAGTTACATTATCTGAATATGATTTTATCATGCGATTGGCCTTTAGAATGGATTTAGAAAAAAGTGATGTAGATCAATTATTTGAAAACCCATTACCCTCTAAAAATAGTTTCTCTGAAATAGAAAGAATTACTCATTTTTATAAAATGGTACTTCTTATGAATGTTGATCGAGAAACTCATGAGAAAGAAATCCTTGCGATTAGAAATTTTGGACTTAATATGGGTATTAGAGAAGGAGTGATTAATCAAGTATTAATACAAATGGAAAAATATGATGATAAAGTTATTCCCTCAAAAGAGCTGATTAAAATATTTAAGACATTTTATAATTAATATAAAATAAGTAAGTTTAAATACTTTTTTGCGAGAAAAAATATAAGTTTGAAGATTTTTATTTTTAAACGACTTATATGAAAGTATTATGCATACATTATATCTAAAAACATAAATACCTGAAAACTAGCGCTAAAAATTGTTTAAGTTTTTAAAAATGTTTGTATTTTTGCACTGTTAAAAAAGATAAACTCAATTATTTTAGAAATAAAAATTGAGAAAGAAATTAAAGGGAATGGTTGAGAATTTCGTAATTGAAATTTAATTTGGTTAGTTAGTTGATAATGACCACGTATTACTCAATCGGTACGTGGTCTCTTTTTTTGCTTATCACCCGTTCCTTCAAATTTTCTTTGTACTTGAGAAACATTTAAAGACTCCCCAAGAGAATCTTTAAGTTCATTCAACTCATTAGTAGTTAAATCACGCCATTCTCCTTCCGGTAATTCCCCAAGGTTAATATTCATGATTCGGGTTCGTTTTAAAGCAACAACTTCATATCCTAAATATTCACACATTCTTCTAATTTGCCGATTTAATCCTTGAATTAAAACAACTTTAAAAACAAAACGCCCAATTCGTTCAATTTCACATTTTTTAGTAACGGTATTTAATATAGGAATTCCATTACTCATCCTTTTTAAGAAATCGTCTGTGATTCTACGATCAACAGTTACGATATATTCCTTTTCATGGCTATTTCCAGCTCTTAAAATTTTATTGACAATATCACCATCATTTGTCATTAAAAGAAGTCCTTGACTAGGTTTATCTAATCTACCTATATGAAATATTCGTTCCTTATGATTAATAAAATCAACAACATTTCCTTCAATTCTTTGATCTGTTGTACAAGTAATTCCAACAGGCTTATTTAAAGCGATATAAACTAATTCTTCCACCTTATTAAGAGATTGACCATTAATTTTTATTTCATCTCCAGGCATCGTACGGTCTCCTAAAGTAGCAACTTGATCATTGATGGAAACTCGACCTTGTTCTATTAATTTATCTGCTTGACGTCTAGAACAAAAACCGCTATCACTAATAGCCTTATTTAAACGTTTAGAATCTGGATGATTTGTCATATCAATTTTTAGGATTGAACTTCTTGAAGCTTTTGTTGTAATGATTTTATTCGATCTCTCAATTTAGCAGCCATTAAAAAATCAAGTTCTTTTGCAGATTTTTCCATGGCTTTTCTTGATTCTCTAATTTTCTTTTCAATTTGAGCCTTTGTTAAATATTCTCCTTTTTTTTCAGCAGCTAAGCTTTCAGTAGTTTCAAAGGTATAAGCTTCTTGTTTCGATTTGGTTAAAGCATTTTCAAATGATTTTTTAATAGCTGTGGGTGTAATATTATTTGCGACATTATAAGCAATTTGTTTTTCTCTTCTATATTCTGTGGCGTCGATAGTTGCTTGCATGCTTTTTGTAATTCTATCAGCATACATAATTGCCTTTCCATTTAAATTTCTAGCTGCTCGTCCAACAGTTTGCGTCAAAGAACGAGCACTTCTTAAAAATCCTTCTTTATCAGCATCTAAAATTGCTACTAAAGAAACTTCAGGTAAATCAAGTCCTTCTCTTAATAAATTTACGCCGACTAATACATCAAAAAGACCTAAACGTAAATCTTGCATTATTTCAACACGTTCTAAGGTATCCACATCACTATGTATATATCGACTTCGCACATTAATTCTAGATAAATATTTAGTAAGCTCTTCGGCCATACGCTTGGTCAATGTTGTCACTAAAACACGTTCATCTTTTTCAATTCTTAATTGAATTTCCTCCAATAAATCATCTATTTGATTGAGGCTTGGTTTTACTTCAATCGGAGGATCTAAAAGACCAGTAGGTCGTATTACTTGTTCTACATAAACGCCTCCACTTTTTTCTAATTCATAATCTGCAGGAGTAGCACTTACGTAGATCACTTGATTTTGCATTGAAACAAACTCATCGAATTTTAATGGTCTGTTATCCATTGCTGCAGGTAATCTAAACCCATATTCCACAAGATTTTCTTTACGAGATCGATCTCCACCGTACATTGCAGATACTTGAGATACAGAAACATGACTTTCATCTACAATCATTAAATAATCATCTGGAAAGAAATCTAACAAACAAAAAGGACGAGTTCCTGGTAATCTTTTATCTAGATATCGAGAGTAATTTTCTATCCCACTACAATACCCTAATTCACGAATCATTTCGAGGTCAAAGTTGGTGCGCTCTTCTAATCTTTTAGCTTCTAAATGTTTTCCTATTTCTTTAAAATAATCTATTTGTTTTACCAAATCATCCTGAATATCTTTAATTGCCTCTTGCAACACATCTGGAGAGGTAACAAACATATTTGCAGGATATATATTTAATAGTTCATATTTTTCGATAACCTCATTGGTCTGAACATTAAATATTTCAATTTCTTCAATTTCATCACCAAAAAAATGAATTCTATATGCATCATCTGCATAACTTGGAAATACATCTACGGTATCTCCTTTTATTCTGAAATTCCCGTGGTTAAAATCAACTTCTGTTCTAGCATATAAACTTTGAACCAAACGGTGTAATAATTTTGTTCTGGAAATAATTTGACCTTGCTTAAGCTTAATTACATTTTTTTGAAATTCTACAGGATTTCCAATTCCATAGATACAAGAAACAGAAGCAACCACAATAATATCTCTTCTTCCAGAAAGTAATGATGAAGTTGTACTAAGCCTCATTTTTTCGATTTCTTCATTTATCGAAAGGTCTTTTTCTATATATGTTCCGCTGGTAGGTAAATAAGCTTCTGGTTGATAATAATCGTAATAAGAAACAAAATATTCGACTGCATTTTCAGGAAAAAAGAGTTTAAACTCTGAATATAATTGAGCAGCCAAAGTTTTGTTATGAGCAAGCACTAGGGTAGGACGTTGAACTTCCTTTATTACATTGGCGACTGTAAATGTTTTTCCACTTCCGGTAACTCCTAAAAGGGTTTGGTGTTCATCACCTGCATTAAGACCTTCCACAAGCTGTTTTATAGCTCCTGGTTGATCTCCTGTGGGTAAAAAATCAGATACAATCTTGAATTTCATGTGTCTATAATATTTTTTTTAACAGTCATACTTCGACAAGCTCAGTACAGGTATGCAGTTCACTATTAGCTATTTCGTTTAGTGATAAGCTATTTAGCAAGTTCGTTTTATAGTACGAAATGTTTAAACAAAACTACGCAAATAGTCTGTGAGTTTATTAGTTAAAAAAGGAATAGCAAAAAGTATTCTATGCTTTCTGTTCTTTGTTGAAATATACCAAATAATAGTACATTTGTTTTTCCTCGTCCCAACCTTTTTCTACAAAACGTTCCGCGCTTTCAGGGTCGATAAAATCCATTTTAATTTGAATATTAGTGTCCAAACTAATAATGTTTTTCATTTTTTTTCGAGCGGCAGTCACTGCTGTATTTGCAATAGGGAAGGAGGTAAGATCTTCAATCTTGTACTTGGGTGCTTGTTCAGACTTATAATGATTAAATTCAGTTTTAAGATCTGGATTGTCTATTACTTCATCAATAAATAGCGATTCTTCAAAGGAATCGTTTTTAGCAAAATGATTTACAGCACGATTCATAAACATTACCTCTTCTTTCTTATCTTCTGCTGGAAACACTACGTCTTTTGCAAAATCTTGACAGAATTTTAAGTATTTTTTTGTTTGAAAATTTTCATCTTCTAAGGCATCAACGCCCAAGAAACTTTCAAGCCAATATCTAGTGTCGTAGCGATTGCTGTCAACAGATAAAATTTTATATCCTTCTTCTTTTTTTAGATTGAAAATCAGACACCCCTTATCTAATTTATTAAGATTTACACCTTGTAGATGATGTGCGTCAAATTGATTTTCTTCTTTAGAAAACTGAAGAAAATCTTGTTTGATTTCAGATTTAAAAATACCAATACCTTCTACTTTTTCATTGTCAATTTGTAGGTGTTCAAAATGAACAATATATACTTCACCGCTTTTAATATGTGTATTTAATGATTGGTCATATAAATGCTTTGTTATTTTTTTACCTACTTCGTGTGTTGATTCTGGATTGTCAAAAATTTCAGAAGCAAGATTGAATAATTCATGAAATTCTAAATCGGTTTCATGAATAAATTTAAAGTAATTTTCTTCTTTTTCTCTAAAAGGTTTTAAGAAGTATTCTTTAAGCAAAGGCGTTAACTCATCATCTGCTTTATATGGTTCATTTGAAAGAAAAATAGGTTCGTTATGACTTTTATTTCCGACGTGATGAATAGATAAAGTATTAATGTGGGCAGAATATAAGTTAATCATTTAGGGCTTTTGTTTTTGTATTTATTAGGTAAAATAAGTTGAAAATTAATTCCAATTTTCATTAAAATCTAGGTCTTCATAATTTTCAGGATCTATTTCATGATCTTCATCCATTTCATCACCTTCAGGATTATCTGATACAAACTCTTTTTCGGGAGCATCGTCTGGAATATCTCCATGTGCGAACATTAAATTTGGATATGTTTTATCTTCTTCTGGTTCAGCAATATCAGCTAATTCAACCAAAAAGGTCCACAAACTAAGAAAGTCATACACATAAATTAAACGTGTATTTGCTTTGTTTGTAACATCATCAATAGAAGTTTCATTCATTACACGAAGACTATTTTCGCCTTCATTCATGTCGAATAAGGCAATTTCTTCACCTTGTTCCCATTCCTCATTACTAACATAAAAAGAAGCCATCTCTTGGCCTCCAAAGCCAAAAGCTTGTGTTATGGCATTATGCAAATCTTCTAATGTATTTTCGGCCTCTATTTCGATATCACGAAATACATCTTCTTGTGTGTCTAAAATTATTCTGAAACGATAAATCATGGTCTAAAATTAAAGGTGCAAAGATATTCTTTTAAAGCTTATTTACTAAATCTGTGCAATGTAAATGTCATGGTTGCTAATAAGAAAAATGCAATTACTTGATGCAGTACACCCAAGACAACTGGAACTTGATATAATAAGGTGAAAACACCAAGTGCAAACTGAATAAAAACTAATCCAACTAACATTTGAATAGATTTATTTTGAAGTCGGTCTGTTTTTACTTTCTTAGCTTTAAACCATATAAAAACAATAAGTCCAACTACAATATATGCTAAATAACGGTGTATAAATTGGACCCCACTTTTACCTTCGATAAAGTTTTTCCAAATAGGATTTTGCTCGATTGTAACTGTTTCATGAATTAATTTCCCATCACTCATTAATGGCCAATGATTGTGAATCCAACCCGCATCTAATCCTGCAACAAATGCTCCCCAAATAATTTGTATAACAAGTATAATATAAGTAAAACGAATTAAATTCCTTAGTCCTTTATGAAATTCCTTTTTATCAGGAAACTTTAAGTCTAAAGCGACCCAAAGAGAATAACTAAAGGTTAAAAATGCTGTTGTTAAATGCATAGCCAGGCGATAATGACTGACATCAGGGCGTTCAACTAAACCACTTTTCACCATATACCAGCCTAAAAATCCTTGGAACCCTCCTAGAAAAAGGAGAATAACACATTTCCTAATGGTAGGTTTTGTAAGTTGTTTTTTTAATAAAAAATATAAAAAGGGGATTAAAAATACAACTCCTAAAAATCGTCCTAAAAATCGATGTAGCCATTCCCAAAAATAAATGTCTTTAAAATCTTCAATTGTAATATCAGCATTTATTTTCTGATATTCAGGATATTGTTTGTAAAGATCAAATGCTTCATTCCATTCAATTTCATTCATAGGTGGTATAGTCCCAGAAATTAATTTGTAATTTGAAATTGATAAACCAGAATGTGTTAATCGAGTAATACCTCCAACGACTACCATTATGAAAATAAGGACACATCCCGTTAGAAGCCAATAAATTACTTTTTTATTATTTTTCATAATCTTCTTTAGTTAGTTCTAACCATTGTATTGGTCTTTTGTTTGGGTCATTTTCTTCGCCTGGATAAAAATCAATTTTAGTTGTTTTAAACCCCATTTTTAGTAAAACATTTGTAGAGGCTTCATTTTCAATTTCAGTGAAGCCAATAATCTTCTTGAGGTTTAGTTTTTCAAAACCATATTTTAAAGACATAATAGAAGACTCTGTAGCAATTCCTTTGCCCCAATATTCAGGCAAAAATCTATAGCCTAAATCTGAATCACCACCAGTTTCAGGTAAGTATTTAAAACCTGTAAACCCTATTAGTTTATTATCTGGTTTGTAAATAACTGCTAGGCGACCATACCCATGTTTTTCATAATCTTTAAATACTATATTATGTAATGTAT
The DNA here is from genome assembly GCF_047730175.1 of Candidatus Marifrigoribacter sp. Uisw_064. Lineage (GTDB taxonomy): Bacteria > Bacteroidota > Bacteroidia > Flavobacteriales > Flavobacteriaceae > Marifrigoribacter. Next base: position 2,113,621 of record NZ_CP159833.1, read on the forward strand.
CTTTGGCTTGTTCGAAGGATTTTATTAAAGTATCTCCTGTGTATTTTTGAACAATAGGATTCGAATTTAGTTCAAACATTGCTTGTTCATCTCCTAATTGAAATGGTCTAATAAGCAATCGATCAGATTCTAAAAGCACGTCTATCATGGGGTATTTATTTTTAAGCCTAATGATTTGCCTTTTTGAAGCATAAACTCATAAGCTTCGTTATAATCATTTGTAATAGTACCGTCGAGAATAGCTTCTTTTATTGCGTCCTTGATTATACCAATTTCTCTAGAGGGTTTTAAACTATAGACTTTCATAATTTCTTCACCAGAAATTGGTGGCTCGAAATTACGCACATGATCTCTTGCTTCAACTTCAATAATTTTATCACGTACTAATTTAAAGTTATTGTGGTATTTTTTAAATTTATGTGGATTCTTTGTAGTGATATCAGCTTCACATAAAGTCATTAAGTCATCAATATGTTCACCAGCATCAAAAATAAGTCTACGTACGGCACTGTCTGTGACATCAGAAGCAATGACGATGGGACGAGAACTCATGAATACCATTTTTTGAACAAATTTCATTTTTTCATTCAAGGGCATTTTCAGGCGTCTAAATAATTTATAAACCATTTTAGAACCTACAAACTCATGTCCGTGAAATGTCCAACCCACTTTTTTATCGAATTTTTTAGTAGGTGCTTTACCAACATCATGTAATAATGCAGCCCAACGAAGCCAAACATTATCAGTGTTTTTAGCTATATTATCAACTACTTCAAGTGTATGCCAAAAGTTGTCTTTATGACGTTGACCTTCAATGTCATCGACCCCTTTTAACGCAGCTAATTCTGGAAGAATTAATGGTAATAGGTTTGTTTTATTAAGAATTGAAAAACCAATAGATGGTTTTGGAGAGGCTAATATTTTATGCAATTCATCAACAATTCTTTCTTTTGAAATAATTTTAATCCGATCTGCATTCTCAGTAATTGCTTCAAACGATTTCTCTTCAATTTTAAAATTAAGCTGTGTAGCAAAACGTATCGCACGAAGCATGCGTAATGGATCATCACTATAAGTAATTCCAGGTTCCAAGGGAGTTCGTATTATTTTATCTTTAAGATCCTGAATACCATTAAAGGGATCTAATAAAGTCCCAAAATTTTCACCTTGAAGGCTAATTGCCATTGCATTTATGGTAAAATCTCTTCGATTTTGATCGTCCTCTAAAGTACCACCTTCAACAGCAGGGTTTCTACTATTTTCTTCATAGGATTCTTTTCTAGCACCAACAAATTCTAACTCAATATCGTCAGCTTTCAACATAGCGGTCCCATAATTTTTAAAAATGGAAACCTTAGGGTTTTTTGGCAATAATTTAGAAACCTCTTTTGCCAATTCAATTCCACTTCCAACAGCAACTACATCAATATCTTTAGCGGTACCTCTTTGGAGAATATAATCGCGTACAAAACCACCAATCACATAGCTTTCTAATTTTAAATTAGAAGCTGCTTTGGAGATAACTCTAAATACTGAATGATCTAAAGCTTGACTGTATTGATGCTTATTTGGCATAATTTAACTGCGAATTATTTTTACAGTACCGTCATTTTCAACTTTAATTATAGTTGAGGGTTTACCTGATTTTTTATTTTGATTTAAATTTACAACATAGTCTACTCCATCTTTAATAGCATTACTAATTTCTTGAAAGTTATTTGGAGCTTTTTTATCACTAATATTTGCAGAAGTTGAAACAATAGGTCGTTTTAATTTTCGAATCAATTTGTTGCAGAAAGGATCTTTTACGATACGAAAGGCTATAGAGTTATCGCTAGCTATAAGGTTTTCAGCAACATGTAAAGGTCTGTCAAGAATTATAGTTGTTGGCCTTACTGCATATTTTAGAAGGTCGAAAATAACTTCAGGTATTTCTTGAATGTATTGATCAAGCATTTTAATATCACTGACCAAACATATTAATGATTTACTCTCATCACGCTTTTTTAGTTCAAAAACTTTCTCCACTGCAGCAGCATTTGTAGCATCACAACCAATGCCCCAAATGGTATCAGTTGGGTACAAAATTAATCCTCCTTTTTTCAGCGCATTTAATGAATTATTGATTTCTTCTTGCATTTTTTTATTATGAAGTAAAATATCTTGCAAAAGTACTAATTTAGATGGATAGAATTATCTTTAATCCACATGATTGTTGTTTGCTAAAAAACTATATTTTCTAAGGTAATTGTTAATCATTTTTGTTTAACCAATATTCGACATCTTAATTTTTATAATTTTGAGAACGGTTTTAAAATACCGTAGTATAGTTTAATAACAATATTAATTTTTTAGTGTTATAATTTAACCATCCTTGTTTTGGCATAGCGATCTTTATTCTTTAAACTGAATACGACTTAGTTATCTATATATAAATTGTCTTATCTTTGGATAAAGATTCTTTATAATTGAAAACATCCTTATTAATATCTACCTATAATTGGCCTAAAGCACTAGAATTAGTTTTGTTAAGTGTTGAAAATCAAATATTAAAGCCAGATGAGCTTTTATTGGCAGACGATGGTTCAACAGAAGAAACTACAGATTTAATTAATGCTTTTAAGAAAAAATCTAGCATTCCTGTTATACATGTTTGGCATGAAGATAATGGCTTTCAAAGATCTATTATTTTGAATAAAGCCATAGCACAAAGTAAAGGAGATTACATTATACAGACAGATGGGGATTGTATTTTACATCCATACTTTGTTAAAGACCACATGTTATTGGCAAAAAAAAATAGCTATTTATTTGGAAGCCGCGTTACGATAAAAGAAGAAATTTTAGCAAAATTGTTTCAGAATAAAATAATTAAATTCAATTTTTTTTCAACAGGAATTAAGAAAAGAACTAGAACCATTCGGATACCTTTTTTTAGTATTTTTTATAAAACTAAAATAGAATTGTCAAAAAAGATGAGAGGTTGTAATATTTCCTATTGGAAAAAAGATTTTATTGCGGCAAATGGTTATAATGAAGATATGACGGGCTGGGGCAGAGAGGATTCTGAACTAATTATTAGAATGATGAATATGGGTTGTGTTGGTAAACGTATTCGTTATTGTGGTATTGTTTATCATATATGGCATCCAACAAGTTCAAAAAGTAATCTTAATAAGAATAATCAAATCCAAGAAGACACTATAATAAATAAGTCCTTGCGATGTGAAAACGGGATCAATAAATATTTATAACCCTTTAAGATTTTCTAAATGGGTATTAATTGCTTTAACTGCTATTTGGGTGGCTGTTGAACCTTCTTCTGAATAAATATTTTCTTGACTTATGTGTTCTTGAATTGTTTTAAATTTCTGAAAATTTAATTTAATATTTTGAAGTGCTTTGTCTAATGCTTTTGCGGTATTAATAACTTCACCGCATTGCCAAAATCTATAATTACTATCCTCTTTGAAGGAAATGTTTTCAGAATTAATAAAAATGCAAGGTCTAGGCGTTATTATAAATTCATATATTTGGCTAGAAACATCACCTAAATAAATATTTGCTTGGGTAATAAAGGTCATGTTAACGCTTTCTATACTTCCTAAATCAATATGGATATTTTCAGCTTCAAAAAACTTTTTAGGGATTGCTTCTTTCTTTTCATTCCCTTTGTCTGCAAATAAATTAATATGTGGCGCAAAAATAAGATTATAGCCAGTGTTATTATAAAAAAAATCTAAGACCTCTAAGCCATGACGATGCCATGAGGAAAAGGGAGCTGTAAAATGTGGGTTATATAAAACTACGGGTTTATTATTATTGAAAAATGTTTTTTTTATTTGATTTTTAATAGCATCTATTTTTTGATAACCAGTAATGATAGTTTGTTTACTTAGCAATCCTCTTTCTTTTAATTGATTGTAAAAAAACTCTCCAGAGATTAAATGTAAATCAAAGTCTAATAAATCTTTTTTAAAAGCATATGCTCTACCAGCAAGACCATGAGGAAACTTAATAAAACTTGGTTTTTTCTTATTTCCCCTATATTTATAGAGCGTGTGATGTATATAGTCTGTAAAAATCAGCGCGTCAAAAGATGAAAGAAGGTAGTTCTTGTTTTTTTTCATCCAAAACGTTTTTCTTGGAAAGTCTCTTTTTTTTAATTGATCTGTAAAAGCTCTAAATGTTTTAGTTGTAAGTTCTTCTAATATCACATTTTCTCCATCTAATCTATTCAATGAATTTTTTAAATAGTTGTGTTTAGACGGAAATGTTAGAATACTAACCCTGTTAGTTTTGGCTAATGCTATAGCAATGGTAATAAAATGATTTATATGGTGTATTTCATCTAAAAAAATAAATCCTATGTTTTGGTTTTGCGAACTATTTTCTGAAGTTGTTTTTTTACTCATAAAAATCCAATGTTTTTTTAATATTCTTAAATGTATACTTTCAGGTATCTGAACTATAGTTTCTCAAACTTTGGATTCTCCATTTTATTACTAATATCCTTGTTTTCAATATATTTTTTGTGATGTTTTCACCTACAATAATTAATAGTAGTCCCTTTAAATGATAATTAAACTGCCCAAAGCCGAAGTTTAAATTTTTTATATTATGAGGTTTTAAAAAGATTGATTTCATATAAAAGCATTCAAAAGCATATTATTAGATTTATTTAAAGTCCAATTGTAGGGTTAAAATTAGCTAATATTACTTCAATAAAGTATTCTGAATCTTAATTTCTTTTGGGTATTAGAAATTCTGAGGTAAATAATGAATAATTATAGATAGCTATTTTGTTATAAATGTTTAGAAATTGATGGGTTTTTAGGAAAAATAAAAATAGTACTTTTGCTGAAAGTTGTTTATTTAGATATGAATATTAGATTTTCTGTAAAATACAAAACACAACAAGAAGCCATTCTCAATGTAATTGATGAGTTTCATTCTAAAGGTGAAAAGGTTGGTAATGGAGATAGAAATACCATTAAAAACTTTGAGGTGAATGGTAAAACAATTACAGTAAAACTCTTTAAAATACCGAACCTAATAAACAAGGTGGTTTATAAATATTTTAGAAAATCAAAAGCAGAAAGGTCTTTTGAAAATGCTTTATATTTAATAAATAATAATATTGGAACTCCTGAACCTATTGCATATCTTGAAGAAAAAAAGAGATTTTCTCTAGCAAAAAGTTATTATATAAGTGAACATATAGATGCAGATTTAACATATCGAGAACTAATTTTTCAATTAGATTACCCAGAAAGAGAAAAAATAATAAGAGAATTTACTGCATTTACTTTTTCATTGCATGAAAATGGTATTTTGTTTAAAGATCATTCTCCTGGAAATACGTTAATTAAAAAAAATGGAGATCATTATATGTTCTATTTAGTAGACCTTAATAGAATGGAATTTAAAGAACTCTCTTTTGAAGAAAGGATAGTTAATTTTAGTCGATTAACTCCTCGGGAAGATATGGTTGTAATAATGAGTGATGCTTATGCAAAACTAACATCGTGGTCTTACGAGGAAATATATGTAATGATGTGGTCTAAAACTCAAAAATTTCAAAAACAATTTTTTAGAAAGAAAAACTTAAAGAAGAAATATCTTTTCTGGAGGAAGTAATTACTTCTTTTTCCAAAGCTGATATAATTTAATGTATTTCAAAAAAGTGACATTAAATGTTTGTACACATATTACAAATCCATTTAAGCCATCTAAAAACCCAAGTCGAAGAAAATAAGCTTTAAAGAATGCCCAAAAGGGTCTCCATAGTATTTTTAATAATGAAGATTTCTTACCTAATTTAAAATAGGCTTCAGCTGCTATAGTCGAAAAACGTTCTATTTTTTGATTATGTTCCTTATAATCTCTATAAATCCAATGCAACAAATCACCTTTAAGATTACCTTTTGATTTTCCCTCTATTAGGGTGTAACTATCATGTGGGTTAATGCCTCGCCATTCACCACTGCCTTTTTTAAATAAGCGTAATTTTCGATCTGGATACCAGTCAGAATGTTTAATCCATTGACCACAATAATTATTCATTCTGTTACTGTAATAGCCATCATGTACCCAATCTTGTTTTACCTTTAAAATTGATTTAGTAAGCGTTTCAGAAAGAGCTTCATCTCCATCAAGGGAAAGTATGTAGTCGTGCTCAGCCAATGATAAGGCAAAGTTTTTTTGCTCGATATATCCTTCAAATTTATGTTGAACAAAACGAACCTTATAGGTGTTACAAATTTCTTGCGTTCTATCGGTTGAGAATGAATCTACCACAACTATTTCATCTACTACATCGACTAAAGAAGCCAGACATTTTTCTAAATGTTCTTCTTCATTATAAGTAATGATAAGCCCAGAAATTTTTACAATTGTATTCATGAAAGATGGTTTCTTCTTATTAACAAATTTAATTTTTCTTTTTTATTGTGAAAGGTCGACGGTAACTTTTTAAAGTATAATAGCCCAGTTTCTTTCTTATTTTAAATTTTCTAATCAAATCCAATGGTTTTGTTGAAAGATAGCTTTTATCTTTATGTAGAAAATGTATCGTTGTATTAATAATTCGTTCACTCGACTTACCGTCAAAATACGGATGAAGGTTTTGAATAAAAGCGTCTATTTTTTCTAATAAATGAGCAGGTTTTTTTAAGGCCTGTATAAAACCATCTTCTATTTTTTCTGGCTCATTGACGTGAATTAAATACTCATAATCGAACGTATGATTAAATGTAACGACAGGCTTTTTTTGAAGTAGAAATTCCTGAATCGCTGAAGTTGTATCAGCAAATAGAATGTCTGCTTTCTTATAAAGAGGGACCAGATCTGTTGTATCCCAAAAGGTGAAATTATCTTGCTGGATGCTACTCCATGACTTTAAGATATCTAAATCCATTTTAGGGTGAAGTACTATATTAAAGTGATATTTACCTGTGCTAGCTAGTTTTATAATCTCTTTCCGCACTTCATTATTGTGAGCTAAACTTAGTCTTGGAGTGAAAGTAGAAGCGATAAGGATGTTTGGAATCTCATTTTTTATAGGTGATGCTACTGGAAACATAGGGTCCATTTTTGACCAACCAGTTTCTATAACCTCAAAATGTTTGTGCTTTTCAGCTAATTTCTTAAATACTGTTGTGGTGCTAGGTCCTTGAGTGCAATAGAGGTCGAAAAAATTTCGAATCCTAAACTCACTGAATATATGTTTTTTGGAAGGTCTTTTTTTTGCAAGAAAACCATGAAAAATCTGAACTTTTAACCCAGGAATAAAATCGGGTACTACATTGGTGGCTGTTAAAACAATATGAGGGTTATAATCAACAACTTCTTTCAATGTGCTAAGAACTGATGCATCTTTAGAGAAATATTGATTCGTTTCAGGAACATCCGCAAACCACTTTATCGTGTAACCACGTTTATTAATTTCATCCTCCAGCGGTGTTCCAATAGGAATGGAATAACGATATGAAATATAAATTAGAAACCGATAGTTCATTATAAATCTTTTAAAAAGGCAGTAAGTTTAGGTACTATAAATGTATGCTTAAATTTTAAATAATACGATTCAGGGTTTTGTTTTGCTTCATTATAACTCTCTTCATGATACTCGATATAATCTGCAAGATGTACTGCAACATTGTTGTTTGATTCTTCATCTCCAAACCAATTCAATTTATTTAAAGCAGGATTAAAAATGATAAACGTTGGAATATTCAACGCTTTAGCCATATTTACGGCACCTCCTTCATTTCCTATCAGTGCATGACATAAACAAGTTAAGCCTAAAAATGCGCGAATACTTTTTCCGAATAAATCAAAATAGATATGATCTTGTGTTTCTTTAGAACATAAATTATAGATTTCTTTCGCTTCCTTTAATTGCTTCGGAATATAATTAAATAGCAATTGTACATTGGGTTTTTCCAAAACAATCGTTTCAAGTAACTGAGCCATATACTTCGCTGGGTAGGTCTTTTTGGGATTGCTTCCTAAAAGACTAATCATGTATAATGGATTGGATTGTGTTATCTGAAAAGATTCAAGCATTTTTTTTGCTTCTGCTATTTCAGATTCTTGAAGGTATATTTTTGGAGCTATATTTTCAAAATCTATGTGCAAAGGTTGAAGCAATCGCATTCTGTTTTCAATCGCTAAACTTGTATTTTTTTCAGGCTTTTTAATTCTCTTAATGCCTTTATTATAAATAAATGAAGTATGTTTTTTATGGTAACCAATTTTTATTTCAGCGCCAGAAAACAAGGTAATTAAATTACTACTTAGTTTCCCATATACATCAATGACTACATCGTATTTATTATTACGAACTTGTTTTAGAAATGAAGCAAATTTTAGATAACTATTTTCAATTTCAGGAGTAAAATAAATAAAGTGGTCAATAAACAGATGATTCTCAACAACAGGATCGGTATGCGAATTAATTAAATAATGTAATTCGCAATCTTCCCTTTGTTTTTTTAAAACTTCAAAAAGGATAGAGGATGTAAGTACATCTCCAATCATTTTTTGTTGTATAATGAGAATCTTCATAATTTATATCGCTACATCATATTCGCGTAATGCGTCATTCAAGGATGTTTTTTTATTGGTGCTTTCCTTACGTTCCCCGATAATAAGTGCACAAGGAACTTGATAGTTTCCAGCAGGAAATTCTTTTGTATAACTTCCAGGAATCACAACAGATCTAGCAGGAACTAATCCTTTTGTTATGATTGGTTCTGGTCCTGTAACATCAATTATTTTGGTAGAAGCAGTTAATACCACATTAGCTCCTAAAACAGCTTCACTTTCAACACGAACGCCTTCTACAACGATACAACGCGATCCAATAAATGCATTGTCTTCAATAATAACAGGAGCCGCTTGTAAAGGTTCTAGAACCCCACCAATACCAACACCGCCACTAAGGTGTACATTTTTACCAATTTGAGCACATGAGCCTACAGTTGCCCAGGTATCGACCATAGTACCTTCGTCTACATAAGCACCAATGTTTACATAACTTGGCATCATTATAACGCCACTCGAAATATAAGCTCCGTGTCTTGCAACTGCATGAGGAACTACTCGAATACCTCTTTCTTTATACCCTGTTTTTAAAGGAATTTTATCATGATATTCAAAAATACCAGCCTCCATTACTTCCATTTTTTGAATAGGAAAATATAAAACAACCGCTTTCTTTACCCATTCATTTACCTGCCACCCATTGGAGGTCGGTTCAGCACAACGTAATTCACCTTCATTTAGAAGGTTTACAACTTCACGAATGCTATTAATCGTTGTAGAATCTGTTAAGAGAGAACGATCTTCCCATGCTTTTTCTATAATTTCTTGTAATTGAGTCATTTTATATGTAATATTTTTACAAAGATAGAAGTCGCTTTTAATTATTCCCGTATTTTTGTGCAAATTATGGGACGTTTATTATCGATAGATTACGGAACAAAGAGAACAGGTATTGCCATTACTGATGAATTGCAACTAATTGCCTCTGGTTTAACTACAGTTGGAACTTATGAATTGCTTCCTTTTTTGAAGAATTATTTTGCTTCAGAAACAGTAGATTTAATTATTGTTGGAGAACCAACACAGAAAGATGGCACTCCTTCTCAGGTGGAAGAGGAAATAAAAAAGTTTCTCATCAAGTTTTCAGAAGAGATTCCTAACATTCCCATAAAACGAGTAGATGAACGTTATACAAGTAAAATGGCGTTTCAGACGATGATTGATAGTGGACTAAATAAGAAGCAAAGAAGAAATAAAGCGTTAGTTGACGAAATAAGCGCAACGATTATTTTACAAGATTATTTATATAATAAACAATGATATTACCAGTAATAGCCTACGGAGATCCAGTTTTGAGAAAAGTTGGAATAGAAATCACAAAAGAGTATCCAAAATTAGATGTGTTAATTAAAAACATGTATGAAACCATGTATGAGTCCAGTGGAATTGGAATTGCTGCGCCTCAAGTGGGTGTAGCGATTCGACTTTTTATTATTGATGCATCTCCATTTGAAGATGATGAAGATTTATCTGAAGAAGAACGCACTTTTTTATCTACGTTTAATCAAGTATTTATCAATGCTAAGATCCTTGAAGAAACAGGGGAAGAATGGGCATTTAATGAAGGGTGTTTAAGTATTCCGGATGTAAGAGAAGATGTGTTTAGAAAAGAGACCATTAAGATTGAGTTTTATGATGTAAACTTCGAAAAGCATGTAAAGGAAATTAATGGAATTTTAGCTCGTATTATTCAGCATGAATTTGACCATACAGAAGGTATATTGTTTACAGACTTACTATCTCCAATAAAAAAACGTTTAATTAAAGGAAAGCTTTCTAATATTTCAAAAGGGAAAATTAAAGTTGATTATCGCATGAAATTTCCTAATGCAAAAAAGAAACGTTAACAATCTTGGATATTTAAATTGAACCCAAGATATTTGCAGCCTAAAAAAAAAAAATTGTATGAGTTTAGAAAAAATATTATCTATTTCAGGAAAGCCAGGTTTATACCAATTAAAAAATCAAACAAGAAATGGTTTCATAGCAGAATCTTTAATTGATGGTAAAGTAATAAGTGTAAATACACAGCACAATGTAAGTTTACTTTCAGAAATAGCTATCTATACGCTAACGGAAGAGGTTCCTTTGGCAGAGGTTTTAACCAAAATTTCAGAGAAAGAAAATGGAGGAGAAGCCATTAACCACAAATCATCTAAAGACGAATTAGAAGAATATTTCTTCAATGTGCTGCCAGATTACGATGAAGATAGAGTGTATGCCAGTGATATTAAAAAAGTAGTGCAATGGTATAATCTTTTAATAAAACATGGTATGACAGAATTTGTATCAAAAGAGGTGGAAGTTAGTGAGGAGGAGTAAGTAATTATACGGGTTTATAACCATAGTTTAGTCTTGTATTAAGTCTCTTAATTTACAAGCTTTATTATACTCTTCTATTTTCTCAGCTTCTTTTAAAAGCAATTTTATTTTATCTTTTTCAATTGGTATATCACTAAATTTAAGAACTAGTTTAGTTCCAGAGTTATACTCAGATAGGTGAGTCAAATTTAATTGATTTTTAGGATATGTTCCTATATTGAAATTTGTCAAGTCCAAATGATAAACATTTTTATCATATGCAATCAACCAATCAAGAGAATCTGTGCAATTGAATTAATGAATTGTTTACAATCGTTGCAACTTAAAGAATGTCTTAGAAAATCAAATTCTTTCATTTCTATAATGATATGCGGAATTTCTTCTTAGTGTTTAGTAGTGAATTGAATCTAATCAGCTTTTGTGTCAAAAATAATCTCAACTTTAAGTTTTGCATTGAAAATTAATATCATCATGTTCATTTGAAATTAAGACTAACGGTCTTGTGTATGAGTAGTAGCGGATTAAAGTTCATATACTTTCAGTTAGCAAGATAACGAATTAAATACAAAAACGGTTTGAGTACTCACCCAAACCGCTATTGCTTTTATATATTGTTATCACCATTATTCGTTTCTCAACTCCTCCATTTCAGCAATCATATTTTCGAGTTTTCTAAAAATTCGACTGTAAGCCAAATTCACATCCCATTTATAAATTTTACCACCAAAAACATAAATTAGAACCGCAATTACAAGGGCTATAATCCATGTAAATGTTGGAATTCCATAGACTAGATGAAATCCAGAATTCAAAATCGCTGCATTCGTTACTTCTCCTGTTTTCAATGCATGTACTATTGGCATCAAAGATGTTAAGAAAACCAGGGGATAAAAGAAACGCATTACTTTTGTATTGTTTTAAATGGCCATTTCAAGCCAGCTGTTGAATGACTTGACATAATCATAACTACTCAAACTAGCATCAATGTTTTTCATGGTTCTTCCCTGTTTAATACTTATCCAACAAACCCCCATAAAGAGAAAAAGTATGAATACTCCAGTATAGGGAGTCCCAATCGCATCGTACAGCCCCAAATTCAAAAATGCAAAAACCATAATGACGTAAATATTAACTTTCATCATTCGTTTGAATTTATCTATAATAGTTTTCGATTTTTGATTATATAAATCATTGAGTTTAGGAGCTACTAGTGAGTCACTGTCTAAAAATCTTTTTTTCCAAATTGTTTCAATTGATCTTCCCATCTAATACTTTTTTTAAGCGTTCCTTTATTCTTGTAACTCATACACCGATGTTGTTAGCATTGGTGCCAATGATATCGGCGATTTCCTGATATGACTTTTCTTCTAGATAAAGTAAAATCACTCCTCTGTCAACTTCAGATAATTGTCTAATGGCATCATACAATTGATTAAGAGATTCATCAGCAAAGGCATGGCTTTCTTCTATGGCTTCTTCAGGCAAGGAATCAGAAGCGAAATACTGGTGATTCTTTTTCTTTTTCTTTAGAAAAGTCAAGCATACATTCAATGATATCCTATAAACCCAAGTAGACCATTCACACTGCTCCTGAAAATTATCTTTGCTTCTCCAAATCTGTAAACACACCTCTTGGTAGTAATCTTCAAAATCTTCCTGAGAATTGGTATATGCCCGACAAATTTTTATGACAATGGCTACATGGGGTAAAATGGATAATCTGTAAAAATCATTACTCATTTATAAATAATCTGATAATTATAATATTAACTATCATGCATTATTTTTGTTCTTTAAGAATTTATTTGCAAAATATCCCAACAGGGAAATCTGCAAACCTGCACCAATGATTAATGCATTTATTACAATTTGATTTTTATCAGAATCTTTTAATACTATACTGCAAATTAGAATAAGTGCCGCCCAAATAAGTGATCCAGATACTTGAAGAATTGAAATACTTCTATTTTGATTTTTCATAACCTTGTTTTTAATTGATTTACTTGGTTAGTGGTCAAAATCAAAAATTATTACACCCATCACCGTTTTTTTTTTAATCAGACAATTTATTTACTCGTGGCAGGAAAAAAATTCACTAATTTGTGATAACGGCTCGGCTATGGTTAGTACGGGATTTAAAAGTAGTTAACTTTCGATTAAGCACTTAGCCAAAACTTTTTATTTTGTTTTATCTTTTTATTTTTAAAGCCAAATCAAAAGATTTGGCGGACTTGGTTAAAAGCTCTAAAATTTGGGTTAAGCACCAAAACCCGTATTAACTATAGCCATTGTTGTACGCTGGCTTTTCATTCCGTTAAACTTTTAATCAAATCATTTTGTAGGAATTCAAATTTCGACTTTTTCCAAAAAGACAAGTCAATTAGCCCTGTTGTACTATTCTCTTTCCAAATTCCGTTTTCATTCGATTCCACAGTCCATTTTATCGGTCGATTTCCTTTTTTTGTCAATTTCAACCTACAATCTTTAGAAAGTCCGAACGCAAAAAAATTCAGCGCATCATTTTCATTGTTAAATTCCTCGTGCCAAAAGTCAAACGCAACAGTAAAACCCCCGTTTCCATTGTCAGTCAGAGTAACTGGAAATCCGCTTTCGTTTTTTGGATTCACAGTTATTGATTCAGGATTTAAGTCATATTCCGCTTCAGGATATTTCTTTAGTCGACTTACTATTTCGTCTATCGTTTTGCTCATTTTTTGGCTTGCGTACAACTTGTTATATCGTTATGTTTATACTCGTTTATCGTCTTGTGTTACTAGACATACATACTTTTTGTGCATTTTTATCTAATAAAAATCCCCACACCGTTCGCCAAAGGCAAATAGGAGTGGGGATAGCGTATAAAGGTATAAATATTTAAGACAATAGCATGTTTTTTTTGCGAGAAATGTTAATTGTATCTGTTCTTTTTTCCATTGCATTATATGTTCATTACTTTTTTGCATTGATCAAAAAAGTAACCAAAAAAATCTAGTCTTACGATTCCTCTTCACCCATTACGTTTTTCAAGTGAAGTGAAATGAACTCGCTATGCTCAAACAGAATTTCACTTTTACCGCTTTTCAAAGCTATGGGTCCCGAAGTCGAATCGTGGGACTGAAACAAGATGCATTGAAATTTTTTAGTTTAGAATAATGAGTAAAAGCTTCGTTTTAAAAAATAAACAATTAGGTTTTAGTTTGTAACACTTCTTTTAAGGTTGCTACTTGGGTTGTTAATTGTTTGTTTTCTTCTTGCAGGGTGTTAATGAGTTCATCTTTGCTGGTGTCGGCAGGAATGTCGCTGCTAAAATGAGCAGGGAGTTGTGCTGCGATATCGCTAAAAAAATTGTGTTGTAGTGCATGCGAGATATCCCAAAGAATGTCAATAGCTAAGGTCTTTCTTTTTTGATACCTGCTTATACTCGATTTATCTCGTTGTAGAAGTCTTGCTAGTACTGCTTTGCGTATGTGTTTTGCTCTAAAATAGGTTTTTAATAAGTTGCCCATATGAGGCGTAGGAGGTGGAATGTTGGATTTCATTTTTTTCATTTTAAAATAAACTGCGGTAAATGTCAATTAAGTTGTGGTTTTTGTCAATTGTGTTGTGGCTATTGTTAATTGAGTAGCGGTATTTGTTAATTGTTTTTACCAAAAAGGAAAAAGAATTGCCATAATGGTTAATTGTGTTTACCAAAAAGGTAAATGATTTTACTAAATCGTTAATTGTATTTACTAAAATGGTAAAAGATTTCATTAAAACATGAATTTTTAGATGTTTCGTTATCTCTAAAATTATTTTTGACATAAAACTTTTTATAAAAACAGTTAATAGTTTTTAATAAACCTTTTTTATTAATGTATTTTGAAAGCCTACTTTTACATTATGAATACAAGAGAAAATCAATTAAAAGCATTCGATCGTTTATTAACTATCATGGACGAACTTCGTGAGCAATGTCCTTGGGATAAAAAACAGACCTTGCAATCTTTACGTCATCTTACCATTGAAGAAACCTACGAGTTAGGCGACGCTATTTTAGAGAATGATTTACAAGAGGTAAAGAAGGAATTAGGAGATCTTTTGTTGCACATTGTGTTTTATGCGCGAATTGGTAGTGAAACTAATGATTTTGATATTGCAGATGTAGCGAATGAGATTTGTGAAAAATTAATTTTTCGTCATCCACATATCTATAGCGACGTTGTAGTGAAAGATGAAAAAGATGTACAGCGCAATTGGGAGCTTTTAAAATTAAAAGAAGGAAAGCAAAGTGTGTTAGAAGGCGTGCCAAAATCCTTGCCTGCTTTAGTGAAAGCAAATCGAATACAAGATAAAGTAGCAGGAGTAGGCTTTGATTGGGAAGAACCACAACAGGTTTTTGAAAAGCTTCAGGAAGAACTTGGTGAGCTTCAACATGAAGTAGACGAAAACAATGCAGATAAAATAGAAGCCGAATTTGGAGATGTATTGTTTTCTATGATTAATTATGCTCGATTTTTAAAAGTAGATCCTGAAAATGCACTAGAGCGCACCAATAAAAAATTCATCAAACGATTTCAGTATTTAGAAGCAAAAGCAAAAGGTCTTGGGAAATCACTTTCAGATATGACCTTAACCGAAATGGATGTGTATTGGAATGAAGCCAAGAAAGAAGGGTGAAAACTAAGTATCTGGTATCTGGTATGTTTTTTTTGCTATTTATATCCCTTGTCATCCTGAGCTTGACTCAGGATCCACTCAACAGTAGTTTATATATCATGATAGATTCCCAGTCACACTTCGACCTAGCTCAGTGGGACAGCTGAGAATGACAAAAAAAACAACCCAATCAATTAGAATTTATTTTGTCATTCTGATTGAAATGAAGAATCTCTTAAAAATATAAAAGAGTGAATTATAGATATATAAGATTCCCTCGCTTCGCTCTGAATGACATAAAAAAAACCTTCAGCAAGCGCTGAAGGTTTTTTTGTCAAATCGAGCGCAGTCGAGATCTTTTTATTTAGGAGTTCTCGACTGCGCTCGAACAGATAATTCGTTTGATTATTTACTGCTTTGCAGTAAGTTGAGCAATATTAACAATCACTTCAATTGCTTTTTGCATACTTTCAACAGGAACATACTCATACCTTCCATGGAAATTATGACCACCTGCAAAAATATTTGGACAAGGTAATCCCATAAAACTTAATTGAGATCCATCTGTTCCACCACGAATAGGTTTAATTAGCGGTTTTATACCTGCTTGTTTCATTGCTTCTTCAGCAATATCTACAATATGCATTACAGGTTCAATTTTTTCACGCATGTTAAAATATTGATCTTTAATTTCAACTTCAATTACCTCACTACCATATTGAGAGTTTAATTCAGCAGCAAGTTTAAGCATTACTTCTTTTCTTGCTTCAAAGTGACCTTTGTCATGATCTCTAATGATATAGCTTAATTTAGTTTCTTCAACCAAACCATTGATACTATATAAGTGGAAAAAACCTTCACGTCCTTCTGTATGTTCAGGAGTTTCCATTTTTGGTAATGAATTGATAAACTGCGTAGCAATATGTTGACTGTTAATCATTTTACCTTTTGCATAGCCAGGGTGTACAATCTTACCTTTCACTTTAACTTCGGCTCCAGCTGCATTAAAGTTTTCGTATTCTAGTTCTCCAACTTGGCTACCATCCATGGTATAAGCCCATGCTGCTCCAAATTTTTCAACATCAAATTTATGAGCTCCACGACCAATTTCTTCATCTGGAGTAAAGCCTATTCTAATTTTACCGTGTTTAATTTCAGGATGATTTACAAGGTATTCCATTGCTGAAATAATTTCAGCGATACCAGCTTTATCGTCAGCTCCTAATAGTGTAGTCCCATCAGTAGTTATTAAAGTCTGTCCTTTATATAAAAGTAAGTCATCAAAATAGGAAGGAGATAATACAATACCTTCTTCTTCATTAAGCATGATGTCTTTACCATCGTAATTTTCTATAATTTGTGGTTTCACATTTGCTCCAGTAAAATCGGGTGTGGTATCAAAATGAGAAACAAATCCAATTACAGGAACGTCATGATCCACATTGCTTGGTAGAGTTGCCATGATATAGGCGTTTCCATCAATAGTAACATCTTCTAGTCCAATTTTTTTTAATTCTTCAACTAAAGCATTGGCTAAATTCCATTGTTTTTCAGTACTTGGAGTGGTGTCACTATTTGGATCACTTTCAGTGTCTATTGTAACATAACTTACAAAACGATCTATGAGTTTTTGTTTTGGTATCATTTTTAGTTTTTTTCAAAGATATAATATTATCAGTTTTTTTTTAATTTAAGTTTCAAAAATGTATTAAGAAAAATTTAACTTACCTTTCAAAAATAACTAAAACAACAATTATGAAAAAAAACTACTTATTTATCTTTACGTTGCTATTATTTGCAACTCAGTTTGCTTTTTCGCAAGTATCTGGAAATATTACAGATGATAGTTCGGAACCTCTATTGGGAGTCTCTGTTATTATTAAAGGAACTCAAACAGGTTCCGTTACGGATTTTGATGGAAATTATACAATTGAAGCTTCTAATGGAGACACATTGGTGTTTTCTTATATTGGTTTTGATGCCCAAGAGATTCTAGTGTCAGGTACAGCCCACAATGTTGTAATGTCATCTGGTGTTTCGTTAGATGAAATAGTATTAGTAGGAACTAGGAATCCAGGAAGAACTGCATTAAACTCTGCAGTACCTGTTGACGTATTAAATATGAATGAAATTGTATTGAGTTCTCCTCAAATTACAGTTACTGAAATACTTAATTATGCAGCACCTTCATTTACTTCTAATCCTCAATCTATTTCAGATGGAACAGATCATATAGCCCCAGCATCCCTTAGAGGATTAGGTCCTGATCAAGTATTAGTTCTTATTAATGGTAAAAGACGTCATAAAACGGCTTTAGTTAATGTAAATGGTACTTTTGGTAGAGGTTCTGTTGGAACAGATTTAAATACCATTCCTGTTAATTCTATTCAAAGAATAGAGATTTTACGTGATGGTGCAGCAGCACAGTATGGTTCTGATGCTATCGCTGGTGTAATAAATATTATATTGAAAAAAGCCACGAACGAACTTTCTTTAAATATTACTACTGGAGCAAATTTTACTAGTGAAAACTATGATGACAATGTTGATGGAGAAAAAATTAACCTAGGAGCTAATTACGGTTTACCTATAGGTGAAAATGGAGGTTTCATTAACTTAACGGGTAATTTTGACTTTAGAGGAGCAACCAATCGAATGAAAGAATGGGAAGGAGATATTTTTAATCAATACAATACGATTGAAAGATTTGCTAATAACGATGGATATGATATTAGCCAGTTATTGGATGACGATGTAGAAGATGTAATCTTTTATGGAAATGAAGCGGGTTTCAATTTAGATCCCTTTTCTACGAAAGAAGATTTACAAGGAATTTTAGGTGCAGATAATACTTCGGCAGAATTAGCAGCAAGAAACTTGCAACGAAAAGATTTTAACATGAGAGTTGGACAATCTGAATTAAGAGGAGGACAATTTTTTGGTAATATGGAAATACCTGTTGGTGATGATTTAAAGATTTATGCATTTGGAGGTTTAGGATTTAAAAATGGAAATGCCGCTGGATTTTATAGATTGCCTAATCAATCAAGAGCATATACTCCCGCAAGGTTAAATGGTTTTTTACCTGAAATAAACTCTAGTATAAAAGATAACTCTATTGCGATAGGGATTAAAGGTAAGATTGGCGATTGGAATGTTGATTTAAGTAACTCGACTGGAAATAATGAATTTATCTATAGAGTTTCTAATTCATTAAATGCTTCCCTTCAAAATTCAACTCCCTTTGAAGCTGATGCAGGAGGATTTAGTTATGGAGAAAATACTTCAAATTTAGATTTCTCTAAGTTTTATGAAAACATAATGTCTGGTTTAAATGTTGCTTTTGGAGCAGAATATCGAGTGGAAAACTATACTATTTTTGCTGGAGAAGAAGCGTCTTATGCTCAATACAATACAGATGGAAATGTGAATGACCCAACAGATCCAGATTCAGTTATGCCGACCGATTTCTTTGGAAATTCTAGACCAGGAGGTATTCAAGTATTTCCTGGGTTTAAACCAGAAAATGAAGTTGATGCTTATAGAAATACTATCGCTGGATATGTAGATGTTGAAGCAGATTTTACTGAAAACTTTAGAGCTACTGCAGCGATACGTTATGAAAATTTTTCAGATTTTGGAGGAACATTAAACGGGAAAGTTTCTTTTCTTGCTAAAGCAGCTGAAAACTTTAATATTCGTGGTTCTGTTCAAACTGGTTTTAGAGCACCATCTTTACATCAAATTCATTTTAATTCAACCTCAACTATATTTGTTGATGGAGTGCCTAATGAAGTTGGTATTTTTCCAAACACTTCTAGAGTTGCAAGAATATTAGGAGTTGACGAGCTTAAAGAGGAAACTTCAGTTGGTTTTACTTTAGGTTTTACTGCTAAAATTCCTAGTGCAAAATTAAAAATAACGTTAGATGGTTATATGGTTAATATAGATGATAGAGTTTCGCTAAGCGGTACCTTTGCTCCACAAACCGATGATGCTGGAATCCCTATAGATGATGCAAACGCAGAATTAGCTGGTTTATTTGCAGAAGCAAATGCAAGCAAAGCTGCTTTCTTTACAAATTCATTAAACACAGAGACAAAAGGAATTGATCTTGTTGTTGAAAATAAGATGAATATTTCTACTAATATGAAATTAGCTAACACCTTGTCATTTACATACTCTACAACTGAAGTCTCTGGTAAAAATATTCCAGCGGCTATTGAAAATGCAGGCTTAACAGATAGTTTTTTAGATAGAACAAGTGAAATTTATATTGAATCAGCTGTACCTAGAACAAAAGGTTCTTTGACAAACAATTTGAGTATTGGAGAAAAATGGAATATCTATTTAAGAAATTCTTATTTTGGTGAAGTTGAAGAAGCTACAAACAATATAGATCCTCTAGTTGATAGAATTTACGCAGGTAAATTAATTACAGATTTAAGTTTTTCTCATAACTTAACTAATACAACGAGATTTACTGTTGGAGCTAATAATTTATTAGATGTATATCCAGATGAAGCAGATGATGCATTTAGATCTTCAGGAAGATTTGTTTATTCTAGACGTTCAACACAATTTGGTACTGGTGGAAGATTTTTATTCGCAAGAGTAAACATAACTATTCAGTAAGTTTTACAAAAGAGGTTGTTTTTAAAATTAATGACAACCTCTTTTTTATTAATACCATTTAGTATTTAATAATACTTTTTTAAATCTTTAACTTATTTTCTTTAATAAGTTAGAGATTTTTTAATATCTAACAATGTACATTTGCAATATAAATAATCTCTTGATGTACAAATTAATTATTCGCCCGATTCTATTTCTTAATGACCCAGAGAAAGTACATTATTTTACATTTTCTCTAATCAGGTTTTTACATAAAATAGGCTTTAGAGGCGTTTTTAGAAGTTTATATCATACTAATAACCCGAAGCTTGAAAGAGAATTATTTGGACTTAAATTTTCGAATCCTGTTGGATTAGCAGCTGGTTTTGATAAAGATGCTAAACTGTATAAGGAACTTTCAAATTTTGGTTTTGGTTTTATTGAAATTGGAACCGTTACACCGAAACCACAACCTGGAAATCCAAAGAAGAGATTGTTTCGTTTAAAAACGGACAGCGCTATAATCAACCGTATGGGGTTTAATAATGGTGGTGTAGCAGAAGCTGTGGAACGTTTAAAATCGAACCCAGTTGGCAATAAACATGTGCTAATTGGAGGGAATATTGGGAAGAATAAAGTAACTCCAAATGAAGAAGCTGTAAATGATTATATCATTTGTTTTGAAGCTTTGTTTGATTATGTAGATTATTTTGTGGTAAATGTAAGTTCTCCAAATACTCCAAATTTAAGAGCGCTTCAGGATAAAGAGCCTTTAACTGATTTGTTAAAAACACTTCAGGATAAAAATAATTTAAAAGAAGATAGAAAACCAATTCTATTAAAAATTGCTCCAGACTTAAGCAATGAACAATTATTAGACATTATTGATATAGTTTCAGAAACAAAAATTGACGGTATTATTGCAACCAATACAACCATTTCGAGAGATGGTTTAGTTTCAGAAAATAAAAAAGAAATGGGAGGTTTAAGTGGTAAGCCCCTTGCAAATCGATCGACAGAAGTAATTCGGTTTTTGCATCAGGAAAGTAAAGGTGCGTTTCCTATTATTGGTGTAGGAGGAATACATTCAGCAAAAGATGCTTTAGAAAAAATAGAAGCCGGAGCAAGTTTAGTACAACTTTACACCGGCTTTATATATGAAGGGCCTCAATTAATTTCAGCAATTAATAAAGAACTTCTTAGCGTTTAATTATTCTTTTAGTAGCATTTCTCTTTTCACTATCAATAACTTTCAATAGATAAATCCCGCTTGGTAAATTTGAAATATTTATGGATTCTGATAGACTATTAATGTCAGTTTTTTCAAAAATATTATTCCCTAAAACAGAATATAATTGGATCGTTTCTATCCCGGTGTTGTTATTTGAGATAGTTAAATAATCATCTGCAGGATTTGGGTAGATAGAAATACTATCATTTAAATCATTCTGTTCAACTCCTAAAATTACTTCTTCAAGTGTAATTGTAATCGTTCCTATTTTTTCAGAAGAAAAAGGGAATACACCTTGTAAACTACTGATAGGTTCTTGAGGATTGGTGTCCATATTTGATGAGGAATAATCTGTTCCACTATCAGTTCCAGCATCATAAGGATATAAATCTAAGGTCATTTCATTAATCCAATCATTACCCGAATCTAATAATGAAATGCTATTTATTGCGATGATCCAATCTGGACTTGGAGCGATCATCGATACTAATGAAAGTAATGGGAATTCATTCGTGGTTGTAATCTCATCGATAGAAATAGTTCCTAAATCATTATTTAATCCAGGGCCATCTATTAATGAATACCCAGTCCCGTTACTAATTTCTGTATTTATTTCTGAAAAGAATACAGTATTACTTCCTGATTCTGCGATATTTTCAATACCAAGACTTGAAACCTCCCCCATGGCTAAAAAAGTTGTATTATCATTATGAGTAGCGCCTACCAACTTAGACCAGTGTGCATTTGAAGGGAAATTTCCATTTGGGTGAGGGTGTGAATTCTGACTCCAGTTACTTTCAAAAACAACACTATAAGTAGCCGTTGAGTTTTGTGCTTGTGTGATCCAATATGAACCACAAAAGATTAAGCCAAGAATAATATATTTTCTCATCATCTTTTTTTATTGGGTCGTACTAAATTTTATTTACTTACTAAGAAAAACTATTTTTGACCCATGTTAGAAAACATTCTTTCTTTTTCATTAGCAACCATTGTACTTGCTTTATCGCCTGGACCAGATAATATTTATGTGTTATCTCAGTCGCTAACAAATGGTGTAAAAAGTGGTTTGGCAACTACGGCAGGTTTAATAACGGGTTGTATTTTACATACCACACTCTTAGCATTTGGCTTATCTGCCGTAATTACGGCATCTCCAGCTATATTTTATGGAATAAAAATATTTGGAGCGGTGTATTTATTTTACTTGGCATTTAAAGTTTATAGAAGTGATTCAAAAATATCATTGGGCTCTAATGTGACTAAAAAATCGCATAAAAAGTTGTTTAGTCAGGGAGTGATCATGAATATTTTAAATCCGAAAGTAATGATCTTCTTTTTAGCATTCTTTCCAGGATTTTTATGGGATAAAGAAGGAGACACTGTGTTTCAGTTTTATGTGCTAGGTATTGTATTTATGTTTGTTTCTTTTATTGTGTTTGGTTTAATCGCTGTGCTAGCAGGAAAAATTTCAAATTATTTAAAAAGCCATAAAGCAGTAGGTTCTATTTTAAAATGGCTTCAAATTATTGTCTTTATAGGTATTGCAGTTTATATTTTAATTCCATAATGTACTGTTCATAAAATAGATGGTTTCAAAGCTTTAGAATTTAGATAAATACTATCTTTGTCAAGATATTAAGGACTTATTTTTCAAGAATAAAAAATGGAATTAAATTTAAAAAAACCTATTTGTTTCTTCGATTTAGAAACAACAGGTATTAATGTAGCAAGTGATCGGATTGTTGAAATTTCAATTCTAAAAGTATTTCCTAACGGGAATAAGGAAAGTTTTACCTGGCGTGTAAATCCTGAAATGCCTATTCCGGCGGTAACAACAGCAATTCATGGAATCTCTGATGAAATGGTTGCAAATGAACCAACGTTTAAAGAATTAGCGCTTAAAGTATATAATTTGATTAAGGACAGTGATCTCGGTGGTTTTAATTCTAATCGGTTTGACATTCCTTTATTAGCAGAAGAATTATTAAGAGCTGAAATAGATTTCGATTTAAAGAAAAATTTAGCAGTGGATGTGCAAACTATTTTTCATAAAATGGAAAAGAGAACTTTAGAGGCTGCATATAAATTTTATTGTAATAAGGATCTTATAGATGCGCATAGTGCAGAAGCGGACACCTTGGCTACCTATGAAGTGTTAAAAGCACAACTAGATAGGTATGATGATCTCGAAAATGATATCTCAGTTTTATCTCAATTTAGTTCTCATAAAAACTTTGCAGATTTTGCAGGTTTTGTTGGGTATAATAAAGAAGGAGAAGAAATTTTTAGTTTCGGAAAACATAAAGGAACAAAAGTGGAAGATATCCTAGAAAAAGAACCTGGATACTTTGGTTGGTTGCTAAATGCAGATTTCCCATTATACACTAAAAAAGTTTTAACTAGAATAAAACTTAGAAAATTAAACACCAAGTTATAGATGAAGATTATTTGTGTAGGTAGAAATTATGCTGCCCATATAGAGGAGCTCGATAATGAAAAGCCAAAAGATCCGGTTTTGTTTTTAAAATCTGATACTGCGATTTTATTAAAAAAACAACCTTTTTTCATTCCTGAATTTTCTGATGAAATTCACCATGAAGTTGAAATTTTAGTAAAGATCAATAAGATTGGGAAACATATAAATAAGAAATTTTCACATACTTACTACGACGAAATAGGATTGGGAATAGATTTTACAGCTCGAGACCTTCAAAGAGAGTTGAAGGAAAAGGGATTACCTTGGGAAAAAGCGAAGGGTTTTGATGGTTCAGCAGTGATTAGTAACTTTATTCCAAAAAGTACGTTTACTACTTTGGAAGATTTAAATTTTAGATTAGAAAAGAACAATGAAGTAGCTCAAAAAGGAAATACAGCATTAATGTTGTGGAAAATTGATGAGTTAATCGAATATATATCAAAATATTTTACTCTTAAGATTGGAGATGTTATATTTACAGGAACACCCGCAGGCGTTTCAAAAGTAAATCCTGATGATATTTTAAAAGGTTATATAGAGGATTTTAAAATGTTTTCAATTAAAATTAAGTAAATGAACAAAAATTATTCAATAGAAAGTTTAGAGGTAATAGCAGATGGTGACAAGGATTTTATGAAAATAGTTGCAAAAACTTTTTTAGAAGAAATTCCACCTGATTTAGCATCGATGGTAGAAGCTATAAATAATAATAATAAAAAACTTACCTATCAATTTGCCCATAAAATGAAACCAAATTTAGAAATGTTTGGGATCAATGTATTAAAAGATATTACCACAATTGAGTCTTGGACTAAAACGTTGAAAAGTACTATAGCAATTAGAGCAAATATTGAATATATTTCAACTATTCTTGAAAAAGTTTTTGAAGAACTTAAAGAAGATTTTTCCTTTTAATGTTAGCAGAATTAATTACCATTGGTGATGAGATTTTAATAGGCCAGATTACAGATACTAACTCTGTTTTTATGGCGCAGGAGCTCAATAAAATTGGAGTTCAAGTGCATCAAATTACTTCAATACAAGATGATGAAAAACATATTTTAGACGCGCTTTCAGAAGCAGAAAAACGGGTTGATATTGTGTTAGTCACTGGAGGGCTTGGTCCAACAAAAGACGATATAACAAAACAAACTTTTTGCACCTACTTTAATGATTCTTTAATTGAAAATAAAGAAGTTTTAATTCATATTAAAGATTTATTTAAAAAATATACCAAACATTCATTATTGCCAGATAACATAAATCAAGCGCTGGTTCCTTCAAAAGCTAGAATATTAAAAAATAGTTATGGTACAGCTCCAGGGATGTGGATGGAAAAGAATAATACAGTTTTTATTTCTATGCCTGGTGTTCCATATGAAATGAAACATTTAATGAAAAGAGAAGTCTTGCCTCTTATTGCTTCGAAATTCAATTGTCCATTTATATATCACAAAACTTTGCTCACTTTTGGAATGGGTGAAAGTGAAATAGCGAAAAGAATATATGTTTGGGAAAAACAATTACCTAACACAATTAAATTAGCTTATTTACCATCTTTAGGAAGAGTTCGACTTCGACTCTCTTCAAAAGGGATAAATGAAAAAGAAGTGAAGGAAGGAGTTGATTCTCTAATGAAGCAATTGCAGAATAAACTTGAAGATATTGCAATTGGATATGAAGATGAAACTTCAATAGAAGAGCGTATTGCTATTCTACTGAATCAAAAAAAATATACTTTAAGTGTTACTGAAAGTTGTACAGGAGGAGCATTAACTGAAAAAATTACGGCTAAAGCTGGAGCTTCAACCTTTTTTATGGGTAGTACAATTCCATATGGCACTAAATTTAAGACAAAGCTTTTAGGAGTGAAAAAAGAGACGATTCTTGCGCATAATGTTGCAAGTTATCAAGTTGCCGAAGAAATGGCAATTCAATCTAATATACTTTTTGAAACAGACTTTTCAGTCGCTACCACAGGAATTGCAGGTCCAACTATAGGAGAAGCAAAGGATGAAGTGGGGACAGTATATGTTGCTATCGCTTCACCACGAGGTGTTTATTCAGAAAAATTTAACTTTGGAAAGCCTAGAGAAAGAGTAATTGAAAAAGCAGTATTTAAAGCTTTAGAATTGCTTCTAAAAGAAATTTTAAAAAACTAAATTTCTTTTGTTGGTCAAACCAATAAATTTATTTAAATTTGCACCCTGTTTAAAATAAAAAAAGATTTTATGTCGAAAGTTTGTGAACTTACAGGAAAGAGAGCAATGTTTGGAAACAACGTGTCTCACGCGATGAATAAAACGAGAAGAAGATTTAATATAAATCTTGTAAAGAAACGTTTTTACATTCCTGAAGAAGATAAATGGATTACACTTCGTGTATCTACTTCAGTGTTAAAAACAATTAATAAAAAAGGTATTTCTGCTGTTATAAAAGAGGCTCGTGCAAACGGTCATCTTAAAAAATAATAGCATAAAGCATTAAAGTCTTATACAATGGCAAAAAGTAAAGGAAATAGAGTTCAGGTAATTTTAGAATGTACAGAACATAAAGAGTCTGGTAAGCCTGGGACTTCACGTTATATAACAACAAAAAATAAAAAGAACACTCCTGATAGAATGGAGATTAAGAAATTTAATCCGATTCTAAAAAGAATGACTGTTCATAAAGAGATTAAATAATTAACTCATGGCAAAGAAATCAGTAGCATCGTTACAAACAGGTTCTAAGCGTTTAACAAAAGCCATCAAAATGGTAAAATCGCCTAAGACAGGAGCATATACTTTTGTAGAATCTATTATGGATCCAGGATCTGTAAACGAGTGGTTAAGTAAAAAATAACCTTTGTATAATATATAATGGACAAGCCACTTTTTTAAGAGTGGCTTTTCTATATTTAAGTATTTCCTGTTTATTTGTCAGATATCTACCGACATTTGAATGAAAAATGTATCGTGGAACAGGTTTTGACTTAATTTATGCATAACTTTAAGTTTTAAAAATCATAAATAATATGAGTTTTTTCAAAAAAATATTCTCAAAAGAAAAAAAAGAAACACTCGATAAAGGGTTAGAGAAAACTAAATCTTCTTTTTTAGATAAACTAGGTAAGGCTGTTGCTGGTAAAAGTAAAGTAGATGATGACGTTTTAGATAACTTAGAAGAAGTACTTGTGTCTAGTGATGTTGGAGTTGATACAACTTTAAAAATAATCAAACGTATTGAAGCGCGAGTTGCAAAAGATAAATACCTAGGAACAAGTGAGCTAAATGTTATTCTTCGTGAAGAGATTGCAGGTTTATTAAGTGAAACCAATACAGGTGATGCTACAAAATTCGATATCCCTGAACAGAAAGAACCTTATGTTATCATGGTCGTAGGCGTAAATGGTGTTGGGAAAACAACCACTATAGGTAAATTAGCACACCAATTTAAACAAGCTGGAAAAAAAGTAGTGTTAGGCGCTGCAGATACTTTTAGAGCTGCTGCAATTGATCAACTACAAGTTTGGGCTGATCGTACAGAGGTACCTCTAGTAAAACAAAGTATGGGGAGTGATCCTGCCAGTGTAGCTTTCGATACTTTAGAAAGTGCAGTTACTCAAGGCGCAGATGTAGTAATTATCGATACAGCTGGACGATTACACAATAAGGTAAATTTAATGAATGAGCTGACCAAAGTAAAACGTGTCATGCAAAAAGTAATCCCTAATACTCCAGATGAGGTATTGTTGGTGCTGGATGGTTCTACAGGTCAGAATGCATTCGAACAAGCTAAACAATTTACAGCAGCAACCGAAGTAACTTCTTTGGCTGTTACTAAGCTAGACGGAACTGCCAAAGGTGGTGTAGTAATTGGTATTAGCGATCAATTTAAAATTCCAGTAAAATATATAGGAGTAGGAGAGGGTATTGAAGACTTGCAAGTGTTCAATAAACATGAATTTGTAGATTCATTTTTTAATTAAAAATCATTTCGATTTAAAACATTCTTATGCGTACAAAAACTTTAAAAAAGAATAAAATCAATGTAGTCACCTTAGGTTGTTCCAAGAATGTATACGACAGTGAAGTGTTGATGGGACAATTAAAAGCCAACAACAAAGAGGTTGTTCATGAAGAGGAAGGTAATATTGTGGTAATTAATACTTGCGGCTTTATAGCAAACGCTAAGGAAGAAAGTATTAATACAATTCTTGAGTATGTTAAGAAGAAAGAAGCTGGAGATGTAGATAAAGTATTTGTTACTGGATGCTTATCTGAGCGTTATAAGCCAGATCTTCAAAAAGAAATTCCAAGTGTTGACCAATATTTTGGAACCACTGAATTACCAGGTTTATTAAAAGCATTAGGAGCAGATTATAAACATGAATTAATTGGAGAACGTGTTACGACAACTCCAAAAAATTACGCGTACTTTAAAATTGCTGAAGGCTGTGATCGTCCTTGTTCGTTTTGTGCAATTCCTATTATGCGAGGAAAACACAAAAGTACTCCTATTGAAGAATTAGTCATTGAAGCTGAGAAACTAGCAGCAAATGGAGTAAAAGAACTAATCTTAATTGCACAAGATCTTACCTATTATGGTCTTGATTTATATAAGAAAAGAAATTTAGCTGAACTACTTCAAGAATTAGTGAAAGTAGATGGAATTGAATGGATTCGTCTTCATTATGCATTTCCAACTGGATTTCCAATGGAAGTGCTGGAAGTAATGAAAAATGAACCTAAGGTTTGTAATTATATTGATATTCCATTGCAACATATTTCAGATTCAATTTTAAAATCGATGCGTCGTGGAACTACAAAAGCTAAAACTACAAAGTTGTTAGAAGACTTTAGAGCGGCTGTTCCAGATATGACCATCAGAACTACGTTAATTGTTGGATATCCAGGTGAAACGCAAGAAGATTATGAAATTTTACGAGAATGGGTTCGTGAAATGAGGTTTGAGCGTTTAGGTTGTTTTACGTATTCACATGAAGAAAATACACATGCCTATAATTTAGAAGATGATGTTCCAGAAGAAGTGAAAATGGAACGTGCTAATGAAATCATGGAAATCCAATCTCAAATTTCTTGGGAGTTGAATCAGCAAAAAATTGGCAAAGAATTTAAAGTAGTGATCGACCGTAAGGAAGGTAGTTATTTTGTTGGTAGAACTGAGTTTGATAGCCCAGATGTTGATAATGAAGTTTTGATTAATGCTGAAGAGGGTTATTTAAGAACAGGTGAATTTGCACATGTAAAAATTACAGCGGCAGAGGATTTTGATTTGTATGCTGAGGTTGTGTAAATTATTTTACACCTTATTTTGTTTGAAATTTATACCTTAGAGCTTTCTAATTTGTCATCTATGCGATTTGTATTATTCGTTTTTTTTTCTCTATGTTTCATTTCATGTAAAAATGAAGTCAAAAAAAATATTGTTTCAGAAATCGAAACAAATAAACCCATTATAGAAGAATTGGAAAGTCCTGTCCAAGGAAATTCATCCCTTCCAAGACTTTATTCTAATGGGAAAGAACTATTTATTTCTTGGGTTGAGAAAAAAGACTCCCTTTCAAGCTTACAATTTTCAGTGTTAAAAAATGATATTTGGTCTTCTTCTGAAGAAATAATTACAGGAAATGATTGGTTTGTAAATTGGGCTGATTTCCCTGCAATTGCTGAAAATAATGGAAATATATTAACTAATTTTCTTCAAAAATCTGCAGATGGCACCTATACCTACGATGTAAAATTGAATTACTTTTCTTCTGAAATAAATTCATGGAATAAAAATATGTTACTTAATACTGATGGAACCGAAAGTGAACATGGTTTTGTATCAATGCTTCCGTATCAAAAAGACTCATTTTTCGTTACTTGGTTAGATGGTAGAACCACCGTAAATGTAGATCGTGAAGATTCTCAAATGACCTTACGTGCTGCTATTGTTAATAAAGAAGGAAGTATACTTGAAGATACCTTACTCGATGAACGCGTGTGTGATTGCTGCCAAACTTCAGCAGCATTAACTAATAATGGACCTGTGGTGGTTTATAGAGATCGATCTGATGAAGAGGTTAGAGATATTAGTATTGTAAGATTTGAAAATGGTACTTGGACAAAGCCTCAAGTTGTGTATGAAGATCATTGGATTATGCCTGGCTGCCCTGTAAATGGTCCTTCTATTGATGCTTTTGAAACTACTTTAGCAATGGCTTGGTTTACAGCAGAGAATGACAACCCTAGAGTTCAAGTCATTTTTTCTGAAAATAATGGAAAGACATTTGAAGTGCCTGTAAGGTTAGATAGCGGTAATGCTATAGGAAGAGTTGATGTGACCATGGTTTCTGAAAATATAGCAGTTGTTTGTTGGATGGAACCCCAAGGAAATGATACCTTAATTCAATTACAAAGTATAACTATTAATGGCGATAAAGGCGAACTGATTACGCTTGTAAAAACTCGTTCTGAACGTGCTTCAGGATTTCCTCAAATCGAATTATTAGGAGATAATTTGTTTGCTGCTTGGACCTCTCTTGAAAATTCAAAAGCTACCATAAGAGTTGCCAAAATAGCAAAGAAAAACCTTTAAAAACAGTTGTTCTAAGGTGTTATGCTAGCTTGTAATATTCTAAAAATTATCATTTTTATTGTTGCTTTAATGAATCCTTAGATCAAAAATCTTTGGATTAGTTTTCTTACCTTTGTTTTCGTAGTAAATGTGAAGTTCTATCTAAAAGAAATTCATATTTCTCAGTAAATCTTACTCAGTATTTTGGAAGTAATTCTTAATAATGAGAAATAAAAAAATTATAATGAAGGAAGCATATATAATCGATGGAATTCGAACTCCTATCGGAAATTACAAAGGAACACTTAGTGTTGTTAGAACAGATGATTTAGGAGCCTTAGTAATTAAAGAGATAGTTGATAGAAACCCTTCCATTCCAAAAGAAGCGTATGATGATGTAATTATGGGTTGTGCTAATCAAGCAGGTGAAGACAACCGTAATGTTGCAAGAATGTCATTATTGTTAGCGGGTTTACCTTTTACAGTGCCAGGAGAAACAGTAAACAGATTGTGTAGTAGTGGATTATCTGCCATTATTCATGCTAATAGAGCTATAAAAGCAGGTGATGGAGATTTGTTTATTTCTGGTGGAGTAGAAAATATGACTAGAGGACCTTATGTGGTTGCTAAACCATCTTCGGCTTTTGGGAACGATTCAAAAATGTATGATTCTAGTTTTGGATGGCGTTTTATTAATAAAAAAATGCAGGAGCTTTATGGAACTGATGGAATGGGAAATACAGCCGAAAACCTCGTAGAGAAATATAATATTTCTCGTGAAGATCAAGATGCATTTGCGTATCACAGTCAGATGAAAGCTACAAAAGCACAACAATCTGGAAGACTTGCAAAAGAAATTGTTTCAGTTGAAATTCCACAACGTAAAAAAGACCCCATCATTTTCAAAGATGATGAGTTCATAAAGCCAACCAGTACAAAAGAAATTTTATCTAAACTTCGACCTGCTTTCAAAAAAGAAGGAGGGAGTGTAACAGCAGGTAATAGTTCAGGTTTAAATGACGGAGCTGCAGCTACAATTATCGCTTCAGAAGATGCAGTAAAAAAATATAACTTAAACCCTTTAGCAAGAATAGTAAGTTCTGCAGTGGTAGGTGTTGAGCCTAGAATCATGGGGATTGGCCCTGTAAAAGCTTCAAATAAAGCCTTAGAAAAAGCAGGATTAACTATGGCAGACATGGATGTTATCGAATTGAACGAAGCATTTGCATCGCAAGCATTAGCATGTATTCGTGCATGGGGATTAAGCGATGATGATCCTAGAATAAATCCGAATGGAGGTTCAATAGCCATTGGTCACCCCTTAGGAGTTACAGGAGCTAGATTAGCCTATTCAGCAGCGTTAGAATTAAAAGAGCAAAATAAAAAATATGCATTAGTTACTATGTGTATTGGTGTTGGGCAAGGATATGCTGCGATAATTGAAAATGTAAATACATAATGAAAATACTTAGAATAAGAGCTTAAATATGAATAAAACACAACATTACGTTACAGGTCAATGGATCGATGGTATCGGTGAAGGTGCTCCAGTTTTCGATTCGATAACGGGAGAACAATTTACAAGTACCACTGTAGAAGGTTTAGATGTTCCTTCAATTCTTCAATATGGACGTGATAATGGTTCTGTACTTCGTAAAATGACTTTTCAAGAGCGAGGAAATATGTTGAAGAGCCTTGCGATGTATCTTGTAAAAAAGAAACAAGCTTTTTACGAATTGAGTTATAGAACTGGAGCAACAAAAATTGATAGTTGGATCGATATTGAGGGAGGTTTCGGAAATTTATTTGCCAATGCTTCCTTACGAAAATTGTTTCCAAATCAGACCTATCACGTAGAAGGTGATCCAATCGATTTATCGCGAGGAGGTAGATTTATGGCGCATCATATCATGGTTCCAAAAGAAGGAGTCGCTGTTCATATCAATGCGTTTAACTTTCCTATTTGGGGAATGTTAGAGAAATGTGCTGTCAATTGGATGGCTGGAATGCCAGCTGTTGTGTTACCAGCTCCTCAAACTGCATATTTAACAGAAGCAGTTGTAAAAGAAATAATAGCTTCTGGTTTACTACCAGAAGGAGCATTGCAATTAATAAGTGGTACCGCAAGAAATATATTAGATACAGTTCAATCTCAGGATGTAGTAACTTTTACTGGTTCAGCACTAGTGGGTAGAGCCTTAAAAACACATCCACAATTAACACAAGAGTCTGTGCCATTTACTTTGGAAGCAGATTCATTGAATGCGTCTATTTTAGGTGAAGATGCTTTGCCAGGAACTCCAGAGTTCAATATATTCATCAAAGAAGTACGTAAAGAAATGACCGTAAAATGCGGACAAAAATGTACTGCAATTCGAAGAATTATAGTACCCGAAAATTTAATAGAAGAGGTGCAAATTGCACTAGGGAAAGAATTAGATAAAGTAACCATTGGAGATCCTCGTTTAAAAGAAGTGCGAATGGGTTCATTAGTAAGTGAGCAACAGCGTAATTCAGTAAGAGAACAAGTAAAAAAATTAGCAAAAACAGCTTCAATCGTTTATGGTGATTTAAATGAAGTAGAAACCATTGGTGCAGACTCAAAAAAAGGGGCCTTTTTAAAACCTATTGTGTTACGAGAAGACCATCCTTTAAAAAATGAAGCCGCTCATGTTACGGAAGCATTTGGTCCTGTGAGTACAATAATGCCTTATAAAAGTATTGAAGAAGCAGTTACACTTGCTAAAATGGGGAAAGGTTCTTTAGTGAGCTCTATAGTTACTAATGATAATAAAATTGCTAAAGAATATACCATAAATGCAGCAAGTCATCACGGACGAATTTTAATTCTGAATAGAGAGAATGCTAAAGAAAGTACAGGTCATGGTTCTCCATTGCCAGCATTAGTTCATGGAGGTCCAGGTAGAGCTGGAGGTGGTGAAGAAATGGGGGGAATGCGAGGAATTAAGCATTATTTACAACGATGTGCTGTTCAAGGTTCACCTACAAGTTTAACAGAAGTAACAGGTATTTATCAAGCTAAAGGAGCATATACTGAAATTTCTGATCATCCATTTTCATATCATTGGGAGGACATTCAATCAGGAATGTCTTTAAAAACGCATAAACGTACCATCACCGATGGTGATATTGTTAATTTTGCAAACCTTACTTGGGATCATTTTTATGCCCATACAGATATCACTTCTTTAGAGGGAAGTATTTTTGAAAAGAGAACAGCACATGGATATTTCATCTTAGCTGCAGCAGCAGGTCTATTCGTATATCCAAATAAAGGCCCAGTAACTGCAAATTATGGATTAGAAGAATGTAGATTTCTGCGTCCTATTTATCATAATGATACAGTTTATGTTCGATTAACTTGTAAGCAAAAGATTGATCGCGATTCAAGAGGAAAAGAACATCCTAGTGGAATTGTAAAATGGTATGTTGAGGTATTTGATGTAGAGCATGAATTAGTAGCGATTGCAACTATTCTAACTATGGTTCAGAAGAAACAAAAGGTGTTTGTTGAAATGACTTCGGAAAAAATTACTTCTTGTTTAAATGATTTAACAGAAAATTCAAAAGCGAAGTGGGGAATTTTAACTCCTCAGCATATGGTAGAACATCTTGAAGATGCCTATAGAATTGCTTCTGGAGAATTTCAAGATTTTGAGATAACAACACCAGAAAAATATTTAGAGAAGACGCTAGAGTCATTATACACCTATGAGCCAATGGCTCCAGGATATGATTTTCCATTAAATAAAAAAGGAGCATTGGAAGATTTAAAACATTCTGATTTGGATACTGCGAAAAAGATGATGTTAGCGTCTAGAGAAGAATATTTAAATTACTTTAAAGAAAATCCAGAGAGTATAACAAAAAATGTGGTGTTTGGTGATATCAATAAGTACGAATGGTATTTATTAGAGCGTAAACACTTGAATCATCACTTTAGCCAATTTAACCTTTTGTAAAAGGTTAAATTGGCTAAAATTCCCATAAAAAGGGGAATATGTAAAAGGTTATAAATGACAAATAGTTGTGTATATATAATTGCAAATAAAAAAAACGGAGTTTTATATATAGGTTTAACAAAAAAATTAAAAACAAGAATAAGACAACATATTACTAAAGCACATCCAAATACTTTTTCAGCGAGGTATGATTTAAATAAGTTTGTTTATTTTGAAAAATATGAAGAGGAAGAAGTTACTAAAGAAAGAGAGAAACGAATGAAGAAATGGAGAAGAAATTGGAAAAGTGAATTAATAGAAAATAAAAATCCTAATTGGGATGATTTATACAACGAATTAAAATAAGGTTTCCGGAAATTTCTTTAAAAAGAGAGATTCTAGCTATAATCGAAAATAATTAAAAATAGATTCCCTTTTTCAAGGGAACTCATAAATGTAATGACCCAACCTTACGTAAAACAAGATGTAAATAAAGGAATTTTAACAATAGAATTCTTTCATCCAGCACACAACAGTCTGCCTGGAGATATACTAGCTCAATTAGCAAATGCTATTCAAGAAGCTGGTGAAAATAATGATGTAAAAGTGATCATCTTAAAAAGTGGAGGAGCAAGAACATTTTGTGCTGGAGCTAGTTTTAAAGAATTAATCAATATCAAAGATTCAGAATCAGGTCGAATATTTTTCAGCGGATTCGCCAATGTGATAAATGCAATGAGAAAATGTCCAAAATTTATAATTGGACGTATTCAAGGTAAAACTGTTGGAGGCGGAGTAGGAGTTGCATCAGCAACCGATTATTGTATGGCTTCTAAATTTGCTGCTATTAAATTAAGTGAATTAAATGTAGGCATTGGACCTTTTGTAGTGGGACCTGCTGTTGAACGTAAATTAGGTTTAACAGGAATGTCTCAAATTGCTATCGATGCCAATAGTTTTTATGATGCTGAATGGGCACGTCAAAAAGGATTATATGCGCAGGTATATGATTCTACGGAAGAATTGGATGAAGCGGTTCAAGCTTTTGCTGAAAACTTATGCAATTACAACCCAGAAGCCATGAGAGAAATGAAGAAGGTGATGTGGACAGGAACGGAAGATTGGGATACATTATTAGCCGAAAGAGCTGTAATAAGTGGGCGATTGGTTTTAAGTGATTTTACTAAAGAAAAATTAAAGGGGTTTAAATAAAATGTCATTCCGAACGAAGTGAAGTAATCTCTCAAAAGATTGCCACGTCGCTTTACCTCTCGCAATGACAATCAACAATAAGCAATTAATATGATCTATAGTTTCAAAGGACATATCCCTGTTATTCACGAAAGTAGTTTCGTTCATCCCTTAGCGGCTGTAACTGGAAATGTAATAATTGGAAAAAATTGTTATATCGGCCCTAGTGCTGCTATCCGCGGTGATTGGGGAGAAATTATATTAGAAGATGGAGTGAACGTTCAGGAAAATTGTACCGTACATATGTTTCCTGGAAAAACTATTGTGTTAAAAGAAGGAGCGCATATAGGTCATGGTGCTATTATTCATGGAGCCAATTTAGGGCGTAATTGTTTAATTGGAATGAATAGCGTGATTATGGATGGTGCTGAAATAGGAGATGAATGTATTGTTGGAGCTTTATCATTTGTAAAAGCTGAAGCAGTGTTTCCGAAGAGAAAATTAATTATTGGAAACCCCGCCAATGCAATTAAAGATGTTTCAGATGAAATGATCGCATGGAAAACGGCTGGAACAAAATTATACCAGCAATTACCAAAAGAATGCCACGAAAGTTTAAAAGAGGTTGCACCTTTACGAGAAATTCCAAAGGAGAGACCCAAACAAGAAGATTTTTATAAAACGCTTGCTGAGTTGAAAAGAAAGAATTAAATAAAAACTGTCATTCAGAGCGATAGCGAAGAGTCTCTAAAAAGATTGCCACTTCGCAAAGCTCATCGCAATGACAAGAGAGTAACGGTTAAAGAAATTGAAAAGAGATTTGAAAATTAAATTGATTGAAGAAATGAATTCTAGTTGGATGGATTTAAGTATGAATTGGAATTTTGATTTTAATAAAATCCGAAATGAAAGATAAACAGATTCCTGCCGACGCAGGAAGTTACGAATTTAAAATGCCTAGAATGGGCGAAAGTATTACTGAGGCAACCATTATTACATGGTTTAAAAGTGTTGGTGATACCATAGAAGAAGATGAAACCTTATTAGAAGTTGCTACTGATAAAGTAGATTCTGAAGTGGTTTCAAATACTGCTGGAGTCATTGAACAATTATTGTTCGAACCCAATGATGTTATTCAAATCGGTAAAGTAATCGCTATTATTAGAGTCGATGGGAATGCTAAATCTTCTAGTGGAGATAAGTTAGAGAAGAAAGTAGAACAACCAAAAAGAGTTCAGAAATCTCAAAAATCAAAAAAATCAGTAGCCAATCAAAATTCAGATTTATTTTTCTCACCACTAATAATTAACATAGCTAAAGAACATCATATTAGTTTTGAGGAATTATCAAGAATACCAGTTTCAGGTAAAAAAGGACGATTACGTAAAAGTGATCTCATGAGCTACATTGAAGAAGGACGTCCTCATAAATTTGTTGCAGAAAAAAGAACCCTCTGGTTTTAGTATTCCTAATCTACAATTTGATAAAGGCAAAGGTAAAATAGTTGAAATGGATCGCATGCGTCAAATGATAGCGGATCATATGGTTTTTAGTAAACATACTTCCCCACATGTTACTGCCTATGTTGAAGCAGATCTAACTGAAATGGTAGAATGGCGTAATAAGGTGAAAGTTGATTTTCAGAAGAAATACAATGAAAGACTTACGTTTACTCCTTTGTTTATTGAAGCAGTTTCAAAAGCAATTGTTGACTTTCCTATGATAAATTCATCTTTAGATGGAAAGAATATTATTGTTAAACCAGACATAAATATTGGGATGGCAGCTGCATTGCCTTCAGGAAATTTAATCGTTCCGGTGGTAAAAAATGCAAATACTAAGAATTTACAAGAATTAGCTGCGGATATTAATTCACTTTCAACTAAAGCAAGAGAAAATAAATTAAAAGTAGATGATACCAAAGGAAGTTCTTTTACAATCTCAAATGTTGGAACTTTTGGTTCTGTTATGGGAACCCCAATAATTAATCAACCTGAAGCAGCAATTCTTGCAACAGGTATTATTAAAAAAAGAGCTGAGGTTATTGAAAAAGAATCTGGGGATGTGATTGAAATTAGACAAATGATGTACTTATCTTTATCCTTTGATCATCGAATTGTAGATGGATTTTTAGCAGGCTCATTCTTAAGAAGAATAGCCGATAATATGGAAAAATTTGATTTAAATAGAAAAATATAAATAAGCAAGATGGAAAATATAAAAGTAACATTAACAGAGAGTTCTAAATTAAGTGAATTAGACTTCGATAATATTCCTTTAGGGAAAGCATTCACGGACCACATGTTTATTTGTGATTATAGCGAAGGTGAATGGCGCAATCCTAGAATTGAGCCTATACACTCTATCCCTACACACCCTGCAACGATGGCTTTGCACTATGGGCAAGCTATTTTTGAAGGGATGAAAGCAACTTTGAATGCTGATGGTACTCCTTTATTATTTCGTCCTATGAAAAACGCTGCAAGATTAAATTTTAGCGCAAATAGAATGGGAATGCCTGAATTACCTGAAGAAATTTTTACAGAAGGCTTAAAAATGTTAGTGAATTTAGAAAAAAGTTGGATTCCTCCAAAAGAAGGATCAGCGATGTACTTACGTCCTTTTATGTATGCTGATGAGCACTTTATTGGTATGAGAGCTGCAACTAGTTACAAATTTTTAATTATTTGTTCTCCTGCAGGGCCTTATTTTAGTGAACGAATTAAATTATTTGCTGAAAAACAATACATTCGTGCAGCAACTGGTGGTACTGGTGAAGCGAAAGCAGCTGGAAATTATGCGGCAGCAATAAAACCTACTGAAAACGCTAAAGCAAAAGGATATAATCAAGTACTTTGGTTAGATGCTGTTGAGCACAAGTATATTCAGGAAGTTGGAACCATGAATATTTTCTTTAAAATAGATGGAAAGATAGTAACTCCATATAGAGATGGAAATATCTTAGATGGAATTACAAGAATGAGTGTTATTGACTTATTAAGAGATAAAGGTTTTGAAGTTACTGAAAGGCCTATTACAATCGATGAAGTTAAAGAAGCTTCTGAAAATGGAACCTTAGAAGAAGCCTTTGGAACAGGTACTGCCATTGGTATTGCTTATATTCAAGAAATAGGAACTGATGAAGGGACGATTCATGTTTCTGACGAAAGTCCGGTTGCAGAAGACGTAAATGATACGCTTAATAGTATTAAAGTAGGTGCAATCGAAGATAAGTTTGGTTGGATGGTTCCTGCAGAATAATAATTAATGAATACTAAAATACATAAAGATATTTATCAGAAAGCATTTGCTAATTTGTGTACAGCAAAAGCAATGACTGAATTATTTGAAGCTAACTTTAAGGAAGTTTCTAAGTATGTACATGCAACTTCTCGTGGTCATGAAGTAATTCAGACTGCTTTAGGAATGCAGTTACTTCCGCAAGATTATGCCTTTCCATATTATAGAGATGACTCTATGTTATTGGCTGTCGGAATGGAACCTTATGAGTTGATGCTTCAAGTATTTGCTAAAAAAGAGGATCCTTTTTCAGGAGGAAGAACCTATTATTCACATCCGAGTTTACGTGATGATGATAAGCCTAAAATTCCACATCAAAGTTCTGCGACAGGAATGCAAACGATTCCTGCTACAGGTGTTGCCTTAGGTTTTTGGTACAAGGAAATTGAACATATTAACGAAGAGAATGAAAAAGCTCCTTTTGTAGTTTGTTCTTTAGGTGATGCTTCAGTAACTGAAGGAGAAATTGCTGAAGCCTTTCAGATGGCTGCATTAAAGCAGTTGCCAATACTTTATTTAGTGCAAGATAATGGCTGGGATATCAGTGCTAATGCTGCTGAAACTCGTGCGCAAGATGCCTTTGAATACGCTAGAGGATTTAATGGATTGGAAGCTGTCACTATTGATGGAACCGATTTTGATGAATGTTATTCGAAACTAGAAAAAGTGATTGATACCATCCGAAAAGAACGCCGTCCTTTTTTAGTACATGCAAAAGTTCCTTTATTGAATCATCATACTTCTGGGGTTCGAATGGAATGGTATCGTGACGATCTAGAGGAAGCTAGAAGCCGAGATCCTTATCCGAAATTAAAAGCATTACTTCTTCAGAATGGTTTTTCTGAAAAAGATGTTTCAGAAATAGAAAAAAAGGCAACAGAGACCGTTGCCGCAGATTACAAGAAAGCTATAAAAGCTGAAGATCCTCAACCTGAAGATTTATTTACACATGATTTTGCCCCAACACCTATTACTGAAGAAGTAGGAGAACGCTCACCTGAAGGTGCTGAAAAAGTGGTCATGGTCGATTGTGCTTTATATGCTATTGAAGAATTAATGACAAAACATAAAGAATGTTTGTTATATGGTCAAGATGTAGGAGGACGTCTAGGGGGAGTGTTTAGAGAAGCAGCGACCCTAGCGCAAAAGTTTGGTGATAATCGTGTATTTAATACTCCAATTCAAGAAGCTTTTATTGTAGGTTCTACGGTTGGAATGAGTGCTGTAGGTTTAAAGCCCATCGTTGAGGTGCAATTTGCAGATTATATTTGGCCAGGATTAAATCAGTTATTTACGGAAGTAAGTAGGTCCTGTTATTTATCTAATGGGAAATGGCCAGTTTCTATGATATTACGAGTTCCTATTGGAGCGTATGGAAGTGGAGGTCCTTATCATTCTTCTTCTGTAGAAAGTGTGATTACCAATATTCGAGGAATTAAAATTGCCTATCCAAGTAATGGAGCCGATTTAAAAGGCTTAATGAAAGCTGCTTATTATGATCCTAATCCAGTGGTGATTTTAGAACATAAAGGATTGTATTGGAGTAAAGTACCTGGCACAAAAGGTGCAACTTCTGTTGAGCCATCTGAAGATTATGTATTACCTTTCGGAAAAGCATGGGTATTACAAGAAATTTGGAAACAAGAAGAGAAAGAGACCTTATCTATTATAACTTATGGAATGGGAGTTCATTGGGCAATGAATGCTTCTGAAGAACTTAATATGCAAGATCGAATTGAAATAGTAGATTTACGTACCTTACATCCTATTGACTATACAACGGTACTAAATTCAGTTAAGAAATGTGGAAAATGTTTAGTGGTAACAGAGGAACCTTCAGAAAATAGTTTTTCGAGAGCGCTTCAAGGAAGAATTCAAGAAGAGTGTTTTAGAGAGTTAGATGCGCCAGTTATGATCATTGGTAGTGAAAACATGCCAGCAATACCTTTAAATTCAATTTTAGAGAAAACAATGATTCCTAGTACGGAAAAAGTGAAAACAAAAATTCAAGAACTCTTGAATTACTAAATACATTATTATGAAAAGAATAATTACAATATTCATGCTTTTAGTATTTATTAATATGAATGCTCAATGGGTTGCAGATACCAATGTAAATACGCTCGTTGCAGATTCTGAAAGCGGAGATATGAAGGCAATTGGAACCTCAGGTGGTTTAACTTATGTTGTTTTTTGGAAAGTTGTTTCAGCTCCAACTAATTACGAACTAAGACTACAAGTGTTAGATATAGATGGTACTCAACTATTAGGAAATGATGGTCTACTTGTAAGTGATCAAATACCTATGAGTACATTTACATATATCTGGAATATTACCATCGATGAAAATGATAATTTATATATAGGAGCTACAGGATCAGGAGGCGGTGAACCTGCTTATGCTTTTAAATTAGATACAGCAGGTAATCATTTATGGGGAACAAATGGAGTTAATGTAGGAAGTGGTTTTTCGGTTACTTTTTTACCATTATCAAGTGGAGAAACAATTGTTTCTTGGTGGCCTGGAACTGAAGGTCTCATGCAAAAATTTGATACTTCTGGAGCAGCTATTTGGGGTGCTACTCAATCTATAGAAGAAGGAACAAATGATACTGTTCCTGCCAATATATTTGAACTTTCCGATGGAGGTTATGTGATGGTTTTTCATAGTTTAACATTTGGAATTAATTCTATTCTTTATGGTCAGCGTTATAATAGTTTAGGTGAAGCTCAATGGGTAAATCCAACTCAATTGGCGGATTATGGGACTGTTTTTATTAGTAACTATAGTGGTTTACAAGATGGAGACAATGTCTATATGGGTTATATGGCGTCACCTGGATCACGATTCGATTCCTTTTTACAACGTATAAATCCTGATGGAACTTTACCTTGGGGAATTAATGGTTCAGATTTCGATACTAATCAGACCGAT
The DNA here is from genome assembly GCF_047730175.1 of Candidatus Marifrigoribacter sp. Uisw_064. Taxonomy (GTDB): domain Bacteria; phylum Bacteroidota; class Bacteroidia; order Flavobacteriales; family Flavobacteriaceae; genus Marifrigoribacter. The sequence continues at coordinate 2,155,467 of NZ_CP159833.1, forward strand.
TATGAAATGAATACTCAAATTTCTTTTGAGCCAGGGTCTCAAAATATTTGGGCTATTTGTACCTATACCAACACAAGCCAAAGTGAAAAAGGAGAGTATGTTCAAAAATTTGATAAGGATTCTGGAGATAGATTACTTACCGAAAATGCAAAAGAAATTTATCCTATAGGAAGTGAAAAAGTACATGCAGGACCTTTGCATTTAAAAAATAATGCCCCATTATTTTTACTAAAAAGTGGAGTTGATAATGGTGTAAGTCCAACTACATTAGGAGGAATTTTATTAGAGGATAATGGAAATATTGAGATTGATGAAGATATTTTATCTGCAGCCACATTTAATGCTAATAAAAGCAGAATTCACTATACAAAGCCTGTAGATAGTCAGGGTGTTGTTGTGTTTATTGAAAATAAAGGAGGCGGAGCAAAAATTTATGCACACACGATTATTGCTGAAATATTATCAATCGGGGATAATGAAATAGATAGCAACAAGATATCATATACTAATCCAGTTACAAATCTATTGTCAATAATAAGTGAAAATGAACTCAGCTCAATTAGAGTGGTTTCTATTTTAGGACAAGTAATTATGGAGGCTAAAATTTCTGCTAAAACAGAAATTGAAATAGAAACATCTTCATGGAATTCGGGGATGTATTTTGTAACGATTGAAACTTCAGAAGGAGATAAAGGGCAAATTAAGGTGATAAAAAAATAAATTAAATTAGGAGTAATAAAAAAAGCGCCTTATTAAGTCGCTTTTTTTATGAGCTTAAAAATAATAATTCAAGCCAATATTTATAAAGCTACTATTTACTGTAAGAGGGATAACTTCCTCTACTACAAGTCAGTTTAATTCATGGCTAATCAAAAGTTGTAACGGATTTTTATAACGAAAATACGACTAACAGCAGAGCTATTTATTTGTTTTTACTAATATGGTTTGTGCAATATGCCTCAGGTTTTTCGACAGCCTTCAATGCTTTTAGTTCAACGTCATTATAGCTTTTAGATTTGCCCCACTTAAAAAGTTTTTCAAAAATGGGTAGTAATCGACTGTTGCCAATTTCAGTTAGGAAATACTCTTCATGCTCTTTTTCTTTGATTCCCATGTCATATAGGTCTTGATCATGTTCCGATATATACAATTCATGATAGTAGTGCATCATTTCAAAGTATTCGCAAACATTACCGCTTTCCAATCTACCTGCAAAAAAGTAGGACATGAACAACCTAATAATATAGCAACTAAATAAAATAAATTTTCCAATGATGTAGAATTTTATTTCATAATATCTAGAGATAGGAATACCATATTGATTAATTATTTCTAACACTAGCTTCCTGTGATGCCATTCGTCATCTTCTATCTCCTTTATCGCAATTTTTTTTGATTTTTTCTCAAGGAGCCTGCATGTCCAACAGATGTAAAAGCAGCGGCTCTTTCTGCGGAGTATGCTTTTTGAAGTGAGTCAGTAAGTTTTGGATGATCTAATTTCATAAAGTTATATTGCCTGATATGTTCGTTTATGAAACGTAGCGAAGTTATGAATTATATACCTTTTTGCGCTCCCGTTATTCTAAATTTTAATTATCACATTTCCTGTTTTTTCTCCACGGAGTACATATTCGTAAGCCAAAGCGATGTCTTCTAATAAATATTCTTGGTCTATTACGGGGTTAAATCTTTCTTTTTTCAAAAGCTCTATTATATAGGGTATGGTCTTTTCTGTTTTATATGGCGCAGGGAAGATTACTTTTTTATTACTTGAAACCGAAGTTGTTAATGCATACAATAGATTTTGAGAATAAGGCCCTAATTCCGAAGAGATATAAACACCTTTTTCCTTTAATAATGGCTTGCATTTTCCATATGTACTTTTACCAACAGCATCAAATATAAAATCATATTGTTCTTTACTTTTTGTAAAGTCTTCCTTGGTGTAATCATAAACTTTATCAGCGCCTAAAGATTTTATTAATATTAAATTTTTGGTATTACAAGTAGCTGTTATTTGGACATTATATTGCTTAACAAATTGTAAGAGCGCTGATCCAATTCCTCCAGTTGCTCCATTAATTAGAATATTTTGCCCAGATTGAATAGTCACTTTGTGGATAAAAGTATACGCATAATGAGCTCCTTCTAAACTTGCAGCAGCTTGCTTATAATTAATGTTTTCTGGAATAAGAAATAAGTTTTTTTCTGTGGATGTTATATATTCAGCTTGTGATTCTGAACCTGTATCGTTAAAACCAAACACTTTATCATTAATCTTAAATGACTTGACTTCTTTACCTATAGCGACTACTTCTCCTGCAAAATCTGTCCCCAATATAATTTTTCTTGGCTTAAAAAAGCCTAAGACAAACCTCATGATAAAAGGTTTGGCGGTAAGATTTGCACAATCTGTCCTGTTGACCGTAGCAGCATGAACCTTAATTAATATAGCATTGTCTTTTAGCGTTGGTTTTTCAATATCCTCGATTTTTATCTGATTTGATGAACCATATTTCCTGCGTATTGAGGCTTTCATTTTTAGGTGTTTAGTTTGATACAACGGCTTTGTTTAACAAAATAAACGGCTATTGTATTTCATTTTTTTAAGATTCAAAGATAGATGATTATTTGTGCTAAGTTTAATTCTAGTTAACATCTATGACTACTGATTAGACTTTCATTTTTTTGTTTTAGTATAAGTTCAAGCGAGGCTATTCCAACAAATACGCTTTAAAATCCTCGTAAGTAGAAATTGTAGTTGCCACTTTATCTTTCCCCATTACAGATTGAATTTGTTGTGGTAAGGTTTGTTTTGTTTTGATGACATCTTCAACAACATCTAAAAATTTGGTTGGATGCGCTGTTTCTAAAAAGACACAATGCGCATTTGGATTCTGTTCTAAATAGGCTTTACAACCTAAATAGCCAACAGCTCCGTGTGGATCTGCAACATACTTATGATTGCTATAAATTTCTAACAAAGCTGCTTTAGTTTCATCATCAGAAAAACTAAACGAAGACACATTATCTTTTAAGGTTTCAAATTTATTTTTATAGATTTCTTGAATGCGAATAAAGTTACTTGGATCTCCAACATCCATTGCGTTACTTATGGTTTGTACGGATGGTTTCGGATTATACAACTGTGTCTTTAAATACTCAGTCACGACATTGTTTTCGTTATTTGATGCTATAAAATGCTTAATTGGTAAGCCTAATTGTTGTGCCATCATACCTGCGCACAAATTTCCGAAATTTCCACTTGGCACTGAAAAGACAATGTCTTCATAGGTATTGTGCAAATTTTTGTAAGCAAACATAAAGTAAAACAATTGCGGTAACCAACGTGCCACATTTATAGAATTAGCAGAGGTTAATTGCATGTTGCTTCTAAGGTTTTCATCTAAAAATGCGGTTTTAACCATAGCTTGACAATCATCGAAAGTACCGTCAACTTCTAATGCACTAATATTTTGTCCGAGGGTAGTTAATTGCTTTTCTTGAATATCACTCACTTTTCCGTTAGGGTATAGTATTACCACATTCACACCTTTAACTCCTAAGAAACCATTAGCTACAGCAGCACCTGTATCACCAGATGTTGCTACTAGCACAGTAACTTCATTGGTGTTGTTCTGGTTAAAATAACCTAAGCAGCGTGCCATAAATCGAGCGCCAACATCTTTAAACGCCATAGTGGGACCATGAAAGAGTTCTAAAGTTGAAATGTTTTCATTCAACTCCACAATAGGAAAATCAAATGATAGTGTTTCTTCTATAATGGTTTTTAAAATATCCTCTGGAATTTCTGGTGATACAAATTGCTTAATAGCTTCAAAGGCAATTTCAGAATGAGATAAATTATCAATATTCTCGAAAAATACTTTAGGCAAAGGCGTAATATATTCAGGGAAATATAATCCTTTATCTGGTGCTAATCCTTTTATAACTGCATCTTTAAAAGATACGTTAGGTGCTTTTTTATTTAAACTGTAATAATTCATTGTTTTTTTGTTTTGCCATGAAGTCACTACTATTAAGTGTTTTACGAGCCTAATGTAATGCAGTGTGCTGTTTTTTTTTTAATTCGCAATAACATTTACCTATAGAACCTTAACACCTTCTGTATTAATTCTTGAGACGTACATATCAAATTCAATCCCAGTTTTTGAATACACTTTTTTTATTGCATCTCTCACATTATTAGCTGCTTCAATTCCTTCGCATAAAGAAAAAATAGAAGGTCCAGAGCCTGAAATTCCAGCACCTAAAGCTCCTGCGTTTAGTGCTTCATTTTTAACCTCGTTGTAATGTGGAATCAATTTACTTCTATGTGGTTCTATAATTACATCATGTAGCGATTTTTGCATCAATTCGTAATTATTAGTATGCAAGCTATGAATCAAACTTCCAAAATTAGCCCACTGTGTAATCGCATCTTGGAGCTTTACTTCTTTTGGAAGAATAGCCCTAGATTCAGCTGTTTTAATTTCTATTTGGGGGTAAATAATGGTTGCATATAAATTAGGTGGTGACGGAATTTGTAAGATTTCTAAAGGCATTAGGCTTTTAACTAAAGTAAAGCCTCCAAATAGGGACGGCGCTAAATTATCTGCATGTTCACATTTACTTGCTAACGCTTCACCTTTCATAGCAAATTGTGTTAATTCGGTTTTACTAAACGGCTTTCCTAAAAGCTCGTTCATCCCAAAAACACTGCCAACAGCACTGGCTGCACTACTACCAATACCGCTTCCAGGTTTAATTTTTTTGTGAATTTCAATTTCGAATCCATAATCAGGATTAATAGCGTTATACATAGCTAGAGCAGAAACTCCAGCAACATTTAATTCGGTTTCAAAGGGCAAATCGAACCCTTCGATTTTAGTTATTTTAACACCTTTTTTATCGACTTTTTTTATTACCATCTCATCACCGACAGTATCTAAGCAAAAGCCTAACACGTCGAACCCGCAGGCTACATTAGCGACAGTCGCTGGTGAAAATATTTTTATTTCATTCATATTCATTTGGAACTGTAGTAAATATGTGTTTAATTCTGCATATTTGATTATATTTGAACAAATATCATATAAAAGGTATATATGCACAATTATATTTGTCGAAATATTATATAACCCAAAAAAGATTCGAAGATAGTATGAAAAATGAAATAGATTCGAAAGATATTCAGATTTTAAGACTATTGCTGAATAATGCACGGCTATCAAATAAAGAGATTGCTGCACAGATTGGAATTGCACAGTCAAGCACTCACGATAGAATTAAGAAATTAACCCAGAGAGGATATTTTAAAGGGGCATATGTCCAAATCGATCAAAAAAAACTGGATCTTAATATTGAGGTACTATTAGCAATTAAGTTAAACAAGCAACATCGTTCAATAATTGCAGATTTCAGAGAGAAAGCATCTCAATTACCTGGTGTTATTCAATTATTTCATATGGCAGGCAATAATGATTTTATTTTGCACTTAGGAGTAAAAGATTCTGATGAGTTAAGGGGCTTTATTCTCGACAGACTGTCTACTTTAGATTATATACAAAGCACTGAAACTACTATGGTTTTGCACAATGAAAGGGTGAATAATATTCTATAATATTTTTATACGTTGTTATCAAATTGTATTCAGTGTATATTAAAAATAATAATTCAAGCCAATATTTATAAAGCTACTATTTACTGTAAGAGGGATAACTTTCTCTCCTACTGGAAAGCTTAAGTCATTGTCATACTCAGGGATATAATCAAATATAAGGCTAATGTCTTTTCCGTTATTTATAGTATACATAATTCCTGCTTTAGGCATCCATACTGGACTTCCACCGCTAATGTCGAATTCATTTCCAGCTACATTTCCTTTAAAATAATCACCAGAAATACCAATACCAACTCCTATGAATGGTTTTATTTTTCCTTGTTTGTTAAAATAATAATCTGAACTAAAAACCAAACGATATGTGTTTACTGAAAAACTTGTTGGACTAATAGAATTTGAAAAACCTTCTTCACTTCCAAAATTTGCGGAAGCTTCTATATTAAAATATAAATCACCTTGTAAATTCCCTAAAAAACTGGGTGTTGCTGCAACTCCTACTTTAAACCCAAATTGACTCATATTTTTAGTGGAATTATTTTCAAAAAAACTAATAGATCTCAATCCAATTCCAGTACCTACAAAAACCTTGTACTCATCTGTATTAAATGTATTTGCCTTGCTTAGCTCTTTTTCAGTAGGACTGAATTCACCATAACTACAGGCGTTATATTGATTGATTAGAGCTATTAGAACAGTTTCAGAAAGTGAAGGCACATTATAGATACTTTCTCGGATAGTATTACAATCTTCAAATAAAACGCTAAGCACTCCTCTTTCCACAAAACTTCTTTTTTTACTATCAATCATTTTAAAAACACCATCCTCTTTTGAAATTAGATATTTGTTTTTTTCGATTTGATACAAAGAAGCTTTTCCAGAAACTAGTTCATGTGCAAAAAAGTTCATTTCATCAAAACTCTTTTTTTCAAAAGAACGATCATTTGCGGTGAATTTTTGAACTTGACTAAAAGTAAAATTTGATTTTTTATACTGATGTTTTACTTCTATGGTTTGTTGTTCAGATGTAACAGAAACTTTTCCATTAACAACAGAATTATTATTTAAAGTGACGGAACCAGATTTAAAAGTTTGCGCATTTATAGAAAAAAAACTCATGATAAATAAAGCTGATAAAAATGTTTTGTAAGTCATTTTCATATTGAATAGATTAAGAATGATTAAAGAAATTATTTGGTATCAGATCCCGGAGGATATTTTGAAAGAATTTCACTTACGATGAGACGTATTTTTTCTTCTTTCTTTTCAATATTACTTGAAGTAACTAAGTTTGAAGTACCCATTCCTTGCCAAACCAATTCTTTCGTTTTAGCATCAATTAAATCGATAAATAAAGTGCCTTCTGTTCGGCTTGATACATGGGGCGAATTAAATCCTCCATAATACCAAGGATTCCATCCCCAACCAAATCCAAAATGGTTGTTATAAACGTCGACACGTTCTTTTTCTTTGGTGAAAATACTTATTAAAAGATCAGGAGTCTCAGACTTTGACATTCCTTTGGTACTTAATTGACCATCAATAGATCTTAGAATTCTTTTTTTGTCTAAATCTGAAATTTTTGCTTTATCAATACCCGGTTTGTAAAAAGCAAAAGATTGATAAGAATTAAAATTGGCTTCACGATCAAAATCTGTTGCGACTCTTACTGAAGAGCAAGAGGTCAAGATAAAAACGAGCAATAGTGGTAGTAATTTTAATGTTTTCATGGCATTACATTTTATTAATTAAGTTATCATCAACAAAATTTGGAAGTGTAATTTGCAACATTGGGTTCTTTTTCATAGCACTTTTTATTGCGAAAATTGCTTCCTTATTTCGCGCCCAACTTCTTCTAGCAATACCATTATTAACATCCCAGAAAAGCATGGATTCTAGACGTCGTTGTGCGTCTTTACTACCATCAAGAACCATACCGAAACCACCATTAATCACTTCCCCCCAGCCAACACCACCACCGTTGTGGATACTTACCCAAGTGGCTCCTCTAAAACTATCACCTATTACATTTTGTATCGCCATGTCAGCAGTAAAGCGACTTCCGTCGTAAATGTTTGAGGTTTCACGATAGGGTGAATCTGTCCCAGAAACATCATGATGATCTCTCCCTAAAATAACCGTTTTAATTTTTCCTTCTGAAATAGCTTTATTAAAAGCACTTGCAATATTAATTCGGCCTTGAGCATCAGCATACAAAATTCGAGCTTGAGAACCTACCACTAGATTATTCTCTTGCGCTCCTTTAATCCATTGAATATTATCTTGCATTTGCTGCTGAATTTCTTCAGGTGCCGTTTTAATCATTTCTTCTAAAACTTCGCAAGCAATTTTATCGGTTTTAGCTAAATCTTCTGGGTTTCCAGAGGCACAAACCCAACGGAAGGGTCCAAATCCATAATCGAAACACATAGGCCCCATAATATCTTGTACGTAACTTGAGTATTTGAAGTCGATACCATTTTCAGCCATGATATCAGCACCAGCTCTGGATGCTTCTAATAAAAATGCATTTCCATAATCGAAGAAATAAGTTCCTTTTGCAGTATGTTTATTTATAGCATCTGTATGTTTACGTAAACTTTTTTGTATTTCAATTTTGAATTGATCTGGATCATTAGCCATCATTTCGTTGGCGTCTTCTAATGAAATTCCAACAGGGTAATATCCACCAGCCCAAGGATTATGAAGTGAAGTTTGATCACTTCCTAAATCGATGTGTACGCCTTCTTTATCAAAGGTTTCCCATACATCAACAATGTTTCCATCATACGCAATTGAAACAGTTTCTTGATTTGCTTTCGCTTCTTTTACACGCGTAGTTAAAGTATAAATATCTGAATATACTTCATCAACCCAACCTTGTGAATGCCTAGTTTCTGTTGCTTTTTTATTGATTTCAGCACACACAGTAACACAACCAGCAATATTTCCTGCTTTTGGTTGAGCACCGCTCATCCCACCTAATCCTGAAGTAACAAATAAACCTCCTTTTGGACTTTTATTAATTTTTCTGAAACCATTTAACACTGTAATCGTTGTTCCATGAACAATCCCTTGAGGTCCAATATACATATAACTACCAGCAGTCATTTGTCCGTATTGACTTACTCCTAAAGCATTGAATTTTTCCCAATCATTGGGTTGTGAATAATTAGGAATCATCATCCCATTAGTAACCACAACTCGGGGTGCATCTTTATGTGACGGAAATAAGCCAAGTGGATGACCTGAATAGACCACTAAGGTTTGTTCATCTGTCATTTGAGATAAATACATCATCACTACTAAGTATTGCGCCCAATTTTGGAACACAGCACCATTTCCTCCGTAGGTTATTAACTCATGAGGATGTTGTGCAACAGCATAATCTAAATTATTCTGAATCATTAACATGATTGCTTTTGCTTGATTACATTCCCCTGGATATTCATCTATCGGACGCGCATATATTTTATAATCCGGACGGAAACGATACATGTAAATCCGGCCGTATTTGTCTAACTCTTCTTTAAATTCTGGTAGGAGAGTAGCATGGTGTTTTGCATCAAAATAGCGAAGTGCATTCCGAAGGGCTAATTCTTTTTCAGCAGGACTTAAAATATCTTTACGTTTAGGTGCATGATTAATGGATGGATCATACTTTTTTTCTTGAGGTAATATTGCTGGGATTCCTTGTAGTAATTGTTCAGAAAATGTCATGTCTATATCTATTCAGTAAAAATATTAATAATTAGTTTCCTTTTTGAAGGTTTGTTTTTTTATCAAACCCATAAGGACAATGACGACATCCACTCTCACAACAATACCCTCTTTTTAAGTGATATTGTGCTGTGAAACATTTATAGCCTTCAGGAGTTAGGTAATAATCACCTTCTTCTAGCGCTATTTTTTTTTTGAAATAGGTCATGGTACAAAAATAACATTTTCTTATCTTTTTTGCTTGATTGTTTTAGTTAATAGATGGTTCTTAGGTAAAAATTTTAATGGTATTTCCATATGGCCTTTTATATTGATACGAAGTAAGGAGTATAAAAAGGAAAAAGACCTCAATTATTTAAAAAAGAGGTCTTTTTGGAAGTTAGTTAAACTTTTGTGATTCGATATTAATCATTAATTTATTACTGTTTTTTGATCAAGAGGTTGTATGTTTTTTTTGTTTAATTTTTCAATAAACTTGAATATTTACCTATATTTCCTTTTTTAATTCTAACTTCTTTATTATCATCTATTAAGATATAATTTGGTGCGTCAGGAAACCTCAAATCACTATATAATGAGTTTTCATTTGCACCTTTTTCGGTCACATCTTTTCTATTTGCTACAATATGCCATGAAAATAAAGCATTAGAATTTCCAGATTTAAGTTCTTTTACAAAAAACCCTTGTAATGATTTTTGAGAAACATATACACCATTACATTCACCTTCTAATTGAATAAAGACTTTAAGCGGATGTTTATTGTCTACAATAATGTTTTTTGACAACGTTTTGTCTAAATTGATATAAGCGTTTCCGTTACTTAATTTTCCTGTTCCATAATCTTCAAAAAGTACTTCTGGAGCTTCAGTTGCAAACATAATTTTATCTTTCCCGTCTGATCCTTCTACAATAGTTGAAACGGCACCATTTCCAATTATTTTATAATTGATACTTCCATATCTTGCTCCTGTATAAGCGTATGAAGAATTTGAACTTGAACCACCACTATAAAAATATCCCCCATAATACATATTACTTCCTCCCACTTGACTCGCATTTGTATGTCCAGCTAATTGAGCTCTTGGATCTCTTGCATCTGCATCGATAGCACTACCCGTATAGTTGGTTTGAAATCTAGCAGCTTCAATTATTCCTAAAGATGTGATTGGTCCCTCGGTTAATGTGTATAAAGCTAGATCTGTAGCATTTGAATTTACTCCCACATTCATTATTTGACCAGATGAAATAGATGTAGTGCTACCTGATACGACACGCAAGCCCATATTAGAACTTAAGGAGACTTGCTTATCTGTTACCGCCAGAACACCATTAGCACCATCATTTCCTGTTCCCCAGCCAATAACTCCTCCTGTTAGAAATGCGCCATCTGTATATGCAGTTGTTCCAAAAATACCATGTGTATTTGCAGAATATGAATAGGTTCCAAGTCCGGTTCCTGTATTTAATGATACCGTTGTATCACCAGTACCAGTATTTAAAGCGTAAACACCAACTCCTGCTCCAGAGGCATATGCATTGATAGCATATTCATCACTACTTCCAGTAACTGTAAATCGATCTCCAACATCGGGGGTGTTGTTATTTATACTCACACGACCATCGTTTACCACTCTCATTCTTTCAGAATTATTTGTTCTAAAAACCAAGGTTGTATCATCTAATGTTCCTAAAAAATCATTTACTGGATTTGTTCCTGCATTTCCTTGCAGTGACCAATCTTTACCATTGGTGCCATCCATTGCAATCCATTTATTAGTATCCCAGTAATAGTATCCTGGAGAAACAGCCGAATTACCACTACTGGCAGTATTGGTATTATATACCAAAAGTCCGTTAGGAAGACTTCCACCATTTGGATTAACCACCGGTGCTGAAACTAAAGTAGAGGTCAATAAAACTTTTGAAAAGATAACACCATTGGTACTACTTGTTACATCTAAAGCTCCCATAGGAGTATTGGTTCCAATACCAACACTATTATTTTCAGCTTCTACAAAAATCATATTTGCATTATCATTAGACTCAACTCTAAAGTTAACATCTTCACTATCTTCATTTAAAATAGATTCTAAAGCACTAGCTCTAAATCTTTCTAGGCTATTAGTTTTTATAACTACATCTTCAGCATTTGTAGTGCCAATAAAGTTTGTGCTTGAAAGTGTATTTGAGTTTCCTGAGGTTTTCCAATCATTAATAGTAATACTTGAATTAATGAGTATCCATTTAGAATTAGCAACATTATACTGAAATGTAACTGTTGAATATCTCCCGTTTAATACAAAATTTGTTTCGCCGGTACAAAATATTCCTCTAATATCTCCGGAGGTACTATGAACAATTGTCATTGATTGAGTAGTTGTATTTACAAAAGCTACAATTTGTCCATCAGCACCTGTTTCTGGAATAATACTTTCAATTGAAAAAGAGGCCGTTGGTCCTTCTATTCTATAAATTGAAAATGGAGTTATACCTAGATCAATATTTGTATTAACACCATTTGAAAGGTTTATTGGAGCACCTTCTCTTAAAGATAATGCGCCAGCAACTTCCAATTGTGTTTTAGGGTCAACAGTTCCAATACCAACTTGGGCATTTACTATTGCGCTGAAAATTAAAGTAATTGAAACTAATAATAATTTAAATTCTGAGGTGAGGTTTTTTTTCATAATTAATCATTTATAGGAATAATACTACAAATAATTAATTATTTAGCAGCCTAAAAGTATATAATTTCGACAATATGTATTAAAATTTAACTTTTATGATTTATATCCTTAAAATTAAAAATGTCGTTATAATTATAAATTGTTGACGATAATTAATTATGTATCTAAAATAATTGTTATAATTACATATTCTTTAAAAAATAACCTGTTTTGTTCAATAAATTGCAACATGCTGAAAATCAAGAAATAGATTTGTCTTTGTTTTCTGTTTCAAATGGAACTTTAACTTTACGTAGAGAAGATTTAATTCATCCATTTATTTCAGGTAATAAATTTAGAAAGTTAAAATATAATCTTCTAAAGGCTAAAGATGAAAATCAATCAATATTGCTAACATTTGGAGGTGCTTTTTCAAATCATATAGCAGCGGTTGCTTATGCGGGAAAAATTTCAAATATCAAGACTATAGGTGTTATTAGAGGGGAAGAATTACAATCAAAAATTAATGAGAATCCGACCTTGTCTTTTGCACAATCTTGTGGAATGACATTTCATTTTATATCAAGAAGTAGGTATAGAACTAAAAATGATTCCTTTTTTTTAGATGAATTGCATCAACTTTTTGGTAATTTTTATTTAATACCAGAAGGCGGCACCAATGAATATGCAGTAAAAGGTTGTGAAGAAATAATATCTTCTAAAGATATAGCATATGATTTTATTTGCTCTGCTGTAGGTACAGGAGGAACTTTAGCAGGGATTGTTAGGTCATCAAATTCTAGTCAAAAAGTAATAGGGTTTTCAGCACTAAAAGGAATTTTTTTAACTTCAGAAATTAAAAAATATACTTCAAAAGAAAATTATACCATTACAGATGAATATTGTTTTGGAGGCTATGCTAAAATAGATGTGCAATTAATTCGTTTCATTAATGAATTCAATGAAAAGACTGGAATTCTTCTGGATCCAATTTATACAGGTAAAATGATGTATGGCATTATTGATATGTTGAAAAGGAAAAAATTCAAAGAAAATTCACGTATTTTAGCCATTCATACTGGTGGATTACAAGGAATTTCAGGTATGAATGACTTATTAAAAAGAAAAAATTTACCCCAAATAATTATATAATATGTATTTAAGAAACATTTTATTTTTACTCCTATGTGCTTTTCTATTTGGAAGTTGTAAATCTAAAAAAGAAGTAGTTACCTATAAGAAAAGAGTAAAGAAGGAACGAGTTGTTATTTCTGATAAAAAAGAAGAAATAGTAGAAGAACCAGAAGAGGTTCTGCTTAAAAAGAAAGAAGTTTCAAAAAACGCAACGTATGCAGAAATTGTGGAAACCTATATTGATAATTATAAAGATATAGCTATGCAAGAAATGATTTCGCATGAAATTCCCGCTAGTATTACTTTGGCGCAAGGTATTCTTGAAAGTGGAGCAGGTAGAGCTAATTTAACAAAGAAATCTAATAATCATTTTGGTATTAAATGCCATAAAGGTTGGACAGGAGAACGAGTATATCATGATGATGATGAGTCACAGGAATGTTTTAGAAAATATAAGAATCCAGATAATTCATTTATAGATCACTCCTTGTTTTTAACGCAAAGAAGTCGATATAAAGATTTATTCACTTTTAAATTAGATGATTATAAATCTTGGGCAAAAGGGCTTCGTAAAGCAGGTTATGCTACAGATCCAAAATATCCGTCTAAGTTAATTAGTATAATTGAACGCTATGAGTTATTTAAATTTGATGAACAAGTTTCAGGGAAAAACCCTAAGAAAAAGAAAAAAGAGAAGGTAGCTAAAAGAAACTCGTATGTTGTTAAGAAAGGAGATACTTTATATAGTATTTCTAAGCGTTTTAATATAACCGTAAAAGAATTAAAAAGTAAAAATAGACTTAGATCTAATGAAATATCAATAGGTCAATCACTTTCCATAAAATAAAACACATAAAAAAACCATCTAATTTAGATGGTTTTTTTATATGTTTTAAACTAATATTACAGCTTACTTAACCATTTTTTGTATTGTTCGTCAGTTAAATATTTTTTTACTGTAGCTTTAAAAGTTGCGTCAATGTTCTTCTTATTAGATACAACAGTTGCATCAGTTGCACTTTTTCCGTTTACTTGCTTTCTGTAATTCACTTCTTTTTGAACAAAAGCTCTAAACAGTGTGCGTTGTTGATCACCACTTAGCCCTAATTCTGCAGATAATTCAGCTACTTGAGTTTTAGCTACAACTTCTGCTTTTTGTTCATTTTGTTTTAAGCCTTGCGCATTTGTGCTTTGTACACTAAAGATCATTACTAGTGCGAATACAACTATAGTTAATAGGTTTTTCATTTTAATAGATTTTTTATTTTAAGGTTACTAAAGTAATTATTTTATAATGATAAATTACAATAATTAAGCCAAAATTCAAATTTCTATTAATTTAACTGTTTTACTTATGCTTTTTACTTCTCGATTTATTTCTGTTTTTATTTTGCATGTTTGTTTCCCATTTATCAAACTGTTCTTTGGTTAATATAGATTTAAGCTCTTTTTTTTCTTCAATTCTATGATCTAATATTTCTTTTCTTTTTTCAAAAGATACTCCTTCTTTGTGCTCTTCTTTCTTTTCTTTTCTTTTAATCGTTTTATTTAACATAAGCGAATAAACTCTTTTCTCTTGCTGCTCAGTAAGGTCTAATTGCAAGGCCATTTTTTTAGTTCTTAATTCTGCAATTTGTTCGGGAGTGTAGTCCATGTTTTTACCATTTCTATGGTGTTTCCCTTCATCGTTTCCTGGTTGTGCTTGCAAACTAAAAGTAAGTAAGGCAAGACAGATAATTAATACATCTTTCATGATAATTGATTTTAAAATTAATATGGGTTTGACTTAAGATTACTCCCTAGGTTTAATTACAAAATAATAAACTCATGTTAATTAATTTTTGAATAAAAAAAACCGCTCAAAAGAGCGGTTTCTATATTTACTATTATATGTTAACTATTATAGTGAGTCTAAGTATTCGAATAATAAGGTTTTCCCTTCTTCATGAAGAATAGTTCTCCCTAATAAAGGCATACTAAAACCAAAAGTTGTACTATTAAAACGACTCTTTATTTCTTCTACGTTGCTTGTGATACCCGCATCCTCTATGGGAGTTTCAAACCTGTAATCTGTAAATAAAAAGGGAGGTACTTCACCACCTGGGCTGTGACAATGCGCACATTGCACATCTAAATATGCCCTTCCTCTATCAGATAAACTTAAACTAGTGTCCTCCCAGTTTGGAAGTATTGAAACTTCTGATGAACTTTGAATTCCATCTAATAATCCAATTTCAATAAAATAATCTAACTGATTTTGTCCTGTAAAAGATGGAACTAAATTCATGTTTCTTAATTTAGCACCAATTATAATAATTTCCTGATCGTATGAATGATGACACTGTATGCATTGATCAGCATTTGGAATTTCATAATTTAAACTTACTGTTGTTCCAGTTTCATTAATGAAATCAAAAGGTACAATACCACCACTATTGTCTAATACAGCTTCTGTTTGTGAATCATTCCAAACATAATTACCTAATAACCATTCTCCATTAATTTTAATTACAACTCTTGTTTCAATAATTTTAAGATCGTCAGCTACTCCATTTGTTTCATCTAAATCATAATAAAATGTTTTAGACATGATTGTATTATTTGGAAAATCAGGCAACAAATCATCGTTGTGATTCATTGTTTGACAATTAGGTAATCTTATAAGGCGTTGCTTTTTAGAGTAATCTGTATAAAGAGAGGTGTTTAATTCGTATGGTTGAACTCCATCGGCAGGAGCTATATCGCCAAGATTTCCTTGAAATATACCCATTTCTGAAAGCGTTGGCTTAAACTCTAGTGGAGTTCCTAAAAAAGTACACGTAATTGTATTGCTTATTTCAGATTCATTTCCTTCAGCATCTAAAGCGGTAACATACACACTATATTGGTTATAATCTATCAGGCTAGAAACATCTGTACTTGTTTCTGAAACATTTTCTTGAGTTAATAAACCATCTACATAAACATTATAACCTGTAACACCTTCGTTGTCTGATGACATTTCCCAAGAAGTTGACCATTTGTCTGTTGTACTATTTGTTATGACAAAGTTTTGAGGGCTTGTTGGTGGTTCTGTGTCAATTAATATGGTTGATATATTAATTGTATTACTTGAATTAGATATATTTCCAGAATCATCAAAGGCTCTAACATAAATACTATAAGCTGTATCAGGAAGTAAACTTGAAATAGTTGTTGTTGTTTCTGAAATATTATCTAATACAATATCATCATTTAAAAACACTCTGTAGCCTTCTACATTTTGATTATCAGTTGAAGCATTCCAAGAAATTTGAATAGTGGTTTCCCCTATTGATGATGCAGTAAGATTTAAAGGGGAAGTAGGGCTTTGCGTATCTGTTACATTTGAATCATCATCACTTCCACATGAAGTAATGATTAACATAGAAGCGCAAAAAAGGATTCCAAATATTTTTTTCATAGTTATTTTTTTTATAAAAATAGTAATTAAAGTTTACATAGTAAAAAAGAGTTAGTTATTCATATTTACTTTAAATAAAAAAGGGACTACATTGCTTTAATTTCTTTTAACTTTATACCTTAAAAACTTTAATACTATTCTAAAGTTTCAATAGAATTATTAGGGGTATATATACCATTTATTGAACCTTCCATTCGTATGTAATTTACGTATTTTGAAAATCCACGATGCAATCCTTCGCTGCCGAATTATTTATCATTCATGTACTTTATTTTTTGGATATTATATTTTTTTTCCTTGTTCTTAAATTAAACTATAAGGCTCTTTTAATCTTTATATCCTGTTATTTTTTTTAGCATTCCATTAAAAATAGCTCCATGAAAAGGAAAAACGATATACCAATATAGCCTTCCAAGTAATCCTAAAGGTCTGAATGTAGCTGTTTGTATAAGTTCACCAGATTCGATTCTAAACTCTAACCAAGCTTCGCCTGGTAATTTCATTTCAGCAAATAAGAGTAATCGACCTTCGTTTTTGTTTGCATACAATACCCTCCAAAAATCTAAAGCATCTCCTACATCTATAGAGTTAGGACTGGTACGACCTCTTCTAAGTCCAACGCCACCTACTAATTTATCAATAAATCCTCTAAATTTCCATAACCAATCTCCAGAATACCAACCAGTTCGTCCACCAATACTCCATATTTTTTCAATACAATCTTCCCTGTCTTTAAAAGCCATTTTTCGCTGATCCTTAAAACATCCAAATGTTGGAATTTGAATAAAATCAGAAATATGACTACTTATTCCACTACTGGCATATGCGTCCTTCCAACTAGAAACAATTTCGTTGTTTTCAATTTTAGCAAAAGCCTTGGCTAAAGATTCTTTATAACTTAATGGAGTTACATCCAAAATGTAGTTTAATTCTGTACTGCGGCAAATAACTTCAACTTTCATGCTATTTACTAGCGCTACCGCTAATATGTACGATGTTGATGTTACAAAATATAACCAATACGAAGATAGGCGAGGAGTCATTACAGGAATTGTGTATATTTTCCGGTTTAATTTTCTCAATCGACTAAACGCTAGAAGCATTTCTTTATATGATAAAATATCTGGTCCACCGATGTCAAAATCTCTGTTATAGGTTTTAGGATTTAAAATCGACTTAGAAAGAAAAGCAATTACATCTGATATACCAATAGGCTGGCATCGGGTATTTAGCCATTTTGGAGTTACCATAATGGGTAGTTTTTCGACTAAATCTCTAATGATTTCAAAGGAAGCACTCCCAGATCCAATGATAATTCCAGCCCTTAACGATGTAAAATTATAAGTTCCTTTGTTAAGTTCTAATTCTACCGTTTTTCTTGAAGCAAGATGCTTGGATAATTCAGTTTCATTAATAATACCACTCAAATAAACAACATGTTGCACTTGGGTTTTATTTATTGCATTTCTGAAATTAATTGCAGATTCTTGTTCTAGTACCTGATAATCAGATGATGCAGACATTGAATGTACTAAATAATAGGTGCCATCAATATCTTTTGGAATAGCATCAAGGGAATCTTTGTCTAAAAGATCAATTTGTATTGTGGTGATTTTTGACCTTATAGATGATGGAGGATTAAACCTATCGATGTCTCTAACACAACAAACCACATCATGCCCTTCTTCGACCAAAAGAGGAAGAAGTCTTTTTCCTATATATCCAGTTGCACCAGTTAGTAATATTTTCATCTTTTTAACTTATTTCAATTCTATTTTATCGATTATTAGTTGGAAGCTTTCATTTTTTTTATTTCCAATTAAAAATACAATTTCTTCTATAGAATCATGTGAGAAATTTGGGCTATTAAGTTTCCTTCCTCTAAAAGAAGGATACATTTCTTTTAAAGGTATTTCTATTTCTTGCCATAGTCCAGAAGTCGAGAATATCTTTATATAGGAGTAGTAATTTCTTGAATTATCTTTTATTCTTAATTGATAATTTTTACCATCTCCTTTTATCTTTAAGTAGATTTTATTTTGATCAGTTACTTTTAAAGCTTTAAAAACATGGCGTACTGAAGAAAACCCACCGTTATTTTCTACTGAAATTACTCCGGAAAATACTCCAAAGCCATCTTCATTTAAAGTTATATTACTGGATGATCTCCCACCCATCACTATATCGTCTACTATTCTCCAACTATATATATTGGAATTTTTATTAAAATTGAAAATTTTAATTGTATTGATCGGAATGTTAATTAATAAAAGTAAAAATAAGAAATTCATAACTATAGGTTGTTTGATAAAATACAAATATAGTTAAACAAAATATATTTTTCTTTTTTATGATTGTATTATCATAAAACAATAAACATAAAAAAAGGATTTACCCTTAAATAAATCCTTTATACCTTAGTAATTACACTCAATAATTGTTAATTCTAAGAAATAAGGATTTAAAATGCATTGCGCTGCGTTGAATAACGAGTAAATTAGACTTTGTTTTTTTATCAATGTTATCGCAAAGTGTATCTTCAAGACTAGCTAAGATTAAAGTGATGGGTGTACGAAATTCATGCGCTACATTGTCTAAATGATAATCATTTGTCTTTATTGATTTCTCACTCATGAATTTCTCAATTGGTTATAAAATTAATTTTGTTAGATTTTAATTGGATAGCAATGACTTTTATTTTTTCCTTCCCTTAAGGATCAATGAACTACCGTTAGTCTTATAATTAATATGTAATAATATGGGAAGATAATCGCTCATACAATAGTTGTAAATACTTGAAAAAGATAACTGTATTAATATAAGTGAATGACAGGAAGTGTTTAAAAAAAATGTTATTTATAATACAGCCTTGGGATTTTAAGAATTTGAGCAATGTTTTAATGCTCCAGCTTCATCTGTAGAAAGAATTCAATAATTGATCTTAGGTATTATTATCATTTATAGTATTCGGTAAAACTTGAAAGGGCTATCTGCTACCATATAAAAAATTAAAAAAGGAATCACATTGCTGTAATTCCTTTTTATAATTATAAGATTCTGAACCAAGTTCAGAATGACAAGTAGTTTTATAATGCTTCAACAAACAAGCCCTCATCTGTTTTGTTCACTTTTGCTAAACCATTTTTTGTTAAGCCTTTAATGGCCTTGTCCCATTTTTTATTACTTAAATCTACTTGTGTTTTTAGGGCAACCAAATCGATTGGAGAATTATCTTTTAGAATATTAAAAACAATCTTTTCATCATCACTCATGGCAACCTGCTTTGTTTCAGGTTTCATTTGAGGGAAAAACAACACTTCTTGTATCGATTCATTATCTGTTAAAAACATCATAAAGCGATCCATTCCAATTCCCATACCAGAAGTTGGAGGCATTCCATATTCTAAGGAACGTAAGAAGTCATTGTCAATAAATTCGGTTGCTTCATCATCACCACGCCCAGCAAGTTCTACTTGAGCTTCAAAACGTTCTCGTTGGTCAATAGGATCATTTAGTTCAGAATATGCATTTGCTAATTCTTTACCGCAAATCATTAATTCAAAACGCTCTGTTAAATCAGGATTAGTACGATGTTCTTTTGTTAAAGGACTCATTTCTTTTGGATAATCAGTAATGAAGGTTGGTTGTATATAATTCCCTTCACATTTTTCTCCAAAAATCTCATCGATCAATTTTCCTTTACCCATAGATTCATCCACTTCAAGTCCCATCTCTATAGCAGCTTTTCGAATTTCTTCTTCTGTTTTACCAGAAATGTCAAATCCTGTAAAATGCTTTATTGAATCGGTCATAGTTACTCTCGCATAGGGAGCTTTAAAATCGATTTCATTTCCTGCAAAAACTGTTTTTGAACTACCATTTACTGCTAAAGCACAATGCTCTAGAAGTTTCTCGGTAAAGTCCATCATCCAGTTATAATCCTTATAAGCCACATAAATTTCCATCATGGTGAACTCTGGATTATGTGTGCGATCCATTCCTTCATTTCTAAAGGTTTTAGCAAATTCAAAGACACCATCAAAACCACCTACAATTAATTTTTTTAGATATAATTCGCAAGCAATTCTCAAATACATGGGAACGTCTAATGAATTATGATGCGTTATAAAGGGTCTTGCTGCTGCTCCTCCCGGTATTGGTTGAAGTATTGGTGTTTCTACTTCGTAATACCCTGCGTCCGTAAAAAATGAGCGCATGGCATTAAAAAGTTTGGTTCTTTTTACAAAGGTTTCTTTTACTTTAGGATTTACGACCAAATCAACATAACGTTGGCGGTATCTTAATTCAGGATCATTAAACTCATCGTATACATTTCCTTCAGCATCCGTTTTAGGTAATGGTAAGGGTCTTAATGTTTTTGATAATAAAATAAAATCTTTTACTAACACGGTCATTTCACCTACTTGTGTAGTAAATAGTGTTCCTTCAATCCCAACAAAATCACCGAGGTCGATTAATTTTTTAAAAACATCATTGTATAATGTTTTATCATCACCTAGACAGATTTCATCTCTATTAAAATATACTTGGATACGCCCTTCACTGTCTTGTATTTCAGCAAAAGAAGCTTTTCCTTGTACCTTTTTTCGCATTAATCTACCTGCAATTACCACCTTTTTACCTTCTTCAAAATTCTGTTTAATTACTGTAGAAGTATGATCCACTGGGTATAATTCTGGTGGATATGGGTTAATACCTAAGGCTCTTAGTTGAGAGAGTTTTTCTCTTCGAACTTGTTCTTGTTCAGATAATTGCATGGATACTATTTTTAAAAGTCTGCCTTTTTAGCAAACAGGCACAAAATTATACTATTTGAAAAGAAAAAAAAGAGATTCAGTGAATTAATTAGCTAGCCTATTGATTTTGTGCTTTTCTAATTAAAATAATCATTTCTATTTAAAATATTACTTACTGAACAGTGACTTAACTTCGTCTCTAGAAGTCACTTTTAACTTCTTATAAAAGTTATTAATGTGTGTTTTCACCGTACTAACGCTGACAAAAATATCTGAAGCAATTTCTTTATTAGTTTTATCTTGTAGAATTAAGTCCAATATTTTTTTTTCCTGACTAGTCAACTTGTCTTTTAAATCTGGAGAATTGCTTTTTGCTTGTTTAAGTTTCTTTGCTAAAAAAATATTACCTAGTAAAGAAAGGAATAATAAAACTATAAAAGCAAAATACAAAGGGCTTGTGTTTTTTTCTTTTTCTGAATCTGGATTTATCAAATACTTATCTGATTGCAATTCTTTTGTAAACTGATCTGTATAATTTGTATCTGGATATGTTTTGTTTAACCGATTTAATAAACGATCATAATATTTATTTTCATTTAAATCCTTTAAATAATAGGAGTGAAGGTCATTGGTTCTATCTGAAAGAAAAGAATAAATATACAATTCGGCTAAAGGTTCATTTAATTCCTCTCCATACAATTGTAAGGTTTTAAACCATTTTTCTGAATTTATTTTTCGGTTGGCTTCACTGCGATAACTACCAAAAGCAAATTGCATATCGTTCTTTAAGGAATCAATTTTTGTAAACGCTTGTGCTTTTTCATTCGCTGAAACTACCGTACAAAACATTTCAGAATCAAATGAAAACGGAAGCGATATGGTATCTTTATTATTGGCTACAAAGATAATTTCTTTGCTATTAGGACAATGTCCAGTAAAATGTGTTGCATCTTTTTCTGTTTCAGAACAGGTGTCAACATGGATTCTATAAATTCTATTCTCTACATGAAGATTATCACCACTAAACTCAAAAAAGCCATCCTCATCGGGCAAGGTTTTGCTAATAATTTGTTCAGGATACACTCCCGATATTTTTCTGTAATCTTCAATAATTGAAAGGTACACCTCTCCTTCCCAATTTTGTTTGTCGACATACCCAGAAAAATGAAACTGAGCCATTAAAAACATAGGCGAAAAAAGTAGAAGTAAGCATGTAATCTTTTGAAAGCGCTTCATAGGTTATAAATAATAATTCAAATATATAGATTTTCGTTTAATCGTAACATAATAAGAATTTATACGACCCATATGTAGTTTTTAAATTATCTTTATAAAATATATATTATGAGCATTTGGAGAGTCTTACTTTCAATTTTATTTCCGCCTTTAGCAGTTCTTGATAAAGGATGCGGTTCCATTATAATCGTTTTAATTTTAACTGTTTGTGGTTGGATTCCGGGTGTTATTGCAGCACTTATTATTATTAATAATCCAAAAAATTAATAAAGATGATTAAAAACCTATCTTTTCTAGTAACCTTTTCTATACCTCTAATTCATTGTCTATTTACAGAAATTTTGCAGTTAAATTGAACGCCATAATTTCAATGAAACAGTTTTTGGGTTAAGAGAAAGATAGTATTTCTCAATTTTCAGAAGAAAAACAAATGCAACATATTTTTTAGGTGGAAAGGCTATTGAAGCAGAAGCGTCGTTTATAGATTATTTTAAAAATCTAGGTATTTTAGACTTAGATATTGAATTATAAAAATAATAATTTTTGAATAAATCAATCGAAATACAAGACATTGGTAGTCGAGATTACAAGGATACTTGGGAGTATCAAGAGGAACTTTTTCAGGAAATTTTAAATATTAAAATTAAAAACCGAAGAGAAGCTACTTCTATCGAAACACCTAATTACTTTATATTAGTTGAACATCCTCATGTGTATACATTAGGAAAAAGTGGAGATTTCAAAAACCTTTTAGTTTCTGAAGACTATCTAGCTAAAATTAATGCTACCTATTATAAAATTAATAGAGGAGGAGATATAACCTATCATGGCCCTGGTCAAATAGTGGGATATCCCATTTTAGATTTAGATAATTTTTTTACTGATATTCATAAATACCTTCGTTTTCTTGAAGAAATGGTGATTCTTACTTTAGCTGAATACGGTTTAAAAGGAGAACGCTCAAAAGGAGAAACTGGTGTTTGGTTTGATGTAGGAACTCCGTTTGCGCGTAAAATTTGTGCTTTAGGAGTTCGAGCAAGTCGATGGGTAACGATGCATGGATTTGCTTTTAATGTGAATACCAATTTAGGTTATTTTGATAATATGATTCCCTGCGGAATTAAAGGCAAAGCAGTCACCTCATTAAATGTTGAATTAGGAAGGCAAGAAGTACCTATTGAAGAAGTAAAAGAAAAATTATTAAAACACTTTGCGGTACTCTTTGAAGCAGAGTTTTCCTTTAAAACAACAGTTTAGTTTTCATACAAAACCACGGTGCTTGCATCTGTCGCAACTAATAAATTTAATTTTCCATTGTTATTCGCATCACCAATAACCGCTTTAGATGTACCAAAGATTGGTAAGCCAGCGAGTAAATCTCCATTTTTTAAATATACATAAACTTTATGTTCTTGTGTTTCAGTTATAGTGATATAGGTGGTCCGATTGATAGTAAATATTTCAGGTTTAGTATAAATACCAAAAGGAAGTTCAATTAATTTTCCATTAATTCGTAATAAATAATCATCTAATGTAGCCTTGGTTTTGCCTTTAATACTGAACCAATAATTTGAAGACACGGCTAATTTTTTAGTGGTAATTTTTCCAGTTTGTGAAATACTTTCTTTTGTGTTTTCTTTAGTAATTACAACAAAATTATCGCCTTCTTTCGCAATGGACATAGTAGAAAAATTAAACGATTTTTTAACTGATACTCTCGATTTTCCAACCCTACTAAGTATATTTAAGGTGCCATTTTCTTCAGCAATTAAAATATAATCTTTACGCGCCATTCGAAAATGCTGCGGTGCTAAAACGATAGTAGATGTTGCTTTCTTAAACGTAAATCCTTTTACAATTTTACCTTTGCTGTCGTACATTAACACTTCTTTTCCTTGGGTTACTATAAAACGATAATTCCTCTTGTTATCGTAGTCAAAAACAGATAAAGGTTGTGTTACTCTATCTTTGAACTTCATAGGGAATGGAGCTACAGTGTTCCCATTTCTATCTAAAATATAAAAGTTCTTTTCAGTTGTAAATGCTAATTGTTTTTTACCATTCTTTAAAATATCGACTTCTTGAACCTTTCCTAAAATAGGGCTATCCAACTTTTTAGTCCAAAGTGTTTTTCCTTTAGATGAAACAAAATGAAGTGTGTTTGTGACATCCTGAACTATAATGTCTTTACCTTTTGTTCGGTGATTACTGAAAAATTGTGGGTCTTTTAATAGCGTATTTTCAAACTTTATACTAGCCAATTGAGAAACAATTCCGGTAGTTCTTTTTTGACTTGAGACTTCCTTGCAAAGAAAATTTAAATGTGCAAAATCCCGATCATAGCTTAGTTGTAAAACCGCTAAAGGATATTTTTTGAAATCGATAGTATTAATTTCTGAAGTATTATTTGAGTTGAATAAAGAAGCAATACTAGAAGAAATATTTCCGTTAAGTTTCATAATTAACAAGGAAGAGGCACTACTTAATTTTGAAACAGATTCTTTATAATAAGTTGTGTTAATCAAGCAGTTATTATTCAAATAAGAAGAAATAATATGTTGCGAAATGGCTTCGTTTTCAGATACTATAAAAAATTGATCAATCTGAAATAAGTACTTCATAGCACTATTTTTAAAGAAAGGATAAAATGCACTCGACAATAAATTTGGTCTATTTAGATCATGAATCATAACTTCTTTAAAGACTTCTTTTTGTGTGCTATATCTTAAAAACGCATCTTTTGTTGTGGATGGGTCTAAACTACTTAAAACAATAGAATTACCAAGTTCATGTTCAATAAATGAAGCTTCACTTACCGCATCTAACAATGTAATTAGTTCTATAGAAGAATCATTTGTACCCTTATAAATTTCACAATTGTTTTGAAAGGTTTCGAAATCATTAAATGTTACTGAGATGACACTTTTTGAATCAACGGGTGTTATTTTAGCAATGTCATTTTTTTGAGGGACTAAACCTTTAAAAACAGAAAGTAGCTGCGGCACACTATCTCTATCTAACACTACGCCTGTAGCAGAAATAGCATCAGGTAAAATCTGCGTATTTAATGAAGCAAGAGAAGCGAAATTAATACGGAGAGAATCGTTAATAAATAGGTTGTTTGTTTTTATAATCGCTTTAAAATTCTTCTCATTATTAATAGAATTAATTTTTTGAAAAACAGGATCCGACTCCGTGTTTCCTTCAATAATATTTTGAAGTATAGTTTGAGAAGAGCTTGCTATAAAAACACTGTCTTTTAGTGTAGTAAAATGTAAAACCGAATCAATTAAAACTTTATAAATGGGGTGGTCATTTATAAGAATTTTTTCAGAAGTTATATTGTTTAATGAGTCTGTAACAAATACATTTTTAGTTTGCCTTGTTATAAAAGTATAGTTTGAAGGATGTTCAGAAATACAAAAGATACTTAAACCTTCCGGTTGTAAATAATGTAAGATATTATTTTCTGAAATAAATGAAAAGGCAGGTGTGTCCGAAAATTCTGAAATTAAATCGTTATTCTTAATATCTGCTTTTAAAGTTTCAAAATCTGATATTTTTAATACCACTGAAGTGTTTTCAGGAATATAATCTTTTAATTCACCCACTTTTGTTTTAGAATCTTCACAGCTCCAAATAAGTGATACTAAAAAAGTAACTACAGTTATTTTTAGAAAGTATTTCATCAATACAAAAATAGAAAGGAAAACACTATTTTTTAGGATTATTTAAAGAGTTTGTTGACGTGTTTTTAACAATTGATATCTTCTAATTTTATTCTTCAGCTAACAATCGAAAACTCAAGCGGTGATATTTCGTAATACCATATTTTTTAATGGCTGCACGATGCTCTTTCGTTGGGTAACCTTTATTTTGTTTCCAATTGTACATTGGAAATTCTTCATGAATTTTTACCATAAAATCATCTCGAGTAGTTTTAGCTAATATCGATGCAGCTGCAATATGGAGGTATTTTGCATCTCCTTTAATCACACATTCATAAGGTATCTTGCCATAAGGTTTAAATTTATTGCCATCTATAGCTATAAATTCTGGCTTAGGATTTAATTTTTTAATGGAATGATGCATTCCCAATATTGAAGCATTTAAAATATTGATTTCATCTATTTTCTTCATCATAACATGTGCAACTCCAAAACTAAGTGCTTCATTTTTAATAATTTCCCTTAAAAGGATTCTTTTTTTCTCAGTTAATTGTTTTGAGTCTGTCAATATAGTATTAGTGAAATTATCTGGAAGAATTACAGCAGCAGCTGTTACTGGACCAGCTAGGCATCCTCTTCCTGCTTCATCGGTGCCACATTCAATTAAATTTTGACGTATTTTTAACTTTAGCATGTAAAATTTATAACAAAAAATTCCATTCAAAAGTATACCTTTGTCTGATAAGTAAAAAATTGATGAGTAAAAGACTTTTTCTGCTTCTTTTTATAGGTTTTTCCTGTACGATGTTTTCTCAAATAAAAAGCGGAATCCAAAAAGGAATGCAAAAAGGAATGCAAAAAGGAATGCAAAATAGAAGTAATGAAGGAAATTCCAGGACAGCAACTCCTCCTAAAGAAAAACCTCCTATTGATTTGTATAAAATTATTTCATCAAAAAGAGATACCACTTTTATAGATACGACCTTAAGCATCCAAAAAGATTATAAATTTAATTACTTAAGGAAAGATGATTTCGAATTAATTCCTTTTAATAATGTTGGACAAGCATATAATACCTTAGCACACTCATTTAGAGAGGATGAATTATTACCAAAATTTGTAGCTCAAGGGCATCATTTTAATATGATGGATCATGATGATATAAGTTATTATCATGTGCCGACTCCTTTAAGTGATTTGTATTTTAAAACTGCTTTTGAACAAGGACAACAATTAGATGCATTTCTTACCGTAAATACTTCCGAAAAATTTAATTTTTCATTGGCTTATAAAGGGGTGCGTTCCTTAGGGAAGTATCAAAATGAGCTCGCAAGTACAGGAAACTTTAGATTTACAAGCAACTATCATTCAGAGAGTAAAAGGTATCAAATTCGTAGTTATATTTTAGCTCAAGATGTCATAAATGAAGAAAATGGTGGGTTAACAGATGTTTCTGTTCAGTTATTTATTGAGGATGATCCCGAATTTAAAGATCGAGGACGATTAGATGTTAAGTTTGAAAATGCAAAGAATGTATTGAAAGGAATACGGATGTTTGCGGAACATGAATATCAATTTATTAGTGATGAGGATAGTTTATCGTCTCATTCATTATCGATAGGTAATTCTATTAGTTATGATGATAAATCATACTTATATGTTCAACAATCTGCTTTTTCTGAATTTGGAGAATCTTATACTTCTTTAGTTCATTCTAGAGTAAATTATGAGGAATTTAGAGCGGAAGCTTTTGCAAAGTATTCAAATAAATTTCTAGGAAATTTTTCAGCTTTTGCAAATTATACCGATCATAATTATGGTTATAATTCAGTATTAATTCTTGATGAAGGAAGCATAACAAATCGTTTGAAAGGAACAACGATTCAAGCAGGTGCAACTTTTAATAAAGAATATAAAGGATTTAAACTGTTTGGTGAAGGAGCCATTAATGTATCAAGCGATTTTGATGGTAATTATATTAACGCTGGAGCTTCTTATGCATTTAATGAAGATACGAAGGTAAAGGCTCAAATTAATATACATTCTGCAGCTCCTAACTATAATTTTCTGCTGTATCAAAACGATTATAAAAATTACAATTGGCAAACCAATTTCGACAATGTAAAAACACAGGAATTACATTTAAAGTTAACATCTAAGAAGTTTTTTAATGCAGATATTAGTTATACAGGGATTGATGATTACACTTATTTTGCTATTAAATCAAATGACTCTACTCCAACTCCACAACAATATGGTGAACGTGTAGATTATTTAAAAGTAAAAGTTGAAAAAGAAATACGATATCGAAAGTTTGCGCTTGCAAATACGATCATGTATCAAAGTGTTTTAAATGGAGAATTTATTTTGAATGTTCCTGAAATTATTACCCGTAATACACTTTATTACCAAGATGAATGGTTTAAAAAGGCTATGTTTATGCAAGTTGGAGTTACTCTTAAATATTTCACTCAGTTTAATTCAAATGCATACGATCCTGTATTAGCTGAATTTTATGTGCAGAATGAACAAGAAATTGGAGGCTTTCCAATGGTTGATCTTTTCTTTAATACAAAGATTAAACAAACGCGAATCTTTTTTAAGTTTGAGCATATCAATGCACTCTTTAGTAGTACCAATGATTATTTTTCAGCGCCTGGACATCCGTACCGTGATCCAGTAATCCGATTTGGATTGGTCTGGAATTTCTTCTTGTAAAATTCCTGCGAAGACAGGAATCTCATTATAATAGAGAAAATAACACATGGATTTTGTCATTCTCAGCTGTCCCACTGAGCTAAGGCAAAGTGTGTCTGGGGATCCCTTTAATTAAAGTCATATTTGGATCCTGAGTCACTTCGACAAACTCAGTGCAGGCAATTTCAGAGTGACAAGGTAATGTCTCAGGATTACAAGGTAGTTTTTTTGTCATTCCCAATGCAATGAGGAATCCCTACTTAAATATATAAAAAGATTCTTCGGTCATACCTCCCTCTGAAAGACAGCACTTTTGTCATTCTCAGCTTGACTGAGGAACCATCATAATTTAGCCTAAATGTTAAATATATAGCGCGGTCTCCACATTTTTGGTTGAGACTTGCCACAAAAAAAAACTCGACCAAAGATCGAGTTTGAATGTTATATTTATAAAAAGTATCTAATCCCTAAGTAAACCTCTAGAGATTACAATCTTTTGAATTTCAGAAGTACCTTCATAAATCTGTGTAATTTTTGCATCACGCATTAAACGTTCTACATGGTATTCTTTTACATAGCCATTTCCACCATGCACTTGCACCGCTTCAATAGATACATCCATTGCAACTTGCGAGGCATATAATTTAGCGATTGCGCCACTCATAGTGTAATCATTACCTTGATCTTTGTCCCAGGCAGCTTTCATTACTAAAAGCTTAGCAGCTTCAATACTCGTATGCATGTCTGCTAATTTAAAAGCAATGGCTTGATGGTTGCAGATTTCAGTGCCAAATGATTTACGCACTTTAGAATATTCTCTAGCAAGATCATAAGCTCCTCCGGCGATACCTAGGGCTTGTGCAGCAATTCCAATACGTCCCCCAGCTAAAGTTTTCATGGCAAATTTGAAACCAAATCCATCTTCTCCAATTCTATTTTCTTTAGGAACTTTTACATCATTAAAAATTAATGAATGTGTATCACTTCCTCGGATTCCTAATTTATCTTCTTTGGGTCCAATTTCGAAACCTTCCCAACTTTTTTCAACGATAAAAGCATTAATTCCTTTGTGTTTTTTTTCTCGATCTGTTTGAGCGATAACTAGATAATAATCCGCACTATTTCCATTCGTGATCCAGTTTTTTGTTCCATTTAAAATATAATGGTCCCCATGATCAATGGCTGTCGTTTTTTGAGAAGTAGCATCACTTCCAGCTTCAGGTTCACTTAAGCAAAAAGCACCTAATTTTTCGCCAGTAGCTAATTTGGTAAGGTATTTTTGTTTTTGTTCTTCAGAACCATAACTTTCAATTCCATAACAGACTAATGAATTGTTTACAGACATGACTACACTTGCAGAAGCATCAATTTTTGAAATCTCTTCCATAGCTAAAGCATAAGACATCGTGTCCATTCCGCCTCCACCGTATTTTGGATCTACCATCATCCCTAAGAAACCAAGTTCTCCCATCATCTTAATTTGTTGCGTAGGAAACTTTTGTTTGTTATCACGTTCGATAACACCAGGAAGTAGTTCATTTTTTGCAAAATCACGCGCTGCATCGCGAATCATAATATGTTCTTCTGTTAAGCTAAAATCCATTGAAATAATATGTTATAATTACGTGAAAAATGTTTCGCAAAGATACTTTATTCAAGCCGAATTTTCAATAAAAACACCTTACTTTTACATATGCTTCAAAACGAATATAAAGTCATAGGCGTTATGTCGGGTACTTCACTGGATGGAATCGATTTAGCCGAACTTCATTTTTCTCTTTCAGAAAGTACTTCTTGGGACTTTAACATCCTTACTACTGAAACTATTCCCTATCCTTCAGATTGGATAAAAAGATTAAAAGAAGGGATTGCTTATTCCGAAGAAAATTTAGAACTATTAAACAAAGATTACACCCTATACTTATCCGAAATAATTAAAAAATTTATAGCCAAGAATGAGTTGAAAAACATAGACGCTGTATGTAGTCATGGGCATACAATATTACACCAACCCAATAAAGGAATCACATTACAAATTGGAAATTTGCCAGAATTAGCTAATTTAATTCAACAGAAAGTGGTCTGTGATTTTAGAATGCAAGATGTTGAATTGGGTGGGCAAGGAGCACCTTTGGTTCCTATAGGAGACCAATTATTATTTTATGAATATGATTATTGCTTAAACCTTGGCGGATTTGCAAATGTTTCTCTAGAAAGAGATGGAAAACGGATTGCTTATGATATTTGTGCCGTAAATGTGGTACTAAATAAATATGCTAATGAGCTAGGATTTGACTATGATGACCAAGGAAAAATAGCGAAAGGAGGTACTTTTAACTTGTCTGTTTCAGGTTTACTTGGAACAGTGCCGTTTTATAATGTTTTACCCCCAAAATCATTAGGAATGGAATGGGTAGATCAAGAAATTTTTCCAATCCTAGATGCACAAAACATATATCCTGCGACCAAGTTAAGAACCTATACAGATCATATTGCTCGTCAAATAGCAAGGCAGTTTCATAAAGACACAAAAGTTTTAGTAACAGGTGGCGGCGCTTTTAATTCTTATTTACTTTCTAAAATAAAACAGTATAAAAAAGTAGAATTAATTCTACCTTCAAAAGAATTAATAGAATATAAAGAAGCACTTATATTTGGATTACTAGGCGTTTTAAAATTAAGAGGGGAAGTGAATTCTTTGTCTAGTGTAACTGGAGCAAAAAAAGATCATTCTAGCGGAAAAATATACTTGCATTACTAGTTGAAAAATTTCTATTTTTTACTAGTTTGAGATTTGTAAATTGAGTTTTTTCATTATATATTCACGTTTTAAATTTTTATTATAGGACTTTTACTTGTCAGGTAAAAACAAACAAATTGCAACAGACTTAATATCACCCTTATGGAATCAATTATCATTTTAATATTTGTTATTGGATACCTTTCAATTACACTGGAGCATCCTTTAAAATTGGATAAAACAGTACCTGCATTAATAATGGCAGCTCTTATATGGGCAGTGCTTGCAGTAGGTTTTCATAGCGGATGGTTTGATGTAATTGATACCCATGAAAATGTATTTAGTTTTTTAACAGGAGGGGAAGCCGCAGAGCATGGTTTTGAAAATACACTCTTGCATCACTTAGGGAAAACTTCAGAGATACTTATCTTTTTAATAGGAGCTATGACTATTGTTGAAATCATCGATTTACACCGTGGTTTCGAGATATTAAAAGGTGCGGTACGAACAAAAAGTAAAAAGAGATTATTATGGATTATTGGTATTCTAGCCTTTATCCTTTCAGCAATTATAGATAACCTTACAGCAACAATAGTTTTAGTAACCTTATTGCGTAAACTAATAAGTAATAAAGAAGAACGACTTTGGTATGCAGCCATGGTAGTTGTCGCTGCAAATGCAGGAGGAGCATGGTCTCCAATAGGTGATGTAACCACGACAATGCTTTGGATCGCCGATAAAGTAACAGCAATGGGACTAGTTAAAACAGTTGTAATTCCTTCTATTGTTTGTTTTATAGTACCATTCTTTATTGCGGGATATTTAAAAGTATTTAAAGGAAATGTTGAAGTAGACACCCTAGAGGATACAGAAGCAGAACGCTTATTAAGCAGTAAAACGATGTTGTTTTTAGGATTAGGAATGATTGTATCGGTACCGGTCTTTAAAACAATAACTCATCTTCCTCCTTATATTGGGATGATGTTAGCTCTAGGAGTAGTATGGTTAGTTTCAGAGTATATTCATCCAGAAGAAGATTTCTCTAGTTCAAAACGTCATTTATATTCTGCTCATAAAGCATTATCTCGTATCGAAATTTCAAGTATCTTATTTTTCTTAGGTATTTTAATGGCAGTTGCAGGACTTGAGAGTTTAGTGTATGGAGTTGCTGAAAATGGTGACCCTGTAGGAACACTTCGCTATTTAGCTGAGGTTCTTCAAGCCGCCGTTCCAAATCAAGATGTGGTGGTGATTTTATTAGGTATTTGTTCAGCAGTTATAGATAATGTACCATTAGTAGCCGCATCCATAGGGATGTATGATTCTCCGACCGATTCAATCCTTTGGCATTTTATAGCGTATTCTGCAGGAACAGGTGGAAGTATGCTTATTATCGGTTCTGCAGCTGGTGTTGCTGCCATGGGAATGGAAAAAATCGACTTTATCTGGTACCTTAAAAATATAGCATGGCTAGCATTTATTGGGTTTATTGCTGGAGCAGGTGTATTTATTCTTATTGAAAGAGTATTATTACCTTAAAGCTACAATTTCTATATACATATTCTCGTTATCCCATTTAAACAAATTAATTTATGGTAAATTTTTTAATTCAGGAAGGTGCTGATGTATCCCCAAATCTAGAACCTTTAGTTGAAGAAAAAACATTGTCCATTATGGAACTTATCTTCAATGGAGGGCTCGCAGGACAAATAATAATAGGAGTGCTTTTTTTACTGCTATTCGTAGCGATTTATATTTATTTTGAACGCCTATTTGCCATAAAAGCAGCGACAGGAGTTGATCCTAATTTTATGAATCAGATCAAAGACAATGTAACTACGGGTAATATACAAGCCGCAAAGGTGCTTTGTGCACAACATAACTCTCCAGTGTCGCGATTAACTGAAAAAGGAATTTCCCGTATTGGAAGCCCCTTAGACGATATTAATACCGCCATAGAAAATGCAGGTAGGCTAGAAGTGTACAAGCTAGAAAAAAACGTAAGTGTTCTTGCAACTATTGCTGGTGCTGCTCCTATGATTGGATTCTTAGGAACTGTAATAGGAATGGTATTAGCATTTCATCAATTAGCAACAAGCAGCGGACAAGCAGAAATGGGCTCTCTTGCCGAAGGAATTTACACCGCCATGACCACAACGGTTGCGGGATTAATTGTTGGTATTATCGCTTATATCGGTTACAACCATTTAGTAGTGAAAACCGATAAAGTAGTACACCAAATGGAAGCAACAGCAGTTGACTTTCTAGACCTTCTAAACGAACCAACTTAATGAATTTAAGAGGAAGAAATAAAATCAGCCCAGAGTTTAGTATGAGCTCCATGACAGATATCGTATTTCTGTTATTGGTATTCTTTTTACTGACTTCTCCCGCGATTACACCCGATGCATTAGATTTAATTTTACCTAAAGCGAATGGGAAGACCAGCAATGTGCAGAAAGCCTCTGTAAGCATTACAAAGGACGGTGCTTATTATGTAAATAAAGAACGTGTAAGCGAATATAGCCTAGAGAAAGAGCTCAAGAGCGCCTTGTCTGGACAGGAAGAACCAACGGTAATTTTACGAGCAGAAGAAGGCGTACCTATCGAAGATGCTGTTTTTGTAATGGACATCGCAAATAAAAATAATTTTAAAGTAGTACTAGCGGTACGTCCTAATTAATTGGGCGTTCCCCCTTGGGTCGGGCTATCCACTATATCTTTATTTTGTCTCAATGTTTCGACTACGCTCAACAGGACAAAAAAAAGGATGCCGTTTTTATCCCTAACGCAACATAACAAATGAGTTTTTTAGATACCGAACATAAAAGAAAGAGTATGACTATCACGGTGATTTTACACCTGTTGCTCATCCTATTATTGTTTTTTGTCGGAATGGCGTATTTAGATCCACCCATAGAAAATGGAATTGCAGTTAATTTCGGAACTACCGATACTGGGTCAGGGGATATTCAACCTACCGAAAAGATAAAATCAGCGCCTAAAAAAACCACTTCAGAACCTGTCTCTCAACCCAAATCCGAACTAAAGGAAGAAGTGGTAACTCAGGATACTGAAGACGCTCCAGTGATTAAACAGGAGGAAACTAAAAAAGAAGAAGTAAAAGAAATTCCGAAGGAAGAAAAACCGAAAGAAGTTATTAAAGAGGTGGTGCCAGATCCAACGCCTGATACCTCCACAAAAAATGCTTTAGATAGTTTTTTAAACGGACCTAAAAGCGAGGGCACCGAAAAAGGGGAAGAAGGTGATGATACAGAAGTGGGCGATAAAGGCGATCCCAATGGAAATCCAAATGCCAAAAATTATTACGGCACAGGAAAAGGGTTAGATGGGGATGGTAATTACCAATTAGGAGGCCGTAAAGCACTTAATAAAGAAAAAATTGTACAAGACTGCAACGAGGCAGGAACAGTGGTCGTAAGTATCGAAGTAGATAGAAATGGGAATGTAATTAGTGCTGTGCCTGGCGTGAGAGGAACTACCAACAATTCTCGTTGTTTAACTGAGCCTGCAAAACGTGCTGCTTTAGCTACCAAGTTTAATAAAGACGATAAAGCCCCTTCCAAACAAATAGGGAAAATTGTGTATCGTTTTAGTCTTTCGAATTAAGTTTATTTACTAAATTAGACTTCAATAATTATCAGAATATATTTTGACTCAGCTTTCCAAAGAACCTCTAATTATCAGGGAGCTAAGCTGCTAACTAATCGGGGATATTCCTTTCGAAATAATAAGCCAAGACCCTTAGGGTTCATATAGAAAACTGCGAATGCAAAACCTTGAAATAGTACATGAAAACAACGATTATATAGTCGTAAATAAAATAGCTGGATTGATCAGTGAAAAAAGCCCTTACGAGAATATCACTGTTGAGAGTCAGGTTCATGGATACCTTTTAAAAAATAAACCAAAGCCTTATATTGGTATCATACATAGATTAGATCGTGTGACAAGTGGCGTATTAGTTTTTGCTAAGAAGAAAAGTATTCTTGTGGAGTTTAATGAGCTGTTTAGTAGCAGGAAAGTCCAAAAAACGTATGTTGCAATTGTTAAAAGCAAACCGCCAAAAGACAAAGGAAACTTACTTAATTTTCTTGTAAAAAATAACTTACAAAAAAGAGCAGATATCGTCCAATCAAAATCGAAAGACTCGCTAGAATGTATTCTTTCTTATCAAGTTATAGGTAAAAATGATTTTGGTTACCTGTTAGAAATAAAACCAAAAACAGGTCGATTCCATCAAATAAGAGCGCAATTAGCGCATATAGGACTGCCTATTATTGGAGATGAAAAATATGGTTCAGATCAAAAATACGTTCCGCTATCTATTTGTCTTCATGCGAGGAAATTAACCTATCAAACTTCAAGTTCTAAAGAGTTAAAAACCTTCGAAGCCCCTTTGCCAAAAAATGCTTTTTGGGACTTCAAATCAATCTAAGTTTTGCAGCTAAACAGCGTTTGTCAATACCCAAAGTTCTACCTCTTCAGAAGAACGCCAGTGTTGATCTCTCTTTGTTTTTTCAGAAGCAGCCTTTACCGATTTCTTAAAACATTTTTCCAATTGAAATCTATTGCCTTTAGCTAGTTCCTTCTCAATAGGATGGTCTTTTGTTACCTTCGTTATTTGAGCTAAATTTGAAAATATGATGACTAGTTTTCCTTCGGGTAAAAGTCTTTTTTTCGCTTCTTCAAAAAAGTCAGGGAATAGATCTTTATCGTAGTAAATAGATCCATCAATGTTATCTGTATTTTTAGTTTTCGGCAACCAAGGCGGATTAAAAACAATTAATTCGGTCTGCTTTTCCCAGGTACTAAAAAGAGAACCAAAATCTAATTCTATTTTTCTAGACAACTTTGTAGTTCCCATAAAATCTGTGAGTCCAACAATCGCATTAGGGTTTGTGTCTGTTCCAAAAACTTTCTGAAAACCATGTTTTACCATTTGAAAAGAAAGAACACCACTTCCGATTCCAATATCTATTGCAGATTTTTTAGGACCCTCATACCGTTTCAACCAATTGTCGAAAAGTATCAAATGATCAAAACGTGTAGGGAAATAAGTGCCATAATATGGATGTATTTTATTTCGTAATACAGGAATTGAAATTCCATTCTGGTACCATTGCCATGCACTGTTTAGCCCTTGAACTTGAGGAAAAGACAATAAGAAATCGCTAGTTTCTGGATACAATTTTTCGAACCAACCAATAAATGGTGCTTTTTTCACGGTTAATTTATGAGCTACAATTTCTGTTAAAATAAGATTTGAAAGGGTATGATATTTTGACCTAAATTTTCGTTGTTCCTGAAACGACTTGTTTGGTAAGGTTCTTTTAAGATACTTCTGTAACTCACTAAGAAGTAACAATCCATTGCTGTAAAAAGAAGTTATTAATACAGGCTTACCAGCTTCTAATATTTTAATCGTAGCCTTCACATCGGTAGCTTGATTAAATAAATCTATTTGTTTTTCAAAAACAACAATAGGTTCTGGTTTGTTTATGGGTATACCTGTGTTCATCAATTTGCTTTGAATGGAACGAATTGCAGAGTAATGAGATGAGCAAAGCGTTAGATTAAAAATACTTTTGTGTAATTATTTACGTGCAAACAGGCATTAAGTTGTCCGCGAGAGTTAATTAATAGCAATGAATAAATAATAGGGTAAAGATACTTCTTAAAACCCTAAGGGTTTTCCTCGGGTTCGTTTTCTTTTACTAATTTAGCTCCAAACCGACATAACACATGAGCGAAGCAAATTTTACACGAATAGGCTGTGCTTCATTACAGAAAAAAGACTTCTTCTCATTTTAAACTTTCAGCTAATAGTCCTTTCTGGATAGCGGTACTTTCTACTGCAATTTATATTCAATTAGCTATGAAGTGGAATTCCCACTCTTTTATGATCACTTCATATACGCTTAGCCCTATAGTTACTTTGCTTTTTGTATTCTTTATTTCGTTGCTATGGCTATTGACAATATTAGTGTGTTATCACTACTAGAACTAAGCAATGAATATGTAGCTAATTGTCAAGCCCAAAGTTGGTACACATTAACGAAGTCCGCCAAATTTACAGTTTGACGGTTTAAATAAAAATAATGTTAAAATTGTAAATTTGGCTAGGTGCTAAACTGAAACTCAGTGCATTTTAACCCCTTACTATTCTTATACAAACCCGTTAGAGTCAATAGAAAAAAAGAACGAAATGAGAAATATTATATCATTCTAAAACAGCATTATTATTTTATAATAAATGAACCTTTTATTATTCTATCAGAACTTTTAATTACTAAAATATATTTTCCAGCAGTACTGTTATTAATTGTAATAGTTGATAGTTCATGGTTTATTTTTCCTTGACCTACAATTTTTCCATCCATGCTAAATATTTTATAATTGTAATCTCCAAGCATATCATTGGGCATTTTAATGTTTAATGCATTTGAAGTAGGACTTGGGTATAGTAAAAGTTGATTGTCACCATTAAGATCTAAAACGGTACCTAATACTTGTTCGCATTCTGGATTTAATTGAGTGTACGTTTCTCCTGAAGCATTTGTAAGAAATGTAAAAAAGCAGCCCAATTCAAATTGTAAGGCTTTCATGTACCCATTATTAAAATTATTAACATGATACATATCTATTGCTATTACTCTGTCTTCATAAAGCGATCTTATATTATCATCTTTAGTATGTCCTACAATTACAGATTCTACTGTAAACCCATCTAAAATAGTATCTATTTCACCTTGTGTCAACTCCTCATCAACCATACCTCTGTACCAATAAATCCCGTCAGAACTATTTACTTCTGTGCAATCACTGTTAGGGCATGGAATGCCATTCATTCTCAATCTTCCGTATTCGTTAATCTGGTCATAGGTTAAATTTAAAGCAGCTATTTCTGGATTGATACCGCCGTGTAAAAATGCGTAATCTCCAACTCTCTCCATAATATTTTTTGAACGCAACCACCTTCCTAGTTCAGTATTAGCGTCGTAAAGTTCTATCATTCTTTTCCCCATTAAATGCGCGTCATTAAAGTATTTAGTTTCTACATATCTCCAATCATCGGTCAAATTAAACATTTCATGATTACCTATTATTAAATGAACTTTACCACCCTGTGCTTCCGCTTCACTCTCTAATTTATATAAGAGCCACATAGATTCAGTAATATTATAGCCTCTATCAAATAGATCTCCACTTATCATTAAATGTCCATCTCCGTAGGTCCAATTAAAATCAGTATCAATAATTCCTTCCCCTCTTAAAACCATTGTAAGACCTTCAATATGTCCATCAAAATCTGAAATTGCTAAAAATTTTGATGGTGTTTCAGTATCAACAGAAGGTTCTATTAAAATTTCTGGTTTTAGAAAAAAGGAAAAACTCGTTCCCATATGCGGTAAGTTGCAGGTTAATTCTAAGCCATCTGTTGTTGCATATGTATTGCTTACTAATCCGCTTGGTGTTACTTCCTCTACGATAATCTCTCCTCCTTCATAATAAACATAAGGTCCATCTTGAGCATATGTATAGTCTTGCGTTAAAAAGCAATCAAATGAAAGATCTCCATCTGCTGCATCTCTATTTCTAACCGTAACCGCAATCATATTTACACCCTCTACAAAATAACTTGGATCTATTTTATAAGTGAAAAAATCATTTTGAATAGTAGTGTTAATACTCTGTCTAGCACTTGTTGTATGATTGATTTGACCTAGCGGCATCATTTCAGATCGCAGCACTTCTTCTCCATTGATAAAAACCATAGCGCCCTCATCATGAACCATATGGACATAAATATCATTTATTAAACTGATATCATTTATGTCTACTTTTTTTCTGAAATAATAACTAATTAAATTATCATTTAAAGCAGTTTCTTCGTCACCAGTACCAAAACCAAATTTACTTAAACCAACGGGCCATGAAGAGTCATCGAATCCTACAGTATTCCATGATGCTCCTGGATCTGAACTATCGTCCCAAAAACGCCAGGAACTTCCTTGGTCAAAGAAAATTGGATCTACCTCATTTATTACTGAAATTTCTTTTGCGATTACATTATTAGCCAAATTTTCATCACTCGTAATAGTAACCTCTAGGTTTATAC
This sequence comes from Candidatus Marifrigoribacter sp. Uisw_064, assembly GCF_047730175.1. Lineage (GTDB taxonomy): Bacteria > Bacteroidota > Bacteroidia > Flavobacteriales > Flavobacteriaceae > Marifrigoribacter. The sequence continues at coordinate 2,195,290 of NZ_CP159833.1, forward strand.
TATAAGTGCCTAAAATACTTAAATCTGCAGTTTGAGCAAATGTAAAAATGGTGCTTTCTCCAATAGATAATGGTGTTGTTCCTGGTTCGGTAGCAATTAAATTTTCATTAATTGAAAAAGAGACATTATAATTTGAAGCTGTTAAATTTCCATAATTTGTAATTTCTACTTGTACAACTGTTGTTGCGTTTGGGTAGGTGGCACTCGTAGGTGAAATACACGAAGTTAATTCTAAATCTACCTCAGTATTCGAAGAGTATTCAAAAACTAATTTAGGTGCTAGTGCGGAGCTTCCATCAAATGATTCTGCTTTTCTCTTTTCATCCTCGCTACCTGTTCCAGTTAAGATAAGTGTAATAGGGTTACCGCTTTGCCATCCATTTGAAGATATAATTTCACTTATAATAGAAGCTATGTCAGGTGTTCTTTGATCCAGCCCAGATGCATCATCTACCCATGAAGGTATGTTGTTCCAAACTGTATTTGAGCTAGTTGTAACTCTATTTGATATATTGTTGTTAGTATCTGAAAATGATAAAGAATTAGCAACGTCTTCTCCTTTAATAGTGATGCTTATATCTCCAGAATTGTTTCCATCTGCTGTAAATTGTATATAAGCATTTGAAATTGTTGCATCTGTAGGTATGGTAATGTTATCAAATCTAAGGCCTACAGTTTGTAGGCCTTGATCATTAAAAGTGTCATACATCAACTCAAGATCAGAACTAGAGGTAAGTACATCTGATCCATCAAATTTTTCCTCTGCATCATCTGTAGATGATAAGATTTGTCTTTCAAACGTTTGAGAAGAAACCGTTACACTTAAAAAGGAAAAAACAAGTATAAAATAAAAGGATATTTTTGTCATTAGAATATTATTTAAAAGGGATAAGCTTTATATATTTTTTAATCAAAAAATTAAATATAAGTTAATCATAAAAATAAGAAAATTATTTATCTACTTGAAAATAAGATGGGACTATTTTTAAAGGGGAGGCTTTAGAATTTTTACAGGAGCTACCGTATATTAAATTTAATTTGATTCATGCTGAAAACTTAGAAACCTCACATTTTTACTTATATTTATTGCGAAAAAATAAACTATGAAAAAAATTGCCATCCTAAGTATCGTACTCAGCTGTTTATTGAGTTGTATCAACAATCCAGAAGAAAAAATTGTAACAGAACATAGTGAGAAATCACCGCATGACTTTATGTTTATGCAACGTGCTTATCCTACGGGAGAGCTAATGACCGATGCTTATAGCACTGCCATACAATGGAAAAAACAACAAACAGAAAGAAACAATGCCGATGCGATTTGGGAATTTGCAGGTCCTCTAAATATAGGAGGTCGTATTTCAGATATTGAAATCCCAATCGATGCCTCAGAAACCTATTATGTGGGAGCTGCTTCAGGCGGTATTTTTAAAACCACAGATGCCGGTACAAATTGGACGCCTATTTTCGATGAGCAAGAAATGCTTTCGATTGGCGATATGGAGATTTCAAAAAATGACACAGATATTATCTGGGTAGGAACAGGAGAAGTAAATGCAGGAGGAGGTTCTTTGGCATACGACGGAAATGGAATGTATAAAAGTGCTGATGCAGGCCTTACATGGGAAGCGAAAGGTTTACTCAATGTAGGGAGTATTGGTAAAGTATTGATAGACCCCAATGACGACAACACTATTTTTGTGGGAGCAATGGGACCTTTGTTTAGAAAAGATGACAATAGAGGCGTATATCGTTCTACCGATGGTGGTACGACATGGGAGCAAAGATTACTAGTAAGTGATTCTACAGGAATCATCGATATGGCAATTCATCCAACCAATGGTGATATTGTGTATGCTGCTAGTTGGGAACGCATTAGAAGACCTAACAACAGACAATATGGAGGAGAAACATCTCGAATCTACCGTTCTCAAAACGGAGGAGATACCTGGTCTGAACTTACCAACGGGTTGCCAAGTAACGAAAACGATAAAGGAAGAATTAGTATCGATATCTCTAAATCAAATCCGAATGTACTATATGCCTTTTATACCGATAAAGTTGGAAATGTAGAAGGTACTTTTAGAACAAGCGACGGAGGAGATACTTGGGTAGGAGTGAACTCTATAAGTAATGGAACTTCTTACCACTGGTGGTTTGGAGGAATCTTTGTAGATCCAACCGATGAGAATGTGGTGTATAATTCTGGCTTCAGGATGGATAAGTCTACCAATGGAGGTGCTACGTGGAGTTCAACATTCCCTGGAGTTCATGTCGATCAGCATGCAGTAGCATTTAATGCGTCTGTACCTGGAGAAGTGCTAATTGGAAATGATGGAGGATTGTATAAAAGTTCTAATAATGGAGACACTTCAGTAAAGAATAACACCTTGCCGATTACACAATTTTATCGTTTTCATGTCGATGCACAAAATATAGATAAAGTATATGGAGGTTCACAAGATAATAGTACCATACGAACCACTACAGGAGGATTAAGTGATTGGCTTGTAATTTCTGGAGGTGATGGATTTCAACCTTTAGTGGATCCTACCAACACCAATGTTATTTATACCTTGTCTCAACGCGGTAATTTAAGAAAATCTACCAATGATGCAGGTTCATTTAGTGGTGCTTTAAATGGTGTAAACGGAGGAGATACTAATAATTGGGATACACCTATTGCTTTCGATCCAGCAAATCCAGACATTGTGTATTATGGGACGAATCGTTTATATCAATCGACCAATGCAGCTGGACTTTGGAATGCAATAAGTCCCGACTTAAGCAATGGACCACATGATGGGAATTTAGCATTTGGGACCTTAACATCCATTAGTGTTTCACCTATCAATAGTAATGTGATTACAGTAGGAACAGACGACAGTAATGTTTGGGTTACGCTAGATGGAGGTTCAAATTGGACAAAAATTTCAGATACTTTACCAAATTATTGGGTAACGAAAGTATTGGCCTCTAGAGACGATGTAAATACGATTTATGTGACTTTTTCAGGATATCGTTTTGGAGTTGATGAAGGTCATGTATATAAAAGTTCAGATAATGGAGCAAATTGGACGAATATTTCAACGTCACTTCCAGACATTCCTGTAAATGATATTGAACAAGATAACTACGGAAATTTATTTGTGGGTACCGATATTGGCGTATTAGCTTCAAACGATGAAGGGGCTTCTTGGGAAGTATTAGGCGTAAATTTACCATCGGTTGTGGTGAATGATCTGTATATTCATGAAGCTTCAGAAATGATGTTTGCTGGCACCTATGGTCGTTCTAGTTATAAGATTGATCTTTCAGGTAATATTTTAAGCTTGAATGATAATTCAATTATTTCCGAAGTAATAATATATCCAAATCCAGCTTCCGAATATGTACAAGTAACTATTCCAGAACTTATTGCTAATGTTTCTGTGATTATACATGATGCCTTAGGAAGAAAAGTGATGCAGCAAGAAATAACGAATACGAATAGCGTTCGAATGGATTTAAATGGTATTTCCAGAGGAATTTATTATGTGTCTATTTCTGAAGGAAAGAATAGCGTGACTAAAAAGTTAATCATCAAGTAAAAAAATAATTTCTATTAATTATTCTGAAACCATAGCGTGGCTTTTTAATCAGTTACCCATGTATCAACGTATGGGTAAAGCTGCGTATAAAGCAGATTTATCGAATACCATTAAGCTAATTGACTATTTAGATGCTCCGCATAAAAGTTTTAAAACTATCCATGTGGCGGGCACGAATGGCAAAGGTTCTACAAGTCATATGTTGGCTTCGGTATTGCAAGAGGCTGGTTATAGCGTTGGATTGTATACTTCTCCTCATTTAAAGGATTTTAGAGAGCGAATAAAAATTAATGGAGCGCTTATTCCTAAAAGATCGGTTTCAAATTTTGTTAAAAATCATCAGCCTTTTTTTGAAGAGAATCAGCTTTCTTTTTTTGAAATGACGGTAGGCTTAGCTTTTGATTATTTCAGAAAAAAACAAGTAGATATTGCTGTTATAGAAGTGGGGCTAGGAGGTAGGTTAGATAGCACCAATGTTATTACACCGGAAGTTTCAGTTATTACCAATATTGGATTAGATCATACGCAGTTTTTAGGAAACACCTTGTCAGAAATTGCAAAAGAAAAAGCAGGAATAATAAAACAAAATACTCCTGTGGTAATTGGTGAAACGCTACCTGAAACAAAACCCATTTTTGAAGATATAGCTGGAGAACATGGAAGTCCGATATTTTTTGCTGAAGAAAATGATGCGGATTATTCAACTGATTTATTAGGGGATTACCAGAAGAAAAATGTGAAATCAGTTATTGAAACGATTAAATTATTGAATGAAGGAGATTGGAAAGTTTCTAATTCCGATTTAAAAAGGGGATTAAATAAAACTGTTGAAAACACGGGATTGCATGGAAGGTGGCAGGTTCTAAGGGAACAACCGAAAGTGATTTGTGATACAGCACATAATAAAGAAGGGCTGTCGATTGTAATGAAGCAAGTAAGAAAAGAGCCTTATAAAGCATTACATATTGTATTAGGAGCGGTAAATGATAAGAATTTAGATACTATTCTGCCTTTATTTCCGGAAGAAGCTAGTTATTATTTCTGTAGCCCTAATGTGGTTCGGGGAATGCCCGTACTTGAATTAAAAGAACAAGCGGAAGTTTTTAACTTGCATGGGTTTGCTTATGAATCTGTAAAAGAAGCATATACGCAGGCTATAAAAAGAGCCGCTAAAGGCGATTTGATCTATGTGGGAGGAAGTACATTTGTCGTTGCAGAAATATTATAATTTTTTCAATTAATTGTTTGTGTAAATTAAAAACTAACTTATATTTGCAACCGCTAACAGAGGGCAATTAGCTCAGTTGGTTCAGAGCACCTCGTTTACACCGAGGGGGTCGGGGGTTCGAATCCCTCATTGCCCACATCAATTACAATCCCGATACAGAAATGTATCGGGATTTTTTATTTCAATAGCGTTGAAAAGAATTTTCATAAGTTTTGGGAATAAAAAATACAAACAAGTGTAGCTTGTACGGGATTGTATTTGCAGAAGCGGTTTCATATTAGGGAAAACTTTTGTTAATCCCTCATTGCCCAAAACATAAAGCCTCAACTACTTAATTATAAGCTTGTTGAGGTTTTCATTTTTATTTCGGCTAGATTATTGAACGGAAATGACTGTTTTAACTACATAGCACCCAAAGGGTAACAGGAGGTTATTTGTGTAAAAAAACCTACTTCAGATCAATGTAATAGACTATACATAATACATCTTATCGTTTTTTTTTTTTAATAATTAAACAGAAAATATTACATATTTGAAATAAAATGAATACTTTCACTACGAATTAAAAATAAAGAACAATGTTTAAAAAATTTACATCCACTGACAAAATCCTATTTGTTGCTGCTTTATTGTCCTTGATATTTTCTGAAATACTCTATTTTCAAGGAAACAAAGATGACGGAACTTTTATTGGACTATGGGTTCCTTCAATATTAGCATTTGGAATTTACTTAAAATTAATTAATAACGTAAAAAATGATTGATTTAATACCATATTTCGCAGGTCTAATAACACTGCTTTTTGGTTTTGGTTTTGCCTTAGCAATTAGGGAGTCAAACAAAAGGAAATAGATAATATTATTTATCTGCTGCCAAAACACTTTAAATTAAATAAGGAAGTTAGTGACTTAATTGTGTTGAGGCCGCCATTATTTTTAGACACTGAACTGCTAACTATACTTAAAAGAAGTTGCCAATTTTGAGACTAAAATATTCTATCATCACATAAGTTGATAGGATTAATAAAAATAAAATAAAATGGAAGAATTTATAAAATTAGTACAATTGATTTTGTCATTTTCTGTTGCTTATGTATGGGTTTTCAGATTTCATAATGTTATTGAAGAATTTAAAAAATTCGGATTAAGTGATCTAACCCGAAATTCTGTAGGAGCAACCAAAATCTCTTTGGCAACATTAATTGTTGTGGGTGTTTGGTATCCATCTTTAGTTTTTATACCATCTGTTCTTATGGGCTTATTTATGGTAGCCGCTCAATATTTTCACTTCAAAACGAGGAGCACTTTTATTAAGCATCTACCTTCTCTAATTCTTTTGACTTTATGTGCTTTTCTAGCATTAGTATCATTATAATAAACAGATATGGACATAAATATAATATGCGTTCTAATCTCAAGTTTTTCTTTTTTTGCTTATACTGCATACTATTTTAAATCACCTAAAATGAGAACTGAATTTAAACGGTTTGGTTTAGAAAAGTTTGGTCTAATTATAATAGCATTAGAATTTTTGGGAGCAGTAGGTTTAATAGTAGGGCTTAAGTTTAATCCAATTTTAATAATTTCTTCTTTTGGTCTTGCTTTTCTTATGTTATCTGGTTTTTTTGTGAGATTAAATTTAAAAGATAGTATATGGGTTTCTTTGCCCGCTTTGTTTTATATGGTTTTAAATACTTTTATCTTTTTTGGGTCAATAAATTAATCTAGCATTAACACTTTCAGCTTTTAATAAAAAAAATTTCCTTTATTTATAAGTGTATTTATTTGCGTTACCATTTTTTGTTTAACAAAATAAACTTATTGTTAAACGTTTCGTATCTTTGTAGAAAAGGTATAGAATTTTAACATTTGAAAAAAAATGACCGCAGATAAAAAACCAGACAATGTAGTTTTTAATGAAGAAACTCAAAAATATGATGCAGCCCTTAAGCCCTATGCAACCTCTGTGGGTGCCCCAGTAATTACCAGCATAGATACTATTGCTTGGAAGAACCGAAGCATTAGTAAAATTAATCATAAAGTAGCAGCTAGGTATTTAGAGCTAAAAATGGAATATGATAAAATGATGCAAGAGTTTGACTACAACCAACTTATTTTTAATGCAACATTTTCTTTTGAACCTATTTTTGGCGAAGTATATCATTTGTATAAAAGAGAAAATGGAGAATCATTTCTTTCTCTAATAGCGCCAGATCAATGCAATTTTAACTCTCTAGGCAGTTTTTATTTAAATGCAGACCAAATTTGGGAAAAAGTATAGTTTTTATGGTAGAAACAAAACAATTAACACTAAGAGAGTTAGATCGCATCATAGAAATGGCGTGGGAAGACCGCACTCCTTTTGAAGCAATTCTTTATCAATTTGGATTGCCAGAAAAAGAAATAATTAAATTAATGCGTAGAAACTTGAAAGAATCTAGTTTTAAACGCTGGCGTAAACGAGTAAATAGTGGTGTTAGCCAGAAACATTTAAAAAAACGAAATCCAGATATTACTCGCTTTAAATGTTCTCGTCAAAAAGCAATTTCAGGAAATAAAATAAGTAAGCGATAAATGGAATTATTTAAAACCCAAGATTCTTTTTTCCCAACTACATTTTCTGAAATTCTTCAACGTGTTCGCCGAATTAATCCCATTAAATATGGTTCAACGCGAAACTACACTAATGGTTCAGTTACATATTTATCGCCTTATATTTCTAGAGGTATTGTTTCTACAAACTTTATACTTTCTGAAGTTTTAAATCGTGGTTATACTCCTGCTCAGATAGAAAAATTTATACAAGAATTAGCTTGGAGAGATTATTGGCAACAGGTTTGGGTTGCCAAAGGTGATGCTATTAATCAAGATTTAAAACACGCGCAATATCCTGTTTCAAATACTTCGATTTCAAAAGCAATTGTAGAAGCCAAGACAGGTGTTGAAGCTATAGATAAAGCCATTCAAGAATTTTATAAAACAGGTTATTTACATAATCATTTAAGAATGTATATCGCATCTATTGCCTGTAATATGGGGCAAAGTCATTGGAAAGTCCCAGCACAATGGATGTATTATCATTTACTCGATGCAGATTGGGCTAGCAACGCCTTAAGCTGGCAATGGGTGGCTGGAGCAAATGCGAATAAGAAATATGTTGCTAATCAAGACAATATAAACAAATACTGTTTCACTCAACAAAAAAATACTTTTCTAGATGTGCCTTATGACGCTTTTAACACCCTAGAAATTCCAGAAATTTTAAAAAATACTTCACAAATAATTTTAAAAACTCCTTTGCCAAATCAGAGGTCAATTAGCATTGATGAAACACTTCCGACCTGCATTTATAATTTTTACAATCTAGACCCACTTTGGAAAAAAGAGCTTACTGTAAATAGAGTTCTATTATTGGAGCCTTCGCATTTTGAGCACTATCCCGTATCGCAAAAAACGATTGATTTTATCCTTAAATTTTCCGAAGAGAATATAGATAATATTCAAATCTATATTGGAGAATTTAAAGATTTCAATACAGATTTCTCCTCCGAAAATATTTACTATAAAGAGCATCCCTTAAACAATCACTACGAAGGCATTGAAGAACCTAGAGATTGGATGTTTGATGTGCAGGGCTACTATCCTTCTTTCTTTGCCTTTTGGAAAAAATGTAAAAAAGAGCTTACCTATTGAAAAACCAAGCTATAAATATTGTTTGGTTAAAACGTGACATCCGCTCACAAGACCACGAACCGCTGCTAAAGGCAGAGCAAGCGGGTATTCCATATCGCATAATGTACTTGTTTGAGCCGTCACTCATTGAATATCCAGATACAAGTCCAAGGCATTTACAGTTTATTTATCATTCTATTGTAGCCTTAAACAAGACACTAGTTCCTTCAAATAGACGTGTTGATGTTTTCTATGGAGAAGCTATTGACGTATTTCAATACTTGAAAGAATCCTTTGATATAAGAGGCCTTTTTAGTTTTCGAGAAAGCGGGACCCAAAGAACTTGGGAGCGTGACAAACAAGTGCGTTCTTTTTGTAAAAAGCATCATATTAAATGGGAAGAGTCACAGCGAGATGGGATTCTAAGAGGAATTAAAAACAGAGATGCTTGGAACAAACAATGGCATATTGCAATGCATTCGCCAGTAATCCAAAACAAGTATTCAGTTTCAATGGAAGAGCCATTTGAACATCACTTTTCACTTCCTAAAAAAAAAGAAGCGCAATTAAAAGAATACTCGAAACAATATCAGCCCGCTGGAGAGCAAAATGCCTGGCGCTATTTAAAATCATTTACGAACCAAAGAGGTTTTAACTATCAAAAACACATCTCAAAGCCTACCGAAAGTAGAATGGGATGCAGCAGACTATCGCCTTATTTAGCTTGGGGAAATATGAGTATTAAACAGGCCTTTCAATTTATTGGCACACACCCTAACGGAACAAAAAACACGAGGGCTTTTTCTGCGATGCTTACCAGATTGCATTGGCATTGTCATTTTATTCAGAAATTTGAAGTAGAATGTAGTTATGAAACCAATTGTATTAACAGCGGTTATGAGCTATTAGCACATATAAAAAATGAAACCTTTATTAAAGCTTGGAAAACAGGCACAACAGGTTATCCCTTAATTGATGCCTGTATGCGTGCCGTTGAACAAACGGGCTGGATTAATTTTAGAATGCGCGCAATGGTAGTTTCTTTTTTAACACTAAATCTAGATCAAGATTGGCGAGATGGAACCTACCACTTAGCAAGGCAATTTTTAGACTACGAACCAGGTATTCACTATCCGCAATTTCAAATGCAGGCTGGCACAACAGGTATTAATACGGTGCGATTATACAATCCTGTGAAGAATTCACAAGAGCATGACCCTGAAGGTATATTTATAAAAAAATGGATTCCAGAACTAAGGAATGTTCCTGTTACTCATATTCACGAGCCTTGGAAAATGACACCAATGGAACAAGCTTTTTGTAGCGTTGTGATAGGAGAGGATTATCCCTTGCCTATTGTGAATTTGAAAGAAAGTGCACAAATCGCAAGAGATAAAATCTGGGGACATAAAAAGCATCCAGCAGTGCAAAAAGAGAAGCAACGCTTACTAAACACTCATGTAAATAGAACACATAATGATTTACACTAAAGAAGACATAGAAAAATTAGATCGTATTAGTCGGTTAAAAATTATTAATTCAGCTACAGGCATCAAACCTGCAAATCTTATAGGTACCATTAACAAAGAAAATCAAACCAATCTGGCAATATTTAGTTCGGTAGTGCATTTAGGAAGTAACCCTCCACTTTTAGGCTTTATATCTAGGCCTAGAACAACAGATGCAGGGCATACCTACCATAATATTATAGAAAATGGTTGTTACACGATTAATCATATTCATCCAGAATTTATAAAAAATGCCCATTACACTTCTGCAAAATTCCATGTGGATGTTTCGGAATTTAACCGTTGCAATCTTTCTGAAGAATACATCAACGACTTTATAGCTCCCTTTGTAGCAGAAAGTACCTTTAAAATGGGAATGCGTTTTGTAGAAGCGATTGATATTAAGATTAATAATACTGTTTTAGTAGTTGGAGAAATAGAGCATCTTATACTTCCTGATACATCAATAATAGCCGGTGATGTTGATTTAGAGGCTGCAAATAGTGTTGGTATTTCTGGTTTAAATAGTTACTATTCATTAAAAAAAATAGGAAACTTCCCTTATGTGAGAGTAAAAGAAGTGCCAGAATTTTAATTATGAAAAAACAACACCTTCCCCAAAAAACATGTGTCGTTTGTGAGCGTCCGTTTACGTGGCGTAAAAAATGGGAAAAGAGTTGGGATCAAGTTAAATATTGTAGTGAACGCTGTAGAAGAAATAAATGAAACAAATTAACATACTATTTCCACATCAATTATTCCAAGAGTCTCCACTTTTTGTGAAGGATGCTACTTTCTATTTAATAGAGGAATACCTGTTCTTTAAGCAGTATCCATTCCACAAGCAAAAAATAGCCTTTCATAGAGCAACTATGCAACGGTATGCAGATTTTCTTCGGAAAGATAAAAACCTTGAAGTACGCTATATTGAAGCTACAGAAGATATTTCGGATATCAGACTACTCATCCCTAAATTGAAACAACAAGGTGTTGCGCACATCAACTATATAGATCCAACAGATAATTGGCTTCAAAAAAGATTAGATAAGGGATTTTTAGAAAGTGGAATAACAGCCACTCAACATACATCTCCTTTATTTTTAAATTCTAAAGAAGACCTAGTACCTTTTTTTAGAAGTGATAAAAAGAAATACCATCAAACTACTTTTTATACAGAGCAGCGTAAAAAGCGAAATATTTTGATGGATTCTGATGGCAAACCAACAGGTGGTAAATGGACCTTTGACACTGAAAACAGAAAGAAATACCCTGCTAAAAAGATACCACCATCTATTCAATTTCCAGATATAGATAGCTATTATATAGAAGCCAAACACTATGTCGAAACGCACTTTTCAACTCATTTAGGAAGCCTTACAGAACATTCTTTATATCCAACCAGTTTTAAAACGACAAAAGCGTGGCTTCATCAATTTTTTGAGCAGCGCTTTATGGAATTTGGCACATATGAGGATGCTATTGTTGCTGAAAATTCTATACTAAACCACAGTGTGTTAACACCGATGCTTAATGTAGGTTTAATAACACCCAAAGAAATTATTGAGGCGTGTTTGCTCTATGCTAAAGAAAACAATGTACCTATTAATTCTACCGAAGGTTTTGTGCGCCAAATTACAGGATGGCGAGAGTTTATAAGAGGGGTATATGAGTCTAGAGGAAGCGAAGAACGTACCAGCAATTTCTGGAAATTTAAAAAGAAAATACCTGCTTCATTTTATGACGGCACTACCGGTATTCCGCCCATTGACCAAACTATTAAAAAAGTATTGCAAACGGGTTATTGCCACCATATAGAGCGTTTAATGGTTTTAGGTAATTTCATGATGCTGTGTGAGTTTGATCCAGACGAAGTGTATAGATGGTTTATGGAGCTCTTTATAGATGCTTATGATTGGGTGATGGTACCCAATATATACGGAATGAGTCAATTTGCAGATGGAGGATTAATGGCTACTAAACCCTATATAAGTGGCAGTAATTATCTAATGAAAATGAGCAACTACAAAAAAGGAGAATGGCAAGATATTTGGGATGGTATGTTTTGGCGATTTATGCATACCCATCGCGATTTCTTTTTATCAAATCCTCGATTGGGAATGTTAGTTAGAATGTTTGATAAAATGCCTTTTGAAAAGCAACAAAAACATATAGCGAATGGAGAAGAGTATTTAGGGTCCCTACATAATTAAAAAAGATAAATTAAAGAAAGTAAAATGATATTTAATACAAGTTATACAAACAAAGATTATACAAAAGAAAGCACCCATTTAGTAGGAAAATCATTTACTTTTTTTGAAAAAATAAAAATGGGAACTATTGGTTCTAGTAGGTTCATGATAGAAGAATTAAGTGCTAAACTACAGCCTAAGAATATGCATTCAGCAGCTATTAATTATGCGAACATTGAATTAAGACCTAAAGGAATTATCATACATTTTACAAATAGGCTAGATCGTTATTCTTGGATAATACCATTTTACCGCTTAGTTATCTATAGCACCCAAACGTTTAGCATTCATTCAAACGGAAATTGTATACAGTTTAAGAAAAACAAAAACTATCAGGATAATAAAAAGTTTATCCATAAAATGACAGATTTTAAAAACAACTATTTAAAGCTAGGGTATTATGATTCCTAAGAGATTACAAATGCTTGGTAATTTTTGAACGCGTGTTTTTAGTCGCTGAAAAATAGTAATCGATACGTTGCCCTTTGTCATCTCTTAAATATTTTTGAAAACTCCACGTTACTTCAGAACTTTTTTCATTATTTAAATTTTATAGTGGTGAATTATTTTTTTGTTTCCGCAGGAATTCTTGGGGCTAATTTTGCTTTGTCATTTTTTTTAATAGTTATAATAATAGGAGGAATGGCAGCTTCAATAGTGGTAGATACAAAAGCTTATGGAGATGAAATAATTAACGAAGCTTTTAATGTGATGATTGGTGGATAATTTTTAATCTTTGCAAACGATTAAAATTTAATAAATAGTATATCAATTATGTTCAAAAAAATAGATAAAGTACTAGCAGCGTTTGGAAGTGTAAAAGCAATGGAACGATTGCATGTGGATACATTTACTGAAGAAAAAATGGAAAATGTTGATGGCGATAAAATTGCTGAGTCTAAAGAAGGTCAGATATATGTGGGTGTTTCCGATATAAACGGGTATTTATTTTTAGAAACAATTCTTTTTAGCGGAATCAATATTAAAACATTTAATGGAGGAACCTTAAGTTTTATTGGCGGAGCTAAAGATTTTGAATTAAAATCTGATACACAAGAAATAGTTGCCGAATTTTCAACTATTTCAAACCGGTTTATGTCACAAGTTAGCTTTGATATTTCAGAAGAAGAAATTGAAAAACTTAGAAATGGTGATTTTCAACAGATTAGATTCAGTTTTAAGAAGAAGTCTATTACGATGAATCGAATTACTGCTTAAATTTTATAGTTAAAGTATAAAAAAACGTTAATAGTTTTATTGTAACTAAGCGTTTGATTAGTTTTGTTGCAGAGTTTGAAATATGGCAAGGAAAAAACAATATATTGAAGAAGAAGTAATTGAAAAGGCCATGGGTTTATTCTGGCGTAATGGATATGAAGCTACTTCTGTTCGAATGTTAGAAAAAGAAATGGGAATTAATCAGTTTTCTATATATTCTAGTTTTGGTAATAAACAAGGTGTTTTTCTAGAGAGTATAAAATGTTATAAAAGAAAAGCAAAAAATGAACTTATTGATAATCTGAAGAATTCTAAGGAAGGAAAAGGAGCAATAAAACAATACTTTAAAGATTTTATAGAATTTTCTAAGCAATCTAAAAAGAGTAAAGGGTGTTTACTTACTAATACTGTTAATGAATTAGGTGAAAACGCTGACCCTATTATAACTTCTGAAATTATAAAGTTTGCGACAGATATAAAATCTTTATTTATAGAAAAACTAAAATTCAATTCACTAATAAAACATAGTATCATAAATAAGCAAGCAAATTATTTAATGGTTTCTTTACAAGGTTTATCTGTAGCTTCAAAAATGTTTGAAGCAGATCAGCTAAATGATTTTATTGAAAATACATTTGAAAATTTATAGCTTTTTTTTACACCTAAACTAAGCAAATGCTTAGAAATATTAATTTAAAAATAATAATTATGAATTTAAAACTTAAAACAAGTGATGAACTAGTTGATATTTCAAAAGAAATATTAAATACAACAAAAAAGAAAATGGGAATGATCCCTAATATGTATGCCGGTATGGCAAATAACACTGCTTTATTAGAAGGGTATGTTTCGGCTTATACTTCTTTTAGAGCCAATTCTGGGTTTTCTCCTCAGGAGCAAGAGGTGGTCTTTTTATCAGTAGCTTATGAAAATAATTGTGACTATTGTATGGCTGCCCATAGTTTTGTTGGTGATATGATGTCTAAAGTTCCAACAGAGGTGACTGATGCAATTAGAAATAATTCAGAAATACCTGATGAAAAATTAAAGGCATTGAGCTTATTCTCTAGAGTTATGACTGTTACAAGGGGATTACCTTCTGAAAAAGATATAAATAATTTTTTAAATTCGGGTTATACAGAAAGTCATATTTTAGGTGTTATAGCTGGAATTGGTGTAAAAACGATGAGCAACTATTTTAATCATTTTTTTCATACTCCTGTTGACGATGCATTTAAAAATAGAGCATGGGAAAAAGCAATTTAATTTCAGAGGATTTTTGAGTGTATATTAAAAAATAAATTTCGCAAGTTTGCGGAATTTATTTTTTTAAATAACTATCATTTATTTTTAGTAGCTTCGAAAAAAAAACTATGAAAAGTATAATCAAATTTGTGTTCCTATTTAGTGTGTCTTTCTTAATGGCACAAAGTTATCAATCTGCTGAAAGTGTAGAGTTTGACCCTGTAAATAATCAATGGTTAGTTGCTAATGGTTCTAGAATTATTGCAGATGATGGTGAGGGAAATCTAAGTTATTTTGGTGCTGGAAATGCATCTCACGGATTAGAAGTTCTTGGAAACACTTTGTTTGCTGTTGCTTCAAATAGAATAAAAGGATATGACCTTAGCAATGAAGATGAGGTAATGAACCTTATAATACCTGGAGTTAGTTTTTTAAATGGATTGACAAATGATGGAGCAAATACGCTTTTTGTCACAGATTTTTCAGCAGGAAAAATATATTCAATCGATGTAAGTGATATTTCAAACCCAACCTATACAGAACTCGTATCGAATACAGGAGGAACACCAAACGGAGTATTATACGATGGAACAAATAATCGATTGTTATTTGTTACTTGGGGTGGTAGTGCACAAGTTAAAGCGGTAGATTTAGGAACAAATTTAGTTACGACTATTATTACAACAAGCCTTACAAATATTGATGGTATTGTCGATGATAGTTTAGGGAATTATTATATTTCTTCATGGTCTCCAGATAGAATTACAAAATATAATAATGATTTTTCTATTTCTGAAATAGTTACAACACCTAGTTTAAATAATCCTGCAGATATTGGATATAATCAAGATACAGACATCATGGGAATACCAATGGGGTCTTCAGTAATATTTGTTGATTTAAGTCTTTTGTCTAATAGCGATTATAATGCAAATACCTATGAATATTTAGTTTCTTCAAACCCTATTAATGAGAGTTCATATATACAATTTACCTTACAAGATGCGGAATTTATTTACCTAAGAATTTACGATACTTCAGGTAAATTAGTGAAAATATTAATGAATGAAGAGATACAAGCAAGTACTCATAAAATTTCATTAGCTGACCTTCAATTATCAAGTGGTGTTTATTTTTCTAGGTTAACGACTCAAAAAGGCACATCACTTACTAAGAAGTTAATAGTTAACTAAAACAATTTAGATCAAGTATTCTTTCTAAAGCCATCCCACGTGAAGCTTTTATCAGGATATGTTTTTTTTGAAAATTTAGATTTTCTAGTAAAGTATTTAATGCTTCAAAATGTTCAATTTTATGAATATTTGAAGCATTTGTTTTTGTTTTATAAAAATTTTCACCTACTAAATAGGCTATTCCTTTGAAGTTTTTTTCTATATATGAAACGATGTATTGATGTTCTTTTTCAGCATCATTTCCTAGTTCAAACATATCTCCTAAAAACATTATTTTATCAGCTCCTTCAGATTGAATAAAGTTTTCAAGTGCTGCCAACATACTAGATGGGTTTGCATTATAAGCGTCTAAAATGACTTTATTGCTTTCTTTATCTATGATTTGAGATCTATTATTGGTTGGAATATATGTTTCAATTGCTTCTTTTATATCTTCTTTTGAAACCTTAAAATAGCTGCCAATTGCAATAGCAGCTGCAATATTATCGAAATTATATAATCCAATTAATTGGCTTTGTATCTTTAAATTCTGAAAAGAAACCACTACTTTTTGGCTTGCATCTATTAAATCTACATGAAAATCTTGATTTTTATTTCCGAAAGTGATGCTTTTTATCTCTTCGGAATATTTTAATTGTGTAGGGTCATTTGCATTAATAAAAATAGTTTTATTATTGTTTTTAAGATATTGATATAATTCTGTTTTTCCTTTTATTACACCTTCTAAGCTACCAAAACCTTCTAAATGTGCTTTTCCGAAGTTAGTAATGTAACCATAATTAGGTTGTGTAATATTTGATAATAATTCAATCTCCTTAAGATGATTAGCACCCATTTCAACTACTCCAATTTCTGTTTCAAGATTCATTGAAAGTAGCGTTAGGGGCACTCCTATATGATTATTTAGATTTCCAATGGTAGCAGTAGTTCTAAATTTTTTAGATAACACACAATTAATTAATTCTTTAGATGTAGTTTTTCCATTACTTCCTGTAAGTGCTATAATCGGCATGTTAAGGTAATTTCTATGAAACGAGGCTAATTCTTGTAGGGTAGTGAGAACATTCTCAAAAAGTAAGGTTTCGCCAGTGGGTAGTTGGTATTTCCTTTCATCAATTATTACTTTAATGGCACCTTTTTTTATCGCTTCTACAGCAAATTTGTTTCCATTAAAGTTTTCCCCCTTTAAGGCAAAAAACAAACAATCCTTTTTAATGTTACGTGTGTCAGTGCAAACCCCAGAGCTCTTTAAAAAATATTGATGAAGTGTTTTTATGTTCATAGAATAAAGATATAAAAAAAGCCCTCCATAATTATGAAGGGCTTTTAATTATTTTATAATAAAAGACGATTAATGTGTTGGTCTTTTTCCTTTTTTAGATTTTGAACCTACACGAGACATTGCACATCTAAACCCGATATAATCTGTAGACATATCTTGTGGAAAATATCTTCTTTGAGCAGGATCTAACCAATAATCTCTATCTCTCCAAGAACCCCCTTTATAAACTCTAACTTCATTATTAACTAAAGAAGTTCTACTTGCATCTTTATCATATTGACGATCCATTGTTCCAGAACTATCAGCAGAAACTTGGTGCTTAGGTGAATTATACATTCGTTTAGAGTCTTCTTCTTCAGATTCATCATCATCACCAAATGATTGATAGTATCTTGTTGAAGATCTATCTCCATCACGATAATCTATATTATCACTTTTAGAGAAGTTGGTTCTTAAATAAGTTTCATTTTCATCTACAGGTACTTGAACGATTTCACCCGGCAAGTCTCTAGCAATAATTTTACCATTACTTAAGGTATCATAAACGATAGAGTCTGCGGTTACAATTTTCACTTTTCCATCTTTATCGATAAAGTTTTTTGTATATACATTTCCTCTATAGTAGTTAAAATCATTAAACTCATCATCTACAATAGGTCTGTAAACATCAGCAACCCATTCAGCAACATTTCCTGCCATATCGTATAATCCGTAGTCATTAGGCTCGTATGATTTTACTTCAGCAGTAATATCTGCACCATCATCACTCCATCCAGCAATACCACCGTAATCTCCATCACCTTGTTTAAAGTTAGCTAATTGGTCACCACGAGATCTTCTTGCTCCAGAACGAGTATATTGCCCATCCCAAGGATATTTTTTTCTACCTCTATAAACATTATAACTACGTAATCCAACTAATCCAAGAGCTGCATATTCCCATTCAGCTTCTGTTGGTAAACGATAACCTGGCATTAGCAAACCATCTTTACGTTGTACATATAAGTTAGTACTGTCTTTACTTCTTTTTGCTAAAGATTCAGATCTTTTACCGCCTCTAGTAATAGAATCATTTCCACCGTAAGTCTGTGTTGGGGCATTTAAATATGTTTTAGTACTAAAGGTCTCACCAGCTTTTGCATTATATCTAGCATCCCTAGAGGTTATTCCTTCAACCTCTAAGATCATTTCATTAACACGATCTGTTCTCCAGTTACAAAATTCTACAGCTTGTATCCAACTAACACCTACCGTAGGGTAGTCTGAATAAGCAGGATGACGTAAATAATTATTCGTCATAACTTCATTGTAACCAAGACGGTTTCTCCATACTAATGTATCTGGAAGCGCACCTTTGTAAATGTTTTTATAATTTTCATCTTCTGGAGGAAACACTGTTTTTAACCAGTCTAAGTATTCATGATACATTAGGTTGGTAACTTCTGTTTCATCCATGTAAAATGATTGAACGTGTTGCTGGTTTGGAGTATTATTCCAGTCATGCATTGGATCATCTTGTACTTTACCCATGGTAAATGTACCACCTTCAATAAAGACTAAACCTGGTCCGGTTTCTTGTTCTTTAGCATCTGGATTATGTTGGAAACCGCCTTCTTTGGCGTTCATTTTCCATCCTGTAGCTCGAGAGCTACTTTTATAGTCTCTGGTTTTGTTGCAACTAACCATTAATAAGGTCGAAATTACAACGATAAAAAGCTGTAGTATTTGGGTTTTTCTAAAGTTCATAGTTTTCCGGTTATGAAAAATTTGGGTTCGCAATATAGTAATTAACGATAAAAAGTCAATAATATTTTAATAATTAATAAACTGTCAGGTTCAATACTTTTTTTCTACTGACCTAAAGGAAACGTATTTGTTTCTAAAATATTATATAAAATTGATGTTTATGAAAAATTTTAATTTAAATAACCATACTAAGTGTATATTTCAAGCGTTATTTATTAAGATGAAAAAAATTGTACTGTTTATTATATTTTTCTTGCCTATTACAGTTTTAGCGCAGAAAAGAGATATTATTATTAATTGGAGTTCTCTAACTCAAAACAAAACCAGTGTCTCAAAAGTTAAAAAACCAACTAGATTAAATCTTTTAATCGATAATTTTACATTAAGTTATAATAAACAATGGCAAGATGATGGCTTTGCTATTGAAAGTTCATTAAAAGTATTTAATGTTTCTTATAGTGCAATAAGTACAGATGAATTAAATAAAATAAATAAAGACTTAATACCAAATGAACTTGTTTATTCTGTGTATAGTACAAAGGCAAGGGATATTATTTTTAGTTCGATAACTATATCTCCTGTAGTAAATATTCAGGGTCAATATAAAAAAGTAGTTTCTTTTTCATTTACCTACACTAAAAGTGCAACCCAATTTACAGGTGGTTTAAATTCGGGATCAAATAGAATACCAATCTCAAATTCTGTATTAGCTACAGGTAATTGGTACAAGTTTCAAATAGATAAAACAGGTATTTATCGAATAAGTAAAAGTTTTTTGTCTAGTTTAGGAATGAATACCGATGGTATAAATCCAAGAAATATAAAAATTTATAGTAGTGGAGGGAAACCATTGCCACTAAAAAATAATGAAAATTTATTTTTTGATATACCAGAAAATGCTATTCAAGTAATAGGTGAGGAAGACGGGTCTTTTGACACTAACGATTATGTTTTGTTTTATGGAATCAGTACCGAAGGATATCATCTTGAAAATGACTCTAATATTAATCCCTATAATGAAGAATCTTATTATTTTATCACAAGTGACGGTGGGCCCGGAATGAGAGTTCAAGAAATGGTTGAGCCTTCTGGCAGTTCTAATGTTTCTTTTACAAGTTTTAACGATTCTCAATTTCATGAACAAGATCAATACTCCCCAGCGATAGTTGGAAGAAGATGGTATGGAAATAGATTTGATATTGAAAGCGAACAACATTTTGAGTTTACCTTCCCCAATATTGTCGAAGGAGAACCTATGAAAATTGTAACTAAAGTTGCTTCTGCTTCTGAATCGCAAACTTCAATGGCAATTTCTATAAATGAAACTAGTGTAAACCCATTAACATTTAATGCAATAGATGATCCAACATTATTGAACACAAGAACCTCTACAGAAATATTACCTGCAGGTAGCGAAACCGTTAAAGTAGATTTAATTTATAATAATGCTGGAAATCCATCAAGCGTTGGCTATATAGATTATATAAGAGTGAATGCAATTAGACAATTAGTAGGTATTGGAGGTCAATTATCCTTTCGTATCAGTGATGCAGACGAAATGTTTGGAATTGGTGAATATCAAATTAGTAGTGCAGATCAATTTTCTCAGGTTTGGGATGTTACAGATATTCAATCAGTTGTTGCAAAACAAAATTCAGAGAACCAATCAATTTTTAGTTTTAAAGCATTTCTTGGAGATTTAAGAGAATATGTAGCTATTAATCCTAACGATTTTTTCACACCCATCAAAGGTCCTGAAACAGTAGTTTATAATCAAAATTTAAAAGGGACTATTTTTAATGATGCTTCAGGTAATTTTAAAGATATAGATTATTTAATTATTACGGCACCATTTTTATTACAGCCTGCTTTACGTCTTGCAAATCATAGAAAAACAATAGATGGGCTAAATGTAAAAGTGGTAACTACAGATAAAATTTACAATGAATTTAGCTCAGGAAAACAAGATATTAGTGCCATTAGAAACTTTGTAAGATATATATATGAAAATGCATCTTCCGATGATAAAAAAATAAAATACCTCTGTTTATTTGGCGATAGCTCCGTAGATTATAAGTCTAGACTTCCAAACAATAACAACATAGTACCGACATTTCATACAAGACCAAGTACAAGTACCTTTTCTTCTTTTATGTCTGATGATTTTTATGGCTCCATGGATATTAGCGAAGGAAGTATGACAGGTACAGATAAATTAGATATTGCGGTAGGAAGAATATTGGTAGATGAGGTTAGTTTAGCCAATGCTATGATTGATAAAATTGTAAACTATGAGTCTAAAGTATCCTATGGGAATTGGCGAAATAATTTTGTTATAATTTCAGATGATGTAGATGAAGTATATGAATATCATAGATTAGAAGTTGTTTTAGATGGAATAGGTGATGAAGTATCCAACGAAAAGCCTTTTATAAATGTTAAAAAGATTCATTCAGATGCATTTCAACAAGAAACATCAGCAGGTGGTAATAGATATCCTGAAGTTAATGAAGCAATAAAAAATGCGGTAGAAGTTGGAAGTTTAATTGTGAACTATTTTGGACATGGAGGTGAAGATGGATTAGCAAAAGAATTTGTTTTCACAAAAGGCGAAGCGCAAAATTTACAAAATAAAAATAGATACCCTTGTATTGTCACTGTTACTTGCGAATTTACCAAATTTGATAACCCGCTAAGACCAACAGCTGGAGAATTTACCTATTGGAATAAAGAAGGAGGAGCAATTTCTATGATCACAACTACGCGTTCTGTAAGTGTAACTTTAGGGGTTACATTTAATGAAGATTTGACAGAACACCTATTTGGTTTTGGAGAAGACAATCCCGAAACTCCTGCAGAAGCATTACGAATAACTAAAAACTTTATTGATAATAATGATCGCAATAGGAGGGTAATCTTTTATATAGGGGATCCTGCGATGCATTTAGCGTTTCCTAAAAAGAGTATTCGTCTAACTAGTTTAAATGGAGTGCCTATAGGACAAGCTACAGATACACTAAAAGCATTAAGTAAAGTAAGAATTGGAGGAGAAATACTTCAAGAAAACGGTCAGTTATTTGCAGATTATAATGGGGTATTAGAAGCTAAGATATTTGATAAAGATGTCCAAAGAAATACATTAGGGAATGATGGAATAACTGAGAATGGTGAACTTTTAATATTAAACTTTACAACCTTAGGGGAAACAATCTTTAATGGTAAAGCTACAGTTGATAATGGTTTCTTTGAATTTGAATTTGTAGTGCCAAGAGACATACAAATTCCTGTTGGTTTAGGGAGAGTAAATTTTTATTCTCAAAAAAATAACGAATTAGAAAACCAAACAGGTTATAACTTAGATTTAAAAGTTGGAGGATTAAATGAAAATGCCCCTGAAGATAATGAAGGCCCATTAATTCAACTTTTCATGAATGATGAAAGCTTTGTTTCTGGTGGAATTACAAACGATTCACCATTTTTAATAGCTAAATTACAAGATGATAACGGTATTAATACCGCTAGTGGGATTGGCCATGATATTACTGCAATACTAGACGGTGATGAAGCAAATCCTTTTGTTTTAAATGAGTATTATCAAGCAGAAGTTGATGATTTCACAAAAGGAATTACAAATTTTAAACTAAGAGATTTAGAAGACGGATTACATACCTTAACTTTAAAAGCTTGGGATGTATATAATAATTCTTCCACAGCAGATATACAATTTGTTGTTGCAAATGATGATGAATTAAAAATTACTCGAGTATTAAATTATCCCAATCCATTTGTAAATTATACCGAGTTTTGGTTTAATCACAATAGACCATTTGAACCATTAAACGTACAAGTTCAAGTTTTTACAGTTACAGGTAAAATTGTTTGGACAAAAAATCAAATAATAAACACAGACGGGTTTCTTTCACGTGAAATAATTTGGGACGGAAAAGATGATTTTGGAGATTTAATTGGAAAAGGTGTCTATGTATATAAGATTTCAGTAAAATCGACGTTAACAAACCAACTAGTTGAAAAATATGAAAAACTAGTTATTCTATAAAAATTATAAATTATATTTGTCAAAATTTTAAATACCTCATGAAAAAAATTATCATTCCAATTTTAATCGTATTATTTACTATTAAAGTTTCTGCACAAGATGAAGATAGAAGAGTTATAACAACAGCAGTGCCATTTGCATTAATTGCAGGTGATGCTCGCTCTGCTGGTATGGCAGATATCGGAGTAGCTACTTCTGCCGATGCTTTTTCACAACAATGGAACCCTGCAAAATATGCATTTGCTATTTCAAAACAAGGAGTTGGAGTTACCTATACCCCTTATTTAAGTCAGTTAGTTAATGACATATTTTTAGGTAACTTAACATATTATAACAGATTAAATGAGCGTAGTGCAGTGGCAGGAAGCTTACGTTATTTTAGTTTAGGTGATGTTGAGTTAAGACAAGATGCCATTCAAGAACCCCTAATTGAAAGTCCAAATGAACTAATTTTTGATCTTTCTTATTCATTACGACTTAGTGATCGTATTGCAATGGCCGTTACTGGACGTTACTTAAGGTCAGACCTTAAAATTGGTGCCTTAGAAGGAGATGCTACCGCAGCGAGTTCATTCGCCGTTGATATTTCTGGTTACTACCAGAGTGAAGAAATAGCATATAGTGATTTCGATGGTCGTTGGAGAGGTGGATTTAATATCTCTAATATTGGACCAAAAATTAAGTATGATGAAGTAGGTCAAGAAAATAACCTTCCAACAAACTTAGGTTTAGGTGTTGGTTTTGACTTTATTTTAGATGAATACAATAAAGTAGGAGTAAACATAGAGCTTAATAAACTATTAGTTCCAACGCCACAAAATCCAGATTTAAATGGTGATGGTGAAATTACTACTGAAGAAATTGCTGAAAACAATGCAGATTATCAAGATATTAGTTTCTTCTCAGGAATTTTCCAATCATTTGGAGATGCTCCTGATGGATTTGGAGAAGAAATAAAAGAATTTACTTGGGCTATTGGTGCAGAATACTGGTACCAAGATTCATTTGCTTTCAGAACAGGATACTTTAATGAAAGTGAAGAAAAAGGTTCAAGAAAGTTTTTATCAATTGGAGCTGGTTTTAAATACACAGCAATTAATATTGATGTCTCTTATTTATTTTCAACTTCAAAAGTAAGAAGTCCATTAGAAGGTTCACTTCGTTTTGGTCTAACTTTCAATTTTGGAGATGAATACGACGAATATTAGAATTTGGCGAAAAAAATAATAATTAAAACAGAATTAGAGGTTTTCGAATCAATTTCGGAATTACCTTCTTCGATTCAAAACTTAATGAATAAGGCGCATGAAGCACGTGAAAATGCTTATGCGCCTTATTCACATTTTAAAGTTGGTGCAACTCTCTTACTAGAGTCAGGCGAAATTATTCCTGGTAATAACCAAGAAAATGCTGCTTATCCTTCTGGTTTATGTGCCGAAAGAGTAGCAATTTATCATGCAGGCGCTGTATACCCTTCTCAAAAAATTGTTTCTTTAGCAATTACCGCAAGATCTTTAAAAAAAGTGATAACAGATCCTATTCCACCATGTGGCGCTTGCAGACAAGCATTGGTTGAATATGAAATAAAACAAGATTCAAACATAGAAACCTATTTCATGGGTGAATCCGGTAAAGTGATTAAAGCAAGCTCTATTAAAGATTTATTGCCTTTAGTTTTTAATAAGGAATATCTTTAAACTTCAAAAACTAACAATTAACTATTCTTTTTCAATATTGTATTTTTTAGTATTTAATAATATAGTATTTTTGTATTTCGTGAATTTTTTTTCTTCCAAGAAAAAACGATTTAATTTTTATGAAACGAGCATGTTAAAAACTTTATCACTAACGAGGATGATTAATAGCGAACAGCATGTGACCGTTTTAATAAAATAATATAAACACATGAAAAAAATAACAAAAAAGACATACTTAGACTGGTACGAGCAAATGTACTTTTGGCGTAAGTTTGAGGATAAATTAGCACAAGTTTACATCAATCAAAAAGTAAGAGGTTTTTTGCATTTATATAATGGTCAAGAAGCTGTTTTAGCTGGTGCCTTACATGCAATGGATCTTACTAAAGATCGAATGATAACTGCCTACAGAAATCATGTTCAGCCAATTGGAATGGGTGTTGATCCCAAAAGAGTAATGGCCGAATTATATGGAAAAGCAACTGGAACATCACAAGGTCTTGGAGGATCTATGCATATATTTTCAAAAGAACATCGTTTTTATGGAGGCCACGGTATTGTTGGAGGACAAATACCATTAGGAGCAGGCCTAGCATTCGCAGATAAATTCTTTAAAAGAGATGCAGTTACCCTTACATTTATGGGCGATGGAGCAACACGTCAAGGTTCTTTACACGAAGCATTTAATTTAGCGATGCTTTGGAAACTTCCTGTAGTTTTTTGTTGTGAAAACAACGGATATGCTATGGGTACCTCAGTTGAAAGAACTGCCAATCACGTAGATATTTGGAAGCTTGGTTTAGGGTATGAAATGCCTTGTAAGCCAGTTGATGGAATGAATCCTGTAACAGTGGCTAAAGAATTAGATATAGCAATAGAAAGAGCAAGAAGTGGAGGCGGACCTACATTTTTAGAAATTAGAACTTATCGTTATAGAGGTCATTCAATGAGTGATGCGCAACACTATAGAACTAAGGAAGAAGTAGCTGAAAAACAAAAAGAGGACCCAATTACATACGTTAAAGATATTATTCTTGAGAAAAAATATGCTACCGAAGCAGATTTAAAAGTAATTGATAAACGTGTTAAGGATTTAGTTATTGAATGTGAAAAGTTTGCAGACGAATCTCCTTATCCAGAGAAAAATGTTATGTACGATAGTGTATATGAACAAGAAGATTATCCATTTTTACCACATAAATTATAGATACCTATGGCTGAAGTAATTAATATGCCACGTTTAAGCGACACCATGGAAGAAGGGACTGTTGCTAAATGGCTTAAAAAAGTTGGTGAGAAAATTGAAGAAGGGGATATCCTTGCTGAAATCGAAACAGATAAAGCAACGATGGAATTTGAATCTTTTAATGAAGGGGTGTTATTACATATTGGTATAGAAGAAGGTGAAACGGCTTTAGTTGATAAACTTTTATGTATCATTGGAGAGAAAGGTGAGGATATATCAAGTTTAATAAAAGGAACTCCTGATGTTGTAGTTGAAAAAAATACTGAAACTAAAGAAGAAATTTTTTCAGAAGAGATCTTAGAAATAAAAGAATCTAAATCTATAGAATTACCTAAAGGAGTAGAGGTAATTATGATGCCTCGTTTAAGTGATACAATGACGGAAGGAACTGTAGCGACTTGGAATAAAAAAGAAGGAGATGCAGTAGAGGAAGGTGATATTTTAGCTGAAATTGAAACTGATAAGGCTACGATGGAATTCGAATCTTTCCATACGGGTACTTTATTAAAAATAGGCATAGCTGAAGGTGAATCTGCTTTGGTAGATACTGTTTTAGCTATTTTAGGACCTAAAGGAACAGATGTTACTGGAATCATGGAGAGTTATTCTTCTTCAGAAACTGTTTCAGAAGTAAAAGAAGAAAAAGCAACTCCTGCTGTTCAAGAAATAAAAAAGGAGGTTCCTGTAACTGTATCTCAACCCACAGCGGCTTCAGATAATGTTCGTGTATTTATTTCTCCTTTAGCTAAAAAATTAGCCGAAGAAAAAGGAATTAGCCTAAAATTGGTAAAAGGTAGTGGCGAAAATGGGCGTATTATTAAACGCGATATAGAAAATTATGTTCCTGCAGCTTCAGGGCTAAGTCAAGCATATGTTCCTGTTGGAGTAGAAGCATTTGAAGAAGTGAAAAATTCACAAATGCGAAAGGTAATTGCAAGGCGTCTAGGTGAATCAAAATTCATGGCTCCTCATTATTACTTAACAGTTGAGCTAGATATGGATCATGCAATAGCCGCTCGAAAAGCTATAAATACTGATCCAAATGTGAAGGTTTCATTCAATGATATGATAGTGAAAGCATGTGCCATGGCATTGCGAAAGCATCCAAGAGTGAATACACAATGGACGGAAGCAGCTACATTAATCGCAAAACATATTCATATAGGTGTTGCTGTAGCAGTTGAAGATGGTTTATTAGTTCCTGTATTGAAATTTGCAGATCAAATGACTTTTAATCAAATAGGAGCTTCTGTAAAAGATTTAGCAGGTAGAGCAAGAATTAAAAAATTAACACCACAAGAAATGGAGGGCAGTACTTTTACTGTTTCTAATCTAGGTATGTTCGGGATAAAAGAGTTTACCTCAATTATTAACCAACCAAATTCAGCAATTTTATCTGTTGGAGCTATCGTTCAGAAACCTGTAGTTAAAAATGGTCAAATAGCAGTAGGTAATACGATGACAGTAACTCTAGCCTGTGATCATAGAACTGTAGACGGAGCAACTGGAGCAGCATTTTTACAGACGTTACGTACGTTTGTGGAGAATCCTGTAACGATGTTTGTTTAATAATAAATTAAAAAATAAAATTCCGCTATGTACAGTTTTAACTGAATATAGCGGATTTTTTGTAAATTACAATTATGAAGAATATTATCATCACAGGAACAAGTAGAGGTATTGGGTATGAATTAGTACAATTATTCTGTAAAGCAGGATATCAAGTACTCGCATTGTCAAGAAATGAAAAACCTATTTCAGATTTAAATCTAGCGGGTTGTACGTCATTTTCATTCGATATTACCAAGGAAAGTGACATCAAGAAAGTTTCAGATTTTATCAAAGATAATTGGGAAGTAGTTGATGTTCTAATCAATAATTCAGGTACCTTATTAAATGCTCCTTTTTCAGAAACTCCTATTTCTGCCTTTAAAAAAGTATACGATGTAAACGTTTTTGGTGTAGCGGAATTAACACAAGCTGTTTTACCACATATGAATTCAGAAGGACATGTAGTTAATATTAGCAGTATGGGTGGAATTCAAGGGAGTTTAAAATTTCCTGGATTGAGTGCTTATAGCAGTAGTAAAGGTGCATTAATCACTTTATCTGAGTTATTAGCTGAAGAATACAAAGAAAAGGGTCCTGCAGTTAATGTTCTAGCCTTAGGTGCCGTTCAAACTGAAATGTTAGAAGAAGCTTTCCCAGGATATAAAGCCTCAGTGACAGCGCTTGAAATGGCGGAGTATATTTATAACTTCTCATTGACAGGACAAAAAATGTATAACGGTAAAATATTACAAGTATCGAGTTCAACTCCATAAAGGATGCAAAAAATACTCTATAATTATTTGCCACAGGCAGCCGTTTTACCAGTTTTCGATTTAATAAAATCGAACCAGGTGTATTTAAAGATTGTAAACGAACGTGTTACCCGTCATGGAGATTATAGAAAATTACCAGATGGTCAACATCAAATCACCATTAATTCAAATCTAAATGCCTATCGATTTTTAATTACAATGGTTCATGAAATAGCACATTTAGTGGCAATTAATATCTATGGAAGAGGTATAAAACCGCATGGTTTAGAGTGGAAACATACATTTCAACAACTCATGTTGCCATTTTTAAGGCCAGAAATATTTCCAAATCAATTATTACCGTTATTGGCCATTCATTTTAAAAATCCAAAAGCGAGTAGTGATACAGATTCAAAATTATCGCTAGCATTAAAGCAATTTGATGAACCCAATGATAAAAACTATATCTTTGAAATTCCCTTTGGAAGTACGTTCCGATTGTATAATGGTAAGATATTTGTAAGAGGAAATAAACGAGTGAAACGATTTGAATGTAAAGAAATAGCAACGGGAAGGATTTATTTATTTAATCCAAATGCTGAGGTAGAATTATTAAAATAAATTGAATGAATAACAATTATTATGCAGTAATCATGGCTGGTGGAATCGGATCTAGATTCTGGCCTGTGAGTACAACAGATTTTCCTAAACAGTTTCATGACATGTTAGGAACGGGTCAATCATTGTTGCAAAAAACATTTACAAGATTACAGGGATTAATTCCTTCTGAAAATATATTGATATTAACCAATGAACGATATTTAGAGTTAGTATTAGAGCAACTACCAGAGATTACCGAAGATCAAGTTGTATTAGAACCAGCGATGCGTAACACGGCTCCATGTATTTTATTATCGGCATTGAAAATATATAAAAAAAATCCAGCCGCTCAAATGATAGTGGCTCCAAGTGATCATTGGATCGAAGATGAAACAGCTTTTTTAAGAGATGTTGAAACATGTTTTAAGACCTGTGCTTCAGAAGATAAATTACTTACCTTAGGTATTGAGCCTACTTTTCCGAATACGGGATTTGGGTATATTGAAAGTGATAAAGAAGATGAGAATGTTATAAAAAAGGTGAATCAGTTTAGAGAAAAGCCTGATTATGAAACAGCAAAGAAATTTTTAGAAGCTGGAAATTATTCATGGAATGCTGGAATATTTTTGTGGAGTGTAAAAAGTATTATTTCTTCTTTTGAAAAAAATATGCCCACTATGTTTACTTTATTTTCTGAAGGAAATGAAGCATACAACACAAAAAATGAAAAGCAGTTTATAGAGAATAACTATGCTAAAGCAGAAAATATATCAATTGACTATGGTATATTAGAAAAAGCGGAGAACGTTTGTGTTAAAAAAGCTACTTTCGATTGGAATGATTTAGGAACATGGGGTGCATTGCACGATAAATTAAAGAGTGGAACGGAACAAAATGCTATTGTAAGAGCACTACCTCACGTGACTGATGCTGAAAATAATATGATTTATACTGCTTCAGAAAAATTAGTCGTAGTGGATGGAATTAGCGATTACATTATCGTTGACAAAGAAGATGTTTTGCTAATATATCCTAGAAAAAAAGAACAAGAAATAAAAGAATTGCTTTCAGATGTGAAAAAAAACTTTGGTAAAAAATATACATAAATGACAACTTCAGAAGAAAACAATAAAGAAATTACTTCTGAGCAAGAAGAATTTGATAAAGTAAAAGTTTCAGCTTGGGAAAGTGTAAAAAGATTCTTTTCGGAATTATTAGATATCCGCTCTGAAACTGACCGTGATGCCACGATTGAGTCTGTAAAACATGATATATCATTTAAGGGGCATACTGCCTGGATATTAATTTTTTCAATCTTTGTAGCTTCTATTGGATTAAATGTAAGTAGTACGGCAGTTGTAATAGGAGCCATGTTAATTTCTCCCTTAATGGGACCTATTGTTGGACTTGGTATGTCTGTTGCAATAAATGATGTGGAAACCTTAAGAAGGTCATTAATAAATTTAGGCGTAATGGTTGTATTAAGTGTACTTACAGCTTTTTTATATTTTAAAATGTCGCCTTTAACTAAAGAAACTCCTGAATTATTAGCCAGAACTACGCCAACAATATTAGATGTATTAGTGGCAATTTTTGGCGGTTTAGCACTCATTGTTGCAAAAACTAAAAAAGGGACTATTGCCAGTGTTATATTTGGTGTTGCGATCGCAACAGCCTTAATGCCTCCTTTATGTACGGTAGGGTATGGCCTAGCAATTGGAAATGCTAGTTATGCAGGAGGTGCTATGTATTTATTTTCTATAAATGCAGTTTTTATTGCTTTGACAACTTTTATAGTAGCAAAGGTTTTAGGCTTTCCTTTGGTACGATATGCAAATTCAAGAAGGAGAAAATTAACTGCGCGATTAGCTTCTTTAATTGCTCTAATAGTAATGGTTCCAAGTATTTTTATTTTCATTGGATTATACAAACAACAAGTTTTTGACAGTAATGCTAGTGATTTTGTTGAAAATATTTTGCAATTTGATGGTGCAGAGGTGGTTAAGTTCACTCATGATTTTGAAACTAAAGATTTGGATATTTATTTTATAGGAAGAGTAATACCAGCAGATAAAATAAATGAATGGAATGAGAAATTAAAAGAAAATGAAGTTTTAAAAGATTGCAAACTGAGTATTTATCAAGGAGCAGATCAAAGTATTGAGCTCGCTGATCGCCTTTCTGGACAAGTAAAAGCAGGTATTCTAGAGGATTTATATGTTAAAAATGAAAACTTAATTAGGGATAAGGACGATCGAATTCAGTTTTTGGAAAATGAAATTGCTAATTTAAAAGTAAATGAGTTTGATTTTAAAAGCCTTACTGATGAAGTGAAAATTCTTTATTCTGATGTAGAATCTTTTAGCTATTCTAAGCGAATTACTACAAACTTTACAAAGACAGATACACTACCAGTTTTTTATGTTACTTGGAATAAAGATGTGAAATCTAAAAAGAAAACAGAAGAGTTAATAAAACTTGATAAATGGCTGAGATTTCAGTTAGAGTTAGATACACTTAAAATTTTAGATACACCTAAATAATTTATTAAATAGAATTATCTATAATTTCTTGTACTACTTCAGGATTTAATAAAGTACTTGTATCACCAAGATTGCTTATGTCTTTACAAGAAATCTTACGTAGAATTCTACGCATAATTTTGCCTGAACGTGTTTTCGGTAATCCGTTTGTAAACTGAATTTTATCAAGTTTAGCTATCGGACCGATATGCTCAGTTATGATCTGATTTATTTCTTTACGTAAACTTTCGTGTTTTCTAGTTTCTCCAACTTCTTTTAAAATTACATAACCATATAAGGCATTTCCTTTTATGTCATGAGGAAATCCTACAATCGCAGATTCTGCAACTGCCGGATGCTCATTAATTGCATCTTCAATGGGAGCAGTACCTAAATTATGACCAGAAACGATGATTACATCATCTACACGTCCTGTAATTCGGTAATATCCGACAGTGTTCCGTAATGCACCATCACCAGTAAAGTATTTATTAGGATAAGCTGAAAAATAGGTTTCTTTGTATCGTTGATGATTTCCCCAAATAGTTCGTGCCATAGAAGGCCAAGGAAATTTAATACACAGCCTTCCATCTATCTGATTTTCTTTTATCTCTTCACCGTTTTCATCCATTAATGTTGGTTGAATGCCAGGAAAAGGTAAACTTGCATAGGTCGGAATGGTTGGGGTAACATAGGGTAGAGGAGTAATCATAACTCCTCCTGTTTCAGTTTGCCACCAAGTATCAACAATGGGACTTTTTCTTTTACCAACATTATCATTATACCAATGCCATGCTTCTTCATTTATCGGTTCTCCTACAGACCCTAAAACTTTTAAAGAGGATAAATCGTAACGATCTACAAATTCAAGTTTTTCTTTTGCTAAGGCTCTAATGGCAGTTGGAGCAGTATAAAACTGATTAATTTTATGTTTTTCAACAATCTCCCAAAAGCGTCCAAAATCAGGATAACTTGGAACTCCTTCAAACATCACTGTGGTGGCTCCATTTGCGAGTGGACCATACACAATATAACTATGACCCGTAATCCAACCTATATCAGCAGTACACCAGTAAATATCGTCTTCTCTATAATTAAAAACATTTTTAAAAGTATAGGCAGTATATACCATATAACCGGCAGTTGTATGCACCATTCCTTTAGGTTTTCCTGTAGAACCAGAGGTATATAAAATGAACAAGGGATCTTCTGCATCCATGATTTCAGGAGTACATTCTGAAGAAGCCTCATCTAATAAAGGTTGAAGCCATAAATCTCGTCCTTCTTTCATATTTATTTCTGAATGAATTCTTTTAGCAACAAGTACTGTATTTACACTAGGGCAATCTTTTAAACCTTCGTCAACGATGCCTTTTAGGTCAATTGTTTTATTTCCTCTATAGGATCCATCTGAAGTAATGACCATTTTACAGTCACTGTCATTGATTCTTGTAGAAAGTGCTGTAGCTGAAAAACCAGCGAACACAACTGAATGTATTGCACCTATTCTTGCACAGGCTAATACAGAAACAGCTAATTCAGGAATCATAGGAAGATAAATACAAACACGATCACCTTTTTTAATTCCTTGTGATTTTAGAACGTTAGCGAACTTATTAACTTGTTCATGTAATTGATTATATGTTATATGTTGTGCTTCCTCCTTGGGATTGTTTGGTTCAAATAAAATAGCAGTTTTATTACCTTTAGTAAGTAAATGTCGATCAATACAATTTTCAGTAATGTTTAATTGAGCTCCTTCGTACCATTTTACTTCAGGTTTTGAAAAATCCCAACTTAATATAGTATCCCATCTTTTATACCAAGTAAAATGTTCTTCGGCTATTTCTTCCCAAAAAACTTCTGGTTCTCTTACTGATTTTCTATAAACCTTAAAATATTCTTCTAAGTGTTTTATATGATAATTACTCATGATGTTTAGTTTTTAATACGTATTTATAAAAATATATTCGTATTATTTTAATCTTCACTAATCTGAATATCACGAATTTTTTTAAATAGATTGGAAGAATATACAAAGTCGGTAACGTCTGTATTATTTGTTTTAAAAATTTCTTGGTTGGTGCCCTGCCAAACTAATTGACCATTTTTAAGGAATACAATTTTTTCACCAATTTCCATTACGGAATTCATGTCATGAGTAACCACAACCGTTGTTATATTATTTTCTTTTGTAATTTCTTGAATTAAGTTATCTATTATTATAGCTGTTCTTGGGTCTAATCCTGAGTTGGGTTCATCACAAAACAGATATTTAGGTTCGTTAACAATGGCACGAGCAATAGAAACTCTTTTTTGCATACCTCCAGAAATTTCGGAAGGAAATTTTTTATTTACATTTTCTAAGTCTACTCTTTTTAATACTTCATTTACTCTTTCGAGCATTTCGGGTCTTTTTTTATTGCTAAACATGCGTAAAGGAAACATTACATTTTCTTCAATATTCATAGAATCAAACAAAGCTCCTCCCTGAAATAACATACCGCTATCTTCTCTTAATATACGATGTTCATCATCGTTCATATTTTGAATCGCTTTATCTTCAAAATAAATAAGCCCTTCTTCAGGCTGAAAAAGACCAACTAAACATTTTAGCATTACCGTTTTTCCACTACCGCTTTGGCCAATAATTAGGTTGGTTTTTCCCCTCTCAAAAGTGGTTGAAATTCCTTTTAAAATTTCTTCCTCTCCAAAACTTTTATATATGTTTTCTACCT
This sequence comes from Candidatus Marifrigoribacter sp. Uisw_064, assembly GCF_047730175.1. Taxonomy (GTDB): domain Bacteria; phylum Bacteroidota; class Bacteroidia; order Flavobacteriales; family Flavobacteriaceae; genus Marifrigoribacter. Next base: position 2,229,383 of record NZ_CP159833.1, read on the forward strand.
TGATCATTAGCTTAAAAGGAGTTGTGTTATTATATAATTAGCCATAATAATAAGTACACTAGTCCAAACAAATGAATTGGTACTTGCTTTTCCTACTTCTAAAGCTCCACCTTTCATATAATAACCTTGCCATGAAGGTACCGTAGCTAAAATAAAGGCAAAAACAATTGTTTTAATAAAGGCATATACTATATGAAAGGTATTAAAGTCTACTTGTAAGCCTTGTATAAAAGCTTCAGAAGAACTAAAACCACCATAGACACCTGCAACCCAACCACCAAATATTCCTAAAAACATAGACATTGCTATCACAAAAGGATAAAGTAGTAAAGCGATAATTTTTGGAAATATTAAATAGTTTAATGAATTGATTCCCATTACTTCTAGCGCATCAATTTGTTCAGTAACTCTCATAGAACCTATGCTTGAAGTTATAAAAGACCCTACTTTTCCTGCCATAATAATTGACATAAATGTTGGAGCAAATTCTAAAACTATTGATTGTCTTGTAGCAAAACCTACTAAATATTCTGGAATTAATGGATTGTCAATATTCAAAGCAGTTTGAATGGCAACCACACCTCCCACAAAGAATGATATAAATGCTACAATACCTAAAGACCCTAAAATAAGGTCATTAATTTCTTTAATAATAAGTTCTCTTAATACTGACCCTTTAGTTGGGCTACTAAAAACTTTTTTTAGCATTAAAAAATAGGAACCTATGTCTCTAAAATACTTCATATAGAATTAAGTCTTGCTAAAGTAATAAAATTGATTGATTATTATTCTGAAAGAAATGATAAGAAAAACTTTATTCAAAAAATAGAGAATACATCTTTGTGTAAATCTCAGTGTTTTCATAAATCCCTCCAAAAACATTTTCACTAGGTCCTTTGGCAAAAACAGGAACCATGGTAGCAGAATGTCCTCCAGTCGAAAAAACGGGCTTAATTTTATTGTAATCGTCTTCATCTGAAGCTAATGTAAATCCTCCAGTTTCATGATCAGCTGTAACAATAACAAGAGTTTCTCCATTTTGTTTTGCGAAATCTAATGCAACACCCATTGCATTATCGAAATCGATTAATTCGCTAATTAAATAATCTGCATCATTAGCATGTCCTCCCCAATCTATCTGTGATCCTTCTACCATTAAAAAGAATCCTTCTTCGTTTTTTGATAAGGCGTCTAATGCTAGTTTAGTTGCATTAGGTAAAAAATCTCCTCGACCATCAAGCATTTTTGGCATTTCATCTTTAGCTAATAAAATCGCTTGTTTCTTATCTGAAACAGTTGTTGGAAGTTGATCTGTAATTACATCAAAACCTTTCGTTTTCAGTTGCTCAATTAAATTTTGTTTATCTGTTCTATTATTGAAAAACTTTAATCCTCCACCTGCAAAAAAATCAATATCTGAAGCAACCATATCAACAGCAATATCTTCATACATTCTTCTTAATTTAACATGTGCGTAAAAACTTGCTGGTGTTGCATGTGTTATAGAGGAGGTAGAAACAACGCCTGTTACGATATCTTTTTTTGAAATTTGTTCAACGATTGTTTCTATTGAAATCGAATCTTTATCAACTCCAATGGCTCCATTGTATGTTTTTATTCCTGCTGAAAAAGCAGTAGCCCCTGCAGCAGAATCTGTAATTAGATCACTAGATGCAGATGTTTTAATAAGTCCAACAACTGGAAATCGTTCAAAATTTGAATTTTCTTTATTGAAAAACTGACTAGCAGAAACTTCACTTAGTCCCATACCATCGCCTATTAGGAGAATGATATTTTTTGGTTTTTTCACTTTTTTAGGAATTATATATGAAGTTGATGTAATGATTTCTTTCTCTTGACAGGATATAAAAAAAGAATTCAGCATAATAAATGCAAATAGTAAAAAATAAAATTTAAATTTCATAAATAATGATTTGAATTAATCAAAAATAAGGATAAACTATATTTAAACAATAGCTGTGATTTAGAAACATTTAAAATATTTTTTTCAAAATATTTTTCCATCGATGTTTTCTAATAAATCTCCCTTCTTCTTTGTTTACTAAAAAGGGGCTGCGATTAAAAAATGCTTTTAAAAAACCGATTATACTATTAAGATAAAAAAGTGCATTCCTTTTTTTTAAGGCAAGTTTTAAAGAAGCAATTTTTGTTAAAACAATGCCATAACGCATTTTATAAAATGCTTCTCCTTGTTTGTATTTAGCTTTTTTAGAATATGCATTCCCTGTTGGTTTTAGATGTTTAACTTCTAAAGATTCATCAGTGTAGATTTCCCACCCATGATATTGAGCTAACAATTCGTCCACTGTATCCCAACCCATTTCACTTTTAAGACCCCCAATATCATAGAAACATTCTTTCCGATAAGCTTTTAAAGCTCCGCGGATATGGTCTTTATTTGTTAAGTTTTCAAGAACCCATATGTCATTTTTTTCAATATAACAAAAACCACCAGCCATTCCACAATTTTTGTTGTTTGTAAATATTGTTTGTATAGTTTCGATATAATTGTTTGGAAAAATTAAATCTGCGTCAAATTTACAGATAACATCAAAATCATCATCTAATACTTTCATTCCCTTTTTGAATGCATTAATTACTTTGCTTCCAGGTATATTTTGAGCAGATGAAGTATTGTTTATACTTTCTATGAATGTATATTTTTCAGAAAAAGAATTAACTATTGATTGGGTGTTATCCGTTGAATTATCATTGACAACTATTATTTTAGAAGGCAAATGAGTTTGTTCTACTAATGATTGTAGTGTTTTAGAAATATTCTCCTCTTCATTATGAGCTGGTATGACAACATATAATTTCATTATATACGTTCTGCATAAACTAAATAATACCTTGGTGTAAATCGACGTAAGATAGGACGGAAGCCTATTTTTTTAACTGGATTAGTAAATTTTTCACGTTTTTTAATTTGCCATCCTGCTTTTTCTAATAACCAATCAAATTGCCAATCTTCAAATTCATGATAATGACGATCTAATTTATCTGTTTTACTTTGATACGCATTAGCATACCATAATTTTAAAGGCACAGAAGCTACTAGTTTATTAGCCTTTATATCTTTTAAAATATTAAAAGGAGCAATTAAGTGTTCAAAAATTTCGAAAGCTGTGACTACTTCAATTTCTTCATTTTGCACCGAAGAAGTATCTAAATCTAAATCCTCCCCTGTTGTGTTTATAACTGAGTATCCATATTTTTTCATAATTTCAGAAAAAGGATTTGACACACCAAGATCAAGGATTTTTTCTTCCTTTTTAATTATTTCTTGTAAAAACAAAAGCGTGTGTTTATATCTTTTATTTGGAAAATTACCTTCGTACATAGATACCTCTTATATTAAAGGAAAAATAGTTGTATAAATTAAACCTGATAAACAATTGCATTAATATTCATTCCTGCTCCTACACTAGCTAGCATAACGATATCGCCTTTTTCAATAGAATGATTTTTCATTTTACCTTTAGAAACCATATCATATAAAGTTGGGACTGTAGCAACACTAGAATTCCCATATTTATCAATGGTCATTGGCATAATATGTTCGGGAGCTTTTTGTTTATATAATTTATAAAATCGATTTATAATTGCTTCATCCATTTTTTCATTGGCTTGATGGATAAATACTTTCTTTAGTTTGTCTATAGGAATACCCGCTTTATCTAGACAAGTTTTCATTGCAGTAGGGACATTTGTTAATGCAAATTCATAGATCTTACGACCATTCATTTTAATGTAATTTGTATTGTCATTAACCTCTTTATTATTGGTTTTTCCGAAATAAATAAAATGAGCTTCATCTAATGAAAAGGTTGCCGATATATGTGCTAAAATACCGCCTTCTTCATCCATCTCTTCAATTATTGTTGCACCTGCACCATCACTAAAAATCATGGAATCTCTATCGTGCTTATCGATCACTCTTGATAAGGTTTCAGCGCCAATAATTAAGCATCTTTTAGCAATACCAGCTTTAATAAAAGCATTTGCTTGTATCATTCCTTCTACCCAACCTGGACACCCAAATAAGATATCATAAGCCACGCAGCTAGGGTTTTTGATACCCAATAAATGCTTTACACGTGAAGCAATACTAGGTACTGTATCACTTTGAGTTGATCCATGTTTTACATCCCCATAATTTTGAGCAAGAATAATATAATCTAGTGTTTCTTGATCTATTTGAGCATCTTCAATTGCTTTTTTAGCAGCGAAATAAGCAATGTCTGAATTGTTTAAATTATCTTCTACATAGCGTCTTTCTGCAATACCTGTAATCGATTTAAATTTTTCGATAATTACAGAAGTATCATGGTTAATTGCTGAACCATCTTCATTGTAAAAGTCATTAGTTTCAAATGATTTATTTGTTGCAATCCCATTTGGAACATAACTTCCTATACCAGTAATCTTAATCCCCATTTGACAATAAATTTTTATAAAAGTACATAAAAGGGTTTAAGTGACAAGGCAACTTTTACTGAAAATACATCAATTTTTGAGATTCATAAAATATGGGGCTCTAAATTATGATATACCTATTTATTTGCTTTTATATTATTGAATTAATAACTTTAGTTTTAATTCGGTAATTCCTAATGAAAGATATTTATTACAAGGTATATAGCTAACAGTCTTCTATATCATTATTTCTAAATGATTTATGATTTTTATACTTTTGTTATCTACTGATTTAATTTCGTTCAGTTAAAATTATATTTACGTTTTCTTTAATAATATCAAGTAAAAGTTCTATTTGTACTAGGTGGGTTCTAAATGATACTACCGCAATTCGTATCCAAAACACCTCATTTATGTTCGTTGATGAAAGGAATATGCGTCCATCTTTTTGAATTGCCTGAATCAATTTTTTATTGAAGTAGTATGCGTCTTTATCTTTAGGAACATATCTAAATATTGCAACTGAAAGTTCTGGTTCTGGTCCAACTTCAAACCCTTTTACTTTTTTTATTTCATTATAAAAATAACGAGTTAAATATATTTTTTCTTCTAATGAGGCTCTAAAAGGCTTTAAACCAAATAGTTTTAAGGGCAACCATAACCTCATTCCTCGAAAGTGTTTTGTTTGCTCTATCGATATATCTGCCGGTGAAATTTCTTCATCAGCATCAACAGTATCTTGCATATAGTCAGCTAAATATTGATATGCTTTTAATACTATTTCTTTATTTTTTATAAGTATAGTACCAGTTCCGAAGGGCAAAAAAAGTGTTTTATGAGGGTCAAGAGTAATAGAGTCAGCTTTCTGGATACCTTCAAATTTAGAGCTTAACTCCTTAACTAATTTAAAAAATCCTCCATAAGCAGCGTCAACATGAAACCATAGTTTATGTTTTTTTGCAATAGCAGCAATTGAATCTATTGGGTCTATTGAACCAGTATTTGTTGTTCCGAAAGATGCATTTATAAAGAAAGGAATCAACCCTTTCTCTTTATCTTCAAGGATTGTTTTTTCTAATTCATTTGCTGAAAGTCTTAATTTTTCATCTAAAGGAATGTACCTAATAGGAGCTTCAGATAAGCCAGCAATTCGGATTGCTTTTAATATGGAATGATGAGCTTGTTCCGAAAGGTAAATCACAGATTTATCAAAATATCGGGCTTTGATGTTATGAGATTCCCTAGCAGTTACTAAGGCAATAAGATTGGCAATTGACCCACCTGAAGTTAAATTACCTGTAGCATTTTCAGAATAACCCATTAAACGACACATCCAGCGAATAAGCATATTCTCTAAACGAACTGCTCCTGGCGCAGCAAAAAACACTCCAGCATACTTATTATTAACAGCCGCAATATAATCCCCTAGTGCTGAAGGGTAAAGTCCACCTCCAGGAATATATCCCATATGTCCACCCGATGCAGGGTTTATTCCTACTTCATCAATGTTTTTTGTGGTACTATCTAATAATGAGGTTAACCCAGTTGCTTCTTCTTCAATATCTAGGTTGTATAGGTCTTTCCCGTTTTTTTCTGAGTAGAAAAAAGCTTTAGCAGTATCTAGCTTGTTGATAAATGAGTTGGAGTATTCTAAAACTTCCGAATTCCATTTATCTCTTTGATCCATTCCTGGATCCAAAAGCCTTGATAGTTTTTCTAATTCTTTTATCTTTTTAATCATACCTATATATAAAGCTTTAGAATATTAGCTTTTCCATGATTACTAATAGTTCCTTTTCTGTAATCAAAAAGATCGTCTGGAGTTAGCGAAACAGTGCTATTTTTTCTTTTCTAATTTTAGATAAAGTTGTTCAACCTTATCTCTAGCCCATTGTGTTCTCCTTAAAAACTTAAGGCTAGACTTAATCGTAGGATCATTTTTAAAACAATTGATATTAATTTTCAATGCTAATTTTTCCCAACCATACTGTTCCACTAACAACTCTAGTATAGTTATCAATTTCATCCCGTGCAACGGGTTATTGGGTTGTTCTTCAGGGGGATTGTTTTCTTTATCCATTAAAAAGATAATTCATTTTATTTAGATTTTTTTAGTCTCTTTTCTGCTTTTTTTTCTTTAGGAGTTTTCGTAGCTTCTTTTTTCACACTCTTTTTTGAATCTTTTCCTTTTGACATGATAGTATCTATTTTAAATTTATTTTTCTTTATTATTTTCAGATTTAAAGATAGCTATTTTTTTGTATGCAATTAAAAATATAGCAATCGTTTTTCTCAAGTTTTTAATTAGACTCAAGCTTATATTTTTTTAATTGATACATAGAAAAAAGTCCGATAATAAATTCTGCTATTACAGCGAAAATATATCCTTCTGTTGGTAATCCATCAGTTATCATACTTACTGTTCTTCCAGTAGCGAGGGTCAACATAAATAATATATTTAGTTGGGTTGCACTTTTCCAATAGTTGTTGTTCCAAAGACCTAAAATCCACACTGCTGAAACTCCTAAATACAAACACATAATGGCTTTAAGCATATTTGAGAGGTCAATTGTGTTGACTTGAATATCCAATTGTCTCGATAGAATGGAAGGTGAACCATAAATTATTGCAGTTGGAACTACAATCGATAAAGAAACGATAAGGTGTAAGTTTTTAAGAGTCCAGTTTATTTTGTCTTTCATGTTTTCGTTCAGGTTTCACGTTTAGATCCTTTATTCGGTTTGCAAGCTAGGGCTTCGTAATTAATGCGTAACGAATTATGAATTATATAATTTATTGGAGTGTTACTATTCTATGTTCTTGTAAAGATCTAACCCTTTTATCCAGGGAATTTCAGATTCAAAAAATTTCAAGGCTATTTTGATTTCCCTGTCTGATTTGTCCCTTGGAGATTTACTAATAAATCTTGCTTTCGAGTTGATTAAATCAATAGTATATGTTTCATCAAAATCGTTTTCTTTGTTAGTGTAGAATGAAAGAGTCTTTTTTTTAGAACTCCATGTGCCTCTTCCATATATATGCTCTTCTGGGGATAATTTCATTATATGATTCGAATACGAATGAAATAAAAATGTTCCATCTGGATTTAACTTTAATTTATATTCAATAACAGCATTCTTCGTGTCGAATCTGATTTCATAATTTCCAATATACTTTTCGGATTGCGCTAATAAAGGTAGATTGAATGTTAAAAAAAGAAGTATAAATATCGTTTTCATTTTTAAATACATTTTTTTTCAGAATTAAAGATGTCCTTTTTTTACATTCTGTGATTTAAGCTTTTAGATTCTAATTTTCATAGTAACATCCCAATAAGTGTTCCAATAATTATTTCCTAAAAACCCTTAGTCTTTTTTTTGAGTTAACTATGTTTATAATAAGAAAGGCAATTTATGAAATCACTTTAAAGCTTTCAATTTTGTTTTAAACATTTTGGCTGCCGAAGTATATCCACCTTCTGTACCATCTACAAAATGCGCGTGTTTTGTTTTTCTATCCAAGACGTAACATGACATAACAGAAGCATGAGTTACATGAATACCATAAATAATTTTGTTATCTTTTTCTAGTTGATTTAGATACGCTATAAAAAGATCTATTTTACTTTGTTCGGCTGTAAAAATTGTATTTATCATGCCATCAAGCATAAAAGTATGTGATAATTGTCCAATTTGTATTAAGTATTGTTTTCCATTAGGAGATAGGTTAAAATACCATTTCCCTAAAAGTGTTACCATCCAGTTTTTAAATAAGTAGATCCAATTTTTATTGACAAGACTAATTTTCATTTCTTCCCATATTTTAGAAATGCTAAAGTTTAGTTTTAAACTGGCGGGTTTTATAGGTTGTCTGCTTTTAAAAGTGCCAAACATATGATCCATTTGAGCTAAAACATCTCTATAGGTATCTCTTTGATTGGTTTCATTTATAGTATCTATTAATAAACAAATAACTTTCTTTTTAGCCTGTGTAGGATTAATTTGTTTCCATCTACATTCCATTCCCTCTAAGCTTAAAAGATCTTTTTTAAAATCAATAAAATTGCTTTCTACAAAAGTAATTTTTATGATTTCTTCCGCTTTTTTTAAACCATTACCTATTACAATAGGAATTGTTAATTGTTCTGTAAGTTGATGTTTAACGATCTTCAAACTAGATTTTTGAGCGTCTAATTTTTTAACTGAAATATGTCCAACTCTAAGTGTTAAGTTGGTGTTTCTTTTAATATGAAGGCTATAATTCTCTAACACCAATGTAATTTTATTTAAAAGCAGGGTAGGAAGAATGAATGTAGCGCCATCACCACCAAAAAAGTAAGGAATTTCAATATTTTGTTTTTCTTTTCTGATAGTATTTAATACCGATATTATTGCACCTGTTGCTGTTAAGTTTATTTGATGGTGTTTTCCCTCATCTACAGCTTGAGTTGAATTTTGAATATCTACAACCATCACATGCCAAGTATTAGGGACCTCAGAAAAACATGATTCACTATCCAATAAATCGACAAGAGTTTTACTTGAGGTTTTTAATTTGGTATAGTATTTTATGTCTTCCATTATTACAAATACTGATTAATAATCTATTGGTTATATTTCGTTTTTTTCTGAATTAAAGATAGTTAATTGTACGTTATATTAATTCTAATAGCGATTTAGGTTTTACGTTGTTAACTACTGTTTTTTCTCTTTTTATTTCATTAAACAATCCAATGTTAATCAGAATTGCACTAGTCCACCAAGCATAATAAGTTCCACAATTGGAAAACCAAACTCCTATGTCATATTTTTTGAACCCCATGTCTTCAACAAATTCAATCGTACAGTTTCGGTCATTAAAAATTAAGTAGGATAATATGACTAGAGAAATAAAAGATATATACCAATTCCATTTCTTGCTTTTTACTGATTTATAAACTAAATAAATAACAAGAGATGTCACAAGGAGAAACGGATAAGTATCTTCAATTCCTATAGTTGACTTATTGTCTGCTGTTAAAAAGTCTAAAAAGCGATCAAATGAGTCAATTTGAGTCAATATTATAAATGTCGAAAGACATATTCCAATGAAATATTTTTTAAAAAGAATAAGTAAAAGAACTATTGGGAAAAATAATAATCCATAAATACTGTAACCTATTTGGTTGTTTTTTGCATAACTTATAATTGTTGCAAAGTCATAATTCGTTAATCTACTTGGTAAGAAAAAAGACAAAAGAAAAATTAGCACTGAAATTCCTGCCAATATTTTTGTCGTTCTTGTCATTTAGAAATTGTAGTTAACTAGTTATATCGTTACCAAAGGTACTTATTATCGGTTTACATTTCGGGATAACCGTACCTTTTGTTGATTGCTATCCCTAAACAGGCTTATTCAAAATTTGTGGGGAGAGAATCAAAAGATACAAAAATATAAAAACTAAAAAAACCGCTTCGAAAGAAGCGGTTTAATACATCAAAAAATTTGAAAAAAAATTATTCTTTCATTAAGAATAAGTAGTGTTAAAAAGGGTATTTATTTTCTTCTTTTACCTTGTCTGCAATGCTAATACGTAATGCTACTACATTTGGATTGTTTTGATATTTCGTAAATCTTTTTAATCCCATCAACATCATGCGTTGTTCATCTCCTTCCGCAAAAGAAATAATTCCTTCTTTCGCATTTTTCAAGATAATATCAACTGCATTGTATAAGTACAATTGAGACATTGCAATTTGTTCTTTTTGAGAATCTTCCCCAAAACGTTTGCAGTTTTTCTCTGTACGTAAAATTGCAGATTCTGCCATGTATATTTCTATTAATATATTAGAAGCAGCCATCAATAATTGCTGATGCTCGTCTAAATCTGGTCCATATTTTTGAACCGCAGCTCCCGATACCATTAAAAACACTTTTTTAAGCTTAGCGATCATTGCTTTTTCTTCGGAAAGAGTTTCAGAATAATCAGGTGTTTCAAAAGAAGGAATCCCCGTTAATTCGTCTGCAACTTTCATGGCAGGTCCAATTAAATCAACATGCCCTTTCATTGCTTTCTTCACTAACATCCCTACAGAAAGCATTCTGTTTATTTCGTTCGTACCTTCATAAATTCTGGTGATTCTAGCATCTCTCCATGCAGATTCCATAGGCGTATCCTTTGAGAATCCCATGCCTCCAAAAATTTGAATTCCTTCATCGGCACAGGCTTGTACATCTTCAGAAACAGAAACTTTTAAAATAGAACATTCAATAGCAAATTCTTCCACTCCTTTTAATTCTGCTTTCTGATGAGTTTCCCCTTCCGCTTGTCTAATTTCAATTCTGTTTTCAATGTCTTTTGCAGCTCTATACGTAGCAGATTCTCCTACATAAACATTGGTTGCCATTTCTGCAATTTTTGCTTTGATCGCACCAAACTCAATAATGGCTGTTTTAAATTGCTTGCGTTCTGTAGCATATTGTACCGCAGATGTAATAACTCTTCTTTGAGAATCTAAACAGGCTCCCGCTAATTTTATTCTTCCAACATTTAAAGCATTCATTGCTATTTTAAATCCATTACCACGTTCTGATAACATATTTTCAACAGGCACTACGGTATCTGTAAAAAATACCTGACGTGTAGAGGAAGCATGAATCCCTAATTTGTGTTCTTCTTCTCCTAAAGTGATTCCATTGCCGGGATCATTCTCTACTAGAAACCCTGTAATGTTTTTATCGTCTTCAATACGTGCAAATACAATAAAAAGCTTGCAAAATCCTGCGTTTGAAATCCACATTTTTTGTCCGCTAATTTTATACTGAGTACCGTCTTCAGAAAGAACAGCTTTAGTTCTACCACTATTGGCATCACTACCTGCACTAGGCTCGGTTAGACAATAAGCACCAAACCATTCGCCAGAGGCTAATTTTGGCACATATTTTTGTTTTTGTTCCTCTGTGCCATATAAGGTAATTGGCAACGTCCCAATACCTGTATGCGCTCCAAATGCAGTACTAAAAGATCCAGTACCACTCGAAATATAATCACAAGTTAATAAGGTTGAAACAAAGCCCATTCCTAATCCACCATAAGCTTCAGGAACTGAAACACCTAAAAATCCAAGTTCGCCCGCTTTACGCATACACTCTTCGGTAAAGGCATAATCTTTATTTTCGAAGCGATCTCTAAATGGAATGATTTCACGTTCATTAAACTCCATCACCGCTTCCTTCATCATTTTTTGTTCTTCAGTGAAATCTTCTGGGGTAAAAATTTCTTCACAGTGAGACTCTCTTACAATAAATTGCCCTCCTCTGATGATCTCTTTTTCTTTTGTTTCCATTGTTTTTTTTTTAAGATTCTAGACAGCTAGACTTATAGATTCTAGACTGTTTGATTTAATATTTTACTTTATTTTTTTATAGTCTATTCTCTAGACTCTATTTGTCTAACTTCTAATTCAAAAATTCAAATACCCCACAGGCACCTTGACCCGTACCAACACACATTGTTACCGCTCCATATTTTCCTTGCATGTTTTGCTTACGCATTTCGTCAAATAACTGCACTGAAAGTTTTGCTCCCGTACATCCTAATGGATGACCCAAAGCGATAGCACCACCATTTACATTGATGATGTTTGGGTTTAGATCTAATTCACGAATTACCGCAAGAGATTGAGAAGCAAAGGCTTCATTTAATTCTATTAATGATAAATCATCTTGTTTTAGTCCCGCTTGCTTTAATGCTTTTGGGATTGCTTTTACGGGGCCTATTCCCATGATACGAGGTTCAACACCTGCCGCAGCATAGTTAACTAATCGAGCAATCGGTTCAAGGTTTAATTCTTTTACCATGTCTTCACTCATTACCATTACAAAAGCAGCACCATCGCTCATTTGAGATGAATTACCAGCAGTTACACTTCCGCCAGTAGCAAATACTGCACGTAATTTTGCTAAAGCTTCTTTGCTGGTTCCTTTTCTTGGGCCTTCGTCTTTAGTTACCATATATGATTTTGATGCTTTTTTATTGTTTTCATCTAAATAGGTCTGATTTACAGTGATAGGAACTATTTGATCTTGAAAACGATTTTCAGCTTGTGCTTTTAATGCTTTCATGTGAGAATTGAATGCAAACTCATCTTGATCTGTACGAGAGATATTAAATTGGTTGGCAACCGCTTCAGCAGTATTTCCCATTCCCCAATAATAATCTTCATGTCCTGCCTTTACGATGTCGTAATTTAATTCTGGTTTAAATCCAGTCATTGGCACTGAACTCATGCTCTCTGCTCCACCAGCGATAATACAATCTGCCATTCCACTTTGGATTTTTGCAGTAGCGATTCCTATGGTTTCAATTCCAGAGGAACAAAAACGATTTACGGTAACTCCTGGAACATCTACAGAATCAAGACCCATTAATGAAATTAATCGAGCCATATTTAATCCTTGTGAACCTTCAGGCATTGCATTACCAACAATCACATCGTCAATACGAGTTTTGTCTAATTGAGGTAATTCCTTCATCATGTATTGAATGGTTTCCGCAGCCAATTCATCTGTTCTTTTAAAACGGAACACCCCTTTAGGTGCTTTACCAACTGCTGTTCTATATGCTTTTACTATATATGCTGTTTTGTTCATAGTTCTAATTGTTGTTGTGAAAAAGAGAAGCTAGAATCTAGACGACTAGAAAATAGACTGATTCCTCACTTATTATTAATCTTGTTTTATCATTAAACTTTTACTGTCTATACTCTAGTTTCTAGCAGTCTATAATCTAATTTCTAAGCGGTTTCCCTGTTTTTAACATGTGCTCAATTCGTTCTAAAGTTTTTCGTTCCGTACAAAGACTTAAAAACGCTTCTCTTTCAATGTCTAATAAGTATTGTTCTGTTACTAAGGTTGGTTCAGATAAATCTCCACCCGCCATTACATAAGCAAGCTTATCGGCAATTTTACGGTCATGCTCACTAATAAAATTAGCAGCTTCCATAGAATCAGTCCCAACTAAAAACATACCTAAGGCTTGTTTTCCGAGTACCTTTACATCTTTTCTTCTAACAGGTTGTGTATATCCTAAATCAGCCATAGATCGTGCAACCGATTTTGCAGTTGCAATCTGACGATCTTTATTCACTACAACGATATCTTTTCCTTTTTTAAGGATGCCTAAATCAAAAGCTTCATAAGCTGAAGTTGAAACCTTAGCCATACCAATGGTTAAGAAATACTCTTGAAGTACATTTAACTCAACATCATTTTTATGGAACAAATCACTAGCTCTTAAAGCCATTTCTTTAGAACCACCACCACCAGGAATAACTCCAACACCAAATTCAACCAAACCGATATAACTCTCTGCTGCAGCAACTACTCGGTCTGCATGCAATGTCATTTCGCATCCACCACCAAGTGTCATTGCTTGTGGGGCAACTACTGTTGGGATCGAAGAATAACGAAGCCTCATAACACTATCTTGGAAATATTTAATAGCCATGTTCAATTCATCATATTCTTGCTCAACAGCCATCATGAAGATCATTCCAATATTGGCTCCGACAGAAAAATTAGCACCTTGATTTCCGACTACGAGTCCGTCAAAATCTTTTTCAGCAATATCAATTGCTTTATTAAGACCTGCTAACACATCACCACCAATGGTATTCATTTTACTTTGGAATTCAAGATTTAAAATCCCGTCGCCTAAATCTTCAACTACACATCCGCTATTTTTAAATACTTCACTAGACTTACGAATATTATTAAGGATAATAAAAGCATCTTGTCCAGGAACTTTACTATGTTTCTTTTGAGGAATATCATAATAATAAGTAGCTCCGTCTTTTACAGTATAGAATGAAGTAATTCCAGCCGCTAACATTTCATTTACCCAAGCAGCTGGTTCTTTACCCATCGCTTTAATAAGCTCAATTCCTTTTTCAACACCAATAGCATCCCAAATCTCGAAGGGACCATTTTCCCAACCAAATCCAGCCTTCATGGCATCATCTATTTTGTATAATTCATCAGATATTTCTGGAATCCGTTTAGAAGCATAGGTAAACATTAGAGCAAAGCTCTTGCGATAGAATTCACCTGCTTTGTCTTTTCCGCTTACTAAAACTTTAAAACGATCGATTACATTATCTATCGATTTAGTTAACTCTAAAGTAGGGAAGGAGGCTCTTTTGCCTTTGCGATATTCTAAGGTTTCAAGATCCAATCCTAAGATCTGACTTTTACCACCTTCTCCTTTTACTTTTTTGTAAAACCCTTGTCCTGTTTTACTTCCTAGCCATTTGTTTTCCATTAAGGTATTCACAAATTCAGGCAGTTTAAAGACTTCGTGCTCTTCATCATCAGGGCAATTATCATAAATCCCTTTAGCTACATGAACCAACGTATCTAAGCCAACCACATCAACAGTTCTAAAGGTTGCAGATTTTGGACGACCAATTACAGGACCTGTTAATTTATCTACTTCTTCAATGCTTAATCCCATTTCTTTTACTAAATGAAAAAGGCTTTGAATTCCATAGATCCCAATTCTATTTCCTATAAATGCAGGAGTATCTTTAGCAATGACGGTCGTTTTTCCCAGAAATTGTTCCCCATAACTGTTGAAAAACTCTAACACTTCAGATGAAGTATTAGGTCCAGGAATAATTTCGAATAATTTTAAATAACGTGGAGGATTGAAAAAGTGAGTTCCGCAGAAATGTTTCTGAAAATCTTCACTTCGGCCTTCGTTCATAAACTTGATAGGAATTCCAGAAGTATTACTTGTAATTAGCGTTCCTGGCGTTCTATGTTTTTCAAGGTTTTCAAAGACTTGCTTTTTAATGTCTAATCGCTCTACCACAACTTCAATGATCCAATCAACATCAGCCACCTTTGAAATATCATCTTCAAGGTTTCCAGTGGTGATTCTATTTTTAAAATTGATATGGTATAAAGGAGCGGGTCTTGACTTTACCGAAGCAGTTAAGGCATCATTTACGATGCGATTTCTAACAGCTTTATCGGTAAGAGAAAGACCTTTCGCATTTTCTTTATCATTTAATTCACGTGGGATAATATCGAGTAAAAGTACTTCAACACCAATATTTGCAAAATGACAAGCGATTCCACTTCCCATAATCCCAGAACCAATAACGGCTACTTTATTTATTCTTCTTTTAGACATGTTCTAACTTATTTTATCTGAAATGTATATTTTTTTTGAATTGATTAATTCTAAAATCGAATTCGTAACTTTTTTAAACGTGTCTAACTCTTCTTGACTGATTGTTTCTTTAACGGCTTCATCAAATCGAATTACAACTTGTTTTGAATATTCTCTCATTTCTATTCCGAAAGATGTGAGATGAATTAAAACTCCACGACCATCTAAAGGATTAGGTTTTCTTGTAATGAGCCCTTTTTCCTCCATGGTTTTAAGCGTTCTTGAAAGACTTGTAGCTTCTATACCCATTTTAGGTCCTAATGAAGTAGAGGGAGTTCCACCTTCAGGTTCAATGCTTATCAATGCAAATCCTGTTGCCATAGTACTCTCTTTTTTACCGGCTTCTTCATTGTACATTTTTGCAACACCCAACCAAGCAGTACGTAATAAATAATCTATCGTTTTTTCTTTCATGTGTTTGTATTTATTGTTTTTTGAAGGTCACATGCTGTTTGCTATTAATCATCCCTTTTGGTGAGAAAATTCTTAGTTTGCTCGTTTCATATAATTTTTCTTGTAGCAAAGATATAAAAATTTACTATGCGTGCATAGTAAATAATCATAAATTAATAAAATTGTAGTGGAAGGGGATAATTATATATATGAGTTAGTCCAATCATAGGCATTTTGGAGGTCATTAAAAACGTATTAAAAATTTGGTTTCTAATTTAGGGTTAGACCTTCCAAGATTATAATGAGGTAAATTGTAAGTCTTTTTATAAAATTAATCATTTCATTATATTGTATCTTTGCAAAATGATGGAAATTGGAAAACATACAACCTTAGTTATTCTTAGAGAAACAGACCCAGGTTTATATTTAGGTGAAAACATGAATGCTGAAGATGTGGTTCTTTTACCTCATAAATACAAGCCTGAATCTTTTGAAATAGGAGATGAAATAGAGGTGTTTATCTATTTAGATTACGATGAGCGACTTATTGCTACTACATTAGAACCTCATGTTTTATTGAATAGTTTTGGGTATTTACGTTGTGCTGCAGTATCAAACCATGGTGCCTTTATGGAATGGGGTTTAGAGAAGCATTTATTTGTTTCGTTTAAGGAACAAGCTCGCCCAATGAAAGTAGACAATTGGTATATTGTTTATTTATATTTAGATGAACAAACCAATCGTTTAGCGGGAGCTAGTAAAACCAATCAATTTCTACAAAATGAGACCCTCACCATAAAACAATATGATGAGGTAAATATATTAGTAACACATCTTACAGAAAAAGGAGCTAACGTTATTATTAACGGGGTTCATAAAGGATTAATTTATATTGAAGATATTTTTGAAGACATTCGAACTGGAGATCGAATGAAAGCATATATCAAAAAAATTAGAGAAGACAATAAAATTGATGTTGTATTACAGACTCTAGGGTATAAAAGTATAGAGCCTAATGCACAATTTATTTTAGATGAATTAAAAACAGCAGGTGGTTTTATTGCGCTGCATGATAAATCTTCACCGGATGCGATTAAAAACTTATTAGGCCTGAGTAAAAAAAGCTTTAAAAGGGCAATAGGTAGTTTATATAAGGACAAGCAAATTACAATTAAGGAAGACGGAATAGAGTTGATTTAATAAGACCTGCCTACTCGAAATGGCGCACATCTAGCACAAATTCCAAAAGGAGGGCACGGATCACCACTAGAAGTTTTATACACTATGTTTTTTACTGCGGTAGAGGCATCTGCTGCATATTGAGAAGTGCTGAATCCGAAGTTTTTTGTTTCAATCGCTTTAACTTCATACTTTGAATTGACAAATCTTTCAGAATTATATAAAACTTCTCCCATATTGACTTCCTTCCTATAAGTATCATTATTCATTTTGAAATCAGGTAATTTTGTTAGAAAAGAAGTGGAGTTTACTTCCGTAAAAGTTTCAAGGACATCTACTTCAGGAAGTGAAGTTGCATCTATCGTAAAATACCGAGTTTCGAAATCGAATTGCGCCCACGAAAGTAATGGAATCGTAAGAAGAAGTAAAACAAGGTATTTTTTCATTGGATTTTTTATTTATCTATATCAAAAATAATTCCAATAATTAAAGTTTTAAATTTTGTGCCGTATTTTTTGCAACACCTTCTTTATGAAGCGTTATACTGATTGTCTTTAAACGCATGTACGATTCACTAAAATATACATATCCACCATTTTTAGTGCGTTCTGGATTGGTACCCCAGCTATTTTTAACTCTATAATACACGGTTCCGTTTTGATCTTTTACCATTCCAGTAATGTGCATTAAATGATCATCTGTGGTCGTAAAATTTTCAAACTCATCTTGACGAAAATCTTGTGTGATGTTCATCTCAGGATAAATACCCTGTAATGCTTTTTTATTATTTTTTGAATTTGAAGGAATTATAGCAACTCCATCTTTCGAAGAAAAAGTACGCTCACTAACATCACAATCTAACTCAACAGTGAATCCATTTTCTAAGGCATGATTTAACGTTGACATCATTTCATCTAAAGGAACATTATAAAAACTCCCGTAACTCCAATTGTCTGGAATGTTTAATATAAATTTTGAATAATAATCTGCATGGGTAAAGGAAGTAATATTTACATATTCAGCTGGATTAATTTTTGTCATTTCAAGAAATGATAGAGGCGTATATGTTTTACCTTCATAAGTAAATGTGTTAACATTGGCACCCAAATAAATATTTAAAACCGCGTCAACAGCTTTTTTCCAATTTTTACTTAGTTTTTTACCAGGATTATCTACATAGGTTTCTAACATCGACTTAATAACGGCGACCATTTCAGCATGATTATGTCTCGACTGTTCTGCAAATAAACCACTAAAAGCGTCATTAGGCACTAAACCATAATCCCGCACAGAATTAATAACATCGTGCGCTAATCCTCCTTCACTAAATTGTGCCTTCCCTTGACGCATCACAAAATTCTCAGCTTTCTTAGGGTAGGTATTTCTTACCGTATACATTTCTGAAAGATCTATTTCTTTTCCTGTTAAGCGTATTATTTCAGATTCTAAAAAAGAAGAAGTAGAAAAACTCCAACAGGTTCCTGTATTTCCTTGACTAATTACAGGCGTAGCTTCGATATCGATTATATCTGTAAATCGATATGCTTCTTGAGCAGTAATTAAAAAACTTGAAAGAAGGATTCCGAAGAATAAAATTAATTGACGCATGGTATAAAATTTATGATGTAGCATCAAAAATAAGATGTTTTCTCTTAAGTCTTTTCTATATTTACGTTAAAATATTTAAGATGAATTTACCTAACTGGAAAACTGCTAAAGAATTTACAGATATCACCTATAAAAAATGTGATGGCGTAGCACGAATTGCTTTTAATCGTCCAGAGGTTCGGAATGCATTTCGGCCAAAAACAACTTCCGAATTATTAGTTGCCTTTCATGATGCACAAGAAGATACGAGTATAGGTGTGGTATTGCTTTCTGCTGAAGGCCCTTCTTCTAAAGATGGAGTCTATAGTTTTTGTAGTGGCGGTGATCAAAAGGCTAGAGGAGATAAAGGATATGTTGGTGAAGATGGCTATCATCGTTTAAATATTTTAGATGTGCAGCGATTGATACGTTTTATGCCAAAAGCAGTTATTTGTGTGGTTCCCGGTTGGGCAGTAGGAGGAGGACATAGTTTACATGTGGTGTGCGATTTAACTTTAGCGAGTAAGGAACATGCAATTTTTAAACAAACTGATGCCGATGTTACTAGTTTTGACGGTGGATATGGTTCTGCTTATTTAGCAAAAATGGTAGGGCAGAAGAAGGCCCGTGAAATATTTTTCCTCGGAAGAAATTACAGTGCACAGGAAGCGTATGATATGGGAATGGTAAACGCGGTAATCCCTCATGCTGAATTAGAAGATACAGCCTTTGAATGGGCACAAGAAATATTAGAGAAATCTCCAACGTCCATTAAGATGCTAAAGTTTGCTATGAACTTAACTGATGATGGAATGGTTGGACAACAAGTATTTGCTGGTGAGGCAACTCGATTGGCTTATATGACCGATGAAGCAAAAGAAGGAAGAGATGCCTTTTTAGAAAAGCGCAAGCCTAACTTTGATAAAAAGTGGTTGCCGTAGCGTTGTTGTATATGGTTTGTTGCGTGTTTTAAGCAACTAATTTAGTAAATAATTACCGACCAAGAAAGTCCGCGAGGACTTTCGTAAGTGTGCAAAAAGCCAGCAATAAATTATATACGGTGTTAGCTGCTTTTTAATATTCTAATACTATTTGTCTTTCGTTCATAACATTTTGCGCTTTTTTAAAATCAGTTATTCCCTCAGACCAAGAGTAGTTCTTTTTCATTCCGTGTTTAATTACATTCAATAGTTTTCTCCCTTTTTGTAGAGTATCTATTTTATTTGCAGACAAACTTAGACTCTGTCTTAAGTCGTTAATTATTCTTTCAAATGTATGATTCTCTTCAATTTTTTTATGATTATTTGCGTGAATTCGTATTGTAATTTCAAACAGTCCAATTTGATAATATAATTCGTTTGAAATTTCATTGTCTATAAAAACTCCATATTCGGAAACACATTTTTCATAAAAATATTTCATTGATGGCCCTGCCATAAACAAGCCTACAAAGTCAATATTTTCAGTCTTGGGTTTTGGGTTTACTTCAATTTCTCCATGATTGTATAGAACCATTTCAGGAATATTACCATTAACTAAGTTTATAAATTTAGGATAGTTTCCGTGCCTTATACTTGCAAACTCTCTATTGAATTTAGTTTCTTTTTTACTTGATTTCATTATTTTTAACACATATCCAAGTACAATTCCAATAATGTATTTTTCTTCTTTCATTCTTAATTGCAGGGTAACGTGTTATATCATCAGTTTTATTGTTCTTATCCCGTAAATTTTACGGGGATAAGATTCCTTTTGGCTTGTTCTTATCTCTCAAGAAAAAAACAAAATCCCCACACCATTCGCTGTATGCAAAATAGGAGTGGGGATAGATTATAAATTTACAATAAATACCGTTATTATTATTATTATATAAAACATAATAAAATTTTATATTTCAGCTTTTATAAGCATCGTCATGTACGTTTGCAATAGCACGACCACTAGGATCATTCCTGTTTTTAAAGCTTTCATCCCATTCCAATGCAACTGGGCTACTACAAGCCACCGATGGAACAGAAGGCACACATAAGGCTGCTGCATCACTTGGGAAATGTTCTGTAAAAATGGTTCTATAATAAAACTCTTCTTTGCTGGTTGGAGTCTGTAATGGAAATTTATAGTTAGCATTTGCTAATTGTTCGTCACTAACTTCCTTTTCAACCATTTCTTTTAAAGTATCAATCCAACTATAACCAACTCCATCACTAAATTGTTCTTTTTGTCTCCAAGCCACGCTTTCAGGTAACATATCTTCAAAAGCTTTACGAAGAACCCATTTTTCCATGCGTTCTCCGTTTATCATTTTGTCATCTGGGTTAATGCTCATAGCAACGTCCATAAATTCTTTATCTAAAAATGGGACACGTCCTTCAATTCCCCAAGCAGCTAACGACTTGTTTGCTCGTAGACAATCATACATGTGTAATTTATCTAGTTTACGTACCGTTTCTTCATGAAAATCTTTTGCAGAAGGCGCTTTGTGAAAATATAAATATCCTCCAAAAATTTCATCGGCTCCTTCGCCAGACAATACCATTTTAATTCCCATGGCTTTAATTGCTCTTGCCATTAAATACATAGGAGTGGAAGCTCTAATTGTTGTAATGTCATAAGTCTCTAAATGATAAATTACATCTCTAATGGCATCAATCCCTTCTTGGATGGTAAATTTAATTTCATGATGCACCGTGTCTAAATGTTCCGCAACTTTTCGGGCAGCTATTAAATCGGGAGAGCTTTCTAAACCAGTTGCAAAAGAGTGGAGTTGAGGATACCAAGCAGCATCTTTATCATCGCTTTCAATTCGTTTTTCTGCATATTTTTTTGCGATAGCAGAAGTGATGGATGAATCCAAACCACCCGATAAAAGAACTCCATAAGGCACATCACTCATTAATTGACGGTGTACCGCTTCTTCTAAAGCAGTTCTTAATTTTTTAATATCAGTTTTATTTTCTTTTACGGCATCATATTCCATCCAATCTCTTTGATACCATTGTGTTAATTTTCCTTCTTTGCTATCTAAATAATGTCCTGGAGGAAATAATTCAATTTTAGAACAAATACCTTCTAAGGCTTTTAATTCCGAAGCGACATAAAATGTTCCGTCTTGATCCCAACCAATATATAAAGGAATGATTCCCATGTGATCACGCGCAATTAAGTAGGAATCGTTTTCTACATTGTATAATGCAAATCCGAATATTCCGTTTAATTCATCCAAAAAAGAAACTCCTTTTTCTTTATAAAGGGCTAAGATTACTTCGCAATCTGATTTTGTCTGAAAGGTATAGCTTCCTTCAAGTTGTTTGCGTAATTCAAGGTGGTTATAGATTTCACCATTGGCAGCTAATACTAAATTTTTATCTTCTGAAAATAAAGGTTGTTTCCCAGAAGTAGGGTCAACAATAGCCAAACGTTCATGAGCCATGATCGCTTTTTGATTGCTAAAGATTCCGCTCCAATCTGGACCGCGATGTCTTATAGATTTTGCCATCGTTAATAGTTGAGGGCGTAATTTTTCAGAAGATTGTTTTAATTCGAAAGCACATACAATTCCGCACATAATAAAAGTTTTTTTATTGTCCTCGCGAAAGCGGGGAACTATTAATTATTAGTTAATTTTATTTATAAGATTCCCAATTCGTGGGAATAATTTTAAAAACTCCTTTGTTTTTAAAACAAAAAAAAGCCTGTCAAATTTAAAAACTTGACAGGCTGATATATCTCTACAAGTTTTTGTTAAGGCATCCCGTTATTATTATTATTATTATTATTAAAGGTAAATCTAAACATGACTTGTTTTATTTCTTTGTTATGGTCCAAATATCTAAATTTTTTTGAACTAAACAATATTTATTGACATTTTTTTAACGCAACTTAATACACTCTTTCAAAAACACCTTCTATTGAAGGATTTAAAATATAATAAGATTCTTATTCCTTTGGTAACCTAAAAGTGACTATTGGTTTTTTTATTACATTGTTATTCACTTTATCAAGGTGTTTTATTAACGCAATTTCGGAAAGCTAGTTGGATCCGCTTCATGCATAATTTCATATACTTTTTCGAAAATATCTTCTTCTGAAGGTTTTGAAAAATAATCACCATCCGTTCCATACGCTGGACGATGAGGTTTAGCAGTTAATGCCTGTGGCTTACTATCCAAATATTGATAAGCATTCTGATTATCTAATATTTCATTTAAAATATAAGCAGAAGCGCCACCAGGAACATCCTCATCGATTACTAATAAACGATTGGTCTTAGCTACACTTTTTACAATGTCGTGGTTTAAATCGAAGGGTAACAATGATTGTGCATCGATAATTTCAACATCAATACTAACTTGCTGCAGTTCTTTTGCAACTTCTTGAACAATACGTAAAGTACTTCCGTAGGAAACTATGGTAATGTCTGTTCCTTCTTTTACAGTTTCTACCACACCAATTGGCGTGCAAATTTCTGAAAGATTCGAAGGCATTTTTTCTTTTAGACGGTAGCCATTTAAACATTCTATAATAATTGCAGGCTCATCTGTTTTTAGAAGTGTGTTATAAAATCCAGCAGCTTTGGTCATGTCTCTAGGAACCAAAATATACATTCCACGTAATAAGTGAATCAATCCACCCATTTGTGAACCACTGTGCCAAATACCTTCTAAACGATGACCACGAGTTCTTACAATTAGCGGAGCTTTTTGCTTTCCATTGGTACGGTAACGAACGGTTGCTAAATCGTCACTCATGATTTGCAGGCAATACAAAATATAATCTAAGTATTGGATTTCAGCAATAGGGCGTAGGCCTCTCATTGACATTCCAATTCCTTGTCCTAAAATGGTTGCTTCTCTAATTCCTGCATCAGCGACACGTGCTTCTCCATACTTATCTTGTAATCCTTCTAAGCCTTGATTTACATCTCCAATAGCACCACTATCTTCACCAAAAATATACACTTCAGGGTGTTCAGCTAGTATAGCATCAAAATTATCTCTTAATATTACACGTCCATCAACTGCTTCTGCATCATCTTTATATATTGGTTTTACTTCTGAAATTGTTTTTGCATTCTCATTTGCTTCAGAATACAAATGAGCACTGTATTTTGGTTCAATGATTTCGAAATAGTTTTCGATCCAATCTTGCAATTGTTTTTTCTCAACGGTATGTTCACCAATCAAATAACGTAACGTTTTTCTTGCAGTACCAATTATTTCTCTTCGTAACGGTTCAGTTTCTGAAGCTAGTTTAGCAGTAATATTATTTATAAAAGCTTTGTTTGCACTTTTTTCAGCAGCATTATTGATTAATAGTAATGCTTCTTGTTGTTCTTGAATTTGAGGAGCTAAAAAGGCTTTCCAAGCAGCAGTTTTTCCTTCGCGAACTTCTTTTTTAATCGTTTTTTCTATAACAACTAATTCCTCTTCCGTAGAAATATTACTAGAAATAACCCATTCACGCATTTTTACGTTACAATCGAATTCTCTTTCCCAACCCAAACGGTCTTTGTCTTTATAGCGTTCGTGAGATCCACTAGTAGAATGTCCTTGAGGTTGTGTTAATTCATTAACATGAATTAAAACAGGAACATGTTCTTCTCTAGCGATTGCAGATGCTTTTTGATATGCTTCTATTAGGTTAGGATAATCCCAACCATGAACACGAATAATCTCGTATCCTTTTTCATCTTCGGTACGTTGAAACCCTTTTAAGATTTCTGAAATATTTTCTTTAGTAGTTTGGTGTCTTGCATGTACTGAAATACCATATTCATCATCCCAAACACTCATCACCATTGGTATCTGTAATACCCCAGCAGCATTGATAGATTCCCAAAATAATCCTTCACTAGTACTTGCGTTTCCTATAGTTCCCCAAGCAACTTCGTTTCCTTTATCTGAAAGGTGGGTATGGCTGGCCAAATCTTTTGCATTTCTAAATACTTTTGATGCTTGCGCTAAGCCTAATAACCGTGGCATTTGTCCAGCAGTAGGAGAGATGTCTGGGCTACTATTTTTTTGTTTCGTAAGATCTTTCCATGTACCATCATCATTTAAACTATGGGTTGCAAAATGTCCTCCCATTTGCCTACCTGCACTCATTGGATCTTTCTCAATATCGGTATGTGCATATAAACCAGCAAAAAACTGTTCGATCGTTAGTTTACCAATAGCCATCATAAATGTTTGATCTCTATAGTAACCACTACGCCAATCTCCATTTTTAAATGATTTTGCCCATGCTAATTGAGGAATTTCTTTTCCATCACCAAAAATTCCGAATTTAGCTTTTCCAGTCAGCACTTCACGACGCCCTAGCAAACTACATTCCCTACTTGTTACAGCGATTTTGTAATCAGTAAGAACTTCTTGTTTAAAATCATCAAAAGATAATTTGCTATTTGTTTCTGGGTTTGACTGCATTTAATTTGATTTTTTGCTTATTACAAAAGTAAGGAAAATCAACAAGTTTTACAACGCTAAAAAATTATGAAATATTCAAAGAAAGAACGGTTATTTTGAATTATTACTAGCTGTTTTGTTTACTTTAATATAAATAATGCGAATCAATAAAATAAAAGGGATGCCATGAAGTAATAAATCCAATACATCCATTAATTTCATTTCAGCAGCACCTCCTATAACCCATTTTATTTTCCCTACGATATGTGGTTCAGGATAATAGGGAGCTAATCCTAACGTTAGGCAGAGTAAAATGACAATTCTTAAATTATTAAATAAGTTCATTTATATTATTTTAATACCATTCACGTGTAAATAATCCTAATAAAGTTTTAGGGTCTAAGGTTACAATAAATCTAATTTTCTGGTCGTAATTTGGTAAGCCTGGTTCCCAACCCAAACTTGAATATAAAGGAAAGAAAACTTCAAAATAATCAGCGACTAGACTTAGCCTAACACCTGTGTCAAAAACAGCTTTTGTTCGTTGGTTTTTATTGTGTACCAAGCCAGCATCTCCATAAGCATAAATCCAATTCCAGATATTGGTACTCGCATTTACAGTTGCCATCCAACTATTTGAAAAAGCAGGTTCCAACTGAGATTTAAATCCACCTTCAGCTACAATTAATTGTTGACTAAATAATCCAGCTTCCTCACTTCTTCCATAGTATGAGTAATCGAAAAGATAATCAGTAGGTCTATCTAAAGCAAAGCTGAAAAAATCACCATTTTGCCTAGTTTTATTATGTAAAAAAGCTCCTGCAAAAAACCGAACATTTAGCTGACGGTTATTTAGAAATAACTTTCTGTACTCTAAAGTGGTAGAAATTTTACTAAAATCTGATGAAACTTGAGTGTCAAATACCCCTCTAAAATAATTAATTAGATTAGGATTTGAATATACATATTGCAGGTTTAAAACACTATAATTTGGTTCTTGGTCTGGATCGTTAATATCTTTATCTCTAGAAACATTTACACTCCTAATATTGATAAATTGCTTTTCATTATCTCTTAAATCTTTGTTTCTAAAAGAGAAGGTCATGAACGGACTTAAGCGCTGATAAAACAAATCGGTATTGTATGAGAAGTAACTACCAGCAACACCAAATCGGAATGAGTTTAATTTACCATCTTCGTATTGTTGTCGGTATGAAAAGGAACCTTTACCTATTAAAGTTTTTGAAGTAAGTCCATATTGAGGTTCAAGCTTATAATGTAATGCTTTCCTAAGTAATGTTTTGTTATAAAGTTTTAGACCTACGCTAAGACCATCGTATAAGTTGTACTGAAACACGGGCATAAAAAATAACTGATTGTATTTTGGGTCTTCTATATCTTGAAATAATCTAAATTGAATCGGCCTATTTAAAAGACCGTCAATCTTTTTGAAATTATTACGCTGATTAAATTCTGGAATAATAGTTTCATAATTTAAAGCAAGCTTATCGATGTTTTCTGAAGGAACTGTAATGGTTATTAAACTATCGATAGGTTGGGTCCATTTTTTAAAGACAATGTTATCATTGTTTAAACCGTATAATGAAACAGGTAATGGATGGTTCCGTTTATTTTTTATAGTTATCTCTAAGGAATCCTCACGTTTTACAACGCTCTTTATTTTAAAATCTATTGTACTTCTGGTGTTTAAATAATTTTCAAAAAACCAATTCACTGGGAGGTTGGTATTTCTTTCTAAGTATTGTTGAAAAATTGCTGCCTTTACAGGTTTTAAGTGTTGTTCTGTATAAAACTCTTTAATGGTTTTATCTACAACTTCCTTTCCTAAATAATCTGAAAGATATTGCAGACCATCGCCTCCATAATAATCACTGGCAATGTTTTTATTGAATTTAACTAATGAATCTTTAGGGGTTGTTAATGACTGTTGTAAATTACTACGAGCCATATTTAAATAGAGTAGTGGGTATTGATCGTTAAATTCTATTTTTGAAATATGAGACCATTTTATAATCCATAGCTTACTAAGACTTCCAATGATTTTCATTTTTGGATAATATTGATCCACGTACTCCATCATTAAATAAATCTGTAAAGCACCAATTAGCCAATGCTCTTCTCTCGGATTGACCGCTAGCGTGTTTTCTATATAGGCACGGCTAATGGTTTTTAATTGTTCCATGTTGTACTCAAAACCATCAGGGAAGGGGCTTATAAAGTTTGGTAATTGGTTGAGTCCGTATACAGGATTCTTTTTGTAAGCCGTTTTAGTAATAAGTATTTTATCGAATGGATAGGGTCCCAATTTTTCATCTAAAAAATGAACAATCCTATCAATTGAAAGTGCGCTAATGGTTGGTGTTACTTTTTTACCTTTTAGGTTGGTAACGATATCAAATTTATCTGTTTCAATAGTTTCAAAATCATTTCGTTGAGTTAGGTGAATGATTGCTGACATTCTTTGGTCACCTTCTAATACCGTTTCTTTGTTTCCTTCTGAAATAGTTTCTGATACCAAGTCAAAATCGGAAATCAAAAAATATTTTTCAGGAGTTGTTAGTGTAATTTTATACGTTGAAGGTGATACAAATAAATCTTCCGTATTTTTATTACTAAATGTTTGCCATTCCCCATCAAATACCCCAGGAGTTATATGCCAATATTTAAGTTTGTAGTTTTTATTTTCGGAAGCTCCATATCTGGTAAACTTGTCATCAGGAAGTTTTACCGTATACTTCAGGTTTAATAGGTAAGTCTCATTAGGTAATAATGGCTCATCTAAGGTTACAATGACAATATCTAATTCGTCGCCATGTTCCCATGATACATTAGTTTGATTGGTATTGGTAATATTTAAATTGGTAGTTTTTCCACGATCTTCATCTTTTTCAAAATGAAATGAACTACTATAGTTTTCAGAAAATCGTTTACCTAAGGGTGTAGTTTTACTTGAAAAACTATTTGCCCAATCACTTAAATATAGTTCATTCAAAGAAACATTAGAAGTATTTTTAAATTGTATTTCTTGACTAATGTTTAGTGTATTGCTTTCTATATCTAATATAGAATTTATAGTAATAGTATGCTGTGCTTGTGTTGAAACAACAGCAAAGAAAATAAGCAATTTTATATATCGTTGCAGTTTCAAGAAGTTTTAATAAATTTTATGAGGTTACTGTTTTTCAAACTTGACTTAATATAATAAATACCTTGAGCTAATTGTGAAACATCTATGCTAATGGTTTCTGAATTTGTCTTGATATTTTCTATCAATTTTTGCCCTAATGTATTATAAATTTCTAAAGTAAAAAACTCTTGGACGGATGGATGTACTTTAATCTGTAATTTATCCTTAACAACTGTTAACTCAACCTGAAGTAAATTTTCATTTAATAAGTAATCTTCATTGCCAAGAATCATAAATTCCTTATCTGTTTCAAGCTCCATTACTACTGGTAAATGATCGCTCATATTATATAGGTCATTTCGTAAATCTTGATTAAAATCACCGATACAATCTTCATTATTAATGTCATTATTATAGCAATTACCATTATTTCCATACGATTTATACGTATCTGAAATATACCTAACATTTGGATTGGTTTCCATGTTTTCAGAAACAAGTATAAAATCAAATCGATCGTCTAAACCACCGCCAGCACCAGATCCAAATGGACCAGAGCTTATTCGGGTACTTTGTGTATGAATATCTTGATACGTATCGTTGTTATGCCATGATCCAGGTGTGTTAATAGGATCTTTTAAAACGATTGCATTTGTATTATCTAAAAGCTCTTGATAGGCAGGTTCTGATTGGGTGTACACATTAAAGTCGCCTGCAAAAATGACAAATGAATCTGGATCTATTGTCTCAAGATAATTAGTAAATTTGGTTACCATTTCTAATCTAGTATTTTGGTTAGCTGTCCCTTGACTCGATTTTAGGTGGGTTACAAAAAGATCTATAAAAACGGGGTCATCCTCTTGATCTGTGGTGTTTAACTTTAATTGGTATCTATTTATATCTCTTACGGTATTAACGATGATATCTGTAGATTCTAAAATAAACTTATCGTTTCTAAAATAGAGGAGTTGATTTAAATTTGTGTTATTCCCGGATTGATTAAGTACAAAGGGAGCTCTAGAGTAAATGATACCATCATCATTTAATGAAGTGTTTAAAATTTGATCTGCTCCATTTTCATTTTCCAATTCACATACCATAAAAATATCTGGTTCGTAAGTATTTAAAATATTTTTTAAAATTTCTGAACGACCTTCAGGGGAAGCACTTGGGAATTCTAATAAATTATAAAACATCGTTTTTACTATTTCCTGACTTGAAACGGTAATACTTGATAAAATAATGCAAAAGAAGAGTATTCTTCTTATCATAACTGGGGAGTTTTTATGTAGTAATTAAAAGTTTGGACTTAATTCCGAATCATTATAAAAATTATTTAAGATTTCTAATACTTCATCTTCATTATCTACTAGATGTATTAAATCAAGATCTTCTGGGCTAACATTTTTATTTTCTTGTACCAAAGTTTCTTTGATCCAATCCATTAATCCTTTCCAGAATTTGGTGCCCACTAAAATGATTGGAAACTTTCCAATTTTATGCGTTTGTATTAAAGTAATTGCTTCAAATAGTTCATCAAGTGTACCAAAACCACCAGGCATTACTACAAATCCTTGCGAATATTTTACGAACATCACTTTTCGAACAAAGAAATAATCAAAATCTATGCTTTTATCACCATCAATATATGGATTGTCATGTTGCTCAAAAGGTAAAGCTATGTTTAATCCAACCGATGTTCCACCTGCTAAATGTGCTCCTTTATTACCTGCTTCCATGATTCCTGGACCACCACCTGTAATGACACCATAGCCATTTTCAGTAATTTTCTTTGCAATATTTTCTGCTAAAAGATAATAGGGGTCATTAGGAAGTGTTCTTGCAGATCCAAAAATAGAAACACAAGGTCCAATTTTACTTAACTTTTCATATCCACTAACAAATTCTCCCATGATTTTAAAAATCGCCCAAGAGTCATTTGTTTTTACTTCATTCCAGTTCTTTGGTTTTGCTTCGTTTCTCATATTCATTTTATTGTTCAACAACCATTTGTAGGCTAATGTAATTCTTTTTTAAGAAAATGTGCTGTGTGACTTATGTTTTGCTTTACGATTTCTTCAGGGCTCCCAATCGATAAAACTTTACCTCCTTTTTTGCCACCTTCCGGACCAATATCAATGATGTAATCTACTGTTTTTATTACATCCAGATTATGCTCTATAATTAAAACGGTATTTCCTTTGTCAACCAATTTATTAAGCACTAACATGAGCACTCTAATGTCTTCAAAATGTAATCCAGTAGTAGGTTCATCTAAAATATAAAAGGTATTTCCCGTATCTCTTTTTGATAGTTCTGTAGCTAATTTAATACGTTGTGCTTCTCCACCTGAAAGAGTAGTTGATTGCTGACCTAGTGTAATATATCCTAAACCAACATCTTCAATCGTTTTTAATTTTCTATAAATTTTCGGGATATGCTCAAAGAAAGGACAAGCCTCTTCAATGGTCATTTCTAAGATATCATAGATAGATTTCCCTTTGTATTTTATTTCTAATGTTTCTCTATTAAAACGTTTTCCTAGACAGGTTTCACATTCAACATACACATCAGGTAAGAAGTTCATTTCTATTACTCGTAACCCACCACCTTTGCAGGTTTCACATCTTCCTCCTGTAACGTTAAAACTAAATCTTCCTGGCTTATACCCGCGGATCATTGCTTCAGGCATTTTTGAAAAAAGACTTCTTATTTCTGAAAATAATCCGGTATAAGTAGCGGGATTTGAACGTGGTGTTCTTCCAATAGGAGATTGATTTATATCAATTACTTTATCAATATGTTCCAGTCCTTTAATTTTCTTATAAGGCATCGGTTTTTTTACCCCATTAAAGAAATGAGCATTTAAAATAGGGTAGAGGGTTTCATTAATTAATGTAGATTTTCCACTACCTGAAACACCCGTAACACCAATCATTTTAGCTAAAGGAATGTCGATAGAAACATTTTTTAAATTGTTTCCAGTGGCTCCAATTAAGCTTAATATTTTGCCATTTCCTTTTCTACGGTTTTTAGGAATCGCAATTTCTTTTTTCCCGTTTAAATAGTCTGCAGTTAAAGTATTTTGCTGTAAGATAAATTCTGGAGTTCCTTGCGATTCAATTTCGCCACCATGTTTTCCAGCTGCTGGACCAATATCGATTACATAATCGGCTTGCTGAATCATTTCTTTATCGTGCTCTACAACGATCACTGAGTTTCCAATGTCTCTTAATTGAATAAGAGAATGAATTAATTTCTCATTGTCACGTTGATGAAGTCCAATACTAGGTTCATCTAAAATATAAAGCACACCTACAAGTTGTGATCCTATTTGTGTCGCCAATCGAATTCGTTGTGCTTCGCCTCCCGAAAGTGTTTTCGAACTTCGATCTAATGCTAAGTAAGTTAGACCCACATCTAAAAGGAATTGCAACCTGGTTTTTACTTCTTTAATTATTTCAGAAGCAATTTTTAATTGTGTTTCACCTAGTCTTTTCTCAACAGTATTGAACCATTTAGCCAATTCAATGACGTCCATTTTGGCTAATTCTGAAATATTTTTATTGTTAATTTTAAAATTGAGTGATTCTCTACGTAAACGAGTTCCATTACATTCAGAACATGGAATATTATCCATAAAATCTTTCGCCCAACGTTTTAGGCTTCTAGATTCATTTGCTTCAAAGGTGCTTTGAAGAAAAGTTACAATTCCTTCAAAATCGATTTTATAATTACGAGTGATGCCTAATGTTTTGGATTCTACATCAAATTTTTCATTTGCGCCAAATAAAATAACATCGACTGCTTCCTTCGGAATTTTATGAAAAGGATCACTTAATTTAAAATTATATTTCTGAGCAATCAATTCTAATTGCTTAAAGATCCAATTCTGTTTTTTCTCACCTTGAGGAGCTAAAGCTCCTTGGTTAATAGAAAGTTTTCTGTTTGGGATTACTTTATCTAAATTCACTTCATGCAAGGTTCCTAAGCCTTTACATTTTGGACACATTCCTTTCGGTGAGTTAAACGAAAAATTATTAGGTTCAGGATTTGGATAGGAAATACCACTAGTTGGACACATTAAAGAACGACTAAAATACCTTGTTGTATTGGTTTCATGATCTAACAACATTATAATGTCATCTCCATGATACATTGCAGTTACAATAGATTCGCTTAAGCGTTTATTTAAAATGGTTTCTTCGGAAATTTTTAGGCGATCGATTACAATTTCAATGTCGTGGTTTTTATAACGATCGACTTTCATTCCTTTTACGATGTCTAATATTTCACCATCGACACGAACTTTTAAAAACCCTTGTTTTGCAATTTGTTCAAATAATTCGCGGTAATGTCCTTTTCGAGAACGAACAACAGGAGCAAGGATATTTACTTTTTTATCCTTGAAATCATTTAAAATCAGTTCTTGGATTTGTTCATCGGTATAACTTACCATTTTTTCGCCTGTATTATAACTATAAGCATCACTGGCTCTAGCAAATAACAAACGTAAAAAATCATAAATTTCTGTGATAGTACCTACCGTAGAACGAGGGCTACGACTGGTTGTTTTTTGCTCGATGGCAATCACTGGTGAAAGTCCTTCGATTTTATCTACATCGGGGCGTTCTAAATTCCCTAAAAACTGACGTGCATACGCAGAGAAAGTTTCGATGTAACGTCTTTGTCCTTCGGCATAAATAGTATCGAAGGCTAAGGAAGATTTACCACTCCCAGAAAGCCCTGTAATTACTACTAATTGGTCTCTAGGGATCTTAACATCGATGTTCTTTAAATTATGAACTCGAGCCCCTAAAACTTCAATATATCCTTCACTTTTTGACATAGTTAGCAAAGGTACTTAATTGATTTGAGATTTTATTTGAGGAGGAGTGTTAAATAAGAGGTAATTACTCAAAATTTAATATGTTTTACTACTATTTCATTTCCTTGGCATCCAATTCATTTACTTGCTCTTCTTCCATTGTTTTAATTTATAAATGTTAATGAACAAAATTAATAGATAAAGATTTATTTAACAGAAACGTATGTTACACAAGGCAAATAACAGTATTAGGTATTAGGATTGTTTTTTTCTTTTCATAAATATCAAGCCAGTAATCTTTCTGCAAAATAGTTTAACATTTCCTCCACCTCATTCGCTTCATCATTTTTAATGGAGATATCAGTTAGTTTTGGAAGGTGGTTCGCAAAATAAATTTGATTGTTTGACATTTCAAACAAGTTGGTAGCTAGTGTAAAAGGATATTTAAAATTTGGATTTATTTCACTGATAACATTAGAAACGGATTTTGCTAATTCTTTATAACTTTTAAAAAACCCTTTAGAATTTTCTTTATCTACTTCTTTTGTATGGTATGCTTTCATTCCTTCAGAAATGACAATACTATGTAACTTACTTTCATTTACATAATCCATACTTGGGTTTTCTTTGGATGCAGAAACAAATGAATGTATTATTATTTGTAGTTTTCTTTTTGGGTCATCTATATTCCTAATATTAATTTCTATAAGATAATTTACCCATTGCCAATACCAATTCACTAAGAAGAGTAATAATAAATGTTTATTTTCAAAATATCGGTAAATAGATGCTTCGGTTGAATTGATTTCTTGTGCTAATTTTTTGAATGTAAAAGACTCAAAACCATACTCATCAATCATCAAAATACTATGCCTAATTATATTTCTTCCAAGTTTTGAGTCTTGAGGTTCTTTAAGGTACAAGCCCTCATTCAAAGATATTTTTATTTCTATACTCATATTCTTTGGTATTTTGAATATTATACTGATTAACAAAAAATAATGATACTTTTTTCAAATATATGAAAGTTTAACTTTTTAAAATGATAGTTTTACTATCATTTTAAAAAGTATTATTATATTTGCACTTTTAAATAACAAACCTACATGTCAAAAAAAAGCGTTTCTATATTTTTTTCAGTAATTTTTTTACTGGTTATAGTTGCGCCAACTGTTCTTGTAATCGTTGATAACACTTTTGATATTTCTATACTTTATTCTTCTATCGAAGAAGAAAAAGGAAATGAAAAGCATTTAGATATTGAATCCTTTCTATCTAAAGAAAAAACTATTGAATCAGATTTAGTTTTTGCGCTTGCAGAAAATAATATAGGATATTTTTATAAAATGTATCCTAAACCTCACTTAAACGTTATCTCACCTCCTCCAGATTTGTACATAGTATAATCTAGTTTTCACCTTATTAAAAAACCTTTCATTAATTTCAAATACCTTTTAGTCACAATAGCTAAAAGTTAAAAATTATATAATATATGTTTAAAAGTATTAAAAAAGACTTGCCAGCGAGTATAGTCGTGTTTTTTGTTGCATTACCCTTATGTTTAGGTATTGCATTAGCTAGTGGTGCTCCTCTTTTTTCTGGTTTAATTGCAGGAATTGTAGGAGGTATTGTTGTAGGTTCATTAAGTGGATCTAAAATTGGAGTAAGTGGTCCAGCTGCTGGTTTAGCAGCAATAGTATTAACAGCAATAAGCACCTTAGGAAGTTATGAAAACTTTTTAGTTGCTGTAGTTTTAGGGGGTGTAATTCAATTAATTTTTGGAATTTTAAAAGCAGGAATTATTGGATACTACTTTCCTTCGTCTGTAATTAAAGGAATGTTAACAGGAATTGGAATTATTATAATTTTAAAGCAGATTCCTCATTTCTTTGGATATGATCAAGCGTTTACTTTATTTAAAGTTGATGGAGAAAGTACCATAACTCAATTATTAAATATTTTTGATCACATCCAATTTGGGTCCACTGTAATAGGAATTATTGGATTAGCTATACTATTACTTTGGGATAAAGTATTATCTAAAAAAGGTAAAATATTTCAAATCCTCCAAGGTCCTTTAGTAGCGGTAGCGGTAGGTATTATATTTTATTTGATTACCAAATCCAATGATACCTTTGCAATTACACAATCGCATTTAGTTAGTGTTCCAATTCCCGATAATTTTGATTCATTTTTAGGGCAATTTAGTTTTCCAAATTTCGCAGTAATTACAAATCCAGAAATTTGGATTGTAGCATTCACTATTGCTTTAGTAGCGAGTTTAGAAACCTTATTATGTGTTGAAGCTACAGATAAGTTAGATCCTAACAAAAATGTAACACCAACCAATAGAGAATTACTTGCACAAGGAACTGGAAATATTCTTTCAGGATTAATTGGAGGATTACCAATAACACAAGTAATTGTAAGAAGTTCGGCTAATATTCAATCTGGAGGAAGAACTAAAATGTCAGCAATTATTCACGGATTCTTGTTATTAATATCTGTGATTTTGATTCCTGCATTATTAAATAAAATTCCTTTATCTGTGTTAGCAGCCGTGTTATTAATTGTTGGATATAAATTGGCAAAGCCTGCATTATTCAAACAGATGTATAATTTAGGGTGGAAACAATTTGTACCATTTACGGTAACCGTTTTAGGAATTGTATTTATCGATTTATTATACGGTATAGGGTTAGGATTAGCGGTAGGAGTTGTTGTTATACTTATTAAAAGTTATCAAAATTCACACTTCTTACATATCGAAGACAATAGTAATGGTGCCTCTAAAATTAAGATGACTTTAGCAGAAGAAGTAACCTTTTTTAATAAGGGAGCTATTTTAAAGGAGCTAGATAAATTGGCGAAAGATTCACATTTAGAATTAGATGTAAGAAAAACAAGGTATCTAGATAATGATATTATTGAAATATTAGAAGACTTTGCTTTTAAGGCAAATGAAAAAAATATACATATAACATTGATTTCAGAAAGAGCCATTGTTGAAAACCCATCAAGCTATATAGAGTTCTTTAAACTAAGACCTAAAGTAGCATAAGAAATAAATAATATTTAAAACAAAAATTATGAAAGCACAAACAAAAGAAACACAAGCAACGATGACACCAGAGAAGTCATTGCAAAGTTTAAAAGAAGGAAACGTACGATTTCAAAACAATTTAAAAGCAGAAAGGAATTTATTTGAACAAGTAAAGGACACCAGTAATGGTCAGTATCCCTTTGCAACCATTTTAAGTTGTATCGATTCAAGAGTATCATCTGAATTAATTTTCGATCAAGGTATTGGTGATATTTTTAGCGCTCGTATTGCTGGAAACTTTGTAAATGATGATATTTTAGGAAGCATGGAATTTGCATGTAAATTGGCAGGAACTAGACTTGTGGTCATTTTAGGACATACCGCATGTGGAGCCGTAAAAGGGGCTTGTGATGATGCCAAATTGGGAAAACTTACAGGAATGTTAGATAAGATCAAACCGGCTGTAAATGCAGTAAAATTACCAGAAGATGCAAGTTCAAGAAACTCTTCAAATATAGAGTTCGTAAATAATGTTGCTGAAAAAAATGTACAACTTACGATTGATAAAATTATAGTTGATAGTGATGTTCTAGCAGAGATGCAAGAAAACGGAGAAATTATGATTGTTGGCGGAATGTATGATATACAAACAGGAGCTGTAAGTTTTTTGAATAACTAAGAATAACATTTTATGAAAAAGAATGAATTTAAAAAAAGGCTAGGAACGGCGGCATTAATCATAGGATTAATGCTGCCATCTTTGGTTCAAAGCCAAGATAGTAGTTTTGGAAATTGGTTAATTTATATAGGAAATAAGAAATTGGACCAAAAATGGAACCTACACCATGAAGTTCAATATCGAAATTATAACGCTATTGGTGACCTTGAGCAGTTATTAATACGTACTGGTCTAGGCTATACGTTTAATGAAAATAAAAATAATGTATTACTCGGCTATGGTTATATTTTATCTGAAAACTATATTGGTGATACGGATGAAAAATTTTCTGTAAATGAACATAGGATTTTTCAACAATTTACTTCAAAACAAAAAATTGGTCAGGTGAAATTAAGCCATCGATATAGGTTTGAACAACGTTTTGTTGAAAGTGACTTTAAAATGCGCCTTCGTTACTTTTTAGGAGTAAATATTCCCTTAACTAAAAAGGAAGAAAATAAGTACTATGTTTCAGCTTACAATGAGATATTTTTAAATACAGAATCATCTGTATTTGATCGGAATAGACTCTATGGAGGTATTGGATATCATCTTACTAAAAATATAAGGTTAGAAGCGGGCTATATGAATCAATTTTTTGAGAATAATAATAGAGATCAATTGAATATTCTTGCCTTTGTAAATTTTTAAATCGAAAGGGATTAATTTTTCTAGAGGTACTTTTAGCAAATAGCCGTTTATTTATTTCAATAGATTCACTTTTATTTCTGAAATAATTGCGAATTTACATCCACTAGTAGACTCCGTCCAATTAAGACGTACCGAGAGTGGGAAGACAGCCTTGTTTAAATCGATAGTAGAATTATCGGGTAATTCAATAAATTGATACTGATTTTGTTCTCCCTCAATTTCTATAATCCAATTACCACAGCAGGCACATTGTGCTTTATCCAGTCCCATAATGAGACCTGTAGAACCATAGGTAATCGCTGTTGTTTCCTTATAGCTTTTACAACCTAGTATGCATATTGTGATTAAGAGTGCGAGTGCAATATTAAATTTAAAGGTGTTCATGCGCTTATTTTATTCGTTATTTTAATATAGGTTATGTGTTGCTCAATTTTCATTTTTCAGAATAAAAAACTAAGATATTAAAAGAGTTCCAAATTTAAATCAGTACTATTTTGTTCCATCTCTATTAAGGATATTTTACGTAGATATCGCCTGTTTTAATTTCATCTGGCAATGCTTTAATAAATTCATTAAAATCAGTTTCATTTTTCCATGTCTTAAAAGAAAATTTCATGGACTCATAAGGCGAAAAGTTATAAGATAATGAATCAAATTTAGATAATGTATTCATGCATTCGAGTGCTAAATCCTTGAGCTTGGCATTATATTCAAAACTAAGTAAGGGTAACGGCTGAGATAGCCCTTTTAAAACTTCTAATTCATATCCTTCAACATCAATTTTACAAAAAACAGGGATTCCATAGTCCTCGATTAATTGATCTAGCGTACTAATTTTTGTTGGTTCTAAAGAGTTCCATTGAATATTGAACTCTTTTTGGCCTTTGTATTTTTCAATGAATAGTTCACTAAAGGTGCAGACTTCACTAATCGTTGAAATATAAATATCTTTTTGCCCAGCTTCACTTCCTATGCCTAGTTGGAGGAGGGTGGAATTCTTTTCATTTCCAAATTTTTCTTTCAGAATAAGGTAGGTCTTTTTTACTGGCTCAACACTGACTACTCGGGCTTTTAAGTTTAAAAATATTTCGGTTCTATTGCCAATGTTGGCTCCAATATCGAAGCACAAATCACCCTCATTAATATAGTTACCATAGAACTGTTTAAACTTCTTCTTTCGTCTAAGGGTGGAGATTTTTTTTTTAAGATGTTTAATCATATTCTACCTCATTTATCATAAATTTTGTTAGTCTGTTATCTGCTGTAATTAATTCAGATTTGGTTGAGGTGTTAATCTTAAATAAGGCTTCACTTCGGTATGACCCTTAGGAAATAAGGTAGGGATATCTTCGTTTGCAACGGAGGGTACAATGACACAATCATCTCCATTATTCCAGTTAGCTGGTGTAGCCACTTTATGGTATGCCGTTAATTGTAAAGAATCAATTACTCTTAATAATTCATCAAAATTTCTACCTGTTGATGCAGGGTACGTAATCGTTAATTTCACTTCTTTGTCCGACCCAATCACAAATACGGATCTAATTGTAAGTTTACTGTCTGCATTTGGATGTATCATGTCATATAATGTGGCTATTTTTCTATCCTCATCAGCAATTATTGGAAAGTTGACTGTTGTGTTTTGTGTTTCATTTATATCCTTTATCCATCCATGATGTGAATCAACTCCATCAACACTTAACGCAACTACTTTAACACTTCTTTTGTCAAACTCGGCTTTGTATTTTGCTGCGGTACCTAATTCGGTTGTGCATACAGGTGTGTAATCTGCTGGATGAGAAAATAAAATCCCCCAACTATCTCCAAGCCAATTATGAAAATTGATTTCACCTTCTGATGATTGTGCCGTAAAGTTTGGTGCTTCGTCTCCTAATCTAATTGTACTCATTTTTTAGTTTTTTTTAATAATTATTTCATTTCAAGTTGCCTATAAAAGCATTATATAGCAAAAATTTAAGTTTTCATTTACTTAAAGCTATTTTGACTCTATCTTAGTTCCGTATTTATCCATTTCAGACCCACAATTTTTGCAAGTATAGCCACCGAACATAATTTGCCTTTGGTTTAAAGGTTTTCTTACTATGGGTTGTTTTTCATTACAAGTGGGGCAATAGGTTCGTTTTATATTGATACCAAGCTTTGCAAGTTTACTATCTTTCTTTATTAATGACAACAAGATTACCATC
Source organism: Candidatus Marifrigoribacter sp. Uisw_064 (assembly GCF_047730175.1). GTDB lineage: Bacteria > Bacteroidota > Bacteroidia > Flavobacteriales > Flavobacteriaceae > Marifrigoribacter. The sequence goes on from NZ_CP159833.1 coordinate 2,269,196, forward strand.
ACAATTCCAGCTATTATTGCAATTAAAAATATTTTCATAATTTATTCAACTAAGTGTTACTATCGTTCTTTTGTATTATGAAAGCTTGTGCTAAACTCCTGTTTCTTTTTTGTCAGAAATAAAGATAGTTAATTATTTGTACGAAATGTAATTCTAGTGTACACCTTCGCCATTTTTGTTATGTGTTGTTATAAATTATTATTATTGTCAGATTGATGGAAACCAAATCCCTCTCGGAATTGGATTTCCAATGTTAGGTAAAATATGATCTTTCTCTAATTCCTACAATGAATTTAGTTTGACAATTTCTTTTTTTAAATCAAAAAATCCAACGATGGAAAATTTATTTTCAAGAATAGAAATAGCATCATCCTTTTTACAAGCAGTTAGGCAGAATCCTATTTCTGAAATATCAGTAATTCCTTTTTTTATAAAGTATCAATTAAGTTTCATCATTATTTATAAGGGTTTTGTATAAAATTAGTGCTTTAGATTTATTTTAAACTTTGTTGTACACTGTATTTATATACTCACATTTGTTGTTTTGGGCCTATAGTCTTTATCCCAAAAGCTATAATAAGCCCACCAGTAAAGAACATAATAAGACTATACACAGCAGGAGCAATAGCATAGTTATCGTTCATTAAAACTCCTGAAGCAATGGCAATTGCCATAGTGCCATTTTGTATTCCAGACTCTATCGAAATTGTAAGCGATTGAGCTAAATTTAGTTTTGCAATTTTCGCTGTAATAAAACCTACTACAATGGTTATAATATTTAAGGCTAAGGTTGTTAATCCTGCTTGTTGTAAATATGGAATCATGTCTTCTTTTTTCTTTATGACTAATCCTATGATGACTAAAAATAAGACCGCTGCAGAAGCAATTTTAACGGGCTTACTCATTTTATCTGCAAAAGCAGGTTTAGCACTCTTTAATGCCATACCAAGAGAAACAGGAATTATTACAATTGCAAAAATTTGAATCACTGTTTGTAATTTGTTGATTTGGACCATTTCATCAGCATCTAAAAACTGGTTTAACGCAAAGTCTACTACAAACGGAATAGTGAAAATGGTTATCAGGCTATTGGCGGTCGTTAATGAAATGGATAAGCCAGTATCCCCTTTTGCCAAATAAGTAATAAGATTAGATGTTGGACCACCCGGGCATGCTGCCAAAATCATTACACCAATTGCAATGTCTGTTTCTACCTCAAATATGGAGAGTAATACATAGGCAATAATTGGCAACAAAATAATCTGATTAACTAGCCCAACGATTATTGCTTTTGGATTTTGAAGTAATCGAATAAAATCATTTTTAACCAGAGATAATCCCATGCCAAACATGATAATAATTAATGATATTGCGAGAATGACTGTTCCTATATCCATTGTTCTTAAGTTCCTTTTTAATTAATATCAATAACTTTTTTTTTGGAGTTGTTTCCAACTGGCTTTTTATTCAAACCATTTGTTTATACTAAATCTGCATTGTCTTGCTTTCAGAGTTCTAGCTAATTTTCCGCAATTATTACAATTATTTATAAACACTTCATTTAGCGAACCATTCATTATTCTTTCAACTGTATTAAAAAAAAATATCTTCGCCATTTTCTATTAACTTTAATATTTCTGGATCAGATGAAATTCATTCTATTCTTTTATAGGCTGTCATTCTATTATCATTTTCAGTTAGGGGAGCAAGTTTTATTAATGAAATAATATGTCTATATGCTTTATATTCATCTTCATTGAATAGACCAACATAATGAATTCTAATATATTTAATTAATTCTTCGGTTATTAAGTACAAATGTTTTTTTTGACTTGCTTGAAACGTGTTTGTATAAGATTTGTGCGACTTAAAAATCGGATATTTTTTGGTGTTAGCAAATCGTTTGTTGAATGTTTGTCGGTTTGTTATTTAGTTTAAATGTAAGAATAAATTTTATGAGGTGTTACCACACGTTTTGTACTTATTTTGATATTGAGGTCAATACGCTTTTAGTCAGCTAACAAAAATGATAATTTAACACAGGTCCCCTTTTCGTTATTGGATGAAGAACTAATTTCCCCACTGTAAAACTCAATAAGTTTAATTGCAGTAATTAATCCTAAGCCTAGCCCTTGTTGGTCCATTTTATCGCGATTGAATTGAGTAAATGCTTCAATGTTCTTTTTCATCATCCCATCTATTCCAATACCTATATCACATACCGAAATGTGAACAAAAGTTTCATCTGTAATAACTTCAATAAGCACAGGATCTTCTTTTTTTGAAAACTTAAATGCATTATCCACAATGTTGGAAATAATAATTTCAAAATGGTTTAATGAAATTTTAGCATTAAAAAAATTTGGGTTTATTTTTAGATCCGAAAGGCGATTGTGTTTTTTAGCAACTTGTTCACATTGATTAGATAACATTAGGACTCCATACTCAATTATTTCGCTCTGCAGAAGATCCTTTTTGGATTCATCATTTAATAGTAATTCTACTTCTGTGTGATATAAAAATTTTTGAATAGTATCAAGAAGTCTGTGGCCAGACTCATAAATTCCTTCCGAAAACTCCAATATTTCTTCACGACTTAATTCAGGATCCTCTTTCATAAGTGATGATAGTCCAATAATCCCGTTTAAGGGAGTTCTTAGTTCATGAGGCAAGGCACGTGAAATATTATATTGTAAATTTTCTCTTTTCTCTTTTTCTGAGCGCTCTCTTTTTGTTGCTTTTGCCAGCCTGCTTTTAATGGAGCTAATCAATAAATCAATGTCAAATGGTTTCGTAATGTAATCATCAGCACCCATTATCATTCCTTGTCTTACATCTTCAGTCGTAGCTTTGGCTGTGAGAAATATAAATGGGGTATCTTTCAAAATAACATCATGTTGAAGTTCATTAAACACCTGAAAACCATCTTTAATAGGCATCATAATATCGCATAAAATTAAGTCAGGAGAGTATTCTTTTGCACGATCAATTCCTTCCTGTCCATTTTCAGCGGTTACTACTTCCATTCCTTCAAAAACTAAGATATCCTTAAGTTCTTCCCTGATACTTTGAGTATCATCGATGACTAAAACTTTTGAACTTTTCATTTTTTTGGTTTTGATATATTGTTAAAAAATATTTTTGCAATTAAATCGTTCCTTCATATGGAAGAGAAACGATAAATGTTGATCCGTTATTTAGTTTGCTTTCTACTTTTATTTTGCCCTTATGTAAATCAATTGCTGTTTGTAAAACAGATAATCCAAGTCCTGTTCCTTGAATATTTCCAACATTTTTGCCCCGATGGAAAGGTTCAAAAAGTGATTTTTGATCTTTTTCAGAAATCCCAATACCCTGATCTGTGACCGAAAGAATAACTTCGTTTTCTTCTTGTCGGATTTCAATTATAATGCTGGCAGGCGCTTCAGAATATTTTAAGGCATTCGATAATAGATTGATAATAATGTGTTTGATCCATTTTGGATCGGCATTCAGCATTATTTTATCTATTGAAATTTTATATATAACTTCTCTTTCCTTTTCTTGGGTAAGTTGGTAGTCCGAAATAATATTTTTTACTAAAACAACCAAATCCAGCTCAGTGGCATTGAACTCCAGTCTCTGCACCTCAGATTTTCCCATAATCAAAATATCTTCGAGCATGATGGTCATGTCGCTAACTTCTCTCTTAATTTTAAACAACCTTTTATCAATTTCTTCTTGGCTTAGTTTATCTTTATACCTTAAAATAACATCGGTTGCGGCTTGTATGGCAGCAAGGGGTGTTCTAAATTCGTGGGAAGCCATCGCAACAAAACTGGTTTTAATTTTCCCTAATTCCTTTTCTCTTTCCAGCGAATTTTCCAATTCAAATGTCCTTTTTTTCACAGTGTCCTCCAGATTGGTTTTGTAGTTATCCATTTTGGAAATATCCTGACCTACTCCCAATACTCCCGTAATTTCTCCATCTGCATTTCTACGAGTGGACGAATTCAGCAAAACCATAACTCTTTGGTTATTCTTGGTAAAGAGCGGGAATTCGTAGTTGGCTGTTTCCTTACCTTTTAAAGCATTGTCCAAGACTAGTTTTACCGCTTCACGATAATCATCAGTGATATAGGTTTCTACCAGATCTTTTCCCAGTACTTCTTCTTTTTTGAATCCTGTAATTTTTTCAGAGGTCTGATTCCACTCGTTTACTTTACCCTTCGCGTCAATTCCGAAAATTGGAGCGTTTGCGGTTTCAATAAACTGGCGTAATTCTGTTGCTACGGCCTCGGTTTCAGTTCTTAGTTTATCCATTTGGGAAATATCCTGCCCTACTCCCAATACACCAACTATTTTACCATCGGCATTTCTACGGGAGGAGGAGTTGAGTAGTACCATCACTCTTTGGTTATCCTTGGTAAATAGCGGGAATTCGTAGTTGGCTATTTCCTTACCTTTTAAAGCATTGTCCAAGACCAGTTTTACCGCATCACGATAATCTTCGGTGATATAAGTCTGTACCAAATCTTTTCCTAATACATCGACTTTTTTAAATCCTGTAATTTTCTCAGAAGTCTCGTTCCATTCGTTTACAAGGCCATGACTATCAATACCAAAAATAGGGGCATTGGCAGTTTCTATAAACTGACGCAATTCTTTTGCAATGGATTCCGATGCTGTTCGAAGTTTATCAATCTCTGTAATATCTTGACCTACCCCTAATACTCCTGTGATTTCTCCAGCTGCATTTCTACGTGTACTTGAATTTAATAAAACCATTACACGCTCTCCATCTTTAGCAAATAAAGGAAATTCATAGTTGGCAGTTTCTTTTCCTTCTAGTGCATTCTCTAATACTTTTTTTACTGATTCTCGGTAATCTTCGGTGATGTAGGTTTGTACAAGATCATTTCCTAATACTTCGCCTTTTGTAAAACCGGTAATTTTCTCAGAAGTTTGATTCCACTCATTAACAAGCCCTTTGTTGTCAATCCCAAAAATAGGTGCATTGGCAGTATCAATTAGTAGCGTTAACTCAAGAGCTACACTTTCCATTTCAGAACGATAACCTTCAAGCTTTTTTTGAAAGGCAAGTTCTTTATTGGCAAGAATTAATTCATCTGCTCGTTTTTCTTTCTCCCTGTTTTGAAAAGCAAGTTCAGTGTTGGCGAGTGCTAACTCATCTGCTCGTTTTTCTTTCTCTTCATTTTGAAAAGCAAGTTCAGTGTTGGCGAGTGCTAACTCATCTGCTCGTTTTTCTTTCTCTTTATTTTGAAAAGCAAGTTCCGTGTTGGCAAGTGCTAACTCATCTGCTCGTTTTTCTTTCTCTTCATTTTGAAAAGCAAGTTCCGTGTTGGCAAGTGCTAACTCATCTGCTCGTTTTTCTTTCTCTTTATTTTGAAAAGCAAGTTCCGTGTTGGCAAGTGCTAACTCATCTGCTCGTTTTTCTTTCTCTTTATTTTGAAAAGCAAGTTCCGTGTTGGCGAGTGCTAACTCATCTGCTCGTTTTTCTTTCTCTTCATTTTGAAAAGCAAGTTCCGTGTTGGCGAGTGCTAACTCATCTGCTCGTTTTTCTTTCTCTTCATTTTGAAAAGCAAGTTCCGTGTTGGCGAGTGCTAACTCATCTGCTCGTTTTTCTTTCTCTTTATTTTGAAAAGCAAGTTCCGTGTTGGCGAGTGCTAACTCATCTGCTCGTTTTTCTTTCTCTTTATTTTGAAAAGCAAGTTCCGTGTTGGCGAGTGCTAACTCATCTGCTCGTTTTTCTTTCTCTTTATTTTGAAAAGCAAGTTCCGTGTTGGCGAGTGCTAACTCATCTGCTCGTTTTTCTTTCTCTTCATTTTGAAAAGCAAGTTCCGTGTTGGCGAGTGCTAACTCATCTGCTCGTTTTTCTTTCTCTTCATTTTGAAATGCAAGTTCCTTTTGATTTTTCAGAATTTCGTTTGCTCCTTTGAGTGTCTTTATTTCAGCAAGAAGTTCCAGTTTACTCTTTTCTTGTTTACCCATTGTTAACGAATTTAGTTCTATGCAGTTCAGAAATTAATAAACTTATCAGCGTTTCTTATATATTTGGGCACAAATATACAAATTATATAGAGACGCTTAGATGCCTTCAATTAATGTTTGGTAACGGCTCGGCTATGATTAGTGTGGGGCGGTGATTTACAATTCCCATTGCGCCACAACTTGTAGCCAAATCTTTTTATTTTGTTTTATTTTTTTATTTTAAAGCCAAATCAAAAAGATTTGGCGGATTTGGTTTAAAGCTCTTAACTTTAGATTAAGCACAAAACCCCGTATTAATTATAGCTTTTGTTGTGCGCAGGCTTTCTGCGTTCTGTTTTTAGCTATTGGTTATCTCTGTTTAAACGCTCTTTAAGAGTATGCTTTTTATTTAAATTATTTCCTTTTGAAAATAACAAACTTCTCCATCTTTATAGTGTTCTGGTAATCCATTCGTGTTTTCGATTTCTTTTGTTCCTAAAAATTCAAAACCGAGTTTTTCATAATGAGTAATTAAACCCTTATTTAAACCAACAGTATCCATTCGGATATATTTAAGGTCTTTATTTTTTCCAAATTCATTAGCCCAATCAATTAATTTTTTGACTAAGTTTTGACCTCTAAATAAAGGGTTTGTAGCGATTCGATGAATATAAACTGAAGGTTGTTTATTATCATTTCCCCAAATCAATTCGTCGCTTAGTGCTGTCGCCCATATACAAGCAATTTGTTCGTTAATCATTAACTTCCATTGTCTGTTTTCTTCTATTTCACTTATTATTAATTTTTTCGGGAATTCAGGCCAATAAACTTGATTTTTCGATTTCATATAATCGGAAGCGATTCTATACAAGTCAAATATTTTAGGAACATCTGTAGATTCACTATTTTCTATTGTCATATAATAAGTTTAATTATTAACACGATTTTTTCAGCTTGCGTATAACGATTTGGCTATGAGTAGTTGCGAGGTTAGCACTTAACTTAGCAAGTACGAACCAAGTTGGAAATTCCATAGGAATTTCCAAAGTAGGCGAGAACCAGCAATTACTTATAGCCATTGTTACAAATAGTTTTTATTCATATTCATAAATTAATTCAATCTTTTTGGAATTATAATTATATTGTTGGTCACCAAAATAATTTCTTGTTTCTTTTAATAATAATGAGTCACTATTAAAGTCGTAGTTTATATTATATCCAAAAAAACTATTATCTGAATAAGTTCTCTTGTATTGTATTATATAGCTATTTGAAATATAATGAACGACATTGTCTCTATAGTTTCCATTACTAAAATTATCACTGTATAGCAATAAATTATTTTTCCAATGTTCACCATAAATAAATTGATAATAATTGTAAGCATCAGAGCCTGATTGTGAATCATATTGATATTCATCAACTGTTCCTCCGTTAAAGTAGAGGTTAACATTTATTGGATTGCCATTTTGATAATTAATTACAGATTCAAAAAGTTGATTATTTATACCAGGAATTAGCTCTTTATAAATTAAGTTTTCAGAATTTAATTCCAAATGATGAACACTTGGATTTCCATTTGTATAGATTCGACCAATAAATTCTATTTCATTACCATTGTATATATATTGGCGTATAATTGGACCATCTCCTCCATCTGATATAGTTTTAATTAAACGATTATTTACATCATAAAAATACTCAACATATGAGTATTCATCTTCTTTTTTCTTTATTAAACCATTGTCATAATATTCAACTGTAGTTATGAAAATGTCACTAGAATTGTATGAAGTTTCAATTAGAGTTAATCTTTCGTTTTGAAACGTTTTTTTTATCCAAAAAACCAACTCATTATCATTATTATATCTATTTAATGTGACTGATTTTAAAGAATCTTCTATAATATTATTCAAGTTAATAATTATATCTGCTGTATCTGAAATATCACCATTTTCAACCTTTACTATTCCTGTAATGGTCGGGTTTGTTTCAAAGTCAAATAGACTTTCATTCAATATAGTTAATTCTCCAGTAGAAGGATTTACAGCAATCGCATTGTCTACTGATTGTTCAGCAATTGAGTATGTCAAACTCCCTTGATTTGTAGAAGCATCGACTGTTCCTAATGACAATCCTGTATTAGAGTTTTCATCAATGGTTGTCTCAAAGTCAAATATTGATACTACTATTTCATTTGTTTCTTCATCATTTTCAGTACAAGAAAGTAATATTACTAAAAATGTAAAAAATAAGATTTTATACTTGTTCATTTTATTGAAATTATTTGTAACGATCACGTATATGGTTTGTTGCGTGTTTCAAGCAACTAATTTTGTAAATAATTACCGACCAAGAAAGTCCGAGAGGGTTTTCGTAAGTAAGCTAGAACTAGCAATTAATTATACACGGTGTTGTGCGTTGTAATTATTCTAACTAACGATCTATTTTAATAATTTTATTGTACTGCATTATTGAATCTTTATTGTACACAATAAAAAAAGGTCCGCTCGGATAATTTGATATATCTATTTGATTATTAATGTTTGTTATTAAGCTTTGATATACTTGTTGTCCAACCAAGTTATAAATTGTTAGTATACCATCTATATGTTCAATTGGTATGTGTAGATTTAATTTATCAATTACAGGGTTTGGATATATTTTAATGCTATTTTGCTCACTAATATCTTGAACTGTAAGTAGGTCGCAGAACTGAGTGAAATTTGTTTGTGTTGAAGATTGTAATAAATCATCAAAATCATTGAAAGCATTTATATTATCATATAAGGAATAATCCAGCCATAGTTCCAAAAAATTGATAGTTATTAATTGCTGTTCCTCCCTTGTAATATCTAAAGTTGGGTTGCAGAATGATTCACCAAAAGAACAATTGAAATTATCATCAGCAAAATAACAATGACCACCATCTATTATGCTAATATGAGTTTTACAATTTGAGGCCAATTCATTGTACATGAGGGTTTGGTTTTCTTCAGGAGGTGTTACGCAATCATCATCTCCCGAGAAGATAAGCGTTGGCACAGTAATATTTAGTGAAGCTGAAATAGCTGATGGATTGGTTTCAGCGGCTGCGAAAGTCACTAATGTACTTATAGTTGAATTATTTTCTGCTGCTAAAAAGGATGCACCGCCACCCATAGAATGACCAAGAAGTCCAGTTTTAGGAGCCAAAGAGTTAAAGAACAATGAAGAGTTATCATTATTTTCATTTTGCATTTGAGTAGCCGCAAACTTTAAGTCAATTCCGAAATTTTCATGACTGGGACTTAAGGTCATTTCAGTTGTTGGAAAACAAATCACATAACCATTGGGAACTAATTCCGTCCAAAAATTTTCATAAGACTCCCAACTCATCAAGAATCCATGACCAAAAACAATTACAGGAAAATTACCTGAAGCGATTGGGACATTTTCACCTGGATTATCAGCAGGATAATATATTTCAGTTTCGATATTTCTGTTTCTACTACTGTCATAGAACGTAATTGAGGTATGACCTACGTTAAATGATTGTGCTGAAATATTAGCAGAAAAAATCAATAAACCTACAAGTATTAAAAAACTCTTTAATTTCATTTTAATCACTATTTTTATATTTTGTTTTTACTATTTATTTTTGCTATGAGATTATGACGCACAACGTTTGGGCTATGATTTCGTTGCGGACAAATCCGATAGGATTTTTCCGTTAAACAACGAAGATAGCAAATAAGTGTGAAATTCCGATAGGGATTTCAGCCGCAATGAATTATAGCCGTTGTTGCCTACAGTTTTTTATTCAGTTTTAAAGTCAGATGTTATTCCGTTTAATATATTCGGATTCTCTTTTAATAATTCAGCACATTTTTTCACATATTCCTCAATGTATTCAATTCCGTTTTCTGCTATTTTTTTTAGTTGGTCAGATTCATCCAATTTATCAATTCGATAATAGTTTGTTGGTATTTCCGCTTTAAATTCAATCGGTTCTGAGTGATTTATAATTGCAATTTCTGGCGAGTTCCAAGAAATTTGAAAAATCAAACAGCTAAATTCTATTTCATTTTTTTTAGTTGTGATATAATATTCATCTCTAAACCACTTTTTCTTAAATTTTGGGAAGTCAAATTCAGATTGAAGAAAAGCAAAATTTTCTAAAATCAGTTTTTTCGATAATTTCCAAGTTGGTTCAAGAGTTCTCATTTTTCAAATTGTAGGTAACGGTTTGGCTATGAGCAGTGTCCCGAAGGGCATTACGTATAGGTGTTGTTGGCAAATGTTATTCTTGTTTTTCACCATTTATGTATTTGTCAGTTCTAATAAGTTCTCCAGTTGGAGAGTAGATATTTACTGTACCATTCCCATTTACCAAGGTTCCTTTATTCAAGAGTTGACCGATGCTTGAGAGGTGAAGTATAAGTTGAATGCGTAGATTATTATAAGTAGCAAAAGCTATCTAATTAGGGTTTTATAATTTTCTCTTAGGTGTTAATTTGTAGCAATAAGTGCCCCTCGCCAGCAGGGCACATTGAAGAGTTAAAATTTAATCAAATACCTTATTAACAAGTAAAGAATAATACCTACCCCCCTCAGATTTATACAAGCCCTCATATTGATTGCTAACACCCGATTCTCTCAGATAGATTAGTTCACATCTAACTACATAGCCAAGACCTAAATAAGAAGTGTGCATCATGTGGTCATCATCACTTCCGGTAGTGATAACAAAATCATGAGTTCCAATCGAAAAATGTCTAAAATAAATTTTAATAATACCATCAGCTTGCTTTTCTAAAGTACCGGCCCATACAGGATCGGGAGTATTTGAGATGGCATCTTCTCTATCAACAGACATACGAATAGAGGTGGTCGCCCTTATGGTTTGAGCATCTACATTTGAAAGCCCTATAAATAAGGCAATAATTAATAGTGTTTGTTTCATGTTTGTGATTTTTTTAATGTTTGCCAACGTTGATGTATAAGAATAGTTGCGGGTTTGTATGCGAGGATTTTCCGAAGGAAAATAGACGTTAAAAACACGCAACGACCTTCGATTAAGCACTAAACCGCAATTATTTTTATACGGTGTTGGCAACTGGCTTTATTTATCGTTCATAAAATTCCCAGTTGTTTCCCAATTTTTGTCCTTAGTCAGTTCATAACTAAAAGAGCGTATTAAATTTTCTTTTTTGATTTCTCTTTTTAGCCATTCATCTATTTTATTTTTGTTCCGAACGTATAGATAAATGTCCAAATGATTGCTGTTAAACAAATGTCCGACATTGTGAACAGGTGAAATTTTCGATAAGTTTTCAACTAATTCATTTTCAAGTTTATTTGCTAATTCACTTTCATCATCTAACGGAAGTCCATTTGGGTTACATTTTTCAGAATTCAATTCCATATTAATTTTCAAACTCCAAGGATAGTTAGACTTTTCTTTATAGTCTTTATATCCTCTATTAAAAGCTCCAATTGCAAGACTTCCGTCAGAATATTTAGCTTTTATTACGCCCAAATTCTCTTCCGGATAATTCACTTTAAAGTCTTCCTTTTTTGAATCCTTGCAATTCCAAAATAAACTTAAAATTCCCATTGTCAATATTAAAATTTTGTTTTTCATTCGTTCGTTTTTCAGCTTGTTGCCAACTTGTTATATCGTTATGTTTATACTCGTTCACCGGAAATTATTCGCCGATAACGATATATTTGATGCTTTTTTATCAGTTTCAACTAAAGATAGCAAAGCTGTGTCTAAAGGACTTTGTATTTTTAATAAATCTTTCCTTGCAACATGGGTGTATATCATCGTCGTTTCTGGTTTACTATGCCCTAACAAATCTTGCACATAGCGCAAACCAACTCCATTTTCAATTAAATGAGTTGCAAAACTATGGCGTAAAGTATGTGGAGTTACCCTTTTTTTAATACCTGCTCGTTTACATGATCCCTTTAAAAAACTTCGAATACTGCTGGCATGGTACTTCCCTTTTTTAGGACTTTCAATAAAATATTGATGTGGTTGATAGGTCGTTATATAATTGAGGTATAAAGGAATAAAACTTTCAGCTAAAATCACTACTCTGTCTTTTCTTCCTTTTGCATTTTTTATAAATAACTGACGTCTATCCACATCAATAGCACTTATTTGTAAATTAATAAGTTCTCCTACACGTAACCCTGCCGAATATAATAACGCTATTACAGCTCTGTGTTTTAAGTTTTTTGTAGCTCGTAAAATATCAATAACCTCTTCTTTGCTCAAAACCGTTGGCAGATAATTAGAACTGGAAGGTCGTGGTAATTCATCAATAATTAGGTTGCTTTCAGGTAAAAAGGCACCAAAATGCTTAAGGGCACTTATCATTTGTCGATGGGTACTTATAGCATAATGCTTAGTTGTTACTTGATGTTCAACAAATAATCGCACTTCGTTATTGGTAAGTTCTATAAATTCTTTGTCTCCTATAAATTCTACAAAATCTGCCACAAACGTAAAATATATTTTTATGGTGTTTTTGCTTAATCGCAAACCTTTTAAGTATCGAACGAAGTTTCTAATTACTTCTTTATTAGCATCACTGATCTTTCTTGGCCCTCTTTTAAAATTGCGCTTTTGTGGTGGTTTAGTTTTCTTATCTATAGAATTTTTTATCTGACTATAATCTACATAAATTCCTTTTTTGTTGAGCTGAGTGTATAATGCATTCCATGTAATTACTTTAGTAAAAATGTAAAATGTCTTTCTACTAGCACTCCATTGAACCCCTGTAATACTTTTTACCTTCTGTTTTATAGAATCATTATATTCAAATGAAATTCCAAAACAAGTTACTCCCTTATGAGTAAAGGGTGTGAGTTTTACTTTTTCCATGGTTCTATTTTTTAATTACTCTTTCCAAAGTTTTTAACAGTGCTTCTATTAATTTAATTTCTTCGTTTTTGCTAGGGCCTAATAAGAGGAGTATTGTTCGTAAATTCTAAAGCTGTCGCGCTGAGCATTGTCAAGCGAGCCTTCGGGCAATTCTGTTTCAAGGTTGGTAATGGCAGCCAATGCATTGGTCATGGCTGTTTCATCTAAAATTCGATTGATTCTGTTTTCTGTAAGATTACCCATAATAGTATTTATTTAAAAAATTAATATTCAATAAAAAAATACTGGGGAGTAAAAGGAAAGATGTTCTCTTGAGAGAGTTTAAATATACTAAAAAAAATGGTTAAACAAAAAAAAGCCCTTCTTTTGAAGGGCTTTATAATAGTATCGAATTAAAGTTTAATCCATATACGATTCAATAGGATCGCAAGTACAAATTAAATTACGATCTCCATAGGCATCATCAACACGACGTACACTCGGCCAAAACTTATTATCACTCACATACGGCAAGGGATAAGCGGCTTCTTGTCTGCTGTATGGAAACTCCCAAGTATCATTAGTCAACATCCCTAAGGTATGAGGAGAATTTTTTAAGACATTGTTTGGGTTTTCTATGGTAGCTTGATTAATTTCTTTTCTAATCGAAAGCATCGCATCACAGAAACGATCTAACTCTTCTTTGCTTTCACTTTCAGTAGGCTCTATCATCATGGTTCCAGCGACAGGAAACGATACAGTAGGAGCGTGGAAGCCATAATCTATCAATCGTTTGGCAATATCGGTTACTTCAATACCATTGGCTTTAAATGGACGACAGTCTACAATCATTTCATGCGCTGCACGACCTTTTTCACCTGCATACAATACCTCAAACGAACCGTGTAAACGTTCTTTTATATAATTCGCATTTAAAATAGCGAAATGAGTCGATTTTTTTAGTCCTTTTTCGCCTAACATACAGATATAACCGTACGAAATAATACAGGCCAATGCAGAACCCCAAGGGGCTGCCGAAATTGCTGTAATAGCACTTTCTCCACCAGTATGGATTAAAGGATTGCTTGGTAAAAATGGAACCAATTGTTTCGCCACACAAATAGGACCTACACCTGGACCACCACCTCCATGAGGAATGGCAAATGTTTTATGTAAATTTAAGTGACATACATCTGCTCCAATCGCACCTGGATTCGTTAAGCCAACTTGTGCATTCATATTGGCACCATCCATATACACTTGTCCACCATTATCATGTATAAGTTGTGTGATTTCTTTTATGGCAGATTCATACACGCCATGCGTCGATGGATAGGTTACCATTAAACTTGCAAGATTATCTTTGTGTAAAATTGCTTTTTCACGTAAATCATCTACGTCAATATTTCCTTCTTCAGTAGATTTAGTTACAATAACTTTCATTCCAGCCATCACCGCACTTGCAGGATTGGTTCCGTGTGCTGAAGATGGAATTAAACAAATATTACGATGATGATCACCTCTCGATTCATGATAGGCTCTAATCACCATTAATCCAGCATATTCTCCTTGCGCTCCCGAATTTGGTTGTAATGAAGTACCTGCAAAACCAGTGATTTCAGTTAACTGATTTTCTAGATTTCTTAGCATTTCTTGGTATCCTTCAGCTTGTTCCACAGGAACAAAAGGATGTACATTTCCCCAATTTGGATTACTTAGTGGCAACATTTCTGAAGCGGCATTCAACTTCATCGTACACGAACCTAAAGAAATCATAGAATGATTTAAGGATAAATCTTTACGTTCTAATTTTTTAATATAACGCATCAACTCTGTTTCACTATGGTAGGAGTTAAAAACTTTGTTGCTAAGAAAATCTGTTTTTCTAAGTACTGCGGAAGTCAATACGTCACTTGTTTCTAAGGCATCAATAACACTAAAGTCGCTTCCAGAGATTTCAGTAAAAAGTTTTATAATGGCATTAAGGTCTTCTATGGTAGTAGTTTCATTTATTGAAATATTCACCAAATCATTGGAAGGATAATAGAAATTTATGTTATTTTTTTCTGCTACTCTTTTTATAGTTTCAGCATCCACTCTAATTTGAAGCGTATCGAAATATAGTTCGTTTTCTAAAGTATATCCTAGTTGTTCTAATCTTTTAGCTAAAGTAAAAGTTGAGTTATGAACTTTATTAGCAATGTATTCAAGTCCTTTCGGTCCATGAAATACAGCATACATTCCTGCCATAACAGCTAATAACACCTGTGCCGTACAAATATTTGAAGTGGCTCTATCTCTTTTAATATGCTGCTCACGAGTTTGTAAAGCCATACGTAAGGCAGTAGTACCGTCGGTATCTTTACTTACTCCTATAATACGTCCTGGGATATGACGTTTATGTTCATGTTTAGTTGCAAAAAAAGCAGCATGAGGTCCACCATAACCTAAAGGTATTCCGAAACGCTGTGTGGTACCAACGACCACATCTACACCAAAACTACCGGGTGCTTCTAACTTTACAAGACTTAATATATCTGCAGCAACAGCTACTTTTATTTGTGCTTCATTTGCTTTTGAAACAAATGATTTATAATCATATACTTTTCCAGATTTCCCCGGGTATTGTAAAATGGCTCCAAAAAATTCAGAAGAGAAATCAAACGTTTCATGATTACCTATTACTAATTCAATTCCTAAAGGTTGAGATCTGGTTTCTAATAAAGAAAGTGTTTGTGGTAAAATTTCTTCAGAAACAAAAAACTTAGACACATTGGCTTTCTTTTGAGCACGTTCTCTAATAGCAAATAATAATGCCATTGCCTCAGCTGCAGCAGTAGATTCATCTAACAATGAAGCATTGGCTAATCCCATTCCAGTTAAATCACATACCATCGTTTGGAAATTCAATAAGGCTTCCAATCTTCCTTGTGCAATTTCTGCTTGGTACGGAGTATACGCTGTGTACCAACCTGGATTTTCTAATATATTACGTTGAATAACAGCAGGAGTGATTGATTGATGGTATCCTAATCCAATATAAGTTTTGTATGATTTATTTTTTAAGGCTAAGGTATTGTTATGTTCCAAATATTCCTGCTCTGACATGGCAGGAGCTAAATTTAGATCTTTAGATAATCTAATATCATCCGGAACGGTTTGGTTAATTAATTGGTCCATAGATTCGGCACCAACTGTTGTAAGCATATCATTTAAGTCGCTTTTTCTAGGACCTATATGTCTAAGAGCAAAAGAATCTGTATTCATAGTTCGCAATTAAAATTAAAAAAGCGAAATTACAATTTTTAACTAAATTATTTAGCTATAAACAATTCATTATTTTAGCATAATGAACATCTTAAAAAAAATATTTTATTTTTATATTAATAGTAGTATTCATGTGGCTTTGGCGGTTTGTACTTTTGCTATGATTACTGCGATAGAATTTGATTTTGAAAATTCAATTGCACTCATGTGTTTTATTTTCTTCGGAACCATAACAGGGTATAGTTTTATAAAATATGTGGCCTTATTTGCATTTTCACAAAGCAAAGTAAGATCAAATCATACCCTATTTAAAGGATTTATTGTTCTTTTAGCCTTGGTTACGATACTTATTTTATTTCAGTTAACAATTAGCGTTCAGGTAATTACATTTGTTCTGGGCTTATTAACCCTATTGTATGCAATCCCTTTTCTGAAAAATAAAAGCCTAAGAAATTTTAATAGCTTAAAAACTTTTATCGTGGCTTTAGTATGGGCAGGAGTTACGGTACTCATTCCTTTTTTGAATGAATTCAATGAAATTACCGATGATTTAATGGTTTCTTTTATTCAACGATTTTTGATGGTATTAGTGCTTATTTTACCTTTTGAAATAAGAGATTTATCTGTGGATCCTTCCTATCTTAGAACACTTCCGCAGCGGGTAGGAATTATACAAACAAAAGGAATAGGAGTGATGTTAATTGGAATTTGTTTTTTGCTAGCATTTTTCAAAAATAACTTGCATTTAACTGTATTATATACCTTTGGTATTACGCTGTTACTATTATTTTTATTTCTGATTTTTGCACAAAAAAAACAATCGAAATACTATGCTTCCTTTTGGGTGGAAAGTATCCCTATTGTTTGGTGGGTATTAATTTTAATTTTTGAGAAATTTATTTAGCCATTTCTTTTTTGAGTTGCTCTCTCATTTTTTCTTTCTCTGAAGTATTGATTATTTCAATCTTAGATTGATTCATTATTTCTGAAAGCTTCGAATTATTAGCAGAATATTTTCTGCAAACACTGCAATACAGTAGATGTAAATTTAATTTAATCTTTTCCCAAAAACTAGACTCCTTGTATTGAGTTTTATCACAGATGTGATTTGCATCGTTACATTTCATATGTCAATATTATTTTTTAAAACCAATTTTCTTTTAAACATTCAGCCATCGCAGTCCTTGCCCGATGTATAATTACCCATAGATTAGACGGCGTGATATTATATTCATTACAAATAGCTTCGGTATCAAAATTGTCAATCGTTTTCAATTTAAAAATAGTGGCTTGTTTTTCGTTTAAAGTACCTAGACAGTTTAAGATAGCTAGACCTAATTCTTCGTTTTCTATTTTGTCTTCTGCTGTTTTATCAAAAGGGTCTCTTACACGTTCTTCTAGCCAATCTCCTTCAGACTCTTCATCATTATACGTTATTCTAACTTCAGCTTTTCCTTTGTTAGAATTTATTTTTCGGTAATGATCAATAATTTTTCTTTTCAAAATTGAAATCAACCAAGTGCGTTCACTAGCTTCACCCTTAAAATTGTCTTTAGATTTTAATCCAGCCAAGAAAGTTTCAGAAATTAAATCCTTTGCAACTTCACTATCGCTTACTCGAACAATGGTAAAATTAAACATGTAGTCTGAATATTTATCGACCCAGACTTTAGGATTTAGTTGATGGTTTGGCATAGTCTCTTTTTTTACAAAAATAGGGAAGATTTAATTAGACTTTTTGTTAATTTATTATTAATCTTTCAATAAGCCAGCTCTTTTTAACAAAGCTTCTGGATTTGGTTGTTTCCCTCTAAATCTCACATATAAATCCATTGGATCTTGAGTACCTCCTTGAGAAAGAACAAAATCTTTAAACTTTTTTGCAATCTTTTTATTGAAAATACCCTGTTCTTTAAAATAGGCAAAGGCATCAGCATCCAATACTTCTGCCCATTTGTAACTGTAATATCCTGCTGAATATCCTCCCTGAAAAATATGTGAGAACGCAGTACTCATACAATTTGATTCCACCTCTGGGAATAATTTTGTTTCTGAAAAAGCATGTGTTTCAAAGGCTTTTACACTGTCAATAGTTGAAGGATCTTTACTGTGCCACTCCATGTCTAATAATCCAAAACTAAGCTGTCGTAGCGTTTTCATTCCTTCTTGAAAAGCAGCGGAAGCTTTAATTTTTTCAACCAATTCCATTGGAATAACTTCATTTGTTTGATAATGAGTTGCAAAAAGTTCTAAGGTTTCCTTTTCATAACACCAGTTTTCTAATATCTGACTTGGAAGTTCAACAAAATCCCAATACACACTGGTGCCCGATAAGCCTTTGTAGGTAGTATCTGCTAGCATTCCATGTAAGGCATGGCCAAATTCATGAAACAAGGTAGTTACTTCGTTAAATGTAAGTAATGAAGGTTTACTTTCTGTTGGTTTTGTAAAATTACAAACGATAGAAATATGGGGTCTTTCGTTTGTATTATCTTGGATATATTGAGGTTTAAAGGACGTCATCCATGCACCGCCTCTTTTTCCTGCTCTAGGATGAAAGTCTGCATAAAATATGCTAACTAAATCGCCTTCATTATTTGTTACTCGATATGTTTTAACTTCTTCGTGGTATGTGTCAATATCAGAAACTTCTTCAAAATTTAAATCATATAATTTGTTAGCCACTATAAAAACACCATTGATTACCTTCTCAAGTTTAAAATAAGGTTTTAGTTGTTCGTCATCTAGACTAAATAATTTCTGTTTTAATTTTTCTGAATAATAAGATCCGTCCCATTTCTCTAGATGATCTAATCCATCAAGTTCTTTTGCAAAGGACTCTAATTCATTAAATTCTTTTTGAGCAGCTGGTTTAGCTTTTTCAAGTAATTCTTCAGAGAAATCAATAACTTTTTCTGAAGTTTTTGCCATGCGTTCTTCTAATGTAAAATGAGCGTGTGATGAATATCCTAGTAATTCAGCACGTTGATGACGAAGGCTTACAATTTTTAAAACGTTCTCTTGATTGTCGAATTCATTATTTTGAAATGCTTTTGCTCCAAAAGCCAATGACATTTTTTCACGTAATTCTCTTGAATCTGCATAGGTCACAAAAGGAACATAACTTGGATAGTCAAGGGTGAAAACCCAACCTTCTTTGTTTTTTTCTTTAGCAGTCATTGCTGCCATTTCAATAACACCTTCTGGTAGTCCAGATAAATCGTTTTTATCAGAAAGATGCAATTCGAAAGCATTCGTTTCTGCTAACACATTTTCACCGAACGTAAGTTGCAGTTTCGAAAGCTCAGTATCAATAGTCCGTAGGGTTTCTTTTTTGTCTTCTGAAAGATTGGCGCCATTTCTAGAAAATCCTTTGTATTGTTTTTCAAGAAGTGTTTGCTGTTCTGTAGATAATTCTAAAGTGTCTTTTTTATTATAAACCTCTTTTACTCTATTGAATAAGACTTCATTTAACAATAAATCGTTTTTGAAATCTGAAAGTAATGGAGAAACCTCTTGTGCTATTTTTTGAATTTCATCATTGGTTTCAGCACTGTTCAAATTGTAAAAAATACTGGTAACTCTATCCAGTTGAAGTCCTGTATAATCTAATGCTTCGACCGTATTTTTAAAAGTTGGCTTTTCAGAATTGTTTGCGATCGTATCTATTTCAACTTTAGTTTGTGTAATTAACTCTTGAATGGCTGGAAAAAAGTGCTCGTTTTTAATCTTAGAAAATGGAGCGTACTCAAAATGAGAAAGTAATGGGTTCATTGGTTTTTAGGTGTTAAATGTCCGGTCGATCGCAGACAACGCACTTTATTATTTAATATTAAGATTTTTTGCTCCTTCAATGACTTTTAATTTCAAGCCTTCTTTGTAAGCTAAAATTTTATCGAGTACACATTTGTCGCTAGTACCTATAATTTGTGCTGCAAGGATTCCTGCATTTTTTGCACCATCGAGAGCAACAGTTGCTACTGGAACACCTCCTGGCATTTGTAGAATTGATAATATAGAATCCCATCCATCGATTGAGTTTCTAGATTTAACTGGAACTCCAATCACTGGTAATGGCGATAAAGAAGCGATCATTCCTGGTAAGTGAGCCGCACCGCCAGCTCCCGCAATAATTACAGAAAACCCTCTCTCGTGCGCATTTTTACCATAATCAAAAAGTTTTTCAGGAGTACGATGTGCCGAAACTATGTCTACTTCAAATTCAATATCAAATCCTTTAAGCATATCGATTGCTTCCTGCATTATAGGTAAATCGCTTGTGCTTCCCATTATAACTCCTACTTTACTCATAGTCTTTTATTTAATTACTGATCACTTTAATTGATTCTTTTACCTTTTCAGCTATAGCATGTGCCTTTTCAATATCTTGATTGACAATAGTTACATGTCCCATTTTTCTAAAAGGCCTAGTTTCTTTTTTACCATAAATGTGAGGCGTTACACCTTCCATGGCTAATATAGTCTCTATATTTTTATATACCACATCTCCTGTGTGTCCTTCAGCTCCAACAAGATTGACCATAATACCAGCCAATTTGCTATCCGTTTTTCCTAAAGGCAGGTTTAAAATTGCTCTTAAGTGTTGTTCAAACTGATTCGTATAACTTGCTTCTATACTGTAATGTCCACTATTATGAGGTCTTGGAGCCACTTCATTTATGATAATTTCATCATCTACTGTTTGAAACATTTCTACAGCAAGTAAACCAACATGTTGGAATGCTTCAGAAACATTTTTAGCTACATTTCTAGCTTTTTCAGCAATAGTCTCATCAATTCTAGCAGGACAAATCACATATTCTACTTGGTTGGCTTCTGGATGAAATTCCATTT
The DNA here is from genome assembly GCF_047730175.1 of Candidatus Marifrigoribacter sp. Uisw_064. GTDB lineage: Bacteria > Bacteroidota > Bacteroidia > Flavobacteriales > Flavobacteriaceae > Marifrigoribacter. The sequence goes on from NZ_CP159833.1 coordinate 2,290,143, forward strand.
CCACCACAGGATAGGTCGCAATTTCACCATTTGGGCTTCTTGCTACAATCACTGCTAATTCATTTTTAAAAGGAATTAGATCTTCACAAATACAGGATTGATCTTTTAGCTTATTTAAATCTTCAATCGTTCTTATAACACTTACACCCATGCCATCATATCCGCCTGTACTACTTTTCCATACAAAGGGTAATTCAATTGTTTGCGATGAAATAGCCTCCTTTATTTGCTGAATTGTATCAAAAATATGAAAAGGAGCCGTCGGTATTTTGTGTTTTTTATAAAATTCTTTCTGAATAGATTTATTATTGATATTTCGCAATGTTTTGGGTGAAGGATATACAGTCACGCCTTCATTTTCCAATTTTTCTAATGCTTCAATGTTTACGTTTTCGATTTCAAACGTAAGAACATCTACTTTTTTTCCGAAGGAATATACGGTATCAAAATCCATCAAACTCCCTTGTTTAAATACATCACAGGCAATTTTGCATGGAGCTTCAGCACTAGGGTCTAATACATGAGTTTTAATATCGAATTTTCTGGTTTCATACAAAAGCATCTTGCCTAATTGTCCACCACCAAGGATGCCTAATGTAAAATTTGAAGAGAAAAAATGCGTCATAAATTGAATATAGGAACCACAAAAATAAATCATTATAATCGAATAGCGAAGACATCGTTAAATAATAAGTTAATCCGTATCTTTGCGCCTTTAAAATATGGAACTTTAGTATGATTAAATTACATGACTTATTTTTTGAAAAATATATTTCAGAAGCTGAAATTAATCAAGCTATCAATGGTGTTGTCGTTAGATTGAATGTTGAATATAAAGATAAGAACCCTGTTTTTTTAATTGTTTTAAATGGCGCTTTTTTCTTTGCATCAGACCTCATTAAAAGATTTGATGGAGATTGTGAAATGAGTTTTATCAAAGTTGCTTCTTACGATGGACTTTCTTCAAGTGGAGAAATTACTACCGTTATGGGGGCCGATCCTGTTTTAAAAGGCCGTTCTGTGATTATTATTGAAGATATTGTAGATTCAGGGAATACCTTTGAAACTATTATCGAAATATTAGAACAGGAAGGAGTTGCAGAGTATAAAATAGCCACTTTGTTCTATAAGCCAAAAGCGTATAAAAAGAATTTTCCAATCGATTATATAGGCTTAGAAATAGAAAACGATTTTATCGTTGGTTATGGTTTAGATTATAATGGATTAGGAAGAAATTTAAGAGAAGTATATAAATTAAAACCCAGTAGAATGAAAAATTTAGTGTTGTTCGGGCCTCCAGGTGCAGGAAAAGGTACACAAGCAGATGTATTAAAAGAAAAATATAATTTACTACATATCTCGACTGGTGATGTATTTCGATATAATATTAAAAATGAAACTGAATTAGGGTCTTTAGCAAAGTCGTTTATGGATCAAGGTGATTTAGTCCCTGATCAAGTAACAATTGATATGTTAAAAGCTGAAGTTGAAAAAAATCCTGAAGCGAATGGATTTATTTTTGATGGTTTTCCTAGAACTGAATCACAAGCAAAAGCATTAGATGATTTTTTAGCTGAAAAAGGAGCGAGTATAAATGGAATGATAGCTATTGAAGTTCCTGAAAATTTATTGGTTGAACGCCTTTTAAAACGAGGAGAAACTAGTGGAAGAGCTGATGATCAAGATGAAAGTAAAATCCGTAATCGTTTTAATGAATATGAGACTAAAACAGCTATTTTAAAAAATTATTACGCAGAACAGAATAAATATTACGGTGTTGATGGTGTGGGTTCTATTGAAGAAATTACGAGCCGTTTATGTGAAGTAATCGATACTTTATAAATTAAAAATAGGTAGAATCGTTTAACGTTAAAAGAAAAATTAACAATTAAACAGTTTTACAAAGAACAATTATTATGACTGAAGGGAATTTTGTAGATTATGTAAAGTTGCATGTAACTTCCGGAAAAGGAGGGAGAGGATCTGCCCATTTACGTAGAGAAAAGTACATCCCTAAGGGAGGCCCTGATGGTGGAGATGGAGGTCGTGGAGGTCATGTTATATTGCGAGCAAATCAGAATATGTGGACGTTATTCCACTTAAAACATAAAAGGCACTTTAAATCTACCCACGGTAATAATGGTAGTAAGCAAACCAGTACTGGTGCCGATGGAACGGATGTCTATATTGATGTTCCTTTAGGATCTGTTATTCGTGATTCTGAAACTCAAACTATTCTTTTTGAAATTACAGAAGAAGGAGAACAGAAGATTGTTGCAAGAGGTGGTAAAGGTGGTTTAGGAAATAACCATTTTAAAAGCTCTACCCGTCAAACTCCACGTTACGCACAACCTGGTTTAGAAGGTGAAGAAACAAATATTACGATTGAATTAAAAGTGTTAGCAGATGTAGGCTTGGTAGGTTTTCCAAATGCTGGAAAATCAACCTTACTAGCTTCCATTACTGCTGCAAAGCCTAAAATTGCAGATTATGAGTTTACTACCCTAAAACCTAATTTAGGGATTGTAAAGTATCGTGAGTTTCAAACTTTTGTGATGGCAGATATTCCTGGAATTATTGAAGGAGCTGCAGAAGGGAAAGGAATTGGACATCGATTTTTACGTCACATAGAACGTAATTCTACATTATTGTTTTTAATACCTGCAGATGCAGACGATATTAAAAAACAATACGATATTTTGTTAGATGAATTAAGGCGTTACAATCCAGAAATGTTGGATAAAGATCGTTTGGTGGCTGTCTCAAAAAGTGATATGTTAGATGAAGAGTTACAAGCTGAAATGAAGGAAGAATTAGATAAAGATTTTGAAGGAATTCCTTATTTATTTATATCTGCTGTTGCCCAACAAGGTCTTTTAGAATTAAAAGACGAACTTTGGTTGATGTTGAATAAAGATATTTAAAATCACGTCAAACATAACTTTAACAATTAGAATCATTTAAATTTCTTATATTTAGATGATTGATTGTGAAAATTTTCATGTTGGAAACAAAAGGGATATACTTTTATTAAGTCATTAAAAAACTAGTAATTCATCCTATCGTTTATGCTCGATTAGAAATCAAGCGTCATTGGCAACAAAATTTCATCAGTCTACCACAAAATACAACCATACTACTTCATAATAGGTTAGTAATGTGAACAGTATTTGTATATTTAAGAATTAATTAAATTCTTACTTGAGTAAAAATAATTGTTATGAAAAAAATTACGCTCCTTTTTGCTATATTTTTATCTGTTGTGTCTGTCTTTGGACAATGTCCAGCTGTCGATATTTATCTAACAACACAAGCTGATGTTGATAATTTCGCTTCAACATATCCAAATTGCACTCAACTTACTCACTTGTTAAGAATTGATGGTGATACTGCTATTATTGATAATTTAAATGGTCTTTCTGAAATTATTGATGCACAAGATATCTTTATATTAAAAACACAAATAATTGATTTTACAGGCTTGGATAACCTAGTAAATGTCAGGAATTTAACCTTATGGTTTAACGATAATGTTCAAAATTTAGATGGATTTTCTTCTTTACAAGAAATTGCAAGTCTAGAAATGTTTACAAATAATAGCCTAATTAACTTATCTGGATTGACAGATATTCAATTCATTCATGGTATTAATTTATTTGAAAATGATAATTTGACTGACCTTTCCCATTTAAGTTTTATAACTTCTATTAATTCTTTCGTGTTAGGAGGGAACTCAATAAGTACTCTTGCAGGATTAGAAAATTTACAGGAAGTAACTGGTAATTTTTTTGTGTCAAATGAATTATTAGAAAATTTCAATGCATTAGAAAGTTTACAATCCATTGACGGTTCATTGTACCTAATGAATAATAATTATGTGCTTGATGTTTCTGCCTTTAATAACATTAGTTCTTTAGTTAATCTATATGTGGTCGAATGTCCTAATCTTCAAAACATTTCAGGTTTTCAAAATCTCCAAACTGTAGATGAGGTATTTCGTATAGGTTTTAATACAGAACTTCGAAACCTAGTAGATTTTACTAATATTATTTCTGTAGGGAATTTAGATATTTATGAAAATGAAAATTTAATATCTTTAAGAGGTTTAGGTAACTTAGAAATTATACATCAACGTTTATTTATTAATAACAATCCACAATTAATTGCTATTCAGCCATTAAGAAACGTTGATCCTACTCAAATTGAGGAAGTGGTGATATTAAATAATATAAATTTATCTATTTGTAGAAATGACTTAATTTGTGCTATCATTGAAGATGATTCTGTTGAAAAAACAATTGCCCTTAATGCACCAGGTTGTAATACGGTTGAAGAAGTTTTAAATATGTGTTTAACAAACCCTACTGATATTATATTAAATAATCAGTTAAGAGTTTACCCGAATCCTGTTGTAGAGACACTTACCATTTTACCTTCTGAAAATATTTCATATTTTAAAGCAATTATTTATTCTATATTTGGAGAAAAATTAATTGAAACTTCAGAAAAAGACATTGACTTTTCTAACCTTTCTAAAGGTATTTATTTTGTTGAAATAGCAACAAATAAAGGAACTATTTCGAAAAAAATAGTAAAGAAATAGTGCTAATAGTTGGCTTGCTTTTTGTTTATATTTAAAAAAAAACATGAAACGAGCAAGCTGAAAAATTTATCACCCAAAGGGATTACTAATAGCGAACCTGCCTGCAGTAGGCAGGCAGCATGTGACCGTTTTCATAAAATAATATAGACACATGAAAATATATTTCTTTTTAACTTTTGCTTTACTACTGTTTTCTTGTGGAACTACTGTTAATTACGATTACGATAAACAAACTGATTTTTCTAGTTACACTACCTATAATTATTTTCCAGATATCGATTCTGGTTTAAGTGAATTAGATAATAAAAGAATTGTAAAAGCTACAGATAGTATAATGACTCTTCGTGGTTTTACAAAAAACGAAACCCCTCAAATTTTAATTAATTTCTTCTCAAAAGAAGGCGCTTTACGGCCCAAAAATACCATTAGGATTGGTGTTGGTAGTGGAGGTGGAAATGTTGGAGTAGGAGTCAGTGGTGGAATCCCTATAGGAGGGTATGTTATAGATCAACAAGTAACCATCGATTTTGTAAGTGGGCCTGAAGATGAACTAATATGGCATGCTGTGAGTAATGGAGCAATTAAAGAAAAAGCAACTCCAAAGCAAAAAGAAGCACATTATTTTAAATTAATTAATAAAATGCTAAAAGGATACCCTCCCAAGAAATAAAAAAGAGGCCTAAGGCCTCTTTTTTAAATATAGTTATAATGTTATTAGTCGACTAACACCCATTCACCCTTGTCAATTAAAGGAATGGCTTGTTTGTATTTTAACGTTTTGTTTTCACCGCTCATCACATGTTTAATAGTAACTTTATCATTACGTCCAATTTTTGGTTGTTCTCTAACGATTGTTTCTGTTATTTGTTGACCTTGTGTTTTTCCAGCAGAACGAGATTCTGCAGAACGTTCATCTAAGTTTTGAATTTCATCTTTTTGCTCTTTAAAACTCTGCTTAGTTTTTACCGTACGGGCTTCTTGAATTTGTTGCTGATTTTCTTTAGGTAATTCTCCTTTAAATAAGAAAGAAACAACATCTTTATTTACCTTTTCAATCATAGCTTTAAACAACTCAAATGCTTCAAACTTATAAATAAGTAAAGGATCTTTTTGTTCATGGACTGCTAATTGCACAGATTGCTTTAACTCATCCATTTTACGTAAATGTGTTTTCCAAGCATCATCAATTATCGCAAGAGATATATTTTTTTCAAAATCTGTTACTAATTGCTTTCCTTTAGTTTCATATGCCTTCTCTAGATCTGTAGCAACATTTAATGTTTTAATACCATCCGTAAAAGGAACTAAAATTCTTTTGTATTGATCTTTCTGGTTTTCATATACATTTTTAATTACAGGATATGCAACTTCAGCATTAGTCTTCATTTTTTCTTGATAATGACTTAATGCAGCAGTATATATTTTACCAGCTATTTCTTGAAATTCTAATGTTTCAAATTCACTTTTAGTTACTGGAGAACTAATAGAAAAATATCGAATCAATTCAAATTCAAAGTTTTTAAAATCCTGAGCCTGTTTATTAGAATCAGAGATTACTTCTGCAGTATCATAAATCATATTGGCAATATCAACACGTAAACGTTCACCAAATAATGCATGATAACGACGTTTGTATACTACCTCTCTTTGCGCATTCATAACATCATCGTATTCTAATAATCTTTTACGAATACCGAAGTTATTTTCCTCTACTTTTTTCTGAGCTCTTTCAATGGATTTAGAGATCATAGAATGCTGAATTACTTCACCTTCTTTTAAGCCCATTTTATCCATCATCTTAGCGATACGTTCACTACCAAACAAACGCATTAAGTTATCTTCTAAAGACACATAAAATTGTGAGCTTCCTGGATCTCCTTGACGACCACTACGACCACGTAACTGCCTATCTACACGACGAGAATCGTGTCTTTCAGTACCTACAATAGCAAGTCCTCCTGCTTTTTTAACTTCGTCAGATAATTTAATGTCGGTACCACGACCAGCCATATTGGTTGCAATCGTTACAATTCCTGCATGACCTGCTTCCTCTACAATATCTGCTTCTTTTTTATGAAGTTTTGCATTCAGCACATTATGATGTACATTACGAATACTTAACATTCTACTTAAAAGTTCTGAAATTTCTACAGAAGTTGTACCTATCAATACAGGTCTTCCTTCAGCAGAAAGATTTGCAACTTCTTCAATTACAGCATTGTATTTTTCACGTTTGGTTTTGTAAATTTTATCTTCACGATCATCACGTTGAATTGGTCTATTCGTTGGAATTTCAACAACATCCAATTTATAGATTTCCCAAAGTTCACCAGCTTCAGTAACCGCAGTTCCTGTCATACCTGAAAGCTTACGGTACATTCTAAAGTAATTCTGTAAGGTAATCGTTGCAAATGTTTGGGTAGCCGCTTCAATTTTTACATTTTCTTTTGCTTCTATCGCTTGATGTAGCCCATCACTGTATCGACGACCATCCATAATACGTCCTGTTTGTTCATCGACAATCATTACTTTATTGTCCATTACAACATACTCGGTATCTTTTTCAAAAAGAGAATAAGCTTTTAGAAGCTGACTCATGGTATGAATACGCTCACTTTTAATTCCAAAGTCTCTAAATAAAACTTCTTTAAGACTTGCTTCATCTTCAGTTGAAAGTTCTTGCGCTTCAATTTTTGCAATCTCAGCACCTATTTCAGGCATTACAAAAAACTCTGGATCGTCTTTTCCTGAAAGGTGATCAATACCTTTATCGGTTAATTCAATCTGATTGTTTTTTTCATCAATAACAAAATACAATTCTGCGTCTACCTTTGGCATTTCGCGATTGTTATCTTGCATGTAGAAATTTTCTGATTTCTGAAGAGTTTGACGAACCCCTTCCTCAGATAAGTATTTTATTAAGGCTTTATTTTTAGGTAATCCTCTATAAACTCTAAGTAATTGAAATCCTCCTTCTTTTTTGTCGCCTTCTTTTATTAGTTTTTTAGCTTCTGCTAAAACTCCTGTTAAATACTTTTTTTGAATGGAAACAATGTCTTCAATTTTTGGTTTCAATTCATTAAACTCATGTATATCTCCTTTTGGTACCGCACCAGAAATAATTAATGGAGTTCTGGCATCATCAATTAATACCGAATCCACCTCATCAACTATTGCGTAATGATGTGGTCGTTGCACTAAATCTTGAGGCGCATGCGACATGTTATCTCTTAGATAGTCAAAACCAAACTCATTGTTGGTACCATAGGTAATATCTGCATTATATGCATTTCTTCTTTCTTCTGAATTTGATTGGTGATAATCAATACAATCTACACTTAAACCATGAAACTCAAATAATGGAGCCATCCAGGCACTATCTCGTTTTGCTAAGTAATCATTAACGGTTACTAGATGCACACCGTTACCGGTTAAGCCATTCAAATACATTGGAAGCGTAGCAACTAAAGTTTTACCTTCTCCTGTCTGCATTTCAGCAGCTTTTCCTTGATGTAAAGCAACACCACCTACTAATTGAACATCATAATGAACCATGTCCCAGGTTACTTCTTTTCCGGCAGCATCCCATGAGTTTTTCCAAATGGCTTTATCACCATCTAGTGTTACGTAATCCTTTTTTGAAGAAATTTCTCTATCAAATGGACTTGCATTAACTGTGAGAGTTTTATTGTCATTAAATCGCTGCGCAGTTTCTTTTATTACAGAAAAAGCTTCAGGTAATATTTTATCTAAGGTTACTCTTTCAACTTCATATCGATCATCTTTTAAAGTGTCAATCTGATTATAGATTTCTTCTTTAATATTGATGTCCTCTTCTGTTTCAGATTGTTCAGTTAAATCATCTATTTGTTTTTGAATCTCTTTTTGATCTTCTTTGATGATTTTTCTAAAGGTCTCAGATTTAGCTCGAAGCTCATCTAAAGAAAGCTTAGAAATAGCTTCCTCATGTTTTTTTATTTCATCAACAAACGGCTGAATATCACCTAGATCTTTTTTGGATTTATCTCCTACAAAAGCTTTTAATACACTGTCTAAAAATCCCATGTTTCTTCTTTGTAATTATTTTATTTAGTATAAAGCAAATTGCTTTTACAATGTTCTACAAAAAAACTGTAAAAAAACAAGATTGCCAAGCGGGAATGCTGTTTTTATCAGTTAAATTTTATGCAAAAAAAAAGCCTCATATTTGAGACTTTTTTTATTTTTTAATCGTTTAATATTCATCTTCATTCCACAGATAATCATCATCTGTTGGATAATCTGGCCAGATTTCACTAATTGAATCATATGAATCTCCTTCATCTTCTATAGCCTGAATATTTTCTACTACCTCTAAAGGAGCTCCAGTTCTAATAGCATAATCAATTAATTCGTCTTTTGTTGCCGGCCAAGGCGCATCACTTAAATAGGATGCTAATTCTAATGTCCAGTACATAGTACTTAATGTTTATTATTTTCTGCAAAAATAATTTTTTTGATTAGAAAGTCAAGTAAAATCGCAATTATTTCTACATTATTTTTAAGAACGTATGTAAAAAATTGAAAAACAACTAGTTACACTTTATTTTTTTTGAAGAATTAAAGTTTTTTTGGTATCCATTTAATCTCTTCGGCTTGTAAATCATAAGTCAACTTCCGTGCCAGTACAAATAAGTAATCAGATAAACGGTTTAAATACATTAATACTTGTTCATTAAGGGGCTCATGTTCATGTAATAAGGTAGCTAACCGTTCGCTACGACGACATACACAACGAGCTATGTGACAATATGACACCGTTGTGTGACCTCCAGGTAATACAAAATGTGTCATTGGAGGAAGGCTTTCATTCATTTCGTCCATTTCAGATTCTAAAAGCTCACAGTCTTCTTTTTCAATTTTAGGAATATTAAGACGTTCTTTTCCACTTTTTAAAATAGCTTTTTCGGGATCGGTTGCTAAAATAGCGCCTAATGTAAATAGCCTATCTTGAACTTGGATCAGTATTTCTTTATAATGTGTATCAATATTTTGGTCTCTTATGAGTCCAATGTGAGAGTTTAATTCATCTACGGTTCCGTAGGATTCAATGCGGATATGATGTTTTGGTACCCGTGTGCCACCAAATAAAGCAGTAGTGCCTTTATCACCTGTCTTTGTATATATTTTCATTGTAAAAATTTATGGTTTAAAGATATAAGAACTTTAAATAATTATAGCCATTTATACACCCAATAAGGAACTATTTAACTCCCAAGCAATAATTCGCCATCGTTTTTTAATATAAACGACCTCTCTTTTCTTTTCAATACTTCTAAAAATTTGTTTTGCAGTTTTTTTTTAGATGCTATCCAGAATAAATTATCTCCTAAAGCGATTGCTGTATCTCAAGAAGTTTTTGTTCTCTTCTTCCAGTAACTCCTATTGTAAAGTTGTTATTGGCTAAAATAAATGCAAGTTCTTTTCCTATACCAGAAGAGGCACCAACAATAATTGCTTTCTTCATTTATAGTTCTTTTTCCTTTTCTCTTTTTCGGTCGAAATATTCTTTTCTGAAATTTCTTTTATTTCTATTGCGCTGATTTTTGGAATTAAATCTATTCCAAAAAAATAATAAGGCAAATAATGAAATACCTGCTAAAAAAATAAAAATAGGGTTTGAGAATAAAGATAAGCTCATTTAATTGGTGTTCTAATTTAAAACCAATTTACAAATAATTTTATTTAATACGAATATCACTTTCAATCATTCCATCTCGAAGTCTGATGATTCGATGTGCATGTGCAGCAATTTCTTCTTCATGCGTTACCACAATAACAGTATTACCCTTTTCATGAATTTCATGAAAAAGAGTCATTATTTCGGAAGAAGTTGTTGAATCTAAGTTTCCAGTAGGCTCATCGGCTAAAATAATAGAAGGTTTGTTTACTAAAGCTCTTCCTACGGCAACTCTTTGTCTTTGTCCCCCAGAAAGTTGATTTGGTTTATGATCCATTCGATCGGCTAAACCAACATCTGCTAACACCTCTTCAGCACGGGCTATACGGTCACTTTTAGACGCTCCAGCATATACCATAGGCAATGCAACATTTTCTAATGCTGTCGTTCTAGGAAGCAGGTTAAATGTTTGAAATATAAATCCAATTTCTTTGTTTCTAATTTCGGCTAATTCATCATCAGTCATATTGCTTACATCATTGCCATTAAGCTCGTAAGTTCCTCCTGTGGGTGTATCTAAACAACCTAATAAGTTCATTAAAGTAGATTTTCCTGAACCAGAAGGTCCCATCAAAGCAACATATTCTCCACGCTCGATGTCTAAATCGATTCCTTTTAACACTTTTACAACTTCTTGCCCTAGAGGAAAATCTCTTATAATACCTCTAATTTTAATAATTAAATCCATAGGTTATCTAGTCAATTAAAACGTTTGCAATATACTATTTTCATCATAAGACGTTTTGTTTTCTTGCTTGTTACATTCTAATTACAAAATGTTGTTTTTGTTGTTCTTTTCTGAAAAAAATAAGACCCCAATGAAACATATCAATACTAATTTTTACCTTTTCATTTTCACAAATTTCTAGCCATGCTTCATTCATTGCTGAGCTCCAATAAATATCATCGAATATAATAACTGAATTATTAGTTACTTTATTCAATGCGATGTTAAAATATTCAAGTGTATTTTCTTTATTGTGATTTCCATCTATATAAATAAGGTCATAAACTTCGGAAGGCTTTTCCGAAGAGAAAAATGGTCAAAGGTCATGTTATGCAGCTGTATATTTTTCAGATTGAATTCAGAAAAAAGTGCATCTGCCTTTTCTGAAGTTGCAGGACAACCTTCGACGGTGTCTAGCTTAACTGAAGGATTAGCCAAGTAAATAGCCGTGGTCGCTAAACCTAGTGATGTACCAAGCTCTAAGGCCTTTTCAACCTTAAAATATTCTACAAGCCTGAATAATAATTTTTGTCTTTTAAAGGGGATTCCTGCATTCTTTGCAATAGAAGAAATTTTTCGATGATTTGATTTAAATACCCTTGAGCCTTCACCAAAATCAGTAATAACTATAGTGTCGGTATTATTAAAAAGCCGCTTTCTTATGCTTCTTAAAATTGTATATGAATAATAATTAGAGGTATTATACACACATTTTGTTATAAAATCAAAAACAAAAGGGGAGTGGATTCCATGTTGATTCGTAGATTTAAAAAAGAAGAAGAAATATGATTTTAATTGATACCACATAAATTAGTTTAATACAAGGGTAAAGTAAACCCTTTTATAGAAAATATGATTATTAACTTGGGAGTTATTTTTTATAAATTTAAGTAGATTATTGAGTAACAAATCACTAAATATTAATAGGTATATAAATTACGTAGTTCTACGTATTTAATAAATGAAAAGCTCGATGCTTTTAATCGATGAAATGACCCCTTTAGTCGGTTAAATGATGCTTTTAGTCGAAAAGATAAAAGTTGGATATATTTATATTTTTGATACTAAAAATTTACATATATATTGTAGGGATAATACTACTTAATATACTAATTAAATAAAATGATATGAAAAAAGCAATCCTACTTTTATTAATGGCTTTGGTCGTTGTATCTTGCTCAAAAGATGAAAGTACATTAACAGAAAATCAAGAAAATCTAGTTCATGAATTAGATACAGATCTAAGAAAACAAAAACCTAATAGAGCATACGACAATGATGTTAGAGGAACATATGCAGGTGTTATTGTTGCAAATAGCGCAAAATTTCATGGAAAACTATGGTTAAACATTGGGAATGATGGTAATACAAATGCTTTTGTTGAAACTGTAGAAGGCGAAGAACTTGCTTTCGAACTTGCAGCTTCTTCAGGATCAATTAATACCAATTATACATTTGTAAATAATAGAGGATCATTTGAAGTTAACTTAAGTGATTTTACTAATGTTGTAATTTCTAACATTAGTATCGATGAAACTAATGGAGATGCCTTTGTTGCTAAAGAAATAAACGGTAATAATAGAACGGTAAATTTAGGTACTTATGATAATTCAATTGCAGGTCTAACAACTGGAACTTGGGATATTATGACTCCTGGAGCAGGTGGTTACGAAAACATTGATGCAATTATGGTTACTGGAGCTGGTGGAGGAATGCAAGTTGAATTAGCGGCAGACCTTGAAGGTCAAACTCCTGCTTGTTATGGCGGTGGGCCGTACCCTCCATTCTTTTGGCAAGATCCTTTAGATAATAAATTTGAATTATATGCTACGGGTCAATCATTTACGACTTATGCAGATGGATCTACCGTATTGTATGATTTTGGATGGTCGAAGTATTTATGTAACCTTTATGGATTAGCATACACACAAGGGTTATATTATCCAGAAGCTACAGCAGATGTCTTATTTGGAGGTTTAGCACCAGGTTGTTATAATATTAATGATTACGGATATTATGCATGGATGGAAGCAGATGGTGTTACTCTTAGGTCTTCAGGAAGAATTACTTTTTCCTTACCTGATTTCGCAGCTTTAGGTTATACAGCTAACTGTACTAATGGTATTATGGATGGTAATGAGGAAGGTGTAGATTGTGGTGGTTTTTGTCCTGCATGTGTTGATCCTTTATCGGATGAAACGAATAGATCAATTCAAACTGATTTAGGAAATATTCAAACTATTACATCTATTCAATTAAATAAATAGTATTTAGTTTAGACTAAATTTATATAAAAAGCCTCTTGTGAAAACAAGAGGCTTTTTATTTACCCCTGTTTTTTAATACTTTTGAGTTCGTAATTAGTTTAAAATAAACCCACCTTAATAGAAAAAGGATACGTATTTATGTATCAATGTATAGTGATCTCTTGAAAATGATATGTACTATCTATTGCAAAAAGTATCGTATAGATATTTGTTTTAACCATACGTAAGAGAAAGGGATTGCCTAGAAGATGTATAAGGATGATTACTAGCGCATATAAGTAATGATTATTTGTTAGTAACTATACCAGTGTCTTTATCCAAATGGACAGCATCAGCGCATGCAATGTATTAAAGAAATACTATAATACTATAGGTTATGTTTTTTGCATAAAAAAAGGCTGTAACATTATTGTTACAGCCTTTGTGATTTTACGGGAGAGTAATTTGGGTATACTCTCTTAGATACCTTATATAAGGTTATTTATTTTCGATAATCATTTTATAGTCAATATCTATATAATCAACTGTAGTTAATCTTATAATGTATACTCCATCACTTAACATTGCAGTTGAAACAGTAATGTTTTGATTTGAACCTATATTTGATTTACTAATAATTAATTTACCAGCCATATCAAAAACGTTGGCTTGTTTAATTGAATATCCTTCAGGGTTAGTGATTTCTAATTGTCTAACTCTATTGTTTTGATAGAAATCAATATTGGCTCTAACATTTTCTTGAGCTAAAGTTCCTTCAGAACTCTCTATACTTTCTCTGTAGCTATTAAATACTATATAAAATCTAGAATCGTACATTCCAGCAGGTAAATCTAATATTGCTTCATTTTCTTCACCTGAAATTTGAGAAATTGTATTTTCATATTTATCCCATAAATAAGCATTATGTTCAAAATTAATATAATCTCTAGCTTTAACACTAATAGTTGTTTGTTCCTCTAAACTAAATGCTAATGGAATTTTATCCTCATTTCTATAAGGTAAAGTTTGTATTGCATAAGTTCCATATTCGTTAATTACGTCACCTACATTATCAAAAATCGGAAAAAATGCTTCCGAATTATCAGCATCCATAGGGTGATAACCATCCATGCCATGGTCATAACCATGGGTTGAACCCTCCCAAAACATTAATGATAAAATCCTTGAATGTGATTCTCCAAATTCAGAAATGACTCTAAATTGTGGCCAGTATGTATCTGGATTTTCATCTACTGCACCAGAACTTGAGTCATCATTATTTCTAAAATCTGAATTAGTTCCTTCTTTTTGATATAGCCGCATTTTGTTATCAATTGTAGCATTTCCAGGAGCATTATTATTGCCAATCAACATAAATCCTTGACCTACCGGAGAATAACGTCTATTATAATCATCGCCAGTACCGCCAGTACCGCCGCCGCCGCCGCCGCCTGAGGCGTCCCATTCAACAAAAGTTGGAGGAATGTAATTACCATTAGTTCCTCCTCCAGGTACCCATGTACCAAAACCACCTCTGTTATCGGTATAATAATGAGAATCTATAGTTCTATCTTCATCCCAAAACCAAATAGCACCTACATTCAGATTATTGAATACAACCAGAGCAAGGTCTAAGGCAGAGGGATAAGGGTTACCAGTTAATGTCATTAGTCCATCATCTACTGGAATAGTAAAAGTACCATTGTTTGCTCTTCCTCTAAAGTCATAATTCCAATCATGATTTCCTGGAAGTCCATCTATGTTTATTCCTTTCATTAAAAAACCATATCCTGGGGGTATAGCGTCATTACCACCTCTGTGAGAATAATCAGCTTCCGCCTCAGTACCTGGAGTTTCATGTGTGTATATCCATCGTCTTGAAATGGTAAAAGGATTTGAAAAACCATTATAATCAGCAGTATTAACTGCTTTTGTAGCTGCTGTTACGCTAGTTGGTTCATAGAGATGTGAAATTCCAAAATTTTTGTTTCCAGCACTACCCCCTCCTAAAGCAGGGTTGCCAACTGGAGAAGCCCAAAATGTATAATCCCAAGCATCGTCTGCAGGAGTGTTCTGTTGAATAGAAAGCAGCCCTGTGCCGCTATTTGGGGTTGCTGATTCGCCTTGTAATAATTGGCCAAAATCTCTTAAGTAGATACTAGCTTCAGTATTAGTAGGGTCATTTGTGTTTATTTCAAGGTTAATTCCTTGTTCAACAAATAAAATTTGATCTTTGACATACACAAATGAATCTTCAGAGGATGAAGGGTTAGGCCTTACAAACAGTTGAGAAAACATGGGTGCTGTTGATAATAATAGAATTATTAATAAAAGTAGGTTCTTCATAATTGCTAGGTTTAAAAAAAGGCATCTCTTGGGATAAGACGACTTTAACATAACGATAAAAGTAGTATATTTTTTTAAATAAATAAAATTTATTTATTTAAATCCTCATTTACAGCTATTTACAATGTTCTTATATTATAAAAATTACCTAATAAATCATTAGTTTTGCAATTATTACTTTAAACATATTTAATGAAAATAGGAGATAAAGTTTTAGTGTTAGATGATTCGATACAAGGGATTGTTAAAAAGGTGTCAGGCACTGTTATTACTATTTTGACTGAAGATGATTTTGAAATAGAATTTGCTAAAAATGAATTGGTTATTGATAGTAATTCATTTTCTGAAAAAGATTTAATTCCTAAGGACATTTCTGCTGTTTTATTAGAAAAAAAATCTAAAAAAAATAAAAACTTACCTAGAGTTCAGCCTAAAAAACGAGTGTTACCTCCCATGATAGTCGATTTACACATTCATCAACTAGTTTCGAACCAAAAAGGAATGAGTAATTACGATATGCTTACAATTCAAACCGATACCGCTAAAAGACAATTAAATTTTGCAATTCAAAAGAGAATTCAGAAAGTTGTTTTTATTCATGGAGTAGGAGAAGGGGTTCTAAAAGAAGAACTCGAGTATTTGTTTAGACGCTATGAAAATGTTAAGTATTATGATGCAGATTATCAAAAATACGGAAAAGGAGCCACTGAAGTTTACATTTATCAGAGTAAGATATCCTAATTACTCAAAAGATGGAGTGATAGAAATAGTTTCGTTTATAGCTCCTTCAATAGTGCCTAAACTCAATGTTTGCTGTATCACTTCATTATCGCCACCAATTAACACAATATCTGATAAAAGTACTGAAATATCGCTGTTGTAATTGTAAGTATGAGGACGATATTCATTAACAATGTTCTCAGTTGTCACAGCACTATTTAAATAATTTGGGATGCCATCTGTGGTATCATTAGAAGGCTCTAAGTTACCATCAAGGTCCTCGTTTCTTGTTAATATAGTATCATTATCATCATCCGTATCTAAGTAATCATAGATTCCATCTTTGTCAGAATCTTGAGGTTCATTGGTAATTCCATTTAAAAAATCTGCCCCAAGTTCAGTTGAAGTAAGTACATTATCGCCGTCATCATCATTGTCATAATAATCTAATAAACCATCTCCATCGGAATCTAAATCACTTTCAGAACTTTCTTCCAATCCATCTTCATCATCTAATGTAATTGTAGGATTTAATATAGCATCACCAGATGCTGCAATAAATTCAGAAGTAACAGAAGGACTAGTAGGAGGAACATTATTACAAAAGTAATCACTACTTAATGCACCACTATATTTTCTATAGTTTACAATATTACCTTCCCCATTTAATTCAAACATTTGTTCTTCAGTAGCGTCAAATATATTATTATTGGTGTCTAAACTTAGTGAAATACTTTCATTAGTAGTAGTATTAATTTTGAATAAAACATATCCGCCTGCTTCTCCACAATTGTTTAAACTTTCATCATCAAAATCGAATGTTGTGACAATTACATCTCCATCGTTACATGAACTTAGAAAGATTGAAATTGTAAGAAGTAAAAATAATTTTTTCATAATTTATTTAAATGAAATACCAAGTTAAACTGATGTATACAAAGAAACAAATTTCTTTTTTAATGTAACATTCATTTAGATTATTTTAAATGTTTAGATTATTTTTTTAGCGTATTTTTGCATGGTATTAAACGAGTATTAATAAATTTTAGAAATATATTTAAAATGGTAATGTTTAAAATTTTTAATACGAGAACGAATGTATTGAGTGTTTACACACGTTCTTAATTTTATAATTAATTTATTTAAGTAAATACTAAAATTTAAACGTGTGAAACAAGTATATTTTGATAATGCTGCAACAACACAGTTACGAGATGAAGTAATTACATCTATTACTGAGACTTTGAGTGTGTATGGAAATCCTTCCTCAACACATTCATATGGTCGAACCTCAAAATCAATACTTGAAAGTTGTAGAAAAGAAATTGCAAGTCATTTTAATGCCTCTGCTTCTGAAATAATTTTTACTTCAGGAGGGACTGAAGCTGATAATTTAATTTTAAATAGTTGTGTTCGCGATTTAGGTGTTAAACGAATAATAACTAGTAAAATAGAGCATCATGCAGTTTTGCATACCGTTACAGAGTTACAAGCTAAGTTTGAGGTTCATGTTGATTATGTCGATATAGATGAAAACGGGATGGTTGACTATCTTCATTTAGAAAAATTATTAAGTGATACTTCTTCTAAAATTTTAGTGACTTTGATGCATGTAAATAATGAAGTTGGAACGCTATTAGATTTAAAAAAGACAGCACTTTTATGTAAGGACTATAATGCTTTGTTTCATAGTGATACGGTGCAATCTATAGGTCATTATTCGTTGGATTTTTCAGAAATACCAATCGACTTTGCAGTGGCTGCAGCGCATAAATTTCATGGACCTAAAGGAGTTGGTTTTGCATTTATAAGAAAAAATAGTGGAATAAGACCTTTAATCATTGGTGGAGAACAAGAGCGTGGTTTACGCGCAGGAACTGAACCTGTTTATGCTATTACGGGCTTAAATGAAGCCTTAAAGATTGCTTACAATAACCTAGCGAATGAAAGAAAGTATATTGAAGGCATAAAGTCTTATTTTAAAGAACGATTGGTAAAAGAAATTCCTGGGGTAAAGTTTAATGGGAATTGCGAAAACTTTGAACATAGCACTTATACTTTATTAAGTGTATGTCTTCCTATAGCTTTAGATAAAGCAATGATGCTTTTATTTCAATTAGATTTAAAAGGAATAGCTTGTTCAAAAGGGAGTGCTTGCCAAAGTGGAAGTGTAGGAGGGTCGCATGTGTTATCTGAAATTCTTTCCGAAGAAGACCTTCAAAAACCATCAATCCGTTTCTCTTTCTCTAGTTTTAATACAAGAAAAGAAGTAGACTATGTAATCAATGTATTAAAAGAATTTATTGAAAATTAATGCAATTAAAATTTCATAGTTGCTCTAACATTAAATACTCTTGGCGTTAAAAAATTTGGAATTGCATATTGCACTTTCGAACTTACATCTCTTACAAACGTATTCGTAATAGAGTTCTGTACATCAAATATATTATAGATTTCAGCACCTAAAGTAAGTTCTTTAAATATACTTAGCCATCCACTAGATCTTAGTTTATCCTCATTGATAATTACATAATTTACACCAATATCAACTCTTTTGTAATCTGGTAGTCTTGTTTGAAAATCGTACGGGTCTGCATAACTTGGAGAACCACCTGGAAGTCCAGTATTATAGGTTAAGTTTAAGTATAATTTTAAATCTGGGATTACTTTTACATAATCTTGAAACAATACACTAAACTTTAAACGTTGATCAGTAGGTCTAAAAATATAGCCTCTGTCTTCAATATTCTCTTCAGTTTTTAAATATCCAACACTTACCCAGCTTTCAGTACCTGGTACAAACTCTCCTGCTAAACGAAAATCTGCTCCATAAGCATATGCTTCAGCATTATTTTTTGCTCTATATCGTATCCGAACGTTTTCTAATGTATAAGGATTAACATCGGTAAGTTTTTTATAATATAGCTCAGAGTTTAAAGTAAAAGGTCTTCCCCAAAGGTTAAAGCTATAATCATTACCTAATACAATATGAATAGATTGTTGAGCTTTTACATCTGGAATAACCGTTCCTGTAGAATCTCTTAACTCTCTATAGAAAGGAGGTTGATGGTATAATCCACCTGATAAACGGAACAACATGTCCATTTCCCATTCTGGTTTTAAAGTTACTTGAGCTCTTGGACTAAAAACAATTTCAGTATTACTTTTAATTCCTGTTCCATTTACGGTCCAGCTATGGGCTCTTACTCCTGCATTTAGCCATAACTCACTATTGCCTAAAGTTGTTCTTCTACTCCATTGAGCAAATCCAGAAAGACGGTCTATTTGAACATCATTGATAGCTCGTATGTCTGTAAAAGGTACTATAGGCGAATCATAAGGATTGTAAGGCTGATCATTTATAAAATCTTCAAGTGGGGGTCTAATCGAAAATCCTGCTGAATCAATTATTTCATATTCTTGAACACGATCACGAATGTCTTCATGTGTATATTTTACACCGTACTCATATCGATCTTCATCTAAAGAAATAATTCCTTTGTGTTCTAAATTAATTATAAGTGCATCTAAATCGTTTCTAGCATGTGTTAGTTGGGAACCAATTCCTTCACTAAATTCAACTTCACCTAAATTTTCATCACCAATATTAGAATTTACTTCACCAATTCTATATTCAGCAAGAATGTCAAAGTATTCTTGTTCTTTCGTATGGTATATAGACCCTATTAATTTAGCAGTATAGTTATCTGAAACTACATAGGTTCCTTTTAAAGCTCCAAAATAGGTATCGTATCGATCTTCTTCTTGACCGTCATAAAAAACTAATAAAGCTACAGGGTCTGCTAAGGTACCAAAGTTGGTTTGGCGTGTTAAAGGTTCATAGCTGTATTTATTAATTGCTAAGTTTCCTAAAAACCCTAATTCAAATTTGTCATTAAACTTATAAGTTAAATACGTTTGAACATCAGCGAATGTTGGTTTAAAATTCGTTTCTGTTTGTTTTGAATTTACAAAAAGACTATTATCTCTGTACCTAAGGCCTATAATACCCGTTAATTTACCATTTTTAGATTTACTCCCTACGGAAACATTTGCACCTAATAAACTTAAATCTGCAGAAGCTTCAAAACTTGTAGGTCTTCTGTATTTAATGTCTAAGACCGATGAAAGCTTATCTCCATATTTTGCTTGAAACCCACCTGCTGAAAAATCTACACTTCTTGTTAAATCACTATTTACAAAACTTAAACCTTCTTGTTGTCCACTTCTTACTAAGAAAGGGCGATAGACTTCTATTTCATTAACATACACCAAATTTTCATCGTAATTTCCTCCACGTACCGCATACTGTGTACTCAATTCATTATTACCACTAACTCCTGGTAATGATTTCAGTAAGGTTTCAACCCCAGCATTAGCACCGGGTATTTTACGAATGGCTTCAGGACTTATGGTAGTAATTCCTTCCACTCGTTTTCTTTTTTTACGTGACATTAATTCAACCACCCCAATTTGTTCTATGTCAGTTTTCATGACAGGATTTAGCTCAAATTCTGAATTAGGTCTAATTTCTTTTACTGTTAATTGAATATTTTTATTACTAATATGTGAAAATGTAATAACGACCTCTTGATTGGCAGGAATTTTTAATAAATAAAACCCGTTTAAATCTGTTATGGCACCATTTTCTCCTCCATAAGTAACGTTTACGTTCGAAATGGGTTGATCATTCTCGTCCAATACAAGCCCTTTAATCGTTGCGTTTTGCGCAAAAACTGTTGTTGTTGAAATGAACAGTAGAAATAGGAAAGTTAAAATTGAAGTTTTCAAATCTATTATGTGTTTATTTTCTGAAAAATGTTGCTTCAAATGTAGCATTATTTCCTACATTATCTATAACAATTACTTTCAAATTGTTTTCTGATTCTGAAATGATATCATCGTCAAAATTATAAGTTAAAACGCCTTTTTTATAATTATATTCCATTAAAATGAATTTTCCATTAATGGTAGCTTTATAATAACTAATGCCACTAAAGTCATCATCAATTTTAATTTTCAGGGTTTTGTTTTTACTAATCCACTTTTTATTTTCAAAACTTACTGCTTTAATAGTAGGCTCAGTAGTATCTGTAGCTAAAATATAAGACCCCAAAATTTTTGTTCTTGCAGATAGTTTAAATTCTTTAATACTAGTTCTATTATAATAAGGATCTCCCTTATAATTTAATCTCCCAATATATAAACTACTTAAATCTTTTTTATCATAATTTGAGGCATCTACGGTTATAGTAATGTTTTTATGTAATGGAATTTCATCTTTATGTAATTTTAAAGTATCTCCTTTTGCTTCAATTTGAAGATAGGTGTCTTCATAAAAACTATTTGCTGGAATGTAAATACTAAATTTACCTTTAGTAATCGAAGTAGCTTGATTCGCATAAATAAAATCATTAGTAGTATTGTCTTTCTTCGGAATGCTTGTTTTTTCAGATTTCCCTTCTATAGGTATGGAAATAGTTATTTTATTATTTTTAAAGTCTCTAACTTCTATAGTATACACAGATTTAAACCCTTCTTCAATTGAAATAACACCATTTTCAGCATCATTTTTAATAAGGCTCAAGGGATTATTACTTTCTCTGAAAAGTTTTTGAACTCGATTCCTATTCTTTTTAAAGTATTGATAATCTATATATCGATTTAAATACCTGGTTTCAGCAAATGAAAATTTTTCAAAAAGAACATTAAATTTTTCCTCACCATTAAATGTTGAGGTAATTTGATATACCCCATTTTTATTTGAAGCACCATTTTGCTGATCGATGGTTGAAATACCGAAGCCAATTTCACCTATCGCGGTACATTTTTCAACTTTATATGAACCATCTTTTTGAGAAATTAATCTTAATTTAATTGGGTTTCTTGACTTGTTAACTTGAGCACTATCACTTAGAGGATAAGCAAAAATACTACTAACAATAGGTTTTTTTGTGTCTGGAATTTCAATTCCAAAAAGCAAAGGATTCATAGGGCGAGAATTCGCATCTCTAATTTCAAAATGTAAATGAGGACCTCCGCTGCTTCCGCTATTGCCTGTATAACCAATTAAGTCTCCTTTTTTCACTGCCAACAAAGTATCTTCAGGAAAAAGTTCTATGGTGTATTTTTCTATTTTATACTGTTCCTTTTTTACATATTCTTGAATTTTTCCTGCATATTTTTTAAGGTGTGCATAGACGGTAGAATACCCATTAGGATGTTGCACATAAAGTGCTTTTCCATATCCATAATGAGCAACTTTTATACGTTTTATATGCCCACCTGCAGGTGCATATATAGGAATTCCTTCCCGTTGTTGTGTTTTTATGTCGAGACCACTATGAAAATGATTGCTTCTCAATTCACCGAAACTTCCTGAAAGTATGAGCGGAATTTCAATAGGGTTATTAAAATAATCAGTTGGGATTTTGTTCTGACAGCAGACTGATTCAGAAAGAAAAAGTAATAAAAAAAATAATTTTCTCATTATACAAATTTAA
The DNA here is from genome assembly GCF_047730175.1 of Candidatus Marifrigoribacter sp. Uisw_064. Taxonomy (GTDB): domain Bacteria; phylum Bacteroidota; class Bacteroidia; order Flavobacteriales; family Flavobacteriaceae; genus Marifrigoribacter. The sequence continues at coordinate 2,313,007 of NZ_CP159833.1, forward strand.
GAATTCGTTCAATAATAAGAGGAGTTATATGGAAATTAAAACAGATTGTTTTTCAATATTACAAAAAATTAAAGAAAACTTTGTGTTTTCTGCTTTCGATTGTTAACTTTGTTTACGAAGTATTGAAATAAAATTTAATGAGTGACTTATCAAAAGTTGTTGATTCTCTTGAGGATAGAGTAAGTAAGTTAATTCAGAATTATGATAATCTGAAGCTGACGAAACTTAAATTAGAGGAAGAAGTTGCAGTTTTGAAGTCTCAACAGCAACAAATCAATAAAGAGGTTGATGATTGGCGAGATAAATGTAGTTCACTTAAATTAGCTAATTCAATGCTTGGCAGCGACCAACATAAAAGAGAAACAAAACTCAAAATAAATGCTCTTGTTCGGGAAATAGATAAGTGTATAACGCATCTAACCGAATAAAATAAAAATATGTCGAACCAATTAAAAATTAAGATATCGATAGCAGACAGGGTTTATCCATTAACTATAAACCCAAACCAAGAAGAAGGACTTCGAAAGGCTGCTAAAAAGATTGAAGTAATGATTAAGAAGTACGAAAAAAGTTATGCCGTACGAGATAAACAAGATGTTTTAGCAATGTCTGCTTTACAATTTGCAACTCAGGTAGAACAAAAACAAATAGATACAATAGAAGTAAGTCATCATATTGAAGAGAAGTTAGAAGCTTTAAACAATAAGTTGCAAGAGCATGTATCGTAACGTTCTTTAAATTAAAATATTAGGTTACTGCCTACATTAATACTATTTTTTGGTAAACTCAACACGAAATCTTTAGAAAGGGTGAGTTGAAGTTGTAAAAGCGAGCCGTCTTTGAACGGATACTTGATCAGCTTGTTAGCCCTAAACTTGTTCTAAGGAGTTTATTCAAAGCCCGATATTGATGTAGGCTTTTTTTATATATAAAAACTGGATAATGGACAACATGTTAATAACAATAATAGTAGGAATTATAGCACTTGTAGTAGGTTTTTTACTTGCAAAATTGCTCGAAAAAAGTAATGCTTCTCAACTTATAAAATCAGCTAAAAAGAGAGCAGCAACTATAACAAAGGATGCGGTAAAAGATGCAGAATCAATTAAAAAAGATAAAATTCTTCAAGCAAAAGAAAAATTTATTGAACTTAAATCTGAGCACGAAAAAGTTATCTTAAATAGAGATAAAAAAATATCCGATGCTGAAAAACGTACGCGAGATAAAGAGTCTCAAGTTTCTAATGAATTAGCTAAAAATAAAAAGCTAAACGATGAAGTTGAAAAGAAAACAAAAGACTATGATGAACGTCTATTATTTTTTCAAAAGAAACAAAAGGAAGTTGATAAAATGCATAAAAGACAAGTAGAACAGTTAGAAGTTATTTCTAGTCTTTCTGCTGAAGATGCAAAAGAACAACTACTTGAAAGTATTAAAGATGAAACGAAGACCAATGCAATGGCATTCATCCAAAATTCAATGGAAGAAGCTAAATTAACAGCACAACAGGAAGCTAGAAAGATTGTAATTAATACCATTCAAAGGATAGGTACTGAAGAATCAATTGATAATTGTGTGTCTGTTTTTAATCTTGAAAGTGACGATGTAAAAGGTAGAATTATCGGTCGAGAAGGAAGAAATATTAGAGCCATTGAAGCTGCTACTGGAGTTGAAATTATTGTTGACGATACTCCTGATGCAATTATATTATCTTGTTTCGATTCTGTGCGTAGAGAAGTTGCTCGATTATCACTGCATAAATTAGTAACTGATGGTCGTATTCATCCTGCAAGAATAGAAGAAGTTGTTAAAAAAACGTCCAAACAAATTGAAGAAGAAATTATTGATGTAGGGAAACGTACTGTTATAGATTTAGGAATTCATGGATTACATCCAGAATTAATTAAAGCTGTAGGTCGTATGAAATTTCGTTCTTCTTATGGACAAAATTTATTGCAACACTCAAGAGAAGTTTCAAAACTTTGTGGAGTGATGGCTGCCGAATTGGGACTTAATACGAAGCTGGCTAAACGTGCAGGATTATTACATGATATAGGAAAAGTACCAGACACAGAAACTGAATTACCACATGCTTTATTAGGAATGCAATGGGCAGAAAAATATGGTGAAAAATCAGAGGTGTGTAATGCAATTGGAGCGCATCACGATGAAATTGAAATGACAAGTCTGTTGTCACCAATTGTCCAAGTTTGTGATGCGATAAGCGGAGCAAGACCTGGAGCAAGAAGACAAGTATTAGATTCATATATTCAACGTTTAAAAGACCTTGAGGATGTTGCTTTCGGATTTAGTGGAGTAACGAAGGCTTATGCTATTCAGGCAGGTAGAGAGCTTCGTGTGATGGTGGAAAGCGAAAAAGTTAGTGATGATAAAGCAGCTGAATTATCATTTAGTATTTCACAAAAAATTCAAACTGAAATGACCTATCCCGGTCAAGTAAAAGTTACAGTGATTAGAGAAACGAGAGCGGTAAATATAGCTAGATAGATTGCTAGACAGCTAGGTGGTTAGACAGCTAGATAATTAGACAAATAGACGGTTAGACAATTAGAAGGTATTATATTGAACTGTTGAACCGTTGAATTGTTTTTTGATACCAGATACCAGATACTAGATACCAGCTACCAGCTATCAGATACCAGAACTAAGTAGATTTTCTCGGATGAAATTGATTCATTATTTCAGTTAAATGAGTAGTATCAATGTGTGTGTATATTTCAGTAGTTGTAATGCTTTCATGACCTAACATTTGCTGAATTGCTCTTAAATCAGCTCCATTTTCTAATAAATGTGTGGCAAAAGAATGTCTAAAAGTATGCGGGCTAATGTTCTTTTTAATACCATTCTTTTGTACTAACTCTTTTACAATATGAAAAATCATAGCTCTAGTAAGCCCTTTTCCTCTTCTATTTAAGAAAAGTGTATCCTTTGCTAAAGGTTGAATTACTTGATGATTCCTTAGTTCATTTTTATAAATAGTAATATATTTTATAGTCAAATCACCGATAGGAATAAATCGTTGTTTATTCCCTTTACCTGTAACCTTTATAAAACCTTCATCGAAAAATAAATCGGATATTTTTAAATGTATTAATTCTGAAACTCTCAACCCACAACCATATAAAGTTTCTATAATAGCTCTATTACGTTCACCCTGTGGAGTACTTAAATCTATAGAAGCGCTAATGGCGTCAATTTCTTCTAACGATAAAACATCGGGTAATTTTCTACCTAACTTAGGGCTTTCAATGAGTTCCATGGGATTGGTTACTCTATATTCTTCAAAAACTAGGTAATTGAAAAAGCCTTTTAAACCAGAAATTATTCTGCTTTGAGATCGTGGATTAACTTCCTTAGCTATGGAATAGACAAATTCCTTAAGCGTTGTTTCTGAAATTATTATAGCAGATTCATTGATGCCATTTTTTTCAAGCCATTTCTGAAGTTTTTTAATATCGAACGTATAATTTGAAATAGAATTTTTAGACAGACCTCTTTCTATTCTAAGGTAGTTTTGATAGAAGGTAATCGCTTGTTGCCATTTCATTCAGCTATATTACTTTTTTTAGGTATAAAATAAAAGCTTAATATAAAATAAAAGGTCAATTCTTGTAATTAGTTTATATTTGCAGCAACAAAAAACAATAAAATTTATAAAATGAAAAAATTAGTTTTAATAGTATTTACACTTCTTCTTACCTCTTCAGCATTTGCTCAAGGTGTAGATTTTGGTATAAAAGGGGGAGCGAATTTTGCAACATTAACAGATGTTTCTGGTCTTGATAATAAAACAGGATTTGTGATAGGTGTGTTTGGAGGTTTAAAATTTAATGATAAAGTAGGAATTCAAGCTGATATATTATATTCTCAACAAGGAGCTAAATTTTCACTAGGTGATATTGATTTAGATTATGTTAATGTGCCAGTTGTAATTAGATATTTTATAGTACAAGGATTAAATGTTCAAGCAGGTCCTCAATTTGGATTTATCATAGAAGATAATGATGCAGATGTTGAATCATTTGATTTAGCTGGAGTATTAGGTGTTGGTTATGATTTACCAATGGGTTTAAGATTAGCAGCACGTTATAATTTTGGACTTACAGATGTTGCAAAAGATAGTGGAAGTAAAAATGCTGTTTTTAACCTTTCTGTAGGGTATTCTTTCCTGTAAATTGTTGATATGTATATATAAGCCCCCATTTACTTACTGTAAATGGGGGCTCTTTTATTTTCGGACTTTCAAGTTATTAACAATTAATTGTTAATATAAGGTAGTTGCCTTACTAAAAACTCTAAAAAAAAGTTTTAAATTTGAGACTATTATTAATAAAACAATTTAATTATGAAAAAATTATTATTTTTTGCTGCGTTTGCAGTATTTGCAATGACAACATCTTTTGCACAAGAAGAAGGTGGAGGAGACCCAACCTCTCAAGGTGCTTGGGTAATTGAGGTTAACACAGGATTTGGAGAATCTTCTACATCAAACACTGGATTTTCTTTACGATCAGTAGATGGAAATACTGCTTATGGATTAGGAGCTGAAGCTGGTTACTTTATTATGGATGACTTAGCACTTAAAGCTGGTCTAGGTTATAACGATTCAGGAGCTGATGGAGTTGATGGTATGTTTAACTGGAAATTTGGAGGTAAATATTACATTGCAGGTCAATTCCCTGTTGGAATTGATGTGAGTGGAGCTTCTGGAAATGATGTATCTCCATTATGGTTAGGATTTCAAGCTGCTTATGCTTGGTTCGTATCTGATGATGTAAGTATTGAGCCAGGTTTTCGTTATGGAATGGGAATGAATGAAGATGCTGGAGACGGTGACTTTGACGTTTTCGGTGTTAATATTGGATTTAACTTTTACCTAAACTAGGAATCCTTTATTTTTAAATTATAATTAAGCGGAAGATTTAACTCTTCCGCTTTTTTTATATTTATATTTGAAATATGAATATTATAATTATTAACGGGCCTAACATTAATCTCTTAGGAAAAAGAGAAACAGAAATTTATGGTGATTTATCATTCAATACGTTTTTAAATACGATTCAAAAAAGGTATCCTACCATCGAAATTACACACTTTCAGTCGAATATTGAAGGAGAACTCATAGATAAAATTCAAGAAGTTGGGTTTAACTGCGACGGTATTATATTAAATGCTGCAGCTTATACGCATACTTCTATAGGGATTGGAGATGCAGTAAAAGCGATAACAACTCCGGTAGTAGAAGTGCATATTTCCAATACATTTTCAAGAGAAGAGTTTAGACATACTTCGTTTATTTCACCTAATGCTAAAGGCGTTATTTTAGGATTTGGTTTAAAAAGCTATGAATTAGCATTACAAAGTTTTATAAAATAAAAAAAGCCCAAGAATAATTCTTGGACTTTTTAGTCTATAATTTATAAGTTTGCTTAGCAAACGGTCTAATTTATTTTATAAATGAATTACTTCACCATAAGCATCAGCAACAGCTTCCATTACAGCTTCACTCATCGTTGGATGAGGGTGAATTGTTTTTAATACTTCATGACCTGTTGTTTCCAATTTTCTACCTAAAACAGCTTCAGCAATCATATCGGTAACACCTGCACCAATCATATGGCAACCTAACCATTCGCCATATTTTGCATCAAAAATAACTTTTACAAACCCTTCTTTAGTTCCAGCAGCACTTGCTTTTCCACTAGCAGAAAAAGGAAATTTACCAACTTTAAGATCGTAACCAGCTTCTGTTGCTTGCTTTTCAGTCATTCCTACAGATGCAATTTCAGGAGTTGCATAGGTACAACCTGGGATATTTCCATAGTCAATAGCTTCAACATGCATGCCTTTAATTTTCTCTACACAAGTAATTCCTTCAGCAGAAGCAACGTGGGCTAGGGCAGGACCAGGAACAACATCTCCAATAGCATAATAGCCAGGGATATTGGTTTGGTACCAATCATTCACTACTATTTTATCTCTATCAACCACAATACCTACATCTTCTAATCCAATGTTTTCAAGGTTTGATTTAATACCTACTGCAGATAATACAATCTCAGCTTCAAGAATTTCTTCTCTTTTTTTAGTTTTAACAGTTGCTTTTATTGTTTTTCCAGAAGTATCTACTTTCTCTAAGGAAGAATTTGTCATTACCTTAATTCCAGCTTTTTTGAAAGAACGTTCAAATTGTTTAGATACGTCTTCATCTTCTAAAGGAACTAGATTTGGTAGGTATTCAACAATGGTTACCTCAGTTCCCATGGCATTGTAAAAATGTGCAAACTCTACACCAATCGCTCCACTACCAACCACAATCATGCTTTTTGGTTGTTTTTTTAAAGTCATGGCTTCGCGATACCCTATTACTTTTTCTCCATCTTGTTTTAAGTTGGGAAGCTCTCTAGATCTAGCACCAGTTGAAATAATAATATGATCTGCAGCATATTCTTTACCGTCAACTTCTATTTTCTTACCAGGCTTTAATTTTCCAAAGCCATTGATAACGTCAATTTTATTTTTTTTCATTAAAAATTGAACCCCTTTACTCATTCCATCAGCAACTCCACGGCTTCTATCAACTACTTTATTAAAATCTTTATCTGGATCCTTTAAAGTAAGTCCATAATCTTCAGCATGTTTTAAATAGTCAAAAACCTGAGCACTTTTTAAAAGTGCTTTTGTAGGAATACATCCCCAGTTAAGACAAACACCACCAAGGCTTTCCTTTTCAATCACAGCAACCTTAAAGCCTAATTGTGAAGCTCTAATAGCTGCAACATATCCGCCTGGTCCACTTCCTAAAACAATAATATCGTATTTACTCATTTTCTAATTTTAAAAACTTTGTTTCAAGTAACGAAATTACGAAATGTTAGTGTAATGAAGAAGATTAGGATGATTTTTTACGAAGAGTATTATTTATATTATCTGTACACTAAAACATAGCCTTTTTTTGTTTTTCTATGGTATTTACCATTCCAAACATAATAACGGTTACCATTCACTCTTACTACTTTGTGAGTTCTAGGGGCTTTTTTAATGATGACTACATTGCTAGATGGAATAGATGTTACTCCTCTAGTAGCACAAGAATTAAATAAGAAACTAAAACATAAAATTCTAATTAGAATACTTTTTTTCATGACTATAATATTTAAATTTATAGTTGGACAGAAAAAAGTACTTTAAGTTTAATTTATATTTTTAATTTTATTTTTCTTTGTCAAAATCTAATGAAACTGAGTTTATACAATAGCGTTGACCAGTTTCTGTAGGTCCGTCAGGAAATACATGTCCTAAATGACTGCCACAATTAGAGCAAAGGATTTCTGTGCGAATCATGCCTAAAGTCTTATCTTTTATATACTCGACTGCACCTTCTATTGCTTCATCAAATGAAGGCCATCCACATCCGCTGTCGAATTTTGAATTACTTACAAACAAAGGTATATTGCAGGCGCCACAAGTATAGGTTCCTTCTTCAGCTAAAAGATTATAGGTGCCAGTGAATGGGCGTTCGGTACCTTTTTTACGTAATACGCTATACTTCTCTTCTCCAAGTTGATTTTTCCATTCTATTTCTGACTTTTGGATAGGGTATTTTTTGTTATTCATTTTTTCTTCGGAATAAATTTTAAAGCGACACCATTGATACAGTGTCTTTTTCCAGTTGTTTCTCTAGGACCGTCTTGAAATACATGACCTAAATGACCGCCACAAGTTGCACAATGTTCTTCAGTACGAGCATAACCAAGATTATAATCTATATCAAACCCAACGTTACCTTTAATTTCTCGATCAAAAGAAGGCCAACCCGAACCGCTTTCATATTTATGTTCACTTTTAAATAAAGGGGTGTCGCAAGCACTACAAACATAAACGCCTTCTTCGTGATTGCTATTAAATGAACTTGACCATGGGCTTTCAGTAGCTGCTTGTCTTAAAACTTTATATTGTTCTTTAGTAAGTGTTGATTTCCATTCAGCTTTATTTTTTGTAATTGGAAATACCTTTTTTTCTTTTTTATCTTGAGCAACGGTGTTACAGCTCATTAATATGATAGCTAGTAGTAAAAGGGTTATTTTTCTCATGTTTAATCTTCTAAGTTATAAATGTACAATTTATTTAAAAAAAAGAGCGTGTATTAAAAATACACGCTCTCAATATATGTAATGTAATATTGACTAATTTGTAATAGTCTCTATTTGAGAACTATTTATTTCAAGGTTTTGCAATAAATCCTCCATACTTAAATTAGTAGACGCAAATTCAGCAGGTACTATTGCAATTCTGAAGGTTTGGTCGTCTGTAAACTCATTTCCTAACGATGATAAATCAAAATTTCCATCTAAGAAAATTTCAGCATCAAAAAATGTATGATCGAAACTATAAAGTAATATGTCTTCAGGATTACCATTTATATTAAAATAAGTTTGAGGCAACTGACTCCATATGTCATCTCCGCCATTTGGGGTTATTCCTTCTAAAAGGTAGACTAAAACTACATCTGATTCAAATACCTCTATACTAGATGGAAAAGTAACAGAAACTCTATAGTTATTACTGTCATGAAAGTTTACGGTAGTTTCAAATACCTGTCCTAAGAGGCTAATACCGTCTTGACCATCTTCACCTTCGCAAGAAGAGAAAAGGAATGTTGAGGAGATTGCTAAAAATAAAAGTAGTTTTTTCATAATATTTTTTTTGTTTATTTTTTAATTACAAAAGTCGTTCCAAAGTTGAAAAAAAAATCATTCCGTCGATGAAAATAACATTTTTTTCAATGGCATAGAAATTGTTTAACAATAGTAAGATATATTATTATTTATAGTATTACATTTAAATTATTAAATACAAACCATTACAATGAAACTAAAAAAAGTACTTTCCATTTTTACAATTGTATTATTTGCAGTTGCGTGTAGTACAAATCCATTTACTGGAAAAAAGACCTTAGCTCTTGTGCCAAACTCACAAATATTACCGATGGCATTTCAACAATATGAACAGTTTTTGTCTGAAAATAAGGTGGTGAAAAACACTTCAGATGCAAGAATGATTACTGCAATAGGTCAAAAAATATCCATTGCAGCCGAAAGATATTTAACTGCAAATGGTTATGCCGGATATTTAAAGGATTATGCTTGGGAATATAACTTAGTAGAAGATCCTGCTGTAAACGCTTGGTGTATGCCTGGAGGAAAAATAGTGTTTTACACAGGAATATTACCAATAACACAAGGGGAAGCAGGAATTGCTGCAGTAATGGGGCATGAAGTAGCTCATGCATTAGCAAATCATGGTCAGCAAAGAATGAGTGCTGGTCAATTACAAGTTTTAGGAGCTGTTGCAGGTAATGTGGCTTTTAGTAAGGATCCTAAAAATCAACAGATATTTAATGATGCTTATGGGATAGGATCTTCTGTAGGCGTAATGTTACCTTTCAGTAGAAGTCATGAAAGTGAAGCAGATAGAATTGGGCTTACCTTAATGGCAATGTCTGGTTATGAACCACTTGAAGCAGCTGAACTATGGGTGCGTATGAAGGAAAATGCTGGCGGTAATGCTCCTGCTGAAATATTAAGTACACACCCTTCAAGCGATACGCGTATTAGTAATATTAAAAGTTGGTCAGCAGAAGCTAAAGCTGAAGCAAGAAAATATGGAGTAACAAGTTTTAAAAGATAATATTAATTAATATTTTATTACTTTAGGAGCTGCCTTTTTAGGCAGCTTTTTTTTATACAAACTTATGGAGCAATTACAAAAAGGAAGTAAAAAGTTATTAAATGCATGGGCATTTTATGATTGGGCAAATTCGGTGTATAGTTTAGTAATTGCATCGGCAATTTTCCCTTTGTATTACCAATCTTTATTTAGTGCAGCTGATGTAAAAACAGTTGTTGTTTTTGGAGGCGAAATAAGAAGCACCCCCTTAATAAGTTATACCACAGCAATTGCATTTACTGTGGTATCTATTTTTATACCTATTCTTTCTGGAGTTGCAGATTATGTAGGTAATAAAAAAGTATTCATGAAGTTCTTTTGCTATTTAGGAGCATTGTCTTGTATGGGTATGTATTTTTTTAATTTAGAAAATATTCACATTAGTTTACTTTTGTATTTTCTGGCATTAGTTGGTTTTTGGAGTAGTTGGGTTTTTTATAATTCGTATTTACCCGATGTTGCATTCCCTGAACAGCAAGATAAATTAAGTGCTAAAGGTTTTTCCTTAGGCTATCTTGGGAGTGTAATTTTATTGTTGTTTAATTTAAGTATGGTTATGAAACCAGAATTTTATGGATTAGGCGAAGGAGGAGAAGGTAGTATGAAAGCAATGCAGTTTTCATTTGTTTCAGTTGGGGTTTGGTGGATAATTTTTAGTCAGTATACATTTTATCATTTACCCAAAGGAAATAAATCGAAAAATAAAGTTACCTACAGGGTTTTATTTGATGGATTTAAAGAATTAAAAGGAGTCTATAATTCACTTTCAGAAAATAAAACATTAAAAAGATATTTAGCCGCATTCTTTGTGTATAGTATGGCTGTTCAAACAGTAATGTTAGTGGCAACTTATTTTGGTGAACAAGAAATTAATTGGGGTGATTCGGATAAGAAAACAATAGGGCTTATAACAAGTATTTTATTAATTCAATTGGTAGCCATATTAGGAGCTTATTTAACTTCACTTTCCTCCAGAAAATACGGAAATATTCCTACACTTATTGTAATTAATGGAATATGGGCAAGCATTTGTGTTATCGCCTATTTTATTACATCACCAATGCAGTTTTATATCACAGCTAGTTTAGTTGGATTAGTGATGGGAGGTATTCAAGCCCTTTCACGCTCAACCTATTCAAAGTTTTTGCCTGATACAGAAGACACCACATCGTACTTTAGTTTTTATGATGTAGCTGAAAAAGTTGGTATTGTGTTTGGAATGTTAATTTATGGTATAATAGATCATATAACTGACAGTATGAGAAATTCAATTTTATTTTTAGTTGTATTCTTTATCATTGGTGGACTTTTACTATTTAGAGTGCCTCGAAATAGTTAGCTTTTATTATTTTATAAGATGAATAAAATTAATTTCTATGTTTTATGAATTTGATTAAAAATTGTATGTTTGTAGGAATATATTAATAATTGTAGATATATTATTTAAAAAGAAAATATGAAAAAGAATCTTTTTGTTAAAACAATTTTAATTGCTATTGTTTTACTAACGGCAGTATCCTGTGATAACGAAACATTAGAAGGTGAATTTGTAGATGATATTTGTTCATTTAGAATTGCGAGTGAAACTGAATTAAGAGCAGATATAGAAGGAAGTGACTTTCGAACTGAAATAGATCCAGAATCTGAATTTGTTCAAAATAATTCTGCAGTTTTTGTTATTCATGAAAATGCAAATCATTTAACACTTTCAGGATTTAATTCAGATGAACTAGGGTTTTTTCTATTAAATTTAAATAATCCAACAGCAGGTACAACTTATGAGTTATTAACTGATGATGAAACTGGACTGCCAGATAATAACGACAATAGTCATGAAGATTTGGAAAACTTTGGATACTATTCTTTTCAAGATAGACCTGAAAATCCAGATGACTTTTATAACCCTTATGTAACTTATATTCCCACTGGAGGTTTTGGAGTTGCTGAGCTTACAGAATTTAACTTAGTGGAGCAATATGCCTCTGGTACTTTTAGTTTTACAGCTAAGAGATTTAAAAGAGATCTATTTACGAATGAAATTGTTTTAGATGCTAGTGGTAATGAAATTATTGAAGAATTAGTCGTGAATTGTGGTAATTTTAATAGAGTGCCATTTACAATATCTGACGCTACTGAGGGCACTACAGGGTTTTCAACTAATGAGTTTTTTGCTAAAGTAGATGAGGTAGATTTTGAGCCAATTTCTATTACTGCGCAGAGACAATTTTTAGGAGATGATGTAGTAATTAATATTAGGGCTTTAAATGATGTTGGAGATTTACTTAGAATTGATATTCCAGAGACGTTAACAGAAGGAACTTATGATATGTTAAGTTTATCTGATGGTTCTCAATTAATAGGTATGTACAATCCTACAATGACTGCTAGTGAAAATTTAACCTCAAATCCAGGTACTATAACAATAACAGATATAAATATTTTTACAGGAGATATTGAAGCTACATTTTCTTTTACTGGAACAGATCCCTTAGGAATTGACCCTGCAGTGGTTCAAGTAACAGAAGGAAGTTTTTCTATTGATTATTTACCAAATACAAATTTTAATAATATAATTATTGCCGAAGTAAATGGTGAGCCTTATTTTTCAAACTATACAGAAGTAAACACTTCAATATTTAATAATATTACTAGAATAAATTATCATTCAGAAGATAATGAAACAAATAAAAGTATTAGTTTGATTCTACCTTCTACAATTACAATAGGTACTTATGAAATAAGTACTACTTTAATTACAGGGGAAGAGGTGTTAGCGCTTTATTCTAATGAACAAGGTGTGTCATCTACTCTTTTAGCAAACTCAGGAACTTTAATAATTAATGAGCATAATGAAGATACAGGCTTAGTTGAAGGTGAATTTGAGTATACAACGATGGATACAACAGTAGATCCTCCAGTAGAATATATAATTTCTAGTGGTGAGTTTTCATTGTTTTTACAATAAAATATTTAAAATTAAAAGATAAAGAAAGCCGCAATTTGCGGCTTTTTTTTATACTTACTTCATTTATTAATTAGATGAGATAGTACCAGAGCCGGATACTTTTTTATCGCTTGTGTCTGGGTTACCAGAATACTGAATATCTCCTGAACCACTTACTCTTGCTTTTAAATTATTCTTTGCATTTACCTCAGCATCTCCCGAACCAGAAACCGTTACTTCAGTACTATTTGAAGAAAGTTTAGATCCGTTAAAATCACCACTACCCTTAATCTTTAATTTAAGATTAGATGTATTTCCTTCAAGTACAATATCACCAGAGCCTACAATTTTTGCATTAAGATCATTTGCTTCAACATCTAAATTAATATCACCAGACCCTGTTATTGATAATTCTAAATTAGTGCTTTTTATGGTGTTTTTCGTGTCGATATCTCCAGAGCCAACTAATGATATATCTGAAATATCTTGAAACGGAACAGTAATATGAATCCCTTTTTTAGTTTTAAGATTAAAATTATTTTTTGTTTTAACAATCAAATTATTTTCTTTTACCTCTATAATTATATACTCTTGAAGGTTTTCATCGGTAGTAATACTTATATTTCCTTCTGAACCTTTTACGAAATGCATGTCCATAGAACCTACTAATTTTACACCGTCATAATTTTGAGTGTTCACTGTTTTTGTAGTTACGTTTCCATTACCAGTTACTTTTTTATTTTTTCCCCAATTTTGGGATTGCCCAACCGAAAAACTAAATAAAGTTAAGGCTATTACGAATATTGTTTTTGTGATTGTTTTCATATTATTTTTTGATTAAATTTTATTTAATGTTACACTTCCATATTCTGAATTAATTGTCATTGTATTTCCAGAATTTTTACTGCCATGATATCCTGAATATTTTTTCTTGCCGTTTTCATTTGAAGAATGTTTAATATTAACATAGTCATCTCCTTTTAAGCTTGCATACGTAAGATTGATTGTGAAATCAAAATTATACCCTGCATCAAAACCAATTTTAATATTAGTGTAATCTGCGGTAATGGTAGTGTTTTTAGCAGTAGATTGTATTCGTTCTGTACTTATTGAGCCATAATCAGTATTCAACTTTAGTGAACCTGAAACGATACCTAGTTTGTTAGTAACATAATCTCCTTTTCCGTCCACATTAGCTGCTTTATCGATTTTAACTTTACCGTAATCACAGTTATAATTTATATTTAAAACCTCACCAATTTCAGATTTTGTATAGTCTGCGTTTAATTCTATGTTTTCAGCTTTGTCAATTGAAAAGCTAGAATAATCAGCTATTATTTTCCCGCTTTTCATATATTCAATTGTAGATTTGTTAGTGTAATCAAAATTCAAAGAATTGTTATCTGCTAATAATTCACCTATAATAAGTTGCCCATAATCACAATTAATTTTTGCAACACCTTCTAGTTTTGTAATTAGTATAGCTCCATAATTGTTATTTAAATCTACACTATTAGTAATAGGCAATTTTATAGTATAATTTACTTCAATATTGACATCGGTATTATTTTTACTCCACCAACTCCAGGATGATTTCTTTTTATTTCCATAATGTGTTTTTGCACTAACCAAAGAATTTGACCCAGAAAATTCAATAGAAATATTGTCTAATCTTTTCTGAACTTTTTCCTCATCATTACCATTGGTAGTAATTTTAACTTCTATTACAGTTCGGTTTTCATTCCAGGTTACGATATCAATATTTCCATAACTATTATTCACTTTTAATAAAGCATCTGGATTTACAGTGAATTCTTTCTTTATTGTTTTTTCTTTTGTGTGCTTTCCTTTTTTTATTTCATTATTTGCAAACGCTATAGCAGGAATGCAGAGTAAAATAAATATTGTTCTATATAATGTTTTCATTTTGTGTGGTATTTAGGTCTTTAATTTCTTCGATTTTTAAAATAACTTCTTGTAATAATTCTATTCTGTTTTGAAAATTGGTGATCATTGCATAAATAACTCGATTATCATTACCACTCTCGACTAGGTCAGTTTTTAACCCTTCATATTGTTTTTCAAGAATATCAATCTGTTTTAAAGCATCTTCAACTAAAAATTTAGCATCTGGACTATCAAAACTTTTTAAAGTTTGTAATTCTTGATTAAGAGTAGAAACAAAAAAGGATTGCGTTTGTTCCATTTCTGGAGAAACACTTGCTAAATCAGCAGTAGAGTCACTTTCAGAAAAAAGAAACGAGCCTACATTAAACATAAGCACAACAACTGCTGCAATAGCAATAGCTCTTTTCCAATTTAAAAAATAAACTGGTTTTTGAGATGTTGCTTCCGTGTTAACTGAAATGGCAGCATCACTATTTAATTTATTTAAAAATCTATTAGAATGTCCTAAAGGAGTTTCCCCTATGTCATAAGTACCTTCAAGCCTATTGAATAAATCATCAATGTCATTTTTTTTCATGTGTTTATATTTATTGTTTTTTAAAGGTCATGCTTCGACAAGCTCAGTACGGGTATTTTGTTCGCAATTATTCATACCTTTAAGTGATGAAATTAGTAACATGCTCGTTTCATACGCTTACTTTTAACTTGGTTCGTAAACTTTCTTTAGCTCTGTAAATGAGTGTTCTACAATTAGCATAGCTAATATTTAAAATCTCACAGATTTCTTCATAATCAAAACCTTCAATAAAATGCAGGGTTAAAATTTGACGATAATTATCATGTAAATCGTCCATGCATTTTAAAACAAGCTTCACTTTCGTGTTTGTTATATCTTCCGAAGAAATTGAAAAATCATCTTCTACTTCATTTTCAATCTCTTTTTCTGATACACTTACAAATCGTTTCGATTTATGATATTCACCAATACTTTTATTAATAACAATTCTTTTCAACCATGAGCCAAATGAAGCATTCCCTTTAAATGAATCAAGTTTTGTAAAAGCAGTGATAAAAGATTCTTGCATAATATCTTCGGCTTCTGCTGAATTTTTTACAATTCTGAAAGCTGTATTGTACATCGCTTTTTGATAGCGATTATACACTTCTAATTGTGCAAGCTGGTTTCCCTTACGACAAAGAACGATTAACGTCTCAATATTTTTGCTGGTTAGTGCCAATAAATAAACAATTGTTACCCTAAAGATACATCTAGTTCAAAATTGTTACAGTACATTTTCAAAAAAAATAAATTTTCCCTTTTCAATACTTTTGAAATGGCATAACAATTGACTTACTATTATTGAAAATAGCTGTGCTTATAGTTATTAGGGCTGATTTTCAGAAATGTAATATTAAAATTAAAAAAAAAGAAACATAAGTTATACTTGAATGTGTGACATTATGTCTTACACTTATATATGTCTAGATCAAAACTTATCTCAATCGACAGTTTGTCATTTCAGGAATTGAAAGAAGATGCAGAGTTAATTCCTTTAATGACTCCCGAAGATGAAGAAGCAATGAACAAGGAAGATTTACCGGAGATTCTTCCTATTTTACCTTTACGAAATACGGTGTTATTTCCAGGAGTTGTAATACCAATTACAGCCGGGAGAGATAAATCAATAAAACTGATTAATGAAACTAATAATGGCAATAAAGTTATTGGTGTCGTTTCTCAAATCGATGAAAATATAGAAGATCCTTTACTGAAAGATATCAATAAAGTAGGAACCGTTGCAAAAATATTGCGGGTGCTTAAAATGCCTGATGGTAACACAACAGTGATTCTTCAAGGTAAAAAAAGGTTTGAAGTAAAAGAAGTGATTACCAACGAACCTTATATGACTGCGACGATTGGTGAAGTGCCTGAAGCAAGACCAGCCACTGAAAATGAAGAGTTTACTGCTATTATAGAATCTATTAAAGAAAAATCATTAGAGATCATTAAAGACAGTCCTAATATTCCTTCCGAAGCTGCATTCGCTATTAAAAATATTGAGAGTAGTTCATTTTTAATCAATTTTGTTTCTTCTAATTTAAATATTCCTGTAGCCGAAAAACAAAAATTATTAGAGACAAACGATTTAAAAGAAAGAGCGCTTGAAACTTTGCGTTATATGAATGTTGAGTTGCAAAAATTATCTCTTAGAAATGATATTCAATCGAAAGTAGAAAGTGATATCAACCAACAGCAAAAAGAATATTTTCTTCATCAACAAATGAAGACTATACAAGAAGAGTTGGGTGGAAATTCTTCAGAAGAAGAAATAGAAGAGATGCATAAACGATCCAAAGAAAAGGTTTGGTCTAAGGAAGTATCTGAGCATTTCGATAAAGAGTTAGCTAAATTACAGCGCATGAATCCTCAAGTTGCTGAGTATGGAATTCAAAGAAACTATTTGGATTTATATTTAGATTTACCTTGGAATCTTTACAGTAAAGATAAATTTGATTTAAAAAGGGCTAAAAGGATTTTAGATAGAGATCATTTTGGGCTTGAAGATGTAAAGAAAAGAATCATTGAACACTTAGCTGTACTAAAGCTGAGAAACGACATGAAATCGCCTATTTTGTGTTTATATGGACCTCCTGGAGTTGGTAAAACATCCTTGGGAAAATCGGTTGCAGAAGCGTTAGGTAGAAAGTATGTGCGTATGTCCTTAGGAGGAATGCGTGATGAATCTGAAATTCGCGGACATCGTAAAACCTATATTGGTGCTATGCCTGGTCGTGTATTGAAAAACATTAAAAAAGCAGAAACTGGAAATCCAGTGTTTGTTTTAGACGAAATAGATAAACTTTCAATAGGAAGTCAAGGAGATCCATCTTCAGCTTTATTAGAAGTATTAGATCCAGAACAAAACGATACTTTTTACGATAACTTTTTAGAAGTAGGGTACGATTTATCTAAAGTTATGTTTATCGCAACTGCTAATAGTTTAGGTTCTATTCAACCAGCATTAAGAGATCGTATGGAAATTATCAATGTTTCTGGATATACCATCGAAGAAAAAGTTGAAATAGGAAAACGTCATTTATTGCCGAAACTATTAGGGGAGCATGGACTTTCAAAAGAACATATAAAAATCGCCAAACCACAACTCGAAAAAATAGTTGAAGGATATACAAGAGAAAGTGGAGTAAGAGGTCTTGAAAAACAACTTGCAAAAATGGTGCGATACGCAGCAATGAAAATTGCGATGGAAGAGCCTTATGATGTTAAAATCACCAATACTGTGATTATTGAAGTATTAGGAGCTCCGAAGTTAGAGCGTGATAAATACGAAAGTAATGATGTTGCTGGAGTAGTTACGGGTTTAGCATGGACCAGAGTTGGAGGTGATATATTATTTATTGAGTCAATCTTATCGAAAGGTAAAGGAACCTTGAGCCTTACAGGAAATTTAGGTAAGGTAATGAAAGAATCAGCTACCATTGCATTGGAGTATATTAAGTCCAACGCAAAAAGTTTAGGGTTAGATCCTGATATGTTTTATAAGTATAATGTGCATATTCATGTTCCGGAAGGCGCTACGCCAAAAGACGGTCCAAGTGCTGGGGTTACCATGTTAACATCATTAGTTTCTTTATTTACGCAACGCAAAGTAAAAAGAAGTTTAGCGATGACAGGAGAAATTACCTTGAGAGGAAAAGTATTGCCTGTGGGAGGAATTAAAGAAAAAATTCTTGCAGCAAAACGAGCACATATTAAAGAGATTTTACTTTGTGAGGATAACCGTAGAGATATTGAAGAAATAAAACCTGAATATTTAAAGGGATTGACGTTTCATTATGTAAAAGAAATGGATGAGGTTGTAAAATTTGCTTTAACTAATCAAAAGGTGAAAAACGCCAAAAAATTGTAATTATTAATTTATAAACGGTATTTAAAAGAAGTTTTAATATAGATGTTAGAAACCTTTTTAATACAATGAAAATAAATTATACTTGTATTCGTTTACATTCAAGACAAGGTTAAACATTCATGACCCAAAAAGGTTTATTTTTCACACTATTTTTTACTTCAACACTAGCGTTTTCGCAGGTTGGTGGTAAGAGCACTTATCAATTTTTAAGTTTAGTGAATTCTCCTAGAGAAGCTGCTTTAGGTGGAAAAGTTATAACTAATTATGATTACGACCCAACACAAGCTTTATATAATCCTGCTACAATTAATCCAGCGATGGATAACCAATTATCTGTAAATTATAATAATTATATAGGTGATGTTAATTATGGAACAGCTAGTTATGCCTATTTATGGGATAGAAGAACACAAGTACTTCATGCAGGTGTTACCTATATTAATTACGGTAAGTTTGATGGGTATGATGAATTAGGAAACCAAACAAGTAATTTTAGCGGAGGAGAGGTAGCTCTTTCGGTTGGGCATGCAAGAAATATATTGTTTACAAATTTTCATGTGGGAGTGAATGTAAAATTAATATCATCTAAGCTGGAACAATACTCTTCATTTGGTGGCGCATTAGATATTGGTGTTATGTATGTTTATGAGGATTGGGATCTTCATATTACTGGTGTAGCTCGTAATCTAGGGACTCAATTTACTCCTTATGATGATGTATATGAACCACTTCCCTTTGAGCTTATATTTGGAATTTCTCAAACCCTTGAAAATATTCCAATTCGTTGGCATTTAACCTTTGAAAATATGCAAGTTTGGAATATCGCGTTTGCAAATCCAGACAGAGGTGATACAGATCTTGAAGGAAATACTACTAAAGAAAAAATAAACTTTATTGACAATGCCTTTAGGCATACTATTATAGGTATTGAATTATTTCCTGAAAAAGGGTTTAATATAAGATTAGGGTATAATTTACGACGTGCAGAAGAACTAAGAATATTAGAGCAAAGAGCATTTGCTGGCTTAAGTGCAGGGTTTTCTATAAAGCTGAATAAGCTACGTTTTAGCTATACTTACTCAAAATACAGTACTGCAGCAAACACTAGCTTTTTTGGACTTAATATCGATTTACTTCGTTAATTCATTATCTTTGAATTATTAATTATAAGTATCAAAATTCATTTCTCTTGAAAAAAATTATAATTGCAATTGATGGATATTCTTCGACTGGAAAAAGTACAGTAGCAAAACAATTAGCAGATTTTTTAGAATACGTATATGTAGACTCAGGAGCTATGTATAGAGCTATCACATTATATGCATTGCAAAATAATTTTATTTCAGAAAATAACTTTGATAAAAAGTCTCTTATTACATCATTAGATAAAATCACTTTAAATTTCCAAAAAGAATCTTTAAATAGCAAGGCTGAAATACTACTTAATGGTGTTAATGTTGAAAATGAAATTAGAACCTTGCGTGTTTCTGAATTTGTAAGTCCAATCGCAACACTTTCTGCAGTAAGAGCGAAATTGGTGCAACAGCAACAGTTAATGGGTAAGGATAAAGGAATTGTGATGGATGGTAGGGATATTGGTACTGTGGTTTTTCCTGAAGCTGAATTAAAAATCTTCATGAATGCCAATGCTGAACAAAGAGCAAAAAGACGATATACCGAGCTTCTTGAAAGAGGTGATTCAATTACCTTTGAAGAAATTTTAAATAACGTGATTGAGCGTGATCATATAGATTCTACCCGTAAAGACTCTCCATTAACTAAAACAAACGATTCTATAGAAATTGATAATTCTGAAATGAATTTAGAGGATCAATTTCAAACTATTCTTCAATTAGCAAAAGATAGAATTGCAGGTCGAGTTTAACTATTTTTTAAAATAACTTATCGTAAACTAGCTCCCAATTCTTTTTCAAATCGATCTTTAAGCTTGTTCATTATTTTATCTATCTGCTTATCTGTTAGTGTTTTATTACTATCCTGTAAAGTAAAGCTTAAAGCGTATGATTTTTTGCCTTTTGGTAAATTCTTACCTATATACACATCGAATAAAGTTACTTTCTTTAATAAATGGCGTTCAGTTTGCTGAGCGATTTCTCTTAGTTCATTAAAAGAAACTGAATCATCTAAAAGCAATGCAAAATCTCTTTTTACCTGTGGAAATTTAGGAATAGCTTTTAGCTTGAAGTTTTCAGTTGAAAGTTCTTCTAATATTGCATCCCAATGAAAATCTGCATATAATATTTCAGAATCAATACTGAAATGATTTGCTATTTTTTTATTAATGATTCCAATTTCAACGATTACTTTCTTGTTTTTTACAAATGAAATTCCTTCAGAATAAATATCATTGTCAACTCCATTTTCTGAATATTCTGAAATACCTAATCGCTCAAGAATAGCTGTTATTATTCCTTTCAAATAAAAGAAACTTGAAGGCTGTGGAGTCTGCGTCCAATTGTCATCATTCTTTGAGCCTGAAACTACAAGTGTTAAATGTTTGTTTTCAGCTCTTCCATTTGTATAGTTATGATAGGTTTTACCATACTCAAACAATTTGATGTTGGTAGCTTTTCTATTGCTGTTATATGCTAACGCTTCTAATGCATTAAAAAGCATCGATTGTCTTAATACTGATAAATCACTACTTAAAGGATTTAGCATTTCGACATTATATTTAGCATTGAGCATTTCACTTAGCTCAATATACTTAGGGGAAGTAAGAGAGTTGCCCATCATTTCATGAAACCCTAACGCAGTAAGTTGTGTGGCGATTTTATTTTGAACTTGATAATCTTCTACAGCCTGCGTAGACGAAATGGATGCATTTAATTTTTCAGTAAATTTAATATTGTTATATCCATAGACTCTTAATATTTCTTCAATTACATCTACTTCACGCGTTACATCGTTTCTGTATGCTGGGATGGTCATGCCTATACCTGCTTCTGTAATATTATTGATCTTTATTTCTAAAGAGGTTAAAATCTCTTTGATTATTTCTTTTGGAATTTCTTCACCTATAAGTTTAGTGGTATTTTCAAAATTTAAGAATACTTGATGATCCTCTATCTTTTTTGGGTATAGGTCAACAACATCGCTTGTAATTTCACCGCCAGCAATTTCCATAATTAATAAGGCGGCTCTCATAAGAGCATATTCTGTTATGTTTGGGTCAATACCGCGTTCAAATCTAAATGATGCATCAGTATTTAAACCATGGCGTTTAGCAGTTTTTCTAACACTAACAGCGTTAAAATAAGCGCTTTCAAGAAAAATACTTGTTGTAGATTCTGTTACGCCACTATGAATACCACCAAAAACACCTGCAATACACATCGGTTTTTCATTATCACAAATCATTAAATCTTCTTCGTGCAATTCGCGCTCAACACCATCAAGTGTTGTGAATTTCGTTCCTTTAGGGAGCGTTTTTACGATGATCTTTTCACCGCTAATTTTTACAGCATCAAAAGCATGTAAGGGCTGTCCTAAATCATGTAACACATAATTAGTAGCATCTACAATGTTATTGATAGGGCTTAAACCAATAGCTTTTAATCGATTTTGGATCCATTGAGGAGACTCTTTTACTTTAAGTCCGCTAATAGTTACGCCGCAATATCTTGGAGCTAATTGATTATTTTCAACTTCAACATCAATTTTATTGGTTCTGCTAATTACTCTAAATTGGCTATTTGATGGGGTAATTAATTCAAGTGTTACTTCTTTACGAATTAAGCCGGCTTTTAAGTCTCTTGCAACTCCCCAATGGCTCATTGCGTCTGCTCGGTTTGGTGTTAATCCGATTTCAAAAATTAAATCGTTTTCAATCTCAAAAACATCTGAAGCTTTAGTTCCTGGAGTAATCGTTGAGTCTAAAACCATAATGCCATCATGACTATTGCCTAAGCCTAGTTCATCTTCAGCACAGATCATTCCTTCACTAACTTCACCTCTTATTTTTCCTTTTTTAATTTTCCAAGGCTTTCCTTCGGCGTCATATAGGGTAGCGCCAATAGTAGCTACAGGGACTTTTTGTCCTTCAGCAACATTATGAGCTCCACAAACTATTTGTATATTTTCACCTGTACCAACATCTACATTGGTGATCTTTAATCGATCCGCATTTGGATGTTGTTCGCAGCTTAACACGTGCCCAACAACAATTCCTTCAAGTCCTCCTTTTACAGATTCAAAGGATTCTATGCCTTCAATCTCTAAACCAAGGTCCGTTAATAATCCGCCTGTTTTATCGGCTTGCCAATCTATATTAATAAACTGTTTTAACCAGTTGTATGAAATCTTCATTCCTAAATATTATTTTCAAAGTGCAAAGATACTATTTACAGTAATTTTTGTAAGTATTTTTTAATACTTTCGGCAATAAGATTATAAAAATATATTTTATGAAGAATGGATGCTTGGTAATTTCTATGGTAATGCTCTTTATTTCCTGTAAAAATGAAGTAAATAGAGTTAGCGAAAATGTGCTAAAGAAAGGAATTTGGAAAGCTGAATTAACAGTGCAAGATAATAAGCTGTTGCCTTTTAATTTTAAATTGAATGAAGATGAAAGCATTACAATTTTTAATGCTGAAGAAAAAATTATTGTAAATGAAGTTGAAATAATAGGAGATTCTATAATCATCCAAATGCCTGTATATGAAGGTGTTTTGAAAGGAAAAATAGTTTCTAATGAAATAATTAGAGGAGAATTTGTAAAACCAAGCTTACAAAGAACAGTCCCATTTATTTTGAAACATGGGGATTTTCAACGCTTTGAGGTAATCAATGAGTCAAATGCTGATGTTGAAGGTAGTTGGGAAATGGTTTTTAGTGCGCATTCCAAAAAAGATCGATATATCGCAAAAGGAATTTTTCAGCAAGTAGCAGGAAAGGTGATAGGGACAATTCGAACGACCACAGGTGATTATAGGTATTTAGAAGGAGTGATGGATGGGAAAACAATGAAGCTTTCTACTTTTGACGGAGCGCATGCTTTTTTGTTTGAAGCTGAGGTTCGAGATAATATTATGTATGGTTTCTTTTATAGTGGTAATCATTGGAAAGAACCGTTTTCTGCAGTTAAAAATGAAAATTATGAACTGCCTTCAGAAGAGTCACTTACCTATTTGAAAGAAGGATATGACAAAATAGAGTTTTCTTTTCCAGATACAAATGGAAAAATGGTCTCTTTAAATGATGAAAGGTTTGAAAATAAAGTTGTTGTGGTGCAAATAATGGGTACTTGGTGTCCTAATTGTTTAGATGAAACAAAGTATTATACGCAGTTTTATAATGAAAATAAAGACAAAAACATTGAATTTGTTTCTTTAGCTTTTGAATATGCACCTACTATTGAAAAGGCAAATTTGGCAATCAAAAGGCTAGTTGATAAAGTGAAAGTGCCATATCCTGTGTTATTAGCTCAATATGGGACTAGCGATAAGAAGAAAGCCAATGAAAAACTACCGATGTTAAATCATGTGTTGTCTTATCCAACCTCGATTTTTATCGATAAGAAAGGAAAAGTTCGAAAAATACATACAGGATTTAATGGTCCGGCAACAGGCGAAAAATATAAAGAGTTTCAAGAGGAATTTAAACCTTTTATAAATCAACTACTAGAGGAGTAGGGTATTAACTAATATAATTCCAGATATTCTTGTATTTCACTAATTGAATAAAAGTAGATTTTATAGCTTGGTTTTCGATTGACGAAAGAGAAGGGTCACTTGTTAGAACTTGCCTAGCATAACTTCTTGCTATTTTCAAAATTTCATGGTCTTTAATAATATCAGCAATTCGAAGGTTTAAAACGCCACTTTGTTGTGTACCCATAAGGTCTCCGGGGCCTCTAAGTCGAAGGTCTACCTCAGCAATTTCAAATCCGTCACTGGTTTTGACCATAGTTTCTAATCTTGTTTTTGCATCTGCTGAAAGTTTGTGACTCGTCATTAAAATGCAATAGCTTTGTTCAGCACCTCTACCCACGCGACCTCTTAATTGATGCAGTTGTGATAATCCGAAGCGTTCTGCGCTCTCTACAATCATTACACTAGCATTTGGGACATCAACACCAACCTCTATTACAGTAGTGGCAACCATAATGTTAGTTTCGCCTTTAATGAATCGATTCATCTCAAATTCTTTATCAGCTGGTTTCATTTTTCCATGTACAATTGATATTTGATAATTGGGTAATGGAAAGTCTCTTGAAATACTTTCATAGCCATCCATTAAATCTTTATAATCTAAAACTTCACTTTCTTGGATTAATGGATAAACAATATAGACCTGCCTTCCTTTTGAAACTTCATCTCTAATAAACTTAAAAACATTGAGCCTATTTGAGTCAAATCTATGCACTGTTTTTATTGCTTTTCTGCCAGGGGGTAATTCGTCAATTACACTAATGTCAAGATCGCCATAAACACTCATTGCTAAGGTTCGCGGAATAGGGGTGGCGGTCATTACTAAAACGTTTGGAGGGAGTTCGTTTTTATGCCATAATTTACTGCGTTGTGCAACTCCAAACCGATGTTGTTCATCGATAATTGCAAGCCCTAAATTTTTAAATTTCACCTTATCTTCAAGGAGTGCATGTGTCCCAATTAACACCTGTAAATTGCCATTTTCAAGGTTTTCATGTATTTTTTTTCTACTTGAAGTTTTAGTTGAACCAGTTAATAATGAAATACTGATATTTAATTCGTTACATAATAAACTTAATCCGTTATAGTGTTGGACTGACAAAATTTCAGTTGGCGCCATTAGACAGGCTTGAAAACCATTGTCAAGTGCTATTAATATTGACATTAGAGCAACAATGGTTTTCCCGGAACCTACATCACCCTGAAGTAAACGATTCATCTGCGCATTACTACCTAAATCATGTCTAATTTCTTTGATAACTTTTTTTTGTGCACTCGTTAAATTAAAGGGTAAATGTTCCTTAAAAAAAGTATTAAAATAGCCTCCAACTTTTGTAAATGAATAGCCTTTAATTTTTGATTTGTGAAGTAAATTCTTCCTTAGTAATTGTAATTGAATATAAAATAATTCTTCAAATTTTAATCGGTATTGAGCGCTCGATAATAGCGATTGATTTTGAGGAAAATGTATGTTGAAAAGAGCCTCAGATTTGGATATTAATTGTAGTTCTTCTAACATAGATTTTGACAGTGTTTCTGTCACTTTGTTTTTTGATTCAAGAAACAAAGTTTGCATTAATGTATTTAATACTCGATTACTAATTCCCTTCGAATTCAACATTTCGGTTGAAGGATAAACTGCTTGCATGGCTGATCGAATATTCTTTTCGTGAACTTCTAGTAATTCCATTTCAGGATGTGGCATTGAAAATAATCCATTAAACCAATTTGTCTTTCCGAAGATAACATAGGCTTTGTTTAATTTTAAATTTTCCTGTATCCATTTTTGTCCACGAAACCAGACCAGTTCCATTTTGCCAGACTCATCAATGAAGGTTGCTACCAGGCGTTTACCGCTTTTTTGTTGAACAGTTTTAATATGTGTTATTTTGCCAATAACTTGAACTTCAGCATTGGTTCTTTGTAATTGAGATATCTTGTAATACTTGGTTCGATCCAAATATCGACTTGGAAATAAATGCATTAAATCTTGGTACGTATGAATCCCAAGTTCTTTTCTTAACAAACCCGCTCTATTAGGGCCAACACCTTTAAGGTAATCAATAGGAGTTTGAAAAAAATTTTGATTCATACTAACATAGTATTTTTAAACATACAATTTCGTAATTTGCAAACTACTAAATTATAATTTTGTATTAAACTTTTTTAATAATCAATATATTTTAAAATGAAAAAAATCTACTTACTATGTATTTTACTTTTTGGAATACAATTAACGTCTAATGCCTTAAATTTACTTGGTGAGCCAGTTATTACAACTCCATTAACTGAAGCTTATCCATTAGAAATGCCTACTTTAAAAGCATATCCAATATATGTAAATGCTTTTATTGAAGAGCCTATAATCATAGATTTAGTAGAAATAACTATTAATGGAGATGTTTTTAGTGCAATTGAAGATGAAGGCTTTTATTATTATTTATGGACACCCTCATCGTATGGTATTCACGAAATATCAATTAGAGCAGCTGCTTCAAATGGAACTGAAACCATTGAAAGTAGAACGATGACTGTAACTAATTCTGCATCTTCACTAACAGTTAATACCTTGCAAGATGTAGTAATTGAGTTTGGAGGTGAGAATAGTAGATGGTTTTATGGTACTTACACAATGCCTCAATTTGTGAATGCATACGATTCAATTAATGCTTACTTTGATGTAGAATGCCCTGCTATTTCTGGAGGTTGTGATGATTGGGATCGCTGGGCACATGTAGATGTAAAAGGACCGGATGGTAACTGGATACAAATTATAAGATATATAACGCCTTATGGTGTAGGTTGTAATCACGAATTAGATGTAACAGATTACATGTCGCTTCTTCAAGGTGAAATTGAATTTAGAGTATTTATTGATACCTGGGGAACAGGAGGTTGGCAGCTTAGTTTAAATCTTGAGTATAATCAAGGTACTCCAGAATATCCATATAGCGGTGTTATTGAAACATGGGACGGAAGCTATAGTTTTGGAGATCCTTCAAATTTACAGCCAGTGGAAACTTTTAATGCTGAAATTTTAGAGGGTGTAAATACCTCATATTTAAGGCTTTCAAATACAGGTCATGGATGGGGAGCTAATAACTCTGGAAATGCCGCAGAATTTTTTAACGCCTACCATTTTATTGATGTAGATGGGGAACAAACATTTATTCAACATCTATGGAATACCTGTAACCCTAACCCAGATGGGTGTACAGGCCAACAAGGATCATGGAATTATAATAGAGCTGGATGGTGCCCTGGAGCAATTTCACCTCCAGATATTTATGATTTAAACCCTTATATAGGAACTTCAATTGATTTAGATTATCGTTTTCATCCAACCTATGATGATGAATGTCATCCAAATAACCCTGATTGTGTGTCGGGCGATACTTGCGCTGATTGTAATGATGGATACAACCCAGTGTACTTTGTAGATGGCCAAATAATAAATCATAGTAATCTTCCTGTTATTTATGGTAACATATTAAATGTGGTAACTAATAATGATAAAATTTATGATCTAACAGTATATCCAAACCCTTCAAATGGAATGTTTAATATTAATACTATTGGTTTGGAAGGAATCACAAGAGTTACTGTAAATACGATCGATGGAAGTCTAGTTAAAGCGTATTATTTTAATTCAAATGAAGAATTAAATAACTATCAATTTAATATGAGTACTCTTTCTTCGGGTATGTATTTTATTAATTTAGAAAATGCTTCCGGTACAGGAACTAAAAAAATTATTTTAGAATAGTATTAAGAATATATGTATTGCGAAAAGGTTATTTTTGATTTTCAGAAATAACCTTTTTTTTTATGAAATCATTTTGTTTTTTATTATTCTTTATTGGTTTAATTGCTAATGGGCAACAAATAGATATAGTAGATTTCTTAAAGGTGCAAGCAGAAGTAACACCATTGCCTTTAGCTAAAGAGATCAAGGGTAATGTAACGTATACATTTCAAGCTAAAAAAGATACCGATTCAATTTATTTGGATGCAATTCGGATGAAAGTTTCAGATGTGGATGCTAAGAATATTTCAGTTTCTTCCGAAGAAAAAAAAATATGGCTTACAGGTACTTTTGAAACCGACTTAATTTATACAGTTCGTTTTTCGTACGAAGCAAGTCCTAAACAGACACTGTATTTTACAGAAGATCAAATTTGGACACAAGGACAAGGTAAATATACCTCACATTGGTTGCCTAGTATTGATGATATGAACGATAAGATCGAGTTTGACCTTACCATTAATTCAGAAAAAGACAAGACAGTAATAGCAAATGGAGCTCTTGTTTCAAAAATTGAATTAGATACGGTAACGAGTTGGCAGTTTAATATGAAAAACGGGATGTCTAGTTACCTTGCTGCTTTTGCGATTGGTAATTTTGAAAAAAAGGAAATTCAATCAAATTCAGGGATTCCAATTGAGTTGTATTTTCGACCGATTGATTCCAATAAAGTTGAGCCTACGTATCGGTATACCAAAGAAATATTCGACTTTTTAGAAAATGAAATTGGTGTCTCTTATCCTTGGCAGAATTATAAACAAGTACCTGTTCGTGATTTTTTATATGCAGGTATGGAAAACACAACAACGACTATTTTTTCTGAAGCATTTGTGGTAGATTCAATTGGGTTTAAAGACAGAAATTATGTCAATGTAAACGCCCATGAATTAGCACATCAATGGTTCGGAAACCTAATAACTGAAATCTCTGGTGACCATCATTGGCTGCAAGAAGGATTTGCTACCTATTATGCCTTGTTAGCAGAAAAAGAAATTTTTGGAGAAGAGTATTATTATTGGAAATTATTACAAACAGCAGAGCAACTTCAATCTTTAAGTGATAATGGAGAAGGAGAGTCATTATTAAATCCAAAGGCTAGTTCATTAACTTTTTATGAAAAAGGAGCTTGGGCATTGCATATACTGCAAGAGCAAGTAGGAGCAGAAGCATTTAGAGAAGGAGTAAAAAATTATTTACATAACTATCAATTTAGAAATGTTACTACAGATGATTTTTTAAATGAAATCCGTTTAGTTTCAGGTCAGGATTTAAAAACATTTGAAGCAGATTGGTTACAACAGTCAGCTTTTAAAGCTGAGCAGGCGTATCGATCTCTAATAAAATCTCCCTTTATCATTGATTATTTAGAAATTTCAGCTTTAATAGGAGCTCCTTTAATAGATAAAAAAGAACAGTTAAAAAAGGTATTGACTTTTCCTAATGATTATCTTGGTCAAGAAGCAATAATTCAATTAGCTGGTGAATCTATTACTGAAACTCGAGATCTTTATATTAGAGGCTTTGAAAGTAATAATGTGATGGTTCGACAGGCGATTTCAGGATCCTTAACGACTATTCCTTTAGAGCTTAAAACCTATTATGAAACCTTATTGACAGATGTTTCATATGTTACACAGGAGACCGCTTTTTATTATTTATGGATCAATTTTCCTGAAGATAGAACCGTGTATTTAGAGAAAATGAAAAAGGCACATGGATTTCAGAATAAGAATATTAGACAATTATGGCTGGTTTTTGCTATTGCAACAGAAGGGTATAAGTCTACTAATCAAAATAAATATATAAAAGAATTGCAAAGTTATACTTCTCCAATGTATAGTTTTGAAATAAGAGAATTAGCACTAAGTTATATAAATAACCTTAATATTTGGAATGACCTTTCTGTTAAAAGTTTAGTAAATGCATGTTTGCACCACAATTGGCGATTTAAGAAAAAAGCAAAAAATATTTTTACAGAAAATATAAAAAATGACTCTTTTAAGAAACAGGTTTTAGATTTATTTGAAAAATTGAATAAAAAAGAAAAAGAATTGGTTAATAATTTATTAATCAAATAATTCTTTCACCTCTTTATTTACGTATTCTAAGGCTTTTTTGGAAGGGGTAATCTCACCCATAAAATGATTTAAAATATAGTGTCTTAATTTATCTGAAGAATCATTTTTCTCATTCATAACCGATTGTCGAATGATTTGCAACGTTGCATTTTTAGCAGCTGTTATTAAATTCCAACATTCCGGTGAAACATAAATTTGTTGTGAAAGATTATGCTCATATTCTTGATCTATGCTTTTGATCAATAAATTTTCATATTCCTGAATATCGTCAGAATACGGTTTTACTCTTATTAATATCTTATTAGGGTCTATTCTCTCTAAAAACAACGTAATCCTTTCATAGGCTTGTAACCGTACAGGAATCACGCTCTTTTGTGCTTCTTTCTGAATTAAATACCTCCTTCTTCCTTCTTCATTTGCCGTATGGCCTTTAAAAAAGAAATAAGAAATAAGACCCACAACGATTGCGGGTAATAAGTAGGCTACATAACTTAAAATTTGAGTTGCTTCTTCCATATTTTATTTGCTTTTATTTTTTCCCTCCTAAATGAGAGCAATCTTTTAACGTTTGCATTCCTAAAAATAGTACAGGAGTTTTATTATACATAAAAGTTTTATCTAATTCTTTAGATAAATTGTGATCATCGACATTCATATCAATATCTTTCATTTTAAACTGACAAGGATGTTCGTACCCTGCAGCATGAGTTATTTCAACCAACTCTTTTCTGAAGGTTTTAAAATATTGTGCTAATCGTTCAGATTTTAATGGAATATTTATTCCGTTTTGAAGCCATTTACTTTGTGTTGCAATTCCGCTAGGACAACGATTGGTATGGCAAATTTGCGCTTGAATACAACCAATACTCATCATGGCTTCTATTGCAACATTAATACAATCAGCTCCCATGGCAAATGCCAT
Organism: Candidatus Marifrigoribacter sp. Uisw_064; assembly: GCF_047730175.1. Lineage (GTDB taxonomy): Bacteria > Bacteroidota > Bacteroidia > Flavobacteriales > Flavobacteriaceae > Marifrigoribacter. The sequence goes on from NZ_CP159833.1 coordinate 2,344,018, forward strand.
TGCTGCTTTTGCAGGGAACCCTAATTTTCCACTTCCTATAAAAACAATGCGTTCAGTAATTCCTCGTTTTTGAAAAACTTTATATAAATCACTAAATCCATAGACCCAAGGTAATGAAACATGATCAGCAAAACTTGGAGGAGCTGCTCCAGTGCCACCTTCACCACCATCCACAGTTATAAAATCTGGGCCTTTCCCAGATTCTTTCATAATATCTGCTAATTCTTCCCATTGCTCTAATTTACCAATTGCGGCTTTAATGCCTACAGGTAAACCAGTTTTCTCAGCGATAAATTCAATGAAATCTAGTAATTCAGGCACATTCGAAAAGGCTGAATGATTTGGAGGTGAGAGTACATCTTTTCCGATTTCTACACCTCTAATTTTTGAAATTTCTTTTGAAATTTTCGCTCCAGGTAATACGCCACCTTTTCCAGGTTTTGCTCCTTGAGACAATTTAACTTCAATCGCTTTAACAAAAGGGTTTTCTTCAACGAGTTTAATTAACTTTTCCATTGAAAAATTTCCATCGTCACCTCGTACCCCAAAATATCCTGTTCCGAAGTGAAAAACAACATCACCTCCATGACTATGGTAAGGAGATAACCCTCCTTCACCAGTATTATGATATGCATCAGCCAAAAGAGCCCCTTTGTTTAATGATTCAACAGCTTTAGCTGAAAGTGAACCAAAACTCATTGCGGACACATTAATTGCTGAAGCTGGGCGATACGGTTTTCTTCTTTTATTGAACTCTCCCATTACCTTAGCACAAGGTAAAAAAGACTTATCTAAAACATTTGGGTGATCTTTTGAAACTTGATAAGGCATCATAGCATTATTAATAAAAATATGCTGATGCGCATGGATATCTCTATCAGTTCCAAAACCTTCGTAATTATTCTCATGCTTTGCTGAAGCATAAATCCAACCTCGTTCAATACGATTAAAAGGTAATTCTTCTCTGTTATTAGCTACAAAATATTGGCGCATTTCTGGCCCTATGCTTTCAAATAAGTAACGGATGTGGCCAAATACAGGGAAATTATGACTTACAGTGTGGCTCTTTTGAAAAAATATGTCTCGAATTGCAATTAATGCAATAACAATTAAAATCCAAGCCCACCAAGGGATGATTCCTACATATTTTAAAATTTCGTCCATTAGTTATTAAGATAATCAAAAGTTAGTTGTACAAATGTTTTTACTCCTAAAAGCATACCGTTATCATCAATTTTAAAATCTGGAGTATGGTGAGGAAATGATTCTTTATTTCCGGGGGTCATTCCTCCTAAGAAAAAATATAAGCCTGGAACTTCTTCTTGAAAGTAGGAAAAATCCTCTCCTCCTGTTGTTGCTTTCACAAGTTTAACATTTTCTTTCCCAGCAGCAGCTTCAAGGCTAGGAAGCATTTGTTGAGTTAATTCTAGGTCATTATAAGTAATAAGGGTATTACTTTGCCACGCTATAGTTGCAGAACCGCCATAAGCTTTTGCTATATCTCTAGACATTTCATTCATACGACGCATGATAAGCTCTCTCATACTTGGATCCAAAGTTCTTACAGTACCAATCATTTCGGCACTTTCAGGAATAATATTAAAACGTATACCACTGGTAATTTTACCTACTGTAATTACAGCAGCTTCATCAACCAAAGGAGATTCTCGACTAATGATACTTTGAAATCCATCAATAATTTTTGCTGAAATATAAATAGGATCTACTCCTCCCCAAGGTCTAGAGCCATGAGTTTGTTTCCCTTTCACACTGACAACAAAACGCTCTACCGCAGCCATGGTGCCTCCTGGTTTATACGTAATTGTTCCAACGGGTGTGCTGGAACCAATATGAAGCCCAAATATTGCATCGACCTTTGGGTTTTCTAAAGCACCTTCTTTGATCATTAATTTAGCACCTCCTTCTTCGCCTGGAGGTGGGCCTTCTTCAGCGGGTTGAAAAATAAATTTCACACTCCCTTTGAGTAAATGTTTATTTTTTGAAAGAACTTCTGCAACTCCCATAAGTATAGCAATATGAGTGTCATGGCCACAAGCATGCATTACGCCTGTTTCTTGACCCAAAAAAGTTGAGGTCACGTTACTTTTGTAGGGTAAATCATTTCTTTCAGTTACCGGTAATGCATCAATATCGGCTCTTAAGGCTATAACTTTTCCAGGAAGATCTCCTTTTAAAAGCCCAATAACCCCCGTAATCGCTACATTTTCTTTTACTTCGATGCCTAAACTTTTTAGATGTTCAGCAATTTTCTTTGCAGTATTGAACTCTCTATTTGAAAGTTCAGGGTTTTCGTGAAAATAATGACGCCACTCAATTACCTGTTTTTCAATGTCATTTATATCATTTAGTGTTTTTTTATCCATCTGTGCCACTAAAGTTGTGCTGCAAAGAATAAATAAAATAAGGAATGATTGAAGTTTCATATAGCTAAAATTTAATTCAGCTAAAGATATTAAAATTCTAATATGTGTACAGGGATTCTTTTTAATAATTTGTAAAAAAGCATAGGACTATTTGTGGTATTTTAATTAATTTCACAGTTCATTTCTACTAATAAATACATTGCAAGAATATTTAAAACAATTAAACGAAGCCCAACTCGCTCCTGTTCTACATAAAGACGGAGCATTGATTGTTATTGCAGGAGCTGGCTCAGGTAAAACAAGAGTACTGACCTATCGAATTGCATACCTTATGTCACAAGGTATAGATCCTTTTAGCATATTAGCATTAACATTTACGAATAAGGCAGCACGTGAAATGAAAAAACGTATTGCTGAAATCGTAGGTAGTAGTGAAGCAAAAAATATTTGGATGGGTACTTTTCATAGTGTCTTTGCAAAAATATTGCGTTTTGAAGCAGATCGATTGGGATATCCTTCCAATTTTACGATTTATGATACGCAAGATTCTCAAAGTGTTATACGAGCAATTATTAAAGAAATGCATCTTGATAAAGATATTTATAAGTATAAACAAGTATACTCTAGAATATCTTCCTATAAGAATAGCTTAATAACAGTGAAGGCTTATTTTAATAATCCCGAATTAGTTGAAGCAGATGCAATGGCAAAACTTCCTAGAATGGGAGATATTTATAAAGGATATGTAGACCGTTGTTTTAAGGCGGGCGCCATGGATTTTGATGATCTTTTATTAAAAACAAACGAACTTTTAACGCGCTTCCCAGATGTGTTAGCAAAATACCAAAATCGTTTCAGATATATCTTGGTTGATGAGTATCAAGATACAAATCATAGTCAGTATTTAATTATTAAAGCATTAAGTGATCGTTTTCATAATATATGTGTAGTTGGAGATGATGCCCAAAGTATTTATGCCTTTAGAGGAGCGAATATTAATAATATTTTAAACTTTCAGAAAGATTATGACGATGTAAAAATCTACCGCTTAGAACAAAATTATCGTTCAACAAAAAATATAGTAAACGCAGCGAACAGTATTATTGAAAAAAATAAAACTCGGATCGAAAAAGTGGTTTGGACTGCAAATGCTGAGGGAGCTAAGATTAAGGTAAATCGTAGTATGACCGATGGAGATGAAGGACGTTTCGTAGCCGGGTCTATTTTTGAAATTAGAATGAATAATCAGATTTCTAATGGAGATTTTGCTGTGTTATATCGCACCAATGCACAATCAAGAGCTATTGAAGATGCGTTAAGAAAACGTGATATACCTTACAGAATTTATGGCGGACTAAGTTTTTATCAGCGTAAAGAAATTAAAGATGTTATTGCTTATTTAAGGCTTATTTTAAATCCAAAAGATGAAGAAGCCTTAAAACGTGTTATAAATTATCCAGCACGTGGAATAGGGCAAACTACCATGGAACGACTGATAGTTATTGCGAACCAATACAATCGTTCGATTTTTGAAGTGATTCAAAATTTAGATAAAGTTGAGATTAAAATAAATGCAGGTGCTCGAACGAAGCTTCAAGATTTTGCAATCATGATTCAAAGCTTTCAGGTATTAAATGAAGGTTATGATGCATTTCAGATAGCAGAACATGTAGCAAAGAAAACAGGATTACTTACAGACTTAAAAAAAGATGGAACTCCTGAAGGAATCGCAAGAATTGAAAATATTGAAGAACTACTCAACGGAATGCGTGATTTTGTTGAAGAACAAAAAGAAATCGCTGATACCACAGGTGCTCTTTCTGAGTTTCTAGAAGATGTTGCACTTGCAACCGATTTGGATAATGATAAGGGAGATGAAGATAAAGTTGCTTTAATGACCATTCATTTAGCAAAAGGACTAGAATTTCCATACGTATATGTTGTTGGGATGGAAGAAGATTTATTTCCTAGTGGAATGAGTATGAATACCCGAAGTGAATTAGAAGAAGAACGTCGTTTGTTTTATGTTGCTGTAACAAGAGCAGAAAAACAAGCCTTTTTAACCTATGCACAAACACGGTACCGTTGGGGAAAATTAATTGATGCAGAACCGAGTCGTTTTATAGAAGAAATTGATGAAGTTTATTTAGAATACTTAACTCCCAAAACAGAGGGTAGATATAAAACATTGTTAGATTCCGATATTTTTGGTGAGGTAGATAAAAGTAAGTTGAGGTCCAATAAACCAAAATCGGGGACACCACCTGCAGGTCCTTCCGAATCTCAATTGAGAAAATTGAGAAAAATGAGACCTGCCACAAGCGCTAGTGATAAAAATTTCAATGCAGAAGAACTTAATCTTATCGAAGGAACATTAGTAGAACATGTCCGCTTCGGAAAAGGCACCATTGTAAAAATTGAAGGCAACGGTGCAGACACTAAAGCCGAAATTAAATTTGAAAATGGTGGATTAAAAAAATTGTTGCTTCGTTTTGCTAAATTGAATGTAATATCCTAAATAGAAAAATGATTTGCGATAAATCTATTTAATTTAAGGTCAACAAATTCCATGGTTTCTTCACTCCAGTTTCCATGACCTTCGCCGTCAAAACGAAATAGTCGTTTTGGAATATCTTTCTTTTTCAATTTTCTTTTAAGTTTTTTTGCATTCGCTACAGGAACAATATTATCCTCTTTACCATGAAAAATTATTGTAGGACTTGTATCCCAGTTTACACGAAGAGCCGGGCTTAATTTTCTAACCAAATTTTGGTTTGGAGGATATGCATCTACATCGACTAATTTGTCAAATAAACTTTCAAAATTTGGTTTGTCAGTGTAAAATGAGTTTGTGAAATCAGTTGGTCCAGATAGTGTACAAACCATCTTAACTCGGTCTAATTCGTCATAAACAGAATCGTACATTAAGGCTAAATGACCTCCAGCACTTCTACCAATAAGAGCAAACTCAGGGTTAATTTGAAACTCTGTACTTCTAGTGCAAAGCTCATCTAAAAGAGTACTAATGTTATAAAACTGATTTGGAAATGCATGTGTGTTATCATTAGAAAGTACATAGTTCATATTAACAATAGCATGATGTGGGTTTGCATTTTGCAAGATTGGAATTAAATCTTCCATAGCACTTTTGTCACCACTAATCCAGCTTCCGCCATGAATTAACACAATTACTTTTGTAGTGTTGCTTGATCTTTCATCAGGTAAATAAATATCAAAAGTTTGTTGAGAATTTTCTCCATAGCTAAGATCTTGTATGGTAACAGATCTGCTATTTAATATCGTTATATTTTCAATAATAACTAATTCAGAGTCGTTGCCCTGTAAATTTTTCTCTATTTGTTCAGGAAAACATGAAAACAGGAAGCAAATACTTAATAGTAACACGGACTTTTTGTAGATTAAGAACATATAAATAGGTTTAAGTGTAAATATATGTAATATTTATCCTACATCCTATTGAAAATTCATATTTTAAATTTAATAAATCAAATCAAATCAAAATTAATTTATGGGTAGATGAGTGTTAATAAAACTAATTAATTGTTCTGTTAAGTTGTTTAAGCTTTCATCACTCCAACCTCCATGACCTCCTTGATATGTTGTGTAGCTATGGGTTACTGAATTATTTGTAAGTGCCATGTCTAAATTATTTCCATTAGTTATAGGAACTAATGGATCATCACTACCATAAAATAATATAGTAGGGCTGCTAAAACCAGAAACATGAAAAAGAGGGCTAGTAATTTCTGCATAATTTGATTGTGGTGGGTATGCACTTTCATCTATTAAAGCTCCTACTAAAATTTCAAATAATGGATCGTCTGCATAAAAGGGATCAGTAAAGTCTGTTGGACCTACAATATCACAAACCATTTTTACTTGATCATTTGAATCGTATAAATAATCATACATAAGTGAGAGGTGAGCTCCTGCACTAGTTCCAATTAAGCCAAATTCAGGCAGGATCTGATACTCATCTTTTAAGTTAGTAAGTTGAGAGATCGCAGACTCTAAATCTATAAATTGATTAGGAAATGCTGGAATCGAAAATGGTACAGCTAGTATATAATTGATATTTACGATGGCATGATCGGGATGATTAAATTTTATAAGATCGATAAAATCATCCATATCAGATTTATCACCACTTGTCCAACCACCTCCATGCACTAGTGCGATTACTTTTGTTTTTTCTGAAGTTCGATTTGCAGGTAAATAAATATCATAAACTTGTTGCGAATTAGTACCATAAGAAACATTTAACAATATAGATTCTTCTAAAGGCACCGTGTTTATATCGTCTGAATTTGAATCATCAGGGGAACAAGAATTAATAATCGGTACAAATAGAAGGAGAATCAATAAATACTTTAAATGCTTTTTCATGTCAATTTGTTTTATCATGAAACGTAATTAATCTGTTTTTATGTTATTGTAATGATTATTTGTGTTTATTTTATAAAATATAATTAATTTTATCACTTAAATAACAGTCCTTTAAATTTCACAAATTCATGGCAGAATTTATTAAAATTTACGAAGAGAATCCAAACAGTAAGCATATTAAATATATCGCTGAAGTAGTAAGAAAAGGAGGCTTAATAATATATCCTAGCGATACTGTATATGCTTTAGGCTGTGATATTACAAATAAGAAAGCTCTTGAAAAAGTAGCCCGAATTAAAGGAGTTAAGTTAGAAAAAGCTAATTTTTCATTTGTATGTAAGGATCTGAGTAATTTATCTGAATTTGTAAAGCAAATAAACACTTCTTCATTTAAAATATTAAAAAGAGCATTGCCGGGGCCTTATACCTTTATTTTACCTGGAAATAATAATTTACCTAAAGTATTTAAAAATAAAAAAGAGGTTGGGATTCGAGTTCCAGATAATTCGATAGCTAGAGCTATAGTTACAGAACTTGGAAACCCTATAGTTTCTACATCTATTTATGATGAAGATGAAATTATTGAATATACTACAGATCCAGAACTTATTTATGAGAAGTGGGATAAGTTAGTTGATATTGTTATCGATGGAGGCTATGGTGATAATGTGCCTTCAACAGTGATTAGTCTTTGTGGTGACGAACCTGAGCTAATAAGAGAAGGAAAAGGGAGTCTAGAAATTTAATACAGAATTAAAAATATAAAAAAACCCAGCTTTATGCTGGGTTTTTTGTTTACACTAGTATAAATACTATTAGTTACCTTCTTCTGTTGAAAGAGTTTTCATTTCAGTTTCAATCATTTCATAGAATTGATCAATTTTAGGTAAAATATAAATCTTTGTTCTTCTGTTTGTAGACTTGTTATCAGCACTGTCATTAGGTACTAAAGGTACAAATTCACTTCTTCCCGCAGCAATTAACTGAGCAGGACTAGCACCAAGTTCCACTAATTTACGAACTACAGCAGTAGAACGCTTTGCACTTAAATCCCAATTGTCAATTAAAACACCTTTCTTGAAAGGGTCGTTGTCTGTATGTCCTTCTACTAGGGCTTCGAAGTTTGGTTTACCATTAATAACAGTAGCTACTTTTCCTAGAATTTCATTTGCTCTTGAAGATAGGTTATAGCTTCCGCTTTTAAATAACACTTTATCACTTAAAGAGATAAATACCACCCCTTTTTCAACATTAATCTCAATGTCTTCATCATCTAGACCCACTTCTTTTTTCAAGCTGGATACTAAAGCAAGGGTTACACTATCTTTTTTGGTAAGAGCGTCCTGTAAACGACTTATTTTAAGGTCTTTTTCTTTTAAGCTTTCCAAAGATTTTTCAAGGTTAGAAGCTCCTAGTTTCGTTAACATTGTTAAATCCTTAGAACTTATTATTAAATCTTCTTTATCTTTTTTTAGCTCAGCTAATCGTTTTTCTAGAGAATTAGCACGAGCCTCAGCAAGTGATTTATCACTTTCACAAGAGTTTAATTTTACCGTACAGGTATTTAATAAATCTGATTTTGTTTTATACCTTGCTTCTAATTCAGCAAATTCTTTTTTAGAAACACACGAGGTGAAAATGAAACCAAAGCAGGTTGCTAGGATGAGTATTTTTTTCATAATGAATATAGTTTAGTTATACAAAAATATTAAAACTTATAGCAGATAAAAAATGCTATTAAGAATAATTTAGGTTTTAATTAGTAATTATTGTTAAAGGTACGTTTTTTCAGAATAAAATAATTCCATACAATCGATTTAATAGCATAATATTTAATCGTACTTGCATGCACTTTTCTTTTCTTTAAATAAAAAGGAAGCAAACGGTAAAAACTGAAATGAGCATGAATTATTGCAAGGCAATGTTTAATTTTTCCTTGAAATATAAATTGAACCCCAGCAATACCATCAAGTATTAATCGTATAAATAATAAAACCCAAACACTCGAGCCTTTGTGGTTTTTGAGTAACGTGAGTAATGAATTTCTAAAATTATAAAATGTTTTCTTTGGATTAGAGGCTGAAAGTGTAGCGCCACCTATATGATATACCTTAGATGAACCAATACAATAAATTTCACTGCCATTTGCTTTCATTCTCCAACATAGATCAATTTCTTCTTGGTGTGTAAAATAGGTTTCATCTAGGGCACCAGACTCCCAAAAGGAGGATGATTTAACAATTAAACAAGCACCCGATGCCCAAAATATAGGGTGGTTATCATTAAATTGCCCTGTATCCTTTTCAGTAGTATTAAAAATCCTTCCACGGCAATATGGATAGCCTAATTTATCAATAAACCCTCCAGCAGCTCCAGCATATTCAAAATGAGATTTGTCTTTATAATCTAATATTTTTGGTTGAGCAGCAACTAATTTTGGATTGTTTTGGAATGCTTTTATAATGGGGGATAACCAATTTTCAGTTACTTCGACATCACTATTTAATAGCACATATAAATCTTCAGTAAGATTTTTTAAAGCATCATTATAGCCTTTTGCATAGCCTCCGTTTTCTTTATTCTGAAGTATATGTACAGAAGGAAAGTTGTTTTTTACAAATATAACCGAATCATCTGTAGACGCATTATCTGCAATATAAATAGCTGCTTCATTTGAAGAATAATTTATAATTGAAGGTAGAAATTGCTCTAATAAGCTTTTTCCATTCCAGTTTAATATTACAATTGCGACTTTCACACGTTTAAATTTTAATAATTATTTTGTATTAATCTAATTATAAAATTGAGAACGTGTGTAACCACTCGTTTCACTCATTCTCACATTAAAAATTTTAAATATACTTTTAATATTTATTAATGTTCGTTTCATTTATACAAAGAAACAGGTTTATTTTAATTGTGGAGCATATTCAGGAATGTCTTTTAAGAATGTATATTTTTCATTTTTAAAATCCATTTCGCAATAATAATGGTCTAAACCATTAGTCGTCATTAAATAACTAGCATGTAAAACAAAATTATAACGTGCGATTTGATCAAAAGTTTTCTGATCTATTTTTATAGCGGGAGCTTTACATTCAACTATAATATGAATACTTCCATCGGAATTATAAACCACGATATCATATCTTTTAATAGTATCATTGAGTTTTATTTGCTTTTCTACATTAATATGCAATAAAGGATAGCCTTTTTCAGAAATCAATAAATGCAATACATGTTGTCTCACCCATTCTTCGGGTGTTAAAAGCACGAATTTTTTTCGAACAATATCAAAAATCAACGTTTTATTTTCGTTACTTTTGAATCTGAAAGTATAGGAAGAAAAATGTAATTCTTGCATACGGCAAAGTAACTATAATCCATTAATTATTCAATAGAAATTTGTGCCTTTAGAAAAAGCAAAACACATTGTAGAAAGTATTAAGAAAGGAGCTATAAAACCCGTTTATTTTTTAATGGGAGAAGAAGCTTATTATATTGATGCTATTTCAGATTTTATTGAAAAGTCCATTTTAACTGAAGAAGAAAAAGGGTTTAATCAAACAATCCTTTACGGCCGTGATGTTGCCATTGATGAAATTGTAAGTACTGCAAAACGATTTCCAATGATGGCAGAAAAACAAGTGGTCATCGTAAAAGAAGCGCAAGATTTATCTCGAACCATAGAAAATTTACTTTCCTATGTAGAAAACCCACAACCTTCTACCGTTTTAGTACTCTGCTATAAATATAAAAGTTTAGATAAGCGTAAAAAACTTATTAAAGCCATTAATAAAAATGGAGTAGTGTTCGAAAGCAAGAAGTTATACGATAATAAAGTGCCAGATTGGATACGAAGGGTTTTATCAGGAAGAGGGTATACAATTACTCCAAAAGCTTCGCAGATGCTTTTAGAATTTCTTGGAAATGATTTAGGGAAAATCAATAATGAATTAGAAAAATTACAATTGATCATCGCAAAAGGAGCACAAATAACTCCTCAGATTATTGAAGAAAATATTGGGATTAGTAAAGATTATAATAATTTCGAATTACAAAGTGCCATCAGTAAAAGAGATTTTAAAAAAGCTTTTGGTATCATCCAATACTTTGCTCAAAACCAAAAAAATCATCCTTTAGTGATGACCATCGCTTTAATGTATAGTTTCTTTTCAAAAATATTAAAATACCATGCACTTACTAACAAGTCTGAAGCACCTAAGGCTTTAGGAGTGAGTCCTTATTTTATTAAGGAATATGAAGTTGCTTCAACAAATTACCCCATGAAAAAAGTGAGTACTATTATTGCCTCTATTCGAGAAATAGATGTTAAAAGTAAAGGGGTTGGTGTAGCAAGTATTTCACAAGCAGATTTATTAAAAGAACTTATTGTTAAAATAATGAACTAATATATAGTTGCAGGCAACTAATATTTTTCAAAAAAGCTAGTTTAGCTACCATAGTTATGTAAAAAAAAAACCGCTTATCATTGATAAGCGGTTTTTTATGTTCTAGCGTTATTTTCTTAAAGCAAATTTACCGCCACCAAATAATGCAATAGCAATAAATGCAAAAGCATAAAGTAGCGCTAATTCTTTTTTGCCAATAGGATCACTACCATGAACAATAAATGCAGCAACCAGCATTGTAATCGCAGGAGGAATTGCCATCCATCTTGTTTTAATCCCTAGAATAATTAAGATAGGGCAAATGGCTTCGCCGATCACAGTAAGTATTAATGTAAATCCACTACCAATTCCAAGAGGGTCTGGAAACCCCATATCTCCTTGAATCAATTGTAATAGCTTTGGAACTCCATGCGTAAGCATCATTCCAGAAAATCCTAAACGTAATAAAAGTAATCCTAAATTTGTGTTCATAGTTTTGTGTATATTTTTTATTTTTTTGAAGTGAATAAAAATACAAAACAATTTTTAAACGTATTTTTGTATATCAAACCTCCAAAATGAATACTATAAAAGCTTGGATTGCTGCAGCTCGATTACGAACATTACCCTTATCTGTTTCGGGTATTATTGTGGGAGCTTCCTTAGGATATAATTTTTTTTGCAATTCTAAAGCTGATGTTTTAAGTACTGATTCAGCAATCTGTGTTTTAGGGTTATATGAATCGACCACATTTTGGTTAGCGATATTAACCACTATTGGATTTCAAATACTTTCAAATTTTGCTAACGATTATGGAGACGGTATTAAAGGAACCGATGATGATCGTCAAGGAGAAAAAAGAGTAGTAGCTTCTGGTTTAATTTCTGCACATAGCATGAAAAAAGGAATGATTGCCACAACGATTATCACCCTATTGATTGCTCTTCTTTTAATTTACACAGCATTAGGAAGTAAAGATGTATTAATGTCTATTGTGTTTTTTGGATTAGGAACACTTTCAGTGGTTGCAGCTATAACTTATACGGTAGGTAAAAAGCCATACGGTTATTCTGGATTTGGGGATGTTTTTGTATTTTTATTTTTCGGATTATTAAGCGTATTAGGTAGTTATTATTTATTTACACAAGATATTTTTTTAGACATATTGCTTCCCGCTATAACTATAGGGTTTTTCAGTATAGCGGTATTAAACCTGAATAATATGCGAGATATAGAAAATGATAAAAAACATTCAAAAAATACATTAGTTGTTCTCTACGGAATGGCATTCGCAAAAAAATATCATTTTACATTATTAATAGGAGGAATGCTTTGCGCTATTATATATACACTCTCACATTATCATGCCCCGTTACAATTTATTTACCTGTTGTCATTTACACCTATAATTTTAAATATAAGGACAGTGTATAAAAATGAGAACCCAATTCTATTAGATTCAGAATTAAAGAAAGTAGCATTAAGTACTTTTGCTTTCGCCCTATTATTTAGCTATTTGCATTAAAATTTAAAGATTATAATATAAGCACATGAAAATCACTTTTTACGGTCAAAATACGTTAGCAATAGATGTTTCTGGTAAACACATTCTTGTCGATCCTTTTATTTCAGGGAACCCATTTTCTAAGGATAAAGTAGATGTTTTATCTCTAAAAGCAGATTATATATTACTAACCCATGCACATGAAGATCATGTGTTAGATGCTGAAGCCATCGCAAAAAATACAGGTGCAAAAATTATAAGTAATTATGAAATTGCAATGTATTATCAAGCGAAAGGAATTGATGTTCACCCTATGAATCATGGGGGAAGCTGGCAATTCGATTTTGGGAAAGTAAAATATGTGAATGCAATTCATACAAGTTCATTTGCAGACGGAAGTAATGGAGGACAACCAGGAGGTTTTGTAATAGAAGGAGAACATAAAAATATATATATAGCAGGAGATACCGCTTTAACTATGGATATGAAATTAATTCCACTCACTACAAAATTAGATCTAGCAATATTACCGATTGGAGATAATTTTACGATGGGTATTGATGATGCGATTTTAGCTAGTGATTTTGTGGAATGTGATAAAGTATTAGGAGTTCATTATGATACATTTGGTTTTATTGAAATAGATCATGAAGTTGCTAAACGAAAATTTTATGATGCTGAAAAAGATCTTATGTTATTAGAGATTGGAGAATTTTTAGAACTTTAAATTGAAAGCGTCCTTCCAAAAATATATTCTAAATTTTAAAACTCCTAGTGGGACTTCTCGTGGTGTCTTAAAGCAAAAAGAAACATGGTTTTTATTGTTGAAAAACGATAACAAAATTGGTATTGGAGAATGTGGAATGTTTCGTGGATTAAGTATTGATGATCGCCCAGATTTTGAAGAAAAATTAAAATGGGTTTGTAATAATATTCAATTAGGAGAGGAAGACTTATACCATAAATTAATTGAGTTTCCAGCCATTCAAATTGGAGTGGAAATGGCTTTTAAATCATTAGAAGCGAATACTACTTTTGAATTATTTCCTTCTGAATTTACTCAAAATGAACAAGAGATTCCTATAAATGGATTAATTTGGATGGGAGACAAGCGATTTATGAAGGAGCAAATTCTTGAAAAAATAACACTAGGATTTCATTGTATAAAAATGAAAATTGGTGCCATTGATTTTTCAACTGAATTGGATATTCTTCATTCAATACGAAAAGAGTTTTCAGCTTCCGATTTAGAATTGCGAGTAGATGCAAACGGAGCTTTCTCACCTTCTGAAGCATTAGAAAAACTGAAGAGACTTTCAGACCATCAATTGCATTCTATCGAACAACCTATTAAACAAGGGCAATGGACAGAAATGGCTCATTTGTGTGAAAATTCTCCCTTAGATATTGCATTAGACGAAGAATTGATTGGGATTTATTCAGAAGAAAAAAAGAAGGAGTTGTTACATTTAATTAACCCTCAATATATTATATTAAAACCTACATTAATAGCTGGTTTTAAAGGTGCTGACAGCTGGATATCACAAGCTGAAACTAAAAATATTGGTTGGTGGATCACTTCAGCTTTAGAAAGTAATGTGGGCTTAAATGCTATTTCACAATATACCTTTACAAAAAATAGTACATTGCCTCAGGGTTTAGGAACAGGTAGTCTGTTTACAAATAATATACCTTCCCCTTTAGAAGTTTGTAACGGAGCTTTAAGGTATCATACTAACAAGAAATGGGATTTAAAAAACCTTAATAATTAACTATGTATATAGCACAAGCATTTAATTGGAAGCATGAACCTTGGAGGTATTTAGTAGGAACCCTATTAATATTTTTAGTAGGATGGCAATTTATAGGTGTTGTACCGCTTTCAATAGTATCGTTTTTAAAAGCTGTTAGCTTAGAAGAATTTATGGAGGCTAGTTTAACGGGCTTTGCTTCTTTATATCCTGCCAAAAGTAATTTGTATTTATTTTTAATGCTCACTACATTTATTGGTGGTTTTATCGTGTTACTTTTTGCTGTTAAATTTCTACATAATCAATCATTTAAACAATTAACAACGTCAAGAAAGAAAATAGATTGGGGGAGAATAGGTTTTGGTTTTGGACTGATTGCTATAATTTCTATCGCTTTTACATTATTAGATTATAATTCGAATCCAGAAAATTATGTATTTCAATTTGAAGTAGTTCCATTTCTTATTATGGCATTAATAGCGATTGTATTTATTCCTATACAAACTAGTTTTGAAGAATATTTTTTCCGTGGTTATTTAATGCAAGGAATTGGAGTACTTGCTCGTAACAAATGGGTTCCATTATTAATCACTTCTTTGATCTTTGGAGGCCTACACTTTTTTAATCCAGAAGTAGAGAGGCTGGGTAATATTGTAATGATTTATTATATAGGGACTGGTTTATTTCTTGGTATTATTACGCTCATGGATGAAGGAATGGAATTAGCATTAGGATTTCATGCCGGAAATAACCTTATAGCAGTTTTATTAGTAACGGCAGATTGGACTGTCTTTCAAACCAATTCAATTTTATCAGATATTTCTGAACCTACAACTGGTATTGAGGTAATTATACCTGTTGTTGTATTTTACCCTATCTTAATAGCTATTATGGCCTGGAAATATAAATGGACCAATTGGTCTGAAAAATTGTTGGGTAAAGTTCAACCACCACCTAAAATTGAACCGGTAGATTCTACTAATTAATCTCATTTTGAAAACAAGCTCACAACCGTTACATCCAGTTTTTAAATTTAATGGCTTGCATTATAATAAAATGGAGTTGTTAGATTTCGCAAAAAGTCTAGTCAAAGAAGGTGCCCCTCATGAAATTGATATTGGGAAGTTTATTCAAAAATGGTTTGATGACACTGAAACAATTACGGTAACAACTTCTGGTTCTACAGGAATACCGAAAAGTATTACAATTCGTAAAGAGTTCATGGTAAATAGTGCAAACGCTACAGGTATGTTTTTTAAATTAGGATCTGGAACATCAGCACTTTTATGTTTACCACCCAAATATATTGCTGGAAAGATGATGTTGGTAAGAGCTATGATTCTTGGATGGGATTTACATGTTGTAGCTCCAGAAAAAGATGCATTAACCCAATACGATAATAAGTATGATTTCGCAGCAATGGTACCATATCAAGTACATCATTCAATTCATGCATTAGAAAAAGTGGGAAAATTGATCATTGGAGGAGGAGATATTTCGAATGAATTAAATGAAAAACTTCAAAAGGTATTTACAGAGGCTTTTGCTACCTACGGAATGACTGAAACAGTTACTCATATTGCCGTGAAAAGGATTAATGGTTTAGCTAAATCTGAAGAATTTACAGCACTTCCTAATGTAAAATTATCACAAGATGAAAGAGGTTGTTTGGAGATAGATGCTCCTAATATTTCAGGTTCAAGAGTAATAACTAATGATATTGTTAAATTAACGTCTGAAACCACATTTAAATGGCTTGGACGATATGATAATATAATTAATAGTGGAGGTATTAAAATGAATCCAGAACAAATTGAGGAGAAACTTGCTCCACATATAGATTTACCTTTTATTATTTCTTCAGAAAAAGATAATGAATTAGGTGAAAGAATCATTATAATAGTTGAAAACAAAGATAAGATTGAGCTCCCCAATTACGCTGAAGTATTTTTAAATTTAGAGTCGTATGAGCGTCCTAAAAGAATTTATTCCTTTTCAAAATTTCCTTATACTGAAACCGAGAAGATTAAAAGAAAAGAGATTTTAAAATCTATTTCTAAGTATAAGAAGTAGTCTTTTCTTTTTATTAAAATTCATGCAAATAAACTATTAATAATATAATTGAATCGATTCTAGTACAGATTGTTTAATTAATTGAGTGGTATAATCAGGTAATCCACCTGTGTATTGAATTTGAGAAATATTTTGATTTGATAGAATTGAAAAAATCATAGATGAAGCAAAATAAGTTCCTGAAACACTAGGATGAATGCCATCTGGATGAAGAAGTTCAACTCCGTTATTTTCATTCGTAAAATCTCGCCAACCTTAGCCAACTGGAATTACCTTATAGTTTGTTATGTCAGAAGCTTCATTGTACACTGAAGCTAATTGTTCGGTCTTTTCAGGTTGCCCTTCATAAGCCCATGTTATAAATAAATAAACAGAAGTAAATGTTGGTATTTCTTCCTTAAATGCAAGTATAGATTCTATTGTTTCTTCAGGATTTATAGATGCAATGACTCCATTTTCTTGTAAAATAATATAATCTCAATCTTTACTATTAATACTTCCTACTGTAATACCTGACATTAAATGCTCTTTTAATGAGGCTCCTGAAACAGATACAGAGCTAGTTTCTACAATTACATCAGGGTTACCTGCTTCATAAAATTTTTGAACATGAAAATCAATACCGCTATTAAAAAGAGTTAAACTATTACCAATGAATAGAATATTAATTGCGTTTTCATTATTTGTGTTTTCATCATTATTTTGAGAGGGAAGTGTTCGATCAATATCATTACTACAAGAAACTAAGAATAATAAAATAAACAAAGGAAGTATTTTCATTTTAACAATTTTTTTATGTTGAATTTAATGAAAATTAAGAACAGTATGAATTATGTAGTTCTTATAATGAATTTATTTATAGATTCTTATAATAAATCGTACTCAAAGAGTCTAAATAGAGTTTGTCGATAACCAGGATTGGTTTTCGACTGAGTTTTGGGACTGGCGAAATTCTTGACCCGGGAGTTTATTACATAGCTAGCACTTTATCTATAGGAGGAAACCTACCTAAAAGTAAGTTTGAACGATACATATTGTTCATTCAGCTAATACTCTAGTAGTGCTTTTATGATTATTATATTTTTACTATAATATTTCGAAATGAGCACTATTAATTAGGAAACAATTAGCTAATAATTAACGAAAAAGTACTCGTTGACCTTTTAATTGGCAGATAATAGTAAGGGAATCAATTAAGGCTTTATAAATGTATATAGTTTATAATTTAAAAAATTGTATAAAAATCACGAAAAAATTAGAAAAAGTGTATAAAATTTTCAATAGAGTAAACATCTTATAAGTATTAACAAGATTACTGAATAAACCTTTTACAATTATTAACTATGAACAAAAAATTACTTTTCAGTTTAACAACTATCGCACTATTATTTTTTTCAAGTATAAGTTTTAGCCAAACAGTTAATTTAGGTATACTTACCTCTTTTGAAGCTTATACTGGCTCAGGAGACATAACAAATTCAAGCGGAACCGTTATCGGAGATGTTGGCTCAAATTTAGGAGTTGCTAACGGATTTGATCCAGTTTCTTATCCAGCTTATGAAGGTAACATATACAGTATGAATGCTGCAACTCAGCAGGCTCAATTTGATTTACTTAGGTTGTATATTCATCTTAATGATCTTCCTGTTGATGTTCCTAACCCTCTTGACCTAGGAACTGACTCCCCTCATGCCGCGACTTTTGGGACTGGCGAAATTCTTGACCCAGGAGTTTATTACATAGCTAGCGCTGCATCTATAGGAGGAAACTTTACTCTTGATGGAGGAGGAAATCCGGATGCTTTTTTTGTAATTAAAATTAACGGAGCCTTGACAGCGACGGGCACTACAAATATGATTTTAACTGGTGGAGCACAGTCTTGTAATGTGTTTTTTCTTGCTAATGGCGCTATTACTGCTGCGGCAGGTGCTATTTTAAAAGGGACCTTAGTTTCAAAGGGAGGTGCTATTGGTCTTGCTGCAGGTGCTGAACTTGAAGGAAGAATGTTTAGTATGGCTGGAGCAATAACTTTAGGGCTTGGTGCTAACGCAATCCCACCTCCTTGTACCAGTACCATTCCAGTATTTTGTGAATCGGGCTGTGATCCTGCTGCTGCTGTAGATGTTTTAGGAACTGTTGCGGACTTTGCACTTTTTGCTAAAAATGGTGCTGTTGGTAATACAGGTATATCTGGAGTTAATGGAAATATTGGCTCAAATACAAACGCAGTATCTGGTTACGGAGGTGGAGTTCATATCGGAACTGTGGAGACGATAAATCCAGTTACACAACAAGCGGCAGATGATTTAGATGATGCTTATGATGCACTTATGCTTTTGGAACCTACAATAACAAACGACAACACGGGGAGGCCGATAGATCTCCCGCTTCATACTGCTAATTTCTTTAATGAATTTATTGTTCCTGGGGTTTATGAAATAACGACAGCAGGGTCTGTAGCAGGAACTATTGTTCTTGACGCGCAAGGTAATCCGGATTCAATATTTGTTTTAAGGTTTGGTGGTGCAATTTCTGTAGCGGCAAATACAAATATGGTTTTAATTAATGGAGCGAAGCGTTGTAATATTTTTTGGCTTGGTGGAGCTGGTGTTGCCGCTGGTGCAGTTAATATAGGGGCTTCTTCTATAGTGTCAGGGTATTTCTTTGCTAATATAGGAGCATCTAATTCAGGAGCAGGTGTGTTTCTAGCTGGTGGACAGTTTTCTATATCTGGTGCAGTAAATACTGATACAGGGATACTTTATGATAATCCAGAATGTATTACTTCTACGCCTTTGCAACCGAATCCAGCTTTCGGCTTGGTAAAAACATCCAGCGTTGGAGGAACGGGAATAGTAGGGGATGTGATCACTTATACTTTTGCGTTAACCAATATAGGGCCTGTGGCTTTAACTAATATTACTGTCACGGATCCAATGCCAGGGTTGACGATTACTGGAAACCCAATTGCTACTTTGGACATCGGTGTTGTTGACGAAACTATCACAGGAACCTATACTATTACTCAAGCTGATGTTGATGCAGGTAGTGTAACCAACTCGGCCACTGCTGCAGGTCAAGATCCGGATTCACTTAGCATAACCGATACTTCGGGTACAGCAAATGACAATGACGATTCTACTATAACAACCGTATTGGGTACCGACACAGATGGTGACGGTGTGATTGATGCTGATGACAACTGTCCAGATATTCCTAATGCAGATCAAGCAGATGAAGATGGTGATGGTGTTGGTGATGTTTGTGATATCTGTCCTCTTACTCCTGCTGGTGAAACAGTAGATCTAGACGGATGTTCTGCCTTACAAGCAGATGAT
This sequence comes from Candidatus Marifrigoribacter sp. Uisw_064, assembly GCF_047730175.1. Classification (GTDB taxonomy): domain Bacteria; phylum Bacteroidota; class Bacteroidia; order Flavobacteriales; family Flavobacteriaceae; genus Marifrigoribacter. The sequence continues at coordinate 2,363,867 of NZ_CP159833.1, forward strand.
GACAATGATGGTGTTTTAAATAATGATGACAACTGTCCTAATACCCCTGCTGGTGAACCAGTAGATGTAGACGGATGTTCTGAATCACAATTAGATGATGATGGCGATGGTGTTTTTAATGATGCTGATAACTGTCCTAATACTCCTGCTGGTGAACCAGTAGATGTAGACGGATGTTCTGAATCACAATTAGATGATGATAATGATGGTGTTTTCAATGATGTTGATAACTGTTCCAATACACCCGCTGGTGAACCAGTAGATGTAAACGGATGTTCTGAGTCACAATTAGATGATGATAATGATGGTGTTTTCAATGATGTCGACAACTGTCCTAATACCCCTGCTGGTGAACCAGTAGATGTAAACGGATGTTCTGAGTCACAATTAGATGATGATAATGATGGTGTTCCAAATGATGCTGACAACTGTCCTAATACACCCGCTGGTGAACCAGTAGATGTAGACGGATGTTCTGAATCACAATTAGATGATGATAATGATGGTGTTTTCAATGATGCTGATAACTGTCCTAATACTCCTGCTGGTGAACCAGTAGATGTAGACGGATGTTCTGAATCACAATTAGATGATGATAATGACGGTGTTTTCAATGATGTTGACAATTGTCCTAATACCCCTGCTGGTGAACCAGTAGATTTAGACGGATGTTCTGAATCACAATTGGATGATGATGGCGATGGTGTTTTCAATGATGCTGATAACTGTCCTAATACCCCTGCTGGTGAACCAGTAGATGTAAACGGATGTTCTGAATCACAATTAGATGATGATGGCGATGGTGTTTTCAATGATGCTGACAACTGTCCCAATACACCCGCTGGTGAGCCAGTAGATGCAAACGGATGTTCTGAATCACAATTAGATGATGATAATGATGGTGTTTTCAATGATGTCGACAACTGTCCTAATACCCCTGCTGGTGAACCAGTAGATGTAAACGGATGTTCTGAGTCACAATTAGATGATGATAATGATGGTGTTTTCAATGATGTCGACAACTGTCCTAATACCCCTGCTGGTGAACCAGTAGATGTAAACGGATGTTCTGAGTCACAATTAGATGATGATAATGATGGTGTTCCAAATGATGCTGACAACTGTCCTAATACACCCGCTGGTGAGCCAGTAGATGTAAACGGATGTTCTGATTCACAAATAGATACAGATGGAGATGGTATTCCAGATATTTATGATACGGATGATGATAATGATGGAATAAGTGATGCAGATGAAATCGCAACAGGAACAGATCCATTAGTACCCGATCCAATAGATACAGATACAGATGGTGATGGTATTTCAGATGCAGACGAGTCAGATGAGACGTCAGGAACAATAACAGACACGAATGGTAATGGTATATCAGATGCAACTGAAGCATTAGCAGACTTTACTCCATCTATGAATATTGATTCTTTTGTCTTTTTATCTGAAGGTGATGCAAGAGATTTTGTTGTAAATGTTTCTGAAATTATAGGCGGACCATCGGTTGGGGAAGTAGTTGTTAAACTCTCAAAACCAGACGGGTTTTCTATTACCTATAATGATTTTACTGGCAATTCTAATGTAGATGGCGGTATTCCAGTTAATAATATTGATTGGGTACTAAGTGAAGATGTCTCATTTATAACAATGACATTAAAACCAGGTGTTGTTATTGGATCAAATTTATTTTCACGTATTGGTTTTAATATTGAGCGTAATTCAAATGTGCCTTCTCAAACTTATCAACCTATTACAGTTACAATTGTAGAGGGATCAGGATCAGATAGTAATAACAATAGTGACACTTACAACATTGTTGTTCAAGCTCAATAATTATAGGCAATCCTCTAAAAAAATGTTAACACTAAACAATAAAAACATGAATCCTCTAAATAAATTAATAATACTGTTTTTTACTGTATTTATGTTTATACCGAAAGGATATTCACAAAACAACGCAGACCCTGGAATTGGAATTATAATGACGCCACCAAGTGTGACGCAAGGTTCTATGGGTATTTTGAGTGCTAATGTAGGTAATTATGGTAACGGAACTATAGTTGAAAATTCATTACAAGTTACTATTAGTGTTGGCGCAAATGCTGAAATTATAGGAATTGATTCAGGAAGTGACATGCGTTGGAATCAATCGAGTTTAACAACTGGTTCTGCAAACACAATAAAATTAACAAATTCAAGTGGAAGTTTTAGTTCTTTTGATGTTGGACATATTTTGCTTACTGTAAGAGGTAATACGGTGAGTGATGCAAATGGAATTTTAGGAAACATTGTATATATCTCTGCTGAAAACCCTTTATTGTGCGGAGGTTGTCCTTCACCTGCTCCACTAAATGCTTCTCAAGGGAATGCTAATAGTTCAAATGACAACTCATCTACAAGTTTGGAAGTAACTACTTTACTAGATGCAGAAGATGACATTAACCAAACACTAGTAAACATTTCAGTAGATGGTAATGTAGTAACCAATGACAATGGTCCTGTGGGAGATATCTTAATAGTAAGTACCACACCAGTAAGTGGACCCGTTAATGGAACCGTAGTATTAAACTCAGATGGAACATATACCTACACACCAAACACAAGTTTTATAGGCGAAGATATCTTTATATATGAGGTTTGTGATACTGGAATTCCAGCGTCATGTGCTACAGCTAGAGTAGTGATCACTGTTATAGGACCATTTTCCAATGGAGATTTCGCGCCATCCGTACAAGATGATAATGCAACAACAGAACCAAACATTAATGTAGCTATTAATATATTAGATAATGATACTGATCCAGATGGTATGATAGATCCTACTACGGTAAGTTTAGATCCAAGTACAATACCTGGAGCGATTTGCACCAGTACAGTAGATGGTGATTGCCTGGTCGTTACTGTACCAAATGAAGGAATGTATACGGTAAATCCAACAACAGGAGTTGTAACCTTTGATCCAGAATCAAGCTTTACTGGAGAAACTACACTGTTAGGTTATACGGTGTGTGATGATACCACTCCAACACCCTTGTGCGATGATGCTACCATTATGGTAGTGGTTAGTGATCGAACGGTAAATGAGATGACAGCAGAAGATGATGCAAATATCGGAAATGCTGGAGATACTTTATCGGCTAACGTATTATCAAATGATATAGATCCAGACGGCAGTACAGGTACACCAGATGTAAATAGTGCTACCGCTCCAACAGCTACAGATGGTAGTTACGGACCTTTAACATTAGGAACTCCAACTATAATTTATGGAACAGATCCAAATAACCCTGGAATGTTTATAGAAGCAGGAACCCTAACCTTAAATACGGATGGAACATATACTTATGTGGCACATTCAGGCTTTGAAGGCGCAGTATATGTCCCATACACAGCTTGTGATAATGATGTTGATAATGCTTGTGATAATGCTACTATTTATTTAACAACTCTAGCGAGAGGAATATCGGATGTGACACCAATTATTAGTGTTGCACCGAATGTGATGCAGGGACAAACAAATTTTTATATAACTGTTAGGATTACAGAATTAAATGTGGAGAATACCAATGGAGTGATTATCGTCAAGATACCAAAAGACACTCGTTGGGTGTTAGATGGTCCTTATCAGCCTGGGCTTGAAATGCTTGGTGGTACAGAATTAAATAATTCAGATTGGGATTATTCAGAGGATGCAAATTCTCATATTTTAACGACAACAATAGGAACGGTTATTACAGAAGGTGGTTTCTCCTATTTTGGATTCAATGCCATATGGGATCCAGGCCAAACAGCAGGAGTCTTTACGATTACTTCCCAAATTAATGAATATAGTGGAGGAGAAGAAAATATCGGCAATAACGTTGATGCAGAAAGTTTAAATTATTTTATTGAATAATAAAAGATATTAAGATGAAAAAAGCAGTATTAATTATTTGTTTACTATTTGTGTGTCTATTAGCACAAGCGCAGAATTGGAACCCCTATGTTAGTCAGGGTATTATAAGCCCATCACCATTATTACCAGTGGAGTTTGACGGCGAAGGTGAAATCTCATTTAAAATAGGTAACACGGGCAGTAGCCCACTTGTATATAACCTTACAAGTCCCGATAAGGTGATATTGGAGATTAGGTTATTCAATGGTGTTCCGAATAAAAGTAATCCATTGGCAGCACTGCAGGGTTCATGGGTAAATATGTTTAAATGGACCTATGATCCCTATACAACAACTTATACAGGCGTTCAAAAAAGAACGATACGGGGCTATGGACAAGGGGCTATCACGGTGGGATATAGGGTTAAGAGGAACACTCCTTTGTCTGTAATAGCTAATGGGGTTAGTGTTAGTATGCAAGTACCTTCTTATGCAAGTGCTTCCAATACGACCCAGGATGATTTTGTTAGTTCATACACTTATGTATTGGCAATGGATTATGGTGATGCTCCAGTAAGTTATGGTAATGCTTCTCATGACATTAATACATACAAAACAGGTGGTTTATATACACAATACATATACCTAGGGAGTTCTGTTGATCAAGAATCAGAAGCTCAACCTTCAACTAAGGCAGAGGGTGATGATAAAAATGGGGATGATGAAGATGGAGTTACTTTTCCATTATTAACAGCTGGGAGTACGGTTAGTATTCCGGTTGTAGTTACGGTTCAGGACGTGAGCTTTGGAGTATTAAATGCCTGGTTCGACTGGAATGGAGATGGAGATTTCACAGATTCGGGAGAAAATGTTCTAGCACCACAAGCAGTTTTCAGTAGTGGGACTTACGATTTGTCTGTTTCAATACCAGAAACGGCAATTACAACGGCTCCTACTTTCGCTCGTTTTAGAATAGGAAACGTTAGTGGTCCAACAGGTGTAAATACATGGGGAGAAGTAGAAGACTATCAAGTAAACATTAAAGATCAATATTTCTCAGATGCTATAATATTGCCTGTAGCAAAAGATAGATTAGAAACTTTAGGACCTACAAATATATTGGTGTATCCAAACCCAGCTATAGACAGATACTACGTAAATATATCTGTTATAGGAAGTTATCAATTGGAGTTGATGGACCTATTAGGAAGGCTTTTATATAGTGGTTCTATGGAGGTACAATTGGGTAATGGAGGTGTTAAAGAGCTTTCGAAAAGTCATCTTCCTTCAGGACCGTATTTCCTTCGAGTAACCAACAAGAAAGATGGACAGCAGTATACAGTAAAACTACTTATGGCAGAATAATAAGATAAGAAGAAATAAAGACATGGTAGGTGGTTAGTCAGACAGCATTAACCAGAGCTATTTTAAATCTACCAACAGAATATTTAATACCCTAGATTAATATGAAAAGAGCAATCCTATTATTGTGTTTTATTTTTACAAGCTTGTTTACAAGTGCGCAGAAGTATAACCCATATGTGAATCAGGGAATTATTTCCCCAGCTCCACTGTTACCAGTAGAATTTAATGGTACAGGCGAACTTTTGTTCAATGTAGGAAATTCAGGAAGTAGCTCACTTCCACTTGTCACTAATCAGGAAATGACATTGATAATAACCCTTTCTAATGGGATTCCGGACGATATAGATCCTTTGGCAGCAATGGGAGGTACATGGCTTAGTTATTTTAATTGGACTTATGATGCAGGTATTACTACTTATAGAGGGGTTCAAAACCAGGAAATTTCAGAAAGTACATCTGGAGATATAACCCTCTCATATAAAGTAATAAAGAATACACTTCTTTCGAGAGCTTCAAACGGGTTTAATGTAAATCTTCAACCACCACCATATGCTAATGGGATTCAAGCTACAGAGGATGATTCAGTAAGTTCATTCACCTATGTATTAGCAGAGGATTATGGAGATGCTCCAGTAAGTTATGGAGAAGCCTCTCATGATATTAAAATTTATAAGGCAAATGGTGTATATACACAATACATCCACTTTGGGAGTACTGTTGATCCAGAAACTGACTATCAAGGATCAGTATTGGCTGATGGAGATCATAAGGGCATTAATGACGAAGATGGAGTTACATTTCCGTCTCTTATACAAGGAGCCACAGTTGATATACCTGTTGAAATAACCATACATGATAGTGGTTTTGGGTTTTTGAATGCCTGGATCGATTGGAATGGAGATGGTGACTTTGATGATGTAGATGAACAAATTATCACAAGCAAGTTTATTACAACGAGTGGTACAACTAACCATTCGGTTAACGTACCTGGAGATGCAATAATTACTGAATCAACTTTTGCTCGTTTTAGAATTGGGGAACATTCTGATAGCTTAGGAGCCAATGCTTGGGGAGAAGTAGAGGACTATCAAATAACTATCATAGAAATAACGAACCTGTTAGTTGAAATGTCTCTTACTCGCAATGCAGATAAAGACAATTCAGGAACAATAACTTTAAATGATGTATTGACCTATATGGTTATATTAACCAATACTAATACCGAACCTTTGACGAATGTAGTTGTAGATGGTCTAATCATTTCATTTAATGAAGAGACGACACCGTGTACTATTTTGTCCCCAGAAATTTCATGTACACTAATTGGCACCTACTTGGTCACGCAGGATGATGTAGATGCGGGTCAGATTATTAACATTGGTACAGCTAATAGTCATGAAATGAACCCTGTTAAAGTCAGGCACATTACACCAATTAAATAAGATTTTTAACCTTGCAATTGTCTGAAAATGTGTGTTTTAAAGTAAAATCAAAATACATAAAAAAAAGTATTTAATAATAACAACGATTAAGATGAAAAGAGCATTACTAATATTGTGTTTATTTTTTGCAAGTTTATTTGCAAGTGCACAGAGTTATAACCCATATGTGAATCAGGGTATTGTATCCCCAGCTCCACTGTTACCATTAGAATTTAATGGTTCAGGCGAACTTTCGTTCAATATAGGAAATACAGGAAGTGATCCACTTCCACTTGTCATCAATCAGGAAATGTCACTGATTATAACCCTTTCTAAAGGGATACCGAACGAAGTAGATCCTTTGGCTGCATTGGGAGGCACATGGCTAATTTACTTTGATTGGACATACGATGCAGGTATTACTACCTATACAGGGATCCAAAATCAAGAAATTTCAGGAAGTGATTCTGGAGATATAACCATTGCGTATAAAGTCATAACCAATACATCTAGTTCAGTTGTTTCAAATGGGTTTAATATAAACCTTCAACCGCCACCATATACAAACGGGATTCAATCTACAGACGATGATTCAGTAAGTTCATACACTTATGTATTGGCAACTGATTATGGAGATGCACCTGCAAGCTATTTAGAAGCCTCTCATGATATCAATATCTACAAATCCGGAGGTGAATATACAAAATACATATACCTTGGTAGTTCTGTAGATCCAGAAACAGCAAATCAGCCATCAGCAATTGCTGACGGTGATGACACAAATGATACAGATGGAGACATGACCCCATCGGAAGATGATGAAGACGGGGTGATATTCCCGTCACTAATACTAGGAACCACAGTAGATATACCAGTTGAAATAACCATAAATAATGATAATGGTTCTAATAACGGATTTTTAAATGCTTGGATTGATTGGAATGGAGATGACGATTTTGATGATGCAGGAGAAAAAATTATAACAAATCAGTTCTTTTTCACGAGTGGTACGACTAATTATTCAGTTACCGTACCTGGTGATGCCATAATTACTCAACCAACATTTGCTCGTTTTAGAGTAGGGAATTTTAATATTGCAAGTTCAGGATTGGATGATTTTGGAGAGGTAGAAGATTACCAGGTAACAATTCAATCTGCAAATTCAGGCACGATAAGCGGTACTGTTGAAGATGATAACGGTAACCCAATTCCAGGAGTAATACTAAGCTTAGATGATGGAAATCCAACTACAACTAATCTTGATACTACAACAGCTATTGACGGTAGCTATAGTTTTACTGTTATACCAGGCGATTATATAATTGAAGAAACACAACCGGCAGACTATACCAATGTAAGTGATGGAGATGCGATAGTTGATGGAGTAGATGATACAGAAACAAATGATGGAAGCACAACCAATGATACTATACCAGTATCATTAGCTTCTGGAGAAACAGATAGTGGGAATGATTTTATAGAAAGTTGTCTAGTACCACCAACACCAACGGTAACAGTAAGCCCAGCAGATTGTGATAATGGAGCGGTAGTAACGGTAACAAATTACGATTCAGGATTAACCTATACCTCTACAGCCTCAGGCTTAGTAGTAGGAGCAGGAGGAATAGTAACTGGCGGAATTGATGGAGATATCTATACGATCACTGCAACAAGTGCAGCTACGTGTACAGCTACTTCAGCGAATTTCACCTTTGAAGATGATACGCAATTAGCAGCACCAGATGCGCCATTAGTAACAGTAACCCTAGCAGATTGTGATAATGGAGCGGTAGTAACGGTAACAAACTACGATTCAGGATTAACCTATACCTCTACAGCCTCAGGCTTAGTAGTAGGCGCAGGCGGAATTGTAACTGGCGGAATTGATGGAGATATCTATACGATCACAGCAGAAAATGCAAATACATGTACAGCTACTTCTGCAAGTTTCACCTTTGAAGATGATACGCAATTATTAGTGCCAACACCAACGGTAACAGTAAGCCCAGCAGATTGTGATAATGGAGCGGTAGTAACGGTAACAAATTACGATTCAGGATTAACCTATACCTCTACAGCCTCAGGCTTAGTAGTAGGAGCAGGAGGAATAGTAACTGGCGGAATTGATGGAGATATCTATACGATCACAGCAGAAAATGCAAATACGTGTACAGCTACTTCAGCGAGTTTCATTAATGATACGGATGCACAATTAGCAGCACCAGATGCGCCATTAGTAACAGTAACCCTAGCAGATTGTGATAATGGAGCGGTAGTAACGGTAACAAATTACGATTCAGGATTAACCTATACCTCTACAGCCTCAGGCTTAGTAGTAGGAGCAGGAGGAATAGTAACTGGCGGAATTGATGGAGATACATATACGATCACAGCAGAAAATGCAAATACGTGTACAGCTACCTCAGCAAATTTCATTAATGATACGGATGCACAATTAGCAACACCAGATGCGCCATTAGTAACAGTAACCCCAGCAGATTGTGATAATGGAGCGGTAGTAACAGTAACAAATTACGATTCAGGATTAACCTATACCTCTACAGCCGCAGGCTTAGTAGTAGGAGCAGGAGGAATTGTAACTGGCGGAATTGATGGAGATACCTATACGATCACTGCAACAAGTGCAGCTACGTGTACAGCTACTTCAGCGAGTTTCACCTTTGAAGATGATACGCAATTATTAGTGCCAACACCAACGGTAACAGTAAGCCCAGCAGATTGTGATAATGGAGCGGTAGTAACGGTAACAAATTACGATTCAGGATTAACCTATACCTCTACAGCCTCAGGCTTAGTAGTAGGCGCAGGCGGAATTGTAACTGGCGGAATAGATGGAGATATCTATACGATCACAGCAGAAAACACAAATACGTGTACAGCTACTTCAGCGAGTTTCACCTTTGAAGATGATACGCAATTATTAGTGCCAACACCAACGGTAACAGTAAGCCCAGCAGATTGTGATAATGGAGCGGTAGTAACGGTAACAAATTATGATTCAGGATTAACCTATACCTCTACAGCCTCAGGCTTAGTAGTAGGCGCAGGCGGAATTGTAACTGGCGGAATTGATGGAGATACATATACGATCACAGCAGAAAATGCAAATACGTGTACAGCTACCTCAGCAAATTTCATTAATGATACGGATGCACAATTAGCAACACCAGATGCGCCATTAGTAACAGTAACCCCAGCAGATTGTGATAATGGAGCGGTAGTAACAGTAACAAATTACGATTCAGGATTAACCTATACCTCTACAGCCTCAGGCTTAATAGTAGGAGCAGGAGGAATTGTAACTGGCGGAATTGATGGAGATATCTATACGATCACAGCAGAAAATACAAATACGTGTACAGCTACCTCAGCAAGTTTCATTAATGATACGGATGCACAATTAGCAGCACCAGATGCGCCATTAGTAACAGTAACGCCAGCAGATTGTGATAATGGAGCGGTAGTAACGGTAACAAATTACGATTCAGGATTAACCTATACCTCTACAGCCTCAGGCTTAGTAGTAGGAGCAGGAGGAATAGTAACTGGCGGAATTGATGGAGATACATATACGATCACAGCAGAAAACACAAATACGTGTACAGCTACCTCAGCAAATTTCATTAATGATACGGATGCACAATTAGCAACACCAGATGCGCCATTAGTAACAGTAAGCCCAGCAGATTGTGATAATGGAGCGGTAGTAACAGTAACAAATTACGATTCAGGATTAACCTATACCTCTACAGCCGCAGGCTTAATAGTAGGAGCAGGCGGAATTGTAACTGGCGGAATTGATGGAGATACATATACGATCACAGCAGAAAATGCAAATACGTGTACAGCTACCTCAGCAAATTTCATTAATGATACGGATGCACAATTAGCAACACCAGATGCGCCATTAGTAACAGTAAGCCCAGCAGATTGTGATAATGGAGCGGTAGTAACAGTAACAAATTACGATTCAGGATTAACCTATACCTCTACAGCCGCAGGCTTAGTAGTAGGAGCAGGAGGAATAGTAACTGGCGGAATTGATGGAGATACATATACGATCACAGCAGAAAATGCAAATACGTGTACAGCTACCTCAGCAAATTTCATTAATGATACGGATGCACAATTAGCAACACCAGATGCGCCATTAGTAACAGTAAGCCCAGCAGATTGTGATAATGGAGCGTTAGTAACAGTAACAAATTACGATTCAGGATTAACCTATACCTCTACAGCCGCAGGCTTAATAGTAGGAGCAGGCGGAATTGTAACTGGCGGAATAGATGGAGATATCTATACGATCACAGCAGAAAACACAAATACTTGTACAGCTACCTCAGCGAGTTTCACCTTTGAAGATGATACGCAATTATTAGTGCCAACACCAACGGTAACAGTAAGCCCAGCAGATTGTGATAATGGAGCGGTAGTAACGGTAACAAATTACGATTCAGGATTAACCTATACCTCTACAGCCTCAGGCTTAGTAGTAGGAGCAGGAGGAATAGTAACTGGCGGAATTGATGGAGATATCTATACGATCACTGCAACAAGTGCAGCTACGTGTACAGCTACTTCAGCGAATTTCATTAATGATACGGATGCACAATTAGCAGCACCAGATGCGCCATTAGTAACAGTAACGCCAGCAGATTGTGATAATGGAGCGGTAGTAACAGTAACAAATTACGATTCAGGATTAACCTATACCTCTACAGCCGCAGGCTTAATAGTAGGAGCAGGAGGAATAGTAACTGGTGGAATTGATGGAGATACATATACGATCACAGCAGAAAATACAAATACTTGTACAGCTACCTCAGCAAATTTCATTAATGATACCGATGCACAGTTAGCAACACCAGATGCGCCATTAGTAACAGTAACGCCAGCAGATTGTGATAATGGAGCGGTAGTAACAGTAACAAATTACGATTCAGGATTAACCTATACCTCTACAGCCGCAGGCTTAATAGTAGGAGCAGGAGGAATAGTAACTGGTGGAATAGATGGAGATACATATACGATCACAGCAGAAAATACAAATACGTGTACAGCTACCTCAGCGAGTTTCATTAATGATACGGATGCACAATTAGCAGCACCAGATGCGCCATTAGTAACAGTAACGCCAGCAGATTGTGATAATGGAGCGGTAGTAACAGTAACAAATTACGATTCAGGATTAACCTATACCTCTACAGCCTCAGGCTTAGTAGTAGGAGCAGGAGGAATAGTAACTGGCGGAATTGATGGAGATACATATACGATCACAGCAGAAAATGCAAATACGTGTACAGCTACCTCAGCAAATTTCATTAATGATACGGATGCACAATTAGCAGCACCAGATGCGCCATTAGTAACAGTAAGCCCAGCAGATTGTGATAATGGAGCGGTAGTAACGGTAACAAATTACGATTCAGGATTAACCTATACCTCTACAGCCGCAGGCTTAATAGTAGGAGCAGGAGGAATTGTAACTGGCGGAATTGATGGAGATATCTATACGATCACAGCAGAAAATGCAAATACGTGTACAGCTACTTCAGCGAGTTTCATTAATGATACGGATGCACAATTAGCAGCACCAGATGCGCCATTAGTAACAGTAACCCTAGCAGATTGTGATAATGGAGCGGTAGTAACGGTAACAAATTACGATTCAGGATTAACCTATACCTCTACAGCCGCAGGCTTAATAGTAGGAGCAGGAGGAATAGTAACTGGTGGAATAGATGGAGATACATATACGATCACAGCAGAAAATACAAATACTTGTACAGCTACCTCAGCGAGTTTCATTAATGATACGGATGCACAATTAGCAACACCAGATGCGCCATTAGTAACAGTAACGCCAGCAGATTGTGATAATGGAGCGGTAGTAACAGTAACAAATTACGATTCAGGATTAACCTATACCTCTACAGCCGCAGGCTTAATAGTAGGAGCAGGCGGAATTGTAACTGGCGGAATTGATGGAGATACATATACGATCACAGCAGAAAATGCAAATACGTGTACAGCTACCTCAGCAAATTTCATTAATGATACGGATGCACAATTAGCAACACCAGATGCGCCATTAGTAACAGTAAGCCCAGCAGATTGTGATAATGGAGCGTTAGTAACAGTAACAAATTACGATTCAGGATTAACCTATACCTCTACAGCCTCAGGCTTAATAGTAGGAGCAGGAGGAATTGTAACTGGCGGAATTGATGGAGATACATATACGATCACAGCAGAAAATGCAAATACGTGTACAGCTACTTCAGCGAGTTTCATTAATGATACGGATGCACAATTAGCAGCACCAGATGCGCCATTAGTAACAGTAACCCCAGCAGATTGTGATAATGGAGCGGTAGTAACGGTAACAAATTACGATTCAGGATTAACCTATACCTCTACAGCCTCAGGCTTAGTAGTAGGAGCAGGAGGAATAGTAACTGGCGGAATTGATGGAGATATCTATACGATCACTGCAACAAGTGCAGCTACGTGTACAGCTACTTCAGCGAGTTTCATTAATGATACGGATGCACAATTAGCAGCACCAGATGCGCCATTAGTAACAGTAACCCTAGCAGATTGTGATAATGGAGCGGTAGTAACAGTAACAAATTACGATTCAGGATTAACCTATACCTCTACAGCCGCAGGCTTAATAGTAGGAGCAGGAGGAATAGTAACTGGTGGAATTGATGGAGATACATATACGATCACAGCAGAAAATACAAATACTTGTACAGCTACCTCAGCAAATTTCATTAATGATACCGATGCACAGTTAGCAACACCAGATGCGCCATTAGTAACAGTAACGCCAGCAGATTGTGATAATGGAGCGGTAGTAACAGTAACAAATTACGATTCAGGATTAACCTATACCTCTACAGCCGCAGGCTTAGTAGTAGGAGCAGGAGGAATAGTAACTGGTGGAATAGATGGAGATACATATACGATCACAGCAGAAAACACAAATACGTGTACAGCTACTTCAGCGAGTTTCATTAATGATACGGATGCACAATTAGCAACACCAGATGCGCCATTAGTAACAGTAACGCCAGCAGATTGTGATAATGGAGCGGTAGTAACAGTAACAAATTACGATTCAGGATTAACCTATACCTCTACAGCCTCAGGCTTAATAGTAGGCGCAGGAGGAATTGTAACTGGCGGAATTGATGGAGATACATATACGATCACAGCAGAAAATGCAAATACTTGTACAGCTACTTCAGCGAGTTTCATTAATGATACGGATGCACAATTAGCAGCACCAGATGCGCCATTAGTAACAGTAACCCTAGCAGATTGTGATAATGGAGCGGTAGTAACAGTAACAAATTACGATTCAGGATTAACCTATACCTCTACAGCCGCAGGCTTAATAGTAGGAGCAGGAGGAATAGTAACTGGTGGAATAGATGGAGATACATATACGATCACAGCAGAAAATACAAATACTTGTACAGCTACCTCAGCGAGTTTCATTAATGATACGGATGCACAATTAGCAGCACCAGATGCGCCATTAGTAACAGTAACGCCAGCAGATTGTGATAATGGAGCGGTAGTAACAGTAACAAATTACGATTCAGGATTAACCTATACCTCTACAGCCGCAGGCTTAATAGTAGGAGCAGGCGGAATTGTAACTGGCGGAATTGATGGAGATACATATACGATCACAGCAGAAAATGCAAATACGTGTACAGCTACCTCAGCAAATTTCATTAATGATACGGATGCACAATTAGCAACACCAGATGCGCCATTAGTAACAGTAAGCCCAGCAGATTGTGATAATGGAGCGGTAGTAACAGTAACAAATTACGATTCAGGATTAACCTATACCTCTACAGCCGCAGGCTTAATAGTAGGAGCAGGAGGGATTGTAACTGGCGGAATTGATGGAGATACATATACGATCACAGCAGAAAATACAAATACGTGTACAGCTACTTCAGCAGAATTCACATACGATGATGATGTACAATTGTTAGCGCCAAATGATTTAATTATTGAGAGCATTGATCAAGAAGTATGTGCTGATGAATATATTTCTATTGAATTTGAAGGACCAATAGGTATAAATGAAGAAATAGAAATTTACTTAAATGCAGATTTAACATTAGTTGCAAATCCTGCAACTGCATCTGTTACATCATGGCAATCTTTAGATTTATTTACAACATCTGGAAGTTTATGGGCAGTCTTAAGTGATAGCAGTACCAGTTGTAACTCTAATGTTTTAGAGATTCCATTTACGGTTTCAGACTGTGCTGACTTAACAATTACTAAGGCCGTGAGTAATAATTCTCCAAATGTAGGAGACACAATTGACTTTGTTATAACGGTGACTAATTTAGGGGCAAGTAATGCAACAGGTGTAATTATTGAGGAACTATTACCTTCAGGTTATGACTCATCAACAGCAACAATAGTTGCCTCAGCAGGTATTTATGATTTAGTGACTGGTAATTGGTCAATACCATTGATTACTAGTGGTACTTCAGAAACCCTAACATTAACGGTTGCAGTTAATTCAGAAGGAAATTATACAAATTGTGCTTCCATAACTAGTTTAAATGAAATAGATCCAGACCAAAATAATAATATTGCTTGTGTCTCTGTAGATCCTGTTTATCAATCTGATTTAGAGATAATTAAAATAGTAAGCAATGATATTACTTATGTTGGGGATACTGTTCAATTTACTATAGCATTAATGAATAATGGACCAAGTAACGCTTCTGGTGTTACAGTGATGGAGCTTTTACCTTCTGGTTATACTTTTATTTCTAGTAATGTAGGCCCAGATTATAATGAAATTACAGGGATTTGGTATGTTGATAATATTATTAATGGAGAGACGCTTTATTTGAATATAACAACCCGAGTAAATGCAACTGGAGAGTATATGAATTGTGCTGAAGTTCTTGATTCAAACATAGTGGATCCTGACCCTACGAACAATAGTGATTGTACTGAAACAAATCCAATACCATTAATTGATTTATCTGTTATAAAAGTGGCAGATGATATGAATCCTGAGCCTGAAGATGACGAGATTACCTTTACTATTACAGTTACCAATGATGGTCCTAGTGATGCTACAGGGGTTGAAATTATTGATGTTTTAGCTTCGGGTTATGAATTTATAAGTTCTTTTGCTGAAGTAGGATTATATGATGAAAATACAGGTATTTGGACCATAGGTACGGTACCAAATAATATAACCTATTATTTAGATATTACCGTATTAGTATTACCAACGGGAGAATATTTAAATACCACGGAAGTTATTTCAGCTAATGAGGAAGATATTGATTCTACACCAGACAATAGTATTAATACGGAGGATGATTATTCTGAAGTATTAATAAATCCTATTGTAATCATTACAATACCAGATGTTATTACAGCTAATGACGATGGTGTAAATGATGTGTTTGATATTGATAATTTAGAAGCCCTTTACCCTAACTACAAAATGGAAATATACAATAGATGGGGTAATCAAGTATATGATTATACACACAATGGAAATTCAAGTACTGAACCATTATGGTGGAATGGATATTCTGATGGAAGATGGAATATTGCTGAAGGAGAAAGATTACCTACTTCCACTTACTACTACATCATTTATTTTAATGATGGAAATAGAAAGCCTCAAACAGGATGGGTATATTTAAATAGATAGACAAACTTATAGAGAGGAGGTTGCAATATATTTCCTTTCTAATATTAATGTTAAGATTATAGTTTTATGAAAAATTGTAGATTAATTTGGGGAGTAATTTTCGTGTTATCCTTTACGTCTGTACTTGGGCAACAAGATGCCCAATATACACAGTATATGTATAATATGAATATGTTAAACCCAGCGTATGCAGGATCTAGAGGGAATTTAAGTGTCGGTTTGTTAGGAAGGACTCAATGGGTGGGTATTGAAGGAGCTCCTCAAACCATAACTTTTTCTTTAAATAGCCCTGTGGGTAAAAATGTTGGTCTAGGTTTATCTGCTATTGCAGATATTCATGGACCGGTAAAAGAGCAAAATTTATATGCGGATTTTTCCTATACACTAAGAGTTTCTGATTTAGGAAGGTTAGCTTTTGGAGTAAAAGCTGGAGCTTCGTTCTTGGATGTGAATTTGTTATCATTAAATCCAAATGATCCTGAGTTTAGCAATACCTTATCTAATAATGTAAGCGAGGTATATCCTAATATTGGAGCTGGTGCTTATTATTATAGTGATCGATTTTATTTAGGCCTATCAGTTCCAAATTTTTTGGAAAGAAAACACTTAAAAGATGACACTGGAATTGTAAGTACAGCTTCAGAAGAAATGCATTACTTTTTAACCTCAGGATATGTGTTTGAATTATCAGATGATTTAAAGTTGAAACCTTCAGTGTTGGTAAAAGCAGCATATGGAACACCATTATCGGTAGATGTATCTGCTAATATGTTGATGTATGAAGAATTTGAACTAGGAGTTTCATATCGTTTTGATGATTCTTTAAGTGCAATGGTAGGGTTTCAATTAACTCCAGGTATAAGAGCAGGATATGCATACGATTATACACTTTTAAATCTTGGAAATTACAATTCAGGTTCTCACGAAATAATATTACTGTTTGATATTCTGAAAAATAACCTTAAGAGTCCTAGATTCTTCTAAATGCTAATAATTAATCACATGAAAAAAAATATATTATTTGTTGTCTTTCTCTTTTTAGTGAGCTTTTCTGCTTCTTCACAAGTCGAAGAACGTTATGAAATAAAACATTTAACCAATGTAAATACTAAGTATTCAGATTTTGGGGTTTCATATTTTGGAGAGAATCAAGTGGTTTTTGCTTCTTCAAGGAAAGTAAGAAGTTTACGAAATCGTACTTGGAGAGAGAATTCTCAACCCTATTTAGAATTGTATCTAGGAAATATCGCTGAAAATGGAGAGATTTTAGATAGTGAATTATTTTCTTCTGAAATTAATACCCGTTACCATGAAGCCGATGTCGTTTTTACATCTAATCTGAAAACAGTTTATTTTACACGTAATAATTACTTTGAAAGAAACTATAAAAAAGATGATGATGGAATGAATCATTTAATATTGCTAAGAGCTCATATCGATGAAGATTGTGAATGGGGTAACATGGAAGAATTGACTTTTAATAGTGATTTATATTCAGTAGGTCATCCTACACTAAGTAATGACGGTAAGATTCTTTACTTTGTGTCTGATATGCCAGGAGGTCACGGAAACACCGATATTTATTTTGTACACCTATCTGAAGACGGAACTTACGGAGAGCCTATAAATGCAGGGCCTATAGTTAACACCATGAGTCGTGAAATGTTTCCTTTTCTAAGTGAAAGTGGCGTCCTTTACTATTCTTCTGATGGTAAATCTGGGCATGGTAGTTTAGATGTCTTCAAGAGTACTGTTTCCGAAAATGGTACAGTATATACGATCCCTGAGAATTTGGGAAGTCAAATCAATAGTCCAATGGATGATTTTTCCTTCGCCATAAATGAGGAGACCATGACAGGGTATTTTTCCTCAAATAGAGGAGGAGGAAAAGGCCACGATGACATCTACTATTTTAAAGAAAATCCGGCTCTTGTAGTTTGTAAACAATACGCTAATGGTCTAGTAAGAGATAAAAAATCTGGCGCTTTACTACCTAGAGCAATGGTCACTTTATATAAAGATGGAATTGAAATTGAAAAAGTAATGACTGATGATAATGCAAGATTTGCCTTTACAGTAGAATGTGAATCCAATTATAAAGTAGTTGGAACAAAAGAAGGTTATTCTGAAGATAGTGAAGAATTTATTACTTCAGTTGAAACTGAACTCGAATTAGATCTTACACTAGACTTGAAGGACGAAGATATTGTTGAAATTAATGGTAAAGATTTTATAAAGATTGATCCAATTTATTTCGATCTAAATAAATCATTCATACGACCTGATGCATCAATTGAACTTGAAAAGGTAATAGCCGTTATGAAACGTTACCCACAAATGATTGTACAATTAGGTTCTCATACAGATAGCCGAAATACACATAAGTATAATGAGGCTTTATCTGGTCGAAGAGCCGCTTCATCTTTAGAATATATTATATCTAAAGGGATTGAAAGGGCAAGAATCTTTGGTTCAGGTCATGGAGAAACACAATTAGTTAATGGTTGTTCTGATGGAGTAAAATGCTCTAAAGATGAACATCAACAAAATAGAAGAACTGAATTTGTGGTTATTAGATATAACAATGGTATAAAGTGAATGAAACCTGTATTTTTCATTATCTTTTATAGTTAAAATGGCAAAGCAATTTAGTTATCCCAACAGTATATATATATATAGCTAAATTGTATTTTTAATATCACAGTAGTATTTATTCTTTATTTAGGGAAGTATGAAATGAATGAGTTTTAAGGACTTAATTTATGGATTATTTTCCCTATACTTTTAGGACTTAATTAGATAACGACACTCTATATAATATCAAAAGGATACTTATTTAACACCCGCTATTAGGAACGTGTTGTAGAACACAAGGAAAAAGTTTTTTTTTGTTTCGGAAAAGGAGTGTTTTATTTATATGAGGAATAAACCACAAACCACTAACAAAGAATTGAGCTAAAGAATAAATACTTCAATTGAATATAAGATTAATAGAAACTATTAGTTTTTTTTTAACGATCTATTTTTTTTATATCGAAGATTAGTTTCCCCATTATTATTACTGATTTTTTTTTCTATTTGAGTTCTCTCGTGTTTAGCTTCCACTTTCACTCTGAGTCATTATGTATTTACAATCATACTTTTAAATCTATTCATTGATGGCTTTAGGGTTAATACGGTAGGGTTTTCTGAGTACACTCCAAGTATGCTGATTATATTCTAGAAGGCACAAAAGTTTTTGGTAGCTATGTAAAAGAATGGTGCACAGGAAATTTACAAACTGTCTTTTTTAAAGGCAATGATAATCCTAAAATTAAAAAACAGATTTGTTCTGTACTTGCTGGTTATGTTTGAGATAAAACCAATCCTTTCGTAAAGAACCACAATAGACTTATTGGAACCGTAGCACATGTTATTAGACTTGAGAATAGTTAAGAATTCTAAATTTTATTTTTCTAATTAGTTGAATTTTCTATTGTGTATACTATATTTTAATGCGTAGTATTTTATTTTTAACCTTGGAGCATTTATTAATGTTCCTTTTTTTATTGTTGACTATTGATTACTTTAGAAAAAAAATGTTTTATGAAACAGGTACTTTTTTTATTCTTAATTATAAGCGCATCCATGTATTCACAAATTCTTTCAGAAAAAGAAAGAGCGATTGTTAAAGATGAAATCTTAGCGGAACGATTTAATGAGTTATTACCTCAGTTAATGGATCGAGCAGCTATTGATATGTGGTTGGTGATTTCTCGTGAATATAATGAAGACCCTGTAATGAGAACGATGTTACCGGCAACATGGTTAAATGCAAGAAGGCGAACTATATTAGTTTTTTATAGAAATAAAGAACAAAATACCATTGAGAAATTAGCAGTTGCCAGATATGATGTGGGTAAAAATATTGTTTCTGCTTGGAATAAAGAAGAACAACCTAATCAATGGGAGGCACTTGTAACTATTATAAAAGAACGAAATCCCTCAAAAATAGGAATTAATATTTCTGATGATTTTGGAATTGCAGATGGATTGGTGCAAACAGATTATAAAGAATTAAAAGAAGCATTGCCTTTAGAATATGAGAATAAACTTGTGTCTGCTGAAAAATTAGCAATTGCATGGATTGAAACACGCACAGAACAAGAAATGAAATTGTATGAAATTTTAGTGAAAATCACTCATGAAATTATAGATGAAGCATTTTCAGAAAAAGTAATTGTACATGGAACAACTACAACAGAGGATGTAGTTTGGTGGATGCGTCAAAAAGTTACAGATTTGGGATTAGAAACTTGGTTTCATCCTACTATTGATGTTCAAAGAAATAATGAAGAATTAAAAAGTCATATATATTCATTTTCAAAAGGGGAGAAGGAAAAATTAATTATACCCGGAGATTTATTGCATTGCGATTTTGGTATAACTTATATAGGCTTAAATACAGATTGTCAACAGCATTCTTATGTATTAAAAAGGGAAGAAGATAGTGTTCCTTCCTATCTTTCAAATGCATTTAAGAAAGGAAATAGAGTACAGGATATATTTACCTCAAATTTTGAAAAGGGTAAAACAGGAAATCAAATATTATTAAAATCTCTAAAAGAAGCTAAAAATGAAGGATTACAACCTTCCATTTATACACATCCATTAGGAGTTTATGGACATAGTGCAGGCCCAACAATAGGGATGTGGGATTCTCAAGGAGGAGTTCCAGGAACAGGAGATTACCCTCTTTATTTTAATACTGTATATGCTATTGAACTTAATACTACTGTTACTATTCAACCCTGGAATAAAAACATCCGTATTATGTTAGAAGAAGATGGTTTTTATGGAGAAGAAGGGTTTCGTTATATCAGGGGAAGGCAAGAGAAAATTAAGATTGTCAATCCTAAAACGAAATAATTATTGCTGCATTTTTAAATATTTATCTATAGAATGACGACCCGATCCATAGAATAAAAAGAAAAGACATAATAAAAATACTAGCATAGTTATAATGAGGTTCATTGTATCCATTTCTCCAACAAAATTGATGATAATAGCGCCTATTAGGATAGGTAATTGAGCAAAAACCGCCCAACGAGTTAATAAACCAAATACAATTAATAATCCTCCTATAAAATGAGCAGGAGCGATGTAGCTTATAACTAACATTCCACCTAACATACTTTGAATTGGTTTTATGAATTCCATTATCACTTGAGTGTTTCCCATGAAATCAATTCCTTTAATAAATAAAAAGGACCCTAATGCTATTCTTAAAATATCTATCGGATAATTGGTATGAGTATTTGCCCATTTATTTAATGATTTTATACGCCCCATTATATAAATCCTTAAAAGTTATAGATGTAAGATACTCATTTTTAATGATATAAATAAGTTTTTTTTTTATTTTTTAGAAATTCTAAAGAATATAAATGAAGCAATTAATCCAATAAATGAAAATATAGATAACATTAAAAAGACATGTTGATAGCCTTGTATGCCAGGAGAGTTATCTAATAAATATCCAATACTTAATCCATTGAAAATATCTGGAGTATAGCCTACTAAAGATATTAAGCCAACAGCAGTACCTGTAAGAGCAAGAGGTATCTTACCTTCTTTCATAGCTGCAAAATATAAGGATCTGGCAGCGTAAATACCTGTAGCAATAATAAGAATAGAAAGGAAAAATAAAGAAGTTGTATTTGGGCTAATACTTCCAGTGGCAAATAATAAAGAACCAAGACAACTAAGTATAAAACTAATAACAAGCCAAAATGTGACTCTAGTCTTGTCTGCTAAAAACCCAATACCAACGCCTACTATAGGGCGAATAAACAATAAAAAAGTTCCAACTTTTGCAGATGTTACCTCGTCATACAACATAATTTCTTTTGCATATTGAGAAAACACACCTGTGGTTTTGTAGCCAACATAAGCACATAAAATAATGATCATTAAAAGCCATACAGAGGGGATGCTAAGTACTTTTTTAATATCCTGCAAGGTTATTTTTTCTAGGTTAGTTTGAATGGCGTCATCTGTGCTTGTCTTTAAAAAGAACCATACCAAAACTCCAATAAAAGCAACTAGGGTAGAGGAGATCCAAATAACAATTTGGAAAGCGTTTTGTCGTTCTGTAAATACTGCTAATTCTATTGCTTCAGTAACGAAAAAAGAAAAAATAAGTACGCCTAATAAACCAAATAATGCACCGACTAAGCCACGGCCTCCGTCAAGAAATCCAAATGCTTTTCCTTGAGAAGTTTCTCCTCCCCATACACGAGTAGCTTTAATCATGGCCGCCCATAAAAGAAAAATGGTGGTAAAGCCCCAATAACCATACAATACTTTTAATACTAATAAAGAAGGGAAGGAGCCATATACAATACCTCCAAGAGCAGTAGTCCATAGTGCAATGGCAATAAGTTTTCTAGGCTGATATCGGTCTGCTAGTGGACCACCTAGTAGATATGCAAATACAGCTACAATACCATATATAGATTGCGCAGTACCTAATTCTAGGTTACTTAGATTAAAAACTTCTAAGACTGTTGGGCGAAACACACGGGTTAGTACAAAAGGTAAAATAAAAACAGCCTCTCCTGCTAAAATGAGTAGCAAGAGATACGCGTAATTTTCATGTTTTGAAGTCACTATAATATAATATTAAGTCAAATTTAAATTTCCTATGTATAAACTACACCTGTATTACGCCTAAATTAAATGCTTTTTCAATAGGAGCATGGTTCGCTGCTTCAATTCCCATAGAAATCCAAGTACGTGTATCAATTGGATCTATAATGGCGTCTGTCCAGATTCTTGAAGCTGCATAATAAGGAGAAACCTGCTTATCATATCTCGTTTTTATTTTATCAAATAATTCTTTTTCAACTTCAGGAGTAATTTCTTTTCCTTGTTTTTTTAGTGAAGCAGCTTCAATTTGTAATAATACTTTAGCGGCACTATTACCACTCATTACTGCAAGTTCTGCACTTGGCCAAGCAACAATCAATCTTGGATCGTAGGCTTTTCCACACATCGCATAATTACCCGCACCGTATGAGTTTCCTATAATGATCGTAAATTTTGGAACCACACTATTACTCACTGCATTCACCATTTTTGCACCATCTTTTATAATGCCTCCATGTTCACTTTTGCTTCCTACCATAAAACCAGTGACATCTTGTAGAAACACTAAAGGAATTTTTTTCTGGTTACAGTTCGCTATAAATCGAGTGGCTTTATCTGCACTGTCACTATAAATAACACCTCCAAATTGCATCTCGCCTTTTTTCGTTTTGACTAATTTTCTTTGATTAGCAACAATACCGACTGCCCATCCATCAATTCTTGCATAACCAGTTAAAATGGTTTGTCCATAGCCTTCTTTGTATTCTTCAAAATCACTTGCATCTACAATACGTTTAATTACTTCCCGCATATCATATTGTTCTGCTCTAGATTTAGGAATTAATCCATAGATATCTTTTGGATCTAAGCTTGGTTTTGTTGGTTTATCTCTATTAAAACCAGCTTTATTAAAGTCACCAATTTTTGAAACAATGTTTTTAATTTTGTCTAAAGCATCCTTATCATCTTTCGCTTTATAATCGGTAACTCCACTTATTTCACAATGCGTAGAAGCACCACCTAATGTTTCATTATCGATAGATTCGCCAATGGCAGCCTTTACTAAATAGCTTCCAGCAAGAAAAATACTACCTGTTTTATCAACTATTAATGCTTCGTCGCTCATAATGGGTAAGTAGGCACCTCCAGCAACACAGCTTCCCATTACTGCTGAAATTTGAATAATACCCATACTACTCATGACAGCATTATTTCTGAAAATACGCCCGAAATGATCCTTGTCAGGAAAAATTTCATCTTGCATAGGAAGGAAAACTCCAGCGCTATCTACTAAATAGATGATAGGCAACCTGTTTTCAATAGAAATTTCTTGCGCTCTTAAGTTCTTTTTTCCAGTAATTGGAAACCAAGCACCAGCTTTAACTGTAGCGTCATTTGCAACAACAATACATTGTTTGCCACTTATGTATCCAATTTTTACAATAACGCCACCACTCGGACAACCACCATGTTCTTCATACATGCCATCTCCAGCAAATGCACCAATTTCAATCGAAGATTTTTTATTATCTAATAAATAATCAATTCGCTCTCTAGCAGTCATCTTTCCTTTGCTATGGTGCTTATCTATACGTTGTTGACCACCTCCAAGTTTAACTTTATTGAATTTTTTACGTAAATCTGAAACTAATAATTTATTATAATCTTCGTTGATATTGAAGTCTAAATCCATTGTCTTTATTGCTTTGGGCTAAAATACAAAACTTTCAATTCAAATAAAGAAAATAATAAATTTGAAATAAAAATACCATGGAAATATATTCCTTGGTATATAAAAGTATTTGTGTTACATTTGTACTCTCACTATTAAAAAAAAAAGAAGAAAGACATATGAAAAAAATAATCGCCTTTGCAGGTAGTAACAGTAAACAATCTATCAATAAAAAATTAGCTGCATATACAGCAAATCAAATAGAGAACGTTGAAGTAATACTATTAGATTTAAATGATTTTGAATTGCCTTTATACGGTATTGATTATGAAATTGCTCATGGAATTCCAGATAATGCGCAACAATTTTTAAATGAAATTATTGCATCAGATGGAATTGTTTTATCATTAGCAGAACACAATGGAGCGTATGCAACCGTTTTTAAAAATATTTTTGATTGGATGTCGAGAATAGACGGTAAATTATGGAGTAATAAGCCCATGTTATTAATGGCAACCTCACCAGGGGGTAGAGGAGGAGCGACTGTGTTAGAAATCGCTAAGGGCAGATTTCCTTTTATGGGTGGAAACATTATAGCAGAATTTTCTTTGCCTTTCTTCGGAAAAAATTTCTCTGAAGATGGATTATTAGATGCAGAACTAAATGAAGCGCTAACTAATGAAATTGCTAAATTTGAAAAAGCAATCTAATTTTTAAAGATGGGAGATATTTCAAAAGATATAAAAACTACGTTTCCAACTAATAAAGTGAAAGCCTTATTAAATATTATTTATACTGCTAATTGGATTAGTAGTATTCAGAATGAATTTTTTAAACCTTTTGGAATTTCCCCACAACAATTTAATATTTTAAGAATTTTAAAAGGAGCAGGAAAAGCAATAAGTGTGCAGAACATAAAAGATAGAATGCTAGAAAGAGCTCCCAATGCAACACGTTTAATGGATAAATTGTGTGCTAAGGAATTAATTAATAGAATTCCCTGTCCTCAAGATAGAAGAGTGGTACATATAGAAATAACAAAGAAAGGATTAGCATTATTAAAAGAAATTGACGCATCATTTAAAGATGATTTACTTGAAAAATTATCAGACAAAGAAGCTGTTCAATTAAGTGATCTTCTTGATAAAATAAGATAACAAATTCCTGCAACAGCAGAAATCTTATGAAAAAATGCTATAACTTTTAATACAATCTAATTCCTGCGTTAGAGATTGAAGCGGCATCCTTTTGTTATTTCACAAAAGATATAGCATAAAGCTCGACCTTTAGGTAACGCCAAAATAACCTTTAGATTATTGCGCTCTTTTAATTTACAGACAATTACATTTTAAAATTAAGTATTAATTAATAAGATTCCCACATTCGTAGGAAATAGTTATGAAACTAAATAATATAAAAAATATAGGGAGAAGTGATTTTGTAGATATGGGTCCCATACGATTAAGACAACCATTGCCTACTCAAGAAATAGAGGATGTAGATCCATTTGTGTTATTGCATCACTATGGCCCGTTCGAAATTTCAGAAGATAGTAATTCATTTGATTTAGGACCACATCCGCATAGAGGATTTGAACCCATTACTTTTTTAATACAGGGAGAGCAATTGCATAGAGATTCTTTAAGTAATGAAAGTATTGTAAAAACAGGTGATGTTCAGTGGACCACAGCAGGAAGAGGAATTATTCATGCAGAAGGGCCTTCAAAAGAGTTTGTTCAACAAGGGGGAACTTTAGAAGGAATCCAATTATGGTTAAATTTACCTTCTGAAAAGAAAATGATGCCTGCTAATTATCAGCATGTTAAAAATGAAGATTTTAATGTGCTTACTTCGGAAGATCAAAAAGTGAGCATAAAAATTATTGCGGGTGCTTTAAATGGAGTTAATGGAAAGATTCAAACACAAACTACGGTAAATGCTTTTATGATTAATATTGAAGAAGGAGGAGAATTTAATTTCCAAATTCCTAAAGAGCATCAATCAATGTTGTATCTGCTGCATGGTAATGTTCATGTGAATGATACGATTGAATTAAAAAAAGATGAAAATCAGATGGTTCAATTCAAACAAAACGGGGAAGGCTTTTCATTAACAGGAAATAATAAAAGTCAGTTGTTATTTTTATCAGGAACTCCAATTAATGAAAAAGTAACAAGCTGGGGACCCTATGTAATGAATACTCAAACTGAAATAATGGAAGCCATGCGAGATTACCAACAAGGTAAAATGGGATTTCTTCCAGCCTAATAATTAAGCATCCAATTGGATGCTTTTTTTATATAAAAACACGATATTTGCTAATTAACAATAGTAGGTTTTCCTCAACCTATAGAAGGAAAACTGTATTAATTTGAATTGATTATGGGAATGAATAAAAATACAGTATTGGCTTGGGCAACATATTTAATGCTACTTATGGGGTTGATTTTAATTGCTATGGGAGCTTTTAAATATGATGAGGTTGCCGGATGGGGTTTTGCTACTGTTGGTATTGGTTTTTTTGCAATAGCTTGGGTTTTTAATGCCTTAAAAGGTAGAGTGTAATCTATGAAGCCACAATCAACCATAGTTTCTTTATTAGAAATAATTCTTGGCTTGGTTAAAAGAATAATTGGTAAACCCAAAAAGCAAGAAGTGAAAATTAATACTTCTACCCTTGAGAGAACCGGTTCTAAAGATGGTATAAATTCAATTAATGACAATGCAGTAGCATTTGCTGAACTATTAAAAAAAAATAACTCAAAAATAACAAGCTCAACAGATATTACTTGGTCAAGTACAGAAAGTGTTGAGGCTTTGAAAACCGAAATTAATATAGATATTATCGCTATTTTTAAAGGAGATTTTTCTTCTCTAAGTACCTATAATAGTTATTTTTTACCCACTGGAGATTTTCAATAAATTTCAATATCAAATGGTTGGGGAGATGAATATAATATACTTGCTAAGGAACTTGATGCTCTTTACGCACAATTAAAATATTAAACAATTAATAATTAGAATTAATGTCCGACGATAAAAAAGTAATTTTCTCCATGTCTGGAGTAACGAAAGCGTATCAGAATTCGCAAACTCCAGTATTAAAAAATATTTATTTAAGTTTTTTCTACGGTGCTAAAATTGGAATTTTAGGACTAAATGGTAGTGGTAAATCTACCTTATTAAAAATAATTGCTGGGCAAGACACCAATTTTAGAGGAGATGTTGTTTTTTCTCCAGGATATACGGTAGGTTATTTAGAACAAGAACCACAGTTGGATGAATCTAAAACTGTGATAGAAATAGTAAAAGAAGGGGTACAAGAAGTAGTTGATATTTTAGATGAATACAACAAAATAAATGATATGTTTGGGGTACCCGAAGTCTATGAAAATCCTGATAAAATGCAGGAACTTATGGATAAGCAAGCTACACTTCAAGATAAAATAGACGCAACTAATGCTTGGGAATTAGACACCAAATTAGAAATTGCAATGGATGCACTTCGTACTCCAGAACCTGATACTCCAATAAGTGTTCTTTCGGGTGGTGAAAGAAGGCGTGTTGCACTTTGCCGTTTATTATTACAAGAACCTGATGTATTATTGCTTGATGAGCCAACCAACCATTTAGATGCTGAATCTGTACATTGGTTAGAACATCACTTATCTCAATACAAAGGAACTGTAATTGCTGTAACACACGATAGATATTTCCTTGATAATGTAGCGGGATGGATTTTAGAATTAGATAGAGGAGAAGGAATTCCTTGGAAAGGGAATTATTCTTCTTGGTTGGATCAAAAGTCTAAGCGATTAGCACAAGAAAGTAAAACTGCTTCTAAAAGACAGAAAACGTTAGAGCGAGAATTAGATTGGGTTCGTCAAGGCGCTAAAGGAAGACAAACTAAGCAAAAAGCAAGGCTGAAGAACTATGATAAGTTAATGAGTCAGGATCAAAATAAATTAGATGAAAAATTAGAAATTTATATTCCTAATGGTCCACGTCTTGGAACTAATGTAATTGAAGCAAAAGGTGTTTCAAAAGCATTTGATGATAAATTATTATATGAAGATTTAAACTTCAACCTTCCTCAAGCAGGTATTGTAGGAATTATTGGTCCTAATGGAGCAGGTAAAACTACAATCTTTAAAATGATAATGGGCGAAGAGGATCCAGATAAAGGATCTTTTATAGTGGGAGAAACGGCTAAGATAGCCTATGTAGACCAAGCTCATTCAAACATAGATAAGGATAAATCTATTTGGCAAAACTTTAGTGATGGACAGGAATTAGTAATGATGGGAGGTAAGCAAGTAAATTCTAGAGCTTATTTAAGTCGTTTTAATTTTGGAGGAAGCGAACAAAATAAAAAAGTTTCAATGTTGTCTGGTGGTGAACGAAACCGTTTGCATTTAGCAATGACTTTAAAAGAAGAAGGTAATGTATTGTTATTGGATGAGCCTACCAATGATTTAGATGTAAATACACTTCGAGCTTTAGAGGAGGGACTTGAAAACTTCGCAGGTTGTGCTGTTGTTATTTCTCACGACCGTTGGTTTTTAGATCGTGTTTGTACGCATATTCTTGCATTTGAAGGTGATAGTCAGATTTATTTCTTCGAAGGTAGTTTTAGTGATTATGAAGAGAATAAAAAGAAACGTTTAGGCGGTGATTTAATGCCTAAACGTATTAAATATAAGAAGTTGATTCGTTAATGATAATAGACAGAATAAAAGTAATCGCATTTGATGCTGATGACACCTTATGGGTTAATGAGCCTTATTTTAGGAAAGCTGAAGAAGATTTTTGTAAACTTCTGAAAGCCTATATGAATGAAGAGGATTGTAACTCGTTTCTTTTTAATATTGAAATGAAAAATTTGGGTTTGTATGGCTACGGAATCAAACCTTTCACACTTTCACTTATTGAAGCGGCTTTATCTATTTCAGATGAAAAAATTCCTAATTCAGTAATCTCAGAATTAATTGAAATAGGGAAGGAGATGCTTCAAAAACCAATCGAATTATTAGACGGTATTGAAGAAACGCTAAAATTTCTTTCCAAAAAATATAAATTAGTAGTGGCTACCAAAGGAGATTTATTGGATCAAGAACGAAAACTAATAAAATCTGGCTTAGAAGGTTATTTTCACCACATCGAAGTAATGTCGGATAAAAGACCTAAACAATATCAAAAATTAGTAAGTCATTTGGATATTTTACCGGAAGAATTTTTAATGATAGGAAATTCTTTAAAATCGGATATTCTTCCAGTCTTGGAAATAGGTGCTCATGCGTTTCATATTCCATTTCATACCACTTGGGCACACGAACATATCGAAGAGGAAATAACGCACCCTCGCTTTAAAGAATTAAAAGTTGCCTCTGAAATTGATGATTACCTTCTATAAATTAGATGTTGTAAATCTTTTTAAATTCTTCCAAATAATGTTGTCTGTCTTGTAAACCATTATAACCACCATTAATACGTTTAGTAACCATATGGACATCATCTTGATCTGCATACTTATTTATATTGTTTTTTTTTCCAGAACCAACAAGCTGAAGTAAGCGCCCATTCTGATTCAGATACTTTCTCAGGAGTATCAATAAAATTTTGTCCGGAAGCTTCTGAAAGCTGTTGGAAGTTATTTTTACCTGTAAGCTGTATTAATCCACGGCCTTTAAATTTCCAGCCTTCACCACTAGCTTCGTTTCCATTACCCATTCGATTTGCATAGACTTTATTTGCAATTTTTTCTTGCTGACGAGTATACTCATTAGCAATATCTAGGTTAGGGAAATATTTTCTAAATACATTGTATAATACACTTGCTGAATAGTTTAAATTTTCAACTACAAATTTAAAACCACCACTTTCATGCGCTACTTGTGCTAGAAAATGAGCTTTTCTTAAAGGTGTGTCGATCCCATAATTTGGCAAAACAGTTTCAAATAAGGGAACGTAATTTTTTGCATAATTCCAATTAACATCAGGTATTACATCGTTAAAATTTTATTCAGTAATCATAATTTTATTTATTTGAAGGCTCAAAAATATTTTTGATTTTATCTATGACTCCTTGAAGTATAGAAAAAATAGCATCTGAAGAGAATCCACCTACTAAGGCTAACAAACTCTATTAAATAAGTTGACACTAGCTGTAGTGGTTCCACTGTTTAAAGTAAGTATTTCAGATAGAATTAATCCAGCGATGATCCCTAATACGATAATAGCTGTATAGTAAACCGAATCTTCTGGAACCAATGTTCCTCTTTTAACAGATGAACTAACGCTTTTAAGCAGATAAAAAATGACTCCAAGACCCGAAATAGAAGCTATAAAACCTAAATTCAGTAAAAGCGATAGACCATTATTATTTAATTCCGTTTCAGTTACTGAAACAAAACGTATCTAGGAGGAACAAGTCCGTTTAGTCTCATATAAACAAGCATTTGTCCTCTATGGTGAGTTATGTGGTCAGCAAGTAATAAGAAAATTTGTCGCTTTGTTCTATTCAAACCGAAATAATCTAGCTCGTCATTCAATTGAGTTGTATCAAATTCTTTAATTAATTGTATGGTTTCATCAAATGTCTTATCAATTGCTGCAATCATTTCTTCTTTAGATTTATTGGCAACCTTAAAAATCGTGTCAGTTTTCCAAACCCTATATGCATTAAATTTTAGGCAAAGGTCATAGACTCGGGTGATGCTCTAAAGTCGTAGGTGTCCTCTGGCATTGTTTCTGCGACAAGAATTAAATAGTTGCGGGAATTTTCTAAGCGCTCTAAATAGTCCTTGATAAAACTATTTTCTTGAGCAAACAATGGTGTTGTAACTGAACTAAAAAGTACAATGGTTATTAGAATAATTATATTTTTCATCATATTTTAGGTTCGTTATGTAGTTTTTGTGTTGACGAACTCTAAATTAATAAAAGAAAACAAACCAGAGAAAATTCTGAAGAAACTTCTATTAGGCTAGGACTGAGTAATTAATTATTTATGTAGTTGGTAGGAGTGTTTTTCATTTCGATTTTTAAAAACACAAAATAATATTTACGTATAATAAAACTATCAATTTAATTTATAGTTTAATTATCTGTTTATAAGTACTTCCCGCTGTCTAAAATATATATTTAGTTTTTAACAATCTTTTTTGTTATAATTCCTTTTGAAGTTTTGATGTTCAACAAATAAATGCCTGTATTTAAATTAGTTAGATCAATACTTTCATTAATAAACTTTGCTTTAATAGTGGTCCCTAAAGTATTGTAAAGAATTACCTCTTGAATTTCCACCTCAGTACTACTTTCGAAACGTATTAAATTACTGGTAGGATTTGGAAAAACAAGAATACTTTTTTCTAGCGCTTCAAAATTAGAAGTTGACAATATATCATCAATATATTTTTGAAAAAATAACCATGCTTCTTCCCCAGCTTTAATATCCATATTTCCCCAAGCCCCAGGCCAATCATGTCCTCCGCCAACTACTTCATAGTACCAAACTTCATTATTGTTAATGCCATTTAGATGTTTTTCACTAAGCACATAACTACCGTCTGAGGTATCCGTATCTGGCAGTGTTTCTGTCACCACCGTTGTACATTCGTTTTTATCTGAAAAATAATTAATAGTAAAAGGAATACTTGGGTAAGCTCCCCATCCATCATTGTTATTTGGATCTCCAGAAATAGGCGTTACGTTATCTTGGGAACCATGTATTTCGAACAAAGGGATTGGAGGGCTATTATCACATTCGTCTAATATGTCTTGTAAAATCATACCTGCTACAGGAGCAACAGCTTTAAACGTATCGTATGCTTGACAAGCTAACATGTAACACATTTCTCCACCATTTGACATTCCAGTTGCAAAGGTGTAGTCTGGGTTCAAGCCATGGGTTATTTGAAGGTATTCGGTTAATTCTGTTAAAAATCCGACATCATCTACAGTTTCATTATCATGAAATGCATAACCTACATTCCAGAATCTATCTCCATACGAATCAACAGTTCCTCTGGGATAACAAACAGCAAAACCATATTGATCGGCAAATTGATTCATCTCTGAGTAATTTCTTATACTATTTGCATCTCCAGTAAAGCCATGCATCACAATTACCAATGGCATTTGCTCATTTAAATCTGCAGGCTCATAATAGAGATATTGACGGGTAGTACCATCATGTTCGAAGTCACTAAATTGTGCTTGTGCTGTGAAATGAGAACAAAACAAAACGGAAACTAAAATCAATAACTTATACATATTTTGCATTTGAAAAATTTATAGAATGTGAATATAACAATATAAATTCAATATTAAATTTTATTATTAATTAATACTTGCAGTTCTATGTATAAATTTGACAGCATTAATATATGATATAAAAAAGGGCATGTTTTCATATTACCATCAATATGTTCATGTATGGTTTTTGCGTTTACTAGCAACTCAATTAGTATAAGAAAACGAAGCAATGGATATTCTGAAGAAATTTCCATTAGGCAAAGACTGAGCAATTATTTATATACGTCGTTAGTTCTTCATTGCTTCTTTAAAGTTTTAATTCTTTACTATTAATTTATGTAATGATTTTAGTTGTAAAATAATTATACGACATGCTTATGGACTCTATGAGTATTTCATTGTTCATTGACTCCAAGGAAGCAACGCTCCATGCGACAGGCCAAGCCTTGATAAAATTCCAAGTCATTAGGAAATCAATCCCTTCATTTAATAAAGAGACCTCAATTGTCTTGTCTCTATTTTATTTGAAAGACCTTTTTGAAGGGTATTGGTAACCCAAGCTATGAGTTTTGAATCTTCTGGAACTAGTCCTCTTTTTAACTCCAGATTAGCGTACTTAACATTAGCAGGAATCTTGTATTTAAATCTGTTCTCACCTCCTACAGGAATATCATCTGTTACCACTTCTAATGAGATCCCTGATACCTCCTTAAAACTGTAAGTTTCATTCTCGAACTTTTACAGATGGATATTCAGTTTTTAAAGCACTCATATCTTAGGGTTTTAATTATTTTACAATAATCTTTTTACTAATGGATTGTTCCTTAGAATTTAATTTAATAAAATACACGCCAGGTTGAATGCCTTCAACATTTACATTAATGTTTTGAAAAGGAGCAACTTCATTTTCTGAAATTGACTTTACAAGCTTTCCATTCACATCATACATTAAGATAGAACTTAATGCAGTTAAATTTGCTTCAATCGTAAATTCACTGCTTGCAGGATTAGGATAAACTTTTATTTTTTCCGAAGAAAATATTTCATCCTCATTACTTAAAATAATAGCACTAATATTATAACTATGCATCGATCTTCCAAAAGTTCCTGCGTATAATTTATCTGTTGGTTCATGTAATTTTAAATCTCTAATAATTGTAAATGGTAAATCAGTTCCAAGTATATCCCATGTTCCTCCATCATTTTGTGAATACCAAACGTTTAGATCTGTTGCGATAAAAATTAAATCTTGACTTGTATGTAAAATCACATCATTAACTGGAATACTAGGTAAATTTGAAGAGATATCTGTCCAATTTTGTCCTCCATCTTCAGTCTTAAAAATATGAGGCGTATAATCTAATACACTAAACCCTGAAAATGTTGCATAGGCAACTAAATCATCATTGGGTGAAATTGCAATAGAGGTTACATATCGATTAGGTAATGAACCGCTAATGTTATTCCATGTAATACCACCATCAAAAGTTACATGAATATTTCCATCGTCACTTCCTGTATATACCGTGCTTTCATTTAAATAGGAGGGAGCTATAGCTGTTAAAGTTCCATACGATAATGATCCACTTGGGTGTTGTCCATTTGTTAAGTCCTCACTAATAGCCGTCCAAAATACAGCCCTGTTTGAAGTGTACAATCTATTACTTCCATAATATGCTAATTCAGAATTAAAAGGAGATAATACCACAGGAGTATTCCAGTTTACACGATCACCATTACTTATTCCATCAGTAGCTCCTTGAAAACTATCTCCACCATTTGTAGATCGTCGTAGGTTTCCCCATTGTGATTCTCCATACACAAAGTTATTATCAGTTGGATCTACATTTACATGAAACCCATCTCCACCAATAATAGATGACCAATCATTAGCACCACCTGTTAAGGTTCTAATGGTATTATTATCTTGAGTTCCTCCATATAGACGCTCAGGTTGTTGGAAATCAACTTCGATATTGTAAAATTGTGTGATGGGAAGATTAGTAAATTTTGACCAAGTACCTCCAGCATTTTCAGAAATATAAGCACCTCCATCATTTCCTGCTAATATAAAATTAGTGTTGTTCCTTGAATATTCTAAGGCATGATGATCTACATGCATTCCACCAACCGATTGCCAATTTCCACCACTATTTGTGGTCTTATAAATTTGTTGACCTAACACATACACCTCATCTGGATTTGTTGGATGAATTCTAACATTTCCAAAATACCATCCAAAAGAAGAATCAACATCACTTATTTCACCTAAACTTACTAAGTCCCAATTGTCACCATTGTCAATAGATTTATATAAACCATTAAAAGTATTTGTAATTTCATTGGTGGTATATCGTGCATATATAATGTTTGGATCTGATTCAGAAATTGCAATTCCAATTCTTCCTGTATCAGGGCTTGCTGCTGGTAACCCTTGCGAAGCTCCTAGTTCTTCCCATGTATCACCTCCATCTACCGATCTGTGTATCGCAGATGTTTCTCCGCCATAATCTCTTTGCCAAGGTTTACGAGTTCGTTCCCACATAGCTGCAAAAAGAATATCAGTGTTTACAGGATTAATCACAATATCAATAGCACTTGTAGAATCTGTAACAAATAAAACCTGATCCCAATCACTTCCACCATTGGTAGTTCTGTACACGCCTCTTTCTATATTTTTGTCATATAATTTTCCTGATGCTGCTACAAAGACTCTATCTTCATCTGTAGGATCAACTACAATTCTTCCAATATGATTAGTCTCTTCTAAACCTAAATGATTCCAGGTAGTACCACCATTGTCTGAACTATACACTCCATTACCAAAAAAGGCACCCGAAGTAGCACTTCCATTTGCTTCTCCAGTACCCACATAAATTTTTTCTGGGTTGGAAGGGGCAATGGCAATATTTCCAATAGACGGTTTTGCATTATCATCAAAGATGGGTTCCCAATCATCACCACGATTAATAGATTTAAAAACACCACCCACAGCAGTACTTACATATAAAACATCATCATTAACAGGTGAAATAGCAACATCTGTTATTCTTCCTCCTGTATTTAGAGGCCCAATCAATGCCCAATCATTACCTTGAATGCTACGATTAGATTTAATTCCTTTAGACTGAACTATGGCATTTTCAATTGCTTCAGTATTTATATAATTATTAGGATATGCCCTTTGATTGTACATCCATTCACTTGGATATTCTTTGATTAAGTCTTTTTGACTTATTTCTGAATTCAATGGTTGATTCAATTTAGAAATAAAAAATATTAAAATAAATAGTACTCCTAGACTTAAGAGAATTTTAAAGGTGGTGGATTTCATGTTTTGCAATTTTTAGCTGAAAGCATTCAAAATAAATTATTCAATAGATTGAAGATAATTCAGTAGTGATTCAAAGTTTTTGATCAAATATAATTGATTTAATTGAAAGCTCATTTGATTAACCTTTTTAAAAAATCTAAATTAGCAATTCAAAATTTTTCATATGAAACTGATCAAGCAATTATCAATACTACTTTTTCTTTTTACGTTCTCAATAGCTGAAGCACAAGAAAAGTCAAACTTTGACTACCTAGATGTATTTCAATTAGAATATACCGGTGACCCTCAAATTTCACCCGACGGTTCAACGATTGTGTATAGAAGAACTGGATTTGATATTATGAAAGATCGTTCTAAAGGAAACCTTTGGATGATTAGTAGTGATGGTAAAAATCATTATAAGTTAACCAATCAAGATGTAAATGAAAGTCAAGCACGTTGGTCACCTTCTGGCGATCGTATTGCTTTTGTAAGTAGTTCGGGTGAAGGAAGTGAAATCTACGTGTATTGGAAGGCTAGCAATACAATTTCAAAATTAACTCAACTAGAAAATGGACCCAGTTCAATTTCTTGGTCTCCCGATGGAACGCAGATAGCTTTTACTATGAAAGTGAATGCAAAAGCTCCAGTAATAGCAACTATGCCAGCTAAGCCAAAAGGAGCAAAGTGGGCGAAAAGCCCTAGAATTACAGATCGATTAAAGCATGAAGCAGATGGAGTTGGTTATTTGAAACCAGGATTTAATCATGTTTTTGTTATTTCTTCGGAAGGAGGAACACCACGCCAAATTACAACTGGAAATTTTAATCATGGTGGAAACATTTCTTGGTCACCAGATAGTAAACAAATTTTTTATGCGGGTAATCGAAATGAAAATTGGGAGTATGATTTTAGAAATAGTGAATTGTATTCCAGTACTATATTAACCAATGAGATTTCTATACTAACGACTCGTAGTGGACCCGATTATGCTCCTAAAGTTTCTCCAAACGGAAAACATGTTGCTTACATTGGCTATGAAGATAAAGTACAAACTTATCAGCTTTCTCAATTGCAATTAATGAATACTAAAGGAGAAAATAAAAGAGTGCTTTCAAATAAATTAGACCGGAGTATCGATAATGCTATTTGGGCTTCAGATAGTAAAGGCTTGTATATAAGTTATGATGATTTTGGTAAGACTAAAATTGCCTTTATAGATTTGGATGGTACAATCACAGATATTGTTGAAAACCTTGGAGGTACAACCTTGGGTAGACCTTATGCTAGTGGTAGTTTTTCGGTTTCAAAATCAGGGAGTATTGCGTATACCTATTCACGTCCAGACAGTCCTGCAGATGTTGCGGTGGTAAATAAAAAGAATAAAAATGCTAGTGTAATTACTTCTGTAAATGAAGATTTATTAAACTTTCGTACCCTCGGTAAAATGGAAGAAATTTGGTATAAATCTTCAGTAGATGGAAGAGATATTCAAGGTTGGATTGTATACCCACCAAACTATGACTCACAAAAAAAATACCCTCTACTTGTTGAAAATCATGGAGGACCTATTTTAAATTATGGAAATCGTTTCTCGACTGAAATCCAATTATATGCAGCAGCAGGATATATCGTTTTTTATCCGAATCCTAGAGGTAGCACAAGTTATGGCGAAGAGTTTGGGAATTTATTGTATAACAATTATCCAGGGGAAGACTATAACGATGTAATGGATGGAGTTGATGAAATGTTAAAAAGAGGTGTTACTTCGGAAGATAAACTATATGTAACTGGTGGAAGTGCAGGTGGAATAATGACGGCATGGATCATTGGGAAAAATAACCGATTTAAAGCGGCGGTAGTTGCTAAACCTGTAATGAATTGGATCAGTAAAACATTAACAGCAGATAATTATTACGGATATGCAAACTCTAGATATCCAGGTCAGCCTTGGGAAAACTTTGAAAATTATTGGAAGTTTTCTCCAATATCATTGGTTGGAAATGTAGAAACTCCAACGATGGTCATGGTAGGAATGAATGATTTACGAACTCCTCCAAGTGAAGCAAAACAATTGTATCATGCGTTGAAACTTCGTAAAATTGAAACGGTATTAGTTGAAATTCCTGAAGCTTCCCATGGTATCGCATCTCGGCCAAGTAATTTAATTACTAAAGTAGCACATACCTTGGCTTGGTTTGAAAAGTTTAAATAACTTGTTATAAATCTTTCTGGTATCTTTTTATCATGGCTTCAGTATCTTCAGGCTCTTCTGTAGAACCAATCTGATCTTTTAGCATTTGTCCCATGCTAGGAAAATAAGATCTTTTAATTTGTGCTTCTAGCTTCCACAATTTAGAACGCATAAATGCTTTTGCACAATGGAGAAAAACTTCTTCGATTGTGATTACAATGCACGCTTTTATTGTTTTTTCTTCCGAAGAAAATAAATTTATATGTTCTTCATTTGTTGAAATATAGGCATGTCCATTTACACGAAGTGTCTCATCTAGTCCAGGGATAATGAAAAGTAGTCCGATGTTTCCGGTTTCAACAATATTGCTAAGACTATCCACCCTATTATTTCCTTTTGCATCAGGAATAACAATACAAGTTTCGTTTAATACTTTTACGAAACCTGGGTTTCCGCCTCTTGGGGAACAATCCATTTCGCCAGTTTGATTCATTGTAGACAACGTTAAAAAAGGAGCATTTTCTATAAAATGAATGCTGTGTTTCTCTAGAGATTTTAAAACTTTATCTTTTGCGCGGCCACTAGGTTTTCCATAAATTTCTCTAAGTTCATCTAAATTGGATACGATCATAAATCTTTTTTCTTGATTTTATTTTCTTGGAATGCTGAGGGTAATAAACTAGGAATATACTTTACTAATAAAGGCAATAACAAACTGCCTCCAGGTACCAAAAATATGGTTAATGAAGGAACTGATTTACAGATGTCTAAAAGCTGTTCTTTTACTTTGCTTTTTTCATCTGCATTTAAATCCCTTAAGGTGGATTGACTTAATAATACTAACAATTCACCGCTCTCATTTAATTCTTTTATTAGGCGATTTTTGTTTCTTAAAATAAGCAATTTAACAGTTGCCGTAGATTGTTTATAGAGTTGAGTTATTGGGCTGGAATACTCAAATAGTTTGATTTTTGTTGCGTTACTTTTTGAAAAATACTTTAAACTTTGAATAGAGTCAGAAAGGTCTATATCTGAAAACTTTAAAACCTGTGTTAATTGCTTTAAGAATTGAATTTCAGATTCATCAAATATTTTGTCATCCCAAACTGCTAGACAACAGATATCTAAAATAAACCTTTTTTCAAGGGTATCATATTTAGATAGATACGTTTGACTTTTAATTGAATGTATATACTTTAAATGATCTTCTCCTATTAAATAATCAGTCGATGAATCATATAATTCAATTAATTGATGATCATTTTTATTTTTATCTTTTTTAGATTTTAAAGCAAGAAAACTGCAATTAATCAATGAACTTTCAAGCTCTTCTGAATACCTTTTTAAATCATAAGCGTTAACGTTTGAAGTATTTAAATAATATCGATACGTTAAAATGTCAATATATAACATAGCATAAGTCAATGCTGTAGTTGACTTTTTTTCTATTTCACTATTTGTTTCATTTAAACGAGCAGATAGAACATGTTCTAAATTACTTTCGGGGGTTTGAGATAAGGTTAATTTTGTTAAGAATCCAGTTTTCCCTTTTTCTAAAATTGAATAAAAAACAGCTATATTTTTTACAGCCTCATGAATATCTGAACCTGTATACTTTTTAAAGTAAGTATATAGTAAGGTATGAAAAAGATTAATTTTTGTAAACTCATCTTTTGTAATTTTTAAATTACTTATAGGTTGATCAGGTAATGCCGTTATTGAAACACCAAAAATAAATCCAGTAGATTTTAAATGATTATAGAATGAATTATCATCAAGATATTTATCTATTAGTTGATGTTTTTCAAACTGATTATAAAATTTTAGGATCCAGCCTGGAGCAGATGGGTTCATATTTAAATTTAAAAGTATCCTTGTAAAAATACTGATAATTCGGAGTTAAAATAATTTTTTCATCACTTTTAATCATTAAATGTATATAATTTTAATAATTTTTGAGTTGATGAAAAAATCGTATATTTAGAGACATTTTTAAATTGATATTCAAGTATAATTTTAAAACATTCTCACATTCAATCAATTTAAAAATTTTGTTATTACAAATGAAAAATAAAAATTGCAAAGAAAATTATCAACCAAATAAAAAAAAAATATTATGAAAAA
Organism: Candidatus Marifrigoribacter sp. Uisw_064; assembly: GCF_047730175.1. Lineage (GTDB taxonomy): Bacteria > Bacteroidota > Bacteroidia > Flavobacteriales > Flavobacteriaceae > Marifrigoribacter. Next base: position 2,404,469 of record NZ_CP159833.1, read on the forward strand.
AATGACGAAGAGTTTTTTTGTTGGATTGCTATGTCTATTAGCTTTTCAACTATCTGCTCAAAACTTCAATCAAGAGATTTCTAATCATTTAGAAAAAGTTCTTGAAGAAAACAAAATCTTTGAAGAAGATACTCAATGGGAAATAACTAATAATTATGTGAGTAGTATTAGTGGCGTAACTCATGTATATTTTAGACAAGTATTAAATGGAATTCAGATAAATGGAACTGAATCTGATATACATATCCTACCTAATGGTGAAATACTTACAGAAAATAATAAGTTTGTAAAAGGAATAGCAGGAAAATTAAAAGGAGCTTCAATGCCTTCTATAAATGGAATGCAAGCGATAGAATCTGCTGCCCAACAGCTAAACTATACGATATCAGAAAATATTTCAGTGGTAGAACAATCTCAAGGTATTAATCAAAACATGCTATTGAGTGATGGAGGTATTTCTTTAAGTAATATCCCAGCTCAATTGGTGTATCATCTTACTGAAAAAGGCGAAATTGTTTTAACTTGGGATATTTCAATTGAAGAAATTGCAAAACAAAATTGGTGGAATGTAAAAGTAGATGCAAATACAGGAAATATCATCGATACATATAATTGGATGGTAAGTTGTGGCTTAGAACATGATCATTCTGGAGATGAAAAATTAGATTATAATAAGAACCTTTATGACATTCCAAATTATAAAGAAATTGTTGCAGATAATAATGGATGTTTTGAATGTTATGAAGTATTTGCTTTACCATTAGAAAGTCCATATTATGGAAGTAGAACGACAGAAAATAGCCCACAAGACACAAGTGCTTCGCCATTTGGATGGCATGACACTGACGGTGTTGCAGGAGCTGATTTTTTTGACACTAGAGGAAACAATGTAGATGCTCATGATGATGGGGATAATTCTGGTTATCGTCCAAATGGAGGAGCTGATTTAGATTTTACTGGATATACATTTAGCCAAGTTTATACTGGAGGAAATCAATATGAAGATGCTTCAATTACAAATCTTTTTTATCTAAACAACGTTATACATGATATTATGTATCAATATGGTTTTGATGAAGTTTCTGGAAATTTTCAAGAAAATAATTATGGAAATGGAGGATCAGGAAGTGATTCAGTAAATGCAAATGCTCAAGTTTCACAATGGTGTAATGCTACATTTGGTACCCCAAGTGATGGATCTAATCCAAGTATGAATATGTACATCTGTAATGATAAAGATGGTGATTTTGATGCACTTGTAGTTATTCATGAATTTAGTCATGGAACTTCAAATAGATTAACAGGAGGGCCAAATAATACCTCTTGTCTTGGTAATCAAGAACAAATGGGAGAAGGCTGGAGTGATTTTTATGGTACTATTATGACTATGCAACCTGGCGATGTTGCTTCAGATGCAAGAGCAGTAGGGACCTATTTATTTGGACAAGGAGTCGGAGGGGATGGTATCCGCTCTCACCCCTATAGTACTGATTTTGGTGTTAATCCACATACCTATGATGATATTAAATCTGAATCAGTACCTCATGGTGTTGGTTCTGTATGGTCAATGATGCTTTGGGAAATGACATGGGAATTAATAGGAGCTAATGGTTATGATAATGATATTTATAATTTCACTGGAAATCCAAGTTTAGACGCAGGTAATGTTATGTCTATGGCATTAGTTACTGAAGGTATGAAATTACAGCCTTGTCAACCTGGTTTTGTAGATGGAAGAGATGCGATATTAGCAGCAGACGTCGCTATTTATGGTGGTGCTAATGAATGTTTAATTTGGGAAGCCTTTGCAAGAAGAGGCCTTGGAATAAGTGCAAGTCAAGGTTCATCAGGAAGTAGAAGTGATGGAACTGAAGCATTTGACACTCCAACTGGAGTAGCTGCTTTCACAGCCCCTGGAGATGTTTGTTCTAGTGCTGAAATATTAACAGGTTTAACTGGTGGTTCTCCTTCTGGAGGTGTTTATAGTGGAAGTGGTGTTACTGATGACGGAAATGGATCTACCTATTCTTTTGATCCAAGTGATGCAGGAGTTGGTGTACATACAATCACATATGATGTAGATGCTAGTACTTGTTCAACAGCATCATCAGCTTCAGATACTATAGAGGTGATAGATTCACCAGCAGGTCCTGCAACAACAGGAGCTTCAGATTTCTGTGTAGGACAAGAGGTAACATTAACAGCGGTTCTAGGAGATCCTGGAAACTTTATTCAATGGTATGATTCAGAAACAGGAGGAAACTTATTACACGAAGGTGAATCTTATACTTTCACTCCATTAGATAATACAAATGTTTATGCTGCTGAAACTTCAAGTTCTGGACCAGTTTCAAAATTAGTTATTTCAGAAATAACATTACAAACACCAGATCAGTTTGAAATACAAAATGTTGGAAATGCTTTTGATTATTCTGGGTATGCTGTTGCAGTTAGTGATTCACCATATGATAATATAAATACAGTTAATTCTATTGTCCAAATTTTAGGAAACATGGGAGCAGATAGTGTTGAATATTGGACCGATGAATCCTCTAATCCATGGGGGGACAATATCTTTTGGGACGATGCTGGTACAGGTTGGATTGTTATTCTAGATCCTTCAGGAAATGTAGTTGATTCTGTTTTTTGGAATTTATCAGCGGCTCAAATTTCTGGATTTAATGTTGCAATTAATGGATTTAATATTACTGCAGCCGATTTAGATTGGTCTGGCGATGGTGCAAATTTTTCAACTATTTGTAATACTTCTTTTAGAAGAGTTGGTGATCTTGATACTTCAGTAGATTGGTCTGGTACATGTGAATCTTCAGATTTTGGTGTAGCCAATTCAGAGATTGATATTGTATCTGGAGGTTGTTTAAGTGAAAGAACTTTAACTGAAGTTATTGCTGAAACAGAAGCTCCAGAGATTACATGCGATGCTAATGTAGAAATTAGTGCTGATGCAAATACTTGCTCGGCTTCAGGAGTTGTATTAACAGATCCTGTAACTTCTGATAACTGTGGTGTAGCATCTGTTACAAATGATGCTCCAAGTACATTCCCATTAGGGAATACCGATGTTACTTGGACAGTTACTGATACAGCAGGACTTACAAATACTTGTATTCAAACAGTAACAGTAGTAGACGATGTTAATCCTACGATATCATGTGCAGCAAATGTAGAAATTAGTACAGATGTTGATGCATGTTCAGCTTCAGGAGTAGTATTAACAGATCCATCTACAGATGATAATTGTGGTATAGCAACGGTTACTAATGATGCACCTGCGGTGTATTTAATAGGAGATACAGATGTTACATGGACGGTTACTGATACAGCGGGGCTTACTACTACTTGTGTTCAAGTAGTAACAGTAGTAGATACTATGGATCCAGAATTAACTTGTCCTTCAGATTTAACTGAAATAGTTAATGAAGGTGAATTATTTACAATTCCAGATTATACAGGAGGTGCAACAGCTACAGATAACTGTACAACTTCTCCAACAATTACTCAGGATCCAATTGCTGGAACTGAAGTAGGGGAAGGTGTTACTGTAATTACTATGACTGCTGTTGATGATGCTGGAAACGAAGGGACGTGTGTATTCGAATTAACTGTTGAAGAACTATTAGGCACTAATGATTCAGAATTCAACAATAGTATTCAATTGTTACCAAACCCAACAAGAGGTATAGTCAACTTAATTAATAATAGTTCAGAACAATTAGTTTCAGCTACAATAATTGATGTAAATGGAAGAATTATTCAAGTTAAAAGTTTATCAAATGCAACTTCAGAAATAATGATTTCATTAGAAGCTTATGCTTCAGGAATGTATTTTGTTAAGGTTGAAGGAGTATCACATACTTTAATAAAACGTATTATTAGAGAATAAGATATCAATCAGCTAATAACTGTTAGAGTTATTTTAAAGTATAATTTTAAAACCCAAAGAGTTATAACTCTTTGGGTTTTTATATATAATTAATTTTGTTTAAATACTTAGGGTTTTTTGTTTTTTAACTGTTATATGACCGTAACTAGTTATATGATAATATGGTGTTGTTTTTATAAATAACTTTTCTCTAGTTTTATAAACTCTTAACATTCTTAACATTTAACTAAAATATTAAACTAAACTTCAACCTAATTAATATGAAAAGAATTACTACACTTTTATTTTTGGGATTTCTTTGTGTTTTTACAACACAAATAAAAGCTCAAAACTATGCGCAAAACTTAACAGATCATTTCACAACATTATTAGAAAAGGATAATTTAATAACCGATGATGTACAATGGCTAATTACAGATGAAAATGTTAGTAGAACAAGTGATATACAACATGTATACTTTACTCAATCTAAAAATGATATTGAGGTATATGGAACACAGTCTGGTATTCATATTTTAAATGGAGAAACAATTTCTTCAAATAATAAATTTATATTTAAAAGTACAGATAAAATTTTAGGAAGCTCATCTCCATCCATAAACGCAACACAAGCTGTTGCAGCAGCTGCAAACCAATTGGGGTATGCAATTACGGATGCTATAACAGTTTTAGAAGTAGAACAAGGGAACAGTCAAAAAACGATCTTGAGTAATGGAGGCATTTCTTTAAGTAATATACCTGCAAAATTAGTATACTATTTTACAGAAAGCAATCAACTTGTTTTAGCTTGGGATATTTCAATTCAAGAAATAAGCCAACAAGATTGGTGGAGTATAAGAATTGATGCAGTTACAGGTGAAATATTAAATAAAAATAACTGGATGGTAAGTTGCTCTTTTGAGCATGACCATTCTAGTCATGAAAATTTAAATTATAACATCAACTTATTTGATATTCCGAATTATATAGAAACTTCTGAAGAAATTGGCGGCTGTATATCTTGTTATGAAGTATTAGCGATGCCTATTGAAAGTCCTTATTATGGAGGTAGATCTATTGAATCTGGAATTGAAGATGCTACTGCATCTCCTTTTGGATGGCATGATACAGATGGTATTGCGGGGGCTGAATTTACAGTTACCAGAGGTAACAATGTAAATTCTTATGACGATGGAGATAACCAGGGGTATCAACCCGATGGAGGAGCTGATTTAGATTTTACAGCATATCCATTTAGTGAAATATATTCTGATGTAACTCCATATGAAGATGCTGCAATCACTAATTTATTTTATTGGAACAATATTATTCATGATGTTATGTATACCTATGGTTTTGATGAAGCTGGAGGAAACTTTCAAGAAAATAATTATGGCAATGGTGGAGCAGGATCTGATTCTGTAAATGCTGAAGCACAAGACGGTTCAGGATCATGTAATGCAAATTTTGGAACACCATCAGATGGAGGCAACCCAACGATGCAAATGTATGTATGTGGCGATAAGGATGGTGATTTTGATAATTTAGTTATTGTTCATGAATATGGACATGGAATATCAAATCGATTAACTGGAGGTCCAAATAATACAGGATGTTTAGGGAATTCGGAACAAATGGGTGAAGGATGGAGTGATTACTATGGAGTTATGATGACTATAGAACCTGGTGATACAGGTACAGATTCTCGTGGTGTTGGAACTTATTTATTTGGAGAAGGTCCAGATGCAGACGGTATAAGACCTTTTCCATATAGTACAGATATGGGTGTAAACCCACAGACGTATGATTATATTAAAACAGCTGCTGTACCTCATGGTGTTGGTTCTGTATGGGCAACAATGCTTTGGGAAGTAAGCTGGGCATTAATAGATGAACATGGATTTGATACGGATATTTACAATTTTACAGGTGATACAATTTTAGATGCTGGTAATGTAGTAGCAATGGCTATTGTTACTGAAGGTATGAAATTACAACCTTGTGGCCCTGGATTTGTGGATGGTAGAGATGCAATTCTTGCAGCCGATCAAGCTATTTATGGAGGAGCAAACGAGTGTATAATATGGGATGCATTTGCTAGAAGAGGTCTTGGATTTAGTGCAGATCAAGGGTCGTCTGGTAGTGTTTCAGATGGAACAGAATCTTTTGATTCCCCAGTACCTGCAATTAACACAGAAGAAGAAGTTTGTGTGGGGCAAGGTGTTCAAGTATTTGGAGGAGGTACTCCAATAGGTGGAGTATATTCTGGCCTTGGAGTTACCGATAATGGTGATGGACTTACTTATGATTTTGATCCTGCAATAGCTGGGATTGGTTCTCATATAATTGAATATGATGTTGTTTCTACATGTGCTATTGGAGTAGCTTCTGATGATATTGAAGTTATATCTGATACTCCGGAAATAATTTGTCAGGATGTTGCTTTAGAATTAGATGAAAATGGAGAAGCAATTTTAACGCTTCAAGATGTTGTTGAAAATGTATTGCCAGGAGATATGACAGTAGATCAAACAGGAACATTTGCACCAATAGCAATATCAGGGACTACTGTAAGTTTAAATGATGACGATGTATCTAATGCCTTAAATATTGGCTTTACATTTAATTTTTACGAGGTTGATTATACAAATTTTTATATTTCTTCTAATGGGTTTATAACCTTTTCAAATGGAAATGAAAGTGGATGTTGTACTGGAGGTTTATTGCCATCAGTGGGCGGACCAAGTAATTTTATAGCATTTGCTTGGCAAGATTTAAACCCTTCGGCTGGAGGAACTATAAGTTATGAAACTGTTGGAACAAGTCCAGATCGTAAATTAATTATGGAGTTTGATGATGTTCCTTATTATAATTCTTCAGAAGGTGTAACATCGCAAATACATTTATTTGAAGGAACCAATAAAATAGAGATTCATAGTACAGAAATTACTAATAGAGGACCAATGACACAAGGTTTGGAAAATGCTACTGGTACATTAGGGCTTGCTACTCCTGGTAGAAATTCACAAACTTGGAGTGCAACAAATGATTATGTAGCATTTTATTATTTACCAGGAAATACAACAGATAATTGTGGTTCACCAACAACAGTTACTTTAAGTCAAGAGTTATTTACTTGTAATGATATAGGTGCGACAACTGTTACTATTACGATAGATGATGGGAATGGAAATACTAATACTTGTACTGCAGAAGTTACAGTAACAGATCCATTATTAGCCTGTTTATTATCAACAGAAAATTTTGAGTTGGACAAGAATATTGTATTGTATCCTAATCCTACAAATGGTCAATTTGCATTAATAAATAATAGTTCAGAACAATTAGTTTCAGCAACCATCATTGATGTAAATGGTAGAATAATTCAAGTTAAAAAATTATCAGATGCTACCTCAGAAACTATGATTTCATTAGAAGGTTATACTTCAGGAATATATTTCGTTAAAATTGAAGGAGTATCAAATACTTTAGTAAAACGAATTATTAAAGAATAAGAAGTCAATTATTTATTAAACTCCACTCTTATTTAAGGGTGGAGTTTTTTTGGCAGGATATTTGATATTTATATAGTAATCAGTAGTTCTAAATGAAACATAAAGTAAACTATTTGTGAGTCACTAAAAAGAAACATTTTAAAGTTGCTATTAAAAAAGCCCATCCTATTTAGGATGGGCTTTTTTAATTTATTTAAAGGGCCTTATTCAATAATGCCTCCACAACTAATTCTAGCACCAGCTGCACCAGACGGTTGTGATACAAAATCATCTGTACCTTGATGAACGATAATAGCTTTTCCTAAAATATCTTTCTTTTCATCAACACAACCAATACACCATAAATCGGTTGTTAAATTAATAACTCCTGTTCCTTTATCACTAACTTGAAAATTTCCAATATCTCCTTTATGGAATCCTGTTGTATCTCCCCATTTACCATGATTTTCAAAGGTTGGGTTCCAATGTCCACCAGCCGATTTACCATCTGGAGAAGAACAATCTGCTTTTTCATGAATATGAACTGCATGAGTACCAGGACTTAAATCCCAGAATTTTCCATGCATTGTTACCACTCCATTTTCTTCGGTAAATTTAAATTTTCCTTTGGCTTCCGTATCGCTTTTAGATTCTAATGTAAATTCAACTACTTTTCTCTCTTCTTCTTGAGCTTCTTCAATTTTAGTTTCTTCAACTTTATTATCTTTGTTTTCTTTACAAGAGCTAAAGATAACAGAGCAGGTAAGTATTAATAATATTCCAATTTTTTTCATTTTATAAATATTTTAATTGTTTTTAGTTCTTTAAAGGTAAGAGGATTCTTCGAATTTTTTCGATATTATTTTTTGAAATAAAAAAAAAGCAGGGTTTTTACAACCTGCTTTAAGAATACATTTAATATTTTTTAATTTTATTCTATTGGCGTAGATTCTGTATTGTTTGAATCTAAAGCTTCTAATCCTTCTCCTTTTAGATATTTATCTAAAAACTTTAAAATACTACGGTAAGCTACTATTTGGTTTTCCTTTTTAACAAAACCATGTCCTTCATCTTCAAAAAGTACATACTCTACTGGGACACCATTTTTTTTAACTCCTTCAACTATTTCATCAGATTCAATTTTTAAAACCCTAGGATCCTGTGCTCCTTGTAATACAATAAGTGGTTTTGTTACTTTATCCGTATGAAATAATGGTGATATTTTTTTTAAACGAACCGAATCAATTGTATTAGGATCCCCCATTTCTGTGTACAATGCTTCTTTAAATGATTCCCACCATGGTGGAATACTTTTTAACGTACGCATCCAATTGGTAACACCAAATAAGTTAACACCAACTTCAAACTCATCAGGAGCATAAGTTAATGCTGCCATTGTCATATACCCACCATAAGAACCTCCTAGAATTCCTATTTTTGAAGGATCGATGACATCTTGAGTTGCTAACCAATCTTTTCCAGCAATACAATCTTTTAAATCTTTGTCTCCGTGATTTTGATCATCCATTTTAAAGAATGTTTTACCATAGCCACTACTACCGCGATTATTTACTGCTAAAATTGCATAGCCATGATTTACAAGATATTGTATAGTGGAATTAAAACGTTGCCCTGATTGCCCTCCTGGACCTCCATGGACCCATACTAAAGCTGGAACCTTATTGGTTGCTGAAGCTTGGTGTGGTTTGTAATAAATAGCAGGAATTTCTAATCCATCAAATGATTTAAATCTAACTACTTCTGCAGTAACCATATGTGCTTCATCAATTTCTTTATTTAAGACATTCGTTAATTGATACTGTTGTTTTGAAGCTATGTTATATGAATAGGTATTGGTTGGCATATTCGATCCTGCAGTGGTAAGTAATGCCATTGTTTCATCTCGAGAAAATCGTGCTCCAGTTATGTTTTGATTATTAATATCTGGAAATGAAATTACTTCATCAGTTTTAGTATCTCTTACTTCCATCACAGACTTTGCGTCTTCATTGGTAAATAGAACTTTATAAGCTCCATTTCTTGTAAAATAAAAGCTATTAATATCCCATTTTTTTTCTACCACTTTTTTCTTAGTACCATCTTCAAGAGTATATTTCATTAAGTACGTGAACTCTGCATTATCATCTGTTGTATAATAAAATGAGGTTCCATCTGGAGCGAAATCTTGTGGCGAATTGCTGCTTAAGTTATCATTTACTTTTATTGATTCATTGGTTTCGGTATTTAGTAGGTATAAATCACTGTCGTTTGTATTAATCGTTTTAGAAAGCAACACATGTTTTCTGTCTTCTGACATTCCGCCAAAATTCATTCCATCATTATTTTGATATATCATTTTAGATTCGAAAGTCGATATATTCATTTCATAATGATCCATGTATTTAGCGTCTCTTTCATTACTTGCATAAAAAAAGCTTTTACCGTCTTTTGACCATCCTCTAAAGGTTGCACGAACATTTTCAATAGGAGTAAGGCTTTTTACACCAGAACTGTCCTTCATAAAAATTTTATAAATTTCATCTCCATTCCCATCCATTCTGAATAAAATACGGTCATCTTCTGGAAAATATGAAATACCAAAAACAGAGGCACTATCCGATTTAGAAATAGGTGTTAATTCACCACCAATATCATATACAGAATACATATTGTAGATTCCTGATCGATTACTGGTGATTAATACTTTCGTTTTATCTGATGAAAACCCATTCGCAAATGCATTTTCATTATCCATAAATTGCTCAATCGAATATTCGTCGGGACTTATAACTTTCGCTAGTTTCTTTTTTCCTTCAGGATCTTTACAGGAAACCAATAAGGTGATTCCTAAACAGATCAATAATAATTTTTTCATATCGTTAATTTTTAATTAGTAGTTAAGGTTTTTATTTCTTTAAATGGAGAAATAGAGACTGCATCCAACTTAGACTTATATTCTGCCCAATCGGTTACAAAAAAGGCATTTGTTTCTTGCAAGCTTTTATTTAATTCATCTTTCGCTTGTTGAATAAGGATAGATTCAGTTTCGGTCATTCCGCTAGGACGACTGCCACTATACCATCTTGCAGTGCCAATTCTTTGCATTACTGTAACCTCAGGATTTCTTGTAATTCCTTGACGTTTATCTTCTTTGCCAATATATAAAGCAATTAATGAATCAATTTTTTTAACAATGTCTTTACTCGCTTTTATTTCAGATTTATATTTTTTATCATTTTCTTTTTTTAGTTTTTTACTAAAATCGCTAGCAGTATTTTTACTTTCAACTAATTGTTTTACTGCTTCTGAAGCTACTTTAATAAACCCTTCTGTTTCTTTAGATGCATCGTACCTTTCTGTTATTGATTTTTCAGAAACCTTAAGTCTTGGATCTGAAACAACATCAATGTATGTAGTTGAGGTATTTTCTAAATAATTGAGTTCAATTCTATATTTACCTGGTTTTACCGTAGCTCCACTTGGCTCATTTTTTTGTTTTTTTATTTTTCTTGAAGGTCTTGAAACCCCAGCTTCATTCATATACCATTGCCATGTATAAATTCCTGTACTATCTGGAACCTTTTTCTTTAAGCTTCTAATTAACCTTGAACCATCATAAATTTTTGCATAAATAGAATCTTTACTAGGCCTTTTTTCTTCGGGAATTTCTTCTTCTTCTTCTTCTTCTGAATCATCAGAATCATCTTTTACTTCTTCAGTTTTCTTAAAGTAATATTTAATCAAGGCACCATAGTCCCGATTTTCACCATTGTAAATTGCATCTGCTCCAAATCGACTTCCTGTAGGTTGTTGATATGATGCTTGATATGCAATAGGAGGGGTGAAAATATTTAGTTGCGAACTTAGAATAGATTTGTCTTTAGCGATAGCTCTTAAGGGTCGTATATCGTCAAGTACCCAAGCAGCTCTACCAAAAGTTCCAATTACTAAATCATTTTCTCTTTCCTGAATCACTAAATCTTTTACAGGAACTGTCGGAAAACCATGCGTCCATTTCTTCCAATTTTCTCCTGCATCTATCGAAACATATAAGCCATCATCAGTACCTAAAAAAAGTAAGTTTTTTTCAATTGGGTCTTCAACAATACTTAAAGCAAAACTTTCACAATCATTCGCATCTGCAATTCGTTGCCAAGTTTTTCCATAATCGGTAGTTCTATATACATAAGTAATGTAATTGAAACGTCTATAATCATTAGCGACCAAAAGTGCTTCTCCTTTTACTTTATTAGAAGCTTTTATCTGAACAATCCAACTGCCTTCAGGTAAGCCTTTAATGTTTTTAGAAACATTGGTCCAATTAGCACCTCCATTTAGGCTGTAATGCACACGGCCGTCGTCTGTTCCTACCCATAACATATTTTGTTCTAGAGGAGAAGGTTCAATTACTAAAATGGTTGTGTGGTTTTCAGCTCCTGTAGCATCCATAGTCAATCCACCACTTTCATCTTGCTTCTGTTTTTCAGGATCATTGCTTGTTAAATCTGAAGAAATTAATTTCCATGTTAAACCTTTATCAGTGCTTTTATGTACAAATTGACTTCCGAAGTAAAGCGTACTATTATTAAATGGATCAATATTAATAGCAGCATTCCAGTTAAAACGCAGTTTAACCTCTGGATCTGGATGCGTTGGTCGAACGGTATAATTATTACCAGTCTTCCAATCGTATCTGCTTACATAGCCTTGCTGGCTCATACTCCATCCATATTGACTGTCATCGCGATCGGGGATTACATCGAATCCATCACCAAATGTTATTTCTTGCCAGTAGTCATTTCTAATCCCTTGCGATTTCCATACATAAGCAGGACCTCTCCAAGAACCATTATCTTGCATTCCTCCATACACATTGTATGGAATTTCATTATCAACATTGATATGATAAAATTGAGCGACAGGTAGGTTTCCAACAAAACGCCAAGTCTTTCCACCGTCATGTGTAATATTCATACCACCGTCGTTTCCATCGATCATAAAACTACCATCTGTTGGATGAATCCACCAAGCATGATGATCTGGATGTACGCCATTATCAACACCATAAGCAGGCATTAACTGTTTAAAGTTTTTTCCACCGTCTTCTGAAACATTTACATAAGTAAAAACAGAATACACTCTATTTTCATTTTCTGGATCTACAAAAATATCGCTATAATAAAAGGGCCTGTTTCCAATATCACTTTTATCATTTATATTTTTGAAAGTAAAACCACCATCTTCACTTTTATACAAAGCATTTTTTTTTGCTTCTACTAATGCATAAATAATATTTGGTTTATTAGGAGCTATAGAAAGACCAATTCTGCCTAATTCCCCTTTGGGTAAACCATCTTTATCTGTTCTCTTTACCCATGTATCTCCTCCATCATGTGTTACATAAATACCAGAACCTTCACCACCAGAATTAAAAAACCAAGGATCGCGTTTGTGTTCCCACATGGCAACTATTAATTTATTTGGGTTGGTTGGATCAATGACCATATCTGCAACTCCAGATTTAATATTGGTAAATAGAATCTGATTCCATGTTTTACCTCCATCGGTAGTTTTATAAACACCTCTTTCTTTATGTTCGCCCCAAGGTGAACCAATAGCTCCAATGTAAACAGTATCAGGGTTTGTTGGATCTATAATTATTTTATGAATATGGCGCGTATTTTCTAAACCCATAGCGAGCCAATTTTTCCCTCCATCTAAAGATTTGTATACCCCAAAACCTCCATTTAAACTATTTCTTGGATTCCCTTCACCTGTTCCAACCCAAATAACCGACGGATTAGATTGCTGAATAGCAACCGCACCTATGGAAGCTGTTTTTTCATTTTCAAAAATTGGAATCCAAGTAACACCGCCGCTTTTAGACTTCCACAATCCACCAGAAGCTGTTCCTACATACATAATATCTGTATTATCTGTAACAACATCAATTGCGGTTACTCTTCCAGACATACCTCCAGGTCCAATATTACGAGGTTTCACATCTTTAAGGATGTCCATTGAGAATTCTTGAGAAAATAGGGTAGAGGTAATGCAAAGAAGCATTAAGAATAAGTGCTTTTTCATTTTTTTGGTTTAGTTCGTTTGGTTTTTAATATTTTAAAGGTACTAATTTGAACATAACGAATTCTTAAATAGAAGTTAATTTGTTAAAGCTTTCACAAGTAAAACAATACCGCTAATCACCATGATATAAATCACTAATTTTCTGAATGTTTTATTGGTCATTTTTTTAAGAAGCTTTTTGCCCATTAAATTTCCAATGGTTGCACCAAGTCCTAGAATAATACCATAGATCCAGAGTTCTTTCGATAACAATCCAAAGTAACTATAACTACTTACTTGTGCGAGTCCTAAGAAAAATGAATTAGCGGCTTTAGTGCCAATTAATTCTTCTTTAGTAATTCCAGCATTGAGGTAAAATGGGTTTAGTACGGGGCCCATTCCTCCAGTAAATGTTCCAATGATTGAAATTATAAATCCTAAAGGAATAAAATACCATAAGTGAACATTAAAAGATCGTTCTTTCTTTCCGAAGCGATATTGAAAAAAAGTACTAATTAAAAATAGGCCAATAATAATTTGAAGCCATACAATTTTCACCTCAGTAAAGAGGTAAGCAGCTACTATAGCACCTAGTATAGCGGAAGGCACATAATACCAAAATACCTTCCACACAATATTTTTCCAGAAAATAATGATCCTAGATGGACGGCTTATAAATGCTCCTAAATTTAGGACTGGCGCTGTTTGGGAAATGCCAATAAATATGTTTAAAAAAGGAATTAGCATTAAAGCACCACCACCACCACTAATCGTAGATAATGTAAAGGCAAGTGCTCCCGCAATAAAAAGCAAAAAAGCAAGAAAAATATCTATAGTATGTAGCACTTCTAACATGCTGTAATATAAAAAAAACTACTCAAATAATTTGAACAGTTTTTTTAGTTTTAATAAATTATACTATAAATTTGGTATAATTAATTCTTGCCCAGGATGAATCGTATCTGGATTTTTTAGGAGGTCTGTGTTAGCTTTAAAAATAGCATGGTATTTCATCCTTAAAATAGAATTTATACATCACTGTCTAATAAATCTGTAACAACATGATACCTTGGATCTTCGATTGAAGTTTCTATTAAAGATTCAAATTTTGGACTGGCTTTTAGTAAGATAACTCTACACTCCGGACTTAAATGAGTTAGCTTTATACTTTTACCTAATGCAAGGTATTTATTAGTAACATTTTTTAAAGATTCGATACCTGAATGATCACCTACTTTTGATTCAATAAAATCAATTTCTATAGAATCTGGGTCTGTTTTATAATCAAATTTCGAGTTAAATGCTTGTGAAGAACCAAAAAATAATGGCCCCCATATCTCATACACTTTAGTCCCATCTTCTTTAATTCTTTTTCTTGCACGAATCATGGTTGCATTTTTCCATGCAAATACTAATGCCGACATGATTACACCGGCAATTACAGCAATAGCTAAATCTTGCCAAACAGTAATGGCAGATACTGCAATTAATACAAAGGCATCAGCTAATGGTATTTTGTTTAATATTCTAAAACTACTCCATGCAAAGGTCCCGATTACTACCATGAACATTACGCCAATTAGAGCAGCAATAGGAATTTGTTCAATTAAAGGAGCCCCAAATAACACAAAACATAATAAAGCAATTGCGGCAACAATTCCAGAAAGTCTTCCACGACCTCCAGAATTCACATTAATAATCGATTGACCAATCATTGCACAGCCACCCATTCCGCCAAACAGTCCATTAAGAATGTTGGCTCCACCTTGAGCTACACATTCTCTATTCCCACTTCCACGGGTCTCAGTCATATCATCAATTAGGTTTAACGTCATAAGAGATTCAATAAGCCCTACAGCTGCTAATAAAAATGCAGTTGAAACAATTAGTTGCCAATTGCCTTTTAGTGTATAAAACAAACTAAATATTTGTGATTGAAATTCTGGTAATGAGCCCTGCAATCCTTTTCCACCACCTTCTTTAATAAAAGAACCAACGGTACTTACATCGAGACCGCCAAATATTGTAATTGCAGCTACAACAATAATTGCAACTAATGCTGCAGGTACTTTTTTGGTGATTTTTGGTAAAAAATACATGATAGCCATTGTTAATAAGACTAATCCAAACATGAAATATAATGAAGACCCTTGTATCCATTGCATTTCACCATCAACCCTTTGTTTAAAAAGACCTATTTGTGAAAGAAATATTACAATAGCTAAACCATTTACAAATCCCATCATTACAGGATGAGGAATTAAACGAACAAATTTTCCTAACCTAAAAATTCCTGCAGCAATTTGAATTCCACCCACTAAAAGTAATGTGATAAATAACCACTGTAAACCTAAGTTTTCAACGGGAGCATCTAATCCTATTCCTACTTCATTTCCTTTCTGAATTAAATGAACCATTACAATCGCCATAGCTCCAGTAGCTCCAGAAATCATTCCAGGTCTCCCTCCAAATATGGCAGTAACAATTCCCATCATGAATGCTCCATATAAACCTACTAAAGGGTCAATACCAGCAACAAAGGAAAATGCTACAGCTTCAGGTACTAATGCAAGTGCTACAGTTAGTCCTGAAAGGATATCATTTTTTGGATTGAATGTGAAATTTTTTAATAATCTTTGCATGAATTCTTATTTGAAAAACGGGCAAATATATAGGTATATTATTTAATACCAACGCTTCTTATTCTTTTTTGAAGCTGCAGATTTTCTGCTTTTTTTATGTTTAGTTCTTTTTGTATTATCCTGTTTAGGTTTTTCTTTTGCTATAACAGAACAAGGGTGGTCTTCAACAACGGGAATAGCAGATTTTATTAACTTTTGTATACCAGAAACATATTCTTTCTCATCTGGGGCACAAAAAGAAAATGATGCACCAGATTTTCCAGCTCTTCCTGTTCTTCCAATTCGATGAACATAAGTTTCAGGGATATTAGGAAGATCAAAATTTAATACAGCATCTAAGTCATCAATATCAATTCCACGTGAAGCTACATCAGTGGCAATTAAAATATTGATTTTATCATATTTAAAATTATCTAAAATATTTTGTCTCACACTTTGCGCTTTATCGCCGTGTAATCCTTCCGCTTTAAAACCATTTTTTAGAAGTGTTTGTTCTAATCGATCTACACCATTACGGGTTCTTCTAAAAATTAAAATATTACCTTGGATTGTATTCCGAAGTAAATGCAAGCACAATTCTACTTTATCGGTTTTAGAAACATAATATAAGTACTGCTTTAATTTTTTCGAAGATCTAATCTCAGGCTCAATTTCAATTCGCACAGGATCGGTTAAAATTCGTTCTGCAAATCGCATCACTTTATAAGGCATCGTTGCCGAAAATAGTAAGACTTGCTTTTCTTGTGAGCAAAGACGATTTATTTTTTTTACATCGTCAATAAAGCCCATATCTAACATTAAATCTGCCTCATCTAATACTAAAATTTCTACAGCACTTAGGTCTATAATTTCTTGATCACATAAATCTAAAAGTCTACCTGGAGTTGCTATTAAAATATCGATGCCCTCATTTAATATTTTTTCTTGAGCATTAATCGAAGTACCTCCGTAGACAACTGTACTTTTTAAGCCAGTATATTTTGAAAAAGCGATACACTCTTCATTAATCTGAACCGCTAACTCTCTAGTAGGACTTACAATTAAGCTTCTTATACTTTTTGTGTTTTCAGCGTCATTCTTATTGTGAAATAATAACTGAAGGATTGGTAAAATAAAAGCAGCCGTTTTTCCAGTTCCAGTTTGTGCAGTCGCAATCAAATCTTTTTTAGCCAAGACCAATGGAATTGTTTTCTCCTGAATCTCTGTTGGAGATTCATAGTTTTTTTCAAAAATGGCTTTTAAAATAGGTTTGTTTAAGTCTAAATCACTGAAATCCATAGGTTTGTTTTACAAATATTTTGCAAAGATACTACAATACCTATTATTTCCCTTTTAATTATGACCGATATGACAACCACAACCACCGTCCATAAAACCATTGGTTTCTTGATGCCATGGAAATGCCTGATTATAATTGGATAACTCCCAAAAGAATGGCTTTCTTTCTTTAGGATGATTTCCTATTTCATTCATAGTTTTGGTGTCATATAAACGTCCATTAATCATTACCATTTCAATACTATTTGTATGTTCAATTTTGGTAAGAGGATTTTCGTTTAGAATTATTAAATCTGCAAATTTTCCAGTTTTTAAAGAACCGATATCGTTTCCTAGGCCTATATAATCTGCAGCATTAATTGTTGCCGTTTTTAAAGCATCATGATTTGACATACCACCTTGTTGGATCATCCAAGTTTCCCAATGGGCGCCAAGACCCTGTAATTGCCCATGAGCACCCATATTTACTTTTACACCAGCATTTGAAAGTTTTGTTGCAGCTTCAGAAACCAAAAAATGTCCGTTTTTATATTCTTCATCTGGAACCATAGTTCTATGGCGAGAACGGCTGTCTATAATTCCTCTAGGAGTATACTTTAAAAGCTTTTCATTTTCCCAAACATTATCTCTTTGGTAAAAATAGAATTCACCATTTAGACCGCCATAATTTACAATAAGGGTAGGAGTATAGCCTGTTCCACTAGCGCCCCATAATTCAACGATATCTTTATAAATAGGAGCCACAGGTATATTATGTTCTACTCCAGTATGACCATCAATTACCATGGTTATATTTGTAAAAAAGGTTGAACCTCCTTCTGGAACAACATTGATTCCTAACTCACGTGCAGCCTGCAACACTTGTTGCCTTTGCTCTCTTCTTGGTTGGTTATAACTCTTCACACTTTTTGCACCAAAAGCCTTTGTTCTTCTTATGCTACTTCTTGCGTCATCAAGGCTATTTATATTTGCTTTAAAATCACCATCAGCGCCATAAAGTATAAATCCAGTTGAGTATAATCTAGGGCCTATAAGTCCGCCAGTTTTTTGAAGTTCAGAAAGAGAAAAAACAGTTTCTGTATTTGAGGAAGGATCATGCGCTGTCGTTACACCATAGGCTAAATTTGCCATGAACCTCCAATTTTGCTGGCTTAATAAACCAGATCTAAAGGCTCCAATATGCGCATGAGCATCTACCATTCCTGGCATGATTGTTTTACCAGAAACATCATACACTTTTGCATCACCAGGAATTGTAATATTTTGTCCAAGGGCTTCAATTTTATTATTATTAATAATAATTGTACCATTTTCAATTACCTCGTCACCTTCCATAGTAATGATTCTTGCATTTGTAAATGCAATTCTACCGGTAGGGCTATCAACTTTTCCAGAAAGTCCAATTTTGATTCCTTCTTTTGTTAGTTCTGGAATTTCTTTAGGTGAATTATCTAAAAATGTAAACCTATCTTTTATTTCATTTAAAAAATATTCATCGCCTAAAGTCCACATTACTTTTTTACTGTCATTAGACCAATGAATACTTATTCCAGCATCTTCAGCTAATTTTGATACAGGTAGCGATTTACTCTTGTCATCTATATTTAATTCTTGTCCATTTAAAACAAGAGGCGCAATAAACACTTTATGAAGATTTGTAAATGCAATCCATTTATTATCTGGACTCGGCACTAATCTATTTGCATATTTTGAGCTTATATGTGTTTTTTCATCTTTCCCATTTAAATCGACACTTATTAATTTTTTAGTTAGACTCCCAAAATAAGTTCCCCCTGTCTGTAAAAATATACGACTTCCATCTTTTGAAAATAATGGATAAGCTCCTTTATTGATTATTTTAGTTTCTTTTCCTCCAGTAGCATTTATAATATAAATACCAGGTTCTTTCGTATTTGTAAAACCTTGATCCATATTTCCAGATTCTTTTCTGAAAACAATCGATGTTCCATCAGGCGAATAGGATGGAGTTCTATAAATTCCTTTATTTGAAGAAAGTAGAATAGGAGCACCTCCTGAAATAGATACGCTATAAATGCCCCCTTTATTAACATCATTCCATGTTACATAGGTTATTTTACTTCCGTCAGGAGAAAAACTAGGTTCCGATTCAAAATCTGTTCCTGAAGTTAACCGTTGAGGTTTTCCTTTCGGTAATTTCTTTTTCCATAAATATCCCAACGCATTAAAAACAATCGTTTTTCCATCAGGTGTAGTAATCGTATTACGAATCATTTTGGAAGTGAATGATTTTTCTTCGATTGGATTATTGAAATGAACTGTTTCAGCTAAATCAATTGTTACATCAACCGTAAATGGAATATTTTTTACTTGCAGCGATTGTGTGTTTATAGTATTAATTTTTCCTCCACTCCAAATAACTATATCCGTATTATTTGGCATCCAGTTAAAATTTGGATAAATACCAAATATCGCCCATGCTTCTTGTTGGTCTTTATTTAATTGATCATAGACAGGAGTTTCTTCCCCCGTTTTTAAATCATGAATAAACAACACTGTTTTTGTACGAACTCTTTTTATAAAAGCTAATTTTGTTCCATCTGGAGACACTGTTGGTCGAGCTGCACCTCCTGGACCTCCAGTTATTGTTTCCGTTTTACCCGTTTCAAAATTGTATCGTTTTATTACATAGATCTGTTTGTTTGGATCTTTATTGTATTGAAAAGATCCACCCGAATACATGTCTTCACTATAATATAAATATGTGCCATCTGGAGATACAAAAGGTTCATTTACATCTTGCTGGTCGTTTTTTCGTTTGGTTAATTGTAATCCACTGCCTCCCGATTTATGATACATCCACATTTCTCCAGCACCAAGGCTACGCGATGAAGAAAAATGTTTTCTAGCAATTAAATAATTACCATCTGGCATCCAAGCAGCATTATTCAATAACCTAAACTTTTCTTTAGTGACTTGCTTTGGATTGCTTCCATCCCGATCCATTAGCCAAATATTATCCCCTCCACCCGCATCACTTGTAAACGATATTTTAGAGCCATCTGGACTAAATCTAGGTTGAATTTCAAATGGAATTCCAGTTCTAATTGCTTTTGCTTTTCCTCCTGAAATTGGTATTGTATAAATGTCGCCAAGCATATCAAATACGATGGTTTTTCCATCAGGACTTACATCAAGATTCATCCAAGTACCTTCATCTGTTGTAAAACGGTGTGCTTTATAATTGAAATCATCTCCTGGATTGGAAACATCCCATTTTTCCTTTTCTTCTTTTTTTTCTTCTTGAGCTGTAATTGGATTTATGAAAACAAACCCTAGAAATAATAAAAGCAATAATTTATTCATTGTTGGAAATTTAGTAGTGTCTAAAATACATAATTACAGAGAAGTATTTATTATTTTAACTTTCAATTAGTAGCTAATTTTACCATTCGACCTCTCTTGGGAAGTATGATTCAGCTTGAGTCATTTTTTTATTCTGAAATCAGTTCACTTTCCACATAAAAGTCTTTCTTAATTTCAACAGATTTAATTGTTTCTGAAAAGTCTTTTGTTTTCCATGTAGCGGAAGGAAAAATCCATTCTTCTGTTCCATTAACAATAGCAATTACGGGCATATCAAATTTTTCAATAATGGAAACATATCGAAAGCTAAGTTGATTTTCAGCAATTTTATATTCAACTTTTGGAACTTTAATGGTTCGTAAATATTGATTCCAGAATTCAGTTAGATCAATACCAGATTTTTCACTAATATATTCTTCTAATTGTTTGCTGCTAATTGTTTGATGGTAGAAATCTTTGTTTAAACCTCGTAATATTTGTCTCCATTTTTCATCATCTTCAATTAGTTGTCTTAAGGTGTGTAATAGATTTCCTCCTTTTACATACATATCTCCACTACCTTCTTTATTTACATTATAAACACCAATGAGTGGACGGTCATTTTTAATCAATCTTCTAGTTCCAATTACATATTCTGAAGAGGCTTTTTTTCCGAAGTGATAATCTAAGTATAGATTTTCTGAATAATTTGTAAAGCTCTCATGGATCCACATATCAGCGACATCAATATGGGTAATATTATTTGCAAACCATTCGTGTCCTGATTCATGAATAATGATAAAATCAAATTTTAAACCCCAGCCTGTTTTTGAGAAATCACTCCCTAAATAACCATTCTCATATTTGTTTCCGTAGGTAACACTGCTTTGATGTTCCATTCCTAAATAAGGAACTTCCACCAATTTAAAACTATCTTCATAAAAAGGATAAGGTCCAAACCAATGCTCAAACGCTTTCATCATTTTTGGTGCTTGTTTAAACTGTTTTTTTGCTTTGTCCAAATTTTCCCTCAGCACATAATAATCCATGTCTAAGGGTCCATTTTCACCCATATATTTTTCGCCAAAATGAACATAATCTCCTATGTTTATATTGACTCCATAGTTATTGATTGGGTTGACCACTTTCCAAGTCCAAGTGGTTTTATTTTGAATCGTTTCAGAAGAAATTAATCTTCCATTGGCAACAGCCATCAATCCATTAGGAATGGTGATTGCAAAGTCAATTCCGTTATCAGGTTCATCGTAATAATGATCTTTGTTTGGCCACCAAATACTAGCTCCAATTCCCTGGTTAGAAGTTGCAACAAAATGGTTTCCGTTTGAATCTTTCTTCCAAGAAAAACCACCATCCCAAGGTGCATTTTTAGCTGTTGGAGGTTTCCCTGAAAAGGATATTGTAAGTTTTTGAGTAGTTCCTTCTTCTTGTTCTTCTATTAAATGAATAAAATGAGCATTGCCTTCCGAAGTAACTAAAAGTTCTTTCCCTTTTTGAATCACCTTCTCTATTTTCATAGGAGCTTGTAAATCGATTTGCATTGTATTATTTTCATTTAACACGGTATAGCTAATCAAATTACTTCCTTGTATTTGTTTGGTGTCAAGATCTACTTCAACGTTTAAATTGTAATGTTTTAAATCCCACCAAGCTCTTTCTGGAGTGATACTTCCACGTAAGGTGTCTTGTCTAGTAAAATTTTGGGAGAAGGATACTGTAGCATAAAAAATGATTAAAAGAAGAAGTTGCTGTTTTTTCATGCGATAATTGATATATTTTTAGTCTACAGATTCAGCAACCATTGCAATCCGTTTTAAATCATTACTAACTGCCAATCGTGTTATACTTTTCACTCCATTTTCGGTAAAATCTGAAATTACTACCCATTCCTGTGTTCCGAACATATCATATTTATAGAGTTTTGACCCACTACCAATTAAAATAACTGAATCATTTAACCACACATAATCCTGAATTCCGACAGGTAACTGACAAATAAAAAAGCTTTCTAAACTTTCATTCATCTCGAGCATAAATATTTCATGATTTTTCTCCTCATTGACTGCCGTATAACTCATGGCATTGGAACCAGGGATTTTATGGATGGATCTTCCCACATTTGAAACCAAGGTATCATTGGTTTTCTTTTTTAAATCTGATACAACTAAGTCTAGTACGTTAATTCCTAAAACAGAAGATACAATCGTACTATCGTTATAAAATGCATAATAAGCAACTTGTAAATCCTCAATTAATAGGGTTGATTCTTTAGTAGTATATTCATATAACCGTTGAAGTCCAGTTGTATCTAATCGAACGGCAGCTATATTCTTGCTATTCGGAATCGCTTGCGGGGAATATTCACCCCCAGAAGTAGGTGTATGTACCCACGTATTTAATTTTTCTATGATTGAATAATGAGCAATATCACTTTGCCCCTTATTATTGCCAGCATATACAATAGATAAGTCATCTCTAAAACTAGGCTGGTTATTATACCCAGGGTTTGGCGAAATTAAATTTGGGGGACTTATATCAATACTATCATTGGATTGATTTATAAGACTGAAATACACATTTGTATTTGTTTGCCCATAAGAACCAACATATAAAAATAAAGCTAAGAGGGGGATAATTTTTAATCTCATAAAAATAGTAATTCTTTAAATTTTAATTCTTGTTATTATAAATTTAGACATTACTCATCTTTTTGAATATAGTAATGAATAATTCGCTCTGTTTCTTGGTTTTCTGCAAGCATAAGTAAAGCTCTATTCACATCATACATAAGTTCTGAATTTAACGGAAAAGCAAAGCCATACCCTTGTTTATAGTATTCAGCTTTACTAATATATAAATCTTCATTGTTATTATTTTTCAAAAAGTATAATAATTGAGGACGGTCATATACTACTGCATCTACCTCCTTACTTTTTAATTTTGCAATAGCTTCATTTAAATTGTTTACGCCAATTGCTTTTATGTTAGATTTTTTTAAAAATGTTTCCGTTGGGGAACCAGAAATAGTTACTGCCTTAGCACCTGAAAGTTGTTCAATCGTAGAAACAGTTGTCGATTCAAGCGAAGAGAGTGTCAATGTACTTGCAATTCCAGCCACCATAGAAGTAGCAAAAATTATAGATAGTATCATCCAAGCGCCCGTTATGATTCTACCAGGCAACGTTATTGGGGCTTTGTCGCCATATCCAGTTGTGGTCATTGTTACAATAGCTAGCCACATACCGGTTCCTATACCTTTTAGTGGATCTTTTGGAAACTGCTCTGGTGATTTTTTTCGCTCGGCTAACCAAAGAAATGTACCCACAACAGCAAGAATAAATAAAAAGATAAAAATCGCCATTAATAATTTAAGACTAAAAAGAGGTTTGATCTTTTGCCATACACTCTGATTTTCTATACGGGAAAGTATCGAGATACTAGAATTATAGAAAGGTTGAGAAAACCGCATGTTTTCAAGACGTTTCGATGTGATGCTTATGGGCCCAACGACTAAATCTATACCGCCATCATTTAATTGATGCACCGCATTTTCTACACTTTCAAAAGGCACATATTCAAACTCCCAAGATTGATTTTCAGCAATTTTTTTCCAAATTTCAATGGCAATACCTTTATCCTTTTCATTAAAAACAAAAGGCTCACTACCTGCAATACCAACTTTTAAGGTGTCTTTTACAGTACTAGTTATTTTTGTTTGCCCGTACGTACCAACATATAAAAATAAGGCTAAGAGGGTGATGGTTGTTAATCTCATAAAATTATTAATTCTTTAACAACTTAATTGTTGTTTTGGTGTTCTTATAATTTAATTCAGCAATATAAAGGCCATCTTTAAGTGCGATGCCATTTAATTGTATTTGATTTGAGTGTTCTATGACTTCAGCATACACCAATCTTCCTAGAAGGTCATATAATTTAAAATCCACTTCATCATTGAACGTATTATTCAAAAATAATGAATTATTAAAAGGATTAGGGTAGAGGCTTATATTTTCAGTAAGGTTATTATCATTTGAACTTAAAATTGGAGTATTTCTGTAAAGTATCACTACATCAGCTAATTCATCAATTAATGTAATATCTAAAGCACCATCGTTATTTCTATCATGAAAAACAGTACACGAACCTGCTATAATAGAAGGGTAGGTGATAGGATTGCTATATAACCCGTTTCCAATATTTTCATATAAGGTAAAAGAACCTGAATAATTACTTGCCATAACATCTAAATCACCATCACCATCAAGATCTCCTAAATCTATCGCTAATGGAAATGAACCCACCGCATAATCCTGAGATAGATTAAAGTTTCCTAGCCCATCACTAAATAGTATTGAGACCGTGGGTGTATTTGAATTCGCAGTTGCAACATCTACAAAGCCATCTCCATTTACATCGCCTATGGCAATCATCCATGGTTGTCCATTAATAGTAGTGATATCCTGTGTTGTGAAATTACCTTCACCATCATTTAATAAAGAGGCTACAGCATTACCAGAATATCCACCCACAATTAAATCTGTAAAACCATCCCCATTTAGATCAGTAGCCGCAATCGCTGTTTCTCCATTAATACCAACATCCATATGAGTTGCGGGATTAAAATCTCCAGTACCATCATTTTCTAAAAAAGAAATAGTTCCAGAAACTCGATTAGCCGTTACAATATCTGCCCAACCATCGCCATTAAAATCTATGATGGTTAATCCTCTAACTCCTGTTCCAACCGAATGACTTGTTTCAGCATCAAAAATACTCGAATCATTGCCCATAAAAATACTGGTCTGATTACTTTGAGTGCTTCCAATAGCAAGATCTATCATTCCATCACGGTTAAAATCGGCACCTCCATTTGTACTTGGTTTGGTTGAAGCGGGCATTTCGATTAGCGTAAAAGTACCATCATAATTTCCTGCTCCATCATTTAGAAGGATTCTAATATCTTCGGAATCTTCATTCACCACGATTAAATCTGAAAATTCATCATCGTTTACATCGCCTGCATAGGCACCATAACATTGTATAAATGTTTCACCATTTTGTCGCATTTCAATTTGCCCCATGTATTCTTGGTTCAATAATCCTGGTAAGGTCTTGATCCAATATTCAAAACCATAACCATTCGTCAAGGGATTATTAATTAGACTTTCAACTTGATTGGTCAAACGTACACTGATCCACTCACCATAAAAGAAGGAACGGTCTGGGGTAAAAGTGACACTGGTACTTATATCATCAAAAATATAGGTTCCTTGCATAGGACCCGACCATCTACCAAATACCATGAAGGTATCTGCATTTAAGGAGGCTTCATTGATTTTTTGATTAAATGTAATGGTGATGGCATCCGTCGGGGTTGCTGATAAAGACTGAGTACTTGGGCTGATATCTGTGACCATTAAATCTTGACTAAATGCAAAGACGGAGTATAAACAAATAAAAAGGGATGTTAACTTTTTCATGATTTTTCTTTTTTGTTTAAAGTTACTGATTTTAGGGGAATAAAAAACCGCTTCGGAATGAGGCGGTTTTATTACTGTTTGACTACCGAAATAGCAATTAATTATAGGCGGTGTTGGCTGTAGTATTTATAATTTCCTCCATATTTCATAATAAATTTTTCTTTCGGAATGTAAGTTCCACGGATTTGCGATTCACCCATTCCTTCTGTAACCATAAAAAGAGAATCTATTCCTAAGTCAATAAAAACAGGACGTTGTACATTCAACCAGCTTTTACGCGGATATTTCCATTTAAAAAACTCTTCATTTTTTCCTTTTTCAGGTTTTGGTTCCATTATGAGTTTTATAAGTTCTTCTGGGTTGTTTTCTAATTCTTTGTATCGTTTATCATTCCAGTACTTTTGAATAATAAGATTTTTTTTGAACTTACCTCCATTTATTAACCAAAGCATTCGTTCGCCGTAAAACTCTTCTCTTTCTTTTATTGTTTGTTTTTTAATTTGGGAATTCTGCAGTTCAATCACAACTTGTTTTTTGGTTAAAACATCAGCGATATGTCTTTTTTTACCAATTTTAATTCCTATCTCAACATTTTCTTTGCCAAATGTCATTTTCCAATGGACGTGCCAAAAAGTTTCAGGTTCATACCATGAATCACAGTTTTCAATGTTCATATGAGCCCAATGCCAAACATTTAAGTCACCGCATTTTGATATCACTTCTTCACCGCATAGGAGACATCTTCCTCGTGTTTTAGGGGTTGCTTTTATCTTTTTATTTTCAACTAAAGCCCATATCATAATATCTCAAACCTATTACTGCCAACGTTCCGTGTATGGTGTCGTAGCATCCCGCAGGGTGCTATGCACTATAAACATTGTTAGTGGTAGTTTTAATTGTACTTTTGATACACATTCAATAGAAGTATTTCGATATGTGCTTCAACCTTTTTTGGCCCAATTTTCAATGTGCTTGGATGACCACAACTGTTTCTAAGTTTTAAACAATTCTCTAATTCACCTTTCGTATTCTTACCCATAACTGAAATTCCTTCTAAAATTTGCAAAAAATCATATTCTTTCATTCTTGTTAATCCATCAATATTTGTAGCATTTTTCCATTTGGCATTTCGTCTTTTAGCCTCAGTATTAAATTCAGTCAATTTGTGATTAATTATGTATTCATACAAAAGAGAAATTGCTCCAATCCAAGAAAAAACAACTGATGACTTTAGAAGGTTGTATTCTAGGCATTTAATAGCTTCGGAAATAAAATCTCTTACATAATTTGTCTTTACGTTATCCAATTCTTTCGCTAATTCAATCTGTGGTTTTATTAATGGCGATTTTACGGTGTAATTATTCTCCTTTAAATATGCCTCACCTTTGGAGTTAATTATCCATCCATCTTTTAACTTAGATACTTTGCCCTTAAGAGCAGAAAGAACCATTGAAACATTCCATTTTTCAATATCTCTTATTCCGTTTGTCTTACCCAGAGTTTTTATTTCTTTCACGGTTTTAGGTAAAGAAATATTGTCAAAAAGAATTAACAAGACCTTAACCTTCCTACTAAGATCGGGATCGCATATAAATTCAGCAATTGATTTATCCACCTAATTTATTTTTTAATTCCCCTTTCAGTTTAGCAGATAGTGCATAGTTATCCGTACTTCTTTCAATTAGTTTTTGAGATGAGATAAGAGTTCTTAGAGACTGTGTAAGATTTTTTCCAGCACTCTTAGAATAGTAATTTGAAGCTGTTTTCATTTCAGTAAGAATATCCTTTCTATTAAATGTTTCTGAACCATCAACTAAACACAGCTTTGCACAGGCAACGACTACAAGGTCTGCAGCAGATTTTGAAGATAATTTTGCGGCAATAGTGTTAGACGACATTTTTAAATTTTGTCCTGAACTACTTGTTTCTTCTTCAATCTCATCCTCAGGTTCTTCTTTGTCTATGCTTATTCCCTTTAAGTCGATTAGCTTATCAATGAGGTTAGGAAGATCGTTTTTAAGGTATTCTTCATTTCCTTCATATTCGATTTCAATTGATCCTATCTTAATTTTAATCTTATGTTCCATATTTATGTTTTAATTTTTATTACCACTAACTGGTTATATCATTATATTGATGCACGTTTATCGGCTTGTGTTACTAGATATACATACTTTTTGTCCATTTTTATCTAATAAAAATCCCCACACCGTTCGCCAAAGGCAAATAGGAGTGGGGATAGAGTATAAAGGTACTAAAAATAGAGCTAGGTCTTTTATTTTTTTATCTTTTTTGCCATTTTAGTTATGCGTTGTTACCATACGTTTTTTTAATTCCGTTCAGGTTGGTTTTTTTATTCAGAATTCGATTCCGCAAACTTGCTAAAAATCCGATTTAATTTATCTGTTTGTTTTGGTTTTCAGTTTCCTTTACTCTTTTTATATATCCTGATTTTTTTCCAACAAAGAATCCTAAAAGGAAAATTCCAACAGGAACTAATAAAAGTAAAATTATCTGGAAAGGTCCAATCATTAATGATGTCATATTTTGTCTTTTTAAATTAATTTATATTTTCTGTTCAGAGTTCTTTCGTCAATGAATGCCAACGTCCTCGTATATAAAACGTAGCCGTTATTTGACATCGTTTTTTTCCGCACACGTATTATTTTACAGAAATGTAGGATTTTTAATATTGTTAACCAACTGGGCTATGTTTTATATGCGTTGTTAGTTGCTGGTGTTAATTATTCAATATCTTGTCTTTTCCTTTTTGAAAATCATCTTCGGTGATTATTCCTTTTTCTTTAAGTTCATGTAATTTTGTTAGTTCTTCAGAAATATCAAAACCAGCAGAAGGTTTTTGTTCACCCATGGCCTTGGCTAAACTTTGAGCTTGTTCTTTTATTTGTTCTTGTTTATATCGTTCCTGATATTGAGTAATTGTGTCTTTTAAAACTTTTGGTCTTTCAACCATTTTATGCAATGTAGAACCAGATTCTGCAGCAGATTGAATTTGAACGTCGCCGTAATTAAAAATTCGTCCTAAGAGTGGTTGTCTATATGAAACATTGTTAATCTTATCCAATGGTGTTTCTTTCGTATTATTCGAAAACACACCATATTCATCTATTATTCTTAAATTAGTTACTGCCCATAAATTGGTATTTCTATCTAATACATTGTAGATAAGCCAAACAACTGGCAGCCCTACCACAATTAGGTAAAACTTCCCAAATTCAGAATAATAATCAGACAGAAGAGCTATAATTAACATAAATAATGTCGCTATAATTGGATTTAAAAGTACAAACCAATGTTTTTTAATTGTCAAAATTACTTTTTCATTTTTCTTTATTTGTGTTTTCATATCAACTTCTTTATTGTAATTTTTGTATTTTGTTTTTTCTCACTTGCAACTAACTGGTTATATCATTACCAAAGGTACCGTTTATCGGCTAATATTAGTGGGATAAACGCACCTACTGTTCTTGTTTATAAAAAATCCCCACACCGTTCGCCAAAGGCAAATAGGAGTGGGGATAGAGGATAAAGGTACTAAAAATAGTGCTAGGTCTTTTATTTTTTTAACTTTTTTGTCATTTTAGTTATGCGTTGTTGTACGGCGTTTTATTCAGTAAATAATAACCAAATAGAAAATCTGCGAGACACGAGCGAAGCGAATTGGCGTAAGCAATTTTCGTAAGTAGGGTAGAACTAGCAATGAATTTTATGCGGTGTTGGCAAATCGTTTTTATTCGGTTATCAATATTTTTTCCATTTTATAATCTTCAACAGAATGTCCATTCGGAAAAGAGTTTATAATAGATTCCACTATTTCAAATCCATTTTTTAGATAAATGTCAATCGTTTTTTGATTTTGTCGGTTAACAATTAGCTCAATTCTTTCAATTCTGTTATTCGTTGCAAATCTGTTAACATATTCCAACGCTGTTTTTCCAATTTTTAGTCCACGAAACGATTCCAGAACATAGAGTTTGCTCAAAATTAGTTTTTCATTCAGTTTTTGAATTCCTAAATATCCAACATTTTTAGAGTCAAAATTTAAGAGAAAATAACTATAATTTTCGTTTTTAATTTGGTTTCCAATTGCATTTTCCGATTGAAACTCTGTTAAAAAATAATCAGTATGTTC
Organism: Candidatus Marifrigoribacter sp. Uisw_064; assembly: GCF_047730175.1. Lineage (GTDB taxonomy): Bacteria > Bacteroidota > Bacteroidia > Flavobacteriales > Flavobacteriaceae > Marifrigoribacter. The sequence continues at coordinate 2,434,810 of NZ_CP159833.1, forward strand.
AGCAGGGATTATTGGGTCATAAACTTCGTGCAAAATTTGAGTCGCTAATTTTTCGATGATTTTAAATTCAGTCGTTTTCTCAGCTTTTTTAATCTCAATCATAGTTTTTTTCAATGTTTGCCAACTTGTTCGTGTATGGTTAGTTGCGTTGGCTAGAACTAAGTTAGCAAATAAAACACAGATAGAAAGTCCGCGAGGACTTTCGTAAATTAGCTAAAACCAAGCAATAAATTATATACGGTGTTACCTACCGTATTTTTTTGATATTACCAGCTTCGAAATCATTCCTCTTGATTAATATATTTTAACCCTTCGTACAAAGCTACTAATGGTACAGAGCGATGGTTTTCTTTTTCAAAATATTCTATTTCGACATTTTGAGGTTTATCCGATTTCTTTGTTATTAAAGTATAGAGAGAGTCGTGTCTTTGTTTATTCCTTTCGTAATTAGTCTCTCCTTGATTGGCAGTAGCTATATAAAGCTTTTTATCTAATGATATTGAAGAAATAGAATCAACCTTGTTTTTCATCATCTCCTCATTCCACCAAATACTTGGGTCCATAGAAATGTAAGCATTGAATACGCTATTTTTATCCATATAGGAATTTAGTGTAAGTAGTCCTCCTAAAGAGTGTCCAACGAGAGTTCTAAACGGTTCTGTCTTATACTTTTTATCAATATAAGGTACTAGTTCTTTCTCAATGAAATTCAAAAAACTCTTTCCACCTCCCATATTATTAGGTCGTTTGGTCTTAATTTTTGTAACGGTAAAATCTCGTTCACGGTCAATATTCTCTATGGCTATAATAATACTTTCAGGTATTAAATTGTTTCGATTCCTATTGGAACTCATAAAATGTACTATTCCAGATGCTGTTTTAAAATGAGTATATCCATCTAATAATATGATAATTGGATATTTTTTATCAACTTCAGATGAATGATTGTATGAATCAGGAAGACTTATTAAACAAGTTCTTTCTTCATCTAAAATATTAGATTTAATAACAAACTTACTTCCTATTATAATATCTGTTTCACTCTGTCCCAATGTGGTTTGTACTCCTGAAAGAAAAAAATATAAAATTACAAATGTCAAATTTTTCATAGTTTGCTTTATATGTTTGGTAACGGTTTTGTATATGGCTCGTAGCGTGCAAATTAGCAATAACTATTCGGTTAAGCACGAGCCGAATTTTTTAATTTTCTTATTATCTTTTTTTCTCAATAAGCCAAATTAAAAAATTTGGCGGACTTGCAAATATACCTTAATTTCGATTAAGCAACTAACTAGCTATGAGCTATATACGTTGTTAGCAACTGTTTTTAATTGGTTTTGATTGTTACTATTTACTGATAATAATTAAAATAATTGTTGAATCCAATCTCCAACTATACTATCTTGGTTTAAATACAATAATGTAACGCCTACTGTATCATAAAAACCATGTATTAGTATTGGTGCCATTAAATTATTCTTGTTTTTAGAGAAGATTAATGAAATACTAAAATGCCACAATGTTCCTCCTATAATTCCAATAAGACCTTGATATGCATGTGATGTACCAAAATATAATGAAACTATTATAGCCGCTAGTAGCCATGCCTTTTTAGAATCTCCCAATAATTTGGCCAACTCTTTCATATAGTAGCCTCTATATATAAATTCTTCTCCGAATGCAGCAAAAATCCAAACAACAATCATTAAACTTATATACTCTGAGAAATTACCTCTGACATTATCAAAAGTTGAAATATCTATATCATCAATATACATTGCAAGGATTGATTCAAAAATATAGAATCCAATTATAAGCAGTACCGTAATTCCAAGACTCCTCAAAACTGTAGCAAATGTTATTCTTTTTGCAAGTCCAAACCTTGACCAATCGTATTTACTTCCCCAAAGTATCAATAAAGCAACTGATAAACCTGTAAAGAAATTAAAGTTCCTGTCAATAAAAATGGATAGCAAAACACCTATTATCATTGTCAAAACCACGATATATGGTTTTGTTAAAAAATTAAAAACTTTAGTTTTCATGTGTTTATATTTATTGTTTTTCAAAGGTCATACTTCGACAAGCTCAGCACAGGCATGCTGTTCGCAATTAATCATCCCCTTGGGTGTTAAAAATCCTTACATGCTCGTTTCATAATTAATATCTTTTCTGTGTTTTATAATTCTTTTTTACTTCCGTTCGCCAATACTCGATAGTAAGTATCACCCGCAATTAACAAGCCTTCAGATTTTTTATTAGGCCAATTTTTATGATAATCATTTGAATGTTTCACATCAATTCCAATCACTTTTCCGTTATATTTACTTTTCACTTTAGATTGAAGATTATGACCCACAATAATTGCCTTTGCATTAAATTTTTCTAATGGCTTTTCGACTTCTTCTTGTGTTAAATCTTCTTTGTAATATCCACGATACCAGCAAATTCCAGTTTTTGATGATATTAATAAATCTGTCGATTTTTTATTTGGTTTTGGATAGGGCGCTTCATAATAACCGTTTCTTATAAAGTTATTAATTTCTTCTAGTGTCATATCTATATCTACAATATCTGGATGTAAACCACCATGCGCAAACAGGTTTCCGTTTATAGATTCAATAACATTTTTAGACGACATCCATTTGCCCAAAAATGAATTAGTATCATATAAATTAGATTGTGTTTTTCCTAAAATTGAAGCGATAAAAGTATATTTCAAAGATGCTGCTTGATAATCTCCATAAAAGTTTTTTAACTCATGATTTCCAATAATAAAATGTACTTGTCCTCCTTGTTTTTTAGCATCTTGCTCTAGTTTGTAAATAAACCAAAGCACTTGAGTTGTAGAAAAACCTCTATCTATAAAATCTCCAACTAATACCAAATGTCCTTTTCCAAAAGTCCAATTTAAATTATGGTCAATTACTTCACTACTTATTAAAAAATCTCTAAACGTTTTGTAGCCACTTTCAATATCAGAAATTGCTAGTACTTTATTATTGTCATTATAAACGGTTTTTGGAGTTTCAAAATCTGTTTTAAGCGTAAAATCAAAACTTGTTGAATCTAAAGCAAAAAAACAATTTACAGGTATTGATTCATTTGAATTATACTCTTTTTGATCTAGATAAAAACCATCCTTTTTATTCCCTTTTATATAGTTTACATTTAAAACACTGTCGTTTTTATAAAAAGCGTAGGGTCCATCTCCATCTAATGCGATTCGCAAATTGTTATGTCCATAACTAGCTGCTGCTCCATGATAAAGTCCAAATAAAATTGCAATAATTGCTAAGGCTAAAAATGTAAGGGATATATGTTTTAAATATCTTAAAATTCTTTTTTTCATTATAATTGATTTAATAAGTTGATGTTCATTTTTGATAGTACAAAAGTATTTACAAGCTCTCTTTAAATTAAATTTTTGTGATGAACACTCCTTATTAAAGCATACAATCATCATTGATGTATGTAAAGCAAGTTTATCACTCCTAAGAATATTTACGGCGCTTCAAAATGAACGTTTGTCACTTATTAATGGATATTAGTATGATTGTTTTAACTTTGCAGTATGATATCAATCTTAAAAAGAAACAACTGGCTTATCCTTAAAACAATCGTTTTAATAACAATCATTATTCCTCTTGGAATTACCTCTTATGAAACTATAATACTTCAAAAAAAATCTGTAGAATTTCTAGGTGACTATCCAACGATTGTTGGAGTTCTTGTTTTAATCTATTATTTAATTCTTCTCGTTTTAGGTGTTATTTGGGTACTTACACAATTAAAATCCGTATTGAAATTAAAAAACGAAAAAACGAAAAACGAGTTACTCCATTTACAAAGTCAGGTAAATCCTCATTTCTTTTTCAATATGCTCAACAACTTATACGGTATGGTTGATAAAGATGCTGAAAAATCAAAAAAACTGATTTTAAAGTTATCCGATTTGATGCGTTACAGTATCTATGAAGGTGAAAAAAGTCTGGTACCTCTTGAAGAAGAAATAGCCTATTTAAAAAATTATATTGAATTACATCGTATGCGTTATTATAAAAGTATCGACATACAATTTGATATTGACATTGATGATCATACAACCGAAGTAATGCCTTTGTTGTTTATTATATTATTGGAGAATGCTTTTAAACACGGAGTAGAAAATTTAAGAGAGGCTGCCTACATTCATATAAGTCTGTCTTCTAAAAACAAAAAAATATTTTTTGAAATTGAAAACAATTTTGATAAAAATACTTTGCCAGAAAAAACTGGTATTGGAATTAAAAATATAAAACGCAGGTTAGAGTTAGCATATCCTAAAAAACATAATCTTATATTTACAAGCACTAATTCTGTTTATACCGCTAAATTACAATTGCAGTAATGGTTAGATACCTTATCATAGACGACGAGCATATTGCACATGATATTATAAAAAATTATTGTGATATGTTGCCGAACATGAAATTAATGAAGCATTGCTATGATGCTATTGAGGCTTTAGATTATTTAAGCACAAACTCTATAGACTTAATTTTCTTAGATTTAAATATGCCGAAATTAAAAGGTTTTGATTTTTTAAAAACCTTACCAAACAAACCAAAAGTTATTGTAACAACTGCTTATAAAGAACATGCAATAGAAGGATATGAATTAGAAATTACTGATTACCTTTTAAAGCCCTTTAGTTTTGAACGTTTTTTAAAAGCGGTCAATAAAGCTGTTCAAGCAAAAGAAAGTATTCCTAAAAAAAAGCAAGCTATAGAGAAAACCAAAACAGGACATATATTTCTTTATAGTGATAAGAAATATATTCAAGTAAAGGTAGCTGATATTCTATATTTAGAAGCAGCAGGTAATTATTCTAAAGTCGTTTTAAAAGATGACAGTATCTTGGTTAGAGAGAAAATTTCAGATATGTTTGGTAAATTATCTTCAGAGCTGTTTCTTCAAGCTCATAAGTCGTTTGTTGTTGCTAAGGCGCAAATTTACAGTGTAGACGGAAACAGAATATTAATTGCTGATAAAATTATTCCTATAGGAAAGTTTTACAAGGCTAATATTGTTGAATTGTTAAAATGATAGTTTATCTGTTTTAATTATTGCCAACGTTTTGTGTATTGTTTGTTGCGTGTTTTAAGCACTTAATTTAGCAAATAAAAACCGAATAGAAAATCCGCGAGACACGAGCGAAGCGAACTGGCGTAAGCAATTTTCGTAAGTAGGCTAGAACTAGCAATGAATTATATACGGTGTTAGGCGCTGTGTTTTTTATTTACAATTTTTCTTTAATTGCTTTTCTCCAAAAGGAGATCCCAAAAACACAAGTCACAATTGCAAACATAATTCCGTTTTCGCCAAGCCAATGTTCTGTTCCTTCATTTTTAATTGTTAATTCAGGTAATATTTTTTGAATATACACATTGCTTACTGCGTGAAAAATTACTGCTGGCCATAGACTTTTAGATTTAAAAGTGTAGTAAGTCATAATAAATGACATCGACACAATAACAACATAAAATGTCGTCAATTCCAAGATTACATTTTCGCCATAATATACAATTAATGGCCAATGCCAGGATGCCCAAATTATTCCACTAAAAACCGAAACACCAGTAAAAGAAAGAACCTTTTTTAATTCATAGATAAAGAACCCTCTCCACCCAATTTCTTCTCCTAAAGTCGTTGCTGATGCTCTTATCACTTCAACCGTTCCTAATAATATTACAGCTATAATTATTGAAGATGTTGTATTTAGAGTTCCTATTCCAACTAATCCAAGCTCTTTAGCCCAATCAGAAATTACTTCTTTATTAGCTAAACCTCCAAATCCGAAACTCCAGATTAATATATAAGTTATTAATCCATATATAGCTGGAATGAAATAAGACAATCGAATATATTTCCAATTTCCCCAATTCCAATTTAGAGAAGAAATAGAGCGTCCTTTTATTTTTAATGTTATTATTGTGGCTATTGCCGGACACCACATTAAACCTCCAATATATATTCGTGAAGGATATAAATTAACTATGGCATAATAGAATAGAGAACTAATAACTGTAACTATTGCTAGGAAAATAAAGATTGTATTCCAAGTTTTTTTTCGTTCCGTTAAACTTTCTTGCATTTGGGTTTTCTGATTGGTTTGTTAATGGAAGACGAAGAGTTAGTAGTTTTGTTACATTGCGACTAACGGGTTTGTGTATGAAAAGTAGGCGATTTCGAAGCACTAAACTTTCAGATAAACACAAACTTTGATACGAGCGAAAACCTTTGCATTTACTACTGTTTCGCCTATTTTTTATATACATTATTACCACCAGTTATTTATTCATTAGTTGTATTATAATCCCAATTATTCCAATTGACAAGCATAATGGTACAAACAATTTTGTGTCAGCTTTCGCAAAATCAGTATGCTTTATTTTCTTGAAAAGCCCTACATATTTAAAATCACCAATTGTTCTTAAAATAAAAATAGTAGGAATTATCCAACCTCCATAAGTAATTATCCAATTAGGAACTTGATTATTGAATATACCTGTTTTTACTAAATATAATAAGCCAAATGAAATTAAGCCAAGAGCAACAATTGCTGTGGCAATTCTAGCTGGTTTCATTGCTTTTTCTCCATTTTCTTCAGTAGGTAAAGCATTATTTATACCCCATTTTCCGCCAAAAATCCAATAAAAATGGATGAACCCTATTATAGTGAAAATTGTAAATAAGGAAATAGATAAAATAGTTTGAATCATATTTCTGCCAATTGAAAAATTAGATCATTCTGTTTTCTATTAACTGAAGTAGGCGTTAATCTTAACATTTGATTACGTAAACCAATTAATATAGGATTTTTAAGATGTGCCATTTTTCCAACAAGCCAACTTGCTTTAACTACTTGATGTGCTTTTGGTAATCTTAATTTTTGATATTCCGAAAATGCTTTGGTAATCTCATATTTGTGTAAACACTCTGAAAGCACAAAAGCATCTTCGATAGCCTGACAAGCACCTTGCCCAATATTTGGGGTTGTTGCGTGTGCTGAATCTCCTATTAAACATACATTATCTTTAAACCAAATGTCTGTTGGTTTTAAGTCTGAAATTTCGGCAGTATTTATATGTTCTTTTTTCGTTGATTTTATAATGTCTTTAATTACTAAATTATAATCACCAAAATATTGCTCTATATTGTTGATAGAAAATTCATTCGCGTTTTTTTTGAACGATTTTAAAGCATACCAATAGACTTTATTTTCTGCAATTTGAACAAAACCAAAACGTTCGGCTTTTCCCCAAGCCTCGTTCAATTCGTTTCTAAAATTTATTGGCAATTCATATTCTGTAACTCCTCTCCAACATATTTGATTAGCATTCCGAATGCTATTGTTCGGGAATAATTTTTGTCTAACAACTGAATTAAGTCCATCAGCTCCTATAACGGTTGAGGATTGAATTTGTTTCCCATTTTCAAAGTTCAATTCGTATCCATTTTCACTTTTAACTATTGAAGTAAGTTTGTTGTTGAGATTAATTTCGGTTGGTTTTAATTTGTCAATCAATATCTTTTGTAATTTCCCTCTATGAATTGCGATGTTTTTTGTGTTGTGTTTTTGCTCAAAATAGGACAAGTCAATTTTCGAAAGTGGTTTTAGATTTGATTTGGTAATATTCATTGAAGAGATTGGATTTCCATTTTCCTCAATTATTTTTCGTAATCCTAACTTGTCATAAACTTGCATTGCGTTATTAGCTAAAATTATTCCAGCACCAACTTCTTTTATCTGTTCGGCTTGTTCAAAAATCCTTGTTTTTATTCCTTTTTGCTCAAGTGCAATTGCTGTCGTTAATCCTCCTATTCCTGCTCCAATAATATCTATGTTCATAAAGTTCGTTCTAATTGGTTGTAACGTGGTTGTGTAAGGAAAGTTGCGTTATAAAAACGCTTAAACTTTCCGATTTATAAATATAGTAAATTAGAAAATAATGAATAAAATGAAAGCAATAATTAAGCAATTTTTTTTACACGGTGTTAGCACAAGTTATTTATTTGGTTTTAGGCTTTCAATTCCTTCTTCTCCTCTATAATAAATTTCAATTCCGGTATCAATTTCTGGATTAAATAATTTAATCTTTTTTCGAGAACTTACTGAATAACGAAAAATATTTTTCCTTTCATCATTTGCACTTTTCACATTGTAATGCCCTCTATTTTTTTCATTTACTATTGACAGTGTAATGTGAATATTTCTTGTTGTCTTATGTAATTCAATTCCTGAAAGATTTAAAACATATTCAGAAAATTTATTTCGGATAAAATCAATTGTATACTCTTCGTCTTCTTTCAATGTTTTAGAGAAGTCTTTTAAAAGGTCAATTACAGGTTTACCATAACTCTTTTTCTCTAATTTTTCTTTCCGCTCTTCAACATAACTTTTAAAGTTCGTTTTTATAAACGAAAGAAATGATTTAATTAAATAGGATGATTGATTATTTATTGGGTCAATTAAGCCATCTTGTTCATTTTTAAATATCTTAATCAACTTATTAAAAACTGAATTTTCGTGATTGTCCCAAAATAAATGATATTTCTTATCGTAATCTAATTTTTCAAATGAATTACTAGATGCATTTGAAGGAACTGGTGTTAAGTAAATAATATAAATTTCAGGCTTTAAATTACTTTCTGAATAATAGTTTTCTAAACCTTTCATTTCATCTTCTAGTTGCGAGTCATTTTTTATAATAGAAGAGTCTGTTATTTTATTTTCTAAACAAATAGAATATATTATTTCAGATGTTTTGTCATCAATTATCTCTATTATTATATCGATATCTCTCCTTTTTCTTTTTCCTTTTTTTTCAAGGTTTACAGATAATTCAGGAATTATATTGATAGAATACCCTGAATATTTAGATAAGTCAGCAATTCTATTATTATACTGAATTTTAGCTAAAAAATCTTTATTAATTTCTGCAATGTCATTCAATAATTCTTGTAGTAATAAACTCGAAATTCCGTGGTCTTCGTTCGGGTCTAATAAATATGCTAAAAAGGAACTAACATTTGGTTCATTGATTGAACCATCATTAGAAGATAAAATTCTGAAAATGTTCATTGATATTTCTAAAGTTTAATTTGAGGTCTAATTTGTGCTAACTGGTTATATCATTATATTGATGCACGTTTATCGGCTTGTGTTACTAGATATACATACTTTTTGTGCATTTTTATCTAATAAAAATCCCCACACCGTTCGCCAAAGGCAAATAGGAGTGGGGATAGAGGATAAAGGTATAAATATTTAAGACAATAGCGTGTTTTTTTTACGAGAAATGTTAATTGTATTTGTTCTTTTTTCCATTGCTGTAAAAAGAACCAAAAAAATCTAGCCTGCAGAAAACACTTCTAAATAGTTTGTTTGCGACCTAAATTTTAAAAACTTATCCTCCTTTGTCGGATTTCAAACAGTTTAAAATTTGACGGTCTTCTTTTAAAAATTTAGAGGTAATACTCTGCTTTAGACCTATGGTCACAGAATCTGATTTTATATCGTTTTTTACAAAAGCATTTTCGTTACTCAAATTTTGTTGACAGCTATTTGTTGACAGCTAGAAAAGGAATAATTAAAAATAATGTGAATAAAGATTGTTTTAACATCTTGTGAATAAATTTTATGATTTATAATGTCAAAGACGCTGTTAAAAATGAAATGTTGCAAATCCAGGGATTTAATTAGCTAAAACACTTATTATGTGGTAAGTAGGGCGGAAGAAAGCTATAGGATTCCCTATAATAGTAATAGATAGATGTTAATAAAGGGATAAAATACTGCTAAATTTCGTCAATAAAAATATTTGTATTATATTGGACGAAATACATATATCAACGACGAAACGAATCACTTAATTATTGTTAGTTATGAAAGTACAACAAATGTCACTTGTTAAGGATTGCTGGCAGAGCGATATATCAGCAATAGATATTGATCCAAATCTCTTATTATTGTTTGTATCTCCAAGCTTTGAAGAAAAGAAAAAAGTAGTAGATTTATTACAAATTAATTATCCAAAAGCTACAATTATTGGATGCTCCACTGCTGGTGAAATTTCTGATATCACTGTAAAAGACGATACAATCTCACTTACTGCGATTCAACTAGAAAAAACCACGTTTAAAAAAGTGTCTTGCAAAGTAAATGATATGTTATATAGTGAAGAAGCTGGTATCGACCTTGCAGAACAATTATACACTGATACTTTAAAACATGTTCTAATATTTAGTGACGGTTTAAATGTGAATGGCGCAGATCTAGTTTCAGGCTTAAAATCTAAATTACCAAATGTTAGTATTACTGGAGGTTTGGCTGGAGATGGCTCGAATTTTGAAAAAACATTTGTTATTAATGGTAATATAATTGATGATAAAACTATAGTTGCACTTGGTCTTTATGGTAATAATTTAAAAGTTGGATATAGTTCAAAAGGGGGTTGGGATAGTTTTGGTATAGAACGTCTCGTTACTAAATCTAACAAGAACATATTGTACGAACTTGATGGAGAGTCAGCGCTTAAGGTTTATAAATCTTTTTTGGGAGAGGAAGCAAAAAATCTACCAAGTTCTGGATTACTGTTTCCATTAAGTATGCGTGATAAAGGAAATGCAGCACCTGTTGTAAGAACAATTTTAGCGATTAATGAAGAAGATCAAAGTTTAACGTTTGCAGGAAACATTCCGCAAGATTCGTATGTTAGATTAATGAAAGCAAATATTGATAGGATTATTGATGGCGCAGAAGATTCTGCTAGATCTGCTAATAAATTAATGAAAAACGACTCACAGTTGGCAATATTAATTAGCTGTGTTGGCAGACGCTTAGTATTAAAACAAATGGTTGAAGAAGAGATAGAGGTGGTTAGAGATGTGCTAGGAGGTCAACCTTGTATTACTGGATTTTATTCTTATGGGGAAATAGGACCTTTCGAACAATTTTCACCTTGTGAATTGCATAACCAAACAATGACTATAACGACGCTTACAGAATGTTAAAAAAGGAGCAACATAGACTATTACGACGTCAGCTTAAAAAAGCAGGCTTAATTGATTTAGACAACCCAAATTTTGCTAAATTTTTAAACACGGTTAATGAAGCCTATAAAAGTTTTGACAAAGATGTTAAGCATATTGAACATATCTTGGAAGAGAGTTCCAATGAACTTTTTATTAAAAAAAGAAATCTAAGATCAGAAAGAGATAAAATTAAAAATAAACTTGAAAATATAGTTGATAATTTTGTTGGTGTTATTTTTGAGACAGATCTTAAAGGTAATTATACATTTTTAAATAACGCTTGGGTTACATATTCTGGTATTCCTTTAAGTGAATCTATAGGTCGAAATTTTCAAGAGTTTTTATCTCTTGAAAACATTGAGGGGAAGAAAAAAATTCAAGAAGTTTTTGTTTACAAAAAGAGGTATATTAAATTCATTTTTAAAAACACAAAGAATGATAAAAAAATGTGGTTTGAGGTAAAAGCAAAACTAATTAATGATGAGCATGGGAATCCTGAAAAATATATTGGAAGCATCGTAGATATTACAAATTTAAAAGAAACCGAAATTAAGTTAAAAAAGGCAAGTGAATCTAAAGATGCTTTTTTGTCTACCATGTCTCATGAAATTAGAACACCACTTAATGCTGTTACAGGACTTACAAATATCTTGTTAATGGAGGACTACTTGCCTAAACAAGAAGAGAGCTTAAGAGCATTAAAGTATTCTGGTGAGCATCTATTAGGTTTAATTAATGACATATTAGATTTTAATAAAATTGAATCTGGGAATATAAAAATTATTGAAAAAGATTTTAGTTTAAATTACTTCTTGGAAAATATAAAATCTCATTTTTTAATTAGAACTAGGGAAAAAGGATTGGTTTTTAAAATTATAAAAAACGATGATGTTCCAGATAATATTATTGGAGATAAATTAAAACTTGCTCAAATAATAAAGAACTTATTAAGTAATTCTTTAAAGTTTACTGAAAAAGGAAATATCTCACTTAATGTTAAAAGTTTAGGTGTCAATAAAAACAAGGTAACCTTAGAATTCGTTGTTTCTGATACAGGAATAGGAATTTCTAAAAGTAGTCAAGACTCTATTTTTGAAAGTTTTATACAAGCAAATTCAGAAACTTCAATAAAATACGGTGGTTCAGGATTGGGCTTATCTATAAGTAGAAAATTATTAAACCTTCAAAATAGCGACCTTAAAGTAAAAAGCGAACCTGGAAAAGGTGCAGATTTTTCGTTTATCATTAAATATAAAATGAGTAATAGATTGAGTATCTATGAACCAGAAATGATAAAATTACACCCAAGCTACGAACCACTTAATATAAATGTGTTAGTTGCTGAAGATAATAAAATGAATGTACTTATTTTAAAACTCTTTTTTGAAAAATGGAATGTAAGGTTTAAAGTTGCTGTAAATGGTAAGGAGGTGTTAACTATTATAGATCAAACAGATACAAGTTTTGATATCATTTTAATGGACTTGCAAATGCCAGAACTAGATGGTTATGAAACTACAAAAATAATAAGAAGTTTTTCAGATCAAAAAATAGCCAATATTCCAATTGTTGCCTTAACTGCGTATGCACAAACTGACACAAAAGAAAAGACTGAGCGTTTTAAAATGAACGGTTTTATGAGCAAACCTTTTAATCCTATGGAGTTATATTCTCTTTTAAAATTATATAATAAAAAGGACACTAAAATTAACACAGTTTAAATGCATAGTTAATCGCATTTTCGCTAACCAATTTCAATTAATTCAATCTAAGCTTGACCAAGGTTTCTCAAATGCACCACAACGGTTTTGAGAAGTAGGCGAGTGCTAGCAATGAATTATATATGGTGGTACCTGTAGTAATATTAAATAATTTATTTTGTCCCTCCCAACGTAATACAATTCCAAAAATATGTGAATTATTCCTCTCGAAAAAAGGAGTTAAGATTCTATTCAATATTTGCATTGTATTAACATCGTCTGCCCAAGATTGAAGAATTTGTATAAATATTAATCCAGACTCATTTTGAGGTAATTGTTTATTGGCAATGCTTAATGTGTTTTTTATTGTGTTATTAGATAAAGATGTGCTTTCAATTTTATGCTTAATTTCGCAATTCACAATTAAGCCATCGATAATTTTAATATCGAAATCCATTTTCTTTTTTCCTGTAGGTTTTACATATTAAAATTTGATTCCTCTGCGCAATAAATGTGCTCCGACTTCAATCTCAGCATATCTTGAAACTAAATTTCCAGATTTAATTTCTTTAACAATTAAATCGAAATTTTTTATTTTTCGAATGTTAAAAACATTCTCAGAGAAGTTCGATATTCTGCTCTACCACATATATCCTATTTCCTGAGATTTAAAAAATGAAAAAGCATCTTCATTTTTCTTTTGTGTTTTAACTATTTTAAAGAAAGTTTGATCTACCCATTAACTATCAGCAAGTTGTCTTAAAGCTTCAACTGAAATTTTCATAAGATAAAAGTCAGGGTGTTTATTCGGATGTATCTCCTTTAAAAGCTTTAATTATACCTGACTTTTTTTTGGGTTTTATCTATTGTTAGGTATCGTTCTATTTTTTAATTTTTGTAAAGGGGATAATCATGGGTACCTTCTTTTGATACGCTTCATAATCTTTTCCAATAGAATCTTTAAGATCTTTTTCTTCTAAATATTTTACTGAAATAAAAATATAAATGGTAGTGACTATCGTAAACATAAAATGTCCATACGTCATTACAGGAGCTGCCCAAAAAGCAATAATAAACCCTAACATAATGGGATGTCTAACAAGTTTATATAAATAATTGGTTTTAAATTTCTGATTTTGAGTTTGTCTTTCTTTGAAATTATCAAAAACTTGTGTTAAACCAAACAATTGAAAATGACTAATCATAAAAGAAGATAAAAATACAATTAACCAGCCAATAAAAAATACCCCTGTGATTATCATGCTTATACTTTCGTTTTCTACTTCCCATAGTATAGTAAGCATCGGTTGCCATTGCCAGTAAATAAGTAATAATGATAGGCTAGACAATAAAACATAGGTACTACGTTCTATGGCAGGATTTATAAATTTTGTAAGCCATTTTTTAAATTCGGGTCTTGCCATTACACTATGTTGAATTGCGAAAATGCTTAATAAGACCGTATTCATTAGTATTGCTTCTAATAATGTGGTTTCTGTTCCAGCGTCGATGGACTTTGGCACTAAAAAGTTTCCTACAAATCCGATTGCATAAAGAAATGAAACAAGAAAAAACAAATAGGCAATTACTCCATAAAGAAAGAGGATAGTTTTTTTCATAAAATTAAATTTTAAGTTAGTATTAGCTATTTAATTTTAAACGCTCTCTAATTCGCATTTTTTTTAAATGTTTGTCTTTTAATTGGTTATGAAAAAAAGTTCCCATGATGGTGGGAGCTTAATTATGATTAATTCTAAAAGGCAACTATGATTTTCTACCTCTAGAGTTATGCTTTTCTATATTCTTTACGAAAATTAATTTGTGTTTACTTTTTGGGTTTTCGCGTTGTTCTATTTCGAAACTCCCGATGGATTTAATTAAGGGAGTTAGTTTTTCAAAACCATAATTTCTAGAATCAAAATTTGGTTGTTTTTTTTGAAGTAAACTTCCTACGTCTCCAAGAAATGCCCATCCATCCTCATCTGAGGAATCTGTAATCGTCGTAGATAATAATTTAATTACTCTAGGTGTAATTTGATCAATGCTTTCATCGACTATATCTTTCTTATCAATATCCTCTTTTTTATTGGATTGTTTTCTAAGTATTTCGATGTATATAAATTTGTCACAGGCTACGATAAAAGGAGTAGGTGTCTTTTTTTCGCCAATCCCAATCACTAACATTCCAGCTTCTCGAAGTCGAGTTGCAAGTTTTGTAAAATCACTATCGCTTGAAACCAGACAAAAACCATTTACTTTTTCAGAATAGAGAATATCCATGGCATCAATGATCATGGCTGAATCGGTCGCATTTTTTCCAGTAGTATATGCATACTGCTGTATGGGTGTAATTGCATTTTGAAGTAGGAGATTTTTCCATTTCGACAAATGAGGATTGGTCCAATCACCATAAATCCTTTTAATGGTAGGGTTTCCATACTTTGCAATTTCCTCCATCATCTCTTTTACATGAGCAGAAGGTATATTATCTCCATCTATTAGTACTGCTAAATTTGAATTCATACACTGGCTTTAATCTTTATTAATTCCTTGATTGGATACTAAGGATTTGTATAAAATTAGTGTTTTTACATTGATTTTATACTTTGTTGGACCTCAATATTTATTTTAATTGACATCAATAAACTTTTTTTAAAAAAAAAGCCCCAACAGTGTTGGGACTTTATAAATAAATTGAAAACATTTTTATTTGGCTTGAATCACCATAGGGCCTAAGGTTTTTCCACCTAATAAATGCATGTGCAAATGAAACACAGACTGTCCTGCATCTTCATTAATATTCATAGTAAGTCGGTAACCTGTTTCAGAAATACCTTGTTCTTTTGCAAGTTTTTTTGCTACTAAAAAGAGTTTACCTAGCAATAAGGTATCTTCTTCGGAAACTTCATTGATGGTGTGGATTTCTTTTTTAGGAACGATAAGTAAATGAACTGGTGCTTGAAGACGCAAAGGGACAAAAGCAATTATATCTTCATCTTCATATACGATTGTAGCAGGTAAGTCTCCATTAATTATCTTAGTAAACACAGAGCCTTTTTCAATTTTATCTATTTTATTTTTTTGATATTCAGTACTTTGACTCCATGCGGGAGTAATCACTAATAAAAGGAGGGTGCTAAAAATGAGTAGCTGTTTCATTCTATGTTATTTTTAATCGAATAAAGGCAAGGTAAATTAAGAGTCTATCTAGCCAATAGTTTGCTTGATACTTTATAACTAGCTGAAAATAAAAGTCCTTCCTGAGACATTCTTAAGGTCTTAAAAGTCTTATTATACCAACGAGGATCGGTTGCTTTTTTATTTACATCTTCATGTGAAGAAACTTTGAAGGTCTTTCCGTCAAGCCAAGATGATATGTTGTAGATACCAATACCTGAATGTTCGCAACGTTGCAAAAGGGTTCCGAAATCTGTTTCAGAAAAATAAAATAGGGAATCATCATCGAATCCATCATTTAGATTTTTTAATTCAGTAAAAATATGCTGTTTTAAATATTCAGATTGTTCCATTTGTAGGATTAAATTTTATTCTGTAAAACTACAATAAAATAAAACCCTAGCATCTGTATTTGTTGGAAATGAATCCTTGGATTATATTATCAAAAAATGGGATTAATTTTTTTCTTTTAATTTTTCCACCCTTTCTTTATAATAATCGGAATTATTTAATTCATATGCTTTTGTAACATATTTAAGTGCTTCACTAAAATTATTTTGAGATTCGTAATACTCAGCCATCGAATCGTATCCATTTGCACTGTTTGGATAATAATCGATATTCATTTTAAAAAATAAATATGCTTTCTCAGGCTGTCCCATTTGTAAATTCATATATCCATACCCATTAAATAATTCTTCCACCATAGGAGGTGTTTTATAGCCTAAATGTGAAGTGTAAATTTCTTCCTGCTTATTTAATAAAGCTTCTATTTCAGCTACGGTAGTTTCTGGATTGTTGTACAATTGAGGATGTTTAAACTGAAACCATTCAAATAGAAAAACTAAACCATCTCGTATGGAAGGTAAGGGAACGGTGCCATGTAAATCTTCAGGATATACGTCCATAGAAAAGTGTAATCCGTTCTTTTTATTAGATTCAGCTACCTGAGAAAATTCTAATATGGAACGAGGAAATAAAGTGAATTCTGAAGTGTCTTCCATAACATTAGATAGGGTCACTTTTTCATCAAGCATGTGAAGTTGTTCTGCTGCAAGAGACATGTATAATGAAACTCCTTCAAAGCTTTCTGTCTTAAATTTTTCTTTCGCTTGGTTTAAAATATATTGATTGTCCCATTCTATACTTGGATCAATAGCGATATAATTTTTGAATAAAGGAGTATGGTTTAGCATAATGTTTACTGCGAACAACCCTGCGTACGAATGACCTATTAACGTACGATACGGGCTTGAAGCATATTTTGAATCGATATAAGGAATCAATTCCTTTTCTATAAATTGAGTAAGATTATCTGCCCCTCCAGTTTCTTCATCCATAGCACTTCCACGTCTCATTTTTATTTGAGTAGGAGTAAGGTCTCGGGTACGATGTGTACTGTTTGAAATACCTACAAGGATCATAGGTGGTAAATAGTGTCCATAATAATTTTCGTAGACGACATTCAATGTATTTTCTAATGAAAAACCATCTAATATATAGACTACGGGATATTTTTCGGCAATAGAAGGGTTGTAATTTTCGGGAAGCTTTATCCAAAAATTTCGTTGTTCTTTTAAGTGGTCAGAATAAATACTATCTGCAATTCTAGCATTGGCTTCTTGTGATTGTGCATTTTGTTGAGTTGAAAAAAGAGTCACAAAGAGCACTAAAAAAAAATAATTTTTCATGTTTATATTTTATATGAAGCAAATATAACTAAAAGATTAGTTTAAACTAATCTTTTAGTTATAAATAATACATAAACTAGAATGTGAATTTTTTAATAGGGGTATTATTCTTTGAATGGCTTCAATTCTTCAAAAAAGAAATCGTCGTTAGGAACATCAAAATCAAAACCAATAACCTTTAAATTATTATCGGTATTTATTTTTATAGTTCCGAAACTAAACCAGGCTTGGGGATGATTCCAATGGAGTTCCCAAACATTATGATGCCAATGCGTAAGTGTGGCAGTTAGTAATGGAGCATCTTCAAAGGCTAAAGTAAGTACTTTGTTTTTTTCTGAAATAGAAATGGTTCCACCCAATTTAGACCCATAAGCACCTAACATATTTTTTAACTCGATAGTTGGTTTAGTACCGATTTCTCTTTTTGCTTGTCTATCTAAAATACGGGTATCTCCTTTATGATATTTGTTGGTTCTTTCTAAATGAAGTGCAGACCAATCTTTAGTTTCTACACCCATAAATTGATCCAAAGCATAGTATGTTGCTGCCATGATCGGACTTTTAACTCCATTGGTTAAAACTACCACGCCTAAATTTTCTTCAGGAATAAGAGTTACAGCAGTAATCATTCCGTCATAACCTCCCGTATGTCCAATGCGTAATTTACCATGATAATCACTGATTCCCCAACCCAATGCATAGGCATTAAAATGTTTATTAAAGTCATTCTTTTTTGTTTGGTCAACATAATGATTGGTATGAGGTCTCCAAACCATATTACGAGTGTCTTTAGTTAATAAAGTATCCCCTTTATGAATGCCATGATTCATATTAAAGATCATCCATTTCGACATGTCTTCCACACTTGAGATAATCCCGCCTGTAGCACCTACATTATCCCAATTTACCCAAGGGATCACATAATTTTTATCGTCTTTTCTTGCATGAGGAGTCGCATAATTACCTTTCACTTTTAATTCGCCTAAAGTAGCAATGGTTCTATCCATATCTAAAGGTTCAAGGATTCGTTCTTTTACATTTTCCGCCCAAGTTTTGCCGGTCACTGTTTTAATGATTTCTCCTGCCGTAATATACATAAGGTTAGAATATCCATACCCCGCTCTAAATTCGTATGCTTGTGGAACATATTGGATACGTTCAATAATTTCTTTTGAAGAAATATTCGATTTATACCAGATATTATCTCCACTAAAAGTACCTAATCCTACACGATGACTTAAAATATCTCGAATAGTAATATGTTCGCTTACCCAATCATCATACATCGCGAAATAGGGAAGGTGTTTTTTAACTTTATCGTTCCAGTCAAGCTTTCCTTCCTGCACTAACATTCCTATAATTGCTGAAGTAAATGCTTTCGAATTTGAAGCGATGGCATACAAAGTGTTTTCATTAGGTTGTTCTTTTTCACCTACTTCTTTTACACCATAATTTCCTTTGAAAATGAGTTCTCCATCTTTTATAATTCCTATAGAAGCACTGGGTAGATCCCAATCTTGAACCATTTTTGAGAAATAAGCATCAAGTTCTTCTAGATTAACGTTGGTGTTTGTTTGAGCTTGTACACCTGAAACAAATAAAAGAGAAGCAACGAATAGGTAAATAAATTTTTTCATAGGGAATATTTAATGGGCACTAAGTTAATAAATAAGGTGTTGAGAAATATATTTCATAAAAACTTAGCAGCATATTAATTTCGATGATTAAAAGTTACTCATGTTTCTTTGGATTTAAGCGCAACACTGTATATCCAATCAATGCAGAAATAAAGGAGCCTATTAAAATTCCAATTTTAGCAGAGTCGATATATACAGGATTATTTTTAAAAGCCAAACTGGCAACAAAAATAGCCATGGTAAATCCAATACCTGCTAAAAAGGAAACTCCAATAATTTGTTGGTTGCTTATGTCTTCAGGAACTGCGATGAGTTTTATTTTTTTAACAAAAAGAACGATGGAACTAATTCCTATGCTATTTCCAATTACTAGACATATAATAATATTTGTAATTAAGGCTGAATCTAAATCGAATTGACTATTAAAAACCACTCCAGCATTGGCTAGAGCAAACACAGGAATAATAAAATAAGCAACCCAGTCGTGTAATCTATGTTCTAAATGTTGAAGCGGAGATTGGTATTGGTCGGTCCAGTTTTCTAGATCATCTACTTCAGCTATTTGCTCTTTCGATAAAATTGGTTTTTCTGAAGTTTTTGCATTTTTAATATTCTCTACTATAGAAGATAAATTTTCGATAAAGGCGGGTGTATTTATTTTTTGTCTCACAGGAACAGAAAACGCTAATAAGATTCCTGCAATAGTAGGGTGAATTCCTGATTTTAAAAATAATACCCAAACAATTACACCAAAAATTAAAAGCAAATATTTAGAATAATACCCTTTAAATGATAAAAAGTAAAGGATCGCTAATAATACTAAAGCAGCCATTAATAAACCTAGGTTGATATTTTCACTATAAAAAATAGCAATAACTAGTACAGCACCAATATCATCAACAATAGCAAAAGCGGTTAAGAATATCTTTAAACTTAATGGCACTCTATTTCCTAACAGTTTAAGAATTGCTAAAGAAAAAGCAATGTCGGTTGCCATAGGGATGCCCCAACCTGGCATTGTTTCTGAATTTTGATTAAGTACTAAAAAAAATAAAACAGGGATTAACATTCCCCCCAAAGCACCAAACAATGGAAATGCTATTTTTTTAACAGAATTGAGTTCTCCAATGAGAAACTCTCTTTTAATTTCTAATCCGATAAGGAAAAAGAAAATGGCCATTAATCCATCATTAATCCAAAGAATTAATGGTTTGTTCAATTCAAAATGACTTGAAGTAAATCCGATTTTATATTGCCATAATAATTGATAACTCTCTCCAAACGATGAATTTGCCCAAATTAAAGCAAGGATGGTAGCTATAAATAATAAAATCCCACTAAAGCTTTCAATCTGAACGAATTTTTGGAAAGGAGAAAGTATGTTTTTTTTAATCATGGGCTAATGTTTAGCAGTTTTAATGTGGTTTAAAATTTTGCATAAGATATCAAAACTGAAATTCATTTCATTGATAATGTGCAAAAATACAAGCCCTTAAATTGATATAAGACTATTGACTATTTTGTTTAACAAGAACTATAATAAATTAAACAAAAAAATTAATTTTAGAGTTTTTATGTGTTTTTTTACTTTCATATTTCTATAAAATTGATTAAAATAAGAGATAATTGATAATGATATAGGCGTTTAAGTGTAACAAAAACAAGGGTTTATAAATATTTGTTAAAGAAATTAAAAAAAAGATTAAACAGAATGATATTTCTTCTATATTTGAATATCATTGAGTTAAGATAAAATAGCATCCAATCATTCTAGAAAAAATTGGATTAAAATTTAAAATTACTTAGTGGGAATAGTTAAAGTTAAAAAAAAACCTAAAAAAAAATAAGATTATGAAAAATTTATTACAATTAATTGTGGTTGTATTTATTTCCGCCACAACATTCGCTCAAACTGCTAGAGTACAAGTAATCCACAATTCAGCTGATCCAGTTGCAGCTGAAGTAGATGTATATGTAGGTGCTACACTAGCTCTTGATAATTTTGCTTTTAGAACAGCAACTCCCTTTATTGACCTTCCGGCTGGAGTAGAAATTGCACTTTCAATAGCTCCTGGGAATAGTTCAAATGTAGGTGATGCACTTTTAACAGTACCTGTTACGCTTACTGAAGATGAAACCTATATTGTAACAGCAAATGGTCTTGTAGATCCATCATCTTCACAACCTTTAGCATTACATGTATATGGTTTGGGTAGAGAAGAGGCAAGTGTTTCTTCAAACGTAGATATATTAGTTCTACATGGATCAACAGACGCTCCTGTAGTAGATGTTGTTGAAACAGATGCTGGAGCTGGAACTATTGTAGACAATATAGCTTATTCTGAATACCAAGGGTATTTAGAATTACCTACAGCTAATTATGCTATTGAAGTAAGAGATGAGACTGGAACAGTAACTGTAGCTGCTTATGAATTACCTTTAGAGACATTAGGATTAGAGGGACAAGCATTAGTTGCTGTAGCTTCTGGGTTTTTAGATTCTTCACAAGGACCTGCATTTGGTGTATGGGCTGCATTGTCAGCAGGTGGAGCTTTAGTTGAACTTCCTTCATCTACAGCAAGAGTTCAAGTAATACATAATTCTGCTGATGCTGCTGCAAATGAAGTAGATATATATATTGGCGGTAATTTAGCTCTAGATAACTTTGCTTTTAGAACGGCAACTCCTTTTATAGATTTATTTTCTAACGTTGAGGTAGAAATCGCTGTTGCTCCTGCAAACAGTACTAGTGTTGGAGATGCTATAGCTACATTTCCAGTAACATTAATGAGACTAGAATCTTATGTAGTTGTAGCAAATGGAATAGTAAGTCCTTCAGGATATAACCCCCCAACACCTTTTGGTTTATCAGTTTATGGAATGGGTAGAGAAGTAGCTACATCGAATACAAATACAGATGTATTAGTACACCACGGTTCTACAGATGCACCAATTGTAGATGTTGTTGAAACAGGCGTTGGAGCAGGTACTATTGTAGATGATATAGCTTATGGTGATTTCCAAGGATATTTAGAACTTCCTACAGCAGATTATAGGCTAGAAATAAGAGACGAAACAGGTACAGTAACCGTTGCTTCTTTTGAGGCTCCACTTTCTACACTTGGATTAGACGGCGCTGCTCTTACGGTAGTTGCTTCAGGATTTTTAGATCCTACACAAAATTCAGATGGACCTGCTTTTGGGTTATGGGTTGCTTTACCTTCAGGTGGAGGTTTAATAGAATTACCACCTTCAGCTTTAGGAGTAGAAGATTTTGATATCAACACTTTTGTAATGTATCCTAATCCGGCTACAAATCAATTAAATATTTCATTAGATATGAACGAATCATCTATGTATAATTTAAGTGTTATTGATATGATGGGAAGAATTATATTTCAGAAAGAAACACAGTCTTCTGTCAATACTATAGATGTTTCTAGAATGGCTTCAGGTATCTATAATATAAGTTTAGAATCAGAATCAAAAATTATTGCTACGAAAAAGTTTATTAAAATGTAATTTTTAGTTAGTTAGTTAGTTAGTTAGTTAGAATGGAAAGCCCACAAGTAACATTGTGGGCTTTTTTATTTATACAATTATATCATCACTTTATTGTTATTGACAAAGAAAATCCCGTTTACTAAAAATAGCTTGCCATTTTCCCAGAACGACCTAAATAAAACATCGTCTGATAAATAAATAACGCTTCCTTTTCCCATTCGAGTTTCACCAAAGATCATAGAATTTTTGAGACCAGCTTTCGCATCTTCTCCTGAAAATCCAGAAACACTTACTGCATCACCTTTTATATAACCTACATTATAACCACTCTCCAAAAATTGATACGAAGCACTTCCTTGTTTTAAACTAAAATAGGTGTCATTATAACCAAACGCTAAGGGGTGCGTTTTATCAATCGCAATTTTATAGATGCTTCCAGTAATAAAGTCTTTAACTTTATTTTGTTCTCTTTGGTCATAAGGAACCAGCTTCTCATTGTCGTCTGTATCCTCTTCATCATTATCGTCTTTATTTTTACTAATATTGAATCCGTCTTTATCATTGAAAAACCCAACTGCTTTTCCTAGTGCAATAACTTTTCCTCCCTTTCGAACCCAATCTTTTAAATCACTTAAAGCATTTTCTTTAATAGCGCGACTATACCTTCCTTCAGGTACAATCAGCACATCGTATTTGTCTAAAGAAACCTTCGAAAAATAATCTAGATCAATTGAAGTTATTGGATATTTTAATTGGGTTTCAAAGAAATGCCAGATCGCTCCATAACCAAGAGATGATACTCCACTACCTTTTAAAATAGCTACGCGCTGTTTATTTACTAATTTAATATCTGGTGAGCCAAAATCGGTTCCATTGTCTGAAAAACTGCTAGTAGCTATAAATAAATCTCTTTGGTGCTTATTTGCTAAGGAAGTAACTAGTTGATCAAATTCAGGATTGGTTCTATTATCACTTTTTGTAATCACTAAGCTCCCTCTATCAAATGAAGCTCCATTATAACTCAATTTCTTTTCTGAAAACCGAACTTTGATATTATTTTTTAATAATTCTGCTAAAAAAGAAGCATCGTACATACTGTTCCATTTACTAATATATCCTGCCCCAGATGCTAATGCAGTATTTGTTATATTATTTGACAGCGTATTCTTATCTGTTGAAATAAGTGAGGTACTCGCAATGGTTTCTAATCCGTACGCATAAGGAACACTCCATGCAGTAATATCATAGGTTAAAGGATTACTTAATTTTGCTTCCTGTTCAAACAATACTTTTACCATATTCCCTTTGGGCTGATTGGTACTAACCACTAACGCATTGTTTACATTTAGACTTCCTTTTGAAATGGTAGAAAAATTGAAACCACTCACAGTTCCATTCGATTTGTAACCGTATTTAATTTCATGTTTATCTAATAACTTTGTCAGCGATTCAATTTTATCAGCGTTCCCATTTAACACATAACTTTTATAGGTAAAGTTCGTGCTGGTAAAGAATTTTTTAAATTCAGTATTGAGTTGCTTTGCATTTTTGGAAGATATTTCAACGGTAGAAAGCCCTGTAGTATTATGATGTGCCACACGATCAATTAAAGTAAGTTCGTAGCCTTCGTCGGTATTAATCCCTAATCCAGCTCTTCCATGACCTGCTTGTTCGTAAGTCATTCCAATAGCTCCCATAAAGGTAGGATAGGTGTCTCCGTAACTTGGATATAATAAATCGAATCGTTCTCGTGTAAAAAATAACCAGCCTTCTTCGTCAAAATATCTAGCATGATTTTTACCTATATCAGTTTGAAATTTACGTTGCCAATCACTAATCACTTCATGAAAAGGTTCTGCGGCAGGAGCAAAATAATAAGGTTCATTGATCCCTTGTTCATGAAAATCGACATGTACATGAGGCATCCACTGATTATAAATTATTAAACGTTGCTGACTTTCAACTTGTGTTGCCCAAGCCCAATCTCTATTTAAATCGAATAAATAATGGTTCGGTCTTCCTCCCGGCCAAGGTTCGTGATGTTCGGTTGCATTTTGTGAAGCATTATAAGGAGTCGCTTTTACCTGATTGTACCAATTTGCATAACGATCACGACCATCAGGATTTATACAGGGATCAATAATTACTACGGTATTTTCTAACCAAGTTTGTTTTTTAGTGATTAATTCATATAAAGTAACCATGGAAGCTTCTGTGCTAGACGCTTCGTTACCATGTACATTATAACTCAACCATACAATCGCTATTTCTGGTTGTGCGGAACCATTTTCGATTCCAATATTTTTTAAATTATCAGTACGTATCGTTTCAATGTTTTTTATGTTGTCTGAACTAGAAACTATAGCATACGTTAGTGGGCGTCTTTCATTTGTTTTTCCGTAGGTATCATAAGTAACCATGTTACTATTGGAAGCTACATATTTAAAATAGTTTACCACATCTGCATGACGAGTAAATTCAGTTCCGATTTCATAGCCCAAAAATTCGGCTGGAGATTTTATTTGAGAACTACTGGTAAATGATATAAACAGAAATAGGGAAAATAATATTCTTGACATTGATTTTTTTTTTTAAGAAAGTAAATCTACTAAAAAAAAAGTGTTTATAAATTAAACTGTTAATATTAACATATAGCTAGAAATCCCTATAAAGGATTTTGTATTTTTACGAATATATTGCAAAATACTATATGCCAACTACTCATATTTCATATCAGGAAACAGGATATTTTTCGAAAATGATATGCGATTATCTTTCAGAAAAAGAATCGTTGTCTTCTTTTTATCAATTATTTCCAACGATAGATAATTTTAAAAAACAGATTGCTTTAAAAAATGATTTTTCGCTTTCGAAAAGAAAGACCTTATCTGAAAGGTTATCGGTTCAGTATCGCAATACAACTCTTTCAGAAGCAACTCAAAAGAACATTCAATCATTAGTACATTCAAATACATTTACAATTACCACGGGGCATCAGTTAAACCTTTTTACGGGTCCCTTGTATTTTTTATACAAGATTTTTTCTGTTATTAATCTTTCAGAAGAATTAAATGTAAAGTATTCAGATCAACATTTTGTGCCAGTATACTGGATGGCTACTGAGGATCATGATTTTGATGAAATCAATTATTTTAATCTCTTCGGAAAAAAAATCAGTTGGAATAGAGAAAGCGGTGGAGCAGTGGGTGAACTTTCAACAGAAGGATTAGATGAACTAGTTGAGGTTTTAAAGAACCAATTTGGAGCAACCGATCATGCACAAAAATTAATAAAACTTTTTTCTGAATCTTATACGCAGCACGATAATTTAGCAGAGGCAACTCGATATATGGCCAATGAGCTTTTTGCACAATATGGTTTAGTGATTGTCGATGGAAATGATGCAGCACTCAAAAAAGAATTTGCCCCTTTTGTTCAAAAAGAATTAGTACACAACCAATCGCATACTATTATTGTAAAAACTTCTGAAAGGATAATTGAAAAAGGATATAAAGAACAAGTACATCCAAGAGAGATTAATTTGTTTTACTTAAAAGAAGGGCTTAGAGAACGAATTGTAAAAAAGGATGGCATCTTTTATATAACTGGTTCTGAACTTGAATTCTCTGAAGAACAGATCTTGGAAGAATTAGAAAAGTACCCGGAGCGATTTTCACCGAATGCGCTATTGCGACCTTTATATCAGGAAGTTATTCTGCCAAACTTATGTTATGTAGGTG
Organism: Candidatus Marifrigoribacter sp. Uisw_064; assembly: GCF_047730175.1. Taxonomy (GTDB): domain Bacteria; phylum Bacteroidota; class Bacteroidia; order Flavobacteriales; family Flavobacteriaceae; genus Marifrigoribacter. The sequence goes on from NZ_CP159833.1 coordinate 2,461,338, forward strand.
GAGGAGGAGAATTGGCGTATTGGTTTCAGTTAAAAGATTATTTTGAAAGTGTTTCAGTTCCATTCCCGATGTTATTGTTGAGGAATTCGGTGTTGTTAATGCCATTGAAACTAGATGATAAACTGCAAAAATTAAATGAAAATGTATCTTCTCTGTTTTTAAGTCAGCATGATTTAGAAGTAAAACACACACATTATTTAACAGTAATAGATATTGATTTTACTAAACAAAGAGCGTATTTAAAAAAACAATTTGAGGACTTATTTGAACTTGCAAAACAAACAGATAAATCTTTTTTAGGAGCTGTTGGTGCACAAGAAAAGAAACAATTAAACGGTTTAGATAATTTAGAAAAGCGGTTGTTAAAAGCTCAGAAGAGAAAATTAAAAGACGAATTAGAACGATTAACTTCGATACAAGATCAATTATTTCCGAAGGAATCATTACAAGAACGGACTGTAAATTTTTCAGAATTATATCTAGAATTCGGAGATTTACTTTTAGATGAAATCAAGAAAGAATTGGATCCCTTAGTAGGTAAATTTACGATTCTAAAACTCTCTTAATATTTTTCTTTTTACGCTTAGGGAAAAGCCAATTTTTATTTACTTTTGCCTATGCAAAACAAGGTACTTATTTTAGATTTCGGTTCGCAATATACACAGCTTATAGCTAGACGTGTTAGAGAACTAAATATGTATAGTGAAATTCTTCCCTATTACAAGATTCCAGAAAATTTAGATGATTTTAAAGCAGTTATTTTATCGGGGAGCCCGTTTTCGGTACGCGCCGAAGATGCTCCGCATCCAGACCTTTCAAAAATAAAAGGTCACAAACCTCTTTTAGCGGTTTGTTACGGCGCTCAGTATCTAGCTCATTTTAATGGAGGAAAGGTTGCGCCTTCAGATATAAGAGAGTATGGTCGTGCAAACCTTAATACAATTCTTGATGGAACTGGAATTTTTGCAGGAATAAAAGAAGGGACGCAAGTTTGGATGAGTCATAGCGATACGATTGCTGAACTCCCAACAAATGGTGTGCGTTTAGCAAGCACGAACGATGTAGCTAACGCAGCTTATAGAATTGAAGGAGAAGATACGTATGCTATTCAATTTCATCCAGAAGTATATCATACTACCGATGGAAAAAAACTACTAGAAAACTTTTTAGTACACATAGCTGGAGTAAAACAAGATTGGACTCCTGCAGCTTTTGTGGATACTACGGTTTCAGGTTTGAAAGAGAAATTAGGAAACGATAAAGTGGTGCTTGGTTTAAGTGGAGGAGTAGATTCAACAGTAGCTGCGATATTATTGAATAAGGCGATTGGTGAAAACCTGTATTGCATATTTGTAAATAACGGCTTACTAAGAAAAAATGAATTTGAAAGCGTGCTTGACCAATACAAGGACATGGGTCTAAATGTAAAAGGTGTTGATGCTTCGGAACGGTTTTTGGAAGCACTCAAAGGAATTAGTGATCCAGAAGGAAAACGCAAAGCGATAGGCCGCTCATTTATAGAAGTATTTGATGCTGAAGCACATTTAGTCGAAAATGTAGATTGGTTAGCGCAGGGAACTATTTATCCAGATGTTATTGAAAGTGTTTCAGTAACAGGAGGCCCTTCAGCAACAATTAAATCGCATCATAATGTAGGAGGATTACCAGATTTTATGAAACTAAAAGTGGTAGAGCCTTTGCGAATGATTTTTAAAGATGAGGTTCGTAGAGTAGGAGCTGAGATGGGTATTGATGCTAACTTATTAGGAAGGCATCCATTTCCAGGACCTGGATTAGGAATTAGAATATTGGGAGATGTTACCGCTGAGAAAGTTCGTATATTACAAGAGGTTGATGCCATTTTTATTGATGGATTAAAAAAATGGGATTTATACGATAAAGTGTGGCAGGCAGGAGCAATGTTATTACCAGTAAATAGCGTTGGTGTAATGGGTGATGAAAGAACCTATGAAAAAGTTGTTGCTTTAAGAGCCGTAGAATCTACAGATGGAATGACTGCAGACTGGGTAAATTTGCCTTATGAGTTTTTGCAAGAAACTTCTAACAATATAATAAATAGAGTAAAAGGCGTTAATAGAGTAGTATATGATATTAGCTCGAAACCACCTGCTACTATTGAATGGGAATAAACCAAAATGAAATATTTATATTACATACTAATTGTTTGTTTTTTATTAGTGAATTCAACGTTGAATGCACAAGATAAATACCGAAGTCATACCGTAAAAAATGGAGAAACTATTTCGAGTATTTCTAAGGAATATGGCATTAGTGAAGGTGAAATAATTCGTTTAAATCCGGAACTTAGCAATGGAGTTTCTGCATTAAATGTATTGATTCTTCCTGTTAATGTTGTTATAAATACTACAACTCAAGAGGTAAAATTTAAAAAACACCGCGTTAAAAGGAGAGAAACGCTTTATAGTATTTCAAAAAAATACAATGTAAGCGTCGGGAATATAAAAAAGTTTAACAAACATCTTTATGCAAACGAATTACGTAAAGGCGAAAAACTAAAGATCCCTATCAACCTTAAAGAAATTGCAATAGAGGTTATCGAAAATACCACCAATGAAAATAATACTTCTTCTAAAACTGCAACCCATACGATCATTGCAAAAGAAACGAAGTATGGTATTGCACGTAAATATGGAATTACAATAGTTGAATTAGAACAATTAAACCCGAACCTTAGGGAAGGATTAAAAATTGGTAATACTTTAAATGTGCCAAATACTTCTTCTGCAGGTTCTTCAGTGATAGAGGAAGGTCTTTATGAGTTTTATGAAGTACAGCCGAAAGAAGGATTTTTTAGGCTAAAAGTTAAATTTGGATTATCGAAAGAAGAAATCGTAGCCCTTAATCCTTATGCTAAAGAAGGATTAAAAGATGGAATGATTTTAAAAATTCCGAAGAAAGGCGGTTTAGTTATTTCAGAGCATTCTAATGTTGTTAATCTTGAAAATGAAATAATTAATAGATCAAAAAAGAAGCTAGTTGTGATGCTTCCTTTTCAATTAAATAAAATTAAATCAGACACTTTAGATTCAGATAAAGATTTACTTATAGGAAATAGGACCTTAAGAGTCGCATTAGATTTTTATAGTGGTGTTTTAATGGCAACTGAATTTGCAAAAGAAAAAGGTATTTCACTAGAGGTTGAGGTTTTAGATACTCAAGCAAGTGAGAATAAAGTAGCTTCACTAATTGCTAAAAATGATTTTTCAAATGTTGATGCTGTTATTGGCCCTTTGTTAGAGAAAAATGTAATAAAAGCGACTCAATTATTGAAGAAAACTGATACGCCTATATTTTCTCCATTAAGTAATAGAGAAATGAAAATTTCATCGAACTTATTTCAAACAATGCCTACAGATGCAATGTTAGAAAATGCGATGATTGATTTTATTAAAGAGAATAGTGAAGGTAAAAATATAATTTTAGTATGTGACGCTAAAAGAAGTGAGCAAAAAGCTAAAATAATTTCAGCTTTACCTAGCACTAAAACAATTAGTTTACGAAAAGAGGCCTACATTTATGTGGATGATATTCAAGCTAAAATTGATGAAACAAAAGAAAATTGGGTAATTCTAGAGTCTAGAGATCCTGTGTTAGTGAGTAATGTGGTGGGTCTTCTTAACGGAATGCCAGAAGAGGCCAAACTGCGTTTGTTTACTTTAGATAAAGATAGAGTGTATGATTTTCATGATATTTCAAATTTTCATTTAGCGCACCTAGGGTTTACATTTCCATCGATTAATAAATCGTATAATTATAAAGAACCCAATGCTTTTGTGACAAGTTATAAAAATAAATACGGTGTATTGCCAAACAAATATGCAGCAAGAGGTTTTGATGTAGCTTATGATGTTATTTTACGATTAGCTTCTGCAGATGATATGTATGATGCAACAAGCAATGATTATATTACGGAATACGTAGAAAATAAATTCCAATACTCTAAAAAATTATTTTCTGGATATCAAAACAATGCTTTTTACATTGTTAAGTATGATGAAAACCTTCAATTTGAAGTAGTAAAATAATTTTTTAAAAGAAAGGAAGGTTTCGTAATTCAATAAAAAATTAATTTTTACGTTATTAATTTTATGTTTTCAATCCTACGCTTTTTATTCATTTTCTTTTTCTTATTTCCTTCGGAAGTAGATCCAGTAAAAATGACTTGGAGTGATTCTCAAAAGCTAACTTGGGAAGACTTTCAAGGGAAGCCTAAGTTGAATAGCGGTTATGTAGCAACGACCAATTCGGGTATGTCTTTTTCATATTCTTATTCTAAAAGTGGCAATGACATTGACTATGATTATAAAGTGCATAGTTATTTTTATCCAGAAACTTCATGGTATATACCTTCAAAAGTGGATCAACATATTTTAAATCATGAACAAACGCATTTTGATATTTCTGAATTACACGCTCGTATTCTTCGGAAAAAAATAGGAAATACTGTTTTTTCAGAAAATATTAAATCCGAAATTGAAAAGCTATATAGCGAAACTGAACAAGAAAGAGTTGCGATGCAACATCAATTCGATAAAGAATCTGATCATTCAAAAAACAGAGAAAGAGAATTACAATGGGAAGCCTTTGTGCAAAAAGAAATAATAATACATGAACCCTGGAATTAAACCCGACCCTAATCATTTAATTGAGCTGGCTAATTATAAAATGCCCTTTGGAAAGTACAAAGGGCAGTTTTTAGTGAATATACCTGAAACCTATTACGTCTGGTTTCAGCAAAAAGGATTTCCTGAAGGTAAATTAGGAAATATGATGCGGGAAATGAACGAAATTAAAATCAACGGTTTAGAACCTTTAATTAAAAAGTTAATCATAAATAAAAGGCGTTCTCCTTATTATTAAAATTCCTTAAGTTTTTTAAAATATATGTAGTATTCATCTGCCAATAAAACTGTAACTTTGCATCCCGTATAGTTAACATAATATGAGCACTACAAAGTATATATTCGTAACGGGCGGAGTATCTTCTTCTTTAGGTAAAGGAATTATTGCTGCCTCTTTGGCGAAGTTGCTACAAGCAAGAGGATATAAAGTAACCATTCAAAAATTAGATCCCTACATCAATGTCGATCCAGGAACTTTAAATCCTTACGAGCATGGTGAATGTTATGTTACCGATGATGGTGCAGAAACAGATTTGGATTTAGGTCACTACGAACGATTTCTAAATGTTTCAACCTCACAAGCTAATAATGTAACTACTGGAAAAATTTACCAAAGTGTTATTCAAAAAGAACGAAGAGGTGAGTTTCTAGGAAAAACCGTTCAGGTGATTCCTCATATTACAAATGAAATTAAAGAACGTGTTCAGATACTTGGAAAAAGTGGTGAATTTGATATAGTTATAACCGAAATCGGTGGAACTGTAGGTGATATAGAATCATTACCTTATATTGAAGCAGTACGACAGTTAAAATGGGAATTAGGAGATGATAATGCATTAGTGATTCATCTTACACTTGTACCTTATTTAAAAGCTGCGGGGGAGTTAAAAACAAAACCTACGCAACATTCAGTAAAAACATTAATGGAAAGTGGAATACGCGCCGATATTTTAGTGTGCCGTACAGAACATCACCTTTCAGATGACCTTCGTAGAAAATTAGCATTATTTTGTAATGTTCAAAAAGAAGCAGTTATTGAATCTATAGATGCATCTACCATTTATGATGTTCCTAATTTAATGTTGGAAGAAGGTTTAGATGCCATTGTTCTAAATAAATTAAACTTATCAAATACAACTAGCCCAAATCTAGACCGTTGGAATCAATTCCTGACAAGACATAAAAATCCGAAGAGTACAGTTAACATTGGACTTATAGGTAAATATGTAGAGCTTCAAGATTCTTATAAATCTATTTTAGAATCATTCATTCACGCGGGTGCTGCAAATGAAGTGAAAGTGAATGTTATTTCTATACATTCAGAATATATCAATAAAGATAATATTGCTGAAAAATTTTCCAAATTAAATGCTGTTTTAGTTGCACCTGGATTTGGAGAAAGAGGTATAGAAGGAAAAGTTGAAGCAGTTCGCTATGCAAGAGAACAAGAAATACCATTTTTAGGAATCTGTCTAGGAATGCAGATGGCAGTTATTGAATATGCTCGCAATGTACTTGGATTGAAGAAAGCAAATTCTACCGAGATGAATGCAGATACTCCTTTTCCAGTTATAGATTTAATGGAAGATCAAAAAAGTATCACTAATAAAGGGGGTACGATGCGTTTGGGTGCCTGGAAATGTGAATTGCAAAAAGATAGTTTGGTCGATTCAGTTTATGGTTCAACTCATATAGAAGAACGTCACCGTCATCGTTATGAATACAATAATACCTTTAGAGATCAATTAGAAGAAGCAGGAATGAAATCTACAGGTATTAATCAAGAAACAAATTTGGTAGAGATTGTTGAAATTCCTTCTCACCCATGGTTTGTTGGAGTGCAATACCATCCAGAATATAAAAGTACCGTTGCCAGCCCACATCCTTTATTTGTGGCGTTTGTAAAAGCAGCTTTGGATCATTCGGAAAAATAAGGTGTCAAATTGGCGTAATATTGTAAATGGAATGATTTTAAAGGATAATAAAAACTAATAAGTAAATATCTTTATTCTTATAAAGATTGTAATAGATACTATGGAAGAAAAAAAGTTTGACTTTAACACCATAATAGGTTTTGTGTTAATAGGAGGAATACTATTATTTATGCTGTGGCAAAATCAGCCAACTCCAGAAGAGAAAGAAGCTCAAAAAGCAGAAAAAGCAAAAATTGAAAAATTAGCAGAAGATAAAGCTGCGCTAGAGAAATCTAGCAGCGATATTAGTTTAGAAGATGCTACAAAAGAAATTGCAAGTGTAAATAAGGGTGATTCACTTTCCTTAGCTAGTCTTCAGAATCGTTTAGGTTCATTTGCATATTCAGGAACGTTACCTTCAGCAAAAGAAAATACTACAGTTATTGAAAATGAATTGCTTTATATAACTGTAAGCAATAAAGGTGGTTATATTACTGAAGTTAAATTAAAGAATGAAACTATCTATAATGGTTCCTCTGTTTATTTAATTAAGGATGGAAACTCTACGATGAATCTTCAGTTTTCGGCTGAAAATAGATTACTTAATTCTGAAGATCTTTATTTTGAACCGACCCTTTCTAGCAATGGAAATAATTCAGTATTATCAATGAAGCTAAAAACTGCTTCAGATAAATATATTGAATATAGATATGAATTAATTCCTAATGATTATATGTTAGGGTTTAGTGTGAAAACACAAGGACTAGATAACGTAATAAACACATCACAACCTATTTACCTTGATTGGAAATTTAAAGGATATCGTCATGCGAAAAGTATTACCTATGAAAATCGTTATTCTCGTTTAACCTACGAGCATGAGAATGAAGGTAAGCATGATAAACTGTCACCAACTGGTGAAGACGCTGAGATTGAAAAAGATGTTACTTGGATGAATTTCAGACAACATTTCTTTAGTTCTATGCTGCTTACAGAAACGCCTTTTAAAGAAGTAGCCTTAAGCTCAATCGATTTAGTACTAGATGAAGCAATAGATACGGTTTATACAAAACAATACGGCGCTAAAATGTTACTTGCACCTAAAAGTGGGGGAATATCTTACGATATGAACATGTATTATGGGCCAACAGATTACAAAGTATTTAAAGAATATGACAGAAATCTAGATGAAGCAATGCCTTTAGGTTGGGGTCTTTTTGGGTGGCTAAATAAATATTTAATTATTCCTTTATTCGGATTTTTAACTGGATTTCTTCCAGCAGGAATTGCAATTATTATGTTAACTGTATTAATCAAGTTAGCAATGTCTCCTGTACAATACAAGCAATACTTGTCTCAAGCTAAGCTAAAGGTTTTAAAACCTGAATTGGATGAGATAAAAGTAAAGTTTGAAGGAAATAAAATGAAAATCCAGCAGGAGACTATGAAGCTGCAAAATATTGCAGGAGCAAGTCCTTTAAAAGGATGCTTGCCAGCGATATTACAAATTCCTGTCTTTTATGCTTTATTTACATTTTTTCCAAGTGCTTTCGATTTACGTCAGAAAAGCTTTTTATGGGCTGAGGATTTATCAAGTTTCGATTCTATAGCTGAATTGCCTTTTAATATTCCATTTTACGGAGATCACGTAAGTTTATTTCCAATTTTAGCATCGATAGCTATATTTATTTATATGATGATGACTACTGGGCAAACCATGCAACAACAGCAACAACCTGGAATGCCAAACATGAAATTCTTGATGTATCTTTCTCCATTAATGATGTTGGTTTTCTTTAATAATTATGCCAGTGGCTTATCGGTTTATTATTTAACCTCTAACTTAATTACGATTGGAATAATGTTAGTAATAAAGAAATTTATTATTGATGAAGAGAAAATTCTCGCTAAGATTCAGGTGAATAAGAAGAAGCCTAAGAAACAAAATAAGTTTCAAAAGAAAATGGCTGATATGATGGAGCAAGCAGAGCAACAGAAAAAAAATAAAAAATAAAATTTTGAAACTCCCTTTTGGGAGTTTCTTGTTTAAACAGATATTTAATAAAAACTATTTAGTTATGAGATTACTAATTATTCTTTTTTCAGTTTTAGTTTTCTTTTCATGCGAGTCAATAGAAAAGGAAGAAGTTAATAAGGTTAATTATAAAGGTGCACTAAAAGAACTTATGTCTGGTGATATTACAGCTAAGGCAGATTTATTAAAGTTTAAGGATACTCCTAATTTTTATGCACTTGGTGCTTTAGAATATTTACAAGGTGAAATTCAAGTTTTCAATAGTGAATCTTTTATAACGTCAGTAAAGAATAATTCATTGAATTATGATAAAACACTTTCAAAAAAAGCAGCTTTATTAGTGTATGCTGAAGTTCCAGAATGGAAAAGATTTAAAATCCCAAAAGGGCTAACAACAGAAGATCAGTTCGAAATTTTTTTACTTAGAGTAGCAAATGAAAATAGTATAGATATAGAAACTCCTTTTCCATTTTTATTAGAAGGAACCATAGAATCGTTTAGTTGGCATGTAATTAATTGGAGAAAAGGTGATACAGTACATACTCATAAAAAACATAAAACAACAGGGCTTTATGGTACAATTAATGATAAAAATGTAGCTATGTTAGGCTTTTACTCAAACAAACACCATGGGGTTTTTACACATCATGAAACAAATATTCATGTGCATGTAAAGACAGATGGTAATGGTGTTTCTGGCCATGTTGATGAGTTTAGAGTGTCTGAAGGAATGATTTTAAAAATACCTAAAATATAGGTGTTTGTTTTTTCGTTATACAGTTTAAATAGGTTTTGCAACTATGAAACGAGCTTGTCTAAGTATAATCGTTAGAAAATAATAATACACACATGAAATTAATAACTTTATTTAGCTTTTTTATTGTAACAGCAAGTGTTTTAGCACAAGTTGAGGTCAATCAATTTGATGCTAATAATGAACGTCATGGTGTGTGGAAAAAATACCATGAGAACTCAAGACAGTTGAGGTATGAAGGTCAATTTATTCACGGAAAAGAAGTAGGTGTTTTTAAGTACTACTGTAGTGATTGTAAAGACCTGCCTATGGTCGTTAGAACATTTAATGATTCAGATAATAGTGCGCAAGTTCAATATTTTACTAAGAAAGGAAAATTGGTCAGTGAAGGTAAAATGGATGGAAAAAATAAAAAAGGTGAATGGCTTTATTATCAAAAAAACTCTAAAAACATAATGACTAAAGAGTTTTATGTTGAAGGAAAATTAGAAGGATTAAAAACCACCTATTATAAGAATAATAAAGTAACTCAAATAATCAATTATAAAGACGGTTTGAAAGAGGGAGAAGACAATTATTACTCTTTAGAAGGGGTGCTTTTAAAAAAATTATATTACGTAAATGATCAATTGCATGATAAAGCTTTTTATTATGATGCAGACGGAGTTGTTATAATTGAAGGCAATTATAAAAACGGTAAAAAACACGGAGTTTGGAAGCATTATAAAAATGGTAAGATTATTCTAGAAGAAACCTATCCAAAACCAAAAAAGTACTAAAGAAAAAGAGTTCTCAATTTTATTTGAGAACTCTTTTTAGAACAAAGCATCAACTAATCAAACATGCTTTATTTTGGGATTATTAAAGTGGGGGAAGAATTACTTTATCAATTGCATGAATAACTCCATTTAATGCTTGTACATCAACAGCAATTATATTACTAACTCTATTATTTGCATCAGTTATTGTAGCTCCTCCAGTTACATTTATAGTTATATTTCCGCCAAGCGTACCTACAACCATATTGTCAGTTAAGCTAGAAGATTGCACATTAGCACCAGCAACAGCATGATGATCTAAAGTTGCTTTTAAAACAGGCTCTGAAATATCTGATAATCCTGAAGCACCTAGCTCAGCTAATAAATCTCCAAAGGCTTCATTTGTAGGGGCGAAAACCGTAAAAGGAGCTGGACTAGTTCCATTTGGGGTTGACAGCGTAGTTACATAATCAAATGTTAAATCATCTCTGGTTAATGCTGCAACTAGCGTTTCAAAAGTTGGATCAGCTAAAGCAAAATCTACTACTGAAGGTAATCCTATTACTGCATCAACAACATGGATTACTCCATTAGAAGCAGTTATATCTGCTTGTGTTACAGAAGATACATTATTTAATCGAACACCATTAGAAGTATTAATATAAATACTCAAGTTTTCACCAGCGGTTGTCGTAGCTAACGTATTTCCATACGATGTTGATAAATCTCCAGCCATTAACTCACCAGAAATAACATGGTTAAGTAATACTTGAGTTAATAAATCTACAGGTACATCTGATAATTGACTAAATCCATTTGCAGTTAAAAAAGCACTAAATGCAGCGTTTGTAGGAGCGAAAACTGTAAATGGTCCGTCACCATTTAACGCTTCAGCTAAACCAGCAACTTGTAATGCTGCAACTAAAGAAGTTAAATTTTCATTTCCAACAGCTATTTCTGTAATAGTCTGTTCTTGAACAGTTGTACTGTTATCATCATCACTATCGCATGATGCGAATGTGACTAACAATACTAAAGCAAGGCTAATTTTTTTCATTTGTTTTTTGTAATTCATAGTTTTTTTGTTTAATTTAAAATGTCTAACAAATATACAAAAAGATTAAACATAAAATATTAATGTTTAATAAAATTTTGTTAAAATTAAATGAAAGTGTTTCCTAAACTTATTTGTAACTCTCAATCAAATATTAATCTTGAACAAAAATGTATCTTTGTGTCTCTTAAATTAATGTATGAAAAAACGTGTTGTCGTTGGACTCTCTGGAGGTGTAGATTCTAGTGTTGCAGCTTATCTATTAAAAGAGCAAGGCTATGAAGTTATTGGGCTTTTTATGAAAAATTGGCACGATGATACTGTTACTATATCTAATGAATGCCCATGGTTAGACGATAGTAATGACGCAATGCTAGTTGCTGAAAAATTAGGAATACCTTTTCAAACGGTAGATTTAAGTGAAGAATATAAAGAAAAGATTGTCGATTATATGTTTCGGGAATATAAAATGGGGCGTACCCCTAACCCTGATGTATTATGTAATCGTGAAATTAAATTTGATGTTTTTTTAAAAATAGCTTTAAATCTTGGTGCTGATTATGTAGCAACGGGTCATTATTGTAGAAAAGGAGTTATTGAGGAGAATGGAGAAAAAAAGTATCAATTGTTAGCTGGAAAAGACCCTAATAAGGATCAATCTTATTTTTTATGTCAATTATCTCAAGATCAATTAGCGAAAACTTTGTTTCCTATAGGGGAATTATTAAAACCAGAAGTTCGTGAAATTGCTTCAGAACAAGAATTAATTACTGCTGAGAAACGTGATTCTCAGGGATTATGTTTTATAGGAAAAGTTAAGTTGCCTGATTTCCTTCAACAACAATTAAAACCTAAAGAAGGACATATTATTCAAATTCCTTCAGATTATTCAGGATATAATAAAGAAAACATTGAGTTTAATTCTGAAATAGAAAGAGTTGAATATCTATCTAATAAATTTATATATAACCAAAAAGATGGTCATATAGTTGGGAAACATCAAGGTGCACATTATTTTACCAAAGGACAACGTAAGGGGCTAGCAGTAGGAGGTACTAAAGAACCACTATTTGTAATTGATACCGATGTTATTGAAAATATAATATATGTAGGGTTGGGGAAAAATCATCCCGGTTTATATGGAAATGGATTATTAGTACTACCTGAAGAAATTCATTGGGTTCGTCCAGATTTAGAGCTAAAATTAAATGAATCAATGAATGTGATGGCAAGGATACGATACCGTCAAACCCTAGAAAAAGCAATATTATATAGAAGCGATTCAGGACTTTTCGTTACTTTTGAGAATCCACAATCTGCAATAACTGAAGGACAGTTTGTAGCTTGGTATACTGATGATGAACTTATAGGTAGTGGAGTTATATCATAATACTTAAAAATAATAATAGGGTAAACAATTTCTTAACTGTTTATTAATAGAATAAAAGAATTAAAAAAAAAAGACTTATGAAAAATTATGTGCTTTTATTAGTGTGTTTAATTGCAAGTTCAACTTTTGCACAAGAAGACGCTTGGGTATTTTTTGCAGATAAAGAAAATGTTGCTGAATCTATTGCAAACCCTATTTCTATTTTAACACAAGAAGCAATAGATAGAAAAGAAATGCATAACGTTGTAATTGATGAAAGAGATGTTCCTGTTACGGAAAGTTATATAACAGAGATTAAAAATGCTACAGGGATTAATGTATCTGCAAAGTCTAAATGGATGAATTGTATATATGTAACAGGTTCTCAAATGAATATTGAAAATTTATTAGATTTACCTTTTGTTACGAGCGTAGAGTATGCAGATAAGAGTCTTAATTTTTTTCCTGAAATAGATAGAACTGTAAACAAGTTTGAAATGGAAAATACAAGTTCAAGAATTGATTATAATTATGGAGCTGCTGCCAATCAAATAGAAATGTTGAAAGGTGATTTTTTACATGAACAAGATTTTGCTGGACAAGGAATGATTATAGGTGTTTTAGACGCAGGGTTCCCTAGTGTAAATACAAATCCTGGATTTGCAAATATGTTAAGTGATGGTCGTTTATTAGGAACTTTTGATTTTGAACAAAGATCCACAAATGTTGATGGTACAAGTACACATGGAACAAGAACTGCTAGTGATATGGGTGGTTTTTTAGAAAATCAATTTGTGGGTACAGCCCCAGAAGCTTCATATTATTTATTTGTAACAGAATATACTCCAAGTGAAACACCAGTTGAAGAAGCCTGGTGGGTTGCAGCATTAGAGAGATCTGATAGTTTAGGAGTAGATGTTATTAATACTTCTTTAAGTTATAGAGGGTATGATAATAGTAATTATGATCATACTTATGAAGATTTAGACGGTCAAACAACATTTGCTGCAAGAGGCGGAAATATTGCTTTTGAAAAAGGAATGATCATGGTTAATTCGGCTGGAAATGGTGGGAATAGTGATTTCCCAACAGTAGGTACACCTGCAGATGCTATAGGAGTATTTACTATTGGAGCAGTAGCACCAAGTGGAAATTATGCTAGTTTTAGTTCTAAAGGACCAACGGTAGATGGAAGAGTGAAACCAGATGTGATGGCTCAAGGCCAAGATGCAGCTGTAATTGGCACTAACGGAGGAGTTGATTTTAATAATGGGACTTCTTTTAGTTCTCCAATTTTAGCTGGCGCTATAGCTTGTTTATGGCAAGCAAGACCAGAAGTAACTAATAGTGAAATCATGCAACTCGTTAGAGAATCTTCACACCTTTATAATAATCCAACAAACGAAATGGGTTATGGTATTCCAAATTTTGAAGATGCATACAATGAATTATTAATATTAGGAATTGAAGATGATTTTTTAAAGTCTAATTTTGCGTTATATCCTAACCCTACTTCAGACATACTAAATATTTCATTCCCACAGGAATTAAATAAAGCCCAATTTGATTTATATTCTGTACTAGGAACTAAAATTATGAGTACTGAAATTTCTTCTGAATTAAATTCAGTTTCAATAGAATCATTAGCTACCGGAATTTATATCGCAACAATTTCAGAAGGAAAACATCAAGTTAGTTTTAAAATTGTAAAAAAATAGTGCAAAACAGCGTTTCTCAACTTTTTAATATTAAATATCCTATCATTCAAGCAGGAATGATATGGAATAGTGGATGGCGTTTAGCTAGTGCAGTTAGTAATGCAGGAGGACTTGGATTATTAGGGGCAGGTTCTATGTACCCAGATGTTTTAAGAGAACATATTATTAAATGTAAAAAGGCTACTAATAAACCATTTGGTGTAAATGTTCCCATGTTATACCCAAACATTGAGGAAATTATTGACATCATAATTGAAGAAGGTGTTACTATTGTTTTTACTTCCGCAGGGAATCCTAAAACACATACTGCTCGATTAAAAAAACATGGTATTACAGTAGTTCATGTGGTGAGTAGTGTGAAATTTGCCTTAAAAGCACAAGAAGCTGGCGTTGATGGCATAGTTGCTGAAGGGTTTGAAGCCGGAGGACATAATGGTAGAGAGGAGACCACTACGTTTACTTTAATTCCTATGGTGAGGGAGAAGTTAATTGTGCCCTTAATAGCAGCTGGAGGAATTGCAAATGGTAGAGGAATGCTAGCAGCAATGGTTCTAGGAGCAGATGGTGTACAAGTAGGAAGTCGTTTTGTTGCAAGTGAAGAATCTAGTGCTCATAAAGCATTTAAGGATAAAGTGGTCGAAGCTAATGATGGTGATACATTTTTAACTTTGAAAGAATTAGCACCCGTACGTTTGTTGAAAAATAAATTTTCTCAGGATGTTATCGATTTATACAAATCGAATCCAACAAAAGAAGATTTAAAAGGATTATTAGGAAGGGCAAGAGCTAAAAAAGGAATGTTTGAAGGCGATTTAGTAGAAGGAGAATTAGAAATTGGACAAATTGCAGGGCTTATACATCAAATTAAACCGGCAGCTCAAATTGTTGAGGAAATGATTTCAGAATTTAACCTTGCAAAATCCGAAATCAATAATTTAAAGTTTTAATCTTTCTAAATACCTTATTTAGCAAATAGTTTTTATGCTATGGGTTCTGTGATTTGTGTGTAGCTATTACATAAAGTCACCAAAGAAAATAGCATTCATCATTAATTTATTTGTTCCGTACCAAAAGGCTCTAAAATTGGTATTATCCGTAAAATAGACGACAGTCCCTTTTCCTAATTTACCTTTTCTAAAAGCTACCGTTTCTTTTAAAAAATTTAAATTATTTTGAGATATGTATCCACTTAGTAAAGGATCTTTTGTATAACGAATGGGATTATTATAACTCTCTTTATCAGCCACTAAAAACAACGTTGAGTTTCTAAAAATAGGTAACGTAGCGTTTTTATATCCAAAAGTGATTGGGTGAGATCGATCTATTTGAGTGTTAAAAATAGCTCCGCCAATTACTTTCGCACCAAAATAGTTGCTTTTCTGTTCAAATGTAATATGCTGTGCTGAATCTTTCTCAGATTTAAATTTCAATTTTAAAAATTCATTTTTATTAAACCATTTACCTGCGTTTTTAAACCCGATAAGCGTTCCTCCATTTTTAACCCACTCTTTTAATTTATCAGTAGATTGTTTATCTAATGCATTGCCCCAATTATTAGGTAAAATAATATCAGAATACCTGCTTAAGTCTTTTCGTTTTAAACTTCTAGTATCTAACTTGGTGATTGGAATATCATAGCGTTGGTCAATTAAATGCCAGATTTCACCAGCATCATAAGGACTTATTCCATCGCCTATAATTAATGCGATTTTTGGAGAATCTAAGGCTTTAAACTGACTACTTCCAAGGTCAATCCCTTTTGTTAAACCAGTACTTACTCCTGTAATTTTTATGTTATTTTCTTCTGAAATTTCTTTCAGAAACAAGTGTAATTCATCATTAGTTATTTTTTGATTTTGTACAGGAATTAAAATAGTTCCATAATCATACTCTTTATTTTCAATTGAAAATGTTTTCATTCCCACTTTTGCACGAATTCCTTTTTCTAGAATTTTATGTAACGCTTTTGGAGTATAATAATCATGCCATTCCATTAAATATGCATAATCTGATTTATTAATGATAGATGTTTTAATTTTCTTCAACTCCATTACTTCAGAACCAACTTGTGTCATGGAAACATTTTCTGTATAATCTAAATTAAAAGCTAATGGGAAGGTCCAAGCACTGACATCGTAAAATAAGCTGTCTTTAAATTGTGTTCTCTTTTCAAACATGGCTTTAATTAAGCGATGTTGTTTTTGATTTTTTGGAATAACATAACTGAATCCTTTTTTAAAATTTTTGTCACTAGTTGAAATATCATGTTTTAATTCATAAAATTTAATTTTATGACGTTCTAATATTTCAGCAAGATGAAACACTTTTGAAGCATCTTTTTCGTCTCCAAAAACTATAGCGCCCCCTTTTGAAGCTTCTTTTCTTGAATTGCTAAAAAATTCTTTTTGATAATCCAGCATTTCTTTTCGCATTGAAACCGCAGCTTCTAGCGTTGATAATGCTGCTGTAAATTGATTGCGAATTGTAAAAGGAAAGGTTAAAATACCATTGTCGCTTTCTTGTGCATGGCCTCTAGAGGATGCTTGTTCGAATAAAATTCCTACGGCACCATTGATGTCTGGAAAGGTAGAACCCTTGCCATAATAAAAATCATCAAAACTTTCTTCGGTATAATATAAACTCCCTATTTTATTAAAAGCCTTGGCATGAAATTTTGCAATGGCTCCAGTTAAATCTTGATTTTTTTGAGGAGTTAATGGATGTGTTCTTGAAGGGATTCCTGGTTGAAAAAAGAAACTGGAATTGGTTCCCATTTCATGATGATCGGTTAAAATATTTGGATACCAATCATGAAACGTTTTTATTCTAGCCCTACTTTCTGGTAATTGTACAGGTAACCAATCACGATTCATGTCGAACCAATAATGGTTGGTTCTACCTCCAGGCCATACTTCACTATATTCCCTATCATTTGGGTCGGGGTTGATATTTTTATTTTTATGAATATTTGCCCAATTGGCAAATCGCTGTAAACCATCTGGATTATAAGAAGGGTCAAAAAGTATGACCGTGTTTGCTAGTAAATCATCAACTTCTGTTCCCTGTGCTGCTGCTAAATAATAAACAAGTGCTAATGAAGCATTTGAGCCACTGGGTTCGTTACCATGTATTGAAAAACCTTGATAGACTACTATTGGCATTTCACTGGTATTAATACTTGAAGAATTTTCTTCCGTTAAAGCAACATGACTTTTTCGAATATTTTCTATGTTATTGTGATTGCTTTCAGAAGTAATAGTTAATAAAAGAAGGGGTCTACCTTCAAAAGTGCTTCCTCTATTTTCAATTGAAACACGATTACTTTTTTCAGCAACCTCATACATATATTGCACTAATTTATCATGCGTAATGTGCCAATCTCCAATTTCATGACCAATGATACTTTTTGGAGTAGGTATTTGTGGATTATAGCTGGTGTTTTCAGGAAGAAAATAACTTAAATCTACATTGTAATTTTGTGAAAATAACTGTGTGGTAAAAAATAGAAGTAGCGTAACTATAATATGCTTCATAAACGAAAATGTATGTTTTTGTTAAAGATATAAAAAAACCGTCCTTAAAACTTTAGATTAAGGACGGTTTAAATATGTTGCAATATATTTTAATTATATATCGTCGAATTCGATATCTGTAAAACTAGAAACGGTAGGTTCATCACTTGTTGTTTCTGAATCTACACTTTCTTCACTTTCTTCTCTTTTATAATCTTTTTGATGTCTTTCACTAATTACTTCTTCCCCTTTTTCATTAATGATGTAATCAATCATTTCATCTAGATTCTCTTTAAATTCAGAAAAATCTTCTTTGTAAAGGTAAATTTTATGCTTTTTGTAATGAAAAGATCCATCGTCATTCGTGAATTTTTTACTTTCAGTAATGGTTAGGTAATAGTCGCCTGCTCTTGTCGCTCTAACATCAAAGAAATAGGTGCGTCTTCCTGCGCGCATTACTTTAGAATGAATTTCTTCACGTTCCATCATATTCTGATCACTCATAATTTTATTTTATATATGTTATGCCAAAAATCTAAAAAAAAAACCAAAAACAATAAAGAAATTTACATTTCTTTTTCTAAAAGTTGTTTGTTGTATAATTCTTTATAGTATCCTTCAGTGTTTATTAATTCATTATGAGAGCCTTGCTGAATAATTTGACCTTCTTCTAATACAATTATCTGATCTGAGTTTTTTACTGAAGAAACTCTATGACTCACAATTATTGTTGTTTTGTCTTGAGATATTTTTGATAAGTTTTTTAATATTTCTTCCTCAGTTTCTGTGTCAACTGCTGAAAGACAATCATCAAATAATAATATTTTAGGATCTTTAATAATAGCTCTAGCGATAGAAACCCTTTGTTTTTGTCCACCACTTAACGTAATTCCACGTTCTCCTAAAACGGTTTCATACTTATTTTTGAATGTATTAATGTTATCATGTACTGCTGCATTTTTTGCTGCTTCAATCACTTGTTCTTTGGTAGCATCCTCTTTTCCAAATTTTATATTCTCCAAAATACTATCACTAAATAAAAATGCATCTTGAGGTACATAGCCTATTTCACTTCTTAAGCTTGAAAGGTTTAATAGAGAAATATTAGTTTTATCAATTTTTAATTGACCTTTCTCAACATCATATAATCTGCCTATCAACTCTAATATCGTAGATTTACCAGAACCTGTATTTCCTATTATAGATAGGGTTTCACCGGGTTGTACTTTTAATGAAATGTTTTTTAATGCGGTAATATTTGTATCTGGATAGGTAAAAGTTAAGTTGTTAAATTCAATGGTTCCATCTATAGGTGTTTCTTTTTCTGAATGATTTATTATTTCAGGTACTTCATTTAAAAATTCATTGATCCTTTTTTGAGAAGCTTCCGCTTGTTGAACCATAGAAGTTACCCATCCAATTACTGCTACGGGCCATGTAAGCATGTTTACATAAATTAAAAATTCTACAATAGTTCCAAAATCAATAATACCATCGATGACTTGTTTCCCACCTATATAGAGTACTAGAATATTACTAAGCCCAATTAATAAGACCATTAGTGGAAAAAATAAGGCCTGAACTTTAGCTAAATCTATATTCTTATCCATACTACCTTCAGCTAAATTCACGAAATTTTTATTTGTTCTAGTTTCTATTCCATACGCTTTAATAACAGAAATTCCACTAAAACTTTCTTGAGCGAAAGATGTTAATTTTGACAAATATTCTTGTACAACAGTACTACGTTTATGTATGGCAACACTTAGTTTATATATTGCAATCGATAAAATAGGTAAAGGGGCTATTGCATAAAGGGTAAGTATAGGTGCTTTGTAAAACATGTATGTTAATGCCACGATAAGTAATGTAATATTAGTAATGCTATACATTAAAGCTGGACCGACATACATTCTAACTTTTGATACATCTTCACTTATTCTATTCATTAAATCACCCGTTCGATTTTTCTTATAAAACCCCAATGAAAGGTTTTCATATTGCTGAAATATTTCATTTTTTAAATCAAATTCAATATACCTAGAAACTACAATAAATGTTTGACGCATTAAGAAAGTGAAAAATGCTGCTAAAAGGGTAGTGCCAATAATTAATAAAATGTTCGTTAGTAATTCAGATTTAACAAGGGCTAAATCTGAAATGTCATCATTAATATAATGTTCAACAATATTTATTGTGTCTCCAATAAACTGAGGCACAAACACTTTAAATACTGTAGCGATAATTGTTATAATAAATCCTAATAATAATCGTCCTCTGTATTTTTTAAAATAATGATTAAGGCTCTTTAATTCTTTCATTTATGCTACAATAATTTTATTAACAAATTCGTATTTAATTTATATTTACATTGCAATACTCTTAGTAAACAATTACTTTTGCCCGTCCTTTTTATGGATATTTTAAAATATAAAAGATATGACTACTGAAGTAGTAAACACAAAAGAACTTCAAAAATTAGATCCAGTTTTTGGTCAAATGTCATTCGATGACCATGAACAAATCGTTTTTTGCAACGACAAAGATAGTGGATTAAAGGCAATAATAGGAATTCATAATACAGTAATGGGACCTGCTTTAGGAGGTACTAGAATGTGGAATTATAATAATGAATGGGAAGCTTTAAATGATGTTTTACGGCTTTCAAGAGGGATGACATATAAAGCAGCAATTACAGGTCTTAATTTAGGGGGAGGTAAAGCAGTAATTATTGGTGATGCTAAAACTCAAAAAACACCTGAGTTAATGCTTCGTTTTGGAGAATTTGTTCATTCGTTAAGCGGAAGATATATTACAGCAGAAGATATTGGAATGGCTACGAGTGATATGGATTTAGTAAGAACTGTGACTCCTTATGTTACAGGTATTTCTGAAGAAAAAGGAGGCGCTGGTAATCCTTCACCTATTACAGCATACGGTGTCTTTATGGGAATGAAAGCAGCTGCAAAATATGCTTTCGGAAGTGATGTTCTAGAAGATAAAGTAGTGTATGTAGAAGGAATTGGAAACGTAGGGGAGGCTTTAGTAGAAAATCTTTCAAATGAAGGAGCAAAGGTTTTTATTGCCGATATTAATAGAGAACGTCTTGAAGAAATTCGCGATAAATATAGTGTGACCATTTATGAAGGTGATAACCTTTATGCAGAAGAAATGGATATATATGCTCCCTGTGCTTTAGGTGCTACTATTAATGATCGTACACTTACTCAATTAAAAGCAAAGGTAATTGCTGGAGCAGCAAATAATCAATTAGCTGAAGAACAAAAGCATGGTATAATGCTTAGAGAAAGAGGAATTGTTTATGCACCAGATTTTTTAATTAATGCAGGTGGTATTATTAATGTGTATGCAGAATTAGAAAATTATGATCGTAAAGAAATCATAAGAAAAACAGAAAATATTTACAATACTACACTAGAAATACTTAAGAATGCTGAAATTAATAGAGTAACAACACATCAAGCAGCATTCGATGTAGCAATAGGTAGAATTAACGCCAGAAAGCTAAAAAATAGCTAAACTGAAATTTTAAAAAAGCACATTTTATAATGTAATTTGTGCTATAATATTTATTTAAGTTCTTTAAAATATGCTTACAAGAAGACATATACGAGTTAAAGTAATGCAGGCAGTTTATTCATTAAATAAATCTGGACAAGAAGATTTAACTAAACAGGAAAAGTTTCTACTTTATAATATGGAGCAAATGCAAGACTTGTATTTGTTATTGCTTCAATTATTATTAGCTCTTAAAGATCAAGCAGAAAATAAAATGGTTCTTTCTAAAAAGAAACATTTAGCAACTGAGTTAGAGAAAAATCCAAGTCGGAACTTCATTGAAAATAAAGTACTTGCCTTAATAGATTCACATGCTAGCTTTTCTGAAATAATTAAAAAGAAAAAACTTAATTATTGGGAGCAGGATGATGAATACGCAGCTATTATTTACAATATTTTAAGGGAACAAGAATGGTACGCAGCGTATCTTGCTAAAAAAGAACCTTCTTTTAAAGAGGATCAAGAATTTTTAATTAGGCTTTATAAAGAAATAATAGCACCTAATGAAAAATTATATGAATATCTAGAAGATAAGCGTTTAACATGGCTTGATGATTACCCATTGGTGAATACATTAATGGTAAAAATGCTTTCTAAAATTTCATTAAAAAATATAGGGACAGTCTTAATTCCAGATGTATATAAAGATAAAGAGGATCGTAATTTTGCTCTAAAATTATTTAGAGAAGTAATTACAAATGATGAAAAATTGTATTCTGAAATTGAAGGAAAGACACCAAATTGGGATAAAGAAAGAATTGCGGGCCTTGATATGATTATTCTTAAAATGGGAATTTCAGAATTTCTATATTTCCCATCAATTCCTGTACGTGCTACCATTAATGAATATCTTGAAATTTCAAAAGAATATTCAACTCCAAAGAGTAGTATATTTATAAACGGAATATTAGATAAATTAGTGAAAGATTTTTCAGAAACTAATAAATTGAATAAAATAGGTCGAGGACTTAAATAGAATAAAAAAAATAAGTATTTTAGCACTGCTAAAAACAAAAATATATTATAATGAAAAAAACAATTTTAATTGTAGCTGTGATGTCTGCTTTTACCTTTACTTCTTGTAAAGAAAATGCTGCGGATAAAGTAAGTGAAGAAAAAGTAGTTAATGCTGAAACACGTGATGCTAACGCAGGTACATTTCCTGTAATGGCTTTTAATGAAGCTGAATTCGATTTTGGAACAATAGATCAAGGTACAAATGTAGAACATGTATTTAAATTTACAAATAATGGAGATGCTCCATTAGTGATCGTAGATGCTAAAAGTAGCTGTGGTTGTACAGTTCCTACATTTCCTAAAGAAGCTATTGCACCAGGTGCAGAAGGTGAATTATTAGTTAAATTTAATGGTAGTGGAAAAAACCAAGTAAGTAAAACAGTAACTATTACTGCAAATACTCAAGCTGGTAAGGAAACTTTAAAAATTAAAGCTTTTGTAACTCCTAAAGAAGGTGGTGCTGTTAATACAGCTCCAAAGGTAATACCGACTACTAAATAATTCGTTTGAATTTTTAATATGGAAAATTTACAAAGTTTTGCTCCTTTATTATTGATGTTTGTTGTGGTGTATATGTTTATGATACGACCACAAATGAAACGTCAAAAGCAAGAAAAGAGTTTTGCTAAAGAACTTAAAAAAGGAGATAAAGTGATTACTAAAAGTGGATTACATGGAAAAATTCTAGAATTATATGATGATGGAACTTGTGTAATCGAATCTGGTGCGGGGAAAATGAAGTATGAGCGTTCTGCTATTTCAATGGAAATGAGCGCAAAACTAAATGCTCCTCCAGTCACTAAAAAATAATTTACTGAAATATGTAAAAAAAAACCTTCAGTATGTACTGAAGGTTTTTTTTTTTGGTTTTATATAATTTTATAAACCCTTTCTTACTTTTCTAATTTTAGAAAGTTTTCTTTTCCATACATCTAATTGGTCTTTTTGGGTATCGATATTTTTATAGACCTCTTTAACCATAGGGTTGTTTTTGTCTACATGCTGAAAAAATCCAAGGTTATTTTCTAATTGTCTAATTTCATTTTGAACTTCACTTACTTTTTTACCTAAGAAAAACTCTTCGTTTTGAAGTTTTCTAATATCATCTTCAGAAGCAAGTGTATTAAGTTTATTTTCAAATTTAATTAACTCAATCTCTTTCTTATCAATATCTAATTGATTAAATAAGCTGTCTAATTTTTTATTGAATTTTTGTTCAATATCTTTTTTATTATAAGGTACTCTACCAATTTTTTTCCAAGAGTTAATTTTGTCTTTTATTAGAGCAAGATCATTTTCATGATTTCCTTCTAATGTAAATTCGTTAAGCGATGCTAAAAATTCTTCTTTTAGCGTAAAATGAGTTAACTCTTCTTTATTAGCCTCATTTTTTTTAGAATGTAATTTATCAAAATAATGATTACAAGCATTTTTAAATTGCTTCCAAATTTTGTCACTGTCTTTTTTAGGAACATGACCAATTTTTTTCCAACTGTTTTGTACTTCTTTCATTAAAGGTGTTACCACATCAAAATCATCATTGTCTTTATTATCTTCTGCAATTTTTATAAGTTCCAATTTCTTTTCAAGATTGGTAAACTGCTCTTTCTTCTGGTCTTTATAAAAAGTATTTTTATCTTTATTAAAATTACGGGTAGTTTCTTTAAATGAATCCCAAATTTCTTTATTTTTTGACTTAGGAACTTTACCTGAACTAAAAAATGTATCCCGTAAACTTTGTACTTCCTTAATAGCGTTTTGCCACTCTTTATGATTAGCGTTTTTCTTTTGAGTTATACTATTAATTTCATCAATGATTTGTTTTTTACTTTCAAAATTTACTTCAAATTCTTTTTCTAAAGCCTCCATTTGAATGAAACGCTTATCATGAATTATCTTAGTGGCTTCACTAAATTTATCCCAAATTTCATCGCGATATTCTTTTGCTACAGGACCAATTTCCTCTTTCCACATTTTATGAAGCATTTGTAATTCACGAAATGCCTTATTTATGTTTTCTTCCTGAGCTAGTTCTTTAGCACGTATAATTAACCTTAATTTATGTTCTAAATTATGTTTAAAGTCTAAATCTCTAAACTCACGATTTAAATGTAAAAAGTCGTAGAAATTTTCAACATGATGGTCGTAAGTATTCCAAATAAGATTGTATTTATCTTTAGGGATTGCTCCAGCTTCAAACCATCTTTCCTGTATGTCTTTAAAGTGCTTATAGGTAGTGTTAATACTTTCTTCAGCATTTAATAAGCCTTTTAATTCTTCTATAAGTTCTTTTCTTTTCTGAAGATTAGCTTTTAAGTCCTTTTTTAAATTTTCGTAAAAATGATTACGTTTTTCTTTGTAATTAAAATAAACAGAATTAAACTCTTTTTTAGATGGAGATGAATAATGAAAGTCAATGATATTACCGCCTTCAGCCAAGAATTTCTCTTTACTAGCCTCTAATTCTTCATTAAATTTTGAGCTGAATTCTACACGAATTTCCTCAACTTCATTTTTAATACTTTGAATTGGTTTTTCAGAAACTAATTTTTTTAATTCTGAAATAAGTTCACTTTCAGAAAGAGTGTGATACTCTTTTTTTATGTTTTCGTCTACTTCATTTTCTGGTTCTTCATGAATTTCTTCAGATGAAACAATAGCTTCATCATCATCATCATCATTTTTAGTTTTAAACTCAGAAGTTTTACTACTCTTTACTACTTCATCTTTTTCAATAATATCTTCTGATGAAACAACAGTTTTTTCTTCTTCTTTTTTAACTTTTTCTTCAGTTTCAGGAGGATCCTCTGATGGCTCACTACTGCTTACTACTTCATTTTCTTCAATAGTATTTTCCTTTTCTGGCATTTCTTTAGGCAATTCTTTTTCAGACATTTCTTTCAATGTTAAGGTTCAAAATTATAGAATTAAGTTCAAGATACTAACAAGTCATAAATATACAAAGGAAGAGTACTTTTATTTGATTGAAATTGAATTAAATTTTATCGTTTCCAAATAGTCAAGGCTTTTTCAGCCTGATATTCTAACATTTTCATGCCGTTACAAGTGTTGGCGCCTTTAATTTTCCCAAATTTCATGAAACTAGTAACTTGAGGATTGTACGTAAGGTCAAAAAGGAAATGTTCGTTTGTAAGGTATTGATAAGGAATATTAGGAAATTCTTCAATCCTAGGAAAAGTACCTAATGGAGTACAATTAATTATTAAATAATGACTAGATATAATTTCCTGTGTTAATTCATTGTATGTTATAGTCCCTTCTTTTTTAGTTCTAGAAACAAAAATAATTTTAAAGCCTAGAGTATCTAACACATAGGTTATAGCTTTTGAAGCGCCTCCTGTTCCTAAAATTAATGCCGTACGTTCTTTCAATGGGGGGATTTCAGTTAATACTTTTGCGAATCCATAATAATCAGTATTATAGCCATTTAGCTTGCCGCTTTTCATAAACTTTATGGTGTTAACAGCACCTATTGCTTTAGCTTCGATATCTATTTTATCTAAAAAAGGGATAATGCTTTCCTTATAGGGTACCGTTACATTTAAACCCCTGAGGGCGCAATTTTCAGAAATTAATTTTGGAAATTCATTAATATCTTGCAGGTCAAAATTTTGGTAAGTATCCTGTCTTTTTTCATTTTCAAACTTAGCCGTGAAGAAATGTTTCGAAAATGAATATCCTATATTTTTTCCGATAAGTCCATATTTCGCCATAATATTACATCAATCTTTTTTAAACCAATCTAAGCTTAAAACTATTAATATTCCTACAATAGTAAACATAATTGCCAAGATAGTTTCGTGCGAAAATTCTGTCGGAAAAAATCGTTTATAGTAGGAAATTACCTCACGACCATTGGCATCAAACTTTATATTTCCAGCAGCATCTAAATCATATTGTTTTATTTTCCATGGCCATACAACGCCTAAAGATCCAATTATAAAACCTATGATTACTGCATATGTAATTTTTTTGAAATGCTTCAGTAAATATCCTAAAACATGAGAAAGAGTAACCAACCCAGCTAATGATCCTATTGAAAAAACAGCTAATACTTTTAATAATCTAATGCGTAACGAGTTTTGTAAAAAGCTGAAGTCTCCTTGAATCATTTCAGTTAAAGTATCAAATAGTGCATTTACAGAGTCAACTAATAGTAACACGTAATTTCCTAATAGAATTAATATAAATGAACCTGAAAGACCGGGTAATGTCATTCCTGAGACCCCAATAATTCCACATAAAAATACAAATATTAAATGATCATTTTCTTTTGCAGGTTCTAAAAAACTAATGCTTAGTCCTGCAATAATTCCACATAATAAATAGACGATATTTTTTTTTCTCCAAGCACCAAAATCTTTTGCTAAATAGTAGATTGAGCCTATAATCAGACCAAAGAATCCACTCCAAACATAGAGTTCAAAATGTTCAATTAAATAATCTAAAACTTTTGAAACACTAAAATAACTGATAATCATTCCTAGTATTAACCTACCTAAAAACTTACCATTTATGTATTGATAAAATCGTTTAAAACCTCTTTTATATAAGAGTACAAAGGCTTTCGAGTTTATTTTTTGTAGTGAATAAATAAATTCTTCATAAAAACCTCCAACAAATGCAACAACACCTCCAGATACGCCAGGTACTTTATTTGCAGCACCCATAGCAAGTCCTTTCAAAACAAGCCAAATATTATCGTTGAATGTTCTTCGCCCCCTAATCATTTGTATTTTTTTTATTTACTGAAACACGTTCTAAAATAAAAATTAATAAAAAACCTATTATCATAAAAAGTATAGCATAAATTACAAAAGGTTCTCCAGCATAGGATGTAGGTAAAACACTTGTCTCAAGAAAAGGTACTTTTTCTCCATGTGAATTCATGCGGTATTCTAATACTTCTTTCCAGGGCCAAATTTTATTTAATGCGCCAATCATAAATCCTGTTAGTATTGCTAAAATGATATTTTTATGATTTGAAAACATCCAGTTCAGTGCTTTCGAGAAAATTTTTATGCCAATAATTGCGCCTAAACCAAATACTAATATCTTAACAAATGCATCCGAAAAAAGTTTCCAATCTAAAGTAGTAACTCCATCTCTTAACTGATTAATTGTATCTAATATCGATTGATAAGCACCTAATAATAATAAAATAAAAGCACCTGAAATACCAGGTAAGATCATAGCTATGATTGCTATAAAGCCAGCAAAAAATAAAAACCAAGTACTATCTAGAGTACTTATAGGTTCCGCTAGTGTTATATAATAGGATATCGCAGTTGCTAGTATAATTGAAGTCCAAGTGGGTATGCCCCATTTTGTTATCTGTTTTCCTACATAAAGTATACTTGCAATTACTAAACCGAAGAAAAATGACCAAACTAAAACTGGATGTTCTTTTAATAATTCAGAAATAATTTTTGCAAATGAAATAATACTTATTGCAATTCCTAAAAATAACGCTAGTAAAAAAGAAAGATTGTAGGATTTCCATGCAATAAAGAATCCTTCTTTTTTCCACTTTTTAAAAAATTGAAAATCTAACTGATGTATCGTGTCTATTAATTCTTCATAAATTCCAGAAATAAATGCAATCGTTCCTCCAGAAACACCTGGAACAACATCAGCAGCACCCATCGCTAGACCTTTTAAAGTAATAATAAAGTATTGAAGTAAATTACGTGAAGGCATTGAAAAAGTTCTATTGCCCAAAAATAGGTAAATTAAAGGGAAGTGTTTTTGTGAGTATAAATTATTTTTTGAACAATCTTCGTTTTAAATACTGAAGGGAAAAGCTCTTCAAGTATTATAATGTATTCAGAATCTAGATTTAAAGCATTCTTTAAATGATATTCACCCTTAGTTTCATCATTTAAATTAAAATACAAACCTGCTAAACGATATTCTAATTCAGAACATTCTGGGTAAAACTCTAATGCTTGAAATATATTATTTATTCCGGCTTTAAACTCACCTAATTTTAATAGGATATCATTTCTAATAAGCCAAGTATCTAGTTCATAGTTTCCTAGCTCTAATGTTTTTCGATAGCCATGTTCTGCTTCTTCAAACAAAGTTAATTTTGCATTTATTTTGGCATATCGCTTCCAATAGAGTACATTTTCACTATCTATATTGATTGCTTTTTCAATATAGTAAAGTGCTTTTTTAAAATTCTTTTTTCTAAAATAAAAATCTGTAATTGCTATCCAACCTTTATCTAATAAAGGATCTTCTTCAACACATTTTGTGAAAAATTGTAGGGATAAATCATTTACTTGTAATTTCTCGTAACATTTACCAATTCTCAATAAAGCAAATGATGTAGGATCATCTAATCCTAAGGTAATTGTGTAACTTTCAATAGCTTCTTGATACCTATTTAATTTTTCAAGAACTTTCCCCTTTTCTAAATAAGCGCCAATAAAATTATCGTCACTAATAATAGCAAAATCAAATGCTGCTAGTGCCTTTTTATAATCTTTAAGAGTTGCATATTGTTTACCTACTTGATGCCATGCAACTTCACAATAAGGATTAGTATTTAAAAAATCATTTAGATAAATAATAGCTTCTTCATTTTGCTCCAAATAATCAAAACAATAAATGATGTTATATAGCGCTGAAAAATCTTCTTCATCATTTTCAAGGCATTTCATGAAGTAGTATTTAGAATTTTCGAAATCTTCTAAAAATAAATATTCCATACCAATTAAAGAAAAAACATCTGATTCATCTTCTGTTAATTCTAATGCTTTTTCAAGCATTTCAATAGCCGATTTATGGTCGTCTTTTCGAGATAATATATTGGCTTTTTGAATATAAATCTCTTCGTTGGATTGTTCTATTAAAGACAGTTCATTCAATAACTTATCTGCGGTTTCAAGCTCATTTTCAAATACAAACATTTCAACTTGAAATAAACGAAGGTTTATAGATGCTGGGTGTTGTTCTAAGCCTAATTTTGTGGCTTTTTTGGCTAATGCCATTTTCCCATTTTCTAGATAATGATGAATTATTTCTTCAAATTCATTTGAGTCAAAAAATAACACGCTATTTGTTTTTAGCATTGACTCGAAGCGGGTCAAAGAAAAATTGTTGTTATCATTAGGGCTCAATTGCATCTACAAGGGGTATATTTTCTTATATTTAAAGATAGTAATGTAGTTTAAAGTTAAATAGTTGTACCATTATTGTTGTTAACCTAGTTATTAACACAAATTTTAACGTATATGTGTTTGCAAAATAGAACTTAAGTTAGGCTCTTTTTTTGAAGATGGTATTAAATACTTCTATTAAAATAGCACAGCCTTCCTTAATTTCCTCTTCTGAAATGGTTAGAGGAGGTGTAATACGGATTGCTTTATCTTCAAATAACAACCAAAATAGTAGTACTCCTTTTTCTTTGCATAAAAGAATAATTTCTGAAGCAATTTCGGAAGATTCTACCAATAAAGCAAGCATCAAGCCTTTGCCTCTTATTTCTTTAATAAGTGGGTGTGTTAATAGATTTCGGAATAATTTCTCCTTTACTATCGTTTCTGAAATTAAGGAGGTTTCAGTTAATACTTTTAAGGTAGCTAATGCAGCTGAAGCGATTACAGGATTACCTCCAAAAGTGGTAATATGCCCTAATTTTGGACTGTGTTGTAGGTTTTTCATAAGTTCTTCAGAAGCTGTAAAAGCACCTATTGGCATTCCACCTCCCATTCCTTTACCTAAAACTAAAATGTCTGGAACACAATTATAATGTTCAAAACCAAAGAGCTTACCTGTTCTTCCAAATCCAGGCTGTATTTCATCTAAAATTAATAAAGCACCTACTTTATCACAACGCTTTCTTACTTTTTCTAAATAATTATTTGTAGGCATTATAAATCCTGCTCCACCTTGAATAGTTTCAAGAACTACTGCCGCAGTCTTTTCAGTTATTAGCAGTAAATCTTCTTCAGAGTTAAAACGTATCGAGTGACATTCAGGAATAAGAGGTTCAAAAACAGACCGACGTTCTTCAAAGCCCATAACGCTCATAGCTCCCATGGTATTTCCATGATAGGCTTTTTCAGCATAGATGATTTCTTTTCTGTCTGTAGCTCTTCGTGCAAGTTTTAATGCTCCTTCTATAGCTTCAGTACCACTATTAGTAAGGTAGGTTGTTGTTAATATTTCGGGTAAGTGACTTGCTAATAACTTTGATAATTCAACTGCTGGCTGCTGAACAAATTCTCCATAAACCATCACATGTAAATACTTATCTAATTGATCTTTAATCGCTGTAACAACTTTTGGATGTCCATGTCCTAAACTACAAGCAGAAACTCCTGCTATAAAGTCAAGATATTTTTTTCCAGTAGTATCAAAAATATAAGAGCCTTTAGCATGAGAAATTTCTAATGCAAGTGGGTGAGGAGTAGTTTGGGCTTGATATGTGAAAAAATCGTTAAGCATTAGTTCTCTTTATTAGGTGGAGAATCTTTTTCTTTTTTCTGAGTTTTTGCCTTTGGATCATCGGGGTTATTTTGAAAATCCTTTAGTTTTAGCTTTGAAGCATCTGGTATTTCTAGATCTTCTTCAGGAATATCGTCAAAAAATTCGCCTTCATCTTCTGGTAATGGTAAGCCTTTTATTTTAGTCAGAATAGGAATAGGTTTACCATTAAATAAATCTGATACTTTATGTAATCGTTCCTCTCCTCTCCAAATAAACCCAGGAAGTAATCGTTGATCTTCTGGATATACAGAAGGAGGATGTAACTTTCCATCTGCTTCTTTAATAAAACGTATGCCTGTAATTTGTTGTTCTTCCAGGTACATTTGAATTGAACTACTTACCGTATAATTGATACCGACGAGTTCTTCTTTATCATCTCTAGAATAAAATACTACCTGTGCATTTTTAACAACATTAACGGTGTCTAATTCATTATTAGTAAATAAACCAATGAGTCTTTCTCCTTTTACTTGGTTATATCCTGAACTATCTTTTTGAACCAAAAATGCCTTATTAAATACTTTTAAAGTGTCTAGTTTTTCGGTTACAATATTTGATAAAATATGAATGGTGTCACCTGTCATTTGATTTTCGCCGCTCCATAAAACAGGGTTTCTTAGAAGCTTTGTAATTCCTTCCTTTTGATTTAAAAAGATAGAATCACATTTTCCACTGGTAGGTTCTTCTCCAGGCAATCCTTGTTTGAACATTCTAGCTCTATAAAAACCTTTTATAATCCGATGCTCTGGTTTACCTGTAACTTGTAACGTATCTGCATGTATATAAATTGAATCATTGTCACGAACTGTTATGGCAAGTGCTCTTTTTGTAATAAATACTGAATCCTTGTCTCTGAAAACTTCAGCATAATGACCTTTTATTATACTATTATTCAAAGTATCTAATACTTTAATATTATTCGTCGCAGAAGCGAAATTTTTGTCTCTATCAAAATAGATACTGTCCCCGTAAAGAATACGGTTATTATAATCAACTCTTGAGTTTTTTACAAAATACCCTGTATTTTCACGTGTATCATAATAACCTCTTTCGCAATATATAGTACTGTTTTCATTAACTATAGTAGACTTTCCATATAAATAAGCACCACCGGTTTCAGAATAAAAATCTAATTGTTCGGAATGAACAGTATAGTCAGGATTTTTAATTTCTACATTAGATAAAAATTGATACTTCTTAGTCTCAGCAAAATAGCGCCCGATTCTACTGGTAAGTACACTAGCAGTATCTATAACTGTTCCTCCAGTTCTGTAAAATGCCTGTTGTTTTACTCTGTCGAAATAAAGCGTATCGGTTTGTAAAGTGGTTTTTGGTTCCTTAAAAAGAACATCGCCACTTGCAAAGGCAAATTTGGTATTACCATTATACTCAGCATACTTACTGGTCATGGTAATTGTATCTTCTTGTATAATTTTTACAGAACCATATGCTTTTACAAAGTTGTCTTTAGTGTAGACATAGGCTTGGTCACACCACATTTCAATACCTTCATGAACAATATAAACTTGTCCTGAATTATCTTTTGTATAAATTACAGCATCTGGAAATTCTGGTTTTTTTTCAAGGTAACCAGATTTTATATTTACTTTTTGCTTCTCTTTTTCAGGTTCAGTTTCTTGTGCTTGGAATGTTATTCCGAAGAAAATAAAAAAGACAAGAACAAAATAATTTGAAGATTTCAAATACTAATCTTTTTTGGTTAAGTAAAAAACGAAGATACTAAAGAAAACGTACTTATCTAGGGATGGTTTGTTTTCTATCTGGACCTACTGATACTATTTTAATTGGAATTTCTAATTCTTTTTCAAGAAAATTGATATACTCATTTAACTCATCTGGTAACTGACTTGCATCGGTCATTTTAGTTAAATCTTCTTTCCAGCATTTAAACGTGGAATAGATAGGTGTAACATTTTCTTCTTCGATGTTATAAGGTAAATGTGTAATAACTTTCCCTTTATAGTTGTATGCAGTACAAATTTTTAATTCTTTAAATCCTGAAAGAACATCACCTTTCATCATCATTAGTTGAGTAACCCCGTTTATTTCACAGGTATATTTTAAAGCAACCAAATCTAACCAACCACATCTTCTAGGTCTTCCAGTTACGGCACCAAATTCATGACCAACTTTTGCCATTTTAACTCCTACTTCATCAAACAATTCAGTAGGGAAGGGGCCAGAGCCCACTCGTGTGGTATACGCTTTAAAAATACCGTATACTTCTTTTATTTTACTTGGAGCAACTCCTAAACCAGTACATGCGCCTGCAGCTGTTGTATTAGATGATGTTACAAAAGGATAAGTTCCAAAATCGATATCTAATAAAGAACCTTGTGCACCTTCAGCAAGAATAGTCTTACCAGATTTCATGGCTTGGTGAAAGTATTCTTCACTGTCGATAAACTTAAGTTCTTTTAGACGTTCAATAGCTTCGAAAAATTCAGCTTCCATTTCATTCAAATTATATTGGATATCTACGTCATAGAAATCAATAAGAGCGACATGTTTGTCTGCTAATGCACGATATTTTTGCTTAAAATCTACTAATTCTAAATCACCTATACGAATTCCATTTCTTCCGGTTTTATCCATATATGTTGGTCCAATTCCTTTAAGCGTAGAACCAATTTTTGCTTTACCTTTTGAAGCTTCTGAAGCAGCATCTAATAAACGATGTGTAGGTAAAATAACATGTGCTTTTCTTGAAATAATTAATTTTGATTTATAATCAATATTATATGGATCAAGGCCTTCAAGTTCTTTAACAAAAACAACGGGATCGATTACCACACCATTACCAATAACATTCATAGAATCTTCATGAAAGATCCCTGAAGGAATAGTTCTTAGTACGTGTTTTATTCCATCAAATTCAAGGGTATGCCCAGCATTTGGGCCTCCTTGAAAGCGTGCAATAATATTGTAGTCTTTTGTGAGGACATCAACAATTTTTCCTTTTCCTTCGTCTCCCCATTGTAATCCAAGTAGTAAGTCTACAGCCATAGATATTAAGAATTTTCCTGAGATGAATCAGGTGTTTTTTTATTTCCGTAGAAATATAATGAATGGTTAATTATATCAATATCGAACACTTCTTCAATCGTTTTTTTTATCGATTGTATACGAGGATCGCAAAATTCTATTACTTCCCCATTAGATAAAATGATATGATCGTGTTGTTTGTCGAAATATGATTTTTCGTAATGTGCTTGATTTTGACCAAACTGGTGTTTTCGTACTAAAGAACAATCAAGTAATAATTCAATCGTATTATAGAGTGTAGCTCTACTAACACGATAATTTTTATTTTTCATGTTTATGTACAAAGATTCAATGTCAAAATGATCATTGTGATCATAAACTTCCTGGAGAATTGCATAACGCTCCGGTGTTTTACGATGCCCTTTTTCTTCTAAAAACGCAGTAAATACGTTTTTAACAATGGCCTGATTATTTAAATTAATTTTTGTACTCATAACAAGTTTCAAAGTTAACGATTATACTCGTGTTACTTTATCGATACCGTTAATTTTTTTAATATTTTTTATTAAGTTTTTAAGAACGCTAATGTTTTTAACCACTACAATAATTTTTCCAGTAAAAATTCCATCGTCACTATCAAAGTGAACACTTTTCATATTGATAAGCAAGTTATTAGAAATTACTTTTGTTACATTATTAACTAAGCCTATGGTGTCAATTCCTGAAAGTAATAACTCTACTTTGAAATCGCTTTGCGATGAATCGACCCATTTAGCTTTTAAAATTCGATAGTTGTAATTACTTTGTAATTGTAGCGAGTTAGGGCAATTCTTTTTATGCACTTTAAGGCCTTCTGAAACAGTTGTGAATCCAAAAACAGAATCTCCAGGTATTGGATTACAACATGCAGCAATTTTATAATCAAAAGTCTCCTCTTCTTTACCAAAAACTATTTGATCGAAATTTTCAGTAATTTCTTCTTTATGCAAATCTTCAGGATTGCTAGGTTTCCTGATTCTATTTTTGAAGAAACTTATAAATGCGTTATTTCTTGAAGTAGCAAAATCTTTAAGTTTTGAATTATCAATTAATCCCGAACCAATTCTAAAATATAAATCTAGACTAGTTTTTAGCTTAAAATAAACGACTAATTGGTTAATTGTTTTTTCATCTAAAGTTATTTTTAATGACTTTAATTTTCGTGCAAGAATTACTTTTCCATCTTGCGCAATTACTTTTTCATCTTCTTTTAATGCATTTTTTATTTTACTTCGAGCTCTACCTGTAGTGGCATAATCAAGCCAGTTTCCTGAAGGTTTTGCTTTGTTAGATGTCATGATCTCAACCTGATCTCCGCTTTTTAGTTGATGGCTTAAAGGAACAAGCTTACCATTTACTTTTGTTCCTCGCGTATGTAAACCAACTTCTGTATGAACATGAAAAGCAAAATCTAGTGCAGTAGCTCCTTTCGCTAAAGAATACAAATCTCCTTTAGGAGAAAATACAAAAATTTCTTTTGTATACAGATTGAGTTTAAAATCTTCAACAAAATCAACGGCACTTATTTCTTGGTTTTCTAGAGTTTCTTGTAGTTTATTTAACCAAGCGTCTAAACCATCATCTACTTTATCTTTTGCTTTGTTTTTGTATTTATAATGAGCAGCGAAACCTTTCTCTGCAATTTCATTCATTCGCTCACTTCTAATTTGAACTTCAACCCATCGACCTTGAGGCCCCATTACAGTAATATGTAAAGCTTCATATCCTGTAGATTTTGGTGAAGAAATCCAATCACGTAACCTTGTAGGGTTGGGTCTAAAATGATCTGTTACTATCGAATATATTTTCCAAGCAATAAATTTTTCATCATCTCGGTCACTACGGTAAATAATTCGAACGGCAAACTTGTCATACACTTCATCGAAATCAATGCTTTGTGCAGATAACTTTCTTCGAATCGAAAAAATTGATTTAGGTCTTCCCTTAATTTCATAATCAAGTTTTTCTTCATCTAAGGTGTTCTTTATAATTTTTGTAAAGGAATTGATGTAAGCATCCTGTTCTTCTTTACTATCTTTTATCTTACTAAAAATATCATTATAAACTTCTGGCTCTGTATATTTTAAGCTTAAATTTTCAAGCTCTGTTTTAATATTATACATCCCAATACGATGTGCTAATGGTGCATAAATGTATAAAGTTTCAGATGCAATTTTAACTTGTTTATGAGGAGGCATAGCATCCATGGTTTGCATATTGTGCAAACGGTCTGCAATTTTTATAATAATTACTCTAACATCTTCATTTAGTGTGAGTAACATCTTCCTGAAGTTTTCTGCCTGTAGCGAAACATCTTTATCTGCTGACATGCTAGAAATTTTAGTAAGTCCGTCAACAATTCGTGCAATGGTTTCACCAAATAATTGTTCAATATCAGCTAAGGTATATGAAGTATCTTCAACAACATCATGTAAAAGAGCCGCTGCAATAGAGGTTGCGTCTAAGCCAACTTCTGAAGCAACTATTT
Organism: Candidatus Marifrigoribacter sp. Uisw_064; assembly: GCF_047730175.1. GTDB lineage: Bacteria > Bacteroidota > Bacteroidia > Flavobacteriales > Flavobacteriaceae > Marifrigoribacter. The sequence continues at coordinate 2,497,764 of NZ_CP159833.1, forward strand.
TTGCAACTGCAATCGGGTGAAAAATATAAGCTTCACCAGATTTTCTTCTTTGCTCTTTATGGGCATCAACTGCCACATCGAAAGCGCTACGGATTAATTTTTTATCATCCTTAGAAAGATCACGATAACTAATTTTTAAAAGCAATTTGTATTGCTTTGCAATTTCTTTTCTTTCTATCTCGAGGGCTTCTTCAGTCATAAATTAAAAGTAATGTTTCGAATTGAAACAAACAACAAAAAATACTGAAAAGCCACAATTTTTCTTATGACAAATTTTGAATACTTTTTATCGATTAAGAATTCAAATTCCTAGAACGTTGTAAAAGAGTAGGATGCGAATAATGAGCAGTTACATATGCAGGGTGTGGCGTAAGATTACTTAGGCTATTTTTAGATAATTTTTTTAATGCAGAAATTAAAGGAGTTGCTTCAAAAGTATTTTTTGCATAATCATCTGCTTGATATTCGAACTTTCGAGAAAAGTAATTCATTATGAGCCCTGTGATTTCAGAAATAGGGCTGTATAAAACTCCAAAAACGATTAAGCCTATATGAAATGAAGGATCTGAAATATTTAATGCATCAGAAAATAATTGATTGCCTATAAATAAGGATAATAACCATAATGTAAATCCTGTAGTAGCAATAGATGCCGTAAGGTTAAAGACAATGTGTTTCTTTTTATAATGACCCACTTCGTGTGCTAGTACTGCTACGATTTCATCTTCTTCTAAATCATTAATTAAAGTATCATAAAGAGTGATTCTCTTTTCAGAACCAAATCCTGAAAAATACGCATTAGCCTTGGTACTTCTTTTAGAGCCATCAATTACAAATATATTATCCAACTTAAATCCTACTTGACTTGAATACTCTTCAATTTTAGAGCGTAAACTGCCTTCTTCCAAAGGAGTTTGTTTATTAAAAAGGGGAACAATTAATTTTGCATAAAACATATTCATAAAAAATGAAAAAACAGCAATCATTGCCCATGCATACAACCAAAACTGACTTCCAGTTGTTTCATAAAACCAAACAATTAGTGATAGTAAAAGTCCTCCAATAAGTACCATCATCATCAAGCCTTTAATTTTATCGAGGATAAAGAGCTTTTTTGTTGTTTTGTTAAAACCAAACTTCTCTTCAATGACAAAGATTTTATAATAACCAAAAGGAGTAGAAAGAATATCACTTGCAAGCATTATAATTCCGAAGAAAACTAAAGTGATAATAATGTTATTATCTGAAATGCTTCTAGCGATTTCATCAACATATTTAAAGCCATCTAAAAAGAAAAAAAGTAAGGTTGCTAGTATTGAAATGGTAGAAGCGATAGTTCCAAAACGTTGATTTTCTTTTTTATAGGCTTGCGATTTTTGGTATTCATCAAGCTCGTATACATCTTTTAACTCCTCTGGAATAGGATCATTAAAGTGTTTTGCGTTTAAAGTGTCAAGAACTTTATCAACGATAAAATTAACAATTAATATACCGATGATGATGTAAAAAAGGGTTTGTGGCGACATGTAATGTTGATTTGTTGTATGTTGAAACGTTTATTTGAAACTTAAGACTAAGCTTATCTAATTAAGTCCACGTTGTCTCTTGGCTTCAAAGATAAGGATTCCAGCAGCTACAGAAACATTCATTGAATCTATTTCTCCTTGCATTGGAATGTTTATATTTTTAGCGCTTTTATCACGCCATTCTTGTGTAAGTCCCGTTGCTTCAGTTCCCACTACTATAGCAGTACTTTCTTTAAAATTACAAGTGTGATAGGGTACAGATTCTTGTAAAATAGCAGCATAAATAGCAATGTTTTTTTCTTGAAGAAAAGCTATTATTTCATCTGTACTTCCTGTTCCAATTTTATTAGTAAAGACACATCCAACACTACTTCGTATAATGTTTGGATTGTATAGGTCTGTTTTTGGATTTGCAATAATAACCGCATCTACATTTGCAGCATCAGCAGTACGTAAAATTGCTCCAATATTTCCAGGTTTTTCGGGAGCTTCAGCTACTAAAATTAGCGGGTTAGGATTGGTAAATTTTAAATCTTCAAGTGATTTTTTTTTGCTTTCTGCAATAGCGATAATTCCTTCTGTAGAAGTGCGATAGGCAATTTTTTTATATACTTCTAATGTGATTTCAATGACTTCAGAATTTGAATTCTTTACCGCAGTAATAACTTCACTCTCTTCTGAAACTATATCAGAACAATATAGTAAAGTTTTTAAGGTAAAATTGCCTTTAATAGCCAATTCAATTTCGCGTTGTCCTTCAATAATAAATAAACCAGTTTTTTTACGTTCACGAGATTTCTCTTGAAGTAATAATACTTGCTTTATCAATGGGTTTTGAAGACTAGAAACTTGTTTCATGTGTCTATATTATTTTTTTTACGGTCGCATTTCGACAAGCTCAGTACGGGCATGCTGTCGCTATTAGTCATTTCGTTGGGTGATAAATATTTTAACATGCTCGTTTCATGCTGCAAATATATACTATTAATAATTTTGAAATAGACAGGAAGCTATAAATGTATTTAAACAAAAAACCTAAGTATTCATCCAATAAACCAATGCACTTATACATTTGATATATTTTTAAGTAAAAAAAAGTCTAACTTAGTTTTTTTACTAAATGCATAAAAACTCTATTATGAAAAAAATTACTCTTTTATTATTGCTATCCTTTGTTGCATGTTCTATTACTGCACAAGATTATGTAGTAGAGTCGATTGGCTTTAATCCACCACATTCATATATTCAGGCAAATGCTAATACTAATTCAGATGATCTTTATTCTGGGATTATTCCTATTGGTTTCGATTTCGAATTTTATGGGAACACCTATAATGATGTTGTTATTGGAGGTAATGGAATTATAAATTTTGATACAACATTGGCTGGAGGATTTTGCCCTTGGACTTTTGATCAAGATTTACCTAGTACAACGATGGAAACTAACAATGCCATATTTGGAGCCTATCATGATATGGATTCTAGTGTAAGTTCTACTGATGAAGTAAATTATGCGCAATATGGTACTGCACCAAACAGAAGGTTTGTAGTTAACTTTTATCTGGTTCCTCATTTTCAATGTAATGATATTATTTCTACGTTTCAAATAGTGATGTATGAAACGACCAATAATATTGATGTATATATAAAAGACAAACCTATTTGTGGTACATGGAACAATGGAAATACTTTAATAGGTATTCAAAATATTGATGGTACAGAAGGGATTGCTGCTCCTGGAAGAAACACCAGTGATTCTCCTTGGGAAGCTTATAATGAAGCTTGGCGATTTAGTTTCTTTGAGGGTGAAACAGTGGAAGCGTATAATACAACGTTCTCTGTTTGTGATACTGGAAATGGTGGATTTGAATCGTTTGATTTTAGCTTAATTGAAGGTGATGTAGCAGGAAATCAAAGTAATGTAACCGTAAGCTTTCATGAAACATTTTTAGATGCAAATAATAATATAAATCCTATTGCATCACCATATGTTAATATTTTAAATCCTCAAACGGTATATGCTAGAGTTGAGAATTCTGATGGATTATTCGCAACTTCTGAAGTGACTTTAGAAGTAATCGATTGTATCGATAATGACAATGATGGTGTTTCTACAGAACAAGAAGACTTAAATGGAGACGGTTATCCAGGAAATGATGATACCGATAATGACGGTATTCCTAATTATTTAGATGAAGATGATGATAATGATAATGTGGATACTATCGATGAAATTACTGGAATAGGAGCAGGCTTTAATGGTGTTACTTATATCTTTATTGATACAGATTCAGATGGCATTGAAAATTATATAGATAATGACGATGATGGCGATGGTGTTTTATCAGTGTTCGAAGATTATAATGGCAATGGGACTCCTATTGATGATGATACCAATGCTAATAACATACCTGATTTTTTAGATGATGAAGTAGCGATTATACTTGTAATTGAAAGTAATTCTACAGTAGATTTTTCAATAAGTCCTAATCCTGCTTCAGAAATGATACAAATTCAATTATCTAATTTTTCTTCTGAAACACAAGTAATTCTTTATAATATTCAAGGACAAGTAGTTCTTTCAGAAATAAAGAATTCAGAAAATGGAAACTTTGCAATAAATGTTTCAGATTTAGCATTAGGAATGTATTTTGTGCAACTACAATCTGAAGATAAGACAGTTTCTAAAAAATTGATAAAGAATTAATTTAGACTTCGGCTGCGCTCAGTCTGACAAAGTTTAATTTTTCAATGCTTTATTAAAAGCATCTAGGCCTCCTACAATTGGGAGATCTAGATTAGTTTTATCTAAATCGATTGTTAACTCAGTTCCTGCTTCTGGCCATAAAGTAAACTCTTTATCACTCGAAAAAATCATGAGTCCTATTTGTTGTCCTTTTGGTATTATTTGATCGTCTGGCATCAAATCAAAAGCAACTCTGTAAAATTTACCATCTTCTAAAGGTTCCCCATTGGTCAAAGACTTATAATTTTGAGGATCTGCCCAACCACGTGTAATGATATTGTCAGTTATTTTAGCGTCTTTTTCATCATTCCAAGGGAGTGAAACTAGCCAAACCGAAAGATTGGCAGCAGGTTTACTACTAGACAACGTAATAGCAACTTTTGCAATCCCTGAAATATGAACGTCTTCTGAAAATTGAGGAGTAAGAAATAGTAAACGATGATTAGATTCAGGAGCTTTTGCTAGGGAAGAACCATCGATAGATACATCATCAACTAAGGTTTCATTACCGTATCTATTTACTTTTGAAGTCGTTAACATTCCCGTTTTTGGAGCTCCAGGATTTAAATGTAACGTTACAATTGAAGCATCTGGATTGGGATAATCTTTATAGGCAGTTGGATTTTGTTTATCGTCGTTTTCTCTAACAATCCAAGCTTTAGCATCGTTTTCAACTCCGTTTTCAATTCCATGTAAATAACGCGTAAACCAACGATTCATCATGGTAATAGGAGGTGGGCCACCATGTCCATTTTGATGGTAAAAAATTTGTGAAGGAATTCCTTTTTCTCTAGCAACATTATAAATACGGTAACTATGTTCTGGCATTACATTCCAGTCATTAAAACCGTGTGCCATTAACAAGGCTGCTTTCATAGGTTCCATGTCATTAATATAATCACGGCCTGCCCAAAATTCGTTATAATCACCTGTAATACGATCCATACCATTTTTCATTTCAGTATCACGTACTGTTTTGTTATTATAAGGACGTTTCGCTTCATCACCACTATGTATAAAATCATACAGCACATCAATATCTTCACCTAGATATCCTCCTGGCGAACGTACCAATCCGTTAGAGCGATAGTAATGATAATAGGAAGTATTTGGAGCAATAGGAATAATTGCTTCTAATCCTTCAATACCTGTTGTTGCTGCTGCTAGAGGTAAAGTTCCATTGTAAGAAGTACCAGTCATACCTACTTTTCCTGTAGACCAAAAGGCTTCTACTTCTTCGTTCTCATCTGGACTTGTATATCCTTTTCCTTTTCCACAGAGCCATTGAATAACTGCTTTAGGAGCTAAAGATTCATTGTTACCTCCAACGGTAGGTGCGCCCTGAGAAAGCCCAGTTCCGGGAGAAGAAGAATGTACCACAATATATCCTCTTGGCACCCACTTTTTTATATGTGAATTCGAAATAATTGGTCTTTCTCCCCTACGAATGACTTCTGGGTGAACACGGTCTTTGGTTGATTCCCCTAATTCATGTTTTACATTCCACATTATTCCATCTATATCACTAGCGACACCTGCAAAATAAGGGCTTGTAATGTAAACTATTGGTAATTTTAACCCTTCCGTATCGGTCTGAATAGGTCGTGTAACCGAAACATGCATTCTATCTTGTTTGCCATCACCATCGGTATCGAATTCAGTTTCTACCCATAAATCATGACGAATCCATTTATCGGGTGTATTAAAAGCATCCACTATTTGCGCTTCTCCATCTTTAAAGATAGGAACTGTTTTTTCTTGTGCACTAGAAATTAAAATGAATGCGATTGAAATAATAAAAAGAAATAGTTTCGAATTTTTCATGGTATAAATTTAAAGGTATAAATGCACTAAATTACACGAAGCATTTTTGGATTAATAAATTATTCAAATTTCAAAAACCGATGCTTTTTTTAATGTTGAAAGCACAAGCAATTATCCAAATGATAAATATGCTTTCGATAATTCGCTGAAATAGACCTGCATAATTTGTTGAGGGATCGGATATTAATAAGCCAACAAAGACAATAGAAAATAACCCACAAATAAATCCAATAGTTGAAAGCTTCAAAAAATTCTTTGAGTTTCTCAATCCGATACTGACAATAAGAATACTAATCGGTACAAAAACGTAGGTGAGGAACCCTGTTAAATTATGAATTATTTGCGAAATGCTTGGATCGATTAACTCTTTGTTACAGCCTTGGTCACAAGGAAAAACTCCAACCACAATAGTTGCAATGCCATAAAAAATCCCAAAGCCCCAAAAGCCAATTTTAGTTAGACTAGATTTAGGAAATTTTTTAAATGCATTGAATCCAAATAGGGTCAATAGAATCCCACTCGGAATATATCCATACAACCGTAATGTTTCTCCGTAGGGAGTGCCAACAGCCATTGTTTCACTAATGTATTGTGAAATTGGGTCATAGTTTTCAAACTGAAAACCTCCCAAAAAGGAAGCAACAGCAAAAAGTGAAACTCCAAGTATTCCTATCAAAAAAAGTAATTTGTTGCTCATAATTTATTGCGCGAAATTTAAGCTAATAAATTATTTTAACCATTTTTATCAGCTAATTAATTATATTTAATAAGTTTAATAATTTGACCTTCTATATATAGGTAATACATGCTATCTGGAAACTGTGACAAGTCAATTTGTTTGTTACTCCCCGTTAGATATCCTTCTAATAAACGTTGGCCTAAGGTTGAAAAGAGTTCGTATTGTACATCTTCAAGAACTTCTATATTGACACTATTATTTGTTGGATTTGGATACACTCCAATAACCAATTCTTGCTGATTGACTCCTAATAATTCACATTCGAAATCTTGCTCTACTTTAGATGCAGCTGGAGGATTCACTAAGAGATCGTCTGTTAACAAGGAACAGTAACAATCATTTTCTTCTACATATAGCTTCATCCAAGTAAGGGCGATTTGTCCTACAGATCCCCCTCCACCAGCAGGGGTGTTGGCTACAGAATGATTACCATTTGCAATTTCAAATAGTAACTTGTCAGTTGTATTCGGAGTTATATTATAATGAATATCTGCGTGTTGCGAAGGAGGTGCAACAGCATCATTTTCACCACTAAAAATTAGAACAGGACTATCATGATCGAACTGAGGGCTAGGGAGCCACGGACATAAGGCAACAACACCAGCAATGGTATTATCAAGTACAGCGGCTCTTTGCGCACCTCCACCACCCATAGACCAGCCACTTACGGCCAATTGGTCTAAATTAAGAGCTCCTTCAAGCGGAGATGAGTTTCTAGTATTTTCATCTTTTATAGTTTCCAGGGCATCTATTAGTGCAATAGCGCGTGCCTCTGGAAAATCAAAAATAGAATTCGTTCCTATAATAATGGTTACAATTCCGTGAGAAGCATAAAATGGACCCCATTCCTCAACACTTGAAGGGGAAGCTGTATATCCGGGTACGATTGCAATACTAGCAAAAGGCGGTGTTGCGTTTGTAGGGTAGTAAATGGTCGCTCCAGAATAATCAAGACCATTACGTATTCCATCTGCCTCGGTGAGGGTCTCTACTTCAAAAAGTCCAGGGTTTGTAAGACTCTCTACTGTAATACCTTCGCATTGAGCAAAAACTACATTGGTACATAGTGGTGAGATAAATGTTAGAAGTAATACAAGGTATAGTTTTTTCATATTTTCTTTTAAATTAACCCCAAAGACTGTTGATTGGGAACAGAGTTTTTGTTTTGTTTTTTCAGATCTAAAGATAGTTAATTATTTGTACTAGATTTAAATCTAGTAGCCATTTACATTATATTTTTTTATAGCTAGTTACTAGTATGTTGTTTCTTTTTTTTTAAGCCGATCTTCCTTTTTTAATTACTTATTGATATCAGATTGACTCATAACATCAACAAAAATAGGCAAAGTAAATTTTCGATTTTCATTATTTTTCTCTGCTTCTTTTAATAATTCCTCTAGAATAATAAGCTTGCTAAGCTTGAATGCCACGAGAGTTTCAATTTGGGGCAAGGGACCACGAACTACAATTTTTGTTGGTTTACCGTCATTGCCAATTCCAAAAAGGCAAGTAATTTTAAATTTTTCACTCTTTTTATATCCATTACTTTTAGCCATACGACTCATACTAATTGCGAGCTTTGAGTCTTTTAAGTATTCTGAAATTATATTACTATATTCTGAATCTCAGGAAAACAACGAATTAATTGATGAAAAGGCGATGATAATTAATATTCTATACTTCATATAATTAGCTGCTCGGTTTTTTAATGTTGTTACTCTGATTATTTTTTAAAATATAAATAAATTTTAATTTTCAGCAGTGGCTTTTAAAGTTTTTCAGTTTGCTCTTCAACTCTTTTGCTAAATCAATAACACTATCTACTGCAGTAAGAGTTCTAAAAGTGTCTTCAGCAAAATCTTTATGCCCTAGAGTATCTAAAATATTAATTTTTATGCCTTGATACTCGAATACTAATACGGAAGTTGCTACAGAAATACCTCTCTGTCTTTTAACTTCCATAAAATCACTAGTAGCTCCCTTCTTTATTTTATTATTCTTCAATTCACCAGCTTCTTGTATTGCACCACTAGATAGCAATAATTTTTCCGTTATCGTGTTCTTTTCTGGATCTGGATGCGAGATTATTCCGAACGTTCTACGTCTATAAATTTCCTTATTTATCATGCTTAAAAAATATGATGCAAATATACAGGTTAGCTTTTGGTGAAAAAGACATACTAGTCGATTATACGATTTTTTCACATTTTATAAGTATATGATAGTGGTATTTCTTATGGAAATTCTCACGTAAATTTATTATAAAAAACCTTAAAAACATTAGGTGTAAGTGTATATACGTATCTGTTGTTCCTACAAAAAATATTTAATAAGTTAGTCATTTTATGTAGTTTAACGAAAATTTTTGTTAGTTCGGCGAAAATTTCATTTTTATTAAATATATAATACATTTCCGACTTAATTTTGATGTTATAATGATGTTATAATGAAGTTTTAAATAATTGAAAAATACATTTTTTCAAGAGAAAATAACATTAATAAAATGATAATCAAAATTGTTAAAAATTATGAAATTTATTAAAAAAATTCCATTTCTAGCGATGCTATTTATTGGATTAATATTAAGCTGTGATTCAGAGATTAATTCCTTAGAGCTTGAGGAAGCAAATTTAATTAATTCGCAAGTTAGATCTTTAGTATTACAAGTTGATCTTGGTTCTGCCGAAGATTTTGCGATTCTTTCTAAATCAGGAATCACTAATGTTCCTCCATCTGTCATTAGGGGTAATGTAGGAACAAGTCCAATAACGGGAGCTGCTCTTTTATTAACATGTCCCGAAGTTAGTGGAACGATATATACAGTTGATCCTGCTGGCCCACTTCCTTGTAGAGTAACTGATGCACCACTGCTAACAACATCTGTGCTTGATATGCAAGCTGCGTATACAGATGCTGCAGGACGCGCTAACCCTGATGTTCTAAATTTAGGAGGCGGAGTTATCGGAGGAAATTTGCTAACACCAGGGCTATATAAGTGGACCGGTACCCTTGCGATTGCATCCGACATAACACTTATCGGTAATGCGACTGATGTATGGATATTTCAAGTTGCAGGAACTTTTAATATGAGTTCTGCAGCTAAAATTAATTTATATGGAGGTGCGAAAGCCGAAAATATTTTTTGGGCAGTTGCAGGTGCGGTTACCCTAGGTACCACAAGTCATTTTGAAGGAACCTTATTAGGTGCAACCTCAATTGCGGTACAAACAGGAGCCATGGTATACGGAAGGTTACTAGCACAAACAGCGGTAACACTACAAATGAACTCAGTTAAGAACCCAAAAATAATTATTCCACCACCACCACCACCACCTAACCCGGTATTACAAGTTGATCTTGGTTCTGCCGAAGATTTTGCGATTCTTTCTAAATCAGGAATCACTAATGTTTTTCCATCTGTCATTAGGGGTAATGTAGGAACAAGTCCAATAACGGGAGCTGCTCTTTTATTAACATGTCCCGAAGTTAGTGGAACTATATATACAGTCGATCCTGCTGGCCCACTTCCTTGTAGAGTAACTGATGCTCCTGGACTAACAACATCTGTGCTTGATATGCAAGCTGCGTATACAGATGCTGCAGGACGCGCTAACCCTGATTTTCTAAATTTAGGAGGCGGAGTTATCGGAGGAAATTCGCTAACACCAGGGCTATATAAGTGGACCGGTACCCTTTCGATTGCATCCGACATAACACTTATCGGTAATGCGACTGATGTATGGATATTTCAAGTTGCAGGAACTTTTAATGTGAGTTCTGCAGTTAGAATTAATTTATCTGGAGGTGCGAAAGCCGAAAATATTTTTTGGGCAGTTGCAGGTGCGGTTACCCTAGGTACCACAAGTCAATTTCAAGGAACCTTATTAGGTGCAACCTCAATTGCGTTACAAACAAATGCCTCTGTATGTGGAAGGTTACTAGCACAAACAGCGGTAACACTACAAATGAATTCAATTAAGAATCCAAAAATAGTTATTCCACCACCACCACCACCACCACCTAACCCGCTATTACAAGTTGATCTTGGTGATGCTGAAGATTTTGCGATTCTTTCAAAATCAGGAATCACTAATGTGCCTCCATCTGCCATTATAGGAAATGTAGGAACAAGCCCAATAACGGGGGCTGCTCTTTTATTAACATGTCCCCAAGTTAGTGGAACCATATATACAGTTGATGCTGCTGGCCCACTTCCTTGTAGAGTAACTGATGCACCACTGCTAACAACATCTGTGCTTGATATGCAAGCTGCGTATACAGATGCTGCAGGACGCGCTAACCCTGATGTTCTAAATTTAGGAGGCGGAGTTATCGGAGGAAATTTGCTAACACCAGGGCTATATAAGTGGACCGGTACCCTTGCGGTTGCATCCGACATAACACTTGTCGGTAATGCGACTGATGTATGGATATTTCAAGTTGCAGGAACTTTTAATATGAGTTCTGCAGCTAAAATTAATTTATCTGGAGGTGCACAAGCCGAAAATATTTTTTGGCAAGTTGGAGGTGCAGTTACTCTAGGTACTACAAGTCATCTTCAAGGAACCTTATTAGCTCAAACCTCAATTGCTGTACAAACGGGAGCAACCATAATGGGAAGGTTGCTAGCACAAACAGCGGTAACGCTGCAAATGAATACAATTATTAAACCCTAACCAACAGTGGGATTATAGGTTTACCTGATGTTGTAAGTTTAGTCTCTACTCTAAAGAGAGAGTCATAGCATTTACTGCAATTTAAAAAAAACAGATACCAGCATTTGCTGGTATCTGTTTTTTTTTTGCGTAGTAACTATACTTTTTGGATACCTGCAAGGGGCAAATTAAGAACGTAATAAGGGTGTTACAAAATTAATGAAGACTATGGGAATAAGCCCGCACATTTTTTTATTAGCGTAGTTGCAATTTTGTGTGTTATGATTTTCTTCAGAAAAGAATCATCAAGGAATAGTTGATCTATACATGGACCAATTAAGGTTGCCAAATAACTGATTATTTTAAGATTACCGCAGCGATCTAAAAAAGAAAAATTTATACTCTGATGAGGGTTTTTATTTGCAAGTATTTTCTATAGGAAAATTAGAGGCAAAAAAAACAGCAATTAATTTTAATTTAAATATAAAAAACATAGCAAATTTTTCATAAATGCTGATGCAGTTATTTTTTTATTTAAATCAAAACAAATTTTCATTTTCAGCAGTGGTTTTTAATGTATTTACAAGGGTCTTTTTGTTCTTTAACTAGCTAAATATCAGATTAAAAACACATATTATCGTTTATGAGCTGATTTTCATTTTTTTCTTTTTTTCATAATATTTAAGCTATATTTGTATTGGAAAAACTGACAATTAAGAATGTTAAAATCATAAAAAAAAATCATGAATCTAATTAAAAAAATTCCATTTCTAGCGTTACTATTTATTGGACTAATGTTAAGTTGTAGTTCAGAGAAGGAATCCTTTGAACCTGAGGAAGCAAATTTAACTATTACGCAAACTAGAACTTCAATACCACCTGTTATTCTTGGTGATGCGGAAAGCTTTGCGATTCTTTCAAAAACAGGAATTACTAATGTATATCCATCTGTCATTACAGGAAATGTAGGAACAAGCCCAATAACGGGAGCTGCTCTTTTATTAACATGTCCCCAAGTTACTGGAAATATATATACAGTTGATGCTGGAGGTCCACTTGCTTGTAGAGAAACTGATGCTACTAAACTATCATTAGCTGTAGGTGCTATGCAAACTGCATATACAGATGCTGCAGGACGCTCTAACCCTGATTCTATAAATGAAGGAGCTGGAAGTATAGGAGGACTAAGTTTTGCACCGGGGCTTCATAAATGGACAAGTGCACTTTTAATACCGTCAGACATGACAATTCACGGAAATAAGGATGATATATGGATATTTCAAGTTGCAGGAACGTTTACGATGAGTTCTGCAGTTAGAATTAATTTATCTGGAGGTGCGCAAGCCAAAAATATTTTTTGGGCAGTTGCAGGTGCGGTTACCCTAGGTACCACAAGTCATTTAGAAGGAACTTTATTAGGTGCAACTTCAATTGCTGTACAAACAGAAGCTACTGTAAACGGAAGGTTACTAGCACAAACAGCGGTAACATTACAAATGAATACAGTTACGATAAAATAGAAGAGGATTAGCAAGATCTTATAAAGCGGGTGGTCATTCTGATTTTACTGTTTATAAAAAAAAGTAAATACATAAAAAAAGGTTCTGCGAAAGTGGAATCTTTTTTTTATCCATGAATTCTAAAAATGAGTATCACCATTACGGACTAGTTAATTAAAAAAAAGAGAAGAAAAAAAGAATACCTGAAAGTTCCGACTTTTCAAGTTTGAATATATTTTATATAATAACGCTACGTTTAAACATTTTCCTTAAGCATTCACCCTATAAAGAAAGGCTTCTATACAATTGCTTTTATTTTTAAAATGTAATTTTCTATCTTGTTCAATAGAATTTATATATATTACTAAAAAAAAAGCTAATATGAAACATAAGCTACTTTTATTTTTATTGATATTCACAACCTTCTGTTTTGGACAAATCACCATTGACCAAACAAATACGGTGCAAGAGTTAATTGAAGATGTATTAATTGGGAACCCTAATTTTCCATCTTCTAATTTTGGGATGAGTACTGGTACAGATTATGGTGATGTTAATGGTATTGCAGCATTTAATAAAAATGCAACCGATTTTGCTTTTTCGGGTATTGTACTTACCTCTGGTAACGTTATAAATGTTCCAGGGCCTAACTTAGATTTACTTAATGAGGGTGGAGTTGGTTGGCCTGGTGATGCAGATTTAGAAGAGGTAACAGGTTCATCAAACACTATTAATGCAAGCTCACTTCAATTTGATTTTGTGCCAGCAGTTTCTCAAATTAGTATTGAATTTATATTGGCTTCTGAAGAATACAATCAAAATTTTGAGTGCACTTTTGATGATGCTATTGCTTTTATTTTAACGAATAATTCAACAGGATTTTCTGAAAATATTGCACTAATACCAGATAATGATACTCCAATAAAAGCTACTACTATACACCCAGAAGTACCTGGGCAGTGTGGTGCTATTAATGAAGCCTATTTTGACACGTATAATTTTGAGCCATTTCTACCTGAAGATGAAGCATTAATCAATTATAATGGACAAACGGTTACTTTTTTGAATATAGGAGAGTTAATTATCGGAGATTTGTATACACTTAAAATTGTGATAGCTGATGCAACAGATACAGCTTATGATAGTGCTTTATTTGTACGAGGTGGATCTTTTGGAGCTTTCCCAGTAATGGAAGAGGATCCTGAAAACATTTTTACAGATGAAGGCGATGGAGATGGGTTGGCAATTTTTGATTTAACTATAAACGAAGCACTAATGCTTGGTGGAATTGATACGAATGTGTATTCATTTTTGTTTTCCTATTATCTTTCTGAAGATGATGCAGAGCAGGGCATAAACCCAATTGTAAATCTTGAGGAATATCAGAATATAGAAAACCCACAAACGATTCATGTACGCATGGAAAATGCGTATACAGGCGCTCATATTCAAAATAGTTTTGAAATTGAAACCGACGGGATACTTTCTGTCAATGATTTATTTTCTGAACAATTTTTAATTTATCCAAATCCGGTAGAAAATATACTAAAGATTGATATGTTAGAAAGTTTTGAAGACCTTGAGATTTCAATATACTCTATAGAGGGTCGATTACTTATTTCTGAAGAAATAAAAAACAATACAACAGCTTATAGCATAGATCTTTCTTTATTAACTCCTAGTATTTATTTTCTAAAGATTAGAAGTGAAGATGGTAAGGAAATTAGTAAAAAGATAGTTAAAAATTAATATATAATTAAGGTAAACATCAAAAAAACGAATAGTTTCCTGTTCGTTTTTTTATTCTATTTATGTGTTGTAATTATCAAAATGCTTTTACATAAAATATAGGCTTGTAATTTACAATATTCAATCAATATTGTTGAGCTTTATAATTTCGATACTCTGTTTTAATTCTGTAGGTTTTTTTATTCGAACCGTCAAAATTGTGTAAACCCATTGATTGTTTTCAATATTTGCTGTAATATCCATTCTTGCTTTACCCTTGGCACCTTTAATACGTACTGTAGTTTGTACAGATTTATATTGATGGGTATACTTAACTTCTCCCTCAAAAATAGCAGAAGATTCTAAAGGAGCAATAGCTCCTAATAATTCAATTACTTGTTCGTTTTCATTTACTATTTTAATAGCATTTTCATATAGTGTTGTTTCAGAATATGCTTTTACAAGATTTGAAGCTATATGATTCATTCCTGTTGAGAAAAATATAATGACAGTTATACAAACCAGAATGATACTTATAAGAAGTCGTTTCATTAGTTAGAAGGCTTATTTTTCGTTTTCATACTTTTCAGTATATCGTTTCCAAAGTTCTGTTTGGTGTGTTTCTAAAGAAATATCTCGCCCATCAATAAAAGCTTTTGTTAGAAGATTAGTACGCATGTCTAAAGCATCTCCTTCAGAAATAAATAGCGTAGCACTTTTTCCAACGCTTAACGTTCCATACTCGGTATCTATTCCTAAAATTTTTGCTGTATTCGAAGTGATTAGTTGTAAGGCCTTTTCTTTATCCATTCCTTGACCCGCAACCTGACCCGCATAAAAAGGTAAATTTCTAGTTTGAAAATTAGACATTCCTGCATTTTGTAAGCCAACTAATAAACCACCATCTACTAATAATTTAGGCAATTTATAAGGCAAGTCATAATCATCATCACTATCCATTGGCAAAGCATGCGTTTGCTTAATTAAAATCGAAATAGTATGTTTTTTTAGAAAAGGGATAATTTTGTGAGCTTCATAACCACCAACGATTACAATATCTTGAACTCCATGTTCTTTTAACAGAGTAACAGCATCAATAATTTCTTTTTCTCTTTGCGCATAAACATAGAGTTTCTGACTTCCACTAAATATACCTTGTGTAGCTTTATAAGGTTCGTTTTGAACTTTTGAATTGGTTTTACCATATGCGTTTGCCTGGTTTAAAAAGGCTGTTACTTCATCAGTTTGCTTGCTATAATCCTTATTTGGTTGCCATCCACGAGGTTCACCACTCCACCAGCGTCCTCTTCTAAAACTAGTTGGCCAGTTAAGGTGTATTCCATCATCTACTTTTATTGCTGCATCTTCCCAGTTCCAAGCATCAAATTGTACGATCGATGAGGTGCCAGAGATCCTTCCTCCTTTAGGAGTAATTTGCCCTATCAATATTCCGTTAGGACGCATGGATTCTACCACTTTGCTTTCAGCATTATAAGCAATTAGACTACGAACATTAGGGATAAAATTTCCTAATTCATCTTGGTCATTACTAGCTCTTACCGCATTTACTTCTACTAAACCTAAAGATTTAGCTGGAGCAATAAACCCGGGATAAACATGCTTTCCTTCCGCTTGAATCACTTTTCCTCTTAGTGCAATTTTAGAAGTAGTAGCATCAGCAACAGCGATAATTTTACCGTTTTCAAATGAAATAATACTATTTTCAATGACCGTTCCATCACCAATATGAGCCGTAGCTCCAACGATAGTGATAATACCTTCTTGAGCTAAGGCAGGAGATTGTTGTGCAAATATTGAGAAACTCAAACTAATTGCAGCTATAACGAATATGTTTTTTAAATTTTTCATCTCTCTTTTAGTTGATGGTTTCACAATGAAATTCTTTGTTGCCTTTTCGTTTAGGTGCTTGTGTTTTACTTCCTCCTTCTTTTTCTTTCAGCATCATTTTAATTAGGGTATTTCGTTCCTTCTTAATTGCAGAACGTTTTTGCTTGTCAAGCTCCATGTCAAAATAAACAGCACCTTCAATCAATGTTTTTTCAGCTTTTGCATAGATGGATAATGGATTGTCATTCCAAAGTACTAAATCAGCATCTTTACCTTCTTTTATACTACCAACACGATGGTCTAAATGAAGTAGTTTTGCAGGATTGATCGTGACCATGTTCCAAGCTTGTAATTCAGTCATTCCACCATACTTGATCGTTTTTGCAGCTTCTTGATTTAATCTACGAGACATTTCGCCATCATCACTATTAATAGCAACGGTAACCCCTTCATTGGTCATAATTGCTGCATTATAAGGGATTGCATCATTTACTTCAAATTTATAAGCCCACCAATCACTAAAGGTAGAAGCTCCAACACCATGAGATTTCATTTTGTCGGCTACTTTATAACCCTCTAATATATGAGTGAATGTATTTACTCTGAAATTGAATTTCTCAGCGACTTTCATCAGCATATTGATTTCACTTTGAACGTATGAATGGCAACTAATAAATCGTTCGCCATTTAGTATTTCAGCAAGCACTTCCATTTCTTCATCATAACGGAAAGTTGCTCCACTCTTCTTTTTTGTATCGTATTCTTTAGCACGGTTGAAGTAGTTTACATACAGCTGTTCTACACCCATTCGTGTTTGCGGAAAACGATTGTAGCTTTGCCAATTCGATTGTTTTACGTTTTCTCCTAAGGCAAATTTTATAAACTTCGGACGGTCAGTATAAAGCAAACCATCAGCATCTTCACCCCATTTAAGTTTAATAATTGCAGAACGTCCTCCAATTGGATTTGCAGAACCATGTAAAATTTGAATGCTAGTAACTCCTCCAGCTAGGTTTCTATAAATATCAATATCTTCAGGATCTAACACGTCTTCAATGCTAACTTCAGCAGAAGAGTTATGCCCACTTTCATTAATGCTAAACGCTGCAATGTGTGAATGTTCATCGATTATTCCAGCAGTTAGATGTTTACCTGTAGCGTCAATTACTGTTGCATTTCCGCTAGAAAGGTTTGTTCCAATTTTTGAAATTTTTCCGTTCTTAATAAGCACATCTGTATGTTGTAATATTCCCTCTTTTTCACTAGTCCAAACGGTTGCATTTTTAAATAAAATGTTTTGTGAAATAGGTAGGGTAGTAGAACCATATCCTACATTTGGAAAAGTGATAGGAACTAACTCTGGCTTACTATCGGATTTGTTTTTTTCTGAATCTTCACTCTTTTCTTCTTCGGAAG
Organism: Candidatus Marifrigoribacter sp. Uisw_064; assembly: GCF_047730175.1. GTDB lineage: Bacteria > Bacteroidota > Bacteroidia > Flavobacteriales > Flavobacteriaceae > Marifrigoribacter. Next base: position 2,515,745 of record NZ_CP159833.1, read on the forward strand.
TTAATTTACGCGCCGTAAAACTTGAGGCGGAACCATTTGGCATGATTACTTTTCCTGTTATGTTTTCTTCAGAAGAAATTCTTGAAGTAGTTTGAAAGCTTTCAGTTTTATCTTTATCTGAAAATGAAAGATTCACCCAATTGTCTTTATAGCTTATTTTTGAAGGATATTTAATACTATCTAGTTTTACTTCCGAAGATAGTTTTGCTAATTCTCCTTTTATTAATACGCTATAATTTTTACCTCCAATAAGTGTTGTATATGTTCCACGGATGTCTTTAATTTCTTTATCAACGAGAACATTTTTTGTTCCTTGAACCCAGTTTTCATAGAGTATTGTTTTCTTTTCAAATATTTCACCAGATGTAATTAAAAAGTTTGCATAACGCCCTACTTGTAAAGAACCAACTTTATCACTCTGACCTAATAACTGAGCTGGAACAGTTGTTAATGCCTCTAAAGCTTTGGTTTTATCAAATCCATATTCGAAGGCTCTATTTAAGTGTTTTTTAAAGTCTGCAGGGCTTTTTAATTGGTGCGTAGTTAATGAAAAAGAAACCCCATTATCTGATAATACCTTTGGATTGCTAGGCGCTTGATTCCAAGCTCTCATATCGGCAATCGAAATATAATTTGCTGCGTATGGATCACTTACATCGTAAGCCTTTGGAAAATTGATAGGAATGATATACGAAGCTTGTGTTGCTTTAATACTTTCTAAAGATTCATATTCATCACCACCACCAACGATGATATAGTTCAGATTAAATAAGTCTCCAGTTTTATCAGCTAAAACATCTTTATATTTATTTCCGGCTTCTATAAATGAAGGAAGATTTTTATTCTTGATAAGGGCTTCTAAAGAGCGATCATTTGTTTTACTATTTCCTTTTGCATACCAATCTGCGTCATAATTCATTTGTCTCAATAGGGCAGAAGCTCCCATTAATGAACCTGGATAACGTTGTCTGCTTGCGACACTTTTTGAGAAAGAAAAATAGTTTCCAGAATTTTCTACTAGAATACGTTCACTATTATTAGCATTGTCATTTAAACTTACCAAAACTCCAGTTCCTCTTGCAATACCATCCATGATGTGAGAATTCACCACACCAAAACCAGCATTTCTCAACTCTTTTGCCTTTTTGCTTACATATTTAAAATTATCAATAGCATTGTTTTCTGGCATGATGTGATCATTCCAATAAAAACCACTTCGGTTCGATTCCCATTGTGGAGATTGTTTCCATTTAACTTTTTCAGGTTTTGAAACTCCAAAATTTGAATAAGGATCTATAAAAGAAGGGTAGATGTATTTCCCTTTTAGATCAGTAATGATAGAATTTTTAGGAATGGTAACATTTGATCCTACAGCAATTACTTTTCCATCTTTAATAACTAAGGTTCCATTATCAATTTTTTGAGTTGGAGTTATATACAAAGTTGCATTTGTAAATACAGTATAATTGCTGTTTTCTTTTTTTAAGCTTGAATTCTTCGGAAAATACACTTGTGCATGCACAATAGAAAAACTAAAAAAAAGTAGAAATAATAAAATGACTTTTTTCATTTAAAAGGATTGATTCGTTTGGTTTTTAAAGATACTAATGCATCTTAACTAAATAAGTATAACCTGTGGTTTTAACATTTTTTTAAAAAATTATAAAGGTTTATCTTCATAATAGTTTACAACTAAAGCAACCATATAGCTGTAACTCATAATGCCATTAGATTGATTATTTGCTTTTAGAAAAGTATCCCAAAAGACTTTAGATACTACTTCGAAAGGGTTTTTGTAACTTTGCCAAAAATCCCTCATTTCTTTATAACTAGCTAGTATTCCAGGATTTATGGTTTCAATAATTTCATGATATGTATCCATATCCCTTCGTGCAATTTCATTTACACAATAGCGCAAGGCGAAAATATAGCCAGCATATTGAATGTAAGTGTTATCGTTATTTAATGTAGCTAAAGTTGCAATAAAGTTAGCTTCATTTTCAGCAGCATACCCCAATTGGTGTGCTTGTTCATGACAACTTACCACCGGAAATTTATAGTTTTTGATGAGGCTATTTACTTGTGCTTCACCAGAAAAAGGATTGTAATATCCACTATAACCCATATAGGTTAACCCTAAACTCCAACCACTCTTTTTTATACTTTTTGGGTGGTATCCTAAACTAGGATGAATTTTCTCAAGATTTTGATATCCGTTTAAAGATTTTTCAAATATTTCTTTTTGTGAATAAGGTAAATCTATTTTGGTAGTATCATGAAAGCCGAGTGTTCTATGTAATTCATTCGACTTCTCAATAAATCGTTTTGTGGTACTAATGAGTTGCTCGGTGGTATAGTCAGTTTCTAGGTTTAACGTTTTATGAAGCGGTACACGGTAATAATTAAATCCCCATAATAGATTAAAAACAAAATATACAATAGAAAGAGTCGCTGTAATATCTAAGATATAACTTACAATATCAGTTCTAATTCTTTTTCTGTTTTTGTACAACCAACGTACAGCAATAATACCAATAAGGGTATAAAAAACATCTCCAATAGAAAAGGGAATCCAACCAAATAAATAGCGAGACATAGTGGATAAGAAAGGATATAATCCATTGCTATAATAGCGTTCAATAAATTCTGGAAAAAACTTAAGTATCTGCAAAAGTATAATTTGAATAATAAGGAGCGCGGTTAAAATTAATTTGGTTCTTTTTTGCATGTTTCAAACATACAAAGAAATCTATATATAATTTTTAATGCTATGCGAAAAGCGTAATTTTGTTGAAATATTTTAATAAAATGAAACATATGAATGAAGCTATAAGAAATTTAGAGCCAAAAAGACTTTGGAATAATTTTGCAGATTTAAATGCGGTACCTCGTGCTTCAAAGAAAGAAGAAGAGGTTATAGATTTTATAAAAAACTTTGGAAAAAATTTGGGCTTAGAAACTTTTGAAGATGATGTGCGAAATGTTATTATTCGAAAACCTGCAAGCCCAGGAATGGAAAACAGAAAAGGGATTGTACTACAATCACATTTAGATATGGTACATCAAAAAAATAATGATACCGAATTCGATTTTGCAACCCAAGGTATTGAGATGTATGTTGAAGGGGATTGGGTCTCTGCTAATGGCACTACTTTAGGAGCAGACAATGGATTGGGTGTAGCTACTATTATGGCAATACTAGAGAGTAATACCATTGACCATCCAGCAATTGATGCTTTATTTACAATTGATGAAGAAACAGGAATGACTGGTGCTTTAGGATTAAAAGGAGGAATTCTACAAGGTGAAATCCTTTTAAATTTAGATACTGAAGAAGACGATGAAATTGGAGTAGGATGTGCAGGTGGAGTAGATGTAACTGCAACAAAAAAATATAGTCCAGTATTAACTCCAAGTAATGCGAGTTCATATAAATTAACCGTAAAAGGACTGCAAGGAGGACATAGTGGAATGGAGATTCAATTAGGATTAGGAAATGCTAATAAAATGATGAATCGAATATTATCTGAAACAAATAACTATTGTTTATTATCTTCATTATTAGGAGGTAGTTTACGAAACGCCATTCCTAGAGAAAGTAATTGTGTAGTTGTTGTTGAAAGTAAAAATGATTCTGATTTCCTGTCAAGTTTTAATAAAATAAAGAATGAAATTAATAATGAATTTCATTTGTTAGAATCTGATATTACAGTTGTTGCTGAAAAATTAGATACATTACCAGAACATGTAATGAATTCTTTAGATCAAGAATTATTTATTAAGGCGGTACATGGAGCTCATAATGGTGTTTTTAGAATGAGTCCTGCTATTTCAGATTTGGTAGAAACATCAAATAATATTGCGAAAATAGCCGTAAATAATGATGTCATTACGATTGAATGTTTAACACGATCTTCTGTAGAATCATCTAAAGATAATATGGTAAATTCATTGCGTTCGGTCTTTGAATTGGCAGGATTTAGTATTAATTTATCGGGAAATTATCCTGGATGGGCACCCAATATGGATAGCCCTATATTAAAAGTTTTAGATGCTTTATATGAAAAGATAAATGGTGAAAAAGCACATGTTGCTGCTTGTCATGCCGGATTAGAGTGTGGTATTTTAGGAACCAATTATCCAGGGATGGACATGATATCATTTGGTCCAACGATTAAAGGAGCCCATTCTCCAGATGAGCGTGCAAGTATATCTTCAGCTCAAAAATACTGGGAATTCGTTATAGAAATTTTAAAGAACATTCCTGTAAAAGCATAGTGTTTTATAATAGGAAGTATAAAAAAAGCCTCTTCATTTGAAGGGGCTTTTTTATGCACGTAATTTTCACCAAACCTTTTTTTACTTACTTTTCTGTAATCCTTTAAGCATTTCTGTAGCATTATTGTTTTCAGGGTTTAAGCTTAAAGATTTGTTATAATTTAAAATTTCCAAATCGGTTTTTCCTGTTTTCATACAGGATTCTGCATAACGATCAAACACATTAAAGCAATCAGGATAGAGCGTCATGTTTACTTTAAAAATGTCCTTCGTCATTTTTGTGTTCGATTCATTTAAAAAATTATAACCTAATCTATTTAAGTTGCCTTTATTAATAGTAGGATCTTGCTTGAATAATGAATTATATACATTCATTGCTTCTTCAAAGTTGCCTTCTAAGATAAAGTCCATTGAGACTTTTTTATCAATATTCACCATAGTCAAGAAAGAAATTATTGCTTCGTCTTGGCCATTAACCTCAGCGATAGTAGATGGATCTATTTCTATTTTTTCATGTGTAGGGAGATAATCATCCCAATGATAAGTTAAAGCAACAGAACGAATAATTTCTGAAATAAAGTCTGGTTAATTGGTATTGATTAATAGAACCACTCCTTACCCTTTATTCCTATAAGTCATTAAATTACTGAAAATCCTTCATTTTATTAATAAAAATTCCAAGTCCTATAAATTCTTCCACAAGGGGAGTAAGTATTTTTGTAATCATACCTTTTGAATAGCCCTTTACTTTTAGCTGTTATTTGGTATTCAGCAAATTAACACTTATCTTGTATCAATATTCTAACGGTCTAGACAATCTGCTAGTACTTATTTAAAACAAAATATGAGAAAAATTATTATTGTATCAATTATTCTAACTTTAATAAGTAATAATTTGTTTGCTACAACATACTATGTCTCTAATAATGGTGATGACACAAATAGCGGGCTATCTCCTAATGACCCCTGGTTAACTATTAACAAAGTGAACAGTTCAATTTTTCTTCCAGGAGACAATATTTTATTTAATAGGGATGATACTTGGAACGAAAGACTTCAAGTTCCTTCCGCTGGATCTATTGATTTCAATATATTATTTGGAGCTTATGGGGTCGGTAGCAAACCTATTATTGATGTCTTGTCAAATGAAGTTAGTTCAATTACATGCTACCGCTCTTATATTACCTTTCAAGATTTGATACTTAAAAATAGTACCGCCACCAATTTAGCTATTGCAGTCAATGGCGGTTGTTACGGCATTAACGTATTAGGACTTGAAATCTATAATTCTGGACAAAATGCCTTGGTTATAAGTAAAGGAGGTAGTGATATTTTAATTGATAATGTACGTGTAATTAACGCATCAAATAACGGCATATACCTTAACGGATCTGAGTTTGACAAACTCAGTAATGTAATTGTAGAGAACTGCTACGTTTCTGGAGTGATAAATAATGATGGTATCGTAGTGCATGAAGACGGTAGTAATAATTCTGCTGGCTCAAATTTTATTTTTAGAAATAACTATGCAGAATTATGTGGAGAACAAGGATTTGACATCACTACAGGGTCTAATATTACTTTATTTAATAACGTATCCAAAAATAATAGCAGAGGAGGTGTCGTTGTTGGACACTCTGCCAATAACGTTACTATTCAAAATCACAAAAGTCTATATGAACCTACCATGGAAACTGCAGCAGCTATAATTATAGGTGGAGATGCAACAAATGTAAAGCTTATTTATAGCCAAATAATAGGTGATGGGCACCACTTATTATTAGTTCACGGAGATAATGTTGAAATTTACAACAATGTATTTGCATGGGATGGAGGAGGAACGTTATTTGACTTAAGCGGTGAAATTGAAAATGTAATAGTGAAAAATAATATTTTCACTACACTACAAGGAAGCATGACAAGAGTGATGCGTTTTTTAGAAGCTACTCGCCCTCCAGATCATCCCTCTTTTAAATTTAACAATAACATCTATTTTACACCTGACGGTGTTGTTACTATTTATTCTAGGTCTACAGAGTCAAATTATTCTTTATCAGAATATCAAACAACTTTTGAGCAAGACTCGGATGGCTTTTTTGCTGAACCTGAATTTGTAAATCGTATTGGAAGTGATTTCCATCTAACGTCTATTTCACCTGCAATAGATGCGGGTATTGATGTTAATTTAAACGCTGATTTTGATGATTATTTCGTGCCATATAATGTGTTCCCAGACATTGGTGCCTTTGAGTATTTTGATCCTATTTTAAATGTAGAGAGTAATTCTTTGTCAAATGTATTCCTCTATCCTAATCCAGTAAATAATATACTCTTTATTAAGAAAGAGAGTAATATTAAGGATGCTTCGATTATTAATGCACTAGGTCAATACGTAGATATGGATGTTGAAATTATAAACTCTTCAATAAACACGTCTTTTTTAAAGAATGGATTATACTATTTAATACTAGAAAGTGAAAAAGAAACATTTACTGCAAAATTTATTGTGCTACATTAAAAATTAAATGCTCTAAAAGCTTCTGAATATATTTTATCATAGTCTTCTTTTCTTTTTCAACATCTAAATATTCGTTCATTTTTGGTTACAGCTAACGGTTTATATCATTATGTTCATGCACGTTTATCGGATTCAGTTAATAGATAAACATACTTTTGTTTTTCAATACTAAAAATCCCCACACCTTTCGCCAAAGGCAAATAGGACCGGGGATAGCATATAAAGGTTCTAAAAATAGTGATAGGTCTTTTATTTTTGCATTACTAGATCCCCAGTCAACACTTCTACAAGCTCAGTGTGACATCTGAGGAGAAACAAACCTTCATGCCTTCCTACGGCAGTTAAACTGGAAGACAGGAAAATCTAGCCTGTAGATTTCTCGACTAGCTATGCTAGCTTGCTACAAACAAATTATATTTTGTTTGTAGCAATGTTCGAAATGACAATCTAATAGATTTATCAAACAGTTTAAAATTTTACGGTCTCTTTAAATTACCTAAAACAGGTTCATTTATGGTTTTTGCGTTGGCTAGAACTCCAATCATTTTAGGAGAATAAAAAGCCCTAGTCTTATTATTTTTCGATTGTATCGAACTGATAAGGCTATTTTAACCAGTTTTTTGGATTTTTTAAAACGTTTAGCAATTTTTCTTCTTCCGAGTTTTTTTCTGGCTCATGGTTATAATGCCATTGAACTTTTGGGGGAAGACTCATTAAAATACTTTCAATGCGCCCATTGGTCTTTAAACCAAATAAAGTGCCTTTGTCATGTATAAGATTGAACTCTACATATCGCCCGCGTCTAATTTCTTGCCAGTCTTTTTGTTGCTTTGTATACTCAGTATCTTTTCTTTTCTGAACAATAGGCACATAACTATTTAAAAAACTATTTCCTATTTCAGTCACAAAATTATAACGGTCTTGCATTGTATAGTCATCTGTTTCTTGAAGGTGATCAAAAAACAAACCTCCAATGCCACGCGCTTCATTTCTGTGTGCGTTCCAGAAATATTCGTCACAACGTTTTTTATGTGTTGGATAAAATTCGGGATCGTGTATATCGCAAGCATTCTTACAAACGCTATGAAAATGTATGGCGTCTTCCTCAAATAAATAATACGGAGTTAAATCTTGTCCTCCACCAAACCAACTTTTAATTATATTCCCTTCGAGGTCATACATTTCGAAATAGCGCCAATTGGCATGTACTGTAGGAATAAACGGATTGTTAGGATGCAACACTAAGCTTAAGCCACAGGCAAAGAAATTACTTTCTGTTACCTTAAAATAATCCTGCATTGCTTTAGGTAAAGCACCATGTACCGCCGAAATATTAACGCCTCCTTTTTCGAATACTGCACCATTTTCAATGACACGGGTTCTACCGCCACCACCTTCGGGGCGTTCCCAAAGATCTTCTTTAAACGTTGCTTTCCCATCAATAGCTTCAAGAGCAGTACAAATTGTGTCTTGTAGTGTTTGAATGTATGAATAAAATGGGTCTTTCATTTTTTTGGTATTTAGTATCTGGTATAAAGTATCTGGAATAAAGTATCAGGTATCTGGTATCAGGTACTTGCTACTTGCTTCCTGTTACTTCATACTCTTTCACTGCATCAATAAATGCCTTGGCATTATCAAGTGGAATATTAGGTAAAATACCATGTCCAAGGTTCACGATGTATTTATCTTTTCCGAAGCTATCAATCATATCGGTTACAATTTTCTTTATTTCTGAAGGAGGAGAAAACAAACGAGTTGGATCCATATTTCCTTGTAACGTAATTTTGTTTCCTGTAAATTTTCTAGCCAATTCTGGGCTGATGGTCCAATCCACCCCTAAAGCAGAAGCATTTGAATCCGTCATATTTTCTAGCGCAAACCAACATCCTTTTCCGAAGGCAATCACCGGTGCATCGTCTTTTAAAGCTTCAATAATCTGATTGATATACTTCCAGGAAAACTCTTGATAATCGACTGGAGAAAGCATACCTCCCCAAGAATCAAATACCTGAACCGCATCAACTCCCGCTTTTACTTTTTCCTTTAAGTATGCAATAGTTGTATCCGTAATTTTTTGAAGTAGAGTATGAGCTAACACAGGGTGTGTAAAACAAAATTCTTTGGCTTTGTCGAAATTTTTAGAACCTTGACCTTGTACGCAGTAACATAAAATCGTCCATGGAGAACCTGCAAAACCGATCAACGGAATTTCATCATTCAGTAATTCTTTCGTTGCTTTGATGGCTTGCATTACATAATCTAATTCTACCGTAACATCGGGAACGATTACATTTTCTACATCTTTTTGCGTACGAATAGGATGCGGTAACCAAGGACCAACATCTGGTCTCATTTCTACTTCAATATTCATGGCTTGTGGAATCACCAAAATGTCTGAAAATAATATAGCGGCGTCCATTCCATATCGACGGATAGGTTGTACTGTTATTTCTGAAGCTAATTCGGGAGTTCTACAACGAGTAAAGAAATCGTATTTTTCTTTAATCGCCATAAATTCAGGTAAGTAGCGTCCAGCTTGACGCATCATCCATACAGGTGGACGTTCAACTGTTTCTCCTTTTAAAGCCCTTAAGTATAAATCGTTTTTGATCATTGGTTTTTGGTATCTAGTATCAGGTATCAGGTATCTAGTATTTGGTATCTGGTTTCTAGTATTTTGTACTTGGTTTATTCTTAACTAAAATATTTTTTAAAATCATACCTTTTCTAGATTCTTAGTTTTTAAATTAGTTGCTACTTGCTACTTGCTACTTGCTACTTGCTACTTGCTACTTGCTACTTGCTACTTGCTACTTTGTATTTGGTATCTAGTATTTGGTACTAGGTATTATTTAAGTGTTTTTGAAAATTTACGAGCATCTTCTGAATTTTATTCAGTTTAATTAATAAATCTTCAACTTCTTCTTTAGAAGTGAATCCTAGCTCTTCTGTAATTAAAAGTTGAGTTTCCAACTATTTAATTCCTTGAAATTGTGCATTTACTTGATTCTTAATTTTTAAAATACCTGCTACCAGATAGCTGTTACTAATTATACATTATGTTTTTCTGCAACCGCTTTCATGGATGCTTTAATTCCATTCTCTGTCTTTTTTAAATCTTTTTCAGAAAGTACTGTAGATAAAAACCATGCTTCATATTGTGAAGGAGGAAGGAATATTCCATTCTCAATCATATTCCAGAAAAATGTTTTAAATTTTTTAGTATCTGAAGTCTGTGCCGTTTTAAAATTGCTTACTTTTTCATTTGTAAAGAAAGGATTGATCATCGAACCAAAACGATTCACTTGAAGGTCAATACCATTTTCTTTTGCTGCTTTTAATAAAACAGACTCAAGTCTTTTTGCTGTTTTTTCAAACTTCGCATAAGGTCTCTGAATCATAAGTTCTTTCAAGGTCGCAATACCACAAGCCATAGCGATAGGATTACCCGATAAGGTTCCAGCTTGGTACATATCTCCCAGTGGAGCTACCATTTGCATGATTTCGTTTCTAGCACCATAAGCACCAACGGGGAAACCACCACCAATAACTTTTCCTAGACAGGTAATATCACCTTCAATACCTAATAACTCTTGTGCACCTCCATATTTAGATCGGAAGCCTGTCATTACTTCATCTACAATCAAAAGGATTCCTTTTTCTTTTGTGATAAAACGAAGCTCTTTGATAAATTCTTTCGTTGGAAGTACGACTCCCATATTTCCTGTTACAGGTTCAATAATTACAGCAGCAATATCCTTATGTTTTTTAATGTGCTTTTTTACACTTTCAATATTGTTATATTCTGAAATCAGTGTGTTTTTTACTGCATCTTCAGGTACTCCTTTACTACCAGGAATACTTAGTGTTGCTAACCCAGAACCAGCAGCAACTAATAAAGCATCTGAATGTCCGTGGTAGCATCCAGCGAATTTGATGATTTTATCCTTTCCGGTATAAGCTCTTGCTAGACGTAAAGCACTAAAAACGGCTTCAGTCCCTGAGTTTACAAAACGAACTTTATCCATTCCTGGAAAAGCATCACACACCATTTTGGCAAGCTTTATTTCTCCAGTGGTAGAAGCTCCAAAAGTATAGCCTCTTTTTAAGGCTCTTAAAATTGATTTATCTACATATTTATTACGATGCCCTAAAATCATAGGACCATACGATAGTACAAAATCAATGTATTCATTACGATCTACATCTGTAATTTTACTACCACTAGCTTTTTTTATAAAAATCGGAATGCCTCCAACAGACTTATAAGCTCTAACAGGAGAATTTACTGCACCGACTAGATTCTTTTTACCTTTTGTAAATAATTCGATTGATTTTTCTAAATACATTTTTAAATGTTTATCTGTTTATTTGTTGTTCTGCGAAATTGTCTAGGTGAAAATTGCATTTAAACTTTTCAACGTTTCAACAATACTTTAGCTACTTCTTTTGCAAAATAAGTAATGATAATATCGGCTCCTGCCCGTTTCATAGAAAGTAAGCTTTCCATCATCACAGCTTCTTCATCAATCCACCCTTTTTCACCTGCTGCTTTTATCATGGCATATTCGCCACTTACATTATAACAAGCAATAGGTCTATCGAAATTATTTTTTAAATCACGTATAATATCTAAATAGGAGAGGGCAGGTTTTACCATCAAAATATCAGCTCCTTCCATATCGTCAAAAGTTGCTTCTCGCATTCCTTCATCTCGATTGGAAGGATCCATTTGGTAGGTTTTACGATCTCCAAAAGTTGGTGCAGAATCTGCAGCATCTCTAAAAGGTCCGTAAAAAGCAGATGAATATTTCACAGAATACCCCATGATAGGAAGGTCATAAAAACCTGTATTGTCTAATGCTTCTCTTATGGCTAATATGGTTCCATCCATCATTCCTGAAGGCGCTACCATATCGGCTCCAGCTTTTGCGTGAGAGATGGTTTGTTTTGCAAGGTTTACTACCGTTGCCTCGTTATCTACATCCTTGTTATGGATTACTCCACAATGGCCGTGACTGGTATATTCACAGAAACATACATCTGTGATTACATATAGTTTTGGATAGTTTTTTTTGATGAAACGAATGGCTTGTTGAACAATTCCGTTATCGTTCCATGTTTCGGTACCTGTATCATCTTTTTCAGAAGGAATACCAAACAATAAAACAGCAGGGATATCCAGTGCTGAAACTTCATCTAATTCACTTGAAATTCGATCTAAAGAGAATCTTTTAATTCCGGGCATGGATTTAATTTCTTTCTCAATGTTTTCTCCTTCTTCAATAAATAACGGATAGATTAAATCGTCTATCGTTAGTTTGTTTTCTCTAACTAACCGACGAATACTTTCAGTTTTACGAAGACGTCTGGTTCTATTTATCATCGTCTTTCAATTTATTTTTGAAATATTTATTTACGGAGTCTATTACACTATCGACAGTAGATGCTTTTGAAACGATCACTGTTTCAAAATGATTTCTAGCTTCGGAAGCTGTGGTTTCTCCAATACAAAAAGCAATTCGATTTAGAGAAGTATTGCTTTTTAAAAAGCTTTCAATACCTGAAGGGCTATAGAATAAAATACCAGAATATTTTGGATCAATTTCTTCAGAAGATAAAAGTGTTTGATACGATTCTACTTCAATAACATTAAAATCATTTTTTGCTAAAATAGTAGGCAAATCGTCTCTTCTTTTGTCTCCGCAGAAAAAAGTAACATCCTTTTCTTTTAGGTTTTCAGCTAAATAATTTGCTAATTTTTCAGCAGAGCTTTCCACTTTAGTTACTTTTCCTATTTTCTTTTCAATGAGTCGTTTTGTTCTTCTTCCGACGCAATAAATGTTTTCAAAATTTAAATCTTCTGAAGCATAGCTATATGTAAGTGCATCTACAGCATTCTGACTTGTAAATACTACATTTTTTATAGGATTCTTTACATGTTGAGGTTGTATGCGATTGTATTTAATGGTAATAAAGTCGCTCATTGCAACACCAACTTCTGGCAATACATTTATACTTTGAGTTTTTGAAAGAAACTTAGTGGAATACACATTCGTTTCTTTTTCGATACTAATCGTTTCACGCATGAGTTTTTTACCACCTCTACCTAAAATATAATTTGCGCCAAATTCACCTAAATCACCAACCTCATCTCTAGTTGTTTCTTTAGAAAATTCTAATTTTCTTTTCCCATCGGGGCTAAATAAAACTCCTTTGAATTTTATAGCATCCTCTTTAATAGTAGCTAATGCACCAATAGGAGCGGTACAACCACCTTCTAAAGTGCGTAAAAAATCACGTTCGATACCAACACATAGGGCAGTATCTTCATCATTTAATTCTTTACAAATAGTAACCACATGGTTATTACTTTCAAGAGCAGCAACCATAATTGCACCTTGAGCAGGCGCAGGAATCATCCAATTTAGTTTTAGATGTTGTTCTGGTTCAGGAAAAAGTTTTAATCTCATTAATCCTGCGGTGGCAAATATGGCACCATCCCAATCACTGTCTTCCAATTTTTGAATTCGAGTGTTCACATTACCGCGTAAACCTGTAATGTTATGATTAGGGTATCGATGTAACCATTGTGCTTTTCTACGTATGCTACCCGTAGCAATTGTTACGTGTTCTTGTTCGAAAAAACTTTCGTCTTTTTTTACGATCAATGTATCGTTGAAATTTCCTCTTTTTAAAACGGCAGCTTGTATTACACCTTCAGGTAATTTTGTAGGTACATCTTTTAATGAGTGTACCGCAATATCGATATCACCATTAATTAATGCAATATCTAAACTCTTGGTAAAGATACCTGTAACTCCTAATTCGTATAGCGGTTTGTCAAGTTGTTGATCTCCTAATGACTCAATTTTTACAATTTGAGTTACATGTCCAAGATGTTTTAACTGATGCGCTACTGCGTTTGCTTGCCAAAGTGCTAATTGACTAGATCTAGTACCTATTTTAATCATTTTCGTTTAAGCTTAGCTCTTTCAAATTAAATATTTTACTTACCACTTCAATACTTTGATCTACAGCCGTATCTTCATTTTTTAAATGTTTTACAAACTGGGTGGTAATTTTTTGAATCATATGCGAAGTTATAATTTCAGCTTGTTCTTCGTTGAAATCATTAATTTTTTTTCTTTGAAAATTTATTTCATTCATCTGAATGGACTTTAATGATTCTTTTAAAGCATTCACAGCCGGAACAAATTTTCGGTACGATATCCAATCGTTAAATTCTTCTTTGTATTTTTTAATAATCCCTTCGGCTATTGGAATTTCTTGTTTTCGTGTATCGGTTGTTTTATCAGTTATTTTTGATAATTCATCCACATTTATAAGTGTAATCCCTTCTTGTTCTTTTAGAGTTATATCTACATTTTCAGGCATTGATAAATCTATAATCAATAAATTTTTCCCTTTTTGAATATGATCCTTTGTTATGGTATGAAAGTTGGCGCCTGTAGAAACAATTAATATTTCGGTGTCCTTAATTTCTTGTGTTAACTCTGAAAGATCCTTCACTGTAATTGAACTGTGTTCATTCTTAAATCGAATGGCTTTATCCTGCGTTCTATTAATAAGAGTTACATTTTGATTGTTGGTATATTTCAACAAGTTTTTACAAGTATTTTTTCCTATATCTCCTAATCCAAAATTTAATATTTTCTTTTCGTTATAATTAGAGATGTTATCAATTATGTATTGAATTGCTGCATAGGAAACAGAGGTAGTACCTGAACTTAGTTTAGTATTATTCTTAACATCTTTACTAGCTTGTAATACGAGATTAATTAAACGCTCTAAATAAGCGTTTGTGGTTCCTACTTTTTTTGCTTGAAGGAATGAATTTTTAAGTTGTCCAACAATTTCATAATCTCCTAGGATTTGACTCTCTAAGCCAACACCAATATTGAAGAGGTGGTTTACAGCATCTTTATTTTTATAAACATTAGATACATTAATAAAATCTTCCACATTCCCTTTTGAGTATTTTACAAGAAGACTTATTAATTCAAAAGGATGTTTTGCGAAGCCAGTAATTTCAGTTCTATTACAAGTAGAAACAACAAAGATTCCCTCTATTCCGGTATCTTTTGCTTCTTTTAATAAAGCTAATTGATCTTCTTTAGTGATGCTAAAAATGCCTCTCATTTTAACATCTGCTTTTTTATAACTTAAACCTACGTTATAAAGCTTTAAAGACAAATCATTCAAACTCATATATTTTTCATTATATTAAATAAGTGTCGACAAAAGTACTATTTCCTTTTAATCAAAAACAACGGCATAAGAACTAAATCTGTCGTTAAAAGTTACTGTCTTTTATTTAGAGTGTTTCTAAATAAACTTCAAACCTTTAATTTTCATGCAAACTACCGTAAAATATGCGATTGTAAATATGATATAAATCATAATTATTTCCTATTTCGAAATTGGATTAGATTTAATAATTGTTGTAATTTCGTGGAAAATCTTAAGGTTTTTGAAAAAAACACTTTATGAAGAACACAAGTAATAGCTTTAAAAATATCGACAAAAGTGCTCATATGCTTATTGAAGAAAATAATGCTTTTAAAGTTCTTTATTTCAATAATTTAACAGACAATGTAAGTAAGTTTCAAATAGAATTAAGCGACAATTATATTCAGCTTTATTTCTGTACAGAGAATATAATTACGGTTGCGTTTAATATGGAGCATTGTGCTATTACTTTAAAGAAGAATGATTCGAGTATGGTATATTTTAAAGATGATACCACGAATGTTTTTTACACCTTACCCCAAGAATCACAATTAACAGTGGTATTAATATCTTTAGATTTCTTTCATAGTTTATTTTCAGAAGAAGGAAATTTTCTCTTTAATTTTAAGAACTTTAAGATTGGACAGCCAATTATTGAAACTAAAGAAATAGAAAGCTCTGTTCAGTTAATATTAAATCAATTGGTTTCTATCCGTATAACTGATTCGCTACGCCCTATTTATTTAAAAGGGAAAGTCTATGAATTAATAAGCTATTATTTTAATACTTCAACCGAAACTAATAATGATCATTGCCCTTATGTGGCAAATGAAGATGTTTTTGGAAAAATTAAAAATGCGAAAGAAATTATTATCGATCAAATGAATAACCCTCCTGGTTTAGTTGAATTGGCAAAGCAGGTAGGACTTAATATAAAAAAATTAAAAAGCGGTTTTAAAGAATATTACGGTTTACCAGTATTTACATTTCTGTTAAATTATAAAATGGAACTCGCGAAAAAACTATTACAAGAGCAACAATTAAATGTTAATGAAATCGCGTCTCAATTGGGATATAGCACTTCAAGTCATTTTATCGCAGCTTTTAAAAGAACCTATGGGATTACCCCAAAACAATTTGCAATATCATAATATGAAAGGAGTTTTACTAGTAAATTTAGGATCACCAGATAGTACTTCAACGAAGGATGTAAAAAGATACCTTGGAGAATTTTTAATGGATGAACGTGTAATAGATATCGCTTATTGGAAGCGTTATCTGTTGATTAAAGGAATAATTTTAAATGTCCGTCCAAAAAAATCTGCTGCTGCCTATAAAAAAATATGGTGGGAGGAAGGATCTCCATTGGTTGTAATTTCAGAACGTTTTTCAAAAAAAATTAGTAATAAATTAAATATCCCAGTTTCTCTAGCGATGAGATATGGCACTATGAGCATAGAGAAAGGCTTAAAAGAATTGGTGGACCAGGGAGTTGATGAATTATTAATAATTCCATTATACCCTCATTATGCTGCTTCATCTTATGAAACAGTTACGGTAAAAGCGGAGCAATTGATTGCTGAAAAATATCCTCAAGTTAACATGGATATTTTGCCTCCATTTTATAAAGACCCAGCATATATTAATGCAATGAGCGAAAATATTTCAGATCATTTAAAAGGGTTTGATTATGATCACATTTTGTTTTCTTATCATGGAATACCTGAGCGGCATATATTTAAAGCAGATCCCACAAACAATCATTGTAAAATAGATGGTAGTTGTTGTGAGCGAAACTCAGTAGCTCATCATGTGTGTTATCGTCATCAATGTTTTGAAACCACAAAACTTATTGTGAAAAAAATGGGTTTAAAAGAGGGTACTTATAGTAACTCATTTCAATCTAGGTTATTGAAAGATCCTTGGTTAAAACCTTATACAGATTTTGAATTAGAAAAATTTCCAAAAGAAGGAAAGAAAAAACTTGCAGTTATAACTCCTGCATTTGTATCTGATTGTTTGGAAACTCTTGAGGAAATTGCAATGGAAGGAAAAGAAGATTTCCTTGCAGCAGGAGGTAGTACTTATAAGCACATTCCTTGTATGAATGATAATGATAATTGGGTAGATGTAAACGTACAATGGATATCAGACTGGAATCAATCTAACTAAGCATGGATTATTTATACGTTAAATCGCTGCATATTATTTTTATAACGACCTGGTTTGCTGGCTTGTTTTATATTATTCGGTTATTTATCTATTTTAAAGAAGCAGAAAAAAAAGAGTCTCCTGCCAAAGAAATTTTACAACAACAATATCAATTAATGACTAAAAGGCTTTGGTATATAATTACATGGCCTTCAGCTATTTTAGCAACACTTTTTGCTGTTTGGTTATTAGTTTTAAATCCTGAATGGTTAAACTTTGGTTGGATGCAAATTAAACTAGGATTTGTATTGTTACTTTTTGTTTACCACGGTGTTTGTCAGTTAATGTATAATCAAACTCAAAAGGGATATTTAAAATTTTCTTCATTTTCGCTAAGAGTTTGGAATGAAGTTGCGACCATTATACTATTTGCATGTACCTTTTTGGTTGTGTTAAAAAACTCAATAGGATGGGTTTTTGGTGTTGCAGGTATTATAGGTGTTGGAATTTTATTAATGTTAGGCGTAAAATTATATAAGAATCTTCGGAAAAAGAAAAACTGGGATAAATCTTAATATTATAGATTGATTTCTTTTGAAAGGAATTGATAAAAGGAAGTGGCAATAAAGAATATAATACTTACCACAAAAGAAAAGCTTATTATTAAAAATAGAATAGGTAGACTAAATAGTAAGAAGCTTAAAGGAAGTAACACTCCAAACACTACAAGAAATATAAAGATATAATATAAATAACTCATTACACGAGGTAATTTACTTACGGAATCATCTTGTAATTGATATAGCTTCGGTAACACTTCATTAGACATATAATCTCCAAGTTTTGATAGAAAGACTTCGTTAAAAGAAGAATCCTCAAAAGTTTCTCTATCGATATTATTTGCTAATGCAATAATTTCATCTTGATGTCTTTCATGCACAGATTCTATATCAAGTGTTCCTTTATAGACACCAAACTTATAACCAAAATAATATAAAAGACCCGTACCACATTTGTGTTCTAACCATTTCTCAACTAATTCGTTGTTATAAATTTTAGGGTACAGTAAAATTTTAGGAATTTTCTTTTCTTTGGGTTTTGAGTATAATAATGATTTTAGTTCTAAATATAAATTTTCAGTATCTCCGTAATGATGACTTTCTTGTAAAAATTCGATGGCAAGTTTAGATTTTCCTTTGTAAAACTCTTTTACATTAAAAAAGGTAAGCCCATCAAATTCGTCATCAATATATTCTTTTAATCCAGGAAGCCACATTTTTGAATCTAATAAAATTTCAACAATGCTTCTAAAATTATGCATCTTTTGTGTGACCTTACTTAAGTTGTCAACTATTGTCAATCGATTATTCTTTATGCCAACTATTGACGCTGTCAAATAAACCATGATAATAGCTGAAAGAAAACCACTAATACTTATAAATATAGTAGATGAGTCCTTTAAAATTGTTATAAAATCTTGATTAACATTCGTTTTTTGCCAAAGAAGAAAAACTAGAGTAATACAAAGAAGGCCACTAAATACCAATGGTATAAGGCTAAACAAATCCTTAAAGAAATATTTATTTCTCATATTTATATAAAAACTATAATTTTTTAGTCTATTTTATTAATAAAATAGGGAGTTGGTTAATGTCTCAAACTAAAAATTACAACTAAATTGTTTTTTTTAAATCAATTCCAAAAATAAGTATTTTTCTTACATATTGTAGTAATAAACCTACAAATCGACATTTAGCAGTTATTACCGATGAAGTACATGTTTTTTGTAGTCTAAAGTTTTAAACATTAGAAACCTACAGCGGTATCATCACCTCTAAAATCAGCTCCTCCTTCTAATTTTCCATCAGGAAGTACTAAAATTGCGTCTACTTTCCCAATAATTGGATCAACTTTCGTGTTAATAGGATATCCCTTTTCTTCTAATTTCTGAATAAGCTCTAAGGAAAATCGATCTTTTTCATAGCGAATGGCATCTGGAAGCCATTGATGATGAAAACGAGGCGCATTTACAGCTTCTTGCATGGTCATATCATATTCATACACATTTAATATTGTCTGTAAAACAGAGGTAATTATTGTTGATCCGCCTGGAGTACCAACCACCATCCAAAGCTTACCTTCTTTTTCAACAATGGTAGGTGTCATTGAACTTAACATTCTTTTTTGAGGCGCAATAGAATTGGCTTCTCCACCTATCAATCCATAAATATTGGGTGCCCCAGGTTTTGAGCTAAAATCATCCATTTCATTATTTAAAAAGAAGCCTAAATTATTTGTATATAATTTCGAACCAAAACCAGAATTTAAGGTTGTAGTTACAGCAACGGCATTTCCAAACTTATCAACGATAGAATAATGAGTAGTTTGTGGGCTTTCATAACCAACAATATCTCCACGGCTAACACTATCTGAAGGGGTTGCTTTTTCAAAAGAAAAATCACTCATTCGGTTATTTAAATAATTAACAGAAAGTAAGGTGTCTACTGGGATCTTAATGAAATCAGGATCTCCTAAAAAGTAACTTCTATCTGCATAGGCACGTCTTTCAGCTTCAACAATTAATTGGATCGCTTTTTCAGAATTATGTTCATAATCAGAAATAGCATAGGGCTCTATCATTTTTAATATTTGTGCCAAACAAATTCCACCACTTGAGGGAGGTGACATAGAGATAATATTTAAATCTTTATAGGTAAATTCAATCGGTTCTCTCCATTCTGCTTCGTATGCATTTAGATCTTCTATGGTCATTATACCATTTTTTGATTTCATGAAAGCTATTAACTTTTCAGCAGTTTCACCTTGGTAAAATTCAGACCTTCCATTGGTTGCAATTCTTTGTAAAGTATTGGCTAAAGCTATATTTTTAATAGTATCACCAAGTGTATAAGTTTCAGTATATAAAGAGGCTTCTTGATTTACTTCTTCAATAATATCTTTATACTTTTTTAGCTTTTCAGATGTTTTTTCAGTTACGATATAACCTTTCATAGCTAATTTAATTACAGGCTCTAGAATCTCATCCATCGGTAAAGAACCAAATTTTTCATGCACAGCAAAAATTCCTGCAATAGTACCAGGAACTCCTACTGCAAGTCCGCCTACGGAACTTTTCTTAGATAGAAATTCACCCTTTTCATCCAAATACATATCTCTTGTTGAAGCTAATGGAGCTTTTTCTCTAAAATCTAAAGCGCCTACTTCTTCGTATTGAGTTCTATAGACCATGAATCCACCGCCACCTAAATTTCCAGCATAAGGATAAGTAACCGCTAAAGCCATTTCGGTAGCAACCATGGCATCAAAAGCATTACCGCCTTTTTCTAATATTTCTGAACCAATTCTAGAGGCTTCTTTTGTAGCAGAAACCACCATAGCATTATCTGTAATTAAACCGTTAATAGGTTCAGAATCTGTTAGTATGGGAGTTTTGGTATTTTGTTTACATGCAGTTAACCACAGGAAACTAAATATGAAAAGTAATAGCCTCATAATTATTTATTTAATTGTTTTAGTTCTATTAATTTGTTTTCAGAAAAGGTTCTTAACTCTTCAAAAAAGGAGGAGAATTCTTCTTCAAATTCTGAATAATATTTTTCAAGCTCAAGCACGGCAAAATTAATATTTGTCTCACTTTTGATTCTTCTACTCATCAGATTTAAAATATTGCTTATACCTGAAATCGATTTATAGCTAAGCAGCCAATTATCAGAAATCATATAAGGCATCATTCTTTTAATACGACTGGGTAAAATTTCATAACTATTGCGTAATAATTCATAAAAATTTTCAACATACTCATCTAATGGTAATGGATGGTATGTACTCCAATTTTTCGCTAAATAATGATCGTATAATATATCAACGATAACACCACTATAATGACCATGATTTTTGTGCAGTCTTTTTGTACTTAATCGAACGGTAGGGTGATGGTCGGTGTAGCTGTCAATCCCTCTATGTAAAAGGATTCCTTTTTGAATACTTAAGGGAAATTCTTTGTATTTTTTTCCTTTAATTCCATCTGCAATAAAGTTGCCAATTATAACGCCTTCCTCTTCGCCAGATAGATAGATATGTGCTAAAAAATTCATGAAGCACAATTTACAAAATGTACCCGAAGTTTTTGATTTTAAAAAGTATATTTGTTAAAAATTACTATGTATGACCTTAATTAAGTCCATTTCAGGAATTCGAGGAACCATTGGAGGTTCTCAAGGAGAAAACTTAACTCCTATTGACGCTGTAAAATATGCAGCTGCATATGGAACTTGGGTTCGAAATAGAAGAAATAAAGAAGATTATAGAGTGGTGGTAGGCCGTGATGCAAGAATTTCGGGAGAGATGATTCAGCAACTTGTGATGAATACATTGGTTGGACTTGGAATACATGTAATTGATCTTGATTTATCTACAACACCCACGGTTGAAATGGCTGTTACGATGGAACATGCCGATGGAGGAATTATTCTTACCGCAAGTCATAACCCAAAACAATGGAATGCTTTAAAATTATTAAATGAAAAAGGGGAGTTTTTAGATGCTGCTGCTGGACAAGAAATTTTAGATTTAGCCGAGGGCGATGATATCACTTTTGCTGATGTAGATTCCTTAGGTAAAATCACTAAAAATAATGCGTATATAGATTTACATATTGAAGAAATATTGAACCTTCCTTTAGTAAATGTACAAGCGATAAAAGAAGCTAAATTTAAAGTAGTGGTTGATGGAGTTAATTCAACGGGTGGAATTGCAGTTCCATTACTGCTAGAAGCTTTAGGAGTGCATCCAGTAAAGTTATTTTGTGAACCTACAGGTCATTTTCCGCACAATCCAGAACCTTTAAAAGAACACCTTACCGATTTAATGGAAATGGTGGTTGCAGAAAGAGCCGACTTTGGACTCGTTGTAGATCCAGATGTTGATCGTCTTGCTTTTGTAGATGAAAATGGAGAGATGTTCGGGGAAGAATATACATTGGTTGCTGTTGCAGATTATGTATTACAGCACAATCCAGGGAATACAGTATCTAACATGTCTTCCACAAGAGCGCTACGCGACGTTACTGAAAAATACAAGGGTTCTTATAGTGCCAGTGCTGTGGGTGAAGTGAATGTAGTTACCTTGATGAAAGAAACGAATGCAGTTATTGGAGGAGAAGGGAATGGAGGAATTATTTATCCAGAATTACACTACGGAAGAGATAGTTTAGTAGGGATTGCATTATTTTTAAGTTTCTTAGCTGATAATTATGATTCGGTGAGTCAACTTCGGAAAAAATATCCTGCTTATTATATGAGCAAAAAGAAAATACAATTAACACCTAGTTTAGATGTTGATGCTATCCTGAATGCTATGGAACAAAAATATGCTTCAGAAGAAATTACAACAATTGACGGGGTAAAAATTGATTTCCCTGAAAATTGGGTTCACTTAAGAAAATCGAATACAGAACCCATTATAAGAATATACACGGAAGCAAAAACACAGGAAATAGCAGATGCATTAGCAGATCGATTTATTTCAGAAATTAATGAAACAGCTAATTCATAATAACATTTAAAAACTTTATCTATGTTAACTCCTATCGAAATTGAAAGAACAGAGCTTGAAACGTATTTTGAATCGTTTCGTGAAAATATTTTAGGAATTAATCAAACATTTGTTTCTCCTTATGGAACAAAAGATATTGTTTATGTAGATTGGACCGCTAGTGGTAGACTTTATAGACCTATCGAAGAAAAGATGATGAATGATTTTGGTCCTTTTGTAGCGAATACACATACAGAAACAACCTATTGTGGAACTTTAATGACGACGGCGTATCACAAGGCCCGTAAAATTATTAAGAACCATGTGAATGCAGGTGCTGACGATGTGTTTTTAGCTTGTGGAACTGGGATGACTGGAGCGGTTAATAAATTTCAACGAATTTTAGGATTAAAAGTTCCTGAAGGATTGAAAGATATTGTGACGATTGATGAAAAAGATAGACCTATTGTTTTTATTTCGCATATGGAACATCATAGCAATCAGACTTCTTGGTTAGAAACGATTGCTAAAGTAGAAGTAATTCCTTGTGATGAAGAAGGTAAGTTATGCCTTGAAAATTTAGAAATATTACTGAATAAATACAAAGATGTTAAAGTAAAAATTGCTTCCATTACCTCATGTTCGAATGTAACTGGAATTAAAACAGAATTTCATGAAGTTGCAAAATTAATGCATCAACATGACGGCTTATGTTTTGTAGATTTTGCATGTTCTGCACCTTATGTAGAAATAAATATGCATCCAGAAGATAAAGATGCTTATTTAGATGCAATTTTCTTTTCTCCACATAAATTTTTAGGTGGTCCAGGAACCAATGGTGTACTTATTTTTGATAGTAAATTGTATCATAATACGGTGCCAGATAATCCAGGTGGAGGCACTGTTAGTTGGACTACGCCATGGGGAGATCATAAATTCTTAGATAATATTGAAGATAGAGAAGATGGAGGAACCCCAGGATTTTTACAAGTGATAAAAACCTCACTTGCTGTAAAGTTAAAAGAAAAAATGGGTATTAATAACATACTTAAACGTGAGGAAGAAATCGTTAAGCATGTTTTTAGAAGTCTAAGAAATAGACCCAATATTTCCATCTTAGCAGATCATATTGAGAATAGGCTAGGGGTCATCTCTTTAATAATAGGAGATTTGCATCATGAATTGGCGGTTAAAATATTGAATGATAGATTTGGTGTTCAGTCGAGAGGTGGATGCAGTTGTGCTGGCACTTATGGACACTATCTATTAAAAATTGATCAACAAAAATCAAACGAAATAATTGGAAAACTAGTGGATGGTACTTGCGAAATGAAACCAGGTTGGGTTCGTTTTTCTATTCATCCTACTACTAGCACTAATGAAATAGCATATGTTTGTAATAGCATCATCGAGCTTTCTGAAAATCATGAAGAATGGATGAAAGAGTATCTTTTAAAAGATGGAAAATACATTCATCAATCTGAAGAGTTAAATCCAAGAATAGATATATCTGAAAATTGGTTTGAACTTTAGATTATTGAAACTGTTCAGGAATATTATCTCTATGTTTCCAACGCTTGTGCGTCCATAAATAAAATTCGGGTGCTTCTCTAATTTGTTCCTCTAGCGCCTTTGTAAAAATGTCAGTAATTTCGTAATCTTTATATTCATTTGGGTTTAGAGTAATTGTAGTAAAAGTAGTTTCATAATGCCCTCTTTTTAATTTCTTAACAAGGAAATAAACCACCGCCATATCTAATCTTTTCGCTAATAATTCTGCTCCAGTATGTACAGGGACTTTTACACCCATAAACTCACTCCAATGAAATGCTTTATCTTTTTTAGGTGATTGATCTGAAAGAAAACCATTGATGGTTAATTCTCCTATCTCTTTCGATTTTGTTAATATTTCAAAAGTCTCTTTGGTCGTTACTAAATGAGTATCATACTTCGCTCTTATTCTTTGTACTAGACGATCAAAATAGGCATTAGCTAACCTTTTATATATTGCATATCCTTTGTGATTTACGTATTTCTGCATGATAAAAATCCATTCCCAACTTGCATAATGTGCACACATTAAAATTATACTTTTATTCTCTTTCTCAATATTTTTAATTTCTTCAATATTAGTAAAAGCAAATCGTTTAATGATTTCTTCTTCAGAAATAGAAAGAGTTTTTATCGATTCAACTAACATATCACAGAGGTGGCGATAGAATTTTTTTGCAATATTTTTTCGCTCTTCGGAAGTCTTTTCAGGAAAAACTATGTGTAAATTTTCAAAAACCACCTTTTTTCGATATCCAAAAACGTAATATAATGGATAATATAATAAAGTAGAAACTCTATATAGCCATTTCATTGGGAGTATAGAGGTAATCCATAAAAAAGGATACACTAGTATATAAATTAGTAATTGCATAGTTTAATTTACAGCAAAACTAACTAAATTTATTGCAAAATTAAATATATATTTTATGCAAGATATGAATATAGCAACGATGGTTATTATTGTTGCAAATGTGTTAATGTCAATAAAAGGATTTAGCGATTTTTCATTTTTTGAAAAATTTAAGTTTAACATTGCAGGGATCCATAAAGGAGAAAAAATTAGAATGTTTAGTTCTGGTTTTTTACATGCAGATTACCAGCATTTATTTTTTAACATGTTAACGCTTTATTTCTTTGCTGATATCGTTATTGTATCTGTAGGTGTGTTCAAATTTATATTGATATATATCTTGAGTTTGCTCGTAGGAAATTTTTTATCTTTTATTTTTCACAAAAATGAATATCATTATAGTGCCATTGGAGCGAGTGGAGCAGTGACGGGTATTTTGTACTCAGCCATTTTATTTTACCCAGATATGGGCTTGTATTTATTTTTTATTCCTATAGCAATACCTGCTTGGATCTTCGGAATATTATACCTGTTATTTTCAATCTATGGAATGAAAAAAAGTATAGGAAATATTGGACATGATGCTCATTTTGGTGGTGCGATTGCAGGATATGTTTTAACGATATTATTTGCGCCGGGCTTATTACAAACACATTTATGGATAGTCATTTTATTAGCTGTTCCTATTGTGTTGTTATTTATTTTGATGAAGCTTAAGAAAATTTAGGGTATTTTTTTTGAAGTTATTATCCTTATTCTTTATATAACTTTAATGTTTGTTGTTGTTCATCGTCATGTATCATTAGTATATACAATCCTGTGGAAACCTGATAGAAGCTTTGTGACTTAATATCACTTCCTTCATAAATAATGTGGCCATGAATATCATACAGATAGAAATATTCATTTCCGCTTAGTGTAGTAAAATTGATTTGATCCTTAAAAGGATTAGGAAAAACGGCAACTTGATTATCCGTTGATAATTCATCTATGCTTAGAGTATTTGCACAATCAGCAGCAATTTGTTCTGTAGAAAAAAAACTAGAGCAGTCTTCACAAAACATACTTTTAAAGAAACAACATGTTCTATTTACCATAAACTCTCTATCTTCTAGCGTATTAAAAACAACGTGATTTCCTAATGGATCAAGAGTAAAATCACTGCAAACTCCATTATCAATTAACCTATCGTGAAGAATTTGCGATCCTATGGTATCAAACGGCCCTTCACCAATAGGAACAACATTGTCCAAAGCACCATGAAATGAAATCATAGGTATTAATTCGTTTGTATTAGTAGCGGTGTCGGGACCAGCTCCCCATTGGTTTAATAATCCTTTAATATCAAAAGTGTGAGTTAAATCATTACCTGAGGTGTCTATGGATCCAAGATTAGATTCAATCCCAGAAAATAATGAATTCCATTCAGCCTGGCTCATATATTTTGTAAACAGAGAAGTAATGGACCCAGCACTTCCACCACCTAAAAACATCCATGAGGTCTCAATTTCAAGGGCAGGGGATATTTCTATAGAATACCTTAAAGCAGCATTGGCGTCTTGTTGTGCACGATATAAGGCATTTACAAGATTAGAAGAATCTGACTCGTCAAAACCCAGACGATAATTTATGGTAGCAACTACAAAACCTCTTTTTGCAAGTTTTCTGCATTCAAAATTATATCTAGATTTGTTTCCTTCAATAAACCCACCACCGTGAATTAGTAAAATAAAGGGCCTATTTGTTAAAGGATCGATTTCATTTTTAGGAAAATAAAAATCCATTTTTAACTCTTCTGAAACTCCTTCCCAATTATAAACATTAGCGTAATTAACATTGGTTAAAGAATCAATTTGGGAATTTGTAAAAACTTCAATTTCACTAAATCGATTATCATCGGTACAAAATTGTGCGGATACTTGATTGGTTATTAAAGTGAACCAAAGGATCAATACTATATTAATACTTTTCATTTTTTAGCGTAATTTTTCCCAGACAAATTGTTTATGTATTAATTCGTTTTTTAAAATTATAAAGATAGTTAATTATCTGAATAAAGTTTAAATCATATTTTAGCCTTAGAGGAAAATAAATAATTTGTTCGCTTACCTTTTGCGACTATTCCAACACCTAAGATAACTCCAAGAGTTCCTGGAACAGTAATATGAATACTTTTAAATAATTCAGTTCTGTTATGTAGATAAAACAAAGTTTCTGGTTGAAAACTTAAATTTTTGTTTATTTCAATAGTAGCAAATCCACCAATAAAAATCCAATTTTATTGTCAAATTAAAAAGGTGTAAATATATCACCCTCATTGGAAATATATTTGAAATAATCAATACCTCCTTTAATCCCAAAAATGTTCTCTAAATCTTGAGAGAGTAAACCTTGTGAAGTTAAAGAGATTATAATTAATAATAATATTTTTTTCATTCGTAAAGTTTGACTTAAAATGTTTGTAAGGAGTTTGTATATGGTTTGTTGCGTGTTTAAGCACCTAATTTAGCAAATACAAAACCAATTACCAAACCCAGCAATGAATTATACCTATTGTTAGCTGTAGTGTTTATCAGTTCAATCAATTTAGTATAATTTAATCATTTCTAAATTGATTTTAGAGTTTTATATTTTTTCAAAATGATTTTTCACAAAAGCATCTTTTTCATTATTGGTCATTTTATCTGTTGGTTCAATGTCAATTTTT
Source organism: Candidatus Marifrigoribacter sp. Uisw_064 (assembly GCF_047730175.1). Taxonomy (GTDB): domain Bacteria; phylum Bacteroidota; class Bacteroidia; order Flavobacteriales; family Flavobacteriaceae; genus Marifrigoribacter. The sequence goes on from NZ_CP159833.1 coordinate 2,543,612, forward strand.
ATTTTTTTAAAATGTAAATCTTTTTTCAAGTAATTGTGTAGTTCTACTTTTGCGTTTGTTGGACCAAATAAAAGCACATGGTTGTATTTTAAAATTTCATCCGCTACTTCTTTGTAATATGCTTTATGCATTTGCTGTCTTTTGTTATGCATAAGACTTTCGCTTGTATTTAATGCTTCTTCTTTTGTTTCTGAATTAAAATTTGAGACAATAGATCGACATTCGTTTTTTGAATTTATATCAATCAAATTAGCAGCTGAATGATCCATCCAGATACCTAAATTGTTATTTTTTTTCATGATGTTAAGTTTTAGTGATTTTGAATTTTTCCAAGAATACTTTCTATAGAGTTTTTTATTTTATCAATAGCGCCTGTTAAGGCAAGATTTATAGTGTCTGCCTGATTAGTGATAGCAATAGGCTGTTTGCCCTCAAGTCTAGCTTCTATTAGACACGAGATATTATTAAATCCGTCCTTTTTTCCATTCTCATCTTTTAAGTGAACCTCTATTCTGGTGATATGAGATTCGAACCTTTGTAACGCTTCTGTAATTTGAGAAATAAAAAAATCAGAACTTCTTTTTTCTCCTGTCAGCGTTTTGTCTGTATTTATTTGGATTGTCATATTTTATAGTTTTTTAATGTTCTTTTGCATACTTTTCTATTAAGTTATTTAGGGAATCTAAATAGCCCTTTAGTTCATTGTTCGTTATTCCCCTTTCCGAATTGGATAGGAAGTTTACAGGAATTTCATTCATGTATTTAATCAGTTCTGGATATTCCTCTTGAATTTTTAAGGTAGTCAAGCGGATATTATCATTAAGGTCATTTTTAGATTTCATTTTCTATGCTTTTTAATCCTTATAAGGTTTTTATCTATTGTATCACTAGATTCCTATCTTTTAATATTTGTTTCATCGTTTTTCATTTTTCATTTTTTTAATTGTTGTCTTCTCAATATCAAAATGGTCGGTTAATTGATTAATATTACCAGTCGGATTTGTTGGGTGTGTCTGTTGTTTTGTTATTTTGAATTTCTTTCTATCTCTAATCATTCCCATGTTGTCTGTTTTAATGGTTGATTAATAGAATACAACTTTAATATTTAATCGTTGCCAATATTGTCTTAAAACCTAAGAATGATGTTGAATAGGCTAAACCATTAACATACTTTATTAACATTAAGTTTAGCTAACCTTTTTATTTTTGGAGATATTTTTTATAAGTTACTGACTTTAAATGTTTAACTTACAAATAATTCATAGTAACCAAAACTAAAATAAATGAAGAAACTAATTATACTCTTAATAACAGCAAGTTTATTTGTAGCATGTACTAATAAAAAGAAATCTGATGGTGAAGCTAACGCTTCAATGATTGAAGCCTCTCAAAACGGAAGTTTAAAAAAAGAGCAGTCAACACCTCATGTTTTAATTGTTAACTATAACCTCAAAGAAATGAGTATTGAGGAACATGCCGAACTTGGAGCAAATGTTGCACCAAATTTTACACCTGAAAAAATTGAAGGACTCATTGGTAAATCATTTATTGGAAATACGAATACAGGAGTTTATGGAGGCGTTTATCAGTTTAGTTCTAAAGAAGCTGCTGAAAAATACATAACCTCAGAGTTTTGGTTAGGAATTGAGGCGCATCCTAATTTAGTGAACTTTACAAAAGAAGTGTATGCTGTTCCGCCATTTTCGAACAAATCAAACGGTATATGGGCAAATAGAAAGACATCATCCAACCCTGCTGATGCGATGGGCATGCATTTGCTAGTTGTTAAGTATAATTTGAAGGAGATGACTCTTGATCAACACTATCAACTAGGAGTTGATGTGTCGCCAAATTTCACATCTAAAAAAATTGAGGGTTTTATCGGAAAATCCTTCATTGGAAATACGGACACTGGGGTATTTGGAGGAGTATACCATTTCAAAAGTAAGGAGGCAGTCGATACTTATTTGAACTCTGAATTTTGGGAAGGAATTGAGAACCATCCTAATCTAGTGAATTTTACAAAAGAAATTTATGGTATTGCTCCAATTTCAGCAATTTCTAATGGAATTCCAATGCTTTAAACATCTTGTTTAAAAAAGTATTACCAACATACATATAAAAAATCTACATCTTATGGTGTAGGTTTTTATATTCATTACATCTGCCACAAAACAGTTCGATTTTACTCCTAACTCCCATAAAACACCCTCACTAATTATTTAAAAAAACGCGTTGTATTTTTTTAAATAGTCAATTCCATATTTGCCTATTTTTTATGGGCATAGTGTTTGGTTTTTCTCAGTTGTATAATTTTACTACACATGAATTACAACCATCGCTTCAAGAATAGAAAATAAGCAGGATACTATTTACAAGGTCTAGAAGTCCCTGAATTGAAGGAATAAGCTATGTCTATGGTTTAGTTTTGTATCTAAAGATTTTTCTCCAAGTTTTAAGTTCACACTTGTAGAACTTGATGAGTGTTTCTTTTATAAAGTCAGAGTAGTTTTTCATAATTCAACTATAATAAATGTTAGTCTAATCTATTTAAGAAGTTTATAACTCCCTGAATTAAAGGAAGAGGATATGCCTATGGCTTGGTTATGTCGTGTAAATTACTTGTTTTTTTCAATAAACAAAATATTTATTATATTTGAACTTATCAATAAATAAACAATTTTAAAAATGAAAAAATTACTATTTATTTTACTATTAGTAGGATTGCATTCAACTGGTTTTTCTCAAGATGTAACACTCACAAGTGAAGAGAAGAAAGTGCTTTTAGCTCAGAGCCCTTTTAACAATGTTTACCCAACATCAATACTTAAAAGTTCTGATGCTTATTTTAAAGCTCAAATGGGCTTATACAAAGAAGGTGCAATAGCTGAAAAAGAAGCTCATTTAATAGCCCTGGGAACTTCCGCAGCTACTAAATGTCAATACTGTATCCCTTATCATATTGCAGAACTGAAAAGATTAGGGGCATCTGAAGATGAAATAAAAACGGCTGTTCTCATTGCTGCTGATATTATGAAAATGAGTACGCTATTTTATGGAAACGAATTTGATTTAGAGGCGTTTAAAAAAATGCTTAAAGGAGAATAATATACAAAAGGGATACCTTTTTTAAGAAATAAAGCACTATAATGCGATGTATTGTAGTGCTTTTTCAGTTATTACACACTCTATAACCAATCTAAAGAAAGCATGCTAATGAAACATGCAACTACTAAATTAGGTTTTCTCATAATGTAATCACAAACAAATTATAATAACCTGTTAATTGTTTTTTAAAACTCTTGAAGAAACTATGATAAAAAACATAAAAAGCCCTGTATATCCAACTCAGAACTCTGCAATCCAAATTCTAAATATAATGCTTTTAGTATTTTTTTTTGGTTTAATTCCATACAACGGTTTTGTATATGAAAAGTAGCAGTTTTAGAATGCTATACTTTTCCGATAGAGGAAAGATAACAAAAAAGTGCAAACCTAATGTCTTGCGCTAATACTGCTGTTTTTATATACGTTGTTGTATACCGTTTATTTCCTTCCCCATTCATTCTTCAAATATTCTAGCGCATCTATCAATGCTTTTTTAGAAGGTTTGGAATTAAAGCCTAATTCTTCCTTTGATTTTGTGATATCATAATCTTGTTTTAAGCCATAAAACATATCTAAGTAATGTCTTTGCAATTGTGGTTGTTTTCCTGATATTTTACTTATAAATTCCATTAAACCTGCTACGGAATACAATAAATATTTAGGGACTTTTTTGGGTGTTTTTAATTTTAATTCAGAAGCTATTTTTACACTTTCTTGTAAAGTGGTATGTTGTTCGTTCGACAAGATGTAGCGTTCTCCATTATTACCTTTTAGCATTGCTTTGTATACACCAAAAGCTACATCTTTTACATCTATCTAATTCAGGGTAACATTGGTGCATCAGGGATTTATCCATTTAAAATTTGATAAACAAGATTGTTGGAATAACTTAATTTATAAGCGTCACTACCAATCATTGCTGAAGGTAAAATTACTACAGTTCTTATTCCATATTTTTCCCCTAATTCAATTGCAATTAAAGCTGGAAGTGCTTGTATGAAAAATATTTTCTTTGAAGCTGTTAAAGCTCCGTAAATTTCAGCAACAGCAACACAGCTCAAAAAGAATAATGCCACATTTGTTTACAAAACTCATCGGTTATAAAGAAAGGCCAAATAAGTCCAGCAGCTAAAAAACCATTATATAAGCGTTGGTGGGTTCAAATAATTCCTTCGGAAATTGCCTAAATATTTTTCTCCCTAGAGTTGTCCAAGCAAACATTTCGAAATACATAAAGTAGAGGTGAAGTAGTGCTACAATTCCTATAAGTATTGAGATTACATATTCCATAAGTGTAATTTAGAATTCCTAAGGTATTAAAAATTCACCTAATTTATATGAAGCGAATTAATTTAAAGAAAGAACCTCATTACTTCCATTTAATATTACAGCCAATACTCGGCTTTTGATCTTTTTTTTGTGAATGATTATTTAAAAGAGCATCAAAGGCTTCACGTAAATCACTTCCATTTACTGGAATTCCATTGCCGGGTCGAGAAGTATCTAACTGTCCTCGATATACTAATTTTAATTCTGAATCAAATAAATAAAAGTCGGGAGTACAAGCAGCATCATAGGCTTTAGCTACTTCCTGTGTTTCATCATATAAATAAGGGAAAGTAAAGTTATGTTCTTTCGCATTTTTATGCATTTCTGGAGGAGCGTCTTCTGGATAATTTTCAGCATCATTACTGCTAATGGCAACCACACCAAAACCATGAACGCGAAAATCATTCGAGATTCTAACAATTTCATCATTTATATGCTTCACAAAGGGACAATGATTACAAATAAACATAACCAATGTTCCTTTTTCTCCTTTTACATCATTTAAAGAACAATCCTTTAACGTGACAGTGTCTTGAAGGTTAAAAGAAGGAGCTTTAGTTCCCAGAGGGAGCATGTTTGAAGGGGTTAATGACATAGATTTTTTTTATATACCTTGTTATTTCTGAATAAATTTACAAAGAATCAAACATATGAATGCTATAATTTATAAATGAAATTAATTAAATTTACATTTTAAAAATATAAATAATGGACGAGTTAAGTTGGAAAGAGTTTGAAAAAGTAGACATGCGCGTAGGTACTATTATAGAGGTTTCAGATTTTCCTGAAGCAAGAAGTCCATCGTACAAGCTTCAGATTGATTTTGGAGAAGAGCTAGGTGTCAAAAAAAGCTCGGCTCAGATTACTTCGCTTTATTCTAAAGAAGAACTCCTAGGGCAACAAATAATTGCTGTGATCAATTTTCCGAAGAAACAAATCGCAAACTTTATGAGCGAATGCTTGGTGTTAGGATCGGTAAGTGGTAAAGATGTAACATTACTAAGTTCTAATCAAGTTGTAGAAAATGGACTTCGAATTAGATAGTTTCAATGTTGAAAAGCGAATCAGCCTACGTGTATACACGTATTTTTATAATGAAGAGGTTACTTATTTCCGTTAAAGAGCTTTTTATTTTATATTAGTCCTTAAAATATTTTTTATAACTCACCTAAACTTTAATTAAAATGAAAACAAACAAATTTTTAGCGCTTGCGCTTGCAACAACAATGATTATCTCTTGTTCTAAAGAAGAAGGAAATTCGGTAGAAGAAGCTAATCTAACACAAACTGTGGAGACAGTAACTGATAAAGGTCAAACTCCAAATGCTCAATTTGACAATAACAAAAAAGGTCTTTACATTGGACTTGTAGCTGCAAAAGAGGGAATGTCTAGAGGGCACCTAAATTTAAATGTAGGAAACAATGGAGCTTATATCGCTTCGCTTGATATGGCAAATGGAACTGAATTTAAGCTTGTAGCAAATGGAAACAACCTTAATGATGTATATCACTTTACAGGAACTGAAGGAAGTTTTAATGTAAACCTTGCAGATTTTAACGATGTGGTAGTGAGTGACGTTGTTTTAAATGACGCTGAATATTTCGCGGTAGTTTACAAACACACAACAACAAGAATGCCAGCAGCTGTAACAGGAACTTGGCTTGAAACTGGGAATCCAGCTTTCAATGGAACATGGAATATCATTGCAGATGGAACAATTGTAGATCCTAATGGATTTGGTGGAGAAGGAATTACAAGTGTATTGATTACTCGTGGAGGTAACATGTTTATGGATACAACTATGGAGACATTTTCTTTTGCACCTTGTGGTGGACCTGAAGTTTGGATTCCAACTATTGGTTTCGCTGGCGTATCCACAAATACTACAACAACTTGGGGGCAAACAACAACAATTGGATCTGCTGCTGCTACATGGGATTTGATTTATGATTTTAATGTTCCTTATTCAGATCCCGCTTGTGGTGTATTGACTTCTGGAACTTGGTCATGGAATGGAAAAGTTGGAGAGATTTATGGGGATTAATTATTAGATAATATCATAATTTAAAAGCGACCCATTGGGTCGCTTTTTTTATGCCATCTAAACTTTATAAAACCCTTTGAAAATCAATAAATAAATCTTATTTTTGCACCCCTTTTAGCGGCATTATGAATAATAAATAGGGAATAAAAAATAATTATATAAACACTTCTGTACTAAAGCCGCCCTTGTTATTTGTGAGGTACAGAATACAAAACGTTTATTTTCAGTCTATTTAAACTGAAAATACTAATTAGCAAATGGCTAAAAAAGAAACAAAAGAAGTAGTAAAGGAAGTTGCTGTAGCAGCTGTAGTAGAAGTTCAAGAAACTGTTGAAGAAACTGTTGAAGAGACTGTTGAAGAACCTAAAAAAGAACTTTCTTTAAAAGAAAGAGATCCAGGAAAATTTCTAGAAGACTTTAATTGGGAAAATTATCAAGAAGGAATAGATCCTGTTGATGATGGAAAATTAGAAGAATTTGAAAAATTAGTAGCTGAAAATTTCGTAGATACGTTAGATGATGAAGTAGTAGATGGTGTTGTAGTGTACCTTTCAGATCGTGATGCAATTATTGACATCAACGCAAAATCTGAAGGGGTAGTATCATTAAACGAATTTCGTTACAATCCAGATTTAAAAGTTGGTGATACCGTTGAGGTATTAATTGATGTACGTGAAGACAGTACAGGTCAATTAGTATTATCTCATCGTAAAGCTAGAACGATTAAAGCTTGGGAAAGAGTAAATGCTGCACATGATGAAGCAACCATAGTAAATGGATTTGTTAAGTGTCGTACAAAAGGGGGTATGATTGTAGATGTTTTCGGAATTGAAGCATTCTTGCCAGGTTCACAAATTGATGTGAAACCTATCCGTGATTACGATGTGTATGTTGGAAAAACAATGGAATTTAAAGTTGTGAAAATTAATCACGAATTTAAAAACGTTGTCGTTTCTCATAAAGCACTTATCGAAGCAGATATTGAAGAACAAAAGAAAGAAATCATTGGTCAATTAGAAAAAGGACAAGTATTAGAAGGTGTTGTTAAAAACATTACTTCTTATGGTGTGTTTGTTGATCTTGGTGGTGTAGATGGATTAATACATATTACGGATCTTTCTTGGTCTCGTATCAATCATCCAAATGAAATCGTTGAATTAGATCAAAAATTAAATGTTGTAATTCTTGATTTTGATGAAAATAAATCTCGTATCCAATTAGGTCTTAAACAATTAAGCGCTCATCCTTGGGATGCTTTAGGAGAAGAACTTAAAGTAGGAGATAAAGTAAAAGGTAAAGTGGTTGTAATCGCTGATTACGGTGCATTTATCGAAGTTGCTCAAGGAGTTGAAGGATTAATTCACGTAAGTGAAATGTCTTGGTCTACTCATTTACGTTCTGCACAAGATTTTGTTTCAGTAGGAGATGAAATTGAAGCTGTAGTATTAACAATGGATAGAGATGATCGTAAAATGTCATTAGGGATCAAACAACTTTCTGAAGATCCTTGGACCGATATTACTAAAAGATATCCAGTTGGATCTAAGCATAAAGGAGTGGTTCGTAACTTCACTAACTTTGGAGTATTTGTAGAGTTAGAAGAAGGTATCGACGGTCTTATTTATATTAGTGACCTTTCTTGGACTAAGAAAGTAAAACATCCAAGTGAGTTTACTGCAATAGCTGAAGAGTTAGAAGTAGTGGTATTAGAATTAGATGTTGAAGGACGTAAATTAAGTTTAGGTCATAAACAAACTACGGATAATCCATGGGATAAATACCAAAAAGAATTTGCTGTTGGAACGAAACACACTGCTAAAATCACTGATTTAGTTGATAAAGGTGCAATCGTTGATTTTAACGAAGATATTTCAGCATTTATTCCAACACGTCACTTAGAAAAAGAAGACGGGACTAGTTTAAATAAAGGTGAAGAAGCAGAATTACAAATTATTGAATTCAATAAAGAATTCAAGAAAGTAGTTGCATCTCACATGGCTATTCATAAAGAAGAAGAAGCTAAAATTGTTAAGCAAGCTGTTAAGAAGCAAGCTGCTCAAGCTGAAGAAGCAAAACCTACTCTAGGAGATGCTAATGAAGCTTTACAAGCGCTTAAAGATAAATTAGACGGTAAATAGGAGTAGTATTTACTTAAAATTTTAAAAGCCTCTCATTTTTGAGAGGCTTTTTTATTACCTATAATTAATGACTGCTGAAAATTCAATAGAATAAAATTTCAGAAGATTAGTTAAAAAGTGCTACTTTTGTATACTGAACAATTGTTTAGAAAATTATGAGCCAAAAAGTGTTACTCAACGCAACCGAAGTACAAATTGCACTTCATCGTTTGGCTTGTCAATTAATAGAAAACCACGACTCTTTTCAAAATACAGTTCTCATAGGTATTCAACCTAGAGGGATTTACTTAGCGGAACGTTTAAAATCGTTACTCGAAAATGATTATAAAGTAAAGGATATTCAAATGGGTTATTTAGATATTACTTTTTATAGAGATGATTTTAGAAGAACTGAAAAAACAATAGAAGCAAGTAAAACTAAAATTGACTTTATTGTTGAAGATAAAAAAGTTGTTTTTATAGATGATGTACTTTATACCGGAAGAAGTATTAGAGCCGCATTAACTGCAATACAATCGTTCGGAAGGCCTTTAGAAATAGAATTACTGACTTTTATTGATAGAAGATTTAGTAGGCATTTACCTATTCAGCCAGATTATAGAGGAAGACAAGTTGATGCTATAAACAAAGAAAAAGTAAAAGTGTGTTGGAAGGAAAATGATGGTGAAGACGCTGTTTATTTAGTAAATAATTAATTATGAGCGAATTAAGTGTAAAACACTTATTAGGAATTAAATACATCACTGAAGATGATATTCATTTAATCTTCGAAACTGCAGATCATTTTAAAGAGGTGATCAATCGTTCCATTAAAAAAGTACCTTCCCTTAGAGATATTACCATTGCAAATTTATTTTTTGAAAATAGTACAAGAACAAGACTTTCATTTGAATTAGCCGAAAAACGTCTTTCAGCAGATGTTATCAATTTTTCAGCATCTTCCTCTTCAGTAAAAAAAGGAGAAACTTTAATAGATACGGTAAATAACATTTTATCAATGAAAGTTGATATGGTCGTTATGCGTCATCCAAATCCTGGTGCTGGTGTCTTCCTGTCAAAACATATTAAGGCGAGTATTATAAATGCCGGAGATGGTGCGCACGAACATCCAACACAAGCTTTGTTAGATAGTTATTCAATTAGAGAACGTTTAGGAGATGTTGCTGGAAAAAAAGTCGTGATCGTTGGAGATATACTACATTCTAGAGTTGCCCTATCAAATATATTTGCATTACAAAAATTAGGAGCTGAAGTAAAAGTCTGTGGCCCTTTAACTTTAATGCCGAAACATATAGAATCTTTAGGTGTAAAAGTTGAAACTAATTTAAGAAAAGCATTGCAATGGTGTGATGTTGCCAATATGTTACGTGTTCAAAATGAACGTATGGATATTAGTTATTTCCCTAGTACAAGAGAGTATACGCAACAATTCGGTTTGAATAAGGCCATGCTTAATTCATTAGATAAAGAAATTATTGTGATGCACCCTGGACCTATAAATCGAGGAGTGGAAATTACAAGTGATGTAGCCGATAGTGCCCAAGCCATTATTTTAGATCAAGTGCAAAATGGTGTTGCAATACGAATGGCGGTATTATATTTATTAGCTTCAAAAATTGAAAAGAATGAAGATTAGTGAGCAAGAAAATTATGTGATTTTAGAGGACGACAGAAATGATATTAAAGATTTTTCATCTTATTTAGAGTATATTATTCCGAAGAAAAATAAAGGGCAAAATGTAATCGTTGATTTATTGAAATATGAAGATTTAACTCTGAATCAATTACTGCTTTTTATGGATGTTTCAAACACACATATGTCAGAAAATCAATCATTTGTGATTGTGAATAATGCAATTTCACCGGATGAACTTCCGGATGAACTATCTGTGGTACCTACACTTATTGAAGCTGAAGATTTAATAGAAATGGAAAATATTGAACGCGAATTAGGATTCTAAAAATCAAATATTGAAACTTACAATATTAGGCTGTCACTCTGCAACTCCAAGATGGGATGCAAATCCAACATCACAAGTATTAGAAATTAAAGGTCATTTGTTTCTTATTGATTGTGCAGAAGGAACTCAAGTACAGCTAAGAAGATTTAATATTAAGTTTTCAAGAATTAAGCATGTATTTATTTCTCATTTACATGGAGATCATTTTTTTGGTCTGGTAGGCTTAATTTCTACGTTTCGTTTACTTGGAAGGGAAGCAGACTTACATATATATGGACCGAAAGGAATCAAAGAAGCGATTACACTACAACTAAAATTAGGTAAAAGTTGGACCAATTATAATTTACTTTTTCATGAACTTGAAAAAAATGAACCTGAACTTATTTTTGAAGATGATAAAGTATCTGTAACTACGATTCCTTTAAAACATCGTATTTATACCAATGGCTTTTTATTTAAAGAAAAATTAAATGAGCGTAAACTAAATATAGAAGCAGTAAAAGAAGCGAATGTTAGTATGAGTTATTATACCAAGATCAAGCAGGGATATGATGTTGCTAATGAAGATGGTGTTGTCATTGATAACAAAAAAATCACTTTTGAACCAGCAGCATCTAAATCTTATGCTTTTTGTAGTGATACAGCCTATTTTCCGCAAATAATTCCTCAATTAAAAAATGCTACTGCTTTATATCATGAATCTACTTTTTTAAATGAACATCAAAATTTATGCGATCGAACAAAGCATAGTACTGCTCGCGAAGCTGCGCTAATTGCTAAAGAAGCAAATGTAGGTACGCTTATTCTAGGACATTATTCTGGGCGTTATAGTGATTATGAGTCTTTTAGAAAAGAAGCACAAGAGGTTTTTACAACTGTTGAATTAGCAAAAGATGGTGCTATTTTTGAAATTTAATTATTTTTAATTAAACCTTTATATTTTATTTTAGTCTAATTTATATATATATTGAAAATGAGGCTGTTATATCTCCTTAAATAAATGAGGTTCTTTAAATGAAGCGTATTTATATTTTATTATTTGTATTTAATTTTTTTAGTGTAATTGCTCAAGAAAGGGAGGTAAATCTTCATTTTGATACAACTATAGAAAACACATCCCTTAGACTTAATAAATCGTATTATTTACCTTCTTTGCAAGATAGTATTCAAATAGAAACTTTTAAATTCTATATTTCTGAGGTGCAATTATTATTAGATGAAACCATAGTTGAATCATTAAAAAAGAAACATTTTTTAATAGATTTAGAAAAGAAAAATTCAAATAGAATTAAAACAGATATCATCAGTAATAAAGATTTTAATAAAATTAAATTTCATATTGGGATTGATAGCTTAACTAATGTTTCTGGTGCTTTCGGTGAAGATTTGGACCCTACAAATGGAATGTATTGGACTTGGCAAAGTGGTTATATTAACCTAAAGATTGAAGGTAAATCTGATGTGTTTCAAACTAGAAAGAATCAATTTCAATTTCATATTGGGGGATATCAAGAGCCTGCAAATACACTTCAAACCGTAATTTTAGACATAGTAAATGAGGAAAATATTACTATTAATGTTACCCTAGATGAATTCTTTTCTGAACTGAATCCTAAAGTTAATCATACAGTTATGAGTCCAAATAATGAAGCGGTAGAGTTGTCAACACTATTTTCTTCAGTATTTTCAATTATAAAATGAAAAACACTATAAACATATTTTGTATTGGAATCCTTTTGCTTTGTTGCATGGCATTTGAATTTGCTAATTATACTCTTGATTACCCAACTTATTTTCCTGTTCCTGAATATGATTTAAAAAATAAACCGCTTACAAGTGATAAGATAGAATTAGGTAAAACATTATTTTATGACCCAGTTTTATCAAAAAATGAATCAATATCATGTGCTTCTTGTCATTCACCCTATAATGCTTTTGCTCATACAGACCATGATTTGAGTCACGGAATTTATGATCAAATAGGCTCAAGAAATGCACCTCCTTTATTTAACCTTGCATGGCAAAATGTATTTATGTGGGACGGCGCTATAAATCATTTAGATGTTCAATCTTTAGCTCCAATAAGTAGTGCCTTAGAAATGGGGTCAAATATTTCAGATGTAGTTACAAAACTTCAAAAGCATGATCGATATCCTGCTCTTTTTTATAAAGCATATAAGGATAGTATTGTAACTGGTGAACATGTTTTATTAGCATTAGCTCAATTTCAACTTACTTTAGTTTCAGCAAGTTCAAAATATGATAAAGTGAAAAATAGAAATGCTTCATTTTCAGAACAAGAAAAGAATGGATACAACTTATTTTTAAAAAACTGTAATTCATGCCACCAAGAACCCTTATTTTTTAATAAAGGGTTTGCAAGCAATGGCTTAGTTGTAGACGGAACATTAAATGATTACGGTAAATGGAAAAACACTAAACAATCCAAAGACAGCTTGCTTTTTAAAATTCCGTCATTAAGAAATTTAAGTTATACGTATCCTTATATGCATGATGGAAGATTTAAAAAACTAAATGAAGTACTTAATCATTATACAAATGAAATTGTAATGACTGATAACCTAGCGTCAGAATTAAATAAAGGCATCTCTCTAACATCAATTGAAAAGGCAGATTTAATTTCCTTTTTATTGACATTAAATGATAAAGATTTTGTTTTTGATGAAAAACATCAGGTTCCAAAACATTTTTTCACTAAACCTAAGGACAATTAAAAATTGTATCATTTTATAAATAAATCACTAATACTTAATCACTAATAATAAAATACTAACCATTATGAAGAAAAATATTTTTACAATTTATTTGCTTTTTGGGACAATTATTATTTCTCAAGCGCAATTAAACCCTGCAATTACATCCTTTTTGCAAAACACTACAGAAACAGGTAGTTATTATATGGCGGGTAATTCTACCGCTATAAATAATAACATTTTGGTGAATTGCCAACAAGTTGAATATTCAGATGATTTTGTTTATATTTCAGCTACTGGTGTGCCAGCATACCCAACGGGTCCTTTTCTAGATGGAAATCCTTCTCAGTCACAAAATCAAAATGCAATTTTCAAGCTCCCTTTAGATCCTCAAGAAAATGAAGGAGCCCCTGATAATACAGTGCCTGGAAATATAGGTGTGTTTGTGAATGGAGTTTCTTTATTTGATTATAGAGATGGTGTTGCTTGGAATACAAATACCAATTCTTTATGTGGTGGACCAGGTAATCCTCCTTGTCCAGGAGGGCCAGGAGCTCAACAAGATTGGAACCGAGATGCTATTCCTGCTGAAATGGCTGGTTTTGATTGTTCTAAAGGACATCCAGCGATGGGAAACTATCACCACCATCAAAATCCATCAGCATTTAAGCTTGATTTAGAGATCGTCTCTGATATTTGCAATTTGTATGATGCAGACGGGCTTTATTTTATTAATGATAATGAACATTCCCCTTTACTAGGATTTGCATTCGATGGTTTTCCGATATACGGAGCCTATGGTTATGCAAATGAAGATGGAAGTGGAGGTATTGTTAGAATTAAGTCCGGTTACCAATTAAGAAGTATTACCCTTAGAACACATCATGCAGATGGTACGAATGTAGATGATGGACCACCCGTTGACGCGACGTATTTCTTAGGCTATTTTAGAGAAGATTATGAATATGTTGAGAATACTCAAGAGGATTATCTAGACGAACATAATGGACGTATGATTATGACTCCTGAATATCCTGATGGAACTTATGCTTACTTCGCTACTGTAGATGATAATTGGAACTCAGTGTATCCATATGCAGTAGGGCCTACATTTTATGGTAATTATGAGAATAGGATTGTAAATTCAATTAATGAATCAACAATCATTTACGAAGAGGAATTAGGTGTTTCTGAAACAATTTTTAATGAACTCAATATTACGATTTTTCCAAACCCTGCCGCTGATCTTATTGCTGTTCAATTAGGTAGTTTAGTATTTGATGAATTACAAGTTGAATTGTTTGATATATCAGGAAAATTAATTAAATCTACCAATATTAAAAAGGGTAGTACTATTGCTTATTTTGATGTACAAACTGTATATGAAGGCGTATATTTAGTTAAAATATCTAATAACAAGAAAAGTGTTATAAAGAAAGTTATAATCAAAAGGGAATAAATATTCAAATAGAATATTTATACTATTTTTAAAAAGCAAATATTACCGAAGGGTAAGATTTGCTTTTTTTATTAAGGTATATTTAACCTAAATTTAAATATAAACTAATATTACTTCCTAGTTAAAACTCGTAACTTGCACTACAAAGATGAATGTATGCGAGATAATTTACATGATTATCGTAAAAATTATAATAAAGGTGAATTAACAAAAAGCACTGTTGATTCTAATCCTTTGCAACAATTCAGAAAATGGTTTCATGAAGTTAAAGATTCTGAATCTGTTGACGAAGTAAATGCTATGACATTAACAACCATAGGAATTGATGGTTTTCCAAAGGGTAGAGTAGTCTTATTAAAAAAATACGATGAATACGGATTTTATTTTTACACAAATTATTTAAGTGAAAAAGGTAAATCTATAGCACAGAATAATAAAGTTTCTTTATCATTTTTTTGGCCAGGAATGGAAAGGCAAATCATTATTAAAGGAACCGCTACAAAAACAACGGAACAAGATTCTATAAATTATTTCAACTCTAGACCTTTAGGAAGCAAATTAGGCGCAATAATTTCTAGTCAGAGTGAAGTTATTTCTAATCGAGAAGTATTGGAAATAGAATTGGAACAATTAGAGAAAAAACATGAACAACAAGAAGTACTAAAGCCAGCGTATTGGGGAGGTTATTTAGTGTCTCCAACTGCTATAGAATTCTGGCAAGGAAGACCAAATCGATTGCACGATAGAATCCGCTATACTCTTGAAGATTACGATTGGAAAATAGAACGTTTATCGCCTTAAATAGATTAGTGATATATGTACGCTTAAGCAACTGTAAATTAATATAATATAAATAATATTTATGAAAACTTTATACATGTTGAGGCATGCGAAATCTTCTTGGAAACATGATGTAATAGATCATCAAAGACCTTTAAAAGGAAGAGGTAATAACGATGCAAAATTGCTGTCAGATCATTTGAAAGATGCAATAAAAGCTCCTCAGCTAATTATTTCGAGTGATGCTAATAGAGCTTTATCTACCGCACAATATTTTAAAGAAGCTTTTCAAGTTTCTGACGATAATTTCACAACAAATCATGAATTATACGATTTTAGTGGGCAACAGGTAATGAAAGTTATAAATTCAATAGATGATTCACTAGATAGAGTTATGATCGTAGGTCATAACCATGCATTTACTTCCATAGCAAATATGTTGGGTTCAGATTATATTGATAATATGCCTACTTGTGGTTTTGTAATTCTTCGATTTAAAGAAGACTCTTGGAGTAAAATAAGTACAGGTAAGACCAAAAAAACATATTTTCCGAGAGATTTTAAATAAGTATTTTATGAGTAAACTTTCTATCGAAAAATACGCAGCAATCGATATCGGCTCTAATGCGATACGTTTGTTAATCGTCACAGTTTTTGAACGTCCGGGTATTGAGCCTAAATTCAAAAAAACGTCTTTAGTAAGAGTGCCAATTCGATTAGGAGAAGATGTTTTTGTTCATGGTAAAATTTCAAATAAAAATTATTTGCGAATGGTAGATGCTATGAATGCTTTTAAACTTTTATTAAAAACTCAATATATAAAAAATTATAGGGCTTGTGCTACTTCAGCAATGAGAAATGCAATTAATGGAGAAATGATAGTTAATAAAATATTGGAGCAAACTGGTGTGAAAATCAATATTATTGATGGGTATGATGAAGCTGCCCTTATTGCATCTACTAATATAAATTCTTATGTAAATAATGATGAAAACTATTTATATGTAGATGTTGGAGGTGGGAGTACTGAGTTTACAATTTATTCAAATGGAAAGGTTGTTGAATCACGTTCTTTTAGGTTAGGTACGGTACGAATTATTAATAATTTAGTAGATAAATCATTATGGGAAAATGTCGAAGAATGGATAAAATCGAAGACAAAAAATTATAAAGAAGTCACATTGTTAGGCTCGGGAGGAAACATTAATACAATTTATAAAAATAGTGGAAAAAAAATGGGAACACCATTAAGTTATTTTTACCTATCAACTTATTATAAGCATATTAAAAATCTAAGCTACGAAGAACGTATTTTTGATTTAAATATGAATCCCGATCGAGCAGATGTAGTTATTCCTGCTACAAAAATTTATTTATCTGCAATGAAATGGTCTAAAGCTAAAAATATTTATGTTCCAAAAATCGGTCTTGCTGATGGTATTATTAGAAGTTTATATAACAAAAGGATGAATCAATAATCATTTAGCTAGTTTTTGATTCGGATGATTCTTTTAAATAACTCTACCTAATCTTTTGGCTTCAGCATCTTTTCTTGCACCATACATCATTCCAAATACCATACCAACACCTGTTCCTATAGACAATCCAATACTGGTTCCAAGACCTGCAAAAATTGCTGTTCCTATAGATAAACCTATGCTTGTACCAAATATCATCCCATATATCATATACGTTTCGGTGTAGTATTTTGCAGAAGTGAACGAAAATTCGTTTTTCAGAAATATTTTAAATTCAGATCCTTTTTGTTTGTAGAATTTTTTTCTGTTTTCCGTAGCGGTATTTAACTCCAATGAAGAGAGTTTTTCTTGTATTAATTGAGACTGTTCTTTAGTTAAACCTCTATTATTCAATGATGTTAAAGTTCCAATAAAACAGTCATACACTTTTTTTTCAGATTTTTTCTCTGTTTGAGATCGTAAAGTGTTCAATAATTCGGAAGCTTTGTTTATGTTCATCATACATTATAAGTAGTTGAATTTGTTTTTTTGTTACACTCATTTATTTTTAGGTACCTTATCCATGAACCGTCTCATTAGTTCCTAAATTTTTCATGATCTCTGCTTCATATTCAAGAAGGTCATTCCATTTTTCATCCACTTCTTTTCTGACTCCATACTTACGTGCAAAGCCAAGAAACATAGTATAATGATTCGCTTCACTCACCATTAAGTTTTTATAAAAAACAGCCAATTCTTTGTCTTGTAATTCTTCACTCAACAATCTAAATCGTTCACAACTTCTTGCTTCAATCAATGCAGCATAGAGTAATCGATGGACTAATTGTGTTGTTCTGCTTCCGCCTTTCGGAAAAAACTTTATTAATTGATTTACATAATCATCTTTACGATCTCTACCAAGTATCCAACCTCGAGCAATGATAATATCATGAACTAATTTAAAATGGCTCATTTCTTCTTTTACAAGGGCTGTCATTTCTTGAACAAGCTCCGTATACTCAGGAAAGCTTACAATAAGTGAAATCGCCGTAGAGGTGGCTTTCTGCTCGCAAAAAGCGTGGTCTGTTAATATTTCTTCAATATTTTTTTCAACAATATTTACCCAACGAGGGTCTGTGGGAAGTTTTAGGCCTAACATAATTATATATCTAAATCAAATTCTTTTCTAAGGACGTCAATTAAAGGATTTTTTTCCATTAATTTTTCAAACTTGTCTTGGGCAGTATAAGCATATTTTTTAATAGCAGTCTCATTTACTTCAATAGCTAAATCGATTTCGTAATTATTGAGAGTTTTCTTTAAAAACAACAATAAATCGTATTTGGCGCGTTCCACTTCCACTTTTATAGTGCTATTTGGAAACTCTAAATGAATCGTATTCCCTTCAAGCTTTGGAGAACCCATAGTTAAATGAGAAAGTAAATTAAACTTCCCTTCTTTTTCTATTTTTTTAGTATACGCTTCCCATGCTGCAAGTAATTCTTCTTGAGTGAATTCGGTAACAGGTAAATCTTCTTTATCAACTGCTTTTGCTACTAATTCTTCTTTTAGCTGTTGTTTTTTCTGAATACTTTTTAAGGAAAGCGCAGAAACCCTTTTTGTAGTACGTTCCTTTAAAATTCTAGGACGTTCAATTACTTTTTCTTCTATAATTTCTTCTGAATGTACTTTTTCAATAGGTGCTATTTTTTCTGAAATAATTTCTTGTATTACTTTAGTTTCAGAAATAACGTTATCAATGATAGTACTTGAAGCTATTGAGGTTTTTTCAGCAACAAAGAAAGAAGGAGGTATTACGAAGTTTTTAGGCTTTTTTTTTTCACCCTCAAAGGTGAGAGAAGCCAACTGCATTAAGCATAATTCAACTAACAATCGTTGATTGCGACTTAGTTTGTATTTTAAATCACAGGTATTTGCTATTTCAATACCTTTAAATAAAAAATCTAAATCTGTTTTTTTAGATTGTTCTAGATACATGATTTTTACTTGCTCACCAACCTCTAGTAGGCTAATGGTTTCCTCATTTCGGCACACCATTAGATCTCTGAAATGAGAAGCTAATCCCATCGTAAAGTGATGGCCATCAAACCCTTTGGAAAGAATATCATTGTACAATACCAAAAGGCTTGGTATATTGTTTTCAAGTATTAAATCGGTTACTTGAAAAAAGTACGTATAATCTAAAACATTTAAGTTTTCGGTAACAGCTTGTCTCGTTAAATTTTTCCCTGAAAAACTAACCACACGATCAAATATAGATAAGGCATCTCGTAAGGCTCCATCTGCTTTTTGAGCGATAATATGCAATGCATCGTCTTCAGCATCTATATTTTCAGCTTTAGCTACCTTGGCTAAATGTCCTTTAATATCAGTTACGGTGATTCGTTTAAAATCGAATATTTGGCAACGCGATAAAATGGTAGGAATTATTTTATGTTTTTCAGTAGTTGCAAGAATAAAAATTGCGTGTTTTGGGGGTTCTTCTAAAGTCTTTAAAAAAGCATTAAAGGCTGCAGATGAAAGCATATGAACCTCATCAATAATATACACTTTAAAATGCCCTACTTGAGGAGGAATACGGACTTGATCAATTAAATTTCGAATATCATCTACCGAATTGTTAGAAGCTGCATCTAATTCAAAAATATTAAAAGCAAAATCTTCATCTGGATTTTCTTCTCCTGTCTGGTTAATTTTCTTTGCTAAAATACGTGCGCAGGTAGTTTTTCCCACACCTCTAGGTCCAGTAAATAATAATGCTTGAGCTAAATGATCACTCTTTATAGCATTCTCTAGCGTATTAGTAATCGCTTGTTGCCCTACCACATCATTAAAGTGGGCGGGTCTATATTTCCTTGCTGATACAATAAAGTGTTCCATAGAAGTGAAACAAAGATAAAAATGTCATTTGTTTTTTGAAAATTTAGATTTCTTATTTTACGGTATTTATTAACATTAGTCTATTTTTGCAAAAGCAGACCGTCTCATCGCTTCAATTTAGTTTGAAGAGGAAAGTCCGGACACCATAGGGAAGCATACCGGCTAACAGCCGTCATCTCATTTTATGAGATAGGACTAGTGCAACAGAAAGAATGTACAGATAATGCTGTAGTGAAACCAGGTAAACTCTATGCGGTGCAATGCCATGTAAACCTGTGCTTGAGAGTACCCGCTCGATGCAGGAGGGTAGGCAGATTCATCTTACTGGTAACAGTAAGGGTAGATAAATGATGAGAAACTTTATAGTTACAGAATCCGGCTTATAGGTCTGCTTTTTTTATTTTTAGGAGCTAATTAATTTTTTAGCCCATTTGATACAATCTTCATAAGAGTCAAAAACTTCTAAAGTTCTTTTATAAAATTTCTTTTCAAACCTTGCAGTTTTTAAAGCAGATTGTGAATAACCCACAACTCCAATCCCTTTTAAATTTGGAAGTATAGAAGAATGCAATAAACAAGTAGGGTTGATAGTATAGTCATTAAATCTGTTAGCAATAGATATATAAGGTTGTGTTGGGTAATTACGAATGAAAACTTCACTTATTTCTACTAAATGAGGTATATCAAAAGAAACCCCTCATTAATTGTTGAAACAATATAATCTTTGTGCAGTTCTAAAATTGCAAAATTTAATGTAATGATTTTTGGTTTTTCTGCACTCAATATAAATTGATTATATCTATAGATTTAAGAAATATTCTTGAGAATAGAAATTAACTAAAAAAACTAAACACAGAATCACCGTACCTTCTGGATTCTTTAAAGTTATTTAATGAGGATAAGTTGCTTTGTTTTTTATGCTCTATAATTAGCATTCCTTCTTCATTTAATAAGTTCTTATTAAAAACTATTTCTGATATTTCTTCAAGTTGATTTATCTTAAAATCGTAAGGAGGATCTGCAAAAATTATATCAAACTTTTTTGTACAACTATTTAGGTATCTAAGCACATCAGATTTAATAGTGGTAATAGGTAAATCTAGCTCTAGAGTAATACTTTCAATATATTTCACACAACCATAAAATGAATCTACAGCTATTATTTCTTTACCTCCTCGAGAGCCAAATTCATAACTTATATTTCCGGTTCCAGAAAAAATATCGAGTAGGGTAGATTCACTGTAATCTATCTTGTTATTGATAATATTAAAGAGTCCTTCTTTTGCGAAATCAGTGGTAGGCCTAACCGGTAGTTTTTTAGGGGCCATTAACCTTTTACTTTTATGTATTCCTGAAATGATTCGCATTAAATTATTGCTTTTAATAAGAAATTATGATGTGTATCATCTGTATTTGAAAAAAATATAGGTTGAATCGTTTTTAAAAAATCAATGTTACGAACATACTTAAAAAGTATATTGTATGTGTCATCTCCCTTATTAATATTGCCTAAAATAATTGTTTTTACAAGATCTGGATCTAATTTTAATTGTTCAAAACAGAATAGAATGTAGTAAATAAAATCTTCTGGTGTTTTATAAAGATAGCTATTGCAAATTAATAGACTGCCATTTTTCACTACAATAAAGTCGAATATTTCTTCTGAAACATTAATATAAACTGTTGGCTCAATGGTATATTTCTCTAGATCTAAAATCGATTTTATTAATAAAGTTGATGCATGATAATATTTAAAAGAACCAAATTGTTCGAAAAAATAATTATTAATATTTACATAAGGAACATAGACTGATGTGATGTCTTTATTTTCAATAGTATCGAAACTAATAAAATCGTTTGCTAATATTTTTGAATTAAACTTTAAATAATCACTTGCTTTAGATTCATCAAAAAGAGGCGTAGGAACTATAGTATATAAGTGAGTAGCATAAATAACGACTACTTCTGAAAATGGGTGTAGATCTTTTAAGTCATTTGAAATTACAGATGAAATATCAACTAATAATTCTTCTGGAGTAGCTTTAGAGGTGTATTTTTTTTCAGTAAAAAAAACAACTGATTTCGTATCTTCTTTTGAGACCAAAAAAGAAAGCCCGGTCAAGGAAACTTGAACGGACAATCTATTATAATTTGAATTTAATATGTTATTGATCTTCTTGAGTGTCATATAATTTTGGCCAGTTTCCACTCGTATCTACATCGTTCAATGCTCCAACTTTAATTGAAGGACCATTTACACCATCAACAGAAACTGTTTGTCTTTCTTGATTTACTAAATCTTTATCTTGATCAGCTAATATTACTCTTTTATCAACTTTCGCTTCAAAAACAGAATACATAGTACCCGTTTTTTCAATCATACCAGATTTTAATTCGAAATTAGCTTCGACCCCTTCTACAGGAACTTTCATCATAGTTTTATAACGATCAGTTTCACCAAAAAGTGAATCTCTTACAGGGACATAATTTAATGTATCTAATATAACATCCTCTATATAATATCCTTCTGTTAAACCAAACGCTTTATTTTTTTCAACATCTGTATAACTTGTATCTCTTCTTTCAACAATTGCGAATTGAGCTGTGTCAATAAAACGAACTAAACTATCAAAACTTCCTGTAAAACCACCTGTGATTTCTTGATGTGCTTGTTCAGCAGCTTTAATATCCTTTAAGTTTTTAATTACTTTTTTATATCGAGCTATTTTTACTTCGTTAAATTTAACAGGAGCATTAATTGAAGAATATAACATGTACCCTAACGCTACAATAACTAACCAAAGAACTATCTGAATTACTAATTTCATTATATAAAAGTTTAAATTTTTATTTTATTAAGGTCTATCGCAAATCTACAATTTTTTTTTGTTCGTAAAAGTATATTCCGAAAAAAACATAACTATCTTTAAACCTTCATATGTAAATTAAAAATGAACGCATCCCAATTTTATAGCCTATTACGATCAGATTTCCCTCATACACCTACCGTAAAACAAGATATTACCCTTCAATTGCTGTCTAATTTTACCCTTAGTGAAAAGAAAAATGAAGTGTTTTTATTAAAAGGATTTGCAGGGACAGGTAAAACAACAATCGTAGGTACCTTGGTAAAAAACATACGGAAAGCAAAACAATCTACTGTTTTATTAGCTCCCACAGGAAGAGCAGCTAAAGTGATTAGTAATTATTCAAAGCAAGTAGCATTTACAATTCATAAAAAAATATACTACCCAAAATCAGAAAAAGGAGGCGGTGTTTCATTTACATTACAAACGAATAAGCATAGAAATACACTATTTATAGTAGATGAAGCTTCCATGATTCCAGATATAAATCAAGAATCTAAACTCTTCGACAATGGTTCTCTTTTGGACGATTTAATGCAATATGTGTATAGCGGTTTCAATTGCAAATTATTATTAATTGGCGATACCGCTCAATTGCCTCCTGTTAAACTGACCTTAAGTCCGGCATTGGATGAATCTATTTTGGAAAACCATTATAATAAAGAGGTTACTTCAATAGAATTAGATCATGTGGTGAGGCAACAAAAGGATAGTGGAATTTTATTAAATGCTACAAAACTAAGAGAACAGTTAGAAAACGGTTTATATGAAGATTTTAAATTCACAGATTTAAATTTTCCAGATGTCATTCGGCCAATTGATGGAGAAGAACTATTAGATGCAATAAACGATTCATATTCAAACATAGGTAATGAAGAGACGGTCTTTATTGTTCGTTCAAATAAACGAGCCAATCTTTACAATCAGAATATTAGAAGTAGAGTCCTTTTTCAAGAACAAGAAATAGCTTCAGGTGATTATCTAATGGTGGTTAAAAATAATTACTATTGGGTTCAACCTGAAAGTGAAGCTGGATTTATTGCGAATGGAGATATTGTTGAAGTGCTAGAAATTTTCAGTATTAAGGAATTATATGGTTTTCGATTTGCACAAGTGAATGTTCGAATGATTGATTATCCAGATATGAAACCGTTTGAAACCGTAATTATGCTTGACACATTATCTTCGGAAACTCCCTCATTACCTTATGAAGACTCAAATAAACTCTACCAAGAGGTTATGAAAGATTATGCCTCATTAAAGTCTAATTATAAAAAATTTCTTGCAGTAAAAAAGAATGTGTATTTCAATGCATTGCAGGTCAAGTTTTCATATGCGGTTACTTGCCATAAATCGCAAGGAGGACAATGGAATACTGTTTTTGTAGAACAACCCTATTTACCTAATGGAATTGATAAAGATTACTTGCGATGGCTGTATACTGCCATAACGAGAGCCAAAGAAAAATTATACCTAGTAGGTTTTAAAGACGCGTTTTTTGTAAATTAGAGGAATGGATAGTTTAATCGATAAGTACTTCTTTAGGTATTGGAAGCCTAGTTGAGGCAACTGTCTAAACAGAAACATTTAATGTAACGTGCTTATTGTCAGTATTTACCGAATCACTTGCCTTTATTATTAAATTATAGTTCTTTTTCGGAATTTATAAATTTTATAAAAAGCTTAAGAAAAATAGATGTTGACAGGGATAATATTTTTATTTTTGAACTTAAATTGGTAGATTTATTTATAAGGAATATTAAAGCAACCTTATGAATATAAGTACATCTACAAACAATAAACTGATTTTCTAAAATGAAGATAATAGCAATGATCCCCGCACGTTATGGTGCATCCCGTTTTCCTGGAAAGTTAATGCAAGATTTAGGAGGAAAACCTGTAATTGTTCGAACATACGAAGCTGCTAAAGCAACCGATCTTTTTGATGAAGTATACATTGTAACTGATAGTGAAGTAATTTTTTCTGAAATTGAACTTCACGGAGGTAAAGCAATAATGAGTATTAAAGATCATGATTGTGGAAGTGATAGAATCGCTGAAGCAGTTGAAAATATGGATGTTGATATCGTAGTTAATGTCCAAGGAGATGAACCCTTTACAAGTAAAGAAGGTTTAGAACAAGTATTAAGTGTTTTTCATGGAGAAGATGCAGATAAAATAGATTTAGCTTCTTTAATGACTGAAATGCATGATTGGAAAGAAATTAGCGATCCTAATAGTGTAAAAGTTATAGTTAATAAAGATAATTTTGCTTTGTACTTTTCACGTTCTCCAATTCCTTATCCAAGAGACAAAAATGCAGATGTTCAATATTATAAACATAAAGGGATTTATGCCTTTAGAAAACAAGCTTTAATGGACTTTTATCGATTGCCGATGAAAACATTAGAAGCTGCTGAAAAAATTGAATGTATTCGTTACCTAGAATATGGTAAAAATATAAAAATGGCGATTTCAAACACACAAGGTATTGAAATTGATACTCCTGAAGATCTAATTCGAGCAAATAAAGTATTAAAAGAAGAAAATATAGTCAGTGTAAATAATAAGTTTAGAAACTTCCCAATGGTTCCTAAAGTTGTTTTTGGTCAAGGATGTTTCGATCAATTATCATCAATTTTAGCACCTCAAAGAAAAAATAAAGCACCATTTATCTTTTTAGTTGATGATGTATTCGAAAATGATACCGTTTTTATCGATAGAATTAATTTACGATTTAACGATAAATTATTATTTGTATCATCAACAGAAGAACCTAAAACTTCACAAGTAGATCAAATAGTTAAAAACATAAAAGCAGAATTCAACTATAAACCTTCAGGAATTATTGGAATAGGAGGTGGTTCTATCTTAGATTTAGCAAAGGCAGTTTCTATTATGCTTACTAATAAGGGTAGTGCTGCAGATTATCAAGGATGGGATTTAGTTAAAAACAAAGCTGTGTATCATGTTGGTATTCCAACAATTTCAGGAACAGGTGCCGAAGTATCTAGAACTACAGTGCTTTCTGGACCAGAACGTAAATTAGGAATCAATAGTGATTTCACTCCTTTTGATCAAGTAATTTTAGATCCCAATTTAACTATTGGAGTACCCAAAAATCAATGGTTCTATACAGGGATGGATTGTTTTATCCACTGTGTTGAATCTTTAAACGGTACTTTTTTAAATGCTTTTAGTCAGAGTTATGGTGAAAAAGCTTACGATTTATGTAAAGAAATATTTTTAAATGATACCTTAACTGAGGAAGAATCTAGAGGGAAACTAATGATGGCTTCTTGGCATGGTGGAATGAGTATAGCGTATTCTCAAGTAGGAATTGCACATGCAATGAGTTATGGACTTTCTTATGTGTTAGGTACAAAACATGGTGTTGGAAACTGTATTGTTTTTGATCATTTAATAGATTATTATCCAGAGGGTGTTACCTTGTTTAAGGAAATGGTTGCAAAATATAAAATTGAAATTCCTCAAGGCATTTGTAAAGATTGTACCGAAAAAGAAATTGATATTATGATCGAAATAGCTTTAAGTTTAGTCCCTCTATGGGAAAATGCTTTAGGCGAAGAATGGGAGTCTATCATGACTCCAGAGAAACTTAGAGGTATGTATTTAAAAATGTAAGCTATTTATGTTTTTATATAAATTTATTTTTAATACTGTTTTAGGTTGGAAGTTACATGGTGATTTTAGTCCTCATATTAAAAAATCTATAGTGATTGTTGTACCACATACAAGTTGGCACGATTTCTTTATTGGTGTTTTAACCAGAGGTATTTCAGGAACTCTAATTAATTGGGTAGGGAAGAAAGAGTTATTTACTTGGCCTTTTGGATATTACTTTAGATACATGGGAGGTGCAGCTTTAGATAGAACTTCAGGACAAAATAAGGTAGATGCTATCGCCCAAATTTTTAATGATAATAAAGAATTTAGAATGGCAATGGCTCCAGAAGGAACGCGTAAAAAAGTAGATACATGGAAAACAGGCTATTATTATATTGCTCAAAAAGCCAATGCTCCAATCATAACAGTAGCTTTCGACTATGAGCATAAAGAAGTACGTATAGGGAAGCCTTATTATATTACTAACGATTTAGAGAAAGATACTGAAGTACTACGCTCCTTTTTTAAAGGAGTTAAAGGAAAGAAACCAGAAAATTCATAAACTAAAAAAGCCTGCTAATTGCAGGCTTTTTTTTTAAATATATGTTTATTTATAGTCTCGTTAGCTTCCCTGTTTTTGAACCCCAATCCCAAAAACCATCAATGCCAGTAGGTAATGATCGCAAAGTCTAAGTCATAGTTAAAGCTTTACAAATTTTTCAATAGCTGATTTTCCTTCAGAAATAATCTTAATAATGTACAGACCTTCTTTTAGGAAAGACACATCAATTTCAGACTTTGAAATATAAGGTTTCTATGTTTGGGTTTTGGGATAAATCTAATTCCGACAACAAGTTACTTTCACAGCGAAGTTTTATTAGATTTGAAAAGCTCTCAATTCCTTCCAATGAGGCTACACTTCTTCCTTGAACATACAATCCATTTACAACAGCAAGAGCTTCAGATAACTGAATTTCACCATCATTATTGAGGTCGGAGTCTATATCAGGCCCAGGAGTTCCATCAATATCTACACAAATAGTATTTACCAAAGCATCTTTAAAGTTTGCATCTGGAATATTCACAATTTGTGTGGAAATTGAAAAACTAAATGAAAATAAACAAAGAGTTAGTAGTTTGGTATTCATTAAATTGTGATTTTAAAGGTAAAAATTATGATTGTTATTATAACTCATCCATAGAGTGAGATACACTTTGTACATCATCATCTTCTTCTAGTTTTTCTAATAGTTTTTCAACATCAGCAACTTGCTCTGGACTCAATTTTTTTGTTACCTGAGGAATACGCTCAAAACCCGAAGACAGAATTTCTATTTTTCTAGATTCTAATTCTGCTTGTATAGCACCAAAACTTTCAAATGGAGCATAAATTAAAATGCCATCATCGTCTGCAAAAACTTCATCGGCACCAAAGTCGATAAATTCTAATTCGACCTCTTCAGGATCTAATCCTTCCGAAGGAATTCTAAAATTACACGTATGATCGAACATGAAAATCACAGAGCCAGAAGTTCCAAAGTTACCATCGCATTTAGTAAAATGGGAGCGTACGTTAGCCACTGTCCTGTTATTATTATCGGTTGCTGTTTCTACCAATATTGCGATTCCGTGAGGTGCATAGCCTTCAAAAATCACCTCTTTATAATCGCCTTGCCCTTTTTCCGAAGCCTTTTTAATAGCCCGTTCCACATTGTCCTTCGGCATATTGACCGATTTGGCATTTTGTATCACAGCACGTAAACGTGAGTTAGAAGCGGGATCTGGACCCCCTTCTTTTATAGCCATTACAATATCTTTTCCTATTCTAGTGAACGCTTTGGACATTGCTGACCAACGCTTCATTTTTCTTGCTTTTCTAAATTCGAAAGCTCTTCCCATAGTTGTATTGTTTAATCACAAAAATATAAAAATGTTTTAACTTACCAAGGCATCTATAATCTTTGCTAATTCAAAATCTTTATTCGTCACACCTCCAGCATCATGTGTACTTAAGCTTATCTGTAATGTACTGTAAACATTGGTCCAGTCTGGATGATGACTTAATTTTTCAGCCTCAAAGGCGATTCTTGTCATCACAGAAAAAGCGTCTTTAAAGTCGTCAAACTCTAACGAAGTATGGATTGCATTTTCATTATACGTCCAGTCTGCAAATTCTTTTAATTGTTCTTTTATTTCTATTTCTGAAAATGGTTTCATCTATTTAATCTTTAGTGTGTTAATTTCTTCTTTTAAGGTAATATCATTGATTACTTCTGAAACAGTAATTCTATATGCCTTAGGCAGTTTATTGTTTTTTGGTAAGATAGCTAAATATCGATCTTCGTTTGAAGTAAATGTTTGTTTAAAAATAACATTTTTTAAATCCAATCGATCAGAAATTTCAATAAAAAGTTCTTCATGATGTATCATATCTGAACTTGCTAAGTGATAAATTCCATGAAGCTCTTTATTAATGATATAATGTACTTGTTGTGCAATTTTACTGGCTGTTGTTACTGAAATAATTAAATGAGGATAGACCTCAAAAGATGCTTCGTGTTTTTTTGCCTGTTTCAATTGAATAACCCTTGGAGCATTTACTCCTAATACTAATGGCAATCTTAAAATTCCATATTTTTCTTTTGGAAGTTCAATGAAAATTCGTTCCACTGAGGCTTTAAATTTCCCATAGTCACTTTCAGCTAAAAGCAAATCATTTTCATAGGAAGGCAAGCGATATTTTCCATCAAAAACATTTACAGTTGATAGATATAGAACACGACAATTATCATTCGTCATTACATAGGCAGAAATCTGTTTATGAACGTTGTATTGTGCATTAAAATCTCCTCGTATACTAGATATAATTATATTGGGTTGTACTTCATTAAGTATAACATCAATATCATCGGTTTCTACATCGAATTGATACATGACTTGATTCTGTTGCAACTGTTCATTTGCAGTGTTATAAGTACCGTATACATCGAAATAGGGTAGGAGTTCTTTATAAAGTGTATTTCCAATGAAACCACTGGCTCCTAATATGAGTATTCTTTGTTTGTTGTTTTTCTTTTTCATTATCCAAGCTGCAAAATGGGAAAAGTTTTAAAATATAGAACGCTTAGTCTTTGTTGTGAATTGCTCTAAAGCATGCATGCCAAGTAAAGAATTTCCTTTTGCATTAAGACCTGGAGACCAAGTTGCAATGGTAAAATCATTTGGTAGAAGTGCAATAATACCGCCACCAACACCACTTTTCCCTGGCAATCCAACTTCGAAAGCAAATTCGCCAGCTTCGTCATAAAAACCACACGTAAGCATTATTGCATTTATGCGCTTTATTTGGCTAGAGCTAAGGTGTTTTTTACCTTGAGAGCATACGCCATGATTGCCAAAAAAATGTACCGCTTTTGCTAATTGAGCACAACTCATTTCTAAAGAACATTGGTAGAAGTAGAAATCTAAAACATCTTCCACATTATTTTCTAAATTACTAAAAGATTTTAAAAGGTTTGCGGCAGCATAATTTCTAAAACCTGTTTTTTTTTCAGACTTAGCAACTTCTTCGTTGTAGTTAATAGAATCATCATTAGCCAAATCACGTATGTAATTTAAAAAGTCTTTTTTAGGATTTTTAAGGTTCGAAAGTAATAGGTCTGAAATTACTATGGCTCCAGAATTGATTAGTGGATTTCGTGGAATACCATTTTCTTGTTCTAATAACGATAAATGATTAAATGGATTTCCAGAGGGTTCTACATCTAGACGTTTCCATAAGTCATTTCCTGCTATAGAAAAAGCCTTTGCTAGTGCAAATATCTTTGAAGTACTTTGAATAGAAAATAGTTTGTTATAATCGCCGACAGCATAATTTTCGCCATTAATTAGATTTAGATAAATTCCAAAGTTATCGATATTTACTTTAGCTAATTCAGGTATGTACAAGGCTACTTTTCCTTTATCTTTTCTGGCAGTTAAATTGTGGTGAATGTCCTCTAAAATAGTTTGATAGTCCAATTCTTTAATTTTTATAAAATGGTAATTTTACAATCGTTGCAGGAATAGCATTTTTACGAATTTGAATATGAATTTGAGTTCCTACTGATTTCATAATTGTAGGGACATAACCCATTCCAATACCTTTTCCTA
Organism: Candidatus Marifrigoribacter sp. Uisw_064; assembly: GCF_047730175.1. Taxonomy (GTDB): domain Bacteria; phylum Bacteroidota; class Bacteroidia; order Flavobacteriales; family Flavobacteriaceae; genus Marifrigoribacter. The sequence continues at coordinate 2,574,150 of NZ_CP159833.1, forward strand.
GCGATGGAGACATGGTACCGCTGGTAACTTCTCCAATTTTTTTTCCAGTACTGTCAACAATATCATAGCCTTGACGAGGAATTCCACGTTCATCTAATTCGAATGCAATAAGTCTACGGTCTGTACCTTGTTCTTTTTGCTTTAATAAATTATCTGAGTTAGTAAACTCTTTTGTGAATTTTGTAATCCATCCTAATCCAGCTTCTAAAGGAGAAGTAGTATCATTAATATCGTTGCCATACAAGCAATATCCCATCTCTAAACGAAGGGTATCACGAGCTGCAAGTCCGATAGGTTTTATTCCGAAGTCTTTACCCGCTTCAAAAACGCGCGTCCAAATTTGTTCAGCTTCACTGTTTTTGCAATAGATTTCGAATCCGCCACTTCCTGTATATCCTGTAGCGCTTATAATTACGTTTTCAATTCCAGCAAAATTATTTATTTCAAAAGTGTAAAAACTGATCGCAGATAAATCGGTAGAAGTTAAGGACTGCATTGCTTCGATTGCATTAGGTCCTTGAATTGCTAATAGAGAATAATCTTCAGAGAGATTTTTTATTTCAGCATCCATCGTATTTTTATTGCTAATCCAATTCCAATCCTTTTCAATATTAGAAGCATTTACTACTAACAACCATTTTTCTTGATCTAAACAGTATACTATTAAATCATCTACAATTCCACCATCATCATTAGGAAAACAACTGTATTGAGCTTTTCCTTCCGTTAATTTTGAAGCATCATTACTTGTAACTTTCTGAATTAAAGCCAAAGCATTTGGACCTGTAATTAAAAATTCACCCATATGGGAAACATCGAAAACACCTACTGAATTACGGACAGTTTCGTGTTCAATATTTATTCCTTCATAAGAAACAGGCATGTTATAACCTGCAAAAGGAACCATTTTTGCGCCTAATGCTTCATGTATATGTGATAATGCTGTATTGTTCATTGTTTAATAATTTTGAGACAAATGTATTACAATCTTTAAAAAGGTAACGAAGGAAATGTTTGATTGTTTTCAACAAGCACTGTAACTTGCATAATAATGATTTGAACTATATAAAATCATTTTATATTTATTAAAACAAGGCACCAAATGAAAATATTTTCAACGAAACAATTTTATGAGGCAGATGCCATTACTGTTAAAAATCAAGAGATTTCGCCTAACGATTTAATGGAAAGAGCAGGTGCTCAAATTTTTAATTGGTTGGATCGTCAAATGCAAGGAGCGCAAGTTCCCATTCATATATTTTGCGGTATTGGAAATAATGGAGGTGATGGATTAGTGGTAGGGAGGCTATTAATAGAACATGGATATAATATTTTTGTATATGTTGCAAACTTTACAGACAAACGGTCGAAAGAGTTTTTAACGAATTATGATCGAATTAAACATGTTAGCAAAAAGTGGCCAACACTAATGACTTCTGAATATGATTTTCCTAAAATTGATAAAGACGATATTATTATTGATGGGCTCTTCGGAATTGGATTAAATAGAACTCCAGATGGTTGGGTAAAATTATTGATACAATATTTAAATAAAAGCAAAGCATTTACCTTATCGATTGACATTCCTAGTGGGTTGTATTCAGATAAAGCAACTGAAGATTTTGAAGCAGTTATAAGAGCCAATAATACGCTGTCGTTTCAAGCACCAAAACTATCTTTCTTTTTACCTGAAACAGCTCATTTTGTTCCTTATTTCGAAGTGTTAGATATCGGTTTAGATGCTGAATACCTGAATACTGCAAAACCTTTAGCTCAAGCTATGGGTAAATTTGAAGTACAACAATTATACAAGCCTAGAAGTAAGTTTACTCATAAAAATGATTACGGACACGTATTAATGGTAGGAGGGAGTTATGGGAAAATAGGCGCAACCTTATTAGCTTCAAAAGCTGTTTTACGAATGGGCGCAGGGTTAGTGACTGGATACATTCCAAAGTGTGGGTATTCAATATTTCAAACAGCATTACCCGAAGCCATGGTTATTACAGATGTTGAAGAAGAATTTATTAGTGCTATTTCAACAGAGTTTGAACCAGATGTTATTGGAATTGGAACAGGTATGGGAACCAACCCTAAAACAATAGAAGGTTTAAAAGAGTTGTTTTCAAAAACAAAAACACCAATGGTAATTGATGCGGATGCTATTAATTGTATAGCTCTCGATAAAAAAACATTAAAGTTAATACCAGAAAACTCTATCCTAACACCACATCCTGGAGAGTTAAAAAGATTAATAGGTCCTTGGAAAAATGACTTTGATAAGATTGACAAGGTTAAAAAGTTCTCAAATAAACATAAAGTTATTGTTCTTATTAAAGGGGCTTTTTCAATTACTATCAATGGTGATGAATTATTTATTAATACTTCTGGTAATCCAGGTATGGCTACTGCAGGGAGTGGAGATGTATTAACAGGAATGATTGCTGGATTGGTTTCACAAGGATATGAACCATTGTTTGCTACGCTTATGGCTGTTTATTTACATGGAAGTTCGGGGGATATTTATGCTCTTGAACATGGTTTTGAAGCAATGTTAGCTTCAGATATTTTAGAAGGAATACCTAATGCTTACGTAGCATTATTATCTAAAGAACCTTCTGCTCAAGAAGATTCAGAAGAAGAAAATACAGAAAATAAAGCATAAAAAAAGCTCCAATTAAGGAGCTTTTTTTTAATACTTTTTGTTATTAAATTAAATCATTTAATAAATCTCTTAGTTTTGGATCTGATGGGCGAGGTGCATCTGCGGAAACTATATTTCCTTCAGGATCAATTAAAATAAATCTAGGAATTCCTAAGATATTATATTCAACAGGAAAACTTGATTTCCAATCCTTATCTGCCATAAGTTGAATACCACCTAGTTCTTTTGTTGTAACCATAGATTTCCATTTACCATGATCTTTGGCTGCATCTATTGAAAGGCTAACAAATTCTATGTTTTTGCCATGATAATCTGCTTCAACTTCTTTTAATGAAGGGATTTCACGAATACAAGGACCACACCATGTTGCCCAAACGTCCACATACACATATTTTCCAGCTAAATCATTAAGGCTTGTTTTTCCACCTTTATGATTTTCATAATCAAATGTTGGAGAAGCTTTACCAGGAGTTAATTTTTGTAAAATAGTATATTGTTCTGTTATTCCTTCTAAATCTTCTTGATTAGGACTTGTACTTTTATAAATTGAGAACGCTTCTTCTAAATGTTTATCTGGAGCTAAACCATATTTTAAAAATTGAGTTAATAAACTATTTTTTGCATAGCCATTTGGTAAATTTTTATTGACAACATTTAAATAAGTCAATGTTTTACTAAGTGAATCGTTTTCTAAAAGAGCATCATTCACTAATCTTGAAAAATGAGTTCCAACTAGGTCTTGGTATCCATTTGAATTTCTAAAAGCGATTGTATCGTTATATGTAATGTCTTTTAATTCTTTATATAAATTCTCTGAAGCTTTAAAATCAGGGGTTTTTGTGAAATATTGATGGTATTCTTGGAAGTTTTCTAATAAGCTAGCAAGCTCATATTTTAGTTCTTGTTTCTCTAATGAATTAAAGGTTTCATTAACGATTTTATTTTCAGCAAGTAATCCTTCTAGCTGAGAATTGTAGTTTTTTAATTCTGAAACAAAAGTAGATTCATCATTAGCAAACAATTCTGGATAATCAATACTTGTTTCATTATTAAGGTATTTTGCAGCTAAGTAATTATTTTCAGAAGCTAATTCACCTTCATATTTAATAGTTTCATCAAATTCTTTTGCATTTACAAAAGCAGACAATGTTGTGCCTTGTTCTAAATAGATGCCAGTTCTTTCCCTGCCTACAAAAAATTGATAATATCCATCTTTACTAATACTCAAGGTGTCTGAAAAAGTTCCTGTTTCAGAAATAGGTATTTTCTTTTCAAAACCATTTCCTCTAATCATAGCATTTTCAGCTTCATTATTTTCAATAGATCCATTTAAGATAACATAGGTTATTTTTTCTTCTTCATTACAAGCGATAAATGCAAGTATAATGGTAAGTAAGAGTAGTTTTTTCATGAAAATATTTCTTTATTTTTTTGCTAAAATACATATTTATTGATGAGTTGTCGAAAATTATCAAAAACCTTAACAAGAAATTGGTATTTTTGCTTCGAAAATTTATCCTTACTCTAACCTATGAAGCATTATATTAATTCTGAAATATTAAGTATTTCGACGATTAAAGATATAATCGAAACTCAAAAATCTATTGAATTATCTGAGGAAGCAATCTCCAAGATTGAAAAATCTAAAGCATATTTAGATTCAAAAATTGAAAATAATTCAACTCCTATCTATGGAATAAACACAGGTTTTGGTTCTTTATTTGATGTTGAAATCTCTTCAGAAAATTTATCTCAATTACAGGAAAATTTAGTAATGTCTCATGCATGCGGTACAGGTGATTTGGTTCCGAAGGAGATTATTAAATTAATGTTATTGCTTAAAATACAATCGTTAAGTTACGGGTATAGTGGTGTTCAATTGCAAACGGTACAACGTTTAATTGATTTTTATAACCTTGATATTTTACCTGTAATTTATGCACAAGGAAGTCTAGGAGCTTCAGGAGATTTAGCACCTTTAGCCCATTTGGCATTGCCTCTTTTAGGGAAAGGGAAAGTATATTATGATAATGAGACCATAGATGCTGAAGATTTATTAAAACAAAAGGAATGGACCCCAATTATACTAGAAGCAAAGGAAGGTTTGGCCTTACTAAATGGAACTCAATTTATGAGTGCTTATGGTGTTTATTGTTTACTTAAAAGCTTTAAGTTGTCTTATTTTGCTGATTTAATTGGAGCTATTTCATTAGATGCATTCAATTGTAATATGAGTCCTTTTAATCCATTAGTACATTTTGTGAGACCACATAATGGGCAAATTAAAACAGCGGAGCAAGTACTAAATTTTCTAGAAGGAAGTGAGATTGGTCAATCTAAAACAAAACAGGTTCAAGATCCATACTCTTTTAGATGTATCCCTCAAGTACATGGAGCTACAAAAGATACTATAGACTTTGTAAATAAAACGGTTAAAACTGAAATCAATTCAGTTACTGATAATCCAAATATTTTTGTTGATTCAGATGAAATAATTTCAGGAGGAAATTTTCATGGGCAACCTTTAGCTTTGGCATTAGATTATTTAGGAATTGCTATGTGTGAATTGGGTAGTATTTCAGAAAGAAGAACCTATCAATTAATTTCAGGACAAAGAGAATTACCGAATTTTCTTGTTAAAAACCCAGGATTAAACAGTGGTTTTATGATTCCACAATATACTGCGGCAAGTATTGTAAGTCAAAATAAACAATTTGCAACACCAGCCTCAGTAGATTCAATTGTATCCTCTAATGGACAAGAAGATCATGTGAGTATGGGAGCAAATTCGGCTACAAAATGCTTAAAGATTGTTGAAAATATTGAGCGAATATTAGCAATAGAACTTATGAATGCTTCACAAGCGTTGGTGTTTAGAGATGCTAAGTCGTCAGACTTTATTGAGCAATTTTTAACTTCATTTAGAGAAGTGGTTCCGTTTGTAGAAAACGATAGGTTACTTGCGACAGATATTCATAACAGTATATTATTCCTTAAAAATATGGGAATTGATAATGATGTAGTTTTTAATTAAGTTCTAGTTTCTTATTATATACTATTTCACTCACCCATTGGATGGCATCATTTAATTCTACGAAATGTTTAAAGGGCTTCTTTAAAAACATTTTTTCGAGCTGTACATTGGTTAAGTTTATTTTTTTATCTGAAACCACAGAAAAGGCAACTAGATGTTTAATTTTAGAAGTTTCAAAATAAATTCTAGGATCCACAGAGTAGGAATTCTTACGATGTGTTATATAGCCAAAATTCCTATTTTTAAAATACTTTTTAGAAATATCAACTAAGTGGGTATTGTATTCTGGCTTAACGGTTATACCTTCTTTCATTATTGCAATAACAAAAGTATCATATACTTCTATTATCCCAAAATGATATGAAAGTGAGGTATTAAGCATTATTACTATTTTTTTAACTTAGTTAAGTTACGATAAAAATAAATAGCAATATATTATTGTGTACAATTTACACAAGTAATCGATTGTGGACGTAATAAAATTCGACCTAAAGGGATAGGTTTTTTACACTTAATACAAATGCCAAAATCATTGTCATTTATGTTACTTAAAGCAATTTTTAAATTGTTTAATTTTAATTCTGCATTAGTTAGAGCTAACTGATTTACGGACTTATTATTAATAGCATCCATTCTAGAAACTCTACCTATTGCGTTTTCTGGGGCAATGGGTTTGGTGAGTTCTCGGTATTTATTTACTAAAATAGAAGTCTTTTCAATTTCTTCTTTTAGTCGTTGCTTTATTTGTTCTTTTTGTTTCATGTGTCTATATTAATAGTAATGGTCACATGCTGTCTACCTGCGGCAGGCAGGTTCGCTATTAGTCATTTCGTTTAGTGATAAACTTCATACTAAGCTCGTTTCATAAAAAAAAGTAGCACAATACTGTTTAACAATAAAGGTGCTACTTTTTATTTAATTATAAAAGCTTATTACGATTCAGTCTTCTTTTTCTGTTTTTTTATTTTAATCGTTAATTCATTAGTTTTCTTATCTAAATCCATAGAAATACTATCTCCTTCCTTTAGGTTTGAATTAATAATTTCTTCAGCTAAAGCATCTTCTATATATTTTTGAATTGCTCTTTTTAAAGGTCTTGCACCATATTCTTTATCAAATCCTTTATTAGCGATATAATCTTTTGCGGTCTTAGTTAATGATAGTTTATAGCCAAGCTCTTCAACTCTCTTAAATAGTTTAGCTAATTCAATATCAATAATTTTATGAATATCTTCTCTTTCAAGAGGATTGAACACCATTACATCATCGATTCGATTTAAAAATTCAGGAGCAAAAGTTTTTTTCAATGCATTTTCAATAACATTTTTAGTATTAGAGGTAGCTTGATCCTTTTTTGCTGAAGTTCCAAAACCGACACCTTGTCCGAAATCTTTTATTTGTCTGGCACCAATATTAGAAGTCATTATGATAATGGTATTTCTAAAATCGATTTTGCGTCCTAAACTATCAGTAAGATATCCATCATCAAGTACTTGAAGCAACATATTAAATACATCTGGATGTGCTTTTTCAATTTCATCAAGTAATACTACTGCGTAAGGTTTTCTTCTAATTTTTTCGGTAAGTTGTCCACCTTCTTCATATCCTACATAACCTGGAGGCGCACCCACTAATCTTGAGATTGCGAATTTCTCCATGTACTCACTCATATCAATACGTATTAACGTGTTTTCATTGTCGAATAATTCTTGCGCTAATACTTTTGCTAATTGTGTTTTACCAACCCCTGTTTGACCTAAAAATATAAATGACCCGATTGGTTTGTCAGGGTCTTTTAAGCCAGCACGATTACGTTGAATAGCTTTTACAACCTTAGCAACTGCTTCATCTTGACCAATTACTTTACCTTTAATACGTTCTGGTAATGCGGCTAACTTGTTACTTTCAGTTTGGGCAATTCTATTTACAGGAATTCCGGTCATCATAGAAACAACTTCAGCAACATCTTCTTCAGAAACAATTTCTCTATGTAGTTTTGAATCTTTTTCCCAAAGTTCTTGTTCAATACTTAATTCTTTTTCGAGGTTTTTTTCGTCATCTCGAAGTTTAGCAGCTTCTTCATATTTCTGTTTTTTTACTACAGAATTTTTTAACTCTTTTACCTGTTCTAATTTTTCTTCAATTTCAAGAATTTTTTCAGGAACATTTATATTGGTGATATGTACACGTGAACCGGCTTCATCTAATGCATCAATTGCTTTATCTGGGAGGAAACGTTCCGTCATATAGCGGTTGGTTAACTTAACACAAGCTTCTATTGCATCATCAGTATATTCCACATTGTGATGGGACTCATATTTATCTTTAATATTCTGTAATATTTCGATAGTTTCAACAACACTTGTGGGTTCTATAATAACTTTTTGAAAACGACGTTCTAATGCGCCATCTTTTTCAATGTATTGTCTGTATTCATCTAATGTAGTAGCACCGATACATTGTATTTCACCTCTCGCTAAAGCAGGTTTAAACATGTTGGAAGCATCTAATGATCCAGTTGCTCCACCGGCTCCAACAATGGTATGAATTTCATCTATAAATAAAATGATATCATCATTTTTTTCAAGCTCATTCATTACGGCTTTCATACGTTCTTCAAACTGTCCTCTGTATTTTGTTCCAGCTACTAAACTTGCTAAATCTAGAGTGACAACTCTTTTGTCATATAAAATACGTGACACTTTACGTTGAGTGATTCGCAATGCTAATCCTTCAGCAATAGCAGATTTACCAACACCAGGTTCACCGATAAGTAGTGGATTGTTCTTTTTTCTTCTACTTAATATTTGAGAAACTCGCTGTATTTCAGCTTCACGACCAACTACAGGGTCTAATTTTCCATCTTCAGCAAAAGAAGTAAGATCTCTACCAAAATTATCTAACACAGGAGTTTTGGATTTTTTATTTGTTTTTTTACCTCCACTAGTAAATAAATTTTCTTTATCACCTTCGCCAATATTTGAATCATCCTCATTTGGAAAAGATTCAGAGGTAGGGCTATCTATATAATCTTCATCGTTTGAAATCATAATTTTAAATTGATCTTTTACGCCATCATAATCCACATTAATTTTATTTAATAGCTTCGTTGTGGGGTCATTTTCGTTTCTTAAAATACACAATAATAAATGTGCAGTATTAATCGAAGAACTTTGAAATAATTTTGCCTCTAAAAAAGTAGTTTTTAAAGCTCTTTCTGCCTGACGGGTTAAATGTAAATTCTTTTTTTCGTTGGGTGTTACATCTGCACTTGGATTGGCAGGGCTTAATATTTCAACCTTCCTTCTTAAGTGATTAAGGTCTATATCTAATGCATTTAAAATGGAAACGGCTTTACCATTACCATCGCGAAGTAAACCAAGCATTAAGTGTTCTGTGCCAATAAAATCATGGCCTAAACGAAGTGCTTCCTCTTTGCTATATGCTATTACATCTTTTACTCTTGGTGAAAAGTTATCGTCCATATTTTAATTTTCCTTTTTGTCTAAAAATAGTATAATAAATCTAATATGACAAAAATCATTCCTATTTCATTTATTATAGTAGTAAAATGACAAAATTACTTACTATTATCAAAATATAAACCCTGATAGTTATTAACGATTTTACACCTATTTTTTGTTAATAAAAAAGTGAATTTATAAATATGAAAAGTAGCTGAAAACATTCAAAAAATGTATCTTGCTTTTTTAGAAATTTAATCAAAATTAAAGAAAAAATATATGGCTGAAGGCGAAAAATTAATTCCTATAAATATTGAGGATGAAATGAAATCGGCTTACATTGATTATTCAATGTCGGTTATTGTGTCTCGTGCATTACCAGATGTTAGAGATGGTATGAAACCTGTACATAGACGTGTTTTATTTGGTATGCATGAGTTGGGATTAAAAGGAACAGGTGCTCATAAAAAATCTGCAAGAATTGTTGGAGAAGTTTTAGGTAAGTATCACCCGCATGGTGACACCTCTGTTTATGATGCTATGGTACGTATGGCTCAACATTGGAGTTTACGTTATATGCTTGTCGATGGCCAAGGTAACTTTGGTTCAATTGATGGTGACAGTCCTGCAGCAATGCGTTATACAGAAGCCCGTATGCAGAAGATTTCTGAAGACATGTTGGCAGATATCGATAAAGAAACAGTAGATCATCAATTAAACTTCGATGATACCTTAAGAGAACCAACAGTATTGCCTACGAGAGTTCCAGGTTTATTAATTAATGGAGCTTCAGGAATTGCTGTAGGTATGGCAACAAATATGCCTCCTCATAATTTAACAGAGGTTATTGATGGAACCATCGCCTATATTGAAGATAATGATATAGATATTGATGGATTAATGGAGTACATAAAAGCTCCCGATTTTCCAACGGGAGGTGTTATATATGGTTATGAAGGTGTAAAAGATGCCTTTCATACCGGTAGAGGAAAAATTGTAATGCGTGCCAAAGCTCATTTTGAAGACGTAAATGGTAGAGAATGTATTATTGTTTCTGAAATTCCTTATCAAGTGAATAAGGCAGATATGATTAAAAAAACTGCCGATTTAGTAAATGATAAGAAAATTGAAGGTATTTCAAACATTCGTGATGAATCCGATAGAAAAGGAATGCGCGTTGTCTATATCTTAAAAAGAGATGCAATTCCTAATATAGTATTAAACATGTTGTATAAGTATACAGCATTACAATCAAGTTTTAGTGTAAATAATATCTGTTTAGTAAAAGGGAGACCTCGTTTATTAAACCTTAAAGAGTTAATCCATTATTTTGTTGAGCATCGTCATGAAGTTGTAGTTAGGCGTACTGAATATTTATTACGCAAAGCGGAAGAAAGAGCTCATATTCTAGAAGGATTAATTATAGCTTCTGATAATATTGATGAAGTAATTAGATTAATTAGAGCATCTTCAAACGCAGATGAAGCTAAAGCTAAGTTAATTGAAGCGTTTAAGCTTTCTGAAATTCAAGCAAAAGCAATAGTTGAAATGCGCTTACGTCAACTTACGGGTCTAGAGCAAGATAAGTTGCGTACAGAGTATGAAGAATTAATGAATACCATTCAAGGATATAAAGATATACTTGCTAGTAAAGAGATGCGAATGGAAATCATTAAAGAAGAGCTTCTTGAAATACAAAATAAATATGGTGACGAAAGAAGGTCTATAATAGAATATGCAGGAGGAGATGTAAGTATTACCGATTTAATTGCTGATGAACAAGTAGTATTAACTATTTCACATGCAGGGTATATAAAAAGAACTTCACTTACAGAATACAAGAAACAAAATAGAGGAGGAGTAGGTCAAAAAGCCTCTGCTACTCGAAATGAAGATTTCTTAGAACATTTATTTGTAGGGACCAACCATCAATACATGCTATTCTTTACACAAAAAGGGAAATGTTTCTGGATGCGTGTATTTGAAATTCCTGAAGGAAGTAAAACTTCAAAAGGAAGGGCAATACAAAATCTAATAAATATCGAGCCAGATGATAAAGTGAAAGCTTTTATCTGTACACAAGATTTAAAAGATGAAGATTATATAAATAGTCATTATGTAATCATGGCAACTAAAAAAGGACAAGTTAAAAAAACTCCTTTAGAACAATATTCTAGACCTCGTACCAATGGTATTAATGCAATTACTATTAAAGAGGATGATGAGCTTTTAGAAGCAAAACTTACCACGGGAGATAGTCAAGTAATGTTGGCCGTTAAATCTGGGAAAGCAATTCGCTTCGAAGAAGAGAAGACTAGATCTATGGGTAGAAATGCTTCTGGAGTTAGAGGTATCCGCTTAAAAGACGAAAAAGATGAAGTAATTGGAATGATTACTATTAATGAATCTGAATCTGAAGTACTTGTTGTTTCTGAAAATGGCTATGGTAAACGTTCTAGTGTTGAGGACTATAGAATCACTAACCGTGGAGGGAAAGGTGTTAAAACAATAAGTGTTACAGAAAAAACAGGAAATTTAGTCGCTATTAAAAACGTTTGCGATACTGATGACTTAATGATTATTAATAAATCTGGAATTGCAATTCGTATGGCAGTTGAAGATTTAAGAGTTATGGGAAGAGCAACTCAAGGTGTTCGTCTTATTAAAGTGCGTGAAAATGATGCTATAGCAGCTGTAGCTAAAGTGATGCATGAAGACGATGAAGAAGATATAGATGGTCTAGAAGGTGAAGAAGAAAATGAGGATGGCACAACTATTAATAATTCTGAAAATGATGATTCAACAAATAACACAGAAAACGATAACAACGAATAAATTTTAAAAGATGAAAAAACAAATATTAATTGCAGGATTAATGTTAATTACTGCTATTTCTTTTGGACAAAAAAAAGAACTTAAAAAAGCAGAAAAGGCTTTAAATTCTGGAGACTATACGGAGGCCGCTTCCTTTTTAAAACAAGTGGAAGGTCAATTAGGCAGTGCTGAACTAGAAATAAAATCTAAATACTATGTAGTATTAGGTAATTTGAAATTAGCAAATGCTGATACCAATATAGATATATTTACAGAAGCTGGAGAAGCTTTTAATGAATCATTAAAAATTAATCCAAAAGGTAAAAGTGCATCTGCAGCAGCTGAAGGTATCCAAAACTTAAGAGCATCTGCAGAAGTTAATGCTAAAAAAAGTTATGCAGCAGAAAACTTTAAGGATGCCGCTAAAAGTTACTATACTATTTATAATTTTGGTAAGAGTGATACATTATATTTATATAATGCTTCCATTTGTTCAAGCTTAGCAAAAGATAATGACCTGTCTCTTGCTTATTATACTGAGTTAATAGAAATAGGGTATACTGGAAGTGCTAAAGAATTTGTTGCAACTGATAAATCTACGGGAGAAGTAAAAGTTTTTACTACTAAAGCAGAAAGAGATCTATTAGTTAAAAGTGGTGACTTTATAAAACCTGAAATTAAAAATTCAAAATCTATACAAGGAGAGATATTTAGAAAACTTACTGCTGTTTATATTGATATAGGTGAAAATGACAAGGCGATAAGTTTATTAAATCAACTAATAACTGAAAGCCCAAATGATTTTGATCTTTTAAATATAGCTTCTAGTATGTATTATAAGTTAGGAGATTTTGATAACTTTAATAAAATGACTAAAAAGTTAATAGAGTTAAAACCAGATGATGAAAATCTTTATTTTAACTTAGGTGTTACTAATTCAAAAAATGGCAACAAGGAAGAAGCATTAAAGTATTATTCTAAGGCTATTGAACTAAATCCAGATTATGATGCTGCTTTAATTAATAAAGCACAATTAATTCTTGAAGGAGAATCTGCGATTATTGAAGAAATGAATGCTTTAGGTACTTCAAGTGCAGATTATGATAAATATGATGAATTAAAAGAACAGAAAAATGAATTATATAGAGAGGTTATTCCTTATTTAGAAAAAGCTTCAATTTTACGTAATGATGATATTGAATTAGCAAAAACGTTAAAAAACATCTACGAACTTTTAGGAATGGATGATAAGTCTAAAGAGATGAAAACTAGAATTGAAAATAATGGCGGTCAATAGACTGAAATTACTATAAAATATAATAAAAAAGGTTCCAATTTTGGAACCTTTTTTTTATACAATACGTTTAATAACGCGTAATTTATGCGTGTGTTTTCCTAATTCAATATTGAAAATTCCAGAGTGGTCCAAATGATCAATCCTTACCTTTCCATGTGCATGAATAATTCTGTGATCTTCCATGATAATTCCTACATGCGTAATGTTTCCCTCCAAGTTATCAAAAAACGCTAAATCACCAGGTTCACTTTCTTCAATAAAACTTAAAGATTCCCCTTGAGTAGCTTGTAAGCTAGCATCTCTTAATAATTGAACTCCATTTAATTTATACACCATTTGTGTAAATCCACTACAATCAATTCCAAAAGGGGTTTTGCCTCCCCATAAATAAGGACTGTTTAAATAATGTAATGCGGTTTCTATAATGTGTAGTTTTGCTCGTTTTTCTGAAATAAAATTTCCTTCAAAAGAATGATTTAGAAATGTAGCATTTTGCACATTACTTCCATAACAAATTGATAGTAATCCGTTTTCTGAATCTGTTACAAAATCCACCAATTCAGAAGATAATTGAGGCTTAGAAGAATTAAGCTCGTGATACTCTTCTTCAGAAATTATAATAAATTGTTTGTTGTCTATCCAACCTTCATAAGTATCTAAGCTTAGTCGAATTCGGCTCCATTTTTTTCGTTCTTCTAGAACTTTAAAAATTTCACCGTATAATACTTGGGAAACTAACTCACTAGCATCTGCAGTTTCTGCCCTTAACGGAACAATACTTAAATTACAAATACCGTATTTCATGTGTCTTTATTATTTTTTATAAGGGTCACATGCTGTTCGCAATTAGACATTTCGCTGAATGATAAGATTATTAATAAGCTCGTTTCATTTATTTTTTTTCTTGGATAATTTTTAAAAATATTAAGCTCTTTCAAGTACCAATGCAGAGGCGCCACCACCTCCATTACAAATTGCTGCAGCTCCTATTTTTCCATTATTTTGCTTAAGCACATTGATCAGTGTAATTAATATTCTTACACCACTACACCCTAAAGGATGTCCTAATGATACAGCTCCACCGTTTACATTAACGTTAGAGTCATTTAATCCTAATAGTTTCATATTAGCTAATCCAACGACAGCAAAAGCTTCATTAAATTCAAAATAATCTACATCATCTATAGAGATATTCGCTTTAGAGAGTGCTTTAGGTAGGGCTTTTGAGGGAGCCGTAGTAAACCATTCTGGTTCATGAGCAGCATCTGCATAACCTTTTATTATAGCCAAGGGAGTTAGATTTAATTCTTTTGCCTTTTCAGCACTCATTAATATCATTGCTCCAGCACCATCATTAATTGTTGATGCATTTGCAGCTGTCACAGTTCCTTCTTTTGTAAATACTGCACGTAAGGTTGGAATTTTCTCCATTCGCACGTTTTTATATTCTTCATCCTCTGAAATAATTACTGGCTCACCACGTCTTTGTGGAATTTCAACAGGAACAACTTCATCATTAAATTTTCCTTCAGACCATGCTTTAGCAGATCTTTTATAAGATTGAATCGCATAATTATCTTGATCTTCTCTTGAAAAATTATGTTCAGTAGCACATAAATCAGCACATACGCCCATTGCATTATTATCGTATGCATCAACCAAGCCATCTTTCTGCATTCCATCTTCCATAGATTTTTGGCCAAATTTATGTCCATTTCTTAGGTGTACATAATGTGGAATATTACTCATACTTTCCATACCTCCAGCAATAATAATATCAGCATCTCCAAGCGCAATAGCTTGTGCTGCATTCATCACTGCTTTCATACCTGAAGCACAAACTTTATTTATTGTAGTACAGGGTACATTATTTGGAATTCCAGCATGAATTGCTGCTTGTCTTGCAGGAGCTTGTCCAACACCTGCTTGTATCACATTACCCATATACACTTCTTGTACAAGGTTAGGGTCTAAATTAATTTTTTCTAAGGCTCCTTTAATAGCCGTAGCCCCTAATTGGGTCGCTGTTATAGAAGATAGACTTCCCATGAAACTTCCTATTGGAGTTCTTACTGCAGATACAATGACAACTTCTTTACTCATTAGATTGAATTATAATTATTAAATAAATAATGCAATTTTAATACATTATAAAATCGACTGCGAATTTACGCATTTATTACCAAATTATCAATCTTAAAATGGGCGTGTATTATTAACAAATTTAAAAGGTCTTGGGATAAATCATTCGTTATGTATACCTTTACTTTTCGTAAAAATATTTATGAACCGAACATAATAAAAAGTTTATTACCCAGCGAAATGATAACTAGCAAACATCATACCTGTACTGAGCAATGTCGAAGTGTTATCGTTTTAATATAGTAATATAGCCACATGAAAACTTACTTTTCTTTTTTTGGTAGAAATCAATCCCTTATTTATAAGGTGTTACTATTTGTACTTGCGACCTTATTAACTATTTATTTATTACCAAAAGGAGGGAAATTTAAATATAACTTTCAAAAAGGAAAACCTTGGCAATATGAAAACCTGTATGCTCCCTTTAGTTTTACGATTAAAAAGGATAAAGAAACGTTAGCAAAAGAAACAGATGCAATAAAAGATAAAGCAAGACCATATTTTGTATATAATACGGATGTTGTTGAAAAAGTAAAGGCAAGATTTTCAGAACTAATGGAAACAGATTATGTTGATAGTCTTTATTTATTTCCTAAATCTTCTGTTGTAATAGTAGGAAATTCAACTCTTAATTCGATTTATAAAAATGGTATTAAGGAAGAGTTACATAGTTATTCAAAAGATAAGCTTATCTATCTTAAAAGAGGGAATGAAATAGAAGAGTTACCCTATCAGAGTCTTCTTGAAATTAATGATGTTGAAAGTAAAGTTCTTGCTGAAATAGATAAGGAATCCATGCAGTCTATGGAATCTTTTTTTAATGAAATATTTTCAAAAATTATTATAGCTAATGTAGCGTTGGATTTAGTTGCTACAGATAATGAGGTTGCCGCAAAGATTAAAGCTATTAATCCTAACCGAGGTTTAATTGAAAAAGGAGGAAGAATTATAGCTAAAGGTGAAGTCGTAGAAGGTGATAAGTTTCAAATTTTAAATTCACTAAAAGGGGAATATGAATCTCAAGTGTGGAGTAAGTCTAATTTTTATTGGCTGATATTAGGGTATGCTGTATTAATTTCTCTAGTCTTTTTAATGTTATTTTTATTTCTGAAAAAATACCGAGCCGAAATATATGAGAATAACACAAAAGTTACTTTTATATTTTTCAATATTATTTTAATGATTTTCATAACAACTTTTGTTGTTAAAATAGATGCAAATTTCGTTTATATTGTCCCCTTGTGTATTTTGCCTTTAGTATTAAAAACCTTTTTTGACGCACGTTTAGGGCTTTTTGTACATGTACTAACCATTTTGCTATTAGGTTTTATAGTACCTAATAGTTTTGAGTTTTTATTTCTTCAAATCATAGCGGGTATTGTTACCATATTGACTATTACAGAACTATATAAAAGAGCTAATTTATTTATTTCTGTAGGTCAAATTACCTTGATTTATATAGTGGGTTACTTTGCTTTCTTTATTATTCATGAAGGAAATATCGAATTAATTGAGTGGAAAAATTTCGCCTATTTTATTTTATGTGGTTTGATTACACTCTTTGCTTTTCCTTTAGTATATGCCTATGAAAAAATGTTTGGATTAGTTTCAGATGTCTCTTTATTAGAATTAAGTGATACCAATTCAAAACTTTTGAAAGAGCTTTCAAATGTCGCGCCAGGAACTTTTCATCATTCTTTAAATGTGGCCAATTTATCTGAAGCTGCTGCAAATGAAATTGGTGCAAATGCAATGTTGGTTAGGGTAGGAGCTTTATATCATGATATTGGTAAAATGCAAAACCCAATGTATTTTACAGAAAATCAAAAGAGTTCAATTAATTCACATGATGAATTAGAACCTAAAGAAAGTGCAAGAATAATTGTTGATCATGTTTTAAACGGAATTGAAATAGCTAGAAAGAATAAGCTACCAGATCGTTTAATTGATTTTATACGAACCCATCATGGAACGAGTCTTGTATATTATTTTTATAAAAAAGAATTAGATAAAAATGGGGAAGCCAATGAAGATGATTTTAGATACCCAGGACCTAAACCTTTTTCAAAAGAAACAGCAATATTAATGATGGCTGATAGTGTAGAGGCAGCCAGTAAAAGCTTAAAAGAACCTACTTCTTCTAAGATAGATTTATTTGTAGAAAAAATTATTAATGGGCAAATGGAACAGGGTCAGTTCTTAAATGCTAACATTACTTTTAAAGAAATACAAAGCATAAAAAAGGTGCTTAAAAAGAAGTTAAATAATATTTATCATCTGCGAATTGAGTACCCCGAATAACTATAATTTCCGCTGAACAATTAACTTTTTGTTTTTTATTTTAACTAAGTATTTTTAACTAAAATTTTCATTAATACCTTAAAATTTAACCTAATTTTGCAATTGCAATTTTTTATATATGACAACAAAGAACGCTATAACAAAAAATAAGGATAAAAAACCTGAAGTTTTAGATACCGTAGTCATAAGGTTTGTAGGTGATTCAGGTGACGGAATGCAGTTAACAGGAACTCAGTTTTCAGACACCTCTGCTATGTTCGGTAACGATGTTGCTACTTTTCCAAATTACCCTGCTGAAATTAGAGCTCCACAAGGAAGTTTATATGGAGTTTCTGGGTTTCAAGTTCATATTGGTAGTGTAGAAATTAGTACGGCTGGTGATAATGTCGATTTATTGGTAGCGATGAACCCTGCTGGGTTAAAAACAAATTTATTTGCTGTAAAGCCTGGACATACCATTATTGTAGATACCGATTCATTTACAAGGAAAAACCTCCAAAAAGCAAAATATGAATCAAACCCACTAGAAGATAATAGTTTAGAAAATTATCGAGTTATAGAGGTTTCTATGACTTCCATAACTAAAGAGACTTTAAAAGACATTAAAGGATTAGATAATAAAAGCATTACTCGAAGTAAAAACATGTTTGCCTTGGGAATGGTTTATTGGATGTATAATCGGTCTGTAGCACATACTACAGACTTTTTCAAAAAGAAATTTGCAACGAAACCACATTTAGTAGAAGCCAATACAAAGGTACTAAATGCAGGTTTTTATTTTGCTGAAACTTTAGAATTAATACCCAATGCATATTCAATTGCTCCAGCAAAAATGAAACCTGGAACCTATCGAATTATAATGGGAAATAAAGCAACAGCATGGGGATTCCTTGCAGCTGCTGAGAAATCTGGACTTGAATTATTTTTAGGATCATATCCTATTACTCCTGCTTCTGATATTTTACATGAATTAGTAAAACACAAACATTTTGGAGTTAAAGCATTTCAAGCAGAAGATGAAATCGCAGGTATAAGTTCAGCTATTGGTGCTGCATTTGCAGGAAAATTAGCGATTACAACCACATCAGGACCAGGAATGGCATTAAAAGCAGAAGCTTTAGGATTGGCCATGATGATCGAATTACCTTTAGTAATTGTAAATGTACAACGTGGAGGCCCTTCAACTGGTTTGCCTACAAAGACGGAACAATCAGATTTATTACAAGCCATGTATGGCCGAAACGGAGAAAGTCCAGTGATTGTTATTGCTGCGAGTACTCCAGCTAATTGTTTTGATTATGCTTTTGAAGCCTCTAAATTAGCTATCGAACATATGTCTCCAGTTATATTATTATCTGATGGTTATATAGCAAACGGTTCAGCTCCTTGGAAAATCAAAACAGTTGATGAAATGCCAGAAATCAATAATAATATCATTGATAAATATATCGAGAACTGGCACCCCTATAAACGTAATGAGGATTCTTTAGCAAGAAATTGGGCTATCCCTGGAACAAAAGGTTTAGAACATAGAGTGGGAGGTTTAGAGAAGGATAGAGTTTCTGGAAATGTTTCTTATATGCCAGAAAACCATGAGTATATGACAAATATTAGGGATGAAAAAATTAAACGAGTTCAAAATTATATTCCAGATATTGCGAATGAATTTTCTGATGAAGGAGATTTATTAGTCGTAGGATGGGGTGGAACCTATGGTTCATTACATTCAGCTGTAAAAGAAATGTATGAAGATGGATTTACAAATGTTGGGTTCCTACATTTTAATTATTTAAACCCACTTCCGAAGAATACAAAAGAAATTTTATCTAAATATAAAAAGATTATTGTTTGTGAATTGAATAATGGACAATTTGTTAAAGTGTTAAAAAGTAATTTTAATGAACTTAATTTCTTGCAGTATAATAAAATTCAAGGCTTACCATTTGGAAATAGTGAACTGATTCAAAAATTTAAACAATTACTGAAATAGAGATGGAAGCAACTGTTGAAAAATATACATTTAAAGATTTTGCAACCGATCAAGAAGTAAGATGGTGTCCCGGATGTGATGATTATGTTATCTTAAGAGCGATGCAAAAAGCACTTCCAGAAATGGGAGTTAAAAAAGAAGATATCGTATTTATTTCTGGTATTGGGTGCTCATCAAGGTTTCCCTACTATGTTGATACCTATGGAATGCACGGAATTCACGGAAGAGCTCCAGCAATTGCTTCTGGAGTTAAGTTAGCAAATCCAGATTTAAGAGTTTGGGTAATTACTGGGGATGGAGATGCTATGGCGATTGGAGGAAATCATTTTATTCATTTGTTAAGAAGAAATTTAGATTTAAATATCATTCTTTTTAATAATGAAATATATGGATTAACGAAAGGTCAATTCTCACCAACTTCAACCGTTGGGCAAAAAACGAAGTCATCTCCTTATGGAAATACACAACCTCCTTTTTCTCCAGGAGAATTAGCTATAGGTGCCCAAGCAAGATATTTTGCTCGCGTAGGAGGGAACACTCCAAAAGAAATGACACAAATGTTTATTGATGCAGAAAAGTTTAAAGGAACTTCACTAATTGAAATTCTTCAAAACTGTAACATCTTTAATGATGGCTGTTTTGCAAAGTATACAGATAAAAATGTTCGCGATGACAAACAACTTTTTGTAGAAGATGGTAAGCCAATGATATTTGGGAAAGAAAAAAACAAAGGTTTGGTTTTAAACAGACTTAAGTTAGAAGTAGTAACCATAGGAGAAAATAATATAACTGAAAAAGATATTTTGGTTCATGATGCTTGTGAACAAGACCCTACTTTGCATCAAATGCTAGTACGATTAGATTATCCCTTAGTTACAGGTGTTATTAGAAGCTTTTCTGATGTAACCCTAGAAGAAAGAGAAGCAGCCTTAACACTAGAGGTTAAATCTAAATCTAAGTTCACAAAAACTGCTGATTTATTTTTCTCAGGAGAAACATATGAAGTAGAGTAATATCGATTTATTTATTCCCAAAGCATTTGTATTTATTTTTGGATCACATGATACCTATGTGAGAGTCAAATTTTTTTTGTGAAAACTTTTCATACATTTGATACTTGCCTATTATCCAAATTTCAAGGGCGTTTAAACGAATTAATCAAACAATAAAATAATTATGCTCACAAAAATCATCGTACTCGCACTCTATGTCTCTGTACTATTTATAATTGGTATCATGGCATCCCGACGGATTAAAAGCATGAGTGATTTTTATGTGGGAGGAAAAAACATGGGTTTCTGGGCTGTAGCCTTTTCTGCCCGTGCTACAGGAGAATCAGGTTGGTTACTTATTGGTTTAACAGGAATGGGAGCTTTGGCTGGATACTCTGGATACTGGGTTGTTCTTGGAGAATTATTAGGCGTTTTTATTTCCTGGTTTTTTATGGCCAAGCTATTCAAAAGGAAATCAGATGCGTATGGTTCGATCACGATACCAGATTACCTACAAAGTCATTTTAAGTCTAATACACACACTTTAAGAATACTTTCAGCCTCTGTGTTATCAATATTTGTAATCATCTATGTAAGCTCACAAATTGATGCAACAGGTATTGCCTTTGAGTCTCTACTAAATATCAACTATTATACAGGGGCGCTAATTGGTTTTTTTATTGTCCTTATTTATATCTTTATTGGTGGATTTGTAGCGGCTGTATGGTCCGATTTATTTCAAGGTCTTTTGATGTTCTTAGGATTAGTTCTACTTCCTATAGTGGTTTGGTTTTCTATGGATCATGGACAATCAATTACTGCAGGCTTACAAGCAATTGATCCAGCATTAACCGATATTTGGGGAGGAAACGACGATGGTTGGATGAACCTTTTCACCATACTAGGCTTTTCAATGATCGGACTTGGATTCTTAGGATCACCACAGGTTTACGTTCGTTTTATGTCTATTAAAAACGAAAATGAAATTAACAAAGGAAGATGGGTCGCTATTATATTTACGCTTCTTACCGATGCAGCAGCTGTAACGATTGGGATTCTAGCCAGAGTACTTTTCACTGAAAGCGGACAAGATCCTGAAGCTGTTTTTGGTGTAGGAGCTACAGATGTACTGAGTGTAATGACAGAAAATTTCCTTCCTTTGATCGTAGTTGCGATTTACGTAGCCATTGTGCTTTCTGCGATTATGTCTACCATTGATTCTTTACTAATCATTGCTTCAAGCGCTATCACACGTGATTTTTATCAGAAAATTTTACGTCCAGATTTAAAAGACCATGAGCTTACTAAAATATCAAGAATTGTTACAATAATTATGGCAGTAATTGCCCTTGGAATAGCAATGGTAATTGCGATCGTCTCCCCTGAAAGGCAGGTATTCTGGGTCATTATTTTTGGTTGGTCGGGAATAGCCGCCACCTTCTGTCCGGTGATCATTTTGACGCTCTTTTGGAAAGGCTTTACTGAAAAAGGGGCCATTGCATCTATGATCTCTGGTTTTTTATCTGTGATTCTATTTAAATTTGTGTTCCAAAACTTGGAAAGTGTTGGTGAATATTTTGTAGCTCTTGATGTACTCGCACCCTCCTTTTTAATTGCAATGATTTTTGGATGGATTTTTTCAAAAATGGACCCTTCCAAGGTTCAAGAAGATGAAAAATAATTATTTGATGCTTTATTAATTAAGCTTATTTAATCACAAGGGACTTTAAGTGTAACTTCATCAAAGATGTTCCATATTTCATGATTGAAGTCTTTTGGTGAAATATCACAAGAAATAATTTGCTTTTTAGCTCTAGTACAATAGCTCTCTTTAATTTGAATATTGAGAATGATGTATTCTTTAGAGAAAAACTTATCATATACTCTCATTCTCCCTTTAAAACCATCATTTGTTTTAATGAATAAACAAATTGAGTTGTCTATTTTATTTGGATTAATACTTCCATCGGGTGCTTTCATAGTTACATCCATTAGTCCATCGTAATAGCTATTAAAATACGCTGTGAGTTTAGCTTCAGTCATTAGATCTCCTTGTTCTAAATACCAAACAAATGTGCATGCCAAAAATTCTTCACTTTTAGTATCAGACCATCCTGGAGCAAAACGTAAATCCTCAAAACCAACTAAATCAATTGAAGGAGCATAACCTATAGGAAAGGGTATTATTTCACTTAATCAATTATCTGGTGCATTTAAAACAGTATCATGTTCTTGCCCATAAAAAGTAAACTTAATATACATACTAAATAGTTAAAATGTCCCAATGGAATATCAAACGGTCACATACCGCTTTATCAATAGAATTACCGTTTGATCAAGGACATAAAAAACCCCATCCTTGAATAGGATAGGGCAATCGTTTTGCTTTTTAAGAATCTATTTAAAGTTCATCACTTTTTTCTCCTTGACCTTTCATCATTAAAAAGGCTTTTAGAAAACCATCGAGTCCTCCATTTAATACTGCCTCCGTGTTACCTGTTTCATGAGCTGTTCGAACATCTTTTATCAATTTATAAGGATGCAATACATAATTACGAATCTGAGAGCCCCATTCAATTGCCATTTTATTGCCTTCAATTTCATCGCGTTGGGCTTGTTGCTTACGCAATTCGATTTCATACAGTTGCGACTTCAACATTTGCATGGCTTTTTCACGGTTTTCTAGTTGCGAACGAGTTTCAGAATTATGTATCACAATCCCAGAAGGTTCGTGTGTTAATATG
Organism: Candidatus Marifrigoribacter sp. Uisw_064; assembly: GCF_047730175.1. Lineage (GTDB taxonomy): Bacteria > Bacteroidota > Bacteroidia > Flavobacteriales > Flavobacteriaceae > Marifrigoribacter. Next base: position 2,597,593 of record NZ_CP159833.1, read on the forward strand.
GCTTTGGTTTCAACTTTATTTACGTTTTGACCTCCAGCACCACCACTTCTAGCAAATGCCCAAGAAATATCCGAAGGGTTAATGTCAATTTCTATACTGTCGTCAGCTAAGGGATACACATATACTGAAGCAAAACTTGTATGGCGCTTGGCATTACTATCGAAAGGTGAAATACGCACCAATCGATGCACACCATTTTCTCCTTTTAACCAACCAAAGGCAAAATCACCTTCTATTTCTATAGTTACAGTTTTTACACCTGCCGAATCTCCAGCTTGATAGTTGAGTTCTTTTACTTTTAAATCGTTTTTTTCTGCCCACATTAAGTACATGCGCATGAGCATTTCTGCCCAATCACAACTTTCTGTACCTCCAGCACCTGCAGTAATTTGAAGAACTGCACTCATTACATCACCTTCGTCACGCATCATATTTCGAAACTCTAGAGCTTCAATCGTATTGAATGCTTTTTCAAAAGCGGTTTCTACTTGTTCAGCAGTACCTTCACCTTCTTTAAAAAATTCATATATTATTTCAGCTTCATCAGTAAGTGTAACGGAAGATTCGTAATCAATAATCCATTTTTTCTTTGTTCTCAAAGCTTTCATGAAGATTTCAGCTTCTCTTGGCTTGTTCCAAAAATTAGGATCAAACGTTTTTTCTTCGTCGTTTGCTATTTCAATTTGTTTGCCAGCAACGTCAAAGATACCCCCTTAACGCTTCCAGGCGCTCTTTAAGATCTTTAATTTGATCAAGTGTAATCATTTATATGTGTTTTCAACAAAAATAGAATTTCCATTTACAGAATGAAAGATATTATGTAATTTTTAAGTTAAATTGTTTTTCAATTTCATATTTTAGTGATTCATGTAATTTTTTATTAAATGAAATTTATAATATACTCCTTTATTTGTCTGTATTCAGTTTTGTCATTTTCACAAAATAATAGAAAAGTGCTCATTATTGGGATTGATGGCTGTAGACCTGATGCTATGGAAGTAGCATCAACACCAATTATCGACGACCTTATTGCAAATGGTGTTTATAGTCCAGATGCCCTAAATGATGATATTACGATTAGCGGACCTGGTTGGTCTGCAAATATTTGTGGGGTTTGGTCAGATAAACATTTGGTTACAAATAATAATTTTGACGGGAATAATTACGAGCAATATCCGTCATTATTTCATTACATAGAAGACTTTAATTCAGTTTTGTTAACAGCGTCTATATGCCACTGGTCACCTATTAATGATAATATAGTAGATGATACAGCAGATTTTACTTTAAATGTTTCTAGTGATGCAGGGGTTTCTTCAGAAGCAATTACTTATATTTCTGAAAACGATGTTGATGCTCTTTTTCTTCATTTTGATGATATAGATCATGCAGGACATAGCTATGGTTTTTCTCCAGATGTTCCTCAATATATTGATGCTATTGAAATAGTAGATGGACTAATAGCGCCAATTATTACAAGTATTGAGAATAGACCAAATTATGAAAATGAAGACTGGTTAATTTTAGTTACAACAGATCACGGAGGAAAAAACAACTCACATGGCGGGTCTAGTTTTGAAGAAGAAAATGTATTTTTTATAGCGAGTGGAAACTCTATTGAAACAGAAGTAATAGAAAAAGATATAATTATTGTAGAACCTCCACTAAATTGTTTGTCTGAAGAATTGGAATTACAATTCGATGGTGAAAATGATTATGTATTTGTAGCTCAGGATGCTTTATTTGATTTTGGGGCAGATCGTGATTTTACAATCGAATGTCGTTTAAGAACAAACTCTGGAGGCGATGTTTCTATCGTAGGTAATAAAGATTGGGACACTGGATTAAACCCTGGATTTGTATTGTCATTTGCTTTGCCAGATGGAGAATCTTGGAAAGTGAATATTGGTGATGGATCTAATAGAGTGGATATAAACACAGGGGGAACTATTACTGATAATGAATGGCATACTATAAGTGTTAGTTTTAATAGAGATAGTTTTATGAAAATTTATTTGGATGGTAGTTTCGTTGAGGAAGCTTCTATCACCAACATTGGAGATATCAATGTTGGTGAAGGCCTTTATTTTGGTGCTGATATAGACACAGGGTACGATTTTCAAGGGGCTATTGCAGAAGTGCGAATTTGGGATTCAGTTCTTATTGAAAATGAAATTGCAAATTGGTATTGTCAAACAATAGATAATACACATCCAAATTACAATCAACTTTTAGGATATTGGAAATTAAATGATAATACTGGAAATACTGCGATAGATTATTCAATTAATGATAATGATGGAATTATTGAAGGTGCTGCTTGGGGGAATCCAAGCACAGAGGAATATGATTATTCAAATACTCCAAGGATTGTAGATATACCTTATACTGCTTTAACACATTTATGTATTATAATAGAAGAAGATTGGGGTTTAGATGGTAAAAGTTGGATTCCTGAATGTAATATTGTAGGCGTTGAAGATAATTTACTAGAAAAAAATATTACTCTATATCCAAATCCAATTAATTCAGTTTTAGAAATTCAGTTAAATGAATTAAATTTTGAAAATCAAATAATACTGGAAGTCTTAACAATAAATGGAAAGAAAATATTTCAGAAAAACCTAACAAATAAAAAAGTTAGAATAGATTTATCACAATTATCTACAGGCATTTACTTATTAAAAATTTCAGATTCAAATTCAAGTATTGTAAAAAAAATAATCAAATCATAAGTTAATTTTTGTAATTACTTAAAACAAAATATCTAATTTTCAATTGATTCTAATATATTTAAGAAATTTTATAACATGAAGCAGTTAACCATCCTATTTGTTTTGTTCTTCGGAATCAATTCACTTTCAGCACAATTTCTAGAAAGCAAAAAAAATCTAATTACTTCTGAAGGATATTTTAATTTCCATTATACTGAAGATCAAGGAGAAATATACTTGGAGGTTTCAGAATTAAATAAAGAATTTTTATATGTTCATTATTTGAGCTCAGGTTTAGGGTCCAATGATATTGGATTGGATAGAGGACAAATTGGAGATGGAGTATTGGTGAAATTTATAAAGAGTGGAAATAAACTATTATTAGTGCAAACCAATCAGAAGTTTCGTGCAAATACAGATAATGAACTAGAAAAAAAATCAATAGAGCAAGCTTTTGTGAAATCTGTGCTACATGGTTTTCCTATTAAAGAGATAAAAGGCAATAACTATATTATTGATTTAACGCCATTTTTATTATTAGACAGCCATGGTATAGCACTAACCTTAAAAAGAAAAAAGGAGGGGATTTATAAATTAGATGAAAATAGGAGTGTTTTATGGATGGAGAATACTAAAGCCTTTCCTAAAAATGTAGAGTTCGAATCTTTAATAACTTTCTCTGGACAACCTACTGGAAAAAATATAATAACGGTAAGTCCAGATGCTACGTCGCTTTCATTTATTCAGCATCATAGTTTTGTTGAATTACCTGATAACACCTATCAGTCAAGGGTTTTTGATCCGCGTAGTGGCTCATATTCAATGGATTATATGGATTATGCAACACCAATATGGGAGCCTGTTAAAAAACGTTTTATTACCCGTCATCTTTTAGAAAAGAAACATCCTAATAAAGATTTAAGTCAAGCAAAGGAACCTATTGTTTATTATTTAGATCCTGGAACTCCAGAGCCTGTCCGTTCCGCTCTAATGGAAGGAGCAAGTTGGTGGAATCAAGCGTATGAAGCTATTGGGTTTAAAGATGCGTTTCAAGTTAAAATGTTACCCAAAGATGCAGATCCTTTAGATATACGCTATAATGTTATTCAGTGGGTGCATCGTTCTACAAGAGGATGGAGTTATGGAAGTACCATCACTGATCCACGTACAGGAGAAATTTTAAAAGGTCATGTAAGTTTAGGAAGCCTGCGTATTCGTCAGGATTTTATGATTGCGCAAGCATTAATGAATCAACCTTTTGCTGAAAGAGATGATAACTATCAACAGATGTTAGAAATGGCATTGGCACGAATTCGCCAATTAGCAGCACATGAAGTAGGGCACACCATTGGTTTTGCTCATAACTTTGCAGCGAGCACAAATAATAGAGCCAGTGTAATGGACTATCCACATCCTTCTTTGACATTAAAAAATGGTGTAGTTGACTTTTCGAATGCGTATGCAGTTGGAATAGGGGATTGGGATAAAGTAACAGTAGCTTATTCATATAGTGAATTTAAAAAAGGTACTTCTGAAAAAGAGGAGCTAAATAATATTTTAAATGAGGCCTTCTTAAAAGGATATCGATATATTTCAGATAGAGATGCTAGAGCACAAGGGGGTGCACATGGTAAAGCACATCTTTGGGATAATGGAAGTAATGCATATGAAGAATTACAGAATGTATTAAATATAAGAGAGAAATCAATTGACAACTTTTCAGAAGATAATATTCCCACAGGAACACCTTTTTCAGTATTAGAAGACGTTTTTGTACCCTTGTATTTCTTTCATAGGTTTCAGACAGAAGCAGCGGTAAAAATGATTGGAGGTTTGGATTATTCATATTCAGTTAAAGGTGATAAAAGTGAAGCCGTTAGACATATTCCGAAGCAAGAACAAGAACAAGCATTGCGAATAGTTTTAAAAACATTAGAGGCGAATATCTTAGCGATACCGGAAGATAAATTGTTATTATTTCCTCCAAGAACTATGGGCTATCCAAGAAGCCGAGAATCTTTTAAAAGCAAGACAGGTGTTTCGTTTGATGCCCTTGGAGCTGCAGCAACAGCAAGTGAAATGACGCTTAGCTTATTGCTAAACCCTGAACGAGCCAACCGATTAATTCAGCAAAAATCTATAGAAATTGATAACTTAGGGTTTCAAGATGTATTGAATGGATTGATTCGTACTACTATTGCACCTATACATGATTCAGAATATATTAAAGAAGTTCATAGAACTATCCAGTTTGTGACCTTACATCATTTAATGAATTTAGCAGCACATAAAAAAAGTATTCCACAAGTTAAAGCAATGGTGAATAAAGCGATTGAACGTTTGGCTAAGAATAGTGAAACTAAGGAGGATAATCAATCTATGCAGTTAATCAGAGAGATTAATGAATTTAAAAAACATCCAGAAAAATTTGTTTTAAAACGAACTTCAATGATTCCCGATGGGAGCCCGATAGGAAGTTTTCAATGTTATTTTAATAATTAATATATTTTAAAGATGAAAAAAATACTGATAACCTTACTAATTTTAGGTGCTACAATTACCTATGCTCAAAATGATGAAGCTTATGTTGATGGACTTGTTTCTGAATTTACTGAAACTCTTGATGGAGATTGGTTTTCTAATAAACGTCATTGCTTAGGAGAAAATAAAATGTTCTTTATGAATGATGGAAGTCGTTGTATGTCAAAAGAGTCTTATTTTGAAGTATTTATCTTTTGGGAAGTGGAAAATAAAACCAATATAAAGAAATTTGATAGTTGTGGTGAGTATGAAAGTACTACGTTCGATAAATCACTTTTTGTATTTGATTTTAAGATAGATATAAAAAATAAAGGAGTTAAAAAGTATGAAGTTTCTAATCCCGAAAACAAACCTACTTCTAGCACTGGAATTTATTCTTGTTACCGTACTTTTGTATTTAAATCGGGTGAAGAAATATATACAAACACCTACAATTTATACGATTTAACTAACGCATCAACACAAAAAAACATTAATTTCTCATATAATAATGATTTAAAATTAGTAGAAATAGATGTTCAGATTGATGCTGTTATTCCAGTATATGATAGTTCAGCAGAAAGAAAAAAATAAACCCTATGATGATAGATTTGCGTAGTGATACGTTTACAAAACCAACCCCAGAAATGTTGGAAGCAATATTAAAAGCCGAAACAGGGGATGATGTATATAAAGAAGATCCAACTGTTAATGAATTAGAAAGACGTTTTGCTGAATTATTTGGGATGGATCAAGCCTTGTATTTCCCTACTGGAAGCATGTCTAATCAAGCTGCTATTAAACTGCATACAAACCCAGGAGAACAATTAATTTGTGATGTTTGGGCGCACGTATATAATTATGAGGGAGGAGGCGCATCTTTTAATAGTGGAGTTTCCTGTAAATTAATAAATGGTACTCGTGGAATGATTACAGCTCAGCAAGTTGAAGCATCTATCAATCCACCAGATTTTTATCACAGCCCTTTAACAAGTCTAGTATGTCTTGAGAATACTACCAACAAAGGAGGTGGTGCATGTTATGATTTTAATGAAATTAAAAAAATTAAAAAAGTCTGTGATGATCATAAATTAGGCTTGCATTTAGATGGAGCACGTTTAATGAATGCTTTAGTTGCGAAAAATGAAGACCCTAAAGATTATGGTGCTAACTTCGATACAATTTCAATTTGCTTAAGCAAAGGCTTAGGAGCGCCAATGGGCACTATTTTAGTGGGTAAATCAAGTTTAATGTACAATGCAATTCGAATTAGAAAAATCTTAGGAGGAGCTATGCGACAAGTAGGTTTTATGGCAGCAGCAGGGTTATATGCCTTAGATCATCATGTCGATAGATTAGCGATAGACCATCAAAGAGCTTCAGAGATTGCGTCAATACTTGAAAAACAAAGGTATATAAGTAAAGTTGAGGCTACAGAAACCAATATTGTTATTTTTTATTTACAAGAAGGTATTTCAGAAGAAAAATTTATAAATGATCTTTCTAAACATAATGTAATGATAAGCTCTATGGGGCAAGGGAAGTTACGAATCGTAACACATTATGATTACACTGCAGCAATGCATGATAAATTTTTAGAAATTGTAACTACCTATAACTAGTAAAGGCCTCTTAATTAAGAGGCTTTTTATTTTGCAATAAGTAAAAATACTTTATGTTTCTTTTCTTTGTGCTCTAGGAGCATTTTTTTTATTAGAGGTAATAGTGGTTTTTATTACTCTATCGATGTTTTGTTCTTCAATTAAAACTAAATTAAATCTTAATTTAGTTGCCTCTATTTACTTTTGGGTTTCTTTAATTTTATCTATCATTCCCATTAAATCTCCAAGCATATTTTTTGTTTTTTATTCCAAACAAAATTATTACTTTGCTCTCTAATTTAACATGCTATTTGTTATGAAAAATTTAGTGGTATTTTCAATTGTAACAATTATTTTTGCTGCTTCATGTAATACCAAAACAACTTCAAAAAAACATATGAATATAGTTCCCCCAAAAGCCGATAAAGTTGAAAAACATTTAGAAAAGCATGGTGATGTTAGAGTGGATAATTACTATTGGCTTAATGATAAGGATGATGATGAGGTCATTGATTATTTAGAGAGAGAAAATGATTATTATGAGAAAATGACAGCTCATACTAAAGATTTTCAGAAGGATTTATTCGAGGAAATGAAAAGCCGTATTAAAGAAGACGATGAGTCTGTACCTTATAAATTGAATGGATACTATTACATTACTCGATTTGAAAAAGGAAAAGACTATCCGATTTATACCAGAAAAAAAGAATCATTAGATGCTAAAGAAGAAATTCTATTTAATGTAAATGAAATGGCTGAAGGCTATTCATATTATAACTTAAGCGGGATGAGTATAAGTCCGGATAATAAATTAATTTCCTTTGGAGTCGACACATTGAGTAGGAGAAAATATATAATTCACATTAAAAATTTAGAGACCGGTAAGGTGTATGAAGAAAAAATTCCATTAACTACAGGAGGTTCCACATGGGCGAATGACAATAAAACTTTGTTTTATACTCGTAAGGATGAACAGACTCTTCGTGCAGATAGAATCTATAAACATGTTTTAGGAACTAATTCTAAAAAAGATGAGTTAGTTTATACAGAAAAAGATGAAACTTTTGGAACCTTTGTTTATAAAACAAAGTCAAGAAAATTTCTTGTGATTGGCTCATATAGTACCTTAACTTCAGAATATAGAATATTGAGTGCAGATACTCCAAATGAAAAATTTAACTTATTTCAAGAAAGAGAAAGAGGGTTGGAATATAATATTTCTCACTTCGGAAAAGACTTCTATATTCTTACTAATAAGGATAAGGCAATCAATTTTAAATTGATGAAAACTTCAGAAGTGAAAACTACTAAAGAACATTGGGAAGAAGTAATTCCTCATAGAAAGGATGTTCTTCTGGAGGGAATTGATATTTTTAAAGAGTACCTAGTAGTCAATGAAAGAAATAATGGATTAAATAAAATTCATATTAAACCATGGGATAATTCTGAAAGTCATTACTTGCCTTTCAATACTGAAACGTATACTGCTTATACCACTCAAAACCCAGAATTTGACACAAAAACACTTAGATACAGTTATACTTCATTAACGACTCCATCTTCTCTTTTAGATTATAATATGGAAACGAAAGAACAGGTTGTTTTAAAAGAAACAGAAGTGTTAGGAGGTAAGTTCGATAAAAATAATTACGATTCTAAGAGGCTATGGGCAACTGCAGAAGATGGTACAAAAGTACCACTAACAATGGTCTATAAAAGAGGCATTAAAATGGACGGTTCAAATCCATTATTATTATATGCTTATGGTTCGTATGGTTCAACAATAGATCCTTATTTTTCTAGTATACGTTTAAGTTTATTAGATAGAGGATTTATTTATGCAATAGCTCATGTTAGGGGAGGAGAGTATTTAGGTAGAAATTGGTATGATGATGGTAAATTACTTCAAAAGAAAAATACTTTCACAGACTTTATAGATGTTTCTAAATTTTTAATTGAAGAAAAATATACCTCAAAAGACCATCTATATGCTTATGGAGGCTCTGCTGGTGGATTATTAATGGGCGCTATCGTTAATATGGCTCCAGAATTATATAATGGTGTAATAGCAGCAGTACCGTTTGTAGATGTTGTTACAACAATGCTAGACGATAGTATTCCTTTAACAACAGGAGAATATGATGAATGGGGAAATCCAAATGATAAGGAATATTATGATTATATTAAATCGTATTCACCCTATGATAACGTTGAAGCAAAGAAATACCCTAATATGTTGGTGACAACGGGATTACATGATTCTCAAGTTCAATATTGGGAACCAGCAAAGTGGGTGGCAAAACTAAGGGAATTAAAAAAAGATAAAAACTCTTTATTACTTCATACTAACATGGATGCTGGGCATGGCGGTGCTTCTGGTAGATTTGAAGCGCTAAAAGAAGTTGCAATTGATTATGCATTTATATTAGATTTAGAAGGAATAAAGGACTAATTAAAATATTTACCGTAAGTTTGTACGGTTTTAAAATAAGGCGTAAAGCTAAAATTTTTTATAACGAAAAACCTCTTTATGAAAGACGAATTATTAGCCCATAATAATGTGTTGGAGCTTATTGGCAATACACCATTAATTAAACTCAACAGAATTACTTCTAATCTTATTGGTAATTTCTATGCTAAGGTTGAAGGATTTAATCCGGGACATTCAACAAAAGATCGTATTGCTCTTTATATTATAGAAGAAGCTGAGCGAAAAGGCATTTTAACTCCTGGTGATACTATTGTTGAAACTACAAGTGGAAATACTGGCTTTAGTTTAGCAATGGTAAGTATCTTAAAAGGATATGAATGCATTTTGGCAGTTAGTTCTAAATCTTCAAAAGATAAAATTGATATGTTAAAAACAATGGGGGCAAAAGTTTATGTTTGTCCTGCAAATGTAAGTGCAGATGACCCAAGATCATATTATCAAGTTGCAAAGAAAATACATAGTGAAATAAAAGGTTCAGTATATATTAATCAATATTTCAATGAATTAAATATTGATGCACATTATAAATCAACGGGCCCTGAAATTTGGAAACAAACCGCAGGAAGAATCACACATTTAGTTGCTTGTAGTGGAACTGGAGGTACAATTTCTGGTATCGGTAGATTTTTAAAAGAACAAAATAAAGATGTAAAAGTGATTGGTATTGATGCGTATGGATCAGTATTAAAAAAATATCATGAAACACGTGAATTCGATGTAAATGAAATTTACCCATATCGAATAGAAGGCTTAGGAAAAAATTTAATTCCTACAGCAACTGATTTTGATAATATCGATCAGTTTATAAAAGTAACAGATGAAAGCAGTGCTCATACCGCTAGAGAATTAGCTAAAACAGAAGGTTTATTTGTAGGTTATACGAGTGGAGCTGCCATGCAAGGTCTTAAACAGCTTGATGAAAGTGGTGTATTTAATGAAGATTCTGTAGTTGTTGTTGTTTTTCCAGATCATGGATCAAGATATATGAGTAAAGTATATAGTGATGATTGGATGGAGCAACAAGGTTTCTTTGACGCTAAGAATACTGAAACTGCACCTATTGAATATATAAAGTAGGGTACTTTAATACTAAATATTTAAGCCATAACATTTATTTGTTATGGCTTTTTTACTTTATAAAACTTAATCATTGCCAAAGAATGTGGTTATCCAGATTAATTTAATTAATTTTGTCGCTTGCAAAAAACTTAGTAGTATGACTAAAGATTTATTCGAAAAGATATATAAAAACAAAGGACCGTTATTAAAATGGGCTGATGTTGCTGAGGGATATTTTGTATTCCCAAAATTAGAAGGTCCAATTTCAAACCGAATGAAATTTCAAGGAAAAGAAGTTATTACTTGGAGTATCAATGATTATTTAGGTTTAGCAAATCATCCTGAAGTTCGAAAAGTAGATGCTGAAGCAGGTATTGAATATGGATCTGCATATCCTATGGGAGCCAGAATGATGAGTGGTCATACAGATTTACATGAAAAACTACAAGAAGAACTAGCAGAGTTTGTTAGTAAGGAAGCTGCTTATTTATTGAATTTTGGATACCAAGGAATGGTTTCAACCATTGATGCTTTGGTTTCTAAAGATGATGTTATTGTGTATGATGTTGATGCACATGCATGTATTATAGATGGGGTACGCTTGCATTTAGGAAAACGATTTACGTATAAGCATAACGATTTAGAAAGTATTGAAAAAAATCTTCAACGTGCTACTAAAATGGCAAAAGCGAGTGGAGGAGGTATTTTATTGATCTCTGAAGGCGTTTTTGGTATGCGTGGAGAGCAAGGAAAATTGAAAGAGATTGTAGCCCTTAAAAAGAAATATAACTTTAGATTCTTTGTTGATGATGCACATGGCTTTGGAACTCTAGGTAAAACTGGAGCTGGAGCAGGTGAGGAGCAAGGTGTACAAGATGATATTGATGTTTATTTTGCAACTTTTGCAAAGTCTATGGCAAGTACAGGTGCTTTTATTGCTGCTGATCAAGAAATAATTGATTACTTAAAATATAATTTACGTTCACAAATGTTTGCAAAATCTTTGCAAATGCAATTGGTGGTAGGTGCTTTAAAGCGTTTAGACATGCTTCGTACAATGCCTGAACTTAAAGAAAAGCTTTGGGAGAATGTTAACGCATTGCAAGGAGGATTAAAAGAAAGAGGTTTTGATATAGGGACTACACAAAGTTGTGTAACACCAGTGTATCTTAAAGGATCTGTTCCAGAAGCAATGGCATTAGTAAAAGACCTTAGAGAAAACCATGGTATATTTTGTTCGATCGTAGTTTATCCTGTAATTCCAAAAGGATTAATTTTATTAAGAATGATCCCTACAACAACCCATACATCTAAAGATGTTGAAGAAACTTTAGCCGCTTTTTCAGCAATAAGAGAGCGATTAGAGAACGGAACTTATAAACGTTTGTCTGCTGCTGTTGCTGCTGCATTTGGTGATTAATTATTTTTTAAATGAAACTGAAAGTCTGGAGTATTTTAATTATTATTTCAGCACTTAGTGCTATTGTTTTTCAATATTCGGAAACTCTAGAATATTATAATTATGCTAAAGCCTTAACTACTATTTTAATAGTATTAGTTCCCATTTTATTTTCTAAAACTTCTTCAAAAAAATATAAGAATCTTATTATAATAGGGCTTTTTTTCTGCTTAATTGGAGATGTATTTTTATTAGATAACGCATATTTTATAGCTGGTTTGGCTTCCTTTTTAGTTGGTCATTTAATCTTTACGTATGCTTTTTTATCTTTAAAAAGATTTCAGAAAAAATATGGAATCTTTGCGATTCTTTTATTCATTGGATTGTCCTATTTTTATTATTTAAAGCCCAGCTTAGGTGAAATAACTATACCAGTAGGTGTTTATATTTTGGTTATAGTATTAATGAATTGGCAAGCATTGTCTTTATATGCTTTAGAAAAAAATAAAGTTCACTTAATGATTTGTATTGGAGCTATACTGTTTTTGATTTCTGACTCTATATTGGCTTTCGATAAATTTAAAGAATCCTTCTCTTTTGCAGGAGTTTTAATTTTAACAACGTATTGGACAGCTATATACATGTTTGCATATTCTACTATTTCTATTAATAAAAAATAGGTTTAGAGGGACTTTTTGAAGGTTTTTCGTCGTCTATAAACTTCCGTATGAATATTTTTCCATATTTGATGTATAGCAAAATTGTCTTCTAATTCTGGAGTTCTAAAACAGGTTTCAATACCTTTTTCAGTAAATGTATTATAATATTCATTAAATAAAATCGCATGCACACCTTTGTTTTGATAATCGGGATGAATACCTATTAAATAAAAAATAACATCCTTACTATTTTTTTTAGCGTGCATAATGTGTCTAAAACCAAAGGGAAATAATTTGCCATTAATTTTTTGCAATGCTTTAGAAAAAGCAGGCATTACAATAGCAAAACCTACCATATTATCATCTTTATCGACAACAAATTTTATGTACTCAGGGTTTATAAAACTTATAAATTTCTTTTTAAAGTAAGCTTTTTGAATATCGTTAATAGCGACAAATGATGATAATGATGCATAACTTTGATTAAACAAATCGAACATCTTATCTACATAAGGCATCACCTCATTTGTTTTGGTAAGTTTTAAAGCAGTTAATTGGTATCGTCTTTTTATAATCTCTTGCGCTTTATAAAAAAATTCTGGCTTTACATTTTCAAAAGGAAATAAACTCTCAGAATATGATTTTTCAACCTTGTAATTTGCCGCTTCATAATGTTTAATATAATAGGGGTGATTGTACCAAGTAACCATTGGAGTAATGGCATCAAATCCTTCGGTAATAAGACCTACCTTATCTAAATTAGAAAATCCGACTGGCCCTTCGGTATATTCTAATTGATTTGCTTTTCCAATTTTTTCAACTTCTTTTAAAAGTACTTGAGACACTTCTAAATCATCAATAAAATCAAACCAACCGAAACGCATTTTTTTTTGATTTTGATCTTTGACTTCCAGCCAATTAATTATAGCTGCAATTCTTCCAACTATCTCTCCATCTTTATAAGCTAAAAAATAGGAAGCTTCTGCATTTTTAAAAACAGGGTTTTTTGTGACGTCTAGCGTCTCTATTTCCTTTTTAGTTAAAGGAGGCACCCAATATTTGCAATCTTTATATAGCTCAAAAGGAAACTTTACAAACTTTTTCAGCTCTTTCTTAGTATGAATTTGTTTTACTTCAATCATAAAATTATTATTCTAAAGACCTCCGTCATCTTCAATTTCAAAATCATCCTTGCGCTCTTTCTTTTTCTTTTTCTTTTTTTCTTTTTTGGAATTTATTTTTCCCTCTTTCTTTTTATCACGACCTGCTTTTCCTTTCTCTTCAATATATTCATCACTATCATGCATGTCAAATCGATAAGAAACGCCGATCCTTCCATAGGTTCTTGATGGTGTATCCTTAAAGTTTAATAACACCGCAGCATCTAAATGAAAATTACTATTTATTAAGACAGCAGTACCTACTCTAAATAATTGATCTGAATAAAAATCACTTTTTATTCCTTCATTTTCTACAAATACTGAAAAGTGTGTAGTAAATGAATGTGTTAACGTTAATAAATATCCATAACTAGGAAAATCAGTTCCTATTCTATCTGCAACAATATTAGTGACAAATACCCATCCACCAATCCAATTATTCTGGGTTGATAATACAATTTTTGGACTAATCATACTTTCAGGTTCTGGTGTAAATGGATTGTCTGCAAAATCGAAATTTGCACCAGCAAAAATTGAAAACGCAGGAATTAAATCTTTCCATTGAAATGTATTCTTAGCCTTCCAGTTATATAAATTAGGTCCTTCAAGAACTTTTTTTCTATATGGATCATAAAATAAATATTTTGCGCCAATTGTATTTGATTTAAAATTACTCAATTTATTATCTCCTGCGGGGGAGGAAATAGAATTAGACTGATATGTTCCTTGAAGACTTACTTCTAATTCTTCTTTCCAAAAACCATAACGCACTCCATAATCAATAGCAAAAGCATTTATTTCAGTATTTCTTATATTATGTTTTTCTTTTCCTAAACCGAAACCTGCTTCAAACTGAAGTACATTTTTTCCTACTGAAAAAGCACCTTGAGAGAAGCCTGGTCTGTTGGAGTTTATTTCTTCTGTGTATTGAGCAGTAGCTATCGTAAAGCTAAGTAAAAAGAGTAAACAGTAATTAAATTTAATGTTCATAAAATGTGTTTTTAAGGATTATTATAGAACAATCTCTTAGTTCAAAGATATAAGAATTTATCATTTTTTTAATGTTAGATATTCTTCTTTTTCTATATCATTGATTACTTTTGATAAAGAATTAATTGAACTATGACTTTTCTAAAAACGATTTTAATCATTCTTCTGGTATATTTTGGACTAAAGATTTTATTTAGACTAGCTAAACCGTACCTGTTGAGATATATAGCAAAAAAGGCAGGAAGTCATTTTGAAAAATCTTTTGGTAATTTTGCAAATCAAAATCAGAATAAACCAAAAGAAAATGAAGGAGAGATTAGTATTGATAAATCATCTTCTAATAAACAAAAATCTAAGAATACAGTTGGTGAATATGTAGATTATGAAGAAGTTGAATAATCTATAAAGCAAATTTTCTACTATAGTAAATTGTTTATTATATTATTATTCTACATTATTAGCATATTTTTTATAATTTCCCCCATCTTAATATATTTATCGTATGCAGCGTTTTAAAGACTTTATTCCACATCTTGTTGTTTTTGTTTTATTCATTATTGCTTCTTTAGTATATTTTAGTCCAGTAATGCAGGGCAAAGAAATTTTCCAAAGTGATATTGTTCAATACACAGGAATGGCTAAGCAACAAAATGATTTTAGAAAAGCAACTGGAGAAGAAACATATTGGACCGACGCAGCTTTTGGAGGAATGCCAACCTATCAATTAGGAGCTAAATACCCACATAATTATATTAAAAAATTAGACCTAACCCTTCGTTTTTTGCCTAGGCCTGCAGATTACCTATTCTTATACTTTATGGGTATTTATATCTTACTTTTAATTTTAAGAGTAGATTATAAACTTGCTTTTTTAGGTGCATTAGCTTTTGGTTTTTCAACTTATCTTATAATCATTTTAGGTGTCGGCCATAATGCAAAAGCGCATGCAATTGCCTATATGCCCTTAGTTTTAAGCGGAATTATTCTCACTTTTAGAGGTAAATATCTCTCAGGATTTTTACTCACTACAGTCGCAATGGCACTCGAATTGGTTGCTAATCACTTTCAAATGACCTATTATCTACTGTTATTAGTCATAGTTTTAGGAATAGCATATTTCATTGATGCGTATAAAAATAAAATGATTCCACAGTTTTTTAAAGCGATTGTTGTTATGCTTTTTGGTGTGCTACTTGCTTTAGGATTGAATGCCACGAATATTATGGCGACTAAAGAATATACAGATGCTTCAACGCGTGGAAAAAGTGAATTAACAATAAATCCAGATGGAAGTCCGAAAGTGTATTCTGAAGGCTTAGATTATGAATATATAACTGAATACAGTTACGGTATCGCTGAAAGTTTCAACCTTTTTATCCCACGTTTTATGGGAGGTGGTTCATCTGAACCTTTTCCTGAAGAAGCTGAAGCTATTGAAGAATTATTGCGCTTAGGAGCAACTCCTCAAGAAGCAAGTCAGTTTTTATCACAAGTACCCATGTATTGGGGAGATCAAACCTATGTAGGTGCACCAGCTTATATTGGAGCAGTTGTCATCTTTTTAGCAGTCTTAGCTTTGTTTTTAATTAAAGGAAGATTGCGATGGTGGATCGTTGGAGGTTTTATGTTGAGCTTGTTTTTATCATGGGGAAAGAATTTTTCTTTTCTAACAGAATTCTTCATCAATTACATTCCGCTGTATAATAAATTTAGGGCAGTGTCTTCAATACAGGTTATTATTGAATTAGTGCTTCCTATCATAGGGATGGTTGGTTTACATCAGTTTTTTAATAAAGGAGAACGTTCAGAAGAAAAAAAGAAAGCACTGCTATGGACTACAGGAATTTTAGGTGGAATTTCAATCGTTTTTATTCTTTTTAAATCTGCCTTATTTGATTTCGCCAGCCCTTACGACAGTTATTTCATGGATGAATTAGGTTTTCCTTTTATTGATGCCGTACGAAGAGATAGAATGTCATTATTTACAACGGATTCAATTCGTTCTTTTGTTTTTGTTTTATTGGCCTCCGGAGTATTGTGGTTTTATTTAAAAGAAAAAGCTTCAAAGAATTTAGCGATAGGAATTTTTGCAATTTTAATTGTAGTTGATTTAGTTTCAGTTGACAGACGTTATGTGAATAACGATAACTTTGTTTCAGCAATGCAAGTAAAGCAACCATTTCAGAAAAACAATGCAGACATTCAAATATTAAAAGACGATGATCATTTTAGAGTGTATGAAATTAATAGCCCATTTAATAGTGGTAGAGCGAGTTATTTTCATAATGCATTAGGAGGATATCATGCAGCTAAGCCCGGTAGAATTCAGGATTTAGATAATTTTTATTTAAGTAAAGGAGATATTGGTATATTAAATATGATGAATGTAAAATACATCATTGGTCAAGCTGAAAACGGTTCGTCTGTAGCACAAATTAATCCATATGCAAATGGAAATGCGTGGTTTGTAGAAAATGTGATGATTGCCAATAATGCAAATGAAGAAATTCAATTATTGGATAGCTTAAACACTAGAGAAACAGCGATAATTCATATAGATTTCAAAAATAAGCTTCCTTTAAAAGAAACTAAAAGAGACAGCCTTGCAAGTATTGAATTGGTAGACTATGCTCCAAATCATTTAGAGTATGAATCTGAATCTAAATCAGATCAATTGGCATTGTTTTCAGAGGTATATTACGCTAACGGTTGGAATGCATATATAAACGGAAAACAAGTTGAGTACATTCGTGCAAACTATACCTTAAGAGCGTTAGCAGTTCCTTCTGGGATACATAAAATAGAATTTAAATTTGAGCCTCAAGTGATTAAAACGGGAAGTATGATTTCATTTTCAAGTTCGATTTTATTTTTATTGATTATAGGTGGAGGTTTATTTTTAAACTTCAGAAAAAAAGAGCCAACAGCGCTTTAAAAAAATATATAGACACATGAAACGCGTTCTCATAATAACATATTATTGGCCGCCAGCAGGAGGGCCAGGAGTACAGCGTTGGTTAAAGTTTATCGCTTATTTTAAGGAGTTTGGAATAGAACCGATTGTTTATACGCCCGAGAATCCAAATTATCCTATCGAAGATGTTAATCTAATTAATGAAATTCCTACAGGTATAGAAGTAATAAAATTGCCGATTAAAGAACCGTATCGTTTCGCCAAAATTTTATCTAAAAAGAAAACCAAACAAATCAGTAGCGGAATTATCACAAAGAAACGACCTTCTATAATAGAACGATTAATGCTTTGGGTACGCGGTAATTTTTTTATACCAGATGCACGTATTGGATGGGTAAAACCTTCCATTAACTATTTAGCAAAATATATTGCACAGAACCCAATAGATGCTATTATTACTACAGGCCCACCACATAGTATGCATTTAATAGGATTGGCATTAAAAAGAAAAACAGGGCTTACTTGGATTGCTGATTTTAGAGATCCTTGGACCACAATTCATTACCATAAATCGTTGCAACTGAGTAATTCTTCAGAGAAAAAGCATAAGCAATTAGAAGCTGAAGTATTACAGAATGCAGATCAAGTTATTGTTACGAGTCCAAATACAAAAATTGAATTTCAATTTATAACAAAACAACCCATTGAAGTAATTACCAATGGCTACGATACAAATCATGAAATTGAGTTAAAACTAGACGATAACTTTTCTTTAGTTCATATTGGTTCTTTACTAAGTGGAAGAAACCCAGAAGTATTATGGAAGGTACTTTCAGACTTATGTGAAGAGAATGAAAAATTTGCGCAAGATTTTAAACTAAAATTAATTGGAGCTGTTAGTAATGAAGTGATTGTTAGTTTGAAAAACCATCAATTAGTTGATAAAGCTGAAGTAATTGGTTATGTTTCACATGAAGAAGCATTACAATTTCAACACAATGCTCAACTACTATTATTGATTGAAATGAACTTACCTGAAACACGTTCGATCATCCCTGGAAAATTATTTGAATATTTATTAGCAAAGAGACCTATCATAGCATTAGGCCCTAAAGGCAGTGATATTGAAGCTATTATTTCAGAAACAAATGCGGGTCGATTTTTTGATTATGAAGATAAATCTCAGTTAAAAAAAGAAATAGCGGATTCTTATCAGTTATTTAAAGAAGGGAAGCTTATTATTAATTCAAGAGGTATTGAGAAATATAGTAGGAGGGAGCTTACAAGGGAAATGGCAGAGACTATTAATAAGAATCTTTAATAAAACAAAACCCCTGCTAAATATTTCTATTTAACAGGGGTTTCAAACTAACCAACCAAAAAATTATCCTCTACTTCTCTTTGTTACTTTCCCTTTTGAACGACTGTTACTTTTTTTGTTAACAGTAGTCTTAGGTCTAGTTTGCGAAGTTCTCTTTGTTACGGCTCTCTTTTGAGAACCTGAACGAGAAGTAGTACTTCTTTTTACTGTATTTCCTCTACTTTTTGAAACAGAGCTTCTTTTATTATTAGATTGAACCACTGGTCTTCCTTTAGAATTATTCACCGTAGTATTTTTTCTTTTTACTACGCTGTTATTATTTGTGTTCTTTCTATTATTATTTTTAACTTCTTTCCTTTTTGAAGTAACTGGCTTTCCTCTATAGATATCACCTCTATTTGTTGATGCAGACTTTCTCTTGCTAACGCCACCTCTTTGAGTTGTAGTTACAGGTTTCCCTTTTCTTGGGTTTCCTCTAAGAGAAGAATTAGTTACAGGACTCCCTTTTCTTACATTTAAAGCAGCTGCTTTATTTCTTCTACTTGACTTATATTGTTTGTTTACAGCAGTTCTTCCATTTCTATTATGAATTCTACTTCCAGGTCTGTAAAAATTTCTTCTACCATTTGTATATGAGTTACTCTGACCTCTATTTCTATAATATCTATTATGGTGATTGTAACTATATCTAACAGGCGAGTAATGATTTCTATATGCATAATCATATACTACACAATGAGAGTAGAATGGTCTTGCATAAAATACATGCCATGGACGGTATACATAATATCTATTCCAAGAGTTGATATAACCAGAACTATAAGAATAATAACCGAAGTTGTTATAATGTAAGTTTAATCCACCCACACGTACTATACGTCTATTGTTATATCTAATATCAACACTACCTACTTGAGTAATACGTCCATATGAATCGTAATAAATAGGAATGTCTTCTATTTGAATTACAGCTCCATAATCATCATACTGAACAAACATATCATAATCATGACCTGAATTAAAACTGATGTTTACATTAGGAGATCCAACCGAAACATTTACTTCTGTTCCGCTGTGTCCACCTACATAGACAAAATCAAATTGTCCATCAGGAAAGATTGAAAATTCTACATTGTTTTCTACAAATATGTATGAATTGTCATTATTTGTAATGTAATGGTTTTGAATATTTTCTGAAGCTGCTTTGCTTGAGAAACTAATTGCTAAGATTCCGATTACTAATGTGATTAATTTTTTCATGATTTTAATATTTAAGGTTTGTACTTACTATAATTCTTTTTGGTTGCTGTACGTTTTATACTAACCAATGACCGTGCCAAAATTTTAAAAAACCTATATACAGGGACTTAACAATGATTTGTGTTTTATTTTCTAAATGAAGAACCTTTTACTAATACAAAAACCCGCCTTCGAAAAGATCGAAGACGGGTTTTAAAACTAACTAACTAACTAACTAACCAAAAAATTATTTATAAATTTAAAATGAATTTACATTGTATGTTTTCTTCATTTCTATCTGCAATCACTGTGCCATAACTATTTTTTGATCTTTTTTTTTGAATTATTTAACAAGTCAATCAATTAAATGAAAATTAAATTTTTCCCATTAAATACTTTGCGGTATGTGACTTTGCAACTTTTGAAACTTCTTCAGGGGTGCCTTGAGCAATTATTTGCCCACCATTTACACCTCCTTCTAATCCAAGATCAACAATATAATCTGCGCATTTAATCAAATCAATATTATGCTCCACAACAATTACGGTATGCCCATTATTTAACAAGGCATAAAAAGAATTTAAAAGCTTCTTGATATCATGAAAATGTAAACCAGTTGTAGGTTCATCGAAAATAAACAGTGCTTTTTCTTTGGTGTTTCCTTTGATTAAAAAGGAAGCCAATTTAATACGCTGTGCCTCACCACCAGAAAGTGTTGATGAACTTTGCCCTAATTGTACATAGCCTAAACCAACATCTTGGAGGGGTTGTAGCTTTTTAGTAATTTTTGTTTCATTATGTAAGGAGAAAAATGCAATGGCATCATCAACGGTCAAATGAAGAATGTCATTGATACTTTTGTCATAAAAATGTACTTCTAATACTTCTTTCTTAAAACGTCTTCCTTTACAGGTATCGCATTCTAAGTGAACATCAGCCATAAATTGCATCTCGATAGTTACTTCACCTTCCCCTTTACAGTTTTCACAACGTCCACCATCCACATTAAAAGAAAAATGTTTAGCCTTATAGCCTCTAATATCTGAAAGTTTTTGTTTGGCAAATAAGCTTCTTATGTCATCATAAGCTTTAATATAGGTAACGGGATTTGATCGACTCGAACGTCCTATAGGATTCTGATTGATAAACTCAACATTTTTAATGCTTGAAAAATCCCCTTTTATTGAAGTAAACTGACCAGGTTTTTCGCCATATCCTCCAATTTCTCTAAGAATAGCTGGGTACAATATTTTTTTGACCAAGGTGCTTTTTCCACTACCAGAAACTCCTGTAATAGCAGTAAAAGATCCAATTGGAAATGAAACATCTATATTTTTAAGATTGTTATGTCTTGCTCCAACTATATTGATGTATTGTTTCGCAACTCTACGTATTTTAGGAACTTCAATTGTCATTTGACCATTTAAGTATTTTGCAGTGAGGGAATCAGATTTTAATAAATCTTGATAACTTCCTGTTGCCACAACTTCACCACCAAAGGTTCCTGCTTCTGGTCCTATATCAATAATTTCATCTGCAGCTTTCATGATGTCTTCATCGTGCTCTACTACAATGACAGTATTTCCTAAGTCTCGAAGCGATTTTAACACTTCTATTAGACGTACTGTATCTTTTGGATGTAATCCGATACTTGGTTCATCTAATATGTACATAGATCCTACTAAGCTACTCCCTAGGGAAGTTGCGAGGTTAATCCGTTGAGATTCTCCACCCGATAAGGTATTAGATTTTCTGTTCAAAGTTAAATAGGGTAGGCCTACATTTATTAAAAATAATAGGCGATTTTTTATTTCAATTAATAGTCTTTTAGCTATTTTTTGTTCGTATTTATCTAAAGTTAACGACTCAAAGAAAGAAACTACTTTGTCTAGAGGTAGTTCGACTAAATCAATAATTGAAGTATTATTTATTTTCACAAAACTAGCTTCAGGCCTCAATCTTTTACCTTTACAAGTACTACATTTTGTTTTACCTCGATACCTTGAAAGCATTACTCTATTCTGAATCTTATAACTTTTAGATTCTAAATAAGTAAAGAATTCAGATAAGCCTTCAAAATGTTCATTGCCATCCCAAACCAATTGCTTTTGTTTCTCTGTTAACTCAAACCAAGGTTTATGAATAGGAAAATCAAATTTGTAAGCTGCATTTACTAATTGGTCACGGTACCAACTCATGCTTTCTCCTCTCCATGAAAAAATGGCATTTTCATAAACAGAAAGGGCAGTATTAGGAACTACTAAGTCATGATCGATTCCTATAACATCTCCATATCCTTCACAAGTAGGACATGCTCCATAAGGATTGTTAAAACTAAACAAATGTACATTTGGTTCAAGAAAAGTTGTGCCGTCTGCTTCAAATCGATTATTGAATTCTCTTGATTTATTATTTGAAAGTATTTCAATATATAATTCACCGTTTCCTTCAAAAAATGCAATCTCTATTGCATCCGCTAAACGATTATAAAAATCCTCATCATTTTTAGTAATGACACGATCAACTACTAAAAGAGTGCTTTCAGCATTATCTTTATAATCATCAATTCTAATAACATTACCGTTTTGTTTAATACGGGAGTAACCTTGTTGTGATAATGCTTGAAGTTTATTTTCAATCGTTCTTCCTTCTTCTAAATGAATAGGAGCTAGGAGTAATAATTTTTCACCCTCAGGAAAACTTTTTATAAAATCCAGAATATCAGTTAGGGAATCTTTTTTTACTTCATTTCCAGAAATAGGAGAATAGGTTCTACCAATTCGTGTATATAATAACTTTAAATAATCATAAATTTCTGTAGAAGTTCCAACAGTAGACCGAGGATTTGTAGCATTTACTTTTTGTTCAATTGCAATTGCAGGAGAAATACCCTTAATAGAATCAACTTTTGGTTTATTTAACCTTCCTAAAAATTGTCGTGCATAAGAGGAAAGACTTTCAACATACCTTCTTTGCCCTTCTGCATATAAAGTATCGAACGCTAGACTAGATTTTCCACTACCAGAAAGCCCAGTGATAACCACTAGTTTATTTCTAGGTATAGCAACTGAAATATGTTTCAGGTTGTGTAATCTAGCCCCTTGAATGATTATATAGTCTTTTGTATTTAATGTTTCAATATTCAAAATTATAGACTGGTTTTAGTCGAATTTTGCAAATATACCATTTCGAGAATGATTTTTTAAGTATGAAACATATAAAAATGGAATGTTATAATAGATAATCTTAAGTGTAAAAGGTTGCGTCTAAAAAGGAATAATCTATATCATTTATATACAATTTTGAGTAAAAATGTAAATTTTCCTTGCATTTGTAAGATGTTTGTTGTTATATTTACAATTCAGAATAATAATAAAAAACATTGCCTATAGCATAATTCTACTTTTTAAATAAAAATACATATTGAGCAACTATGTTTGTTGCTGTCTATTTTTTAAAAGTATCGTTATGAAAAAAACAAAAACTACAGATGCGCTTTTAGTAAGTGCATACATTAAAGGTAATGAATCCGCACTTTGCGAGCTTATTAGTCGTCACAAACAAAGAATCTACAGTTTTATTTACTCAAAAGTTTATGACAGAGATGTCACAGAAGATATATTCCAAGATACTTTTATAAAAGTTATTAAAACCTTACGAAAAGGAGGTTATAATGAAGAAGGTAAATTTCTACCTTGGGTAATGCGAATTTCACATAATTTGGTTATAGATTATTTCAGAAAGAATAATAGAATGCCAAAATTTGAGAACAATACTGATTTTAATATATTTTCTGTGTTATCAGATAATTCATTAAATGCAGAAAAAAAGCTTATAAAAGGACAGGTTGAAAATGATGTGAAAAGATTAATTGAAGAACTTCCAGAGGATCAAAAAGAAGTTCTTGTAATGCGTATTTATAAAGAAATGAGCTTTAAAGATATAAGTGAACAAACTGGTGTAAGTATCAATACTGCATTAGGAAGAATGAGATATGCACTTATAAATTTGCGCAAAGTAATTGAAAAACACAACATTGTATTAACAGACTAATACAATATTATATATTTTGCTGCGTTATTAGGTCACATTAACCTCTAAATATTGCGTATATGCAAAAATTGTACTCTGAAATATCACGTTCGGAACGCGTGAACAAAAACATGGTTCCAAAAGAAGAAACGATAAAGTTTCTTCTGGATTATTCGAAGGCTTTAAGTGTTATTAATTATAATAATTTAAAGTTTGAAGTACTTCTAAACTAAACTTTGGAAAAACCTCGGAATTTATTTCGAGGTTTTTTTATAATATTCATTTAGGACCGATTTTCTACCTATAGTTTTAGTAATTATATCTTTTTCTAAACTCCAACCTCGAGCTGGAGAATATTGTCTTCCATACCATATAATTTGTAAGTGAAGTTTATTCCAAAGATCCTCAGGAAAAATTCTTTTTGCATCTTTTTCAGTTTGAACTACATTTTTACCATTTGTAAAACCCCAACGGTACATTAAGCGATGTATATGTGTATCGACTGGAAATGCAGCTACATTAAATGCTTGTGACATAACTACACTTGCTGTTTTGTGTCCTACCGAAGGAAATGACTCTAATGCTTCAAAGCTTTGAGGTACAATTCCATTATATTTTTCAATTAAAATTTTGGAAAGACCGTAAATTCCTTTAGATTTCATTGGAGAAAGTCCTACAGGCTTAATTATCTCTCTAATTTCTTCTATAGAAATTTTTACCATATCATAAGGATTATCTGCAATTTCAAATAGAAGAGGAGTAATTTTATTAACTCGCACATCTGTGCTTTGAGCCGATAAAAGTACAGCAATCAATAACGTATATGGGTCTTTATGATCTAAAGGAATAGGAACTTCAGGATAAATTTCATTTAATATTTTTATTGCAAAGTTTACCTTCTCTTGCTTTGTCATTTTGCGTATTTTTACACAAAAGTAAACTAAATGAAGACATTACAAAAAGGTGATATTGTCCCAAATTTTTCTTCAATAGATGAAGAAGGAAATACCATACAATTTTCAGATTATAAAGGGAAAAAATTAATTGTTTTTTTCTATCCTAAGGCGAGTACTCCAGGGTGTATTGCAGAAGCTTGTAATTTAAGAGATCATTATAAAGAACTGCAAGAAAAAGGGTATAATTTACTAGGAGTAAGTGCTGATAGTCAAAAGAGACAGAGTAACTTTAAAAATAAATATAACTTTCCATTCCCATTATTAGCTGACGAATCAAAAGAGGTAATCTATGCTTTTGGAGTTTGGGGTCCAAAAAAGTTTATGGGTAAAGAATACGATGGTATTCATCGCAAAACTTTTATTATTGATGAAAAGGGACTAATAGAAAGAGTGATCGAAAAGGTGAAAACTAAAGACCACGCTGCTCAAATACTTTCTGGAAATTAACTTTTAGTAGATTTTGATTTATATCCAAATAGTTGTTTCTGTTTAATTATTTCTGAAACACCAGCTGGTAACATGTCTTCCCATCCATCATCTTCATTTTCTATTTGAGTTAATACTTTTCTAGAGAAAATATTTAAGTTATCTGTGTTAAAGTCTTCAATGTCAACTACTTTTCCATTGTATTTGAAGAATTTATATAATTCCTTCATGCGAGGATGCACTTTTAAGTTTTCACTATTAATGTATTCTCCCGTTTTTGGATTTAACATTGGATAGAGATACACTTTTAAATCTTTAAAGAATAATTTACCAAATGCTTCTAATATACCACCACTTAAATGGCGATAGTATTTTTCATCGAATATATCAATTAGGTTATTAACTCCTAATGTAAGTCCCATTCGCTTTTTAGTATATTCAGAGAAATAATCAACTAATTTATAATATTCCTGAAAGTTTGATATCATAACGGTATGCCCTAAAGAACAAAGTAAACGAGCTCTTGACATAAAGTCTACTTCATTTATCTCTCCTTCAGCACGAAGGTTTGAAAGAGTTATTTCAAAAATTACTACGGTATTCTCAGGATCAACTCTTTTTTCTTTTAAGAACATTTCATACGATTTCTCAAACATATCAATATTCACATTAGTAACGGGTCTAAAACTACCTCTTAATGTAAGAATGTTTTTCTTATATAAAATACGTGCTGGTAGAATATTATTACCATCAGGTCCAAACATTACAGCATCGGTCATTCCATTTTTTACTAATTGTAGACTCATTAATCGATTGTCTACATTTTTAAATAGAGGTCCAGAAAAATTAATGGTATCAATTTCTATTTTATCATGATCGATATGATCATATAAATAACGAAGCAATTTTTTAGGTTCATCATATTTATAAAATGCGCCATAAATTAAGTTGACTCCTAAAGTACCAAGCGTATTTTGTTGTAAAGTTGCTTCATTTTCACGAAAACGAATATGAAGCACTATTTCATTATATTCACCATTTGGTTCTACTTGATATTTAATACCAATCCAACCATGGCCTTTATATTTTTTCGCAAAATCAATGGTAGCAACCGTATTTGCAAAAGAAAAGAACAATTTATTTGGATGTTTTTCTCTTGAAATACGTTGTTCAATTAAATTAATTTCATGAGAAAGCATTTTTTTTAACCGAGACTCAGTAACATACCTTCCGTCTTCTTGAACTCCATAAATTGCATCACTAAAGTCTTTATCATATGCAGACATTGTTTTTGCAATAGTTCCTGAAGCACCGCCAGCTCTAAAAAAATTACGAACAGTTTCTTGTCCAGCTCCTATTTCAGAAAAAGAGCCATAAATGTTTTCGTTAAGGTTTATACGTAATGCTTTACTCTTAATTGAAGGAATATTCTCTATTTCTTTATCTCCACTAATTTTAATTGACATAGCAATAAAATGTTTTGTTTAATTTTTAATCAAAGGTACTAAATACAATAGGTAAACAAAAAAAATACTGTTATTTTTGTTCCAATGAAATCTACAATTTCTGTCACTTTTTTAGGAACTGGAACTTCGCAAGGAATCCCCGTTATAGGCAGTAATCACCCTGTATGTAAAAGTTCTGATTTTAAAGATAAGCGTTTACGTGTCTCCCTTTTAATTTCTTGGGATCATTTTAAATATTTAATAGATTGTGGTCCAGATTTTAGACAACAAATGTTGCGAGAAGATTGTAAACAACTAGATGGTATTCTTCTTACACATGAACACAGTGATCATACTGCTGGAATCGATGATATTCGTCCTTTTTATTTTCAGCAGGGTAATATTCCATTTTTTGCTCAAAACCGTGTATTTGAATCTCTTCATAAACGATTTGATTATATTTTTGAAACTGAAAATAAGTATCCAGGTGCACCTACAATTGATGAGCACAAGATTAATAAGAATACACCGTTTATAATTGGAGGTAAGCAAGTGTCACCTATTGAAGTATTGCATAGTTCACTTCCTATTTTGGGTTTCAGAATTGATGACTTTTGTTATTTTACAGATATGAAAACTATTTCTGAAGAAGAATTAGAAAAAGTAAAAGGCTCAAAAGTATTAGTAATTAATGCATTAAGAAATGAAAAACATCACTCTCATTTAAGCTTACCTGAAGCATTGGATTTCATAAAAATAATTAACCCAGAAAGAGCTTATTTAACTCATATAAGCCATATGTTAGGTTTTCATGAAGAAGTTGAAAAACAACTCCCAGAGAACGTATTTATAGCATATGACACCTTAAAAATTAAAATTTAGTTATGAAGAATCGTTTATTTATGTACTTATTTTTGTTTGCTTTATTATTCATTATTTATCAATATATGAATGAAAAAAGCATATTCGAAAGGCAAGAAAATAAAATAGAATCATTGAGAGCAAAGTTAAATCAGGAAAAAATTTCTGTTGATTCATTACAGCAAGAATTAGTGAATCTAAATTATTTTACACTTCAGGGTAATGATAATGCAATGTCGTATTTTGAAAACCTTGGATACAAAGCAATTGATATTGAACAGATGGTTTCAGATAATATATATGATCAAAATTTAGTAAAAGGAAACAACCCATTGGTTCCTTATGAAGGTTTAAATGGTGCAATGAAAATTAATAAACTTAAGTTTTTAAACCATAAATGGATTATAGCAGATTATACAGATGGAACGTATTGGGGAGAAATGTTATTAGAGTTTTATATAGATGACAATAAGAGCTTAACATTATCTAACTTAGGTTCTTTACTATATACTACTAATTAATGCGATTCTAACCAAGCTTTGAGTTCATGAAAATTTTGGGGAGCCACACCATGTCCAACAGGAAATTCAGAATAAGCACAAGAAATATTTAATTCTTTTAAAAAAGGTGCTGTTTTTCTAGCCCAATCAACTGGAATCACTTGATCTACACTACCGTGAGAGGAGTAAACATTTAGGTTAGAAAAATCATTTTTTCTATAATCTTTGATACACATTTCTTCATCGATATAACCACTTAATCCAATAACGTTTTTAATTTTTTGAGGATAACTCATAGCAATAGAATAACTTAATATAGTTCCTTGACTAAATCCTAAAAGGGTAATATTATCTGCATCTATTTCGTATTTCTCAATGATTTCATTTATACATTGTAGCACTAGATCTCTAGATTCAATTGCTTCTTCTGTATTATTAAATTTACCACTTCCAGCATCAAAATATATCGAATACCAAGCATTACCTTGAGGAGGTAAGGGTAGTGGTGCTTTTAAAGAAAATATAGCATATTTTTCTGGTAATTCATTTGCAAATGAAAACAAATCATTCTCATCACTACCATAGCCATGAAGCATAATTATTGCAGGCGGTATTTTATTATTAATTGCAGCTTTATAGTTGTGCTCTAGGGGTAACGTTTGTTTATTCATATGTTTTCAAAAAAAAGAGACCGATTTAAACAGTAAATAACTGAGTTAATCGACATCAATAAATTTATAATATTTTTTTTGGATTAGTCTTTAATTCACTTTAAAGATCAGCTTTCTAATCTAAAAAATTAAACCACTCTTGAAATTTTTCATCTAGTATTGGTACTCCTTTTTTTTGATCTGTGATTGCCATAACGATAGAATACGCCCATAAAAAGAAGGCAATAATAAATAAAATTTCACCCAATAATATATTTACAGAAGCTTGAGTAACTTGTGAAACGAATAATAGTATAATAATACCGAACATGTTTTTAATATGAAATTTTGCAAATTCATATTTATGGTCAATATTCATAATGTAAGCAATGATGGTTCCTACGAAAGTAATATAGGAAATTACCGCAATGCCTTTGCCTAATGTATTTTTGCTCATTTGTTTATTATAAGTTTATTGTTTGCGAAAACGCCATACACTTTTCCGCGTAATGATTGGTTAATAAATGCTGAATTTTTTGAAGTAGATTTAATATCACTTTCATTAAAAGTCCATTCAACCTTTGGATTAAATAAAGTAATATCAGCTTTATTTCCTTCTGAAATAGAATTAGATTCTATTTTGAATCGCTTTTTTAAATTAGTTAGACGATCAATTACTTTCTCTGTCGCTAAAATTTTATTTGAAGCTCCAAAACAACTTTCAAATCCAATACTACCATACATTGCATGATCAAATTCAGTTTTTTTATGTTCTATATCTATTGGATTGTGATCGCTGGTTATACCATCAATCGTTCCATCTATAAGTCCTTTTATAAGGGCTTTACAATCCTTATTAGTTCTAAGTGGAGGTAGCAATTTATAATTAGTATCGAATTCATCTAATAAGGCATCTGTTAATACTAAATTTGATACTGCGACACTACAACTTACATTTAAACCTTTCTTCTTAGCATCTCTTATTAATGAGACACTCTTTTTAGTAGAAATTGTTGGTATATGTAGATTGCCTCCTGAATATTCTAATATATATAAATCTCTTATTATTTGTAGTTCTTCAGCTAGAGAGGGGATTCCTTTTAAACCTAATTTGGTGCTATTAATTTCTTCATGTACCATCCCTTGTTCAGCAATAGCTTTCTCAAAAGGAAATGATTGTATTAAACCTTCAAAAGATTGAGAATATTGTAAAGCAATTTTTAGAAGATTAGGGTTTTTAACAGGTTTTTGATAATCGTAAAAGGCAATTGCTCCTTCGTTTTTCATGTCAAATAGTTCGGCTAAATCTTTCCCTTCACTTTTTATAGTTAAAGCACCTATAGGATATAGGTTAACAGGACTTTTATCTGCTTGAGCATGTAAGTATTTAATATTTGATTTGCTATCCGTAACTGGGTTTGTATTCGAATTTATAGCGACATGCGTAAATCCACTGGCAGCAGCAACCTTTAATCCATTCTCTATGGTTTCTCTTTCTTCATATCCAGGTTCTCCAAACGATACACTAGAATCGAACCAACCTTGTGAAATATGCAAATCTTTTAACATTATTTCTTTGCTATTTTTTGAATTAACTATAGCAGCTCCAATTTTTGAAATAACACCATTTTCAATTAAAACATCTCTCTTTTTTAAATGATGCGAAGAGGTAGCATCAATGATTGTGGCAGATTTTATTAAAATATTCATTTATAGAATTTTAAAACTAACATTTCTAAAAGTAGAAATAATATTGCAAAAATAACAAACCATTTCCAATAACTATTAATTGTATTTTCTTCTGTAATAGAATCGAATAGAGTAGTCACTGAATTATATACGCTAACTCCATTCCATTCATTTACATCCATATAATTTAGATTACTTTCATTGCGATGGTAATTATAACTCACTTTTTTAAAAGTTTCGTTCTTATTAACAATTGAATAAACCCCAGCTGTATTAGGATCTTCTTCTGTTGTAATCATAACATGAGAAGATTTACTTTGTTGCAATGGGATTATACTATGCAAACTATCTTGTAATTTTATAATTTCATCTTGAGCCAATTGAATAGGTACTGCATATCTATTTTGTTCACCAATAGTATAATATAACTTTGGCAAAGGCAGACTATTTTGAGCAATATTATAGAACGTTGGAACTATTAAAGGTGAACTCTGAAAATTCGAGTTTTCATTATTTATAGGTGCTGTAAATACAAAGGTGTTATTTTTTTGTACTAGAAAAGCTTGGTTATCTTCATATTTTAGAAGGGATGAAGCACTTGTATTTAAATTAAAAAAGGAATTAACTTTAGGATATTGAAAATTCAATACTTTTTTCTCGAAAACACCTTGATATAAAGGATGTTCAAAAGCAATTTGAGAAATTTTCTTTTCTTGATCAATTAGTTCAGTAAAACTTCCAGATTTAAGCAGAGTCAATAATCGATTATATTCATTCAAATCTCCTTTTTCTGAAGGTATAATTAATATAGTTCCACCATTATCTGAAAATGATCTTAATGCGTCTGTAAGTGAAGCAGGAACAGTTTCCAGTTCATTTAATATCAATAAATCTTGATTTGGTAATTCACTATAATCTAAATTGTTAGATGATAAATATTTATAATTAAATTCTGTTTCATTAAACAACCTTTGAGTGAACTTTGAAGGTGCATCATTAATAGAAATTACATTAATTTTATGAGTTAAGTTAATATTAAAATATAAACTATTATCAAACAAAATATTGGGTTCGTCTATTGATACTTTTCCGTTAAACTCTTTTTTAGTTTCTAAATTAAATTCTACAGTTTTAGTGTTTTTTTCTGAAAAATTTAAAGAAGTCTTTGCGATTAATTGAGCCCCGTTATGTAGCGATATTGGAATTTCTTCTGTGGTACTATTTTGAGCACTTAATTGTACTGTAAGTATCATTTGATCAATCTTTTTATTTGAAATATAGGCGGTGTCAATACTTATATTACTAATAACCTTAGGTTCTAATTGTACGGCTTCAATGTTTAAAGAGTTAGAAATTTCAGGAAAAGCTTCATTTTGCTGAAAATCTGAAATCATAATCAGCTTTTTTTCAGCATTTATATCTTTTGAAAATAATTGATTTGCCTTTAATAAAATCGCCCTTAATGGTAATTGTTTTTGTGTATAATCTATAGAAAGCACCTCTTTTTTAAATTCATCTATTGATACACTCTTTTTAACCTCATTATTAGTAAACCAATTAATCTTCTGACTTGATTTTGGAATTTCATATAATTGCTGCAAAGCCCTTTTTAATAGAGGCCCTTCTTCTCCTTTAGCCTGCATGCTAAATGAATTATCAATATAGATGACGGTTTCTTTTTCAGTATTTAAAGCAGTTTTTGAAGCAGTAAATGGTTGTACAAAGGCTAGAATAATACAAGCCAAAGCTACTAAGCGTAAAAATAAAGTCAACCATTTTTTTAATTGAGAACTCTTTCGAGTCTGTATGGTTACTTTTTTTAAAAAAGCCACATTAGTAAAGTCTACTTTCTGAAATTTTCTTAGTTGAAATAAGTGAATAAAAATAGGAATGAGTAGTAGAAAAAGTGCGTAAAGAAGTTCAGGGTGTTTAAACTGCATTCATATAAATATTTTTCAAAGATACTAATTGCATCAGTATTTGTGAATATCATTTGCACAATTTTATATTTTAACAAAACCTTATGTTTTTAAGACGTAACACAATACTCATTTACTCGTCAATTAGAAAAATAAATTTTTATCATAAAAAAAATACTAGTAGCAGTAATTACAATTGCTTTTTTAGCAAGTTGTAGTACTCCAAAAAATGCCATAAATGATTTAGCTGTTTCTAATCCAATAGAAACCGAATTAGATTTAACCAACGTTGTAGATGATAAGGTACCGGTACTTATTAATCCAGGTCGTTTTACGCAAGAAACAGTTATATATCGTTTGCCTAAAGTAGTGCAAGGAACCTATGCTGTTAGTGACTTTGGTAGTTTTATTGATGATATAAAAGCGATAGATTATAATGGCAATGAGTTAACTATTACAAAAGTAGATACTAATACTTGGTCTATTAGTAATGCTATCCAACTAGACAAAATAACGTATTGGGTAAATGATACGTTCGATATTGAAAACTCAGGAGACAAGCCAACTCCTTTTTCACCTTCAGGAACTAATATTCATCCAGAAAATTATGTGTTGAATTTACACGGTTTTATTGGTTATTTCGATTCATTAAAAAATAATCAATACAAGTTAGAAGTAGCTGCACCAGCTAGTTTTGTAAGAACTTCAGCCCTGCAAAATGTAGGGAATAAAACCAGTGAGGATGGTAACAATATAACCTCAAGTTATTTTGCGCCAAGGTATTTTGATATTACCGATAACCCAATGATGTATGGAAATTTAGATGTTGAAGAATTTGAAGTAGGAGGTATTAAAATTATTTTAAGTGTTTATTCACCAAACAAAAAACATACAGCCTCAAAAATTAAAGAGACCATGTTTAAATCTATGCAGGCTCAAAAAATGTATTTGGGAGATGTTGATAGTACTCCTCGGTATGATATATACTTATACTTAGCAGAACAAGGGGAAGATTCGCCAAAAGGTTTTGGAGCATTAGAACATCACACTTCTACTGTTGTTGTATTTCCAGAAGATGCTCCTGCAGAAGCATTAGCTCAAAATATGATAGATATTGTTTCTCATGAGTTTTTTCACATTTTAACACCATTAAGTGTACATTCTGAAGACGTACATTATTTCGACTATAATAAGCCAACTTTTTCAAAACACCTTTGGATGTATGAAGGGGTAACAGAATATTTTGCTTCTTTATTTCAAATAGATCAAGGTTTAGTTTATGAAGATGAATTTTACAGTAAAATGATGGGTAAAATTCAAGCAGCAGCTGGTTTAGATGACACAATGAGTTTTACTTTAATGAGTGAAAATGTCCTAGAAGAACCTTATGCAAGCAATTATTTTAATGTATATCAAAAAGGAGCTTTAATAGGTATGTGTATCGATATCATGTTAAGGGAAGAAAGTAATGGTAATAAAGGTATATTATCATTAATGAAAGAATTATCTAATAAATATGGAAAAGATAAACCTTTTGAAGACGATAAGATTTTAGAAGAAATTGCTTCAATGACTTACCCGTCAATACAATCTTTTTTAGATACCCATGTTGTTGGAACCACACCTATTGATTATAATATATTCTTTGAAAAAGTTGGTTTGGAAGTATCTGAAAGTAAGGTGGAAACCAATTATATTCAAAATGCAGGAGCCTTAATTGTTGGGGCAAATCCAGAACAGGGTACTATCTTTTTTAATAATTTAGTTGAAAATAATAGTTTTTGGAATGAACAAGGTGTGAAGTCTGGAGATATTATAAAAACGATTGATGGAACTGAAATAAATCTGCAAAATGCAAATCAGATTTTCCAAGAAGTATTTATGTGGCAACCAGGGAAAGAAGTAAAAGTTGTTTTAAATAGAAATGGAGAAGAAGTAACTATTGGAACAACATTAATTCAATCCTATACAAATGGAAAAAAATTACAGCAAAGTGAAACGGCTACTGAAGCTCAAAATAACTTACGAAATGCTTGGTTAAAGGGATAATTAAATTCAAAATAAAATTAAGAGAGCCTTTCAGAAATGAAGGGTTTTTTTTATTAAAATTCTTCAAAAACACCTAATCCAAATAAGGCAAAATCGTATTTTACAGGGTCTATAGGATCTAGATTTCTTAAAGAGGTGTCCAGCTCTAGCAGCGCCTTTCCGTCGTTTTGCTTTCTATTTAAAAGACCTAATTTTCTAGCGACATTTCCACTATGAACATCTAAAGGACAAGAAAGTTGTGATGCCGATAATGTGTTCCAAATACCAAAATCTACTCCGGTAGCATCATTTCTAACCATCCATCTTAAAAACATATTGATTCGTTTTGCAGCTGAATTTTTTAAAGGATCACTTACATGTTTTTGTGTTCTATGAGGGTGTGGGATACTAAAAAATAATTGCTTAAATTGATGAATAGCAGGTTGTAATGTAAAAGGTTGTTCATGCTGTTTAAATAGGTTCTCTAGGCCACCATGCGTAGTATAAATATATTTTAATGCTTTTAAAAAGTACGCTAAATCTGAAGCATTAAAAGTTCTATGTACAAAACCTGAAATCTTATCAAATTCTTTTTCAGAATAATTCATTACAAAATCATAGGGTGAGTTACCCATAATGTTTACAAGCCTTTTACCATTGTTAATAATACTTTTTCTGTTTCCCCATGCAATTGTAGCTGTTAGAAAACCGATAACTTCTATATCTTCTTTTTTAGAAAAAAGATGAGGTATCTGTATGGGATCCGTTTCAATAAATTTTGGTTGATTATAAAGTAAGACTTTTTCATCTAAAAACTCTTTGAGCTCATTTTCTTGTAGCGGATAAATCATTGATGAAATAGGTTTTTTAAACATCTACCAAATTACTATATTTATGCAAATGAAATCAATTAAAGATAAAATAGCAAAATTACCCAAAGGAGACGTGCATAACCATTTGCATTTAGGGGGATCGATAACAAATTTTCAAAAAAAGTATTCAAATTATAATATTGAATTCCCTAAAACTTATAATGGCTTAGGGGGGATGATTGACTTTATTTATAATGATTTAAATAAAGCTATGTTAACTGGTGATGATGTTATCTTTTTCATGGAAAATGCTATAGAAAGTAGTATCGATGACAATATTGTTTATCTAGAGGCAAGTGTAGATATGAACCTTATCCGATTCTTTGATCAATCTTTAGATCGTCTTTTAGAAGTTATAAAAGATTTGAAGTATAAATACCATTCAAAAATTGAATTTTGTCCAGATTTAGGGGTTAATAAAGACTTAGATATAGATCAAGTTTATAGAGATGGATCTAAATGCATTCAATCTGGAATTTTTAATGGCATCGATCTATATGGACAAGAAGTAGGTAAAGATCTAGATGTTTTTGTTGAATTATATCAAGAAGCCAAATTAAATAATCTGACAACTAAAGTTCATATTGGAGAATTTTCTAATCACGATTCAATAGAGTATGCAATTAATATATTGAAGCCAGATGAGTTGCAACATGGTATAAACGCTATAGACTCAATAAATACTATGAATTTAATTTTAGAAAATAATATTCAATTAAATGTTTGCCCGCAAAGTAATATCTCTCTTGGAACTGTGAAAAATATTGCTGAACATCCCATTCGGAAATTATTTGATCATGGTATAAAGGTTACTGTGAACACAGACGATCTTATTCTCTTTGATGCTACAGTTTCTGATCAATTGATTGATTTATATGAAAATGATATCTTTTCATTTGAAGAAATAGAGAAGCTATGTAGAAATGCTATAAAATAATAGATTAATGATTCACGATTAAGCCATCTTGCATCACTAATTTGCGATCAGCCATATCTGCTAAATCATTATTATGGGTAACTATAACAAAGGTTTGTCCAAATTCATCTCTTAATTTAAAGAATAAATTATGCAGATTTTCAGCACTTTCAGTATCTAAGTTTCCACTCGGTTCATCTGCTAAAATAATGGATGGATTATTCATTAATGATCTAGCGACAGCAACTCGTTGTTGTTCTCCTCCAGAAAGTTCATTTGGTTTATGTAATTCTCGATGGCTAAGGCCTAAAAATGAAAGTAATTCTTTAGCTCTTTTTATCGCTTTTTCTTTTGGTGTATTATGAATAAATGCTGGAATACATACATTCTCTAAAGCATTAAATTCAGGTAATAATTGATGAAATTGAAAAATGAAGCCAAGGTTTTTATTTCTGAAAGCTGCAATTTCATTTCTTGAAAGACTCGATATATTTGTGTTGTTAATATTCAATAAAGAGTTATCAGTAGTTGCAAATGTATCTAAAGTTCCGAGTATCTGTAAAAGCGTGGTCTTTCCTGCTCCTGATGCTCCAACTATAGAAACTATTTCACTTTTTTTTATAAAGAGATCAACCCCTTTTAAAACGTGTAATGAATCGTAATATTTGTGAATATTTTTAGCTTCTATCATAGGTATACTATCAGGCAATGAAAATAATACTTTATGATAGATCAAACAAATTAAATAATTTTTGATTTCCGACTTTTAAATACCTTTTTTAGGTTATTATAATCTAAAAAATATTGAAGCCTTACTGAAAATGTTTGATTTATTGGTTGATCAAATAAAGATCCTATGCTATCAAAGTATGTTTCTTCAGACATTGAATCTCTACTAAATAAGCTATTTCTATACAATGCAGTTAAAAAACTTCCAGGAGCAACTTGCCAGGTGTAACTTAAATCTAAGTTCCATGTATTAAAGTTTACATTGGGATCATCGATATCGTCAGTTGTATACCCATCATTTGTATTTAAAAATCCATTTTCTGCTAATACAAATAAGTTGGAGTCGTAATTTACGGTAGACCAAAAATTCCTAAAAGAAAGAGATAAGCTATGTGATGGATTAAATGTATAGTTACCTGAGATGCTATTTTCTAAAGAAAAGATATCACGCTCTCCAAAAATAATATTTTCATCAATTTTATTTACATATCCTCGACTTCCCATTGTATTTCGCAATGTAAATTTATAGCTTACCCTAAATTTGTCACTGAAACGTATTGTAGGTTCTAAGCCAAAACCATAACCATATAAGTCTCTTTCCTTGTCAAATGCATGAAAAGTATATACAAAGCCTTCTAGAGAAAATGTTTTATTGCTATTGGTTTCAAACCAAACTTCAATGTTTCCAATATTTTTAAAAATAAAAAAACGTTTATTATCAAAATCACGCGGTTCAAAATAATCGTATTGTTTGCCAATTTCAAAATTTATATTACCACCAAACCACATCAATTTTTTGGTCTGGGCATTCAGATTTATCCCAGCATTTGCACCAGTATAACTACTTGGTTTGTATAGCATTCTGTAATTCAACCATGTATTTATTCTGAAATTATTTAATTTCTCAGTAGGCTCAAAAATTTGGTAGGACGCATCAATACCGAAATTATTAAAATTGTTTCTGAAGTTTAAACCTAGATCATTGATATCATAATCGGTATTCGCGGAAGAATGGTCAAAACTATATCTAAATTTACCACTGATTTTTCTAATCATAAAAAAGGTGCTATATCCAGTTTTTAAATTTTCTTCACCTGGTAAATTTACATTACTCATTTTAATTTGTCCACGTACATTGAACGTATTTTTTTTAGTTGAAATATCAGCTAAAACACCTGTTACATTTGAATCTCTAAAACTACCATTTCGAGTAACATTAGTATTAATTAAGCTTACGGAAGAGTTCCCGTTAAACTGTTGATCTATAATAAATAGGTTATAATTGGCTAAAGGTTCTGTTACTCTACTTCTATATGTGATCGTTGAATCTAGAATAGCATCTGTATTTTCATTACGAATATATTCTGTGGTACGAATTCTAGCTTTTGTTTTTTCGGTAATGGCATTTAAAAATCCAATTCCTAATCCTTTTTTAGTACGTCCTGAGATTTTAACTGCATTTAAAGTTTTTACTTCTTCTGGATTCTCTAACACTTCTTCATTAATATCACCCGTTGAAATAAGTTCATCATATACATCATTTAATCCTATAGGATCATTACCAATACGTCTTGAAAAAAATAAATCACCTTTATTAAATAGATCAACCCCTTCTTTAAAAAATTGCCTTTGTTCACCAAAAGTTTGTTCAAAAGGTCCAAGATTTAAGGTGACATTATCAAAAGCTGTTTGACTAAAATCAGGAATTAATGTCGCATCTAAAGTGAAATTTTCTGTAATTCCATATTTAAGATCTAATCCAACTTTTAAATCATTTTCAGTAGTACCACCAAAATCATTTAAAATACCAGAAACAAAAGGATAAAAGTTTAAACGAGTTGGAGGTGAAATATTAGTTATACCGTTTAGGACTCCATGATAGAGACCAATATTTCCTTTCGTTCTATCTATAGCATTCCAAGTGTATTGCGAATTATCTAATCTAAACCTACGGTGAAATTGTATTCCCCAGGTTTGTACTTCATCATTAGAGAAGCGTAATGCTCTATAAGGAATTTTCAGTTCTACAATCCAACCATCATCAACAATTTTTACAGCACTATCCCAAACGGCACTCCAACCAAAATCTTCACCATTACTAGGCGTTGCTATTGCATCTGCTTGAGTTCCAGTGCTAAATACAAAAAATTCTGTATCATTTTGAGCATCATTATTAGGGTTAAGCATAACACCAAAAAAGTCTGAATTTCCAAAATTATCTCGACTAGTTAACTGTTTTTGAATATCTTCAGGTTTATCCATTAAATATGCTGCAACATAAATTGCATCATCATCATAGGTCATTTTAACAATTGTTTTTTGATGTGGTTTAAGCGTAACGCCCATTTCAGGTCTAAATTGAATAAAGTCTGTAGCTACTTCAACATTCTGCCATGCATCATCATCTAACACTCCATCTATTTTTGGTGCTTTATCAGTCCTGACTATGTTAAGAGATTTTTTATCTTGTGAATATGATAAACTAATAAAAAGTAAAGAAAGAATTACGAAAGTATATTTCATTGTGTAAGTTTGATAATGTTTTAAAGACAACTAATTTTATTAAATGTTACACATCTACAACAAAACTATACTAGTGAAATAGGATTTTTGCCAATTATAAGTTAAATGCTTTATAGTTATATGTTAATATGTATATTTAATTTTCAAATAATAATAATAATAGAAAAAGTAATATTTGTTTGAGGGAGTTTTTTCATATAAAATAACTATACTTTCAACTTGTAATTACACCTAAAGTTGACAAAATAAATGCTTTTTTTGCAGATAAACTTAAAACAGAATAATGGGATCATATCGCTTTTTTGAAGAATATAATCAACCAGTAACGGATGATTTAAAAGAACACTATAAAGGTATTTTAGAACGTATCGGTGAGGATACAAGTAGAGAAGGAATATTAAATACACCTGAAAGGGCTTCAAAAGCAATTCAGTTTTTAACTTCTGGTAATTCTCAAGATCCTGCTGAAATATTAAAGAGTGCAATGTTTTCTGAAGATTATAATGATATGGTGATCATTAAGGATATTGAGTTATACTCGCTTTGCGAGCACCATATGCTGCCTTTTTTCGGTAAAGCTCATATCGCATATATACCTAATGGACATATTGTTGGGCTGAGTAAAATACCGAGAGTGGTAGATGTTTTTGCTAGACGATTGCAAGTACAGGAACGATTAACACATGACATTTTAGAATGTATCAATACTACTTTAAACCCGCTAGGAGTTGCTGTGGTAATTGAAGCTTCACATATGTGTATGATGATGCGAGGGGTACAAAAACAAAATAGTACTACAACAACTTCAGGATTTAGAGGTCAATTTGAAAAAATAGAAACTAGAAATGAGTTTTTAAAACTTATTGCCAGCAACTTATCCTAAAAGGTGGTACATTTTTTGATTTATTTTAGTAATAATTACTATGGACAAAACAAAATATAAACTTTTAAAAAAAGGAATTCTTTATGACCTAATAGGAATGTCTTCTTTATTTATACCGGTTGTTGGACCATTTTTAGATTTAATTTGGGCACCAATTGCTGCAAATAAAATGAGTAACATGTATAAAGATAATGAAGGAAAATTAGCCTCTGTCATTGTTTTTTTAGAAGAGATTTTACCTTTTACAGATTTTATACCAACATTTACACTCATGTGGTTATATACTTTTGTTTGGAAAAAAGAAGAAGAACCTATCCTTCAAACTATTGAAGTTGAAATAAATGAATAGTAAAAAAGTTTTAAGTGTAAAACTTATATTTCTTCCCATATTTGAAATGCCTTCAGAATTTTAGTCTAGACAAATGTGAATAAATTGAATAGCAGCAGGAAGAAGCATTATTATGATTAATAATAATGCAGAGAAATTTGGTATGTTATGTAGTACCTTATTCTTCATCTTTTAATAAAAACCCAATTTTCATTTTACGCATCATTCTCTTTTCGAAACTCCAAAAGAAATTAAACTGTCCAAATATCCAACCTATTAACAATAATAGAATTTGATAAAAAATAAACCCTATTAAAATATAAAGAACCCAATATACCGAAGGATGTAGGTTGTCTTTTGTAATTCCTAATAGTTTTATAATAGGTTTTCCAACAAAAACACTACTGGTGCCTGTTATTGCAAAAACTATAAAAACACGTATCATTTCCCAACGGTATTCTAATTCCCATTTTTTTTCTAATTTAGTGAAGAGAAATAAAGTGAATTTTAAAAGAACTATTGAAAGAACTAAAGTCGATATAACTTTGAAAAGCATAGAATCTTTCACAAATAAATTAGATAGTTTATACGAAGAATATATAAGTCCAATAAGCCCTAGAACAGGGAAAATTAATTGCCAGTTAGACTTTATATCCCATTGATTTTTAAATGTATTCACTTTAGATTTTGTTTATATTGTTTTTCAAAATATTTAAAATAATTAAAAAGTAAATAATTTACTTCTAATCCGTAATGTATCGTTGAATCGTAATCAATTTCTTGAGTATATAATCTTCGGTTATATTTTATATCTTGAACCCTTCTATTGTATTCATAGACGTATCTTCTATTCTTGCTTTCTAAGTATATTACTCCATTAAAATTTCTTGGCGGTTGACTCATCAACCATGCATTAAATCCTGGTTCAATAATAATAATTTCATACTCTAACTCTTCATTCGCTATATGAATGGTGTCATTTTTAATCGTCTGACTTTCAGTGTTATTAGCTCCTTCTATTGTAGATTTCCCAGATTCACAACCATAAAAGGCTAGTGTTAATCCAAAAAGGGTTAATAAAATCTTCATTTTTTTTATAAAATTACTAAAATATTAACTTACACCTTATTTTTTTAACAAAAAATAAACCATCTCAAAATATTGAAATTTTTTGTTATATATATTGTAAACTAATTTTGTTTTTCTAAGTCACTTCATAATAAATCCACAAAACAAACCTATAAATTAAATAACTGGTTTCTTTTGATGTACGAATGCTTAAGCTCTTTTTAAAATGCTTTTAATTTGTTCTGCTAACTCTGTTCCGATTCTATCTTGCGCTTCTTTTGTAGCAGCACCAATATGAGGTGTTAATGATGTTTTCCCATTCATTAAGACTTGAATTGCTGGAGT
Source organism: Candidatus Marifrigoribacter sp. Uisw_064 (assembly GCF_047730175.1). Taxonomy (GTDB): domain Bacteria; phylum Bacteroidota; class Bacteroidia; order Flavobacteriales; family Flavobacteriaceae; genus Marifrigoribacter. The sequence goes on from NZ_CP159833.1 coordinate 2,639,830, forward strand.
TGGTTCACTTTCGAAGGTGTCTAAAGCCGCAAATGAAAGTTTTTTACTGTCAAGAGCTTCAATTAAAGCAACTTCATCTATAACTCCTCCACGCGCAGCATTAATAATAGCAGCACCATCTTTCATAGACGCAATTTGTTTTTTACCAATGATATATCCCTTTTGTGCAGGAACATGAAGGGTTATGAAATCACTATGTTTCAATATATCTTCAAAAGGTTCAGTTTCTATTTCTACATTGATAAATTGTCCATTATAAAATTCAACTTTAATAGTAGCTTCTCCAACATATTTATCACTTGCAATTACTCTCATGCCACATCCAAGTGCAATTTTGGCAACTTCTTGACCGATACGACCAAAACCAATAATACCTATCGTTTTTCCACGTAACTCTCTTCCTTCGGCATAATTTTTCTTTAAATCCTTAAATTTTGAATCACCTTCTAAAGGCATATTTCTATTAGAATCATATAAAAATCGAACGCCACCAAATAAGTGTGCAAAAACTAATTCTGCTACAGAAGCAGAAGATGCAGCAGGAGTGTTTATAACATGAACTCCTTTTTCTCGTGCATATTCTACATCGATGTTATCCATACCAACACCTCCGCGTCCTATAATTTTAATACTTGAACAAGCATCAATTATATCTTTTCTAACTTTTGTAGCGCTTCTTACTAATACTACATCAATTTTGTTTTCATTGATATAATTTATTAATTGTTCTTGAGCTACTTTAGTTATGATTACTTCAAAACCAGCTTCTTCTAAATTATTTATACCAGTTTGTGATATCCCGTCGTTTGCTAATACTTTCATGCTATTGCCCTTTAAAGGGTGTTTAATGTTAAACTTTAATTACTTTATGCCCCTAGTTCTAGTTCCTTCATTACATCTACTAAAACGGCTACACTTTCTATGGGTAACGCATTATACATCGATGCTCTATAACCACCAACACTTCTATGGCCTTTTAGTCCGTTGATTCCTGCAGCTGTCCAAAGTGAATTGAAACGATCATTCAATGAATCATCGGTAAGATTAAAGGTAGCATTCATATTAGAGCGATCTTCTTTATTTGAAACAAACCCCTTAAACAAAGGGTTTCTGTCTATTTCATTATATAATAAAGCAGCTTTTTCATTATTAATTTTTTCAATAGCTGCTAAACCGCCAATATCTTTTAACCATTCTAATGTTAACATTGAAACATACACAGGAAAAACAGCTGGGGTATTAAACATACTATCTTTACTGATATGTACTTTATAATCTAGCATAGAAGGGATTTGTCTTGAAACTTTTCCAAGAATGTCCTCTTTTATAACAACTAAAGTAGTGCCAGCGGGTCCCATATTTTTTTGTGCTCCTGCATAAATCAAATCGAATTGAGAGAAATCCATTTGACGAGAAAATATGTCACTACTCATGTCACATACTAATTTCACATTGGTTTTTGGAAACTCTTTAAGTTGTGTTCCAAAGATAGTATTATTACTTGTACAATGAAAATAATCAACATCGTTTGGAACACTATAATTTTTAGGTATATAATTGAAGTTTTGATCTTTAGATGAAGCCACTTCAATTACTTCTCCAAGCATTCTTGCTTCCTTTAAAGATTTGTCAGCCCAGGTGCCTGTATTTAAATAAGCTGCTTTGTTTTCAAGTAAATTATTTGCAACCATTAAAAATTCTAAACTAGCACCTCCTTGCAGAAATAAGGCTTTATATCCTTTATTTTGTAAGCCTAAATGTTCTAAAGCTAAAGAACGAGCATTTTCCATTACATCAACAAAATCTTTACTTCTATGTGAGACTTCAATTAAAGAAAGGTTTAAATCATTAAAATTTAATACAGCTGCTGATGCTTTTTGAAGTACTGATTGTGGTAAGATACAAGGTCCAGCACTGAAATTGTGTTTTTTCATGAGTGTTTTATTTCTTATGCAAAGATGCTAATTCTATGATTAATTAGAATTAAAAAAAAGATAAATTATTGCTGAAGTTTTAACAAAAAATCAATAGTATCAATACCATCTGCATAATCCCATAATTGAGGGTTTTGTGTTTTTCCGAAGGAAACTTCATTTTCATTTCCAATTTCCGAAACTACACATTGAATTTGTTCTTTTTGATTGCTTAGTTGAGCGGTTAGCTGTTCAATGTTCGTATAGGTTTCATAGAAAACAACTGAAATAGGTGAGGAGAACTGTTCATCTTCTTTTAATAACATAAATTCATTGTCTAATAGTTTGACATTGCTCATTAAATACACTGCTTTATTATAATCGTAATTATTCATGTATTTTGATTCATTGATAACATCTTTCCAGTGAAACATAGCATTAAAAAAATGATCGAAATTATAGTTTTCTGGAAGGTATATTTTTGAAACATTTCTACACCCTAAGCCATAGTACCTAAAAATATCATTTGATAATACTTTCATTTGATCTGGAGTTTCTTCACCTGTAAGAACAGCAACGGAATTCCTATTTTTTCGTATAATATTTGGATATTTTCCAAAGTAATAATCAAAATAACGGGCAGTATTATTACTTCCTGTTGCAATAACAGCTTCAAAATTTTCTAATTTTTCTGAAGTGAATTCAATTTTATTTTTAAAATCTGGTTCAATTGAAATTAAATAACTTGCGAGAAAAGGAAGTAAAATTTTGTCATTTGATGAAAGTTTTACAAGAACTTTATTACCAGTTACTAAAACGGAAAGAAAATCATGAAAACCTACCAATGGGATATTTCCAGCCATGATTAACGCAACTACTTTAGGTGACACCTCTTTAATTTGATACTTTGATAACCAAGCTTGTAGGTTGTCTTTAGAAAGTGCTTCAGACCAACTTAAACATGCAAATTGTAGGTTACGATCTGAAAACCAACCGTTATGCAAACTCGATTTATGTAATTGTTCTTTCATTTCTTCAAAAAAAGAATCATTATTTGGAACCGTTTTATCTTTTAAAATTTCTTCCGAAGAGAATTGTTTTAAAAAAATTCCAAGAGTACTAAAAGCTTTAATTCTTTTATTTAAATCCATTATGTTATTGATTCGTTTAAATTGTAAAAATATTCATCCGAAAACATATAGAGTAATTCAGGTGAAATTATTAAATTTGTTGCAAGTTAAAAAAAGAATTATCGATGGCAATTATTATTACCGATGAATGTATAAATTGTGGAGCTTGTGAACCTGAATGCCCAAATACGGCTATTTATGAAGGAGCAGATGATTGGCGTTATTCAGATGGAACAGAATTAAAAGGAGCGCTTGTATTACCTAATGGAAAGAAAGTAGATTCAGATGAAACTCAAGAACCTATAAGTGATGATTTATACTATATAGTACCAGATAAATGTACAGAATGTAAAGGGTTTCATGATGAACCTCAATGTGCTGCTGTTTGTCCAGTCGATTGTTGTATCCCAGATGATGCCCATGTAGAAACTGAAGAGGAACTACTTGGTAAACAAACTTTTATGCACAACGATTAAAAGCTGCTTATACTTTTAATAGTTTTGAATTACTCATCATAAAGAGCATTTTTTCACTTGGCTAATCTTCATTAGTAATTAATCTGCACACACAAAACAATCCAGAAATTCCCGCTCCAATAATGGCAATATCAATAGAACTGTCATCATGAATATCATTAAGTTTTGACGTGGACATAAATGTATTTAATGTAAAGGACTTCATGATTAACCTCAATTTATAGCGGTTTATCTTGTAGTGTGTTATGTGCTCGATGAAAAGATTGTTGAAACAGAAGCTGAATTATTAGATAAAAAATAATTTCTGTACAACGATTAGTTATCTTTTTTTACCCAATTTCTTTTTTTAAGTTCTTCAGCTCTTTTTTTATCTATTTCTATTTTTTCAACTTCATATTTTGCTAATAGTTCTTTTTTTGAAGCTTCAATTTCTGCTTTTTGCTTTTCCTTTATTGCTGCAATAGCTGCTTCATTTTCTTTATTAACAGTCGAGCTTTTAGTTTCCTTTTCTTCTATTTCTTTTTTGGAAGAGTACACTACATTTTGATTTTCAACGCCAGAGTCATTTGTTTCAATAACTTGTTTTTCTTTTTCAACGATTGTTGTTTCAGTTGTTACTTCTTCAATTCCTTTAACTGTAACTGTTTTAACGACAACCACCTCCATTGTATTATTTAATTTTTCGTTTTTATCCTGTGCTTGTAATGTCATTACAGAAGTGATAAGTAATGCAAAAAATAAAATTGGCTTTTTCATAAGATGATAGGTTAATTTATATACTTTTAAAAATAACGCTAATAATTTATTTATACAAATATTTGAACATATTAAGTTTATAAAATCCAAAGAGATTAATAATAGTTTAATTTAATTGAAAATGTATATTTGCCAACTGAAAATTAGATGTTATGAAACGAGCATGTTTAAAAATTTATCACCCAAGGTGGGAAGACTAATAGCGAACAGCATGTGACCGTTTTAATAAAATAATAAGACACATGAAAGCAGGAATTGTAGGGCTACCTAATGTTGGAAAGTCAACATTATTTAATTGTTTATCAAATGCGAAAGCGCAAAGTGCAAATTTTCCTTTTTGTACTATTGAGCCAAATATTGGTGTCGTGAATGTTCCAGACCCAAGATTAGAGAAGTTAGAATCATTAGTAAATCCTGAACGTGTAATTCCATGTACAGTAGATATTGTTGATATAGCTGGATTGGTAAAAGGAGCAAGTAAAGGAGAAGGTTTAGGAAATCAATTTTTAGGGAACATCAGAGAAACTGATGCTATTTTACATGTGCTAAGATGTTTTGAAGATGAAAATATTATTCATGTAGATGGAAGTATAGATCCAATAAGAGATAAAGAAACAATTGATATAGAGCTGCAATTAAAAGATCTTGAGACCGCAGAAAAAAAGCTTGAAAAAGTAAAAAGAGCTTCAAGAACTGGAAACAAGGAAGCGCAAAAAGAAGAAGCAGTTTTAATAAAAATTAAAGAAGGATTAGAAGCTAGTATTTCTGTTCGCGCAATCGATTTAACTGCAAGTGAAAGAGAAGAATTCGTTGGTCCTATGCAATTTATTACTGATAAACCAGTAATGTATGTTTGCAATGTAGATGATCGTTCTGCAGTATCTGGGAATGAATTTGTTGAAAAGGTTAAAGCAGCTGTTGCTTCAGAAAATGCTGAAGTTCTTGTATTAGCTGTAGGTACTGAGGCCGATATTAATGAATTAGATGATTACGAAGAACGTCAAATGTTTTTAGAAGATCTTGGTTTAGATGAACCAGGTTCTGCAAAACTAATTAGAAGCGCATATAAATTATTAAATCTTCAAACGTACTTTACAGCAGGAGTAAAAGAAGTAAGGGCTTGGACCATTCCAATTGGGGCAACTGCTCCACAAGCTGCGGGTGTAATTCATACCGATTTTGAAAAAGGATTTATTAGAGCCGAAGTAATTAAATATGAAGATTACGCTCAGTTTGGAAGTGAAGCAAAAGTAAAAGAAGCAGGTAAGCTTTCAGTAGAGGGTAAGGAATATGTAGTTAGTGATGGCGATGTGATGCACTTTAGGTTTAATGTTTAATTATTATTCACTTAGAATAAATTTTTCCGTAATTCTATTCAATTAATATGATTATTAATTGAAATTATTTTTCAACAATTGGACCTTATTTATTGTTAATTACTTTCTATTTTTAAGGTTTCAAAATCTACTGTGAAGTCCTATATTAGCACGTCTACAGCAAATATATTCATGGCAGAACAAGATCAATATACAGAAGATAATATCCGCTCTCTCGACTGGAAAGAGCATATTCGTATGCGTCCAGGAATGTATATTGGAAAATTAGGAGACGGATCTTCTCCAGATGATGGTATTTACATTCTGCTTAAAGAGGTGATAGACAACAGTATAGATGAATTTGTCATGGGTGCAGGTAAAACTATTGAGATTAGAATTAAGGATAAAGAAGTTAAAGTTCGTGATTATGGACGTGGAATTCCTTTAGGAAAAGTAGTCGATGTTGTTTCTAAAATGAACACGGGTGGAAAGTATGATTCCCGTGCTTTTAAAAAAGCAGTAGGACTTAATGGAGTAGGAACAAAAGCGGTGAATGCCTTATCTAGTTATTTTAAAGTTGAATCGATAAGAGATAACAAGTCAAAATATGCTGAATTTTCTACAGGAGAATTAACTGCCGATCCTAGTATTGAAGAATCTTCTAAACGAAAAGGTACTAAAGTTAGTTTTATCCCTGATGAATCTATTTTTAAGAAATTTAAATATAGAAACGAGTATGTAATTCGCATGCTTAAAAATTATGTGTATTTAAATCCTGGTTTAACTATAGATTTTAATGGAGAAAAATATTTTTCAGAAAATGGTTTAAAAGACCTTCTTGAAGAAAATATTGGTGAGGATGATATGATTTATCCTATCATTCACCTTAAAGGAATTGATATTGAAATTGCAATAACACACAGTAAAACACAATACAGCGAAGAATATCATTCATTTGTAAATGGACAACATACTACCCAAGGTGGTACGCATCAAGCGGCTTTTCGTGAAAGTATTGTGAAAACTATTCGTGAGTTTTACGGAAAGAATTACGAGGCTAGTGATATTAGAAAATCTATTGTTTCAGCAATTGCAATTAAGGTAATGGAACCCATTTTTGAAAGTCAGACAAAAACCAAGTTAGGTTCTACTGACATGGGAGGAGAGTTACCTACAGTTCGAAGTTATATCAATGATTTTATAAAAACGCAACTTGATAATTACCTACATAAAAATCAAGATACAGCAGATAAAATGCAACGTAAGATCATGCAAGCTGAAAGAGAGCGTAAAGATCTTACAGGAATTCGAAAGCTAGCTAGAGAGCGTGCTAAGAAATCCAATTTACATAATAAAAAATTACGTGATTGTCGTGTGCATTTAGGAGATATGAAGAAAGAGCGACGTCTTGAATCGACTTTGTTTATTACGGAAGGGGATTCGGCAAGTGGAAGTATTACTAAAAGTAGAGATGTAAATACACAAGCAGTTTTTTCACTTCGAGGGAAACCATTGAATTGTTATTCAATGAGTAAGAAAATTGTATATGAAAACGAAGAATTTAATTTACTCCAAGCTGCTTTAAATATTGAAGAAGGTTTGGAAGATCTTCGTTACAACAATATTGTAATTGCAACAGATGCAGATGTAGATGGGATGCATATTAGATTATTGTTATTAACTTTTTTCCTTCAGTTTTTTCCTGAATTAATAAAAGAAGGGCATATTTTTATTCTAGAAACACCCTTATTTAGAGTTAGAAATAAAAAGGAAACCATTTACTGTTATTCAGAAGAAGAAAGAAGAGCAGCTATAGAAAAATTAAAACCCAAACCTGAAATCACCCGATTTAAAGGATTAGGAGAAATTTCTCCAGATGAATTTAAACACTTTATAGGGAATGATATTCGATTAGAGCCGGTGATGCTTGATAAATCGATGAGTATTGAAGAATTATTATCTTTTTATATGGGTAAAAATACACCCACTCGGCAAGAGTTTATTATAAATAATTTGAAGGTAGAATTAGATAGAATAGAAGATTTTTAAAAAATATCATAGATGATATATGAGTGAGGAACTTGAACATAATGAAGAAGAATTGAATCCAGATCCAGAAATGCAAATGGATGGCGAGGATCATTCTGGTGAAACTACTACGAAAGTTACAGGAATGTACAAGGAATGGTTTTTAGACTATGCTTCGTATGTTATTCTTGAGCGTGCTGTTCCAGCAATTGAAGATGGTTTTAAGCCTGTTCAGCGTCGTATTATGCAATCACTTAAGGATTTGGATGATGGGCGTTATAATAAAGTAGCTAATATAGTTGGACACACAATGCAGTATCACCCTCACGGTGATGCAAGTATTGCTGATGCCATGGTTCAAATTGGGCAAAAAGATATTTTAATAGATACGCAGGGTAACTGGGGAAATGTTTTAACGGGCGATAGAGCAGCTGCAGCTCGTTATATTGAAGCACGACTGTCTAAATTTGCCTTGGATGTTGTATTTAATCCAAAAATTACTCCTTGGCAAGCTTCTTACGATGGAAGAAGAAAAGAGCCCATCAATCTTCCTGTTATGTTTCCTATGTTGTTAGCGCAAGGAGCAGAAGGAATAGCAGTAGGACTTTCCACAAAAGTATTGCCACATAATTTTATTGAACTTATTGATGCATCTGTAAAGCATTTACAAGGAAAACGTTTTCAAATATTTCCAGATTTTCCAACCGGAGGAATCGCAGATTTTACTAATTACAATGATGGCTTAAGAGGAGGAAAAGTAAGAACTCGTGCAAGAATTAATAACGGAGGTAAAAACTTATTAATAATTACTGAAGTTCCTTTTGGAACCACTACTTCAACTTTAATCGATTCTATTTTAAAGGCAAATGAAAAAGGAAAAATTAAGATTAAAAAGATTGAAGACAATACTGCGGCTGAGGTTGAAATACTAATCCATTTGCCCAATGGTATATCACCAGATAAAACTATAGATGCCCTTTTTGCATTTACCAAATGTGAAACACCAATTTCGCCCTTAGGTTGTGTGATTGAAGATAACAAACCGCTCTTTGTTGGGGTAACTGAAATGCTCCGACGTTCTACAAATAGAACTGTGGAACTATTAAGAAGTGAGTTAGAAATACAATTAAATGAACTAGAGTCTCAATGGCATTTCGCTTCATTAGAACGTATTTTTATTGAAAATAGAATCTACCGAGAGATTGAAGAAGAAGAAACGTGGGAAGGAGTTATAAGTGCTATTAATGAAGGGTTAAAGCCTCACATAAAACATCTAAAGCGCCCTGTAATTGAAGAAGATATAGTTCGATTGACAGAAATTAGAATTAAACGTATTTCAAAATTCGACATCGATAAAGCCCAACAAAAAATAGACTCTTTAGAAGATCGTATTGCGGAAGTAAAACACCATTTAGCCAATCTTATTGAATATGCGATTGATTACTTTAAACGCCTCAAAAAAGAATATGGAAAAGGAAGAGAACGTAAAACTGAGATTCGAATATTTGACGATATTGAAGCAACAAAGGTTGTTATTAGAAATACTAAGTTGTATGTAAATAGAGAGGAAGGATTTATTGGCACAAGTTTACGTCGTGACGAATACGTAACAGATTGTAGTGATATCGATGATATTATTGTGTTTACTGCGGAAGGGAAAATGATGGTCACAAAAGTAGATTCGAAAACCTTTATTGGTAAAGGAATTATTCATGTAGCTGTTTTCAAGAAAAAAGACAAAAGAACCATCTACAATATGATATATAAAGATGGGGCTAAAGGTGCAACTTATGTGAAAAGATTTGCTGTCACTTCAATTACTCGAGATAAAGAGTATGATTTAACGAAAGAAACCAAAGGAAGTAAAACACTATATTTTACTGAAAATCTGAATGGTGAAGCAGAATTAGTCACTATTTTATTGAGACAATCAGGTAGTATTAAAAAACTAAAATTCGACTTAGACTTTGCTGACATGCTCGTTAAAGGAAGAGCTTCCAGAGGTAATATTGTTACAAAATATGCAGTTAAAAGAATAGAATTAAAAGAAAAAGGACTCTCCACTTTAAAGCCTCGTAAAATCTGGTTTGATGAAACGGTACAACGTTTAAATGTAGATGATAGAGGTGAACTTTTAGGTGAGTTTACGAGTGAAGATAGACTTTTGGTTATCAATCAGAAAGGGATTATAAAAACAGTAATTCCAGAAATTACTTTGCGTTTTGATGATGATATGATTGTGCTTGAAAAATGGGATCCTAACAAACCAGTCTCTGCTATTTATTGGGAAGGTGATAAAGAACTATTTTATGTAAAAAGATTTATCATCGAAAATCCAGATCGTGAAGAAATGATTATTTCTGATCATCCAAAATCGTATTTAGAAAAAGTCTTTGTGGACTATCGACCTATGTTTGAGGTTTTGTTTGCTAAGAAAAGAGGAAAAGATCGTCAAGAAAATATTGAAATAAATTTAGAAGAATTTATATCTATAAAAGGAGTTTCAGCTCTAGGAAATCAACTTACAAAAGACAAGATACTTGAAATTAATGCTTTAGACCCACTTCCTTACGAAGTTCCTGACTTGGTTCTTGCTGAAGAAATAGATGTAGTAGATGAAGAAACCATTCCTTCAGGAAAAGAAACAAACATTTCAGAAGAGGAATCTAATAATGATTCACCTTCAAAACCTGAAAAAGGAGACGACCCAATTTCTGATGATGAAGGTCAAACCCTTTTGTTTTAATTAAAAAGTTATGAGAAAATTCTATCAGGAGTTCAAAGATTTTGCCCTTAAGGGGAATATGATAGACATGGCAATTGGTATTATTATAGGGGTAGCTTTTAATAATGTGGTTGGTGTATTAGTTAAGAAAGTAATCATGCCTCCTTTAACATTGATTTCAGATGGTGTTTCGCTTTCTGAAAAAAAGTATTTACTAAGAGAAGCTACTGAAGGTGTTACAGAATTAGCGATAGGTTATGGCGAATTGATAGAAGTTTTAATTGATTTTTCAATAATCACTTTTACCGTCTTTTTGGTTGTAAAATTCATGAACCGTTTCCGAAGAAAAGCAGATGATCCAAAAGATAAAGAAATTGAAACACCTAAAAACATTGAGTTACTTTCTAATATTGAAAAACTGTTAGAAGCACAAAACAGCTATTTAAAAAACAAGAAGGATTAAACTTTTAATGCCCTTAAGCCTTCATAAACAACTATACTCACAGCATTCGCTAAGTTTAAACTCCTTACATGAGTGCTTAGAATAGGGATGTGGTGCGTAGTTTCAGGGTTTTTAGTGATGATTTCTTTTGGTAATCCTACTGACTCTTTTCCAAAGATTAAAAATTGATTGTCCTTAAATTTATTTTGGGTGTATTCCTTTTTCCCATGACTCGAAAAATATACCATGTCAGCTTCTTTATTTTTAGCATAAAACTCTTCTATATTTTCGTAAGTGAATACAGAAAGATGTTGCCAATAATCAAGACCAGCTCTCTTTAGACGGCTATCGTTAATTTCAAACCCAAAAGGTTTTACTAAGTGAAGGCTTGATCCAGTTGCAAGACTTAAACGTCCTATGTTACCAGTGTTATTAGGTATCTCAGGTTCTATTAAAACAATGTTGTATCCCAAGCTATTTAATTTTTTTAGCAGTTCCTCTTTGCTTATTTGCTTCACCTACGATACTATATTCAAATATATATGTATCAGCATCTGTAGTTAGTATTTTCATGTGTATCGCGTTTTTTTCAGAAATATTTTTAGGGTTGATCTTCTTAACTATATATTCGCAATCATTAATCCAACGTACTGAAGAGGTGTCTGACTTTCCTTTAAAATAGTCTATCTCAATTGAATCATTTCGTGTAAAGGTCGTTTTAAGTACTTCAGTTCCTACCAATGCTTCAAATTCAAAAGTGCCATTTTTAAAGTTTTCGCAATTTCTTTCTGGTTGGTAGCAACTAGTAAGTAATAGTGCAGAAAAAAGAGTTAGAATGATTCGCATGTTTTAGTTTTATGCAAATTTAATGAATTAATAATTTTTATAGGCTTTAAAAGTACCATCCTTATAAAAAATTACAATTTTATCAATTTCTGAATCAGAAGCCTTTTCTTCTAAATTAACTGATGGAATAGAAATATTACTTAATTCTTCATTAATCAAATTTTGGTTTTCAGAATTTTCAGATTTCACCTGTAATGGAAAAGTACCTTTTCCATTTAAAAGCCAATACAATTCTACTTCAGGAAAATTACTAAGAATCTTCATTACAAATTCTAAGCTAGGCTTATTTCGACCCGATAGGAGGTGAGAAATTGTTGACCTATTTACAGCGACTTTTTCGGAAAAAGAAGTAGCAGATAAACTATAAAAATCGAGTATCATTTGCAATCTTTTACTAAAATCTTGGCTGTTTACCACTGTAACTGTCTTTTTAATTGTTTGCTGTTACAAATGTAATCTATAATCAATTAATAAAGAATAATAATCATAAAAAGATGTATTAATAGTGAATTATAGCTTTACTTAAAGTATTTCAATTATCTAATATTGTGTAATATAAATATAAATTATAATTAAATTGATTTGATTAAGCTCTAAGTAACACATTGGTGATGTTACTGTTTACTCATGTATACAAATAAACAGCTAAAGTCTGTTTACAAGAGTAAACAATGATATGTTTACCTTTGTAAAACTATACGTATAAAATGAAAATAGAAACTTGGTATCAACATAATTTTGAGTCTCAATTAGAAGGGAGATACATTAGCTTAAAACACATAAAACCTTTACTTGAAAAGTATCAGGATATATTCTCAATTTCATCTGCTGGAACTTCTGAGTTAGGAAATGATATTCCAAAAATAACTTTAGGAAAAGGTTCTAATAAAATATTAGCTTGGTCTCAAATGCATGGTAATGAAACCACTTGTACGAAGGCAATCTTTGATTTCTTTAAGTTTATAACTAATAATGAGTTATTTAAAGATGAAATAAGCCACTTTCTTAAAAATAACACCCTAGTGATTATTCCTATATTAAATCCTGATGGAGCAATCGCTTATACGCGTGAAAATGCAAATGGAATAGATTTAAATAGAGATGCAATTGATTTATCCCAGAAGGAGAGTGTTGTTTTACGTAACGTGTTTAATGAATTTCAGCCACATTTATGTCTTAACTTACATGATCAACGCACTATATATGGTTTAGATAACGGATTGCCGGCGACGGTATCTTTTTTATCTCCTGCAGCAGATAAAAATAGATCTGTTAATAATTCAAGAATTGAATCTATGAAGCAGATAGTAAAAATTAATAAAATCCTGCAACAATATATACCTGGACAAGTAGGGAGATATGATGATACTTATAATGAAAACTGTGTTGGAGATTCTTTTCAAAAAAACGAAGTACCCACTATTTTGTTTGAAGCTGGGCATTATAAAACCGACTACAAAAGAGAAACTACCCGTAAGTTTATATTTTATTCCTTTTTATCTCTATTTGATATGATACCAAATGACAAAGAAGATATAGATTATGAAGATTATTTTTTAATCCCTAAAAATAAAACTAATTACAGGGATTTAATATTGCGTGATGTTAAATTAGATCAATCAAGTAATCATGCGACTGTCGTAATGCAGTATGAGGAACGTTTAATAAATGGGGCTATTGATTTTATTCCTGTGGTTGAGACTGTTGATGATATAGACGATATATATGGACATTATGAGCCAGATCCAGCCGCAAGTCAATTCTTATTGAATTCGCAAAAAAAGAAGTGAATAAACGAGATTGTAAATAATATTAATAGAAAAATATAAGTATTGATGAAAAATTAATAACATTTATGTTTTTTAATTAAGAATTACTTAGTAATTTTGCATTATAATTAAAATATAATGGCAAAATTTAAATTAGACGAAACAGATCATAAAATTCTGGACATGCTTATTGATAATACCAGAATTCCTTTTACTGATATTGCTAAGAAATTACAGATATCTGCAGGAACCGTGCATGTAAGAGTACGTAAAATGGAAGAAGCGAATTTAATAGTGGGTTCGTCCTTAACTATTGATTATATGAAGTTAGGGTATTCATTTATAGCATATGTGGGAATATTTTTAAATAAGACCTCTCAAACTCATTTTGTGTTAGAGCGAATCAATGAAATACCATTTGTTACTGTGGCACATGTAACTACAGGGAAATTTAATTTATTCTGTAAGATTAGAGCAAAAGATACAAGTCAAGCTAAAAATATAATATACCTAATAGATGATATAGAAGGGGTTACTAGAACCGAAACTATGATTTCATTAGAAGAGAGTATTAACGATAAGAAAAGGTTAATGCATTCTATTTTCAAGGAAATTTAAAATATATTTAGATGTATGAAAGCCCTTTAGTTTTTCTAAAGGGCTTTTTTTTATCTTTTATTAAATTATAAATATGATTAAAGATCAATTAACTTCAGGAGAATTCGATCCTTATTATGGCATTTATATTGATAAGGTTGGAGAAAAATCACTTTTAGATGCCTTAAAGGAAGGCAGGGATGATACTATTCAGTTTTTTGAATCTATTCCTAATTCTAAATTAGAATATGCTTATGCTGAAGGGAAATGGACTCCTAAGGACTTATTGCTTCATTTAATTGATGTGGATCGTGTTTTTTCAATACGAGCATTATTTTTTGTGCGATCAAAAGATGCTAATCTTTCTGGTTTTGATGAAAATGCTTTTGCTAAAAACTCTAATGCAAACACTAGAACGATCGCTAACTTAATTGAGGAATATAAAGCAGTTAGAAATGCAACAATTGCATTATTTGAAAGTATATCGGAAGATGTTTTAAAGAATATTGGAAAAGCTAGTGGAAGTGCCTTATCAGCCCGAGCAGCTGGTTTTATAATTTGTGGACATGAAATACATCATACCGAAGTTATACAAGAGAGATATTTATAATTTAACTATTCTTATAATACTCAAAAGCTTCAAATATTAAATCATTAGGAACTTCTTGATTAATTTTACAGGAACCAATAGCAGATAATAAAACAAACAATACTTTACCATTGCTATTCTTCTTATCGTATTTTAATAATTCTATAATCGAATCAATATCCTTTGGAGTAAAATCTACTTTAGTATAAAAATTAGTCATTGTTTTAGAAATTTCTGAAGTTTCTTTTTCAGAAAGGGAAATCATTTTCTGAGAAATGTATGCTACTAATACCATTCCTATGGCAATTGCTTCTCCATGTAATAAATTTTCTTTGTCTTTATTATCTAAACAATACGATTCAATTGCATGGCCTAGAGTATGTCCGAAATTTAAGGTCTTTCTAATATTTTTCTCATAAGGATCTTTTAAAACAATTTCATTTTTAATTTGAATAGAATCCCAAATTAATGTTTCTGTTGAATCCGTATTTGCTACCTCAAAAACCTTTACTTGGTTCCAATATTTTTCAGAATGAATAAGTCCGTGTTTTAGCATTTCAGCATAACCAGAAGTAATTTGTTCCTTTGGTAACGTATTTAAAAATAGAGTATCTACAAGAACCATTTCAGGTAAATTAATAACTCCTATCTGATTTTTAATCACACCAAGATCAATCCCATTTTTACCTCCCACAGAAGCATCAACCATAGCAAGTAGTGTGGTGGGAATGTTTATAAACTTTAAGCCTCTTTTAAAAGTAGAAGCAACAAAACCACCTAAATCAGTAATTACACCTCCACCCAGATTTAAAATAATGCTATTTCGATCCGCTCCTAGATCACTTAATTGATTCCAAAGAGAAACACAAGTGTTGATATTTTTATGGACTTCACCCGCATTAATTTCAAGTATTTTAAGGCGAATATTTTTATTCAATTTTGAATTTAAAATAGGTAAACAAAACTGTTTTGTGTTCTCATCTATTATAACAAAAACTTTGGAAGGATTGATACTTGTTAGCTTTTCATTGAATGCTTCCCAAGCCTTATTATTGCAATAAATAGCGCCTAATTTTTTTTGTTCTGAAATCATAAATAATAAGCTTCAAATGATTTTAAATAGATGTCAAATCTAACTATATTTGTTTTATTAATCATGAATTATGGTATCAAAATCTCTTTTCGATAACACAGAAGCAGCTTTTAAATTAAAAAGTGATTCTGAACTTGAACGCGCTTACTTTTTATTTAAAATGATCGCAAACGAACCATTGGTAAAAATTGGTACTGCAGTGACCAAATTTGCCTTAAACATTAATTTACCTGTAGAAGGCTTAGTACGTTCAACCGTATTTGATCATTTTTGTGGAGGTGTCAACGAAAATGATTGTATTCCTGTAGTAGATAAAATGTATAATGAAGGAGTTATTTCCGTTTTAGATTATTCAGTAGAGGGAAAGGAAGAGGAAAGTCAATTTGATATGACGATGAACAAGGTGTTAGAGCTTACAAAATTTGCTGAAATAAAACAGGCAATGCCTTTTTCTGTTTTTAAACCTACCGGATTCGGGCGATTTGAAATTTGGCAAAAAGTAACTGAAAATAAGCCTTTAAATGATTCTGAAAAAGAAGAATGGAATCGTATTGTTCAAAGGTTTGATACGGTTTGCAAAGCAGCTTATGAAACAGGTATCACATTGCTTATTGATGCTGAAGAAACGTGGATGCAAAAAGCAGCCGATGATCTTTGTGAAGAAATGATGGAAACGTATAACAAAGAGAGAGCTGTACTTTGTAATACACTTCAATGCTATCGATGGGACCGTTTAGATTATTTAAAAGAAATACATCAAAGAGGGGTTGAAAAAGGATATAAAGTTGGTTTCAAAATTGTTCGTGGCGCTTATTTAGAAAAAGAAAATGATAGGGCAGAGGAGTTGAATTACCCAACGCCTATGTGTGCTAATAAGCAAGCAACAGATGATAATTTTAATGCGGTGATGAGTTATATCTTTGATCATTTAGACGATATATTTTTGTTTTTAGGAACCCATAATGAAGAAAGTAGTTATAAAGCAATGGAAATTATGGAATCTAAAGGCATTGCTAAAAATCACAGTGATGTATGGTTTGGACAACTGTACGGAATGAGTGATCATATTAGTTATAATCTTGGTGCAGAAGGGTATAATGTAGCTAAATACATTCCTTTTGGTCCTGTAAAAGATGTGATGCCTTATTTAATTCGTCGTGCAGAAGAAAATACATCTGTTGCTGGACAAACTAGTAGAGAGCTTTCCTTAATAAAAAAAGAGAAAAAACGTAGAAAGGTTTAATTCTAATTAGAATCAGCACTTAGTATTGTTACTTTTTCATCACAGTTTTCAACTGAAATTTTCAGCTCTTTTTCTGAAACAGTTCCTTCAATTACATATATTTTACAAGAATCTAGTTCTGTATTACTTTCAGAAAATAACACATTCCCATTTGCTAATAGAATTGAAATAGCTGAAGTATCTAATTGCTGCTTTTTCAAATACTGTATTGTTTCATCAGAAAATACTCGTTCTTTATTACGCATATTTTTTAATGTTCTTGCATTGGGAAAATAACTGTATTCACATGATGCCCCTTTACCACTCAAAAAGAAAAACAATAGGAGTAGACCGATAATAAAGCCTCCAGAGTAGAAGCCTAAACGTTTAATAAATTTCAATTTTAATAGATTAATAGATTAATAGATTAATATCACTGTA
Organism: Candidatus Marifrigoribacter sp. Uisw_064; assembly: GCF_047730175.1. Taxonomy (GTDB): domain Bacteria; phylum Bacteroidota; class Bacteroidia; order Flavobacteriales; family Flavobacteriaceae; genus Marifrigoribacter. The sequence goes on from NZ_CP159833.1 coordinate 2,657,173, forward strand.
TGGCATATCAAACCAATCTGCAACTGCCTTATTGGTTAGAATTCCGCGGTAAAAATACAACCCATTTCTTAAACCACTATCAAAACGTATCGCATTTTCTACACCTCCACATTCAGCAATATTTAATAAATAGGGAGTAAAGATGTTACTGATTGATATTGAGGCAGTTTTAGGGTATCGGGCTGGTATATTTGGAACTCCATAATGAATTACACCATGTTTAAGTCGTGTAGGATTATCATGACTTGTAGTTTCAGTAGTTTCAAAACAACCTCCCATATCGACACTTACATCAATAATTACAGCTCCGTTTTTCATATTTTCAACCATCCCTTCTGTTACTAAAATTGGAGATCGATGAGAACCTCTTACTGCGCCTATGGCAACATCACACCTTCGTAAGGCTTTCATTAAGTACTTAGGTTGTATCGTTGAAGTGAAAAATGTAGTTCCTAAGTTCGCTTGAATTTTACGTAATCGTGTTAATGAATGATCAAAGACTTTTACATTGGCTCCTAATCCAAGGGCAGAACGAGTCGCAAATTCACCAACAGCTCCAGCACCAATAATAACTACTTCGGCAGGGGGAACCCCACTAATATTACCAAACAATAAGCCATTCCCATCTTTAGCATTTACCATTAACTCAGCAGCAATTAAAACTGAGGCAGTACCTGCAATTTCACTTAATGCTTTGACAGCTGGGTAGCTATTATCTTCATCTTTTATAAATTCGAAAGCAAGTGCTGTAATTTTCTTTTTAGCAAGTGCTTCAAAATAGGGTTTTTGTCGAGTTTTAAGTTGTAGAGCAGAAATTAAAACTGTTTTAGGTTTTATTAGCTTAATTTCTTCTAGGGTAGGAGGTTCTACTTTTAATAAAATGGGGCATTCAAAAACTTTTTTAGTGTCGTTAGTTATTTCGGCTCCAGCTTCACTATACGCTCTGTCTGTAAACCCCGCCTCAATACCAGCGCCTTCTTCTATTAATACTTTATGACCATTAGCTACAATTGCATTTACTGCATCTGGCGTAAGGCAAATCCGTTTTTCTTGAAAATGTGTTTCTTTTGCAATACCAATATATAGTGCGTCTTTTTTTCTTGCTATTTCTAAAGTTTCTTCCTGGGGTAAAAGCTGCGCTCTAGTAAATGGGGAAGTTGGTTTTGTCATTGGTTAAAAGATATATGACCAATTTACGTAATTATTTTAAGAATTTTAAAAAGAAACTTTAAACAAAAAGGAATTAATTTGAATTCCATTCCTTTATTATATTAATATTTCTATTTAATTGAAAAACATCTACTGGATAATAATAAAGTGTATCTCTTTTGAGAATCTTTGATTGAATTGAATTTAGTTTTTTTTTATGAATTTTAAATTTGAATTTATTTTTATTGATCTTAAATAAAACATTATTAATGAATTCGGAACAATACAATTTAGTTGAATCTAGTGAAAAAGATTTATCAAAAACAATAGGTAATGATTCATATCTTTTTATTTCAGTAATTAGATCTATTCTTTCTGAATTTCTTAAATGATTTATTTCCCAAACACTAGCATGTTTTATATTTTCTTCAGAATCATTAAAAAAAGTAATAAAATCAGAAGCTCTAAAATCTTTTTTTTCTTTGTCTACCGAATTTATTACATGGTAAATTTTCCATTTATTATTGATAAAAACAGCAATTCCGACATGTGATGCTTTTTTATATTTAATATTAAAATTACTTGCCAGGTATCCTTCTTTTGTATTAGTTCCTCTAAACACTAAATACACTTTTTGGGTATTTAGTAAACTATCATTTATTATGTCAAGAACTGGGCTTTTAGAGGTGCATGATAAATTAGTAGTAATTAATAATACTATTAAAGCTCTAATTTGCATCATATATTTATTTACGAATTCCAAAACCTAACTGTAAAGCATATAGCTCATTAATTTTAAAATTAGGCTTAGAATTTTTATTAAATTGAATTATATCACCTTTTGTATTAAAACTTAATCTAAAAAAAAACTTTTCGTTAATTATTTGTTGTATACCTATAGTTGCCTGAAGCCCAATACTTCCTCCTAATTTATTTTCTTTGTCATTTTTATTAATACGTTCTATTTCAACAACCGATTTAAATAAATAACTTCCATAAACACCAGCCTCAAAGTAGGGCATAAAATCAGATATAGTACTTGTATTATACCTTAAATTAAAAGGTATAATAATTAAATCATTAGTTAAATGTGATTGATTTCCTTCAATATCTATGAAATCTGTATTGATTTTTAAAATTCCAATTCCTGGAACAATTGAAAACCTCTTTGAAATAAGAACCTCTTTTGACAAAACTCCTTCAACTATAGTTGCATTCGTTTTAAAGTTATCTTTTAAAGTTATTGTGGAAAACCCTAAAGAGCTATTAAATTCAATAAATCCATTAGAGTCAAAACTACCTTCTGTTACTTCTTGTGTGTAAGATATAAAAGGAATAAATAATAAAAATAAATGTATAATTTTCATATTAAATGATTTTAAATAAATATCAGGTTTAATACATTTGTATTAAACCTGACTGATTAATTTTTACTGTTTTCCTCCCCAGCAACCTATTATTGCTCCAATTATATGGCAAATAGGGGTACAAATAAAGCCTCCTATGATTATTCCAATAAAGGCACCTACACCACAACCAAATCTATTCTCAGATTCTATAACGAATGTGTTTGCAAACTGGATAATCTCTTTTTCAGATATGTCTAGTTCAGAAAAACCAGGAACTGTATTTAGGTTTTCTATCCAATTTCCTTTTGAAATTGCGTCTAAAGTTTGTTTTGTTACTTCATCTATAGGATATTGATCTAAAAAAGACATTAAACCTTCTTCAGTAGCAATACCATAATGTTCTATTAACTGATTAACATCTTCAACATTAGCAATACCTGGATCATAACCAAGTAAACTAGCATAATAATCGAGAGTTTCTTGATCGATATCCTCAATGGGGTTTCTTGATTTACTTAATTCATCCTGAATTAATAATGCATCGTCTATAAGATGATTAACTTCTGTTTTAAAATCTGCTGTATCATTTTTAACTGTATTGCTTTCATGGGAACATGAAATAATTGTTGGTAATAATGTTAATGAAATAAAAAAGTATGCGATTGTTTTCATAATAATTATTTTTAAATACCTACTCTTAGTTAAGCTTTTCGGTTTCCGCTTTTTTCATTGTAATGCAAATCATTTTAAATCTATTTTGAGATCTTCTTTTAACTCTACACTAGTGTATTGTCCAGCTGGTTTTTATAGATTTTAATTTTTATGACAAACATTTTGATATATATCATTTGGTAAATATATGCTAAGTAAAAGCCTTAAAACAAGTCGAGTATATGATGATTCATGAAAACCGACTCTATATTCATGAATGCCGATAACAAAATGTAAATACCAAATAAGGATGATCATAATCATAGTGTTGAATAAGCATAAACTAAAATCATTGTTTTATCTTATGAAATAGAGTTGGAGGAAATGGATTATTAAAATGTGTTTTATTTAAATTCTTGATTTGATGCCAAATAAAGTTATTATTTGAAAACCCTTTTTTAAAAACATTCTCCTTTTAGGAAATTTGTCAAGTTTGTGAACAATAATAAAAAACCAGCTTAAAACGAATTCCCTTTTAACTCCCCAGTTAATAATAGGTGAAATGTCCAGCTGGCTTTAATAATGAATAATTTTTAGATAACATCAAATTATGACAGAAATCATGAGTAAATATATGCTAAGTAAAAGCTTAAAAACAAGTAGAGTATACGATGATTCATGAATTACGACTCGAAATTCATGAATATCGACAAAAAGGTTGAACTGCAATAAATAGCCAATTTAGAGATTAATAAAATACAGGAAAAACCCCCTTTCTCAAGGAGTTAAATTTTTATAACTTGCTATTAATAATATGATTATATATGCGATTTATTTGGTTTGTATTTTTATTGACTTATTCCATTTCTGCTCAGGAGTTTTCTGCTGAAGCATTAAGTAAAATGGAAGATGAAGCTTTATTGACTTTGTTTAATAATGTAGAATTTGATTCCATTAGAGCTGAAAAAGTGGCTAGAACCTATTTAAATAGGGCTAGAAAAGAACAAGACACCATTAAAATGGCGAGAGGCTATGATCGATTGGCTAGAATTTTCCATCCTCAAAAAAACATACAGTTTGCTGATAGTATCATTTATTTAACCCATAATATCAAGAATATTACTTATCCTGGAATTGGATATATTTTAAAGGCGACTGAATATTATCTAGAAGGAGAATTAGAATTTGCGTTTAATAATTATATAAAAGCTTATAAAATAGCTGTTAAGAATAACAACATTGCTCATCAAGTTTACTTATCTGATGTGTTAATTTACATTAAAATATTTTGGGGTAACAAAAGAGCGGCTTTAGTATTACAAAAAAAAAGACATAAATTAATTACTGAAATTGATTATTATGATGAGTTGAAGAAGTCAAGAAGAAAAGGTGCCGATATTAATTTGAATGATTTATACTTAGAGAATGAATTGTATTCTATTTCAAATTTTGTTCTTTGTTATATAGAACTAAAGTTATTGGATTCTGCACAGTACTATTTAGATATTGGGTATAAAAAAATAAAAAAGTATAATGGTACACCCAACGTAAAATATAAATATGAAATTATTTTTCCAACAAGTCATGCTGAAATAAATTACTATAAGAAAAACTATAGAGCTTCGCTTGATACAATTAATGATTTACTTTCTAGTTTTAAATTGGAGACCATAGGAGGCAATAAACACTTTAAGAGCATTTATTTGTTTAAAGGCCTAAACCTTTATGAGTTAAATAATAAAAAAGAAGGAGTAACGTATTTACTAAAAGCAGATTCTATATTAAATAAAAATAAATCTTCTTTAGTACCTTATCATAGAATGATTTATGAGAAATTACTTGACTATTATACTAATGAAAATATTGATTTAAATAAAAGACTTAAATGCTTAAATAAACTAATTGAAGTTGATAGTATTATAATAAAAAATTATCAATTTTTTGAACCTACTTTGATAAAAGAATTTGAAAACCCAGAATTATTTAAGGAAAAAGAAAAAATAATTGAAGAATTAAAATTTGATAATATAAAATCTAAAAGTATTATTTGGATTGTTTTAGGGGTATTAAGCACCTGTATACTAATACTTATTCTTTATTATAAAAGACAGCAAACGTATAAAGTTCGGCATAAAGAGTTAATGCATTTAGTAAATAAGGCTAAAAGTATAAGTCAATTAAAAGTTCCTAGAGATATTTTTAATGATATTCTAGATAAGTTAGAAACTTTTGAGCGGAAGAAAGGCTATTTAAAGAGTGATATTACTATTAATCAACTTGCTAAAACATTTGGCACCAACCATAAATATTTATCAAAAGTGATAAATATTGAAAAAGATAATAATTTCAGTCAGTATTTAAATGACTTAAGGATAACATATGCTTTTACAGAATTGCAAATGAATGATAAATTGAGGAGCTTTACGATTGTAGCTATTGCAAAAGAAAATGGTTTTAAAAATGCAGAGTCATTTTCGAAGGCTTTTTATAAAAAATATAAAATCAAGCCTTCTTTTTATCTAAAACAATTGAGTAGGGGCTAATCTATCTAAATAAATCTTTGATTTGTTGCCAAAGTGTTCTTTTTTGACCCAATTCTTCTTCGAATGCTTTAAGATCATCTCCACGTACTTTATCAAATAATTTAGCACGAATCACATAAACAGAAGGGATGATTACCATCATTAATGGGACTACATAATAAAATGAAAGTGAATCTAAATCATTACTTTCATTTAAAACGCCCCAGAGCTGAAAAGAATACATAGCAATAGGAACTAAAATAATCCAATGCCACCAATGTTTACAGGTAAAAAACCAAAGTAATAATAAATAAAGTGGAATAGCTTTTCCTGAAAAATACCATGCAAATGAATACCAAGAAGGAAAACTTGTTTCTAAAGTAAACAAGAAAGTTTCCCAGATTTTTAACTCTGGGAAACTTTCGTATAAATAAAATAAGTATGGACTAATTGCTATTAAAAGAACAATGACGCCACCTATTACTAAGGATTTTTTATCCGTTTTGTAATGGTTTTTGGTTTTTGTCAATTTGTTGTTCTGTTTGTCCATCTTCAACGTTTTCAGGTGTACAAGAAATAAATAATGTAGATCCAAAAATTGCAACGATAAATAAATACTTTGTAAGTTTCATAATGTTATATTTTGTGAGGTTAATAGTACAAACCTATACAAGAAAAACACAAGTATATCAATTATCTTGGGCGTATATTAGTAAGTTTTGTTTTTCACAAAATTTCACCTATTAAATTTGTATGATTTTCATTAATAATTTAATAGGAAAAATAACATGTATGTTTATCGTAACAATCTAATTCATTGGCTTTATCATTATTGTTCTACTTCCGTTTTTATTATTAGTTAGTTTAATATTAGTGCTTTTCTCAGGCAATAAGTTTTCAATTTTCTCTGGCCATTCTATTAAATTCCAGAAACCTGAATAAAAATATTCTTCTATCCCTATGTCATATGCTTCCTCTTTATTTTCTATTCTGTAAAAATCAAAGTGAAATAATTTTCCTTCATTTAATTTATACTCATTTACTATTGAAAATGTTGGACTACTCATTACCTCATTAACTCCTAATTGCTTTGCAATTTCTTTAATTAGAGTCGTCTTACCGGTTCCCATTTCACCATAAAATAATACAATTTTTGTTTTAATTTCAGATAAAACCTTCATTGCTATTTCAGGGATTTGATCCTTCGTAAACGTGTACTCCATAGTAATTTTAAAAAACAAATGTAACTTATTTCTACGATTATTAACAAAAAGTATCGACTATTCACACCTTACAAGGATTATTCCTACAATATTTACTATTTTGGCTCTAATACTACAAAGGGAATTATCACTTCTTCTAATGAAACTCCTCCATGTTGATAGGTATTTCTATAATAACTAACAAAATGGTTATAGTTGTTGGGGTAAGCAAAAAATAAATCTCCTTTAGCGAAAATAAATGAACTACTCATATTAATAGTTGGTAGATGTATACTTTTTGGATCTTTAGCCAATAACACATCTTTCTCATCAAATGATAAACTTCGACCTGTTTTATATCTTAAGTTCGAGCTTATGTTTTTATCGCCAATTACTTTAGTTGGATTTTTCACATTAATAGTTCCATGGTCTGTGGTAATAATTAATTTGAATCCTAAACTTGAAGCTTGTTGAATGATATCAAGCAATGGTGAGTTTTTAAACCAGCTTTGAGTTAATGAACGATACGATTTATCTGTTGATGCTAATTCTTTTATTACCTCCATTTCAGTTTTTGAATGAGATAACATATCAACGAAATTGTAAACTACAACAGTAAGGTCTTCATTTTTATGACTTCTAAAATTATCAGATAATTTTTTTCCTTGTCTTAAACTTGAGATTTTATGGTAACTCCAATCAACATTAAGGCCCAGGCGTTTTAATTGAGCTCTTAAAAAATCTTTTTCAAACATGTTTTTACCACCTTCATCTGTATCATTTAGCCAATAATCTGGATGTAATTTTTCCATATCACTAGGCATTAAGCCTGAAAATATAGCATTTCGTGAATATTGTGTTGCCGTTGGTAAAATACTGTAGTACAATTCTTCAGTTGTTTTTTTATAAACATCGCTTAGAAAAGGCTCAAAAGCCTTCCATTGATCATACCTTAAATTATCTACTACGATTAAAAGTGTTTTTTGTTCTTTAACATGTGGAAGAATTTTTTCTTTAAATAAGGTGTGAGACATCGTTGGTGCCTCTGTAGATCCATCAAACCAATTAGGGTAATTTTTTTCTATAAACTTACAAAATTGAGTATTTGCTTCATTTTTTTGTGATTCCAAAATTTCAAACATACCAGAATCGTTTATACCTTCTAGTTCTAGTTCCCAGTAAACTAACTTTTGATACATATCCGCCCATCCTTCAAATGAATTCACCATAGATAAATCCATGGCTATTTTTCTAAATTCTTGCTGATAATTGGAGGTTGTTTTTTGAGAAATCAATTTAGAGTGATCTAATGTTTTCTTTAAACTTAATAATATTTGGTGTGGATTAACAGGTTTAATTAAGTAATCAGCAATTTTAGATCCTATTGCTTCTTCCATAATATATTCTTCCTCACTTTTAGTAATCATAATAACAGGAAGAGAGGCTTGTTGTTCTTTTATTTCAGCAAGCGTTTCCAATCCTGTAAGTCCAGGCATGTTTTCATCAAGGAATACGACATCAAAATTATCTTTATTTATTTCCTCTAATGCTTCTGTACCACTTTGAGCTGTAGTTACTTTATAATTCTTCTTTTCAAGAAATATAATATGTGGTTTTAATAAATCAATTTCGTCATCTACCCAAAGTACTTTTATGTCGTTCATATATGTATATTTGTTTTGTTTTTCTGAAGAGAATACGAATTACAACTATCAAATAGTATTCCTAATAAGCTTCACGAAAATAATGTCAGTATTAATTAAAAGTTAAAGTTTGAATTCTAATAACAAACTCAAAATCATAAACGACCCAATATATGGTTTTATTACTATTCCAAGTATTCTTGTCTTCGAATTAATTGAACATAAATACTTCCAAAGGTTAAGAAGAATATCTCAAATGGGAATGTCATATCTGGTATATCCCGGAGCGCATCACACCCGTTTTCAACATGCTTTAGGAGCAATGCATTTAATGCAAAAATCCGTACATGTACTTCGTTTTAAGGGGGTTGTGATTTCTGATAAAGAAGCCGAGGCTCTCTATATTGCTATTTTATTACATGATATAGGCCATGGCCCATTTTCTCATGCGATGGAGCATAGCATTGTTAATAATGTTAGTCATGAAGAAATTTCCTTAAAATTTATGGACGTTTTAAATGCTGAATTTAACAACAGGTTAACATTAGCTATTCAAATATTTAAAAATGAATATCATCGCGCTTTTTTAAATCAATTAGTGTCAGGACAGTTGGATATGGACCGTCTAGATTATCTTAAAAGAGATAGTTTTTATACAGGTGTTTCTGAAGGTTCTATTAATTCAGAACGATTAATATCTATGTTAAATGTAATAGATGATCATCTTGTAGTTGAAGAAAAAGGAATTTATTCAGTAGAAAAATTTATTATTGCCAGAAGATTAATGTACTGGCAAGTGTATCTGCATAAAACTAGTTTAGTCGCAGAACAACTGTTAATGAAACTATTAAAGAGAGCAAAAGAACTCACAAAAAGGGGGGATACTTTACCAGCAAGCACATCGCTTTCATATTTCTTAAATCATACTATTACTTCAGATAATTTTAATGCTAGCACTATTTCAATATTTTCGAAATTAGATGATTACGATATTATTATGGCAATGAAATCATGGGTAAATGAAAAAGACTTTGTATTGAGTTCTATTTCTAAAATGTTATTGAATAGAGATTTATTAAAAATAAAAATCATTTCTGAAGAATTTACCGAAGATGAAATTTCCGTAAAAAATAAAAATGTAATGCAGAAATATGGAATTTCTGAAAATGAATCTAGCTATTTTGTATTTACAGGCACTATATTTAATCAAGCGTATCGGATGGATAAGGATACCATAAATCTATTGACAAAGTCAGGAAAAGTAATTGATGTAGCCAATGCAAGTGATCAATTAAACCTAAAAGCTTTATCTAAAGTTGTAGTAAAAAATTATATGTGTTTCCCAAAATCCATTTAGTTATCCTTTTTTTCTATTTTTGTACGATTATCAATATTAACAACTAAATTTAACGTGTGAAATTTACAGCGGCACAAATAGCAGGAATTTTGGAAGGAGAAGTTGATGGAAATCCAGAAATTGAAGTTTCTAAACTTGCTAAAATTGAAGAAGGGGTAAAGGGAAGTTTAACTTTTCTTGCAAATCCTAAGTACACGCAGTTTATCTATACAACTAAAGCTTCGATTACAATTGTTGATGCTAATTTTGTTCCTGAAAATGAAATTACAACGACATTAATTCGTGTAGAAGATTCTTATAAGGCTTTTTCAAAATTATTAGATTATTACAATCAAGTAAAAATGAATAAAACAGGAATTGAACAACCAGTTTTTATTTCAGAAACAGCTACTTATGGTGAAAACATTTACTTAGGTGCTTTTTCATATTTAGGAGATAATGTTACTATAGGTAACAATGTAAAAATTTATCCTAATGTATTTATAGGTGATAATGCAAAATTAGCAGATAATGTTATCGTATTTGCGGGAGCTAAAATATATTCTGATTCTATAATAGGGCAAAATTGTGTAATACATAGTGGTGCGATTGTAGGAGCAGATGGATTTGGTTTTACACCTAATGAAAAAGGAGAATATACTAAAGTCCCTCAGACAGGAAATGTAATTCTTGAAGCTAATGTAGATATTGGGGCTGGCACAACTATCGATAGAGCAACTTTAGGTTCAACAGTAATAAAAAAAGGAGTGAAACTAGATAATCAAATCCAAATAGCTCACAATGTAGAAATTGGTGAAAACACTGTAATAGCAGCTCAAACTGGTATAGCAGGTTCTACAAAAATTGGAAGAAACTGTTTGATTGGAGGTCAAGTTGGAATTGTAGGACATATCACTATTGGAGATAATGTGCGCATACAAGCACAAAGTGGAATAGGGAGAAATGTTAAAGACAATGAAACACTACAAGGTTCACCAGCACTAAATTATGGTGATTACAATAAAAGTTATGTGCATTTTAAAAACCTGCCTAAGACTTTAGAAAGAATAAACAATTTAGAAAAAAAATATAATGACTGAATCAATGGTAAAACAACGAACTATAGCTAAAGAAGTTTCTCTTCAGGGTGTTGGATTACATACAGGAAAAGAGGTGACAATTACATTTAAACCAGCTCCTGAAAACAATGGATATTCTTTTATTAGAGTTGATTTAGAAAATAATCCTGTTATCGAAGCTGACGCTAATTTTGTGGTAAATACGCAAAGAGGTACCAATCTTGAGAAATTAGGAGTTAAGATTAATACTTCTGAACACGTTTTAGCGGCACTAGTTGGCCTTCAAGTAGATAATTGTTTTATTGAATTAAACGCTTCTGAACCACCAATAATGGATGGTTCTTCTAAGTTTTTTGTTGAAATACTTGAAGAGGCTGGAATCGTTGAACAAGATGCAGAACGTGAAGTTTACGTTATTAAGGAGGTAATTACATATAAAGATGAAGATACAGGTAGTGAGATTATTGTAATGCCTGCTGATGAATACCAAGTAACTACCATGGTTGATTTTGGTACAAATGTTCTTGGAACTCAAAATGCTTCTATTAATCATATTTCAGAATTTAAAAGTGAAATAGCGGATGCTAGAACTTTTAGTTTTTTACATGAAATTGAAATGTTATTGGAACACGGTCTTATTAAAGGGGGTGATTTAAACAATGCAATTGTATATGTAGACAAAGAGGTGTCACCAGAAACAATGGAGAAACTAAGAGTTGCATTTGGAAAAGATAATATTTCAGTAAAACCAAATGGAATTTTAGATAATTTAACATTGCATCATCCAAATGAAGCAGCAAGACATAAGTTACTCGATGTAATTGGAGATCTTGCATTAATTGGAATGCCAATTCGTGGAAAAGTAATAGCAAATAAACCAGGTCATTTGGTTAATACAGAATTTGCTAAAAAGCTTTCAAAAATTATTAAAGCAGAGAAACGAAATAGAGTACCAAAGTTTGATATTTATAAAACACCCGTTAAAGATGTGAATGCTATCATGGAAATGCTTCCTCATAGACCTCCATTTTTATTTGTAGATAAAATATTAGAGCTTTCTGATAATCATGTCGTTGGACTTAAAAATGTTACGATGAATGAGCCATTCTTCGTAGGGCATTTCCCAGGAGCCCCAGTTATGCCAGGAGTTCTTATTGTTGAAGCAATGGCACAAACAGGAGGCATTTTAGCATTAAGTACTGTGCCAGATCCTGAGAATTACTTAACATTTTTCATGAAAATAAACAACGTTAAGTTTAAGCAACAAGTAAACCCTGGAGATACAATAATATTCGATTTAAAACTCGATATTCCTATTAGACGTGGTATTATATTAATGTCTGGTAAGGCCTATGTAAATGGTATTGTAGTGACAGAAGCACAATTAATGGCACAAATAGTAAAAACTAAAAATAATTAAATGAATCAACCTTTAGCTTACGTACATCCAGGAGCAAAAATCGCCAAAAATGTAGTAATAGAACCATTTACAACCATTCATAATAATGTAATTATTGGTGAAGGTACGTGGATAGGTTCTAATGTAACTATCATGGAAGGTGCTAGAATAGGAAAAAATTGCAATATTTTTCCAGGCTCTGTAATTTCAGCAATTCCTCAAGATTTAAAATTTCAAGACGAAGATACTACAGTAGTTATAGGTGATAATACAACCCTTCGAGAATACGTTACCATAAATCGAGGTACTGTAGATAGAGGTAAAACAGTAATTGGTAAAAATTGCTTAATAATGGCTTATTGTCATGTTGCTCATGATTGTATTGTGGGTGATAATTGTATTTTTTCCAATAATAGTACCTTAGCTGGGCATGTAACAGTTGGTGATTATGTTATTTTAGCAGGGATGACGGCTGTACACCAGTTTTGTACCTTGGGTAATCATGCATTTATAACAGGTGGATCTTTAGTTCGTAAAGATGTGCCTCCTTTTGTAAAAGGAGCTAGAGAACCAATGTCTTATGTTGGAATCAACTCCATTGGATTACGCCGAAGAGGGTTTACTTCTGAAAAAATTAGAGAAATACAGAATATTTATAGATTATTATATCAAAAAAATTATAATACCACTCAAGCTGCTGGGATTATTGAAGCTGAAATGGAAGCTACTCCAGAAAGAGATGAAATCCTTCAATTCATTAAAAACTCAAAACGAGGAATAATGAAAGGTTACTTTAGTTCAAATTAATAAATAATACTCAAAACAAATTATGGCAAGTACTTCAGATATTAGAAAAGGATTATGCATTAAATACAACCACGATATTTTTAAAATTATAGATTTTCAACACGTTAAGCCAGGTAAAGGACCTGCTTTTGTTCGAACAAAATTAAAAAGCGTGACTTCTGGAAAAGTAATTGATAATACATTTTCAGCAGGACATAAAATTGAAGATATTCGTGTAGAAACACATAAATTTCAATTTCTTTACAATGAAGGTGATACATTTCATTTTATGAATACTGATGATTATGCTCAAATACAACTAGAAAAAGATGCTCTAGATAACCCTGATTTAATGAAAGAAGGTGAGATAGTTACAATTCAAATAAATACAGAAGATGACATGCCTCTTTCAGTAGATTTACCTGCACATGTAATATTAGAAGTGTCTAGTACAGAACCTGGAGTAAAAGGGAATACAGCTACTAATGCTACTAAGCCTGCCATTGTTGAAACGGGAGCAACTATTAATGTTCCTCTTTTTATTAATGAAGGTGATAAAATCCGAATTGATACTGATAAAGGAAACTATCAAGAAAGAGTTAAAGAATAAAATATTAAGTCCTACTTTTAGTGGCATTTTTTATATTTGGTAAATATCATATTATATAGTCTATGAAATATTCTATTCCACAAACCTTAGAAAGGATTGCAAAAATTATAAACTGTGATTATAAAGGGGATGCTTATTTTCCAGTGTTAGGAATGAATGAAATACATGTAGTTGAGCCTGGAGACATTGTTTTTGTTGATCACCCTAAATATTACAATAAAGCGCTAGAGTCTAAAGCAACTATTATTCTTATCAATAAAGAAGTTGAATGCCCAGAAGGGAAAGCATTATTAATTTCAGATGATCCATTTAGAGATTTCAATACGCTAACGGTTCATTTTAACCCTTTTATTTCTTCTAATGCAATGATTTCTGAAAGCGCTACAATTGGTGCTAACACACTAATACAGCCTAATGTTTTTGTTGGAAATAATGTAGTAATTGGGAGTGATTGTATTATTCACCCCAATGTATGTTTGTATGACAATACAGTTATAGGAAATAATGTGGTCATACATTCAGGATCTGTTTTAGGAGGAGATGCTTTTTATTATAAAAACAGACCAGAAAAGTTCGATAAACTAATTAGTGGTGGAAATGTAGTTGTTGGAGATAATGTAGATATCGGTGCTCTTTGCACCATAGATAAAGGCGTTACAGCATCCACAACTATTGGGGAAGGAACCAAACTTGATAATCAAGTCCATATTGGACACGACACGATTATAGGAAAACGTTGTTTAATGGCATCACAAGTTGGTATTTCTGGATGCGTAATTATAGAAGATTTTGTCACAATATGGGGGCAAGTAGGAGTTAAAAGTGGTATTACTATTGCTAAAGGAACTGAAATTTATGCTCAATCTGGTCTAGGACATTCTACCGGTGAAAATAAAAAATATTTTGGTTCACCAGCTATTGAAGCTAGGGCTAGGTTTAGGGAAATGGCATACATAAATAAATTGCCAGAGATTATAGATAAACTAGATAAATTAAAATGAATAAAAGTGCAAAACAGATTGTAGGCCAATTTTTCAGTTCAGATATTCTAAATGACGATTCTGTTCTTACAACATATTTTCATAAAGATTTAGAACTCATATGGAATAGTTCAGATGGTTTAACGATCATGAATTATGATGATTTAACCGAATTCTTTTCAGAAATAAAACGTACGTATAATGACTTAAGAATTGAAGTAAGCCATTTACTCGAAGATGAGAATTATGTTACAACACGATACAAATACTATGTCAAAACAATAGAAAATCCTGATGAAGAATTAGGGATTTCTCACTTCATTACTATTTGGGAAATAAAAGACAATAAAATGTACCGTGGTTACCAAGTAAGTCAACCTGTAACCGACTTAGATGACACCACAGAATCTTATCATAAGGTTAAAGTATAATTTCTACTTTTTTATTGCTAAAAAAGGTATATTTGCCCCCAAATTAAACGAATAAAAATTCTATAGAAAATGAGTGTTTTAGTAAACAAAAATTCAAAAATAATCGTACAAGGTTTTACGGGTGGAGAAGGAACTTTCCATGCGAGTCAAATGATTGATTATGGAACTCAAGTGGTTGGTGGTGTTACACCTGGTAAAGGTGGCCAAACACATTTAGACAGGCCTGTTTTCAATACCGTAGCAGAAGCTGTGGAAAAAGTGAACGCTGATACTTCTATTATTTTTGTTCCCCCTGCGTTTGCTGCAGATGCAATTATGGAAGCTGCTGAAGCTGGAATTAAAGTAATAATTACGATCACTGAAGGGATTCCTGTTGCTGATATGATTAAAGCTTCAGATTATATAAAAGATAAAGATTGTCGATTAATAGGCCCTAACTGTCCTGGAGTTATTACTCCTGGGGAAGCTAAGGTTGGAATTATGCCAGGATTTGTGTTCAAAAAAGGAACGGTAGGTATCGTTTCTAAATCTGGTACATTAACATATGAAGCTGCTGATCAGGTTGTAAAACAAGGATTAGGAATTACTACAGCTATTGGTATAGGGGGTGATCCAATTATTGGTACTTCTACAAAAGATGCTGTTGAACTATTAATCAATGACCCAGAAACTGAATGTGTAGTAATGATTGGTGAAATAGGAGGTCAATTAGAGGCGGATGCTGCTAAATGGTATAAAGAAAGCGGAAGCAAAAAGCCTATCATTGGTTTTATCGCTGGAGAAACAGCACCTGCTGGACGTACAATGGGCCATGCTGGAGCTATTGTAGGTGGAAGCGATGATACTGCACAAGCAAAGAAGAAAATCATGAGAGAACACGGAATACATGTGGTTGAATCTCCTGCAGAAATAGGAAAAAAAGTAGCCGAAGTAATGGCTCGTTAATTTATTATATAAAAATTAACTAAAATTTAGGAAAGCCTTGTTAATTTAACGAGGCTTTTTTTATGAAGAACCCATAACGATTTATTATATTTGAGTCTATTCAAAAAAACTAATTATGATGAAACGAGCATGCTAAAGATTATATCAATTAACGGAATGATTAATAGCGAACCTGCCTGTGGCAGGCAGGCAGCATGTGACTTTTTAAAAATAATAAATATAAATATATGAAATTATTAGAAGGAAAAACAGCAATTGTAACTGGTGGTAGTAGAGGTATTGGCAAAGGTATTGTTGAAATATTTGCAAAACATGGTGCTAATGTTGCTTTTACATATAGTTCGTCTTCAGAAGCTGCTAAAGTAATTGAAGAAGAAGTCTCTAAATATGGAGTACAAGTTAAGTCTTATAAAAGTGATGCTTCTAATTTTGAACAAGCACAAGAATTAGCCGCTGAAATAGTTAAGGATTTTGGTAGCATAGATATCTTAGTTAATAATGCTGGTATTACTAAAGATAATTTATTAATGCGAATGCAAGAAGAGGACTTCGATAAAGTGATTGAAGTAAACTTAAAATCTGTTTTTAACATGACCAAAGCGGTACAACGTACCATGTTAAAACAACGTAGTGGTTCTATAATAAACATGAGCTCAGTGGTTGGACTAAAAGGAAATGCTGGGCAAAGTAATTATGCCGCATCGAAAGCGGGTATCATTGGTTTTACTAAATCAATGGCATTAGAATTAGGTTCAAGAAATATTCGTAATAATGTAATTGCTCCTGGTTTTATTGAAACAGAAATGACTGGAAAGTTAGATGAAGCAACAGTAGATTCATGGAGAAAAGCAATTCCTTTAAAAAGAGGGGGAAGTCCAGAAGATATAGCTAATGCCTGTGTTTTCTTAGGAAGTGATTTATCAGGATATATTACAGGACAAGTAATAAATGTAGATGGAGGAATGCTAACATAATAATGGCAGTTGAAACTATATTTTATATCATAATTGCCGGAGTACTATCATTTGCTCTGGCACTTTTTATGTATGGATATAAATCTAAACAATCCACAAAGTTTAGATGGATCTTTGGAGTATTACGGTTTATAACTCTTTTTTCAATTTTTTTACTTTTAATAAACCCTAAATTTAAAAGTGAAACCTATACCATATCAAAGCCAAAACTTCCAGTAATTATAGATAACACTTCCTCTATTAGTGAATTAAATCAAACAAATAATGTATTATATTTTTTAGAACAACTTAAAAATAATAATGATTTAAATGAAAAATATGATCTTTCCTATTTTTCATTTGGGAATAATGTATCAGAATTAGATAGCCTTTCTTTTTCTAAAAAAAATAGTAATATTTCAAAAGCAATAAGGTCTATTGACGAACTATTTAAAAATGAAAAAGCTCCTTATGTATTGCTTTCAGATGGAAATCAGACTTTAGGTAATGATTATGAGTTTTCTTCAGCAGGAATCAAAAATCCTATCTTTCCCATAATCTTAGGGGATTCAATAAGTTTTCTAGATTTAAAAATTCAGCAATTAAACACCAATCGCTATACATTTTTAAAAAATAAATTTCCAGTAGAAGCCATTTTAGTATATAGTGGACAGAAAGAAATAAGCACTTCTTTCAATGTAAAACAAGGCAATTCAATACTGTATAAACAAAACATTTCTTTTAGTAAAGAAAAAAACACAGCCACGGTAACGTTTAATTTACAAGCTACTCGAACAGGGTTGCAAAAGTATACAGCTCAAATAATTCCTTTGGAAGAAGAAAAAAATAAAAAAAATAACATAAAATTATTTGCAGTTGAAGTTATTGATCAAGCTACTAATGTATTAATTGTAAGCAATATTTCGCATCCAGATATTGGGATGTTAAAAAAATCTATCGAAACTAATGAGCAGAGATTGGTTACGGTTAAAAAACCAGCAGATGCCATACAACTAATTAATGATTCTCAATTAGTCATATTATATCAACCAGACCAGAGTTTCAATTCATTTTTTAAAGAGCTAAATAAGCAGAAGTCAAACACATTATTGATTACAGGTTTGCAGACAGATTGGAATTTCCTTTCAAATGCTCAAACAACATTTAAAAAGGAAGTTACTTCACAAACTGAAAATGTTTTAGGGTATCTAAATAATAATTATGGAACATTTTTAATTGATGATATAGGGTTCAACGGTTTGCCTCCTTTAAAAACACGTTTTGGCGGACTTGAAATTTTATCTCAACATGAAATAATTTTAGAACAGTATGTGGATGGGTTTTCTTCTGAAAGTGCCTTATTGGCTACTTCTGAAGTAAATGGCAAAAGAGATGCAATTTTAGATGGAGAAGGTTTTTGGAGATGGAGAGCACAATCGTTTTTATTAGAGAATAGTTTTGAAAAATTTGATGACTTTATAGGAAGAATAATACAGTACCTGGCTTCAAGTAAAAGAAAAAGGAGGTTGGATGTTTCTAATGAAGTGTTTTATTATAATAATCAACCCATAATAGTTACAGCTCAATATTTTGATAAGAATTATGTCATAGATTCTCGTGCTTCTTTAGTAATTAAAACAACGAATAAAGAAACAAATGTTTCAAATGAATTTCCATTATTAGTGAAAAATAATTACTTTAAAGTTGATTTAAATACTTTGCCAGCAGGAGAATATCAATATACTGTTCTGGTAAAAGACGAGCCTTTAACGAGAAGCGGCTCATTTTCAATATTAGATTTTAATGTAGAACAACAATTTTTAAATGCTGATGTAACAAAGCTTATGAGTATTGCGACTAATACTAATGGAAAAGCTTATTTTATTTCTGAAAATCAAAAACTAATTGATGCATTATTAATAGATGAAAGATTCCAACAAATCCAAAAAAGCGAACAAAAAGTAGTACCTTTAATCGATTGGAAATATTTACTAGGTCTTATTGTTTTAACACTTTCAACCGAATGGTTTTTAAGAAAATACAATGGACTAGTTTAATATAAAAAACTATAATTAAAACTAAATAAAACATTAAAATGGAAAAATTACCAAAAATTGGAATACCAGTAATAGCGGTATTTATTATAGCAATTATTTTAATTGCAAAATCGGCAATAACAATAGATTCTGGTGAAGCTGGAGTTCTATTTAAAACTTTTGGAGACGGTGTTGTTACGGATGAGCCACCAATGGGAGAAGGGTTTCATATTGTAGCACCATGGAATAAAGTATTTATCTATGAAGTGCGTCAACAGGAGCTTTTTGAAAAAATGAAAGTATTATCATCCAATGGATTGGAAATTCAAATTGATGCATCGGCTTGGTACGAACCTGTTTATGCAGATTTAGGGAATCTTCATCAATCTTTAGGTAAAGGGTATTTAGATCGAGTGATAAAGCCGGCTATTCGTAGTGCTGCAAGAAGTGTTGTGGGTCGTTATACACCAGAGCAGTTATACTCAAGTAAACGTGATGCTATCCAAGATGAAATTTTTGAGGAAACAAAAAAAATACTTGAAAAGCAATATGTACAATTAAATGAAGTGTTGGTTAGAGATGTTACCTTACCAATTACTATAAAGGATGCTATTGAACGTAAACTAAAACAAGAACAAGAATCTTTAGAATATGAATTTAGATTAGTTACAGCAGCAAAAGAAGCTGAAAAAGTAATTATTGAAGCACAAGGAAAAGCTGAATCTAATAGAATTTTAAGTGCTTCTTTAACAGATAAGATTCTTCAAGATAAAGGGATAGATGCTACAGTTAAATTATCGGAATCTCCAAATACTAAAATCATCGTCATTGGATCAGGAGAAAGCGGAATGCCATTGATCTTAGGAAATAACTAATTAATAAAATGTAATTGATAGCCGCTTTGTATAAGCGGCTATTTTTTTTTCTGGTAGCTGTTATTCTAATTGAATATTTACGTCTAAGTAACAAAATAAATATATGAAGATTGCGATTGTTTGTTATCCAACTTTTGGAGGTAGTGGAGTAGTAGCTACCGAATTAGGAATAGCACTAGCTGAACATGGACATGAAGTTCATTTTATAACCTATAAGCAACCAGTCCGATTAGAATTATTACACAGGAATGTTCATTTTCATGAAGTAACTGTACCAAATTATCCTCTTTTCCATTATCAGCCTTATGAGTTGGCATTATCCAGTAAATTGGTCGATATGGTAAAGCTTCATAAAATTGAAATATTGCATGTACATTATGCTATTCCTCATGCTTATGCGGGCTATATGGCTAAAAAGATGTTAGCTGAAGAAAACATCCATATCCCAATGGTAACCACCTTACACGGAACAGATATAACATTGGTAGGAAGTCATCCTTTTTATAAATCTGCAGTAACATTTAGTATCAACAAGAGTGATATTGTAACTTCTGTATCTGAAAGCTTAAAAGAAGACACACTGCGTTTATTCGAGATTAAGAATGAGATTAATGTGGTTCCTAATTTTATTGACGTTGAAAAGCATGACAATCCTTTCACTGAGTGTCAAAGAGATTTAATGGCTAATAAAGATGAAAAAATAATCACCCATGTAAGTAATTTACGAGAAGTAAAGAGAATTACAGATGTTATTGAAATATTTGACCGTATTCAAAAGAAAATGCCTGCCAAATTAATCATGGTTGGAGAAGGTCCAGAAAAATTACCAGCGGAAGAACTTTGTAAAGAAAAGGGCATAGCTGATAAAGTAATGTTTGTGGGTAATAGTCATGAAGTAGATAAAATATTATGTTTTAGTGACCTGTTCTTATTACCGTCTGAACATGAAAGCTTTGGATTGGCAGCATTAGAAGCTATGGTTTGTAGTGTTCCAGTTATTTCAAGTAATACAGGAGGAATTCCTGAAGTGAATTTACAAGGGATCAGTGGTTTTTTAAGTGATGTTGGTAATGTAACTGAAATGGCTAACAATGCTATTCATATTCTTAGTGATGAAGCTAGACTTTCAGAATTCAAGAAAAATGCAAAACTTACAGCATTAAAATTTGATACCAAAAAAATAGTTCCCCTTTATGAGGAACTATATGAAAAAGCTTTAAACGGTATTGAGGTCTAGTTAAAATTGATATCGCAATGCTATAGCAATATCAAAATCAATATCATCACTATAATCTCCAAATCCAAGTTCAGGTCTAAAATCTAGCGAAATAAGTAAAGGCATATCAAAATCATATTCTACGCCAATATCACCTGCAAGAAAGAAAAAAGTTTCACCGTCAGGGTTTCCTGGAAAATCATTATCAAAAGAAATATTAGCTAAACCACCACCAGCTCCTACGTACCAGTTAAAATTTCCATCTAAGTTAAATACCCATTGATAAAGCCCTGTAAATTTTATAGCATCTACTTTATTGTCGGACCTCCAGCCTAAACCAAACTCTAAACGATTATTTTCACTTAATTCTCTTTGGTAGTTAACTTCAGCTCCTATGCCATCATTATCTCCAAATCTAATGCCAATAGCATTTTCAGAAATACCTTGAGCTTCAGCTGTAAAAGCAAGTGTTACGACTGCAATAAATAATAAAATAAATTTTTTCATATGAGATTGTTTTTTTAAAAATAACGGAATAAACTTATTTATAGTATTAAAATTTTAAAATATTAATGGAGCTTCATTAATATTTAAAAGGGTTTGTTACTTTTACAAAAGATGAATGAAGCGTTAAAACAATTTCAGAATTTATTTGAAGGAGATTTCTTTTGGGATAAACTACATACTACACTATATGCTACAGATGCTTCAGTTTATAAAAAAATTCCCTTAGCTGTTGCGTTTCCTAAAAATGATGCAGCTATAAAACAGCTTTTTGAATTTGCAATTCAATATCAAATTTCTTTGATACCAAGAACAGCAGGAACTTCATTAGCAGGACAATGTGTTGGGGAAGGAATTGTAGTAGACGTTTCTAAATATTTTACAAGAATTATTTCAGTAGATAAAAATTTAAAAACTGTTACAGTCCAACCTGGAGTTATACGAGATGAATTAAATGATTATTTAGCTCTTTATGGCTTGTTTTTCGGACCTAATACATCAACATCCAATCGTTGTATGATAGGAGGTATGGTGGGAAATAACTCTAGTGGAACTACTTCAATTCAATATGGAGTTACTAGGGATAAAGTAATGCGCTTACGTACGTTTTTATCTAACGGAGATGAGGCTATATTTGAATCGCTCTCTTCTGAAGAGTTTTTTGCAAAAAAAGAAATCAAATCGCTTGAAGGAAGTATCTATAAAACGATTTATGATGAATTATCAATTAAAGAAGTACAAGAAGAAGTAGTTAATGAGTTTCCAAAAAAAGTAATTCACAGACGTAATACAGGCTATGCGGTTGATTCCTTGCTAGAATCAGATTTATTTGGAGGGATTTCAAATTCAATAAACCTCTGCTCTATTTTATGCGGAAGTGAAGGCACTCTTGCATTTACAACTGAAATTACGTTGGAATTAGATGACTTACCTCCACAACATACTGCTATGGTTGCAACTCATTATAACTCATTAGAACACTGTTTGCAGGATGTAATTGTAGCGATGAAGCATAATTTGCATACCTGTGAAATGATGGATGATATCATTTTAGAATGCACCAAACAAAATAAAAAATACAAACCGTATCGTTTTTTTATAGAAGGGACTCCTAAATCTGTGTTGTTATTAGAACTAAAATCTAAGTCTGATGAAGAGTTAAATGAACAGGTAGAAAAGCTTTTAGAGGATTTGAATCAATCAAACCTTTCTTATGCTGCACCTGTTCTTAAAGGAGATGATATATACAAAGCCCTTGAGTTACGTAAAGCTGGTTTGGGCTTATTAGGAAATATGATAGGTGATAGGAAAGCAGTTGCCTGTATAGAAGACACAGCAGTAGCTCTAGAGGATTTACCTTCTTTTATTGGGGAATTTACTGCGCTAATGGAGAAATATCAGCAAAAAGCTGTGTATTATGCTCATGCAGGTGCAGGTGAATTGCATTTACGCCCTATATTAAATTTAAAACAGGAAGAAGGTGTTTCTTATTTCAGAAAAATAACTACGGATGTAGCACTATTAACCAAGAAGTATAAAGGTTCTTTTTCAGGAGAACATGGGGACGGAATTGTACGTTCAGAGTTTTTATCGCTCATGATTGGTGAAAAGAACTATCAACTTCTTAAAAAAATAAAGCAGGTATTTGATCCTAATAATTTATTGAACCCCGGAAAGATCATCGATGCCTATAAAATGGATGAATCTTTTAGGAATGATGTAAATAAAATTACTCCTGAAATCGATACTATTTTCGATTTTAATGATTCAGAAGGAATTATACGTTTAGCTGAAAAGTGTAATGGGAGTGGTGACTGTAGAAAGTCTGAGAAAGCTTCTGGAACGATGTGTCCAAGTTATCACGCTACTAAAGATGAAAAGGATACGACTCGCGCTAGAGCAAATATGCTAAGAGAAGTGTTGAATAATTCTGAGTCTATAAATAAATTTGACTCAGAGGAATTAAAAGAAGTATTCGATTTGTGTTTAAGTTGTAAAGCTTGCGCAAGTGAATGTCCTAGTAATGTTGATATTGCAAGCCTTAAAGCTGAATTTTTATATCAATACCATAAATCGAATAAGCATACATTTTCTGATATATTATTTGCAAAAAGTTCGAAGTATAATAAAATGGCATCTACTTTTCCAAAACTTGCAAATACACTTTTTCAAAACAAACTTACGTCAAATGTTATAAAGAAAATAAGTGGAATTGCGACAAAAAGAAGTATGCCTTTATTTTCAACTAACAAATTAAGTAATATACATCAATACTCAGAAAATCATATGGTTATAAAAAATATAAACATATATTTATTTGTTGATGAGTTTTGCAAATACTTAGATGTTTCAATTGTTGAAGATGCCTACGAATTATTAAGTAGGTTGGGTTATAAAGTTACATTAATAGAGCATTTAGATAGTGCTAGAGCTTTAATTTCGAAAGGTTTTTTAGAAGAAGCAAAAAATCATGCAGATAAGAACATTTCTTTTTTTAAAAATAAACTAGATGAAAAAACAGTATTAGTTGGAATAGAACCTTCTGCAATACTTTCATTTAGAGATGAGTATGTGAGATTAACAGCTGATAAACATTCAGCCGAAAAAATAGCTAAACATACCTTTTTACTAGAAGAATTTTTAGCTTCAGAAATAGAAAAGGGAGAAATATCCTCTGTATTATTTACTTCAGAAGAGAAAAAAATTAAAATCCATAGCCATTGCCATCAAAAATCGTTAAGCAATCAAAAAGTTACTTTCGATATTCTTAATCTTCCTATAAATTTTCATCCAACAATCATTAATTCAGGGTGTTGTGGTATGGCTGGAAGTTTTGGTTTTGAAAAAGAACATTATGATGTAAGCATGGTTATAGGGGAACAACGTTTATTTCCATCGATTAGAAAAAGTGCCGAAACCACTATCATTGCTGCTAATGGAACCAGTTGCCGACACCAGATAAAAGATGGTACCAATCGAAAAGCATTGCATCCTATAACCATTTTAAGAAATGCATTAATAGATTCTAATTAAAAGACCTGCGAAATTTTATTTTTCGTTTATTACAATTACATTTGTTGAAAACAGGACTATGGCAGGCAATTCCTTCGGAAAAATTTTTACACTTAGCTCTTTTGGAGAATCACATGGTGCTTCAATAGGCGGTATACTTGATGGCTGTCCAGCCGGTTTAAAAATAGACTTTGAAGCTCTTAACAATGAAATGCAGCGTCGAAAGCCTGGTCAATCTAAGATTGTTACTCAAAGAAAAGAAGACGATGAAGTAATCTTTCTTTCAGGAATATTTGAAGGTAAAACAACAGGATCTCCCATCGGCTTTATTATTGAAAACACAAATCAAAAATCAAAAGATTATTCACATATTAAAGATGTATACAGGCCTTCTCATGCAGATTATACCTATGATCAAAAGTATAGCCATAGAGATTATAGGGGAGGGGGAAGATCTTCAGCACGCGAAACTGCTGTAAGAGTAGCTGCTGGTGCCATAGCAAAACAATTAGTAGAACACATTAAAATAAACGCTTTTGTATCATCTGTTGGTGATGTTTTTATTGATAAACCTTATCAAGAATTAGATTTTAGTAAAACTGAAACAAATATTATTCGCTGCCCTGATGAATCTTCAGCAGAAAAAATGATTGCTAAAGTTGAAGAAATTAAAAAAGCAGGGGATACCATTGGGGGCACTATAACTTGTGTGCTTCAAAATGTTCCTGTTGGACTTGGAGAACCAGTATTTGATAAATTACATGCCGAATTAGGCAAAGCAATGCTTTCTATTAATGCTGTAAAAGGATTTGAATTTGGCAGTGGATTTTGTGGAGCTCGAATGAAAGGAAGTGAACATAACGACCTTTTTAATAAAGATGGTAGTACTAAATCAAATCTATCTGGAGGAATTCAAGGAGGAATAAGTAACGGTATGGACATCTACTTTAGGGTAGCCTTTAAGCCTGTAGCCACCATTATTCAAAAGCAGGAAGCACTAGATGCGCAAGGAAATATAGTTGAAATGCAAGGAAAGGGTAGGCACGACCCTTGTGTGGTTCCAAGAGCAGTACCAATTGTAGAAGCAATGGCAGCGCTTGTTATTGCTGATTATTGGCTTCAAAATAAATTATCTAAATTGTAACATATTTAAAAACGAATTGAATGAAAAAACTAGCATTACACTGGAAGATTTTAATAGGAATGGTATTTGGTATCGTTTTCGGCTTTATTATGCTGCAAGTCGATGGAGGTAAAGGGTTTGTTGCAGATTGGATAAAACCGCTAGGTACTATCTTTGTAAATCTATTAAAGTTAATTGCTATTCCTTTAATATTAGCGTCGTTGATAAAAGGAATATCCGATTTAAAAGACATCTCTAAATTTAAGAATATTGGTATTCGTACAATAATTACGTATGTATTGACAACCGTTATTGCTATTTCTATCGGACTTGTTTTAGTAAATGTTATACAACCAGGAAATGGTGTTTCAGAAGAAACCATTACAAAATTGACAAACACCTATTCAGAAAATAGTAGTGTGCAAGGCAAAATTGCTGAAGCAACTAAACAAGTGTCAAGCGGACCATTACAGTTTTTAGAAGATATGGTTCCTGACAATGCATTCAAAGCAATGAGCAATAATGGATTGATGTTACAAGTTATTTTCTTTGCTATATTCTTAGGAATATCTATGTTATTAATAGGAGAGAAGAGAGCAAAACCAATGAAGAATCTTTTTGATTCCTTAAATGATATTGTTTTAAAAATGGTAGATCTCATCATGTTATCTGCGCCTTTTGCCGTTTTTGCACTATTAGCAAGTGTCGTCGTATCTTCTGATGACTCAGATATTTTAGTTGCTTTATTACAGTATGCTGGAGTTGTTGTATTTGGATTACTATTAATGATTGTTTTCTATTCAATTTTAGTAGCAACTATTACTAAAAAGAACCCATTTTGGTTTTTAAAACAAATAAGTCCCGCTCAATTATTAGCGTTTTCCACAAGTAGTAGTGCTGCAACACTACCAGTTACAATGGAACGTGTAGAAGAACATATAGGAGTTGATAAAGAAGTTTCGAGTTTTGTATTACCCGTTGGTGCAACTATTAATATGGATGGAACTAGTCTATATCAGGCCGTTGCCGCTGTATTTATATTTCAGGCATTAGGTTTAGATTTAACTTTTGGAGATCAATTAACGATAGTATTAACTGCTTTATTAGCATCAATTGGTAGTGCTGCAGTTCCTGGAGCTGGAATGGTAATGTTAGTTATTGTTTTAGAGTCTGTTGGACTTCCGCCAGAATTATTACCAATAGGTTTAGCACTTATTTTTGCAGTAGATAGACCTTTAGATATGTGTAGAACGGTAGTGAATGTTACTGGAGACGCAACAGTTGCAATGATAGTCGCAAAATCAGTAGGGAAGCTTGGAGAGCCTCATGTAAAAGAATGGGACGATAAT
The DNA here is from genome assembly GCF_047730175.1 of Candidatus Marifrigoribacter sp. Uisw_064. Taxonomy (GTDB): domain Bacteria; phylum Bacteroidota; class Bacteroidia; order Flavobacteriales; family Flavobacteriaceae; genus Marifrigoribacter. Next base: position 2,684,323 of record NZ_CP159833.1, read on the forward strand.
TATGATGAAGTAAAATAGGAGTAATAAAAAAAAGCCGCTATTCAGCGGCTTTTTTAATTTAATATATGTTGGTTAAATTATCCTTCTTTCTGAATTTCAACAGCATGTGGATAAGTAATTTCAATTCCAGCAGCATCTAAGCCAATCTTAACTCTTTCAACAGTTTCAAAATATACCTCCCAGTAATCTTCAGCTTTAACAGAAGGTTGTACTGAAAAGTTCGCAGAACTGTCATCTAATTAACTCATTTTAATCATAGTATAATTATTTTTTAATACTTTTTCTTGCGAAGTAATTGCATTCATCAATACTTCTTTAGTTTGTTTTATGCCTGCGTCATAAGCCACTCCAAACGTATGGAATATAGTTAGTATTCCTTCTGCAGTATAATTTGTAATATTCCCATTTGAAAGAATTCCATTTGGAATAATTACTAACTTATTTTGAGGAGAAACGATTTTTGTAGTAAAGATTTCAATTTCTTTTACCACACCTAATTCTATTCCTTTCTCTAGTAATTTTTCAAAATCCGCAATATCTTTTCTATTTTTAATTTGATGCAAACTTAATATGGATTCTTTATTTCACCTAATATATCTTAATTACTTGACGATAAAACCTAACCATATGTCGAAAATTTTAAGATCCAGTTAATAAATATTTTTTTTTGTTTATAAAATACAATGAATTGGTAATTAGTTTATTATATAGGTTGTTAATTTTACAACTTAGTTTATTTCAATGAAAAATAAGTTTTTAGCAATTTTATTTATTTTCTCTAGCTTACAAGTTTTTTCTCAAGTAGGGATCAATACCATAAATCCTAGTCCTGCTTCAGTTTTAGATATAGAAAGTAGTTCTAATAATATAAATTTTGGAGGATTTTTACCTCCAAGAGTATCTTTAATTCAAAGAAACTCAATTGCTGTTACTGCTTCAGATGATGGCTTAATGGTATTTTTAATTGAAGGAAATACAAGATGCGTTCAGATTTATGATGGAATTGAGATTATATGGGAAGATATTTACTGCATGCCCTTAAATGCAGCGCCAGTTGCTAGTTTATTACAAATTTCAGGAATACTACAATTAGGTGAGTTATTAACGGCAAATTTCACGTATTCAGATGCAGAAAATGACCCTGAGGGCTCTCATTTATATACTTGGTATACCGCAGATGATGCAATAGGAACTAATCAAACCCAAATTCAAACAGGAACCTCAAATACCTATACAATACTACCTGCTGACTTAAATTTATATATTGCTTTTGAAGTAACGCCAATAGCTACTCAAGGAACATTAACTGGAGTAACAGGACTTTCATCTTATGATGGTCCTGTTACTAATGTAAGTCCTACAGTTTCAAATTTATTTATTTCAGAATATATAGAAGGCTCAGGAAGTAATAAAATCATTGAAATAGCAAACTTTACTGGAAGCTCTGTTTCTTTAAATAGTTTTGAAATTAATGGATATCAAAATGGATCTGCATCTATAGGATATACTTATATATTTCCTTCAAGTACTACATTGGCACCTGGTGATGTTTATGTTATTGGACATCAATTAAACATTTTTCCCTGCGATACTAATATAGATGATTCTTTTGGTTGGAAATTTAATGGAAATGATGTTGTAGAGTTAGTAACTACTTTCGGTACAAGAATCGATATTATAGGTACTATTGGCAGTAGTATTATTTTTGCTGAAAATGTAACACTAAGAAAGAAAGCAACTCTGGGCCCCAATACAACCTTTAATGCCACTGACTACGATAGTTTTTCTATTGATAATTGCACCAATGTCGGAAGTCATACTTTTTAGCTATGAGATTTCACTTCTTTTATATAATTCTAATTTTCTTTATTTCTGAAATAAAAGCTCAAGTTGGTGTAAACACAACTATTGTTAATAGTGCGGCAGTTTTGCATTTAGAAGCACAGAACACTTCTTCAATTAGGTCTGGAGGTTTTTTAATGCCAATAGTTACAGAAGTTCAACAAGTCCTAATTCCTGTTTCTATTGTAGATAATAGAGACGACGGACTTATGGTTTTTGTAAGTGATCCTGTAACAGGAAAGCGTTGTTGGGAAGTATATGATGGTGTTTTATATGTTTGGAGAAGTATTAATTGTACTAATAATAACTGTAACTCCGATATTCTATATGAAGAAGATTTTGATTCATATTTGGATGAAACAGGAGTTAATGGTTTAAGTTCTACCAACGGAAATTATCCTGGGGGAGTAACAAAATGGTCGCTAACAAGTTTTGTAACCTTCGGAGATAATACACCTAATTTACCTGGAACCTTAATTGATGAAGATGATTATGCAAAGGTTATAAATGGCGTTTTGTCATTTAGAGATACCAATGGAACTTTTTTATTTGAAACACAATCAATAGATATTTCAGGATATTCAGATATAAATATTTCTATGGACTTTAGTGAATCAGGATCCTTGGAGTACATAGATGATCATACCAATGATTTTGAATGTGGAGAATCAGAATCAGACTATATAGACATTGAATACTCATTAGACAATGGTGTCACCTTTATAGAGATAGCAAATTACGCTGGTTTTGGAAATGCAAACCATACCCTTGTTGATGATTTAACAGGAACCGTGTCGTTTTCTCTTAATGGAATTTCAGGAGCAACAATTATTTTGCGAGTTAGATTACAAAATTGGGCCGCTGACGAATATTATTACCTTGACAATGTATTAGTTACTTGTAACTAATCTTAGTTTTAAAAAAATTTTATTTTATAAAAGAATAACCATATATTTATTTTTCTAATTTTTGAAAATATGAATGTTTGTTTTATAATGTATCCTTGGGAGGAAATGAACCCTCACCCTGAGAACGATTCGACCCTAGCTATGATACATGAATTTGTAAAAAGGGGGCACGGAGTTGCAATAACAACACCTGCTAATTTAACGATACGTGATAGTGTCGCTTATTCTTTTTCACGTGTAATTAATCGTCAAGAAAAGATCTCTAATAGTTTAAAGTCGTTTCATAAACATGCTACTTTTTATGATGAAATGTTGCCTTTAGCTGGTTTTGATGCTGTAGTTTTAAGAAGCAATCCACCTTTAGATATGATTATGTTGAACTTCTTGGATTCTGTTAAAGATGATGTGTTCATCATGAATGATTTAGACGGAATTCGAAGAGCAAATAATAAGTTATATACGGCTGTTTTTGAAGACGATAATAATGAAATAATCCCAAGAACGCATGTTACTAAAAACAAAGAGTATTTAAAACAAACCATTAAAGAAGGTCCAGATAAAATGATATTAAAGCCACTTAATGGTTATGGTGGTTCTGGGGTGATTTTAATAGAAAAACGTGCCATGTTGAGTATTAACTCTTTATTAGATTTTTATATCGATAACAATGATGGAACTTCTAATTATGTAATACTTCAAGATTATATAGAAGGCGCTGAAAAGGGAGATGTCCGTATTTTAATGCTGAATGGTAAGCCAATAGGAGCAATGAAAAGAGTTCCAGGAGATGAAGACCATCGATCTAATGTAAGTGCTGGTGGAACTGTTCAAAAACACTCATTAACAAACCATGAAAAAGAATTATGCCGCCGTATTGGTCCAAAACTAATAAAGGATGGATTGTATTTTGTTGGTATTGATGTAATAAACGGGATGTTAGTTGAAGTAAATGTGATGTCTCCAGGAGGTATAACGTATATGAACAAAGTATACAAAACACGAGTCCAAGAAAAAATAATCGATTTTGTAGAAGACAAAGTAATAGAGCGTGTCAATGCATTTGAACGTAGATCAAAACTTCGTAAACATGTAAATGAAGCTTAATATTGAGTATTTATGGAGCAACTTTCTATAGCCCAAATAATAGAAAACATACAGAAGGAAATTATTTTTGAAGCGGTCGTTGAAGATTATTCTTTTACCCTAAAAATTGATAGTTATCAGCCTTATGTCTGTGCAGCTGTTCATGATGGTCATCAATTTAGAAGAGAATTATGGGAAAATTGTTTACATACTGAATATGATCGTTGGTTTGAAGAAGATCCAGCTACCAAAGAGATGATTCATTCACATCCCATTGTGATTGCAGGTTGTGATAGTCGTTTTGAATATGACCTTAATAGAGACCCTGAAAACGCAATATTTGATGATGCTTGGGGTAAGAAACTATGGAAAGAGCCACTGCCTAAACATCAAAGAGAGAAAAGTTTAGAAAAACATTCGAATTTTTATAAAGTAGTTCAAGCACTTATTTCAAAACTGGAATCGAAATTTGAAACTGTGATTATATATGATATACATTCTTATAATTGGCTGCGATGGGATCGAGAAGTTCCTGTTATTAATCTTGGCACCTCAAACATTGACAATGAACGTTTTGGTGATTTTGTTGAACATTGGAGAACAACCCTTTCTGAATTAAAACTTCCACATATTGCTGAGACTACTTCAAAAATTAATGATACTTTTTCTGGAAATGGATATTTTCTGAAATACATCACTAAAAACTTCAAAAATACCTTAGTTTTGGCGACTGAGTTTAAAAAGATATATTGTGATGAACTCAATCAAATCATATTTCCTGAAACCGTTGCAGCCATTGAGAAGCAACTTCAGAAGAAAATAAAAGAAAGCACAGTACTTTTTCAAAAAATGCATAAATCCATTTAAATGGCTTATCCAGAATCAATTATTAATACCTATGCTAGTTTATTTAAAATTGATGCTAATCTAAACAGATTGGTAAAGAAAATTGAACTGCTTAATTATATAAATCCATTAAACATTGAGCAACAAAAGAAACAGTTCTTTGCCTCAAAATATCGAAAAAATCCTTCATTCACCTATAGAAAAATAGATTTTGACGCTCATAAATTACAGAAAGAATTATTTCGTCAAGACCTAGAAAGCATAGAAGATGAAGCTACAAGGTTGTTTTATAAAGATGTTATTTACGATTATTCAGGGTTAATACAATGCATTGAAACTATTGGTCAAGGAAGAAAATTTTACTATAATGTGCTTAAAAGTTTTGGGACTCCCACGCAAAAAGATGTTGAGAATGCTCAATTTATTCTGCATTTTAATGATAGTGAAGAGGATGATGAAATGTTTCCAGTTTTTAGTGCTGAAGATGCTTCTGCATATTTTAAGGAATTTACGAAGCAATATGATTTCAAATTCAATTTAAAACTTTCAAATAAAACAACAGCAGCGGCTATGGTACAGAATAGTACACAAACTATGCTGTTGAAAAAGAACCATCGCTTTAGTACCAATCAAATTAAAGTATTAGCAAATCATGAAATTGGAGTGCATTTAGTAACAACCTATAATGGGATGGATCAAGCACTTAAAATATTTCATAACGGATTCCCAAGAAATGTAGAAACACAAGAAGGATTGGCTGTTTTTAGCGAATATATGAGTGGTTGTTTAACGTTATGGCGTTTAAAAGAATTGTCTTATCGTGTATTGGCTGCAGATAGTTTACACAAAGGATATGATTTCTGTGACACCTTCGATTTATTGTTTAGTCAATACAAACTCAATCGAGAAGAGGCGTTCAATATTACACTACGTGCGCATAGAGGAGGAGGTTTTACCAAAGATTATACGTACTTAACAGGATTGAAAAAAGTATATAATTACCATAAAAAAGGCAAAAACCTTGATAATTTATTAATGGGTAAAGTCACGTTAGAAGATCGTAAGATTGTCAAGAAATGGAAAAAAGAAGGTTTGGCAACAGATATTCGATATAAAAATAATGCTTTCATAGAAAATAACAATACTGATAAGACTATCGATTTTATACTTGAAAATTTGAAGTAAAAAGGAACTTCTTACTATTAATCGTAGTTGTAAAGTCATGATTTATAGCAATAACTAGACTTTTTTCTGAAATTTGTTTAGGCATATATAATATACCTCTTAAGGTGATACTTTGCAATTTAAACTCAATATCTTTAAAACCTACTTCCATAATAGAATACTCATCTGAACGATCTGAAAGTCCTGTGTCTCTTTTATCGAAAATTATCAGTCTAGAGAATAAGGAAAGCCTAGTTAAAAAGGCAGCAAGCCTTGGCTCAGTCCACATCATGTCAATGTTTGAAACCCAACCAGGAATATATAAAATATCAATTGGTCCTTCACCTATCACTTGATACGCAATATTAAAATCACCGATTTTAGTATATTTAGTTTTAGACCCCATATAGTTTTATTAATATAAACCCTAAACGCATAAGGACTCTTAGAATGTGTTTCAACGTTTGTTGTGTATGGCTCGCTGCGTGTTTTGAGCACTAAGTTTAGTGAATAATTCACAAATATAAAGTCCGCGAGGACTTTCGTAAGTTGGCTAAAACATACAATAAATTTTACTCGGCGTTATGCGTTCGTGCATTAATTTTTAAATTACCCTTTGTCTCATTATACAAATCAGTCGTAAAAATTGTTGCTCCTTGATTATTTAAATGGCCACAATCATAAAATAATTTATCATTGTAACCTTTTGATAGATTAATTAGATTCGGAAATTTATTTGTTAGTTTCTTAATGTAATCTTCAGTTTTAATTTTACTACAATATGGAGAGATAAAAAGAGTTAATGAAATTTGATTCTTTTTACAAATTTCAATTATTTCATCAAGTATAATATTTTCTTCCCTAATTATGTTAGGTAAACTGCTTTCAATTACTGGTATTTCATTTCCAAATTTAGGAATAAATCCAACATTAGGATTTATACGAGGCTTTTTATTGATACCTGAAAAAAAGAGCTCTCTAAATCCAATTTCTGGGTCATTCACTGCATATTTATAAAAAGGGATATACTCTAATTTTTCAAAATTTTTAAAGTATTTTTTTAAGTGATTCTTTATGATTTTATTTTTTAAAAAAGGCATTGCTTCCGAAATTGCAATGTTGGAAGGAGAAATGTTTTCAAAATTCGTATCAATATGTAGAAACACATTAGAAATATGATTGCTATCAATAAGAAGTTTTAATTGTAATAAGTTGTCGTTTAATCCAGCTCCTTCTACTCCTAAATTAATTGTTTTTTTATGCGAAAGACTATCAAATAATTTCGTGTCAATATGGCTAGCTACTCTTGACGAACCAATAAATACTACGTCAAAATTGTCGTTTTTTGTATTTAAAATATACTGAAGTTTATTTCTCGGTTTAGAATTAATATAAACTTGAGTGTAGATAAAATCACTTAAATAAAGGAACCCTATTGTCAGAACTAAAATTGATATAAGATATTTAATAAATTGATTCATATAAAATTAAAATTGGAAGTAAATAAAATCAGTTACATTAGAATAAACGCCAAGTGTAATTAGTGCTAATATTGTTAGAGATATTTTAAAATAAATCCATTTCCCAAAAAAAGGATGTTCCTTTTCTCTTGAATTCCATTCTAAAATAATGAAAAGGAGAATTAAAATCAATAATTCTGGAGCATACCTTTTTATTAATAAATATTGTAATCCTTTTTCAAAATTAAATGAAAATATATTTGTTATGTATTTAACAGCAATTAAAACGGAATCAGCTCTGAAGAATATCCAAGCAAAAACAGTTAAACCAAAAGTAAACAACATTTGAAAAAATTCTTTAACTGTTGGAAGATGTTTTCCTTGAGCTACTGTATCTAGGTTTTTTCTATTCTTTTTGGTTAATAAAATAGGTAAAAAATATAAAGCATTTAATGCACCCCAAACAATAAAAGTCCAATTAGCGCCATGCCAAAATCCGCTTACTATAAAAATGATAAAAACATTTCTAATCTGATTCCATTTACTACCATGACTACCACCTATAGGGATATATAAATAATCTCTAAACCAAGTAGAAAGTGATATGTGCCAACGTCTCCAAAATTCTGCAATGCTTCTAGCAAAGTAAGGAAAATTAAAATTCCTCATTAAATCGATTCCAAATAGTTTAGATGTTCCTATTGCTATGTCGGAATATCCACTAAAATCACAGTAAATTTGAAAGGCAAAATATATTGCACCCAATGTTAAAGTCAATGAGTTCATAGTCTCGTATTTTGAGAAAATTTCATTCACATATATAGCACATGAATCTGCGATAACAATTTTTTTAAATAATCCCCAAAGTATTAAATGCAAGCCGTCTATAGCTTTTTTATTATCAAATATTCTTTTTTTATTAAATTGAGGTAATAAATTATTTGCTCGCTCAATAGGTCCAGCAACTAATTGAGGGAAGAAGCTCACAAATGCCGAGAAGGCAATGAAATCTTTAGTAGGTTCAAGTTTTCTTTTGTAAATATCTATTGAATAGCTTAATGTTTGAAATGTATAAAAACTAATTCCTACGGGTAAAATAATGTTTAAGGAATTTGTATTTATTTCAGTTCCAAAAAATGAAAAAGCAGTAATAAAATTATCAAGAAAAAAATTGTAGTATTTAAAGAAACCAAGAAACCCAAGATTTACAAGAATGCTTGTCCATAAAAGCATTTTTCTTTTGGTTTGATTTTCTTGTTTTGATAAGCTAACACCAATTAAATAATCTATTATAGTGCTAAAAATAATTAACGATAAAAATCGCCAATCCCACCAGCCATAGAAAATGTAACTTGATATTAGAATTAATAGGTTTTGTAATTTTAAGTTTTTATTAGTGACGAACCAATATAGAATAAAGATAGTGGGCAAGAATATTGCAAAGTCAATAGAGTTAAATAGCATTTTTTTATTCTAAATATTTAAGGTTCGCTGTAACGTCTGGTTACTCTGTCATTTTTATACATATACTTGTTGTTTAGTGTATACATATTTCAGGACGGGTCATAATTAGGTACAACGGTTTGTGTATGAAACGTAGCGTATTTAAAAGTACTATTTTTCGGATTAACACAGAGCCAAATTTTTATATTTTGTCTTTATCTTATCAATCTTAAAAGCCAAATTTAAAAATTTGGCGTACTTTTTTTATATATATAAACCTCTGTAAAACCCCATGAAAGCTATGTTTTATTCACTTTGTTAGCTTTAGTTATTTCTCCCAATGCAAATTTTATTATCGAATACAAGGGTAGTGAAATCGGCGTTTTTAAAGTATCTTTTTAATTCTTTTTCTCGATGCCTAAATTTTCTTTTTGCTATTCTCATATTGTGTCTTTCCATATCCCTACCTTTTGGGTTTTCTATCACAATTATTAATGCTTTATAGACACGTTTGAAATCAACATCGTTAAAATTAATAATAATGTTCATTTTATTTTTTTTACATAACTCAAAATCAAATTTAGATGTGTTTTTTTTTAGGGTTTATTGATAAATTCAAAGATTTATAACCAAATTCGTTTCTTTCAAAGGTTAGGTTTTGATTATTTTTTGTAAAGAAATTCAGAGTATCTTTTTCCCATATTAAATTAATCGAAGTTATTTCTTCATTCTTGAAATTAAACTTGTTATAAAGTATCTTGTCAGAATTATTGATTTTAGTTGAACCATATTTCGTATATATTAACAAATCATAATTAAAGCTAACTTATTTATATGCACAGTTTTGTTAGGTGTATATCTTCAATATGCTCAGATATGGCCAAGTTTTAACATTTTTTGTTCCGTTTAGTTTGCTTAACATATTGATTACGTTTATTGTGCTCTTTCAAACCTAATCATTTTTTATTAGTCATCAAAGGTTTTTTTTAACGGTTTATATTTCTCTATAACAGTACCTTTCAGCACAAAAAATTCCCACATCATTTGCAAAAATCAAATAGGAGTGGGGATAGATTATAAAGGCACACAAAATAGGGGTAGTTCTTTAAATTAACTTAGTTTTTTTTGTAGGGCGTTGAGTACATTTTTTAAGGTCTCTACTTGCGTGCTTATGTGTTTGCTATCCTCTTGCAGGGTTTTAATAAGTTCCTGTTTTGTGTTATAGACAAGCGCATCACTGCTAAAATGGGCGGGAGTTCTACTGCGAGATCGCTAAAAAAAATCACTAAAGGGTAAAAGATTTTACTTAAAAAAATTAATGGTAAGTTTTAGATAAAATTACAAAAACTTACTTTTTAATTCAGGAGTTGGAATCATACAGCTTTCTTTTTCACCATACCATTTATATCTGTTTTTAGCTATAACATCATAGACCCAATTACGTATAAATTTCGGAACAATTATAAAGGCATAGAGTAGGGGATATCCACCTTTTAAAGATTTTGTTACGTTTAAGGCAGCTGTAGATTTAATGTAGTGTTTGTCGCCATCTATTAAGATGATAGAATCTGTTTGAGAAGGGTCAATATTAAATTTATTGATGTATTGCTTACCGATTTCACTTTGTAAAGCAGCAAAACGGAAGACATCATTTTTATCTTTTTTAATTACAAAATTTACAGAACTATTGCACAAATTACAAACTCCATCAAATAATATTATTTTGTGTTTCCTTGTCATTTATACTTTCTCTAATTCTTCAATACTAACATTCGTTGTAAAAATACCATAATTTACGATGGCTTTCTTCTTTTCAATAGTGTCAATAGTTCCAACTGCTCTACCGTCAATCATACGTACACGATCACCTATTTTTAATATTGCTTTTGGTTTAGGTAGAGGAAGTTTTTTTGCTGCTTCTTTTTCCTTCTTTTTCTTTTTACGAATGACAGCAACTTTTTGTTCAACTTCCTGTTTTATTTCGTGTTGTTTAACTTTCTGAACCTTTTTAGCCTCTTTTGTTTTAGGAATATCCTTTTTTATCTTACTGTTTTCAACTAAAACCATTTTAAACAGTTCATCAACTAAGATTTTTTTCTTCGTATTGTTTAAATATTGTTTCGAAAGCGATTCAAACTTTTTACCAATACTAATCAATCGCATATTGGAATCGTATAATTCCTGAAAATTTTCTAACTTTTCTTTAACACGTATATTGGTTTCATCTAATTGTTTGTTTTCTACTCTCGCTTTTTCTTCTTGTGTTTTTAATGCTTCCGAAGTCTTTCGTAATTCGAATCGCTCTTTCTGAAGGTTTGCAATACTTTTATCGAAACGAATTTTACCTCGTTCTATTTTCTTTTTTGCTTTATTAATCAAACTATATGGAATTCCATTTTTCTGTGCTACTTCAAACGTAAACGAACTTCCAGCTTCTCCTAAATGCAAGTGATACATGGGTTCCAAAGTACTATTATTAAACTGCATGTTTGCATTGGTTGCATGAGGTAATTCACTAGCGAGCAATTTTAAATTGGTATAATGTGTGGTGATTATTCCAAATGCTTTACGCTCATAAAAAATCTCTAAAAAGGTTTCGGCAAGAGCACCACCTAATTCGGGGTCACTTCCTGTTCCAAATTCATCAATTAAAAAAAGAGTATTTGATTTACACTTCTTTAAAAACTGATTCATTTTTTTTAATCGGTAACTGTAGGTGCTTAATTGATTTTCAATTGATTGATTATCTCCAATATCGGTTAACAATCGATTAAAAAAGCAAAACTCACTTAATGGATCTACAGGAACTAACATTCCACTTTGCAATAAAACCTGCAATAATCCTACAGTTTTTAGTGTAATACTTTTTCCTCCAGCATTGGGGCCAGAAATTACAATGATCCTATTTTCTTCGTGAAGTTCAATGGTTTGTGGAAATGTTTTTTCTTTCCGAACTCTATTAGCTACCAATAAAATTGGGTGATAGGCATCTTTTAAAAAGATTCTTTTTTTATCTGTAAGTAAGGGCAGAACACCCTCTATTTCAACAGCGTATTTTGACTTTGCATGCAGAAGATCCATGTAAGTTAAATATTCCTGATATGAACTTAACAAGTCTGCATAAGGTCTAATAAATTCTGTAAGTGTTTTTAAAATACGTTTTACTTCTTCAAGTTCTTCATACCTTAAATTACTAAGCTCATTGGCATATTCAAGAGTTTCTTGAGGTTCTATATATACTAAACTTCCAGTTTTTGAACTCCCTAAAACAGCACCTCTTATTTTTTTACGGTACATTGCTGTAACTGCAAGTACTCGCCTGTTATCTACTACCGTTTCACGAATTTCATCTAAATAGCCTAACTTCGAATAGTTGTTTAAAGCCTTTGTAAATGAGGAACTTATTTGGCTCTTTACTTGTTTTAATCTTCTTCTAATATTTGAAAGCTCTGGAGAGGCTTCGTCTTTTATTTCTCCAAAACGATTGAGAATTTTTCCTATTTCTTCTGAAATAATGGGGGAATAATTTATTCTTTCAGCATAGCTATTTAAAAAAGAATAAAACTCTTCATACTTCTTGAAATACTTTAATAATTCAAGGGTTGTATTAATAATGGTATAAATCCTTCTTAAACCAGAAACATCGATCGTACTATTTTCAATTTGAAGTAAATATAATTCTCTTTCTATAGAATCGAACCCATGATTGGGTAATCTATTATCGCTACCGAAAGAAGCTGAAAACTCTTTTACACGATGAAGTTCATCAGAAATGTCATTAGTGTCCTGAAAAGGCTTTATATCTAGTACAGCCGCAATTCCAGCTTGCGTAATGCAATAGTTTGAGATATGCTTTAATACTAAAGAAAATTCTAGACTATCTAATGTTTTATTGTCAATGTGTACCATATAATTATCTAAGGTGTAGAAATCATTCTTTATTAGTAATTTCACCTTTTTATACTACAAAAGTACTAATTATGAATGTAACTATTGAGCCTCAATGGAAGGAGCTATTAAAAGATGAATTTGATAAATCCTATTTTACTGATTTAGTACAATTTGTGAAGAAAGAATATAATTCAAATACTTGTTATCCTCCAGAGAATCAAATATTTTCTGCTTTGGATGTTACCCCTTTTTCTGAAGTTAAAGTTGTAATCTTAGGGCAAGATCCTTATCATGGACCGAACCAGGCACATGGCTTGTGTTTTTCTGTAAATGAAGGTGTTAAATCACCACCATCGCTAGTGAATATAATCAAAGAAATAGAAGAGGATATAGGAAGTACCCATTTGAAGAACGGAAATTTAAGCGCTTGGGCAAAACAAGGAGTTCTTTTATTGAATGCAACTTTAACGGTAAGAGCTTCGGATGCTGGAAGTCATCAAAAAAAAGGATGGGAACAATTTACCGATGAAATAATTTCTAAGTTATCTTCAGAAAGAAAAGGGGTTGTATTTATATTATGGGGTGGATATGCAAAAAAGAAAGGCAGAAAAATTGATACTTCAAAGCATTTAATATTATCAACAGGTCATCCTTCACCATTAAGTGCAAATAGAGGGTATTGGTTTGGAAATAAACATTTTAGTAAAGCTAATACTTATTTAAAAGGCATAGGGCAAGGGCCTATACTTTGGTAAACAGAGAAAAACTCGGGAGTATTGTTTTTTCTATTCGTCTTCTGGAATTTGTTTTTCAGCATCACTACAACTAAACTGCAGTAACAGATAGTTTGTTAGAAGTAATGCGCCAATTACTATTATAAAAATCATCATAGTTGTTCTTTCATTATGAAATGAAGATGCAAGAGATTGTGAAGGGTTGCGTAAAAAACTTAAATAAAAGTTAAAAAGAATGTAACAAGCTGTCTTTGTTTACTTTATTTTTTATTAAATCTAATTTTAATAATTGTTTTTGAACTCTTTCTACTTCTTTTATAGATAATTGTTTTTGACTCCAATCAGTTAGTGAAAGCCAATGTTGAACATCTTCTAGTTGTTGTTCGTATCGATTGGAAATCATTTGATCGATTGAAGGGATGTCTTTAAATTCTGATGTAGTTGCATTTATTATTTCAAGTATGGTTTTTACACATTCTTCTTCATTTTCTAAAACATCATTTCTTACAGCAATTACAAAGCAAGGCCAAGGAGTAAGGCATTCGTCTACTAATCTAAAGATCCCTTTGTCTACATAAGGTTTCGTTGTAAATTTTTCCCACATAAAATAGTCTCCAATTCCTTTAGGTAAATTTTCTAAAGCGCCATCTAAGTTTTTAATAACCTCGAATTTTAGGTCTTTTTCAATATCCCATTTTAAACTTTCCGCATTTACATAAGCCATTAGGTGAGATCCACTACCGTACCTACTAATAGCGGCGTGGGTTCCTTTTAAGTTTTTTACTGTTTTATACGATGAGTTATCAGCAACATGGATTCCCCAGATAAGCGGGGATTTTACAAATACCTGTACAATTTTACATTCATTGCCTTTAATAATATCTCGTATGATTCCTTCTGTTAAAATAACAGCCATGTCAATTTCCTTATCTCTAAGAGCTTTACACATTTGACCAGTGCCACCAAAGAAATCCTGCCATCTTAAATTAATTCCTTGTTCAGTATACTCTTTATTTCTGAGTGTTAAATACCAAGGCAAATTAAAGTGTTCTGGAACACCTCCAATTTTAAAATTTTTCATAGCCTTTACTTCTCAATTAATTTATCTAAAGTATACTCTATTAAATCTTTTATTACTTGACCGGGGTTCTCACTAAATGTTCCATTTGCACGGTTGGCAATGATTGCATTTAATGAAATTGCCTTATGTCCTAAAAGTTTTGATAATCCGTAGATAGCAGCAGTTTCCATTTCAAAATTTGAAATTTTAATCTCTTGGTATGAAAATTTTTCTATTTTTTTATTTAAAGTATCATCTTCTAAAGGGAGTCTTAATACTCTTCCCTGTGGACCATAGAAACCTCCAGCTGTTGCTGTAACACCTTTAAATACAATATCCGATTCAAATTGTGCTTCAAGCTCAGAACTATTTTTTATAAGAATAGGTCTTGCTTTTTCCGGTTTCCAATCGGTATGTTTGATAAATGCTTCTTCAATTTTTGTATTACAAATTGAATCTATTTTATAAAAATGAAGCATTCCGTTTAAATCGAGTCCATACGTGTTTAATAAAAAAGAATTTATAGGAATTTCACTTTGTAGAGAACCCGAAGTCCCTATTCTAATTATGTTTAAACTCGTTAACTCATCTTTGGGTTTTCGAGTTGTTAAATCAATATTTACTAATGCATCTAATTCATTAAGAACGATATCAATATTATCTGGTCCAATTCCTGTAGAGAGTACGGTTAGTCTTTTTCCTTTATAGGTTCCTGTTTGCGTTTTAAACTCACGTTTTTGAGTTTTAAAATCAATGGTATCAAAGTGTTTCGTTATTTTCTCAACTCGATCCTGATCTCCTACAAATAAGATGGTTTCTGCTATATTTTCTGGTCTTAAATTAAGATGATACACACTACCATCTGGATTTAAAATTAATTCTGATTCTTTAATTCTCATATCTTATCCGCCTACGCGTTTCACTTTAAATCCTTTTTCTTTTAAAAACCCCATGATTTTATCTCTATAATCACCTTGAATAATGATTTGTTCATTTTTAAAACTACCACCAACACCTAACAATTGCTTGATCTCTTTTGCTAGTTGTTTAAAATCATTTGTAGCGCCTGTATACCCTTCTATAATTGTGATGGGTTTTCCTTTTCTTTTTTCATATTTACAAATCAGAGGATCATCTTGTAGCCAAAGTTCTGGTGATGATGTGTCTTCTTCAATTTCAGAAGCAATATGATCTGGAAATAAATTTTTTAATTGATTTTTTAAATCCATCTTATTTTTTTAATCCAATTTCAGCTAGTCTTTGGTTTAAGAATACACCCGCAGTAATATCATCAAAGCCTTTAGGCTGTTTTTCGGACACACATTCATTTAAGCAATCTAATTTCATTTCACCTCTTGGATGCATAAAGAACGGAATAGAGTATCGTGCTGTTCCCCATTCTTCTTTTGGTGGATTTACCACACGATGAATCGTAGAACGCAATTTATTATTGGTATGTCTTTCTAGCATATCACCTACATTTACTACTAACTCGCCTTCCGCAGGTTTTGCTTCAATCCATTCACCATCATGTCTTAATACTTGCAATCCGCCCGCTGAAGCACCCATTAATAGTGTAATCAAGTTAATATCTCCATGTGCGCCTGCGCGAACTGCTCCTTTAGGTTCTTCAGAAATAGGAGGGTAGTGGATAGGACGTAAAATGCTATTTCCGTTAGATACCCAGTAATCAAAATAAGTTTCTTCTAAACCAATATATAATGAAAGAGCTCTTAAAACATATATTCCTGTTTTTTCTAATAGTTGATAAGCCTCTCTCCCTGTTGCATTAAAATTTGGTAATTCTTTTACCTTAATATTTTCTGGGTACTCTTCTGTTAAATTTGCATCGGGACTCGGTTCTTGCCCAAAATGCCAAAACTCTTTTAAATCACCTTCTTTTTTACCTTTAGCATGTTCTTTTCCGAAAGATATATAGCCTCTCTGCCCAGATAAACCTTCAATTTCATAAGAATTCTTTACAGGTTCAGGCAACTCGAAGAATTGCTTTATTTCTTTATATAAATTATCCATTAAATCATCACTTAAGAAGTGATTTTTGACGGAGGCAAATCCTATTTCAGAATACGCTTTACCAATTTCATTTACAAATTTCTGTTTTCGATTAGGATCTTCTGAAAGAAAATCAGCTAAATCAACACTTGGAATATTTATCATACGATCTAATATTTACAGTGCAAATATACCAAAATCAATGCAAAAAATAGATTGTAAAAAAAGATAGGAAAAAGTTGAGCGCACTTTGTTTTTATCTATTTTTGATTCTTTAAATTTATAGCTATGAATGCGGAGGAAGTTTCCAATATACATTTCGAATATAATAGAGGTCAATTAAGTGATGAAAAACTTATTTCTCTATATAGAGCAATGCTTAAGCCTAGGTTAATAGAGGAGAAAATGCTTATTTTACTTCGACAGGGTAAAATTTCAAAATGGTTTGGTGGCATCGGGCAGGAAGCAATTTCTGTGGGTGTAACTTCAGTATTGGAACAAGATGAATACATTCTGCCTATGCATCGAAATTTAGGGGTATTTACTACAAGGGAGATTCCTTTAAATCGGTTATTCTCGCAATGGCAAGGTAAAGCAAATGGTTTTACAAAAGGGAGAGATCGTAGTTTTCATTTTGGAACTCAAGAATTTAATATCATTGGAATGATTTCACATTTAGGCCCTCAATTTGGAGTAGCTGATGGAATTGCTTTAGCCAATCAATTAAAAGGAAATGATAAGGTTTGTGCTGTTTTTACAGGTGATGGCGGAACTAGTGAAGGAGATATACATGAGGCATTAAACGTAGCATCTGTATGGAATTTACCCGTACTTTTTTGTATAGAAAATAATGGATATGGTTTATCTACCCCAACTTCTGAACAGTATAACTGTGAGCATTTAGCAGATCGTGGCAAAGGCTACGGAATGGAATCACATATCATTGATGGAAATAATATTCTAGAAGTGTACACTAAGGTAAAAGAATTGGTTGAAGGGATGCGTAAAAATCCGAGGCCTATTCTTTTAGAATTTAAAACATTTAGAGTTCGTGGGCATGAAGAAGCAAGTGGGACTAAATATGTACCGAAAGAGTTATTAGAATCATGGGATTTAAAAGATCCTTTAGAAAACTATGCTGCTTATTTACGTGCTGAAGGTATTTTATCTGAAGAAAAGGAAGTAGCATTTAAAACAGAGATCATTCGTGAAATTAGTGATAATTTGGAGATTGCTTTTGCTGAAGAAGTAATTTCCTCTAATTTAAGTAACGAATTAAGTGATGTGTTCAAAGACTTTACATATCAAGAGGTTACGCATAATGAATCAATAGAAAATATTCGATTAGTAGATGCCATTTCTGAAGGATTAAAACAATCCATGCAACGCCATGATAATTTGATAATCATGGGACAAGATGTTGCTGAATATGGAGGTGTTTTTAAAATAACGGATGGTTTTTTAGAAGAATTTGGTAAAGAAAGAGTTAGAAATACACCTATATGTGAATCAGCTATTGTTGCTGCAGCTATGGGATTATCGATCAATGGATATAAATCTGTTATGGAAATGCAATTTGCAGATTTTGTAACTTCTGGTTTTAATCCGATAATAAATTTATTAGCCAAGTCTCACTATCGTTGGAGTCAAGAAGCAGATGTTGTAATTCGTATGCCTTGTGGAGCAGGAGTAGGGGCTGGACCTTTCCATAGCCAAACAAATGAAGCATGGTTTACACATACACCAGGATTAAAAGTAGTATACCCTGCTTTTCCTTATGATGCCAAAGGATTATTAGCAACTGCAATTGAAGACCCTAATCCGGTGTTATTCTTTGAACATAAAGCACTGTATAGAAGCATCCGACAAGATGTACCTACAGATTATTATACCTTACCTCTAGGAAAGGCTTCATTGCTAAGAGAAGGGAATGACGTTACGATCATATCTTATGGTGCTGGAGTGCATTGGGCAATAGATACTTTAAATGAAAATGAATCTATTGAAGCAGATCTATTAGACTTAAGAACTTTATCTCCTTTAGATACAGAAGCGATTTACGCATCAGTTAAGAAGACAGGTAAAGTGATTATTCTACAGGAAGACTCTATCTTTGGTGGAATTGCTTCAGATATTTCGGCATTGATTATGGAACATTGTTTCAACTATTTAGACGCTCCAGTAAAAAGAGTCGCTAGTTTAGAAACACCTATTCCATTTGCTGCAAACCTAGAAGCACAATATCTTCCGAAGGAGAAATTCAAATCAGAATTATTGGAATTACTAAATTACTAATACGTTATTACTTAGATTAAATTTTGGCACACTAACCGAAGAGTAAATATCGTCATTGTTCCAAATGATAAAATGAAGAAAGAAGCTGAAAAAGAAACTAGAAATTAATAAGACATAAATTCATAATAATCCCGATTCAAATTATTTACTTTTGAATCGGGATTATTTATTTATAAAAACAAGTATGTATCACATTTCAATTCCTGAAATAACAACACAAACTCTAGCCGTTAAGCTTAATAAAGCTGGAGAACGAAGTGTATTAAATGGTCATCCTTGGATTTTTTCAGATAGCATTCTAAAAATAAATAAAGAAGGGTCCTCCGGAGATATAGCAATAATTTTCAGTCAACATAGAAATCAAGTAATAGGTGTGGGTTTATACGATCTAGACTCTCCCATTCGAATAAAAATGATTCACCACGGAAGTGGAGCTAAGTTAAACGCTGCTTTTTTTGAAGAAAAGATCCAGAAGGCATATTCAATAAGGCAAGCACTTTTAAAAACAAACACCAATAGTTATCGATTACTTTTTGGTGAAAATGATGGGTTCCCAGGATTTATTGCAGATGTCTATGCAAATGTCTTAGTAATAAAATTATATTCAGCTATTTGGTATCCTTTTTTGAATGAATTATTAGATCACTTAATTATAAGCTCTCAATGTGACTGTGTTGTACTTCGATTGAGCAGAAAATTACAACAGCAAGACCAATACAATTTAAAAGACGGACAAGTAATCTACGGTGTATTAGAAAACGATGTAGTGGAGTTTGTTGAACATGATGTGACTTTTACAGCAAATGTTATAAAAGGACATAAAACAGGCTATTTTTTAGATCATAGGGCCAATCGTAAACGGGTGGGTGAATTATCAAAAGGAAAAACGGTATTGGATGTTTTTTCTTATGCTGGAGGTTTTTCGGTTCATGCCTTAGCAAACAACGCCAAGGAAGTCACTAGTTTAGACATTAGCAAACATGCATTAGAATTAGCATTAGCTAATGGGAGGTTGAATCCGCACAATGGGAAACATCATATTCTTGCGGGAGATGCTTTTAGTGAAATGCGTACCCTTATTTCAGAAAAGAAAACATTTGAGGTGGTTGTTATTGATCCACCCTCATTTGCTAAAAGTGCGAAAGAAGTTGAAATTGCTAAAAAGAAGTATGCAGAATTAGCGTTCCTAGGAGCTAAACTTACTTCAAAAGGGGGTATGCTGGTATTAGCTTCTTGTTCTTCGAGAGTTAGTGCAGAGGATTTTTTTGAAATCAATAAAAAGACCCTTCAATCACAGCCTAAAAAATATACGATGATTGATGCTACAGCACATGATATTGATCACCCAATTTCTTTTAAAGAAGGAGCTTACTTAAAGTGTGGGTATTATAAATTTTAATTCAATTTTATTCTAAAATCTTTATTTTCAGTATGTAATAAAAATGGAGGGCATTTTATTTACGCCCATATCTTTTTACATAAAACAAGATGAATAGTGAAAGAAATGAACAGCCTAAAAACCCTAAAAACAGTGGGAGAGCGGTATCTGAAATATATCTACCAATAATAATACTGATAGGAACTGCCATTAAGGTAGAAATAAATCCAGTGATTGCTGCTGCAATTCCTGCTATATGACCCACAGGTTCCATAGAAAGTGCTCGTAAGTTTCCGAAGAGAAAACTGATAGCGAAAAATTGCAAAGCAAAAAAAGTAAGTACAATTTCTATACTCGGATTAGGCGCTCCATAGAATAAAACAACATATAAAAGTGAAACCCCAAAGAATAGAAAGAGGGCATAACTGACTAGTTTTTCCATTCCGAAGCGAACTACTAGCATTGCATTTAAGAAAATTGAAAATCCAAATACAATGGCCAGGCCTGCGAATATGTATGGAAATTCATCTTTAAGACCGTATTGTTCCTGAAATATTTGTTGCGAACTACTTAAATATACCAAGAAAGAACCTACTACAAAACCAGAGATTAAGGTAAATGCCATGGTTCGGCGTTGTTGGAATATTTGTTTAAAACCATTTAAAATGACCTTATGGTTAAACGAAATCCGTTTCTCTTGGGTTAAGGTTTCTTTTTGTCGTTTCCAAAACCAGAAGGCAACTAAAAGGCTAAATACTATTTGAATATAGAATATAGTTTGCCAATCGTAATGATCCAAGATAAATTTACCTAAGGCAGGAGCTATCACAGGAATTAATATAAACACAACCGTTACAAACGACATGATCCGCGCCATATAATCACCTTCATACATATCACGAATAATAGCAATACTTATGGTACGAGGAGCAGAAAGACCAACCCCTTGAAGGATTCTTCCAAGGACCATCATTTCTAGGCTTGAGGCATATACACAGATAAAACTAGCAAATATAAAAACGGCGAAACCTATATATACAATAGGTTTTCGACCTTGACTATCAGACAAAGGGCCAAAGATCAAGGGGCCAATACCAAGACCTACAAAGATCATGGTAATCAACAATTGATTATCTGCCAATTGATCGGTGCCAACTGCAATTCCTATAATGTCTAAAGCTGGTAATAATGCATCAATAGCCAAGGCTACTACAGACATTAAAGAGGCCATTAAGGCAACAAATTCGAATTGGGAAACTTTGGATTTGGGCATTGTGCAAAAGTAAAACAAATTTTAGGGGATTATACGTATTTAACATGCTTTATGATTGTTATCTGTGGTGATGCAACTGCTTTTGATTTTAAAGGAATAAAGAAAGCTGACATTAGTATAAAAATAGAATTGATAGTACGAATCCAAAACTGTCGTATGCATTCGATATGATAATTACAGAGGAAGGGTAGAAACTAATTAAAACAGATTGTAAGAGAAGTATCGTTTTGATCACTAACTATTAAATACTCTATTTGACATAATATAAATTATAGTACATTTTACAGTAATTCCTGTATAGCCGTATTTTAGGCTATTTACACATAATATCAGATATAACGTCTTTAGACTTATATCGATAGTAATTATGTCAAGCTAATTGTATTTATTTAATTTGAATATTCTACACAATGGTCTTTACTATTGTTTTAGACGTGTTAGTGAATGCTGCACATTTTATTAACAATACGGATCAATTTTAATGCAATTGCTTATTTATATTCTCAAACTTTAATTAATTACAGATTTTATTTTCTCAGACTTATCCTTGCTTATAATTTCGACATTCATGATCAAACAACAACTATAATAATCTTACGAGGTTATAATTTACCTCAATTACCCTAACTTTACAATCAAATTGTAAAACTGCTTGAAGGAAATACTCAAACAACTAGAATTATTTCTAAAAAGCTCCAACTTTGACCGAGGAATTCGGCTTGGGGTAGGGATTACTACGCCCTTTGCCATAATGTATTTTTTAGGGTATTTTGAATATGCTCCAGCTCTTGTTGTAGGTGCTTTTTTAAATGCGCCAGGCGATATACCGGGAAGTGTCAAACGTAAGGTCAATGCCATTTTGATCAGTATTGGATTAACGATGGTTGTTACCGCCATAATCCTATTTTCAAAACCTTTCCTACCCCTTCTGTTGGTCGCACTTGCAACCATTACGTTTGTTGTGTCGCTGATTTCGGTTTATGGTTTTAGAGGATCTTTGGTATCCTTTTCTGGCTTATTGGCAATGGTATTAGCATTTGCCATTCAAAAAGAAACAGCGCATGATATTTTGGTTCAGGTTGCCTTAATGGGAGCTGGTGGTCTTTGGTATTTGGCCGTATCCTTTATTTTTCAAAAACTTGCACCTAAAAAAGATCAGAACCAGCTATTGTCAGATACGCTTCTGCTTATTGGTGAGTATCTAAAATTACGGTCCAAATTATTAACAAAGAAAACCATGCGTGATGAACTCCTGAAACAAACCTTCGTCATTCAACATCAAATTAACGAAAAGCACGAAACACTCCGAGAAACCCTACTTACCCACCGTAAGCGTTCTGGACGCACGCATTATGAAGAAAAGCAATTATTGCTTTTTCTTTCTTCTATCAATATCTTCGAATTGATTGAAGCAACACATTTGGATTATGATAGGATCGATAGAATTTTTGGCAAGCGTAAAGAATTTCTAAAAGCTTCCAAAAATCTGAACAAAATCATGGGCAACCATCTCATACGTTTGTCCGAATTATTAATTCAAAATGATAAAATACCAAATAAAGATATGCTATTAAATGCATTATCAAAAGCCAACGAATCTATCACAAATTACATCGACTCCGTCAAATTACCTGAAGCGCGTGAAGGTGCTTTGGTATTGAAGAACCTATACGATTATCAAGAACAACTGCTTCAAGAAATAAGGGCTGTTAGACGTGTAATGGCGAATGTCAAAGACGTCTCCAAACTATCTTTAAAAAGACAAGATTCGAGTCAGTTTTTAACACTCCAAGAATACAGATTGAATATCCTTTTTGAAAATTTAAGTTTGGAATCCACGATGTTTAGACATTCATTGCGCCTTGCGATAACAATTGTATTTGCATACCTGTTAGGCTTTCTTTTTGACATCCAAAACACCTATTGGATTTTGCTGACTATCATTGTCATTATGCGACCTAGCTATGGTCTAACCAAAGAGCGTTCAAAAGATCGTGTTATTGGTACACTTATCGGTGCTGCTGTTGCTATTGGTATTGTGCTGATTACTCAAAATGTAGTAGTCTATGCTGTATTGGCCGTTGTTTCTTTGGTTTTGGCATTTTCATTAATTCAGCAGAATTATAAGTCTGCTGCTGCGTTAATCACCATTACGATCATCTTTGTGTATTCCTTCATTAACCCTGATGCCTTTGAAGTGATTCAATATCGCGTAATCGATACTATTATTGGATCCGTTATTGCTGTCGTTGCTACTTATATTCTCTTGCCAACTTGGGAAGCCGATAACTTAAAACAGGTCCTTCTGAACGCTTTAGAAATGAATAAAAAATATCTTTTAGCAACACAAGAGTTGTATCAAGATCCATCGAAATATAAACTCTCTTATAATGTGGCAAGGAAAGAAGCATTTCTTGCCATCAGTAATTTAAATGCAGCCTTCCAACGATTGACCCAGGATCCAAAATCGAAACAGAAAGAATTTCAGCTGATTTATGAAATTGTAACGCTTAACCAGACAATGATTTCGGCAATCGCGTCCATCCGTAATTTTATCATCAATCATAAAACCACCCCTGCTTCAATAGAATTTAATATACTTATTAAAAAAATTTCTAATACACTACAGATGTCTTACGATAGACTAGACCATGCAAAAATCGAAAAAAAAGTTACTGAAGAAACCGCTGAACACGCACAAGATAAGTTATTGGAAAAATACCAACAATTATCAAATATGCGAGATGAAAATATCAGACAAGGTAATACTGAATTAGACACTGAAACGCTTCATGGTCTTCAAGAAGCCTATTTGATTGCCAATCATATGAGTTGGTTGAAATCCCTTTCAGAAAACATTAAAAAGGCGACTGAAAGCTATGGTTCTTCTCTCACAGAAGACAAGTAACTATTTTATTAATTTTCAGGAAACACTTCTAGCATGCCTCTCATTAGTACTTACAGGTCATTAAATCGAATTTTTAGGAGATTCACGAGCTCCAATAAAATAGTAGCGCTGAGCTAAATCGAGTTTACGAGATTCACGAACACATTTTAAGTTTCTGCAAATAATTAAATATGTGAGTAAAAATAAAATTCTATACACTTATTATATTTAGAATTTCAATTAATCTTTTTTATCACAACCATTTATATTATGTTAAGTAGCACAATTTCTAAAGGTGAAATTTCGAATACTTCAATACATTGGTTTCTTAAAAATCGTTAATAGTTTATATTTACTATTCATCGATACTTTTCTGCATCTCACTTACACATTAACTTGTTTAGTCTAAATTAAGAATCAGTTTTTTATGAATACAGTAAATTTAAAAAAAGATGTAAAACCAATAATTAAGTATAATTAAAGATTTTAACGTTTTGCTAATAGAAGATAATTTAATAGAAATGATGAATATAAAAAAAACCTTTTCATTATTAAAATTAGATCGTAATATTTCTTTTGCCAATAATGTATAAAAAGCACTAGAAATGTCAGAAGATAGAAAGATATTCTATTCACACTATAAACAACTGTATGTTACAAAGAATAATAGCCAGAAACAATATTACAATTTATGGCACTGGTAGCAAATCTATGTTTTTGGTTCATGGATATGGATGTGATCAAAATATGTGGAGATTTATTACTCCTCAATTTAAAGATGATTACAAAATAATTCTTATTGACCTTGTAGGCTCAGGAAAATCAGATGAGAATTCGTATGACTATGAGAAGTATAATTCGCTTGAAGGTTATGCTGATGATGTAATCGAAATATGTGATGCTTTAAAATTAGAGCATGTTTGTTTTGTCGGGCATTCTGTGAGCGCCATGATAGGGCTTCTCGCTGCTATAAAAAGGCCTGCTCTCTTTAAAAAATTAATTATGATTGGTCCATCTCCACGATATATTAATTGTGAAAATTATTTTGGCGGATTTTCTCAGAACGATATTGACGATCTTATGGAAACTTTAGATTCTAATTATTTAGGTTGGTCTAGCGCAATGGCGTCTGTTATAATGGACAATCCTGATAGACCAGAATTAGCAGCAGAATTAGAAGAAAGTTTTTGTCAAAATAATCCTAAAATAGCAAGACATTTTGCGAGAGTAACTTTTCTGGGAGATAATAGAAGTGATCTTAAAAAGCTCACTACTGATACTCTTATAGTACAATCTAAAACTGACGCTATTGCATCTATCAAAGTAGGACAGTTTGTACATGATAATATATCTAATAGTAAACTTGAAGTGTTAGAAACAACGGGCCACTGTCCACACCTTAGTGCACCTAGTCAAACGATTGAGGCTATGAAAAAACATTTAATATAGTTGCTCACAAAACCAGAACAACTAATGATTTACAATATAGATTATAAAGAACTTTACAACAACTTTCCTAGTGGCTATTTTTGTTCATTACCCGATGGTACTATTATTGATTCCAATAATAGGTTTTTAGATCTAACGAACTATACTCGAGAAGAAGTAATAGGCAAAAAAAAGATTACAGATTTTCTGTCTCAGGGAGGTAAAATATATTTTGAAAACGTTTTTTCCCCAGCATTAAAGTTAAAAGGAACAATAGAAGAAATAAATTTCAATTTTATAAAAAAAGAGGGTATTAAATTCCCTGTTCTCATTAACTCAGTGGAAGTTAAAGATAAAGAGGGAATTCTCTTGTTTACTCAGTCTGCAATATTCAATATTTCTCAAAGGAAAAAATATGAACAAGAACTTTTAATAGCTAAAAGAAAGGCAAATGACCTTTCTAATGAATTGATAGATATCAATAAAGAATTACTAAGTCGTGCCGAATTAATTTTGAAACAAAAATCACAATTAGAGGAATTCAACCTGCATTTAGAAAACAAGAATAGACAGCTTTCAAGTTTTGCGCATATCGCATCTCATAATTTAAGAGCACCTGTTAGTAACCTTATGGCATTAAAGGATTTCTATAAAGAAAGTACAGATTTAGAAGACAAGGGCATGCTTTTCTCTAAAGTAGAAATAGTTATAAGTCATCTTAATGACACATTGAGTGAATTAATTGAGTCGGTAAAAATACAAGGGAATGAAGGCATTACACATGATCCTATTATTTTTGATTCCATTTTTCATAAAACACTAGAGATTTTAGATAATCAAATATTGGATTCAAAAGCAGTAGTAACCTCAAACTTTTCTGAGTCCCCTAATATAGAATATCCAATACTTTACATGGAAAGTATTATGCTAAACCTCTTGTCTAATTCTATTAGATATAGTTCACCTGATCGTATTGCTAAGATTCATTTCAGCACAGAGATTAATAATAATAATGATGTAATGTTTATTGCTAAAGACAATGGAT
Organism: Candidatus Marifrigoribacter sp. Uisw_064; assembly: GCF_047730175.1. Lineage (GTDB taxonomy): Bacteria > Bacteroidota > Bacteroidia > Flavobacteriales > Flavobacteriaceae > Marifrigoribacter. Next base: position 2,711,073 of record NZ_CP159833.1, read on the forward strand.
TAGGAATAGATTTACAAAAACATGGGCATAAACTTTTTGGACTAAATAACACATTCCATAGGCATCCAGATTCTAAGGGAGTTGGGCTTTTTATGACTAAGACCCAAATAGAAGCAATAGGTGGTTCTATAACTGTAGAAAGTGAGGTAGATAAAGGAACAACTTTCAAAATAGTTTTAAAGAAAAATATATTATGATAAGAAAACGACCTTTGATTGGTATAATAGATGATGATGAAATATATCAATTCACGTTAACGAGGATTATTAATCATAATAAACAAGCAGAAAGGGTTATTACTTTTTCGGATGGAGAAAAAGCCATTCAATACCTTACTGATAATAAATCAATTAATGAAAATATACCAGATATTATTTTTCTTGATCTCAATATGCCAATCATGGATGGGTGGCAGTTTATGGAAGAATATGCAAGCGTAAAAACTGAAATCAAAAAAAAGGTAAACATCTTTATGTGGAGTTCTTCAGTTAATCCTATCGATATCGAAAGAGCAAGTGAAATAAGTGAAATTTCTGACTACATCATAAAGCCTATAAAATTAGAGGACGTAAAAATATTTTTTGAGAAGTTAGAAACCTTGTTATAATTTTAATGTCGATATCAGGAAACAGGAAAACCTAATAGAAATAAAACCCATATATTTTCCAGTAGCATTCCATGCACATTACACTTCACTCCTATCGTCGTTTCGTAAAAAGAGTGTTTGCTCGCCACCTTTCTTATTTTATAGATAGGTACTCGTAAACCCTAAAGGGTTTCATTAACATTGTAGAAGAAACTTTTTAAGAAGACTAAAATTAATTTTAATACAGTCAGTTATTTTTTGATTTTACGAACTTCTTCTACGGTAACAATTTTTCCATATTTATTACCCCAACTATGATTAATATAATTCATTACATCCGCGATTTCATCATCACCTAACCCCATGGGTGGCATAAAACTATTGTATTTGGTTCCATTTACTATAATCTCACCCTTTAAGCCGTATTTAAGCCCCTTAATACTTGCGTCTCTATTATTTTTTAAATAATCTGAATCGGATAATGGCGGATATATGTTTTTTACCCCTTTTCCATTTGGTAAATGACAAGAGATGCAAAAATTTGAATAGATATCGTTACCTCTCTTAATACTCACTTCTAATTCATTCCTTTGAATAGGTTGATGAGGCTTGTATTCTTTTTTTTCTGTTTTACAAGAAATAATTAGTAAAGACACTAGTATAGATAGAATTAAACAACTAAGTAATTTCATGTATTTTTTATTTATTTGGAATAATTTTTACGATACCAACACCTTCTAAAGCTGCATATATATAACCGTTAGGTCCTTGTCTTACACTTCTAACACGTCCCATTCCTTCTAATAACTTATAACGTGTCACCACTTTATCGTTCTTTAAAACCAGTCGTTCTAGGTATCCAAATTTTAATGACCCCACTAAAAGGTTTCCTTTCCAATCTGGATATATATCTGAAGTTACAAAAGCCATACCACTGGGTGCAATGGATGGAACCCAATAAAATAAGGGTTGTTCCATTCCTGGTAGCGCAGTGTTTTCTGTAAGTGTTGTACCACTATAATTTATTCCATAACTGATTATTGGCCAACCAAAGTTTTTACCTTTTTGTATAATATTAATTTCATCACCCCCTTTTGGACCATGTTCGTGTATCCATATTTTTCCAGTTTCTGGATGTTTAACCATGCCTTGTGGATTTCTATGGCCATAGCTGAAAATAGCTGTTTTAGCATTGGGAGTCTCTACAAAAGGATTATCTTCTGGGATACTACCATCTGCATTTAGTCTGTATATTTTTCCGCAATCACGCGTTATATCTTGTGGATTTAAATCTCTATTTCCACGATCTCCAACAGAGAAATATAAAAATCCATCATTATCAAACGTTATACGAGATCCAAAATGTTGCCCCCGTTTAGAGTTTGGACCTGTTTTATATAATCGCTCCACATTTTTTAGTTTATTGCCGCTAAGCTTTGCTCTTATTAAAGCGGTATTTCCACCATCCCCTTCTCCTTCAGAAGATACATGCGTAATGTATAACCAACCATTTTGATTGTAATCGGGATGTAATTCTATATCTAATAAGCCTCCTTGTCCGCGTAAATACACTTCAGGAAGTCCTTCAATTATTATTTTTTCACCCTCCTTAAAATGTAGTAATTCGCCTGATTTCTCTGTAATTAATAGCGTTCCATCTGGAAGAAAAACGAAGCCCCATGGGATATTTAAATCAGGTACGACAACTTCAGTTTTGTAATTAATGGAAGTAAGTGTTTCTGCTACTACTTTAGATTTGTTTTTTTGAGCGCAAGCTAAAAGTGACATGAAACTGATTATAAATAGAAGTTTAGATTGTTTCATGTTATCTTTTTTTTAGAAATCTAATTTATGAATATTTATTTATACTGTATAATTAATATTTTATGCCCTAAATAAATGGTGCTCTGTAAATTTCAGAAACAACAAATAATCTATAAATAATAAAGTATTATAGTACTTATATAATTCACACACATCATACTTCGCCCCTATCCTTCGTCAAGCTCAGTAACGTTTGGTAAAAAGAGTGTTTTACTCCTTACCACAATTTTTAATATTGTAGTAGTGAACCAACAAGTTGGTTTCTCGCTCCACTTCTATTTGATAAATAGGAATTCGTGAATCTTGAATGAGTATGGCTAACGCCTAATCTCATCCTTCAATTTAATCGCAAGGTTACTATTGTTTTAAATAGAACCTACTTAATCCTATCCATTAATGTCTTTTCAATATCATTCATTCCAAAGCCTTTTGCTTTCAAAAGTATTAAGTAGTGATACATTAAATCTGCAGCTTCATTTTTGAAAAGAGTAGCATCATTGTCTTTTGCTTCAATAACCAATTCTACAGCCTCTTCTCCTACTTTTTGAGCCACTTTATTAATACCTCTTCGATATAGTTGATTGGTATATGAACCCTTATCATTGTCATCAATTCGTTGGTTGATGGTTGCTTCGAGTTCATAGATAAATCCTTTAGGTGTTTCTTCTTTAAAACAAGAAGTAGCTCCTGTATGACAAGTTGGTCCCGAAGGTGTAGTTTTAATTAATAAGGTATCGTTATCACAATCTATTAGAATGTCCTTTACGGTTAAATAATTACCTGACTCCTCACCTTTTGTCCAAAGCCTGTTTTTACTCCTACTAAAAAATGTTACGCGTTGTTCTTTTTGTGTTTTTAAGAATGCTGCCTCATTCATATATCCCACCATTAAAACTTGTAAGGTATTGTTGTTCTGAATCACTACGGGTACTAACCCCTTAGGATCTTTGTTAAAATCTATTGTCATATCTTTTTTTTATCTGATGGCTATATGTTGTTCTTTTAAATAATTTTTTAATTCTGGTATTGGTATTTCTCCATAGTGAAAAATACTAGCAGCTAAACCTCCTGTGGTTTTAGTCTGTTCGAATACATTTTTAAAATGTTCTTTACTTCCTGCACCACCAGAAGCTATTACAGGAATATTGATTGCTGTACTTACTTCATTTGTTATTTCTATTGCAAAACCTGCTTTGGTACCATCATTATTCATTGAGGTTAACAAGATCTCTCCGGCACCTAATTGTTCAGCTTTCTTTGCCCAACACACCGTTTTTAAAGGTGTTAATGTTCTACCTCCGTGTACAAAAACCTGCCATTCATTATCCTCAAATTTGGTGTCAATAGCAACTACAATACACTGACTACCAAATTGATTAGCGATTTCTGTGATTAATGCTGGTCTTTTTACTGCTGAAGAATTTATACTCACTTTATCAGCTCCTGCATCTATTAGTTTTGCGACATCTTCAACACTATTTATTCCACCTCCTACCGTAAATGGTATATTGATTTCCTCAGCTATTTTTTTAACCAATTCAATTAAGGTTGAACGATTTTCAATTGTTGCAGTAATATCTAAAAAAACCAATTCGTCAGCTCCTTGTTTTACATAGTTCCTTGCTAAGTCAATTGGATCACCAGCATCTTGTATGTCAACAAAGTTTATCCCTTTTACCGTTCTCCCATCTTTAATGTCTAAACAGGGTATTATTCTTTTCTTTAACATAATTCTTGCAGTTGTTTTAAGGTTATATTTCCTTCATAAATGGCTTTTCCAAGGATTGTACCTTCACATCCTAATGCTATTAATTGATAGAGGTCATAAATACTAGATACTCCTCCACTTGCGATTAATTTAATGTTAGATTCACTCATTATTTCTTGATAAAGGGCATTAGATGCTCCAGCTAACATTCCATCTTTAGCAATATCTGTACAGATAACATTCTTAATTCCTTTTGCTTCATAGTCTTTGATGAAATCAATTACATCAATATCAGATTTATTTAACCAACCGTTGGTTGAAATCATTCGATTCATACAATCTGCTCCAAGGATAATTTTTTCTGAACCATAGTTAGTCAACCATTCTAAAAACTTACTTGGGTTATTTGCAGCAATACTACCTACAGTAATTTGTGCAGCACCACTATTAAAGGCTATCTCAATATCCTTATCTGTTTTTATTCCTCCACCAAAATCTACTATTAAGTTGGTTTTAGAGGCAATGGACTCCAAAATGTTATAATTAACAATGTGCTTAGATTTTGCCCCATCTAAATCAACAACATGTAAATATTTTATTCCACTAGCCTCAAATTCTTTGGCAACTTCCAGAGGGTTTTCGTTGTATATTTTTTTAGTGTTATAATCTCCTTTTGATAGCCTTACACATTTGCCATCTATAATATCTATTGCTGGTATTATTCTCATAATTCAAGAAAGTTTTTAAGTATTTGCTCACCGATATCAGCTGATTTCTCAGGATGAAATTGAGTAGCGTAAAAGTTGTCATATTGCATTGCTGCACTAAAGGGTTTTATATAATCACAAACAGCTGTTGTTTGTTCATTAATTTCAGCATAATAACTATGTACGAAGTAGACATTATCTTTTGGTTCTATTTTTTTAAACAAATCCCCTTCTATTTTCGCAAAGCTATTCCAACCCATGTGCGGAACTATATCTGTAGCAGGAAACTTCTTTACTTGGGTATTAAATATCCCTAAGCAATTAGTATTTCCTTCTTCTGAAAACTCACACATTAATTGTTGTCCTAAACAGATACCAAGCATTGGTTTTTTGATTGACAGTATTATTCTGTCTAACCCTTTTTCAATCATGTATTTCATGGCAGAACTGGCTTCTCCTACTCCAGGTAATATAACTTTATCAGCACTTAGTATTAGGGTTTCATCATCTGTAATTATACTCTCATAACCCAATCTTGTTAATGCATTTTGCACAGAGCTAATGTTCCCGGCATTGTATTTTATTATAGCAATCATAATGTTCCTTTTGTACTTGGTATTGAATAATTATCTGTTTGAGTTTTTGCCATTTTAATTGCCTTAGCAAAAGCCTTGAATATTGCCTCAATCTTGTGATGTTCATTCTCTCCTTCAGCTTTAATATTTAAATTACATTTAGCCGTATCGGTAAAGGATTTAAAAAAGTGCATAAACATTTCTGTTGGCATCTCTCCTACCATTTCCCTCTTAAAATCAGCTTCCCAAACTAACCATGGCCTACCTCCAAAATCAATACCAACTTGAGCTAAGCATTCATCCATTGGTAATAAAAAGCCATAACGTTCTATTCCTTTTTTAGATCCTAAAGCTTTTAAAAACGCCTCCCCTAATGTAAGTGCAACATCTTCAACCGTGTGGTGTTCATCAATCTCTAAATCCCCTTTAACTTCAACTTTTAAATCTATATTTCCGTGTTTAGAAATCTGTTCTAACATATGGTCAAAAAATCCTAAACCAGTTTTAAAAATCCCCTTTCCACTTCCATCAAGGTTCAATTCAATATTGATATCCGTTTCTTTGGTTTTTCTTGTGATTTGAACCTTTCTAGGCTCAGCTTTTAAGTTCAGATAAATCTCATTCCAATTGGTAGTTACTAAGGTTGCAATCTCATTGTTCTCCCCAATAAATATGCTTTTACTTTTTAAGTTGGTAGCTAATTCAATATCCGTTGCTCTATCTCCAATTACATAGGAGTTTGCTAAATCGTAATTGCCATAAATATACTTGTTCAATAATCCCGTTCTAGGTTTTCTTGTGGGAGCATTTTCTTCCGGAAAGTTTTTGTCTATGAGGATTTCACTAAATTCAATTCCTTCATTTTTAAAGGCTTGAAGTATTTTATTGTGCGCTGGCCAAAAGGTTTCTTCTGGAAAAGAATCCGTTCCCAAACCATCTTGGTTAGTTATCATAACCAATTCATAATCCAATTCATTTATAATTTTTGAAAGCCCTTGAAACACTCCAGGATAAAACTCTAATTTTTCTAAACTATCCAATTGAAAATCTACGGGAGGTTCAATTACCAGTGTTCCATCTCTATCTATAAATAAAACTTTTTTCATCTTTAAATCTCTTTAATTGCCTTAATTAATACCTTGTTTTGTTCAGGTGAACCCACTGTTATTCTTAAACAGTTTTTAATTTGTGAGGATCTATTCCTAATAATTATTCCTTTGGATCTTAGTGTTATAAATATCTTTTCTGAATCTTTAAATTCAACCAACAAGAAGTTAGCTTCTGAAGGATATACTTTGTTAACTGAAGGAATTTGCGATAATAGTTCAATCAGAATATCCTTTTCTGAATTTAATAGGTCAATTTGTTCCAATACTTTATTTCTGTTCTTCAGTGTTTTTAAACCTTCAATCTGACTCAACGAGTTTACATTGTATGGTGGCTTTATTTTGTTTAAAACAGTAATAAATTGTTCGTTTGCAAAGGCCATTCCTAATCGTAAACCTGCAACACCATAGGCTTTACTCATAGTTTGTAGTACAACTAGATTCGGTACTTCTTCAAGTAATGAAATGGCGCTTTCTGTTTTTGAAAAATCTATGTAGGCTTCGTCTACCACTACTACCCCTTTAAACTTTGAAGCAATTTCTTTAATTCTTGCTAAAGAATATACATTTCCTGTTGGGTTGTTGGGCGAGCAGATAAACAGCAAGCCTTTTGAGTCAATTACTTTTAAAATATCTGAACATTCAGGGATTTTAAAATCAGTTGTAAGGTTTATTTTAACCGTTTCAACGTTATTTATAGTAGCTGAAACTTCATACATACCGTACGTTGGTGGAAAGATGTAAGACTTATCTTCTCCTGGTTCGCAAAATGCTCTAAACAATAAATCGATTGCTTCATCACTTCCATTTCCAATAAAAATTTGGTTCATAGAGATGTTTTTAAGGGCAGATATCTCTGTTTTAAATGCTGTTTGATTAGGATCAGGATACCGATTGATTTCAGTTTCAAATGGATTTTCATTTGCATCCAACCAAATACTTGCCTCTCCTGTAAATTCCTGTCTTGCTGAACTATACGGAGCTAACTTAAACACATTTTTTCGGGTTATATTTTCTATATTAAACATTGTTTACATCTTTTAATCTTATGGTTACAGCATTTTTGTGAGCAAATAATTCTTCAGCTTCTGCCATTATTTCTATTGAAGGGCCAATTGCTTTTATTCCTTCTATACTTAATTTCTGAAACGTGATTTTTTTCTGAAAACTTTCTAAGGATACGCCGCTATAACTTCGTGCAAAGCCATTTGTTGGTAAAGTATGGTTGGTTCCACTTGCATAATCTCCTGCACTTTCACAACTATAATTACCAAGAAATACAGAACCAGCATTTACGATGTCATCTATATAGTCTGATGCTGAATCTGATGCAATAATTAAGTGCTCTGGTGCATATAAATTGCTAAACTTTATACAATCATTGATATTCTTTAAAAGGATAGCTTTGCTATTTAATAATGCTTTTTTCGCTATTTCAGCCCTTGGTAATTCAACAACTTGTTTTTCGAGTTCAATTAAACTTTGAGTTAACACCGTTTCCTTGTCTGATAACAATATCACTTGACTGTCAGCTCCATGTTCGGCTTGCGATAGTAGATCTGCAGCAATGTATGCTGGGTTTCCAGTGGTATCCGCTATAATTAAAACTTCACTCGGTCCGGCTGGCATATCAATAGCAATTCCACTTTGTTGAATCAACTCTTTCGCTTTAGTAACAAACTGATTTCCAGGTCCAAAAATCTTATACATTTGAGGAACGGTTTCTGTACCGAAAGCCATTGCAGCAATAGCTTGCGCTCCTCCAATTTTATATATTTTACTTATTCCAATTAAATTAGCGGTATATACTATTGCTGGGCTTACTTTTCCTTGTTTATTAGCTGGAGTGCATAGTATTACTTCTTTACAATTTGCAAGTATTGCAGGAATACCAAGCATTAATACGGTAGAAAATAGAGGTGCTGAACCTCCAGGAATATAAAGCCCTACTTTTTCTATACCAACAGCTTTTCTCCAGCATTGAACACCTTTTGTTGTTTCTATAATAGCCTCATCTACAAATTGAGCCTTGTGAAAGGCTTCAATATTCTGTTTTGCAATATTAATTGCTTGTTTCAGTTCATCAGTTACGAGTTGATTGGCGCTGTCAATTTCTGATTTGGAAACTAAAAACGTTTTTAAATCAACTTTATCAAATCTTTTTGAATATGATTTAAGCGCTTTATCGCCATTTAACCTAACATCATTTAGTATTGCCTGAACAGTTTGGTTAAGGTTGTCCTTATTAATAGTTTGTCGTTCTGTTAAGGCTTCCCATTTTTCTTGATTTATGTTTTTAAATACTTTCATTATAACACCATTTTATCTATTGGAACAATCAGAATACCTTCAGCTCCAGCATTTTTTAATTTATCAATAACATCCCATAATTTGGTTTCATCAATTACACTATGTAATGAACTCCAGCCTTCTTCTGCTAAGGGTAACACTGTTGGGCTTTTTAAAACAGGGAGAATTTTACTTACTTCAGCAATTTTTGAGTTGGGTAAATTCATTAATACATACTTAGTATTTTTTGCCCTTAACACTGCTTTCATTCTAAAAAGCAATTTTTCTAAAATCTGTTCTTGCTCTATTTTAATATTAGGAGATTTTGCCAATACTGCTTCCGATCTAAGAATCACTTTTGTTTCTCTTAATCCATTTTTAAACAGTGTACTTCCTGAACTTACAATATCACAAATACCATCTGCTAAGCCAATATTTGGTGCTATTTCTACTGAACCAGAAATGGTGTGTATTTCAGCATTAATATTATTTGCTTCTAGGAAGTTGTTTAATGTGTTTGGATAAGATGTCGCGATTTTCTTGCCTTCAAAATAACTCAATGAATCATCTTCTACTTCCTTTGGTACAGCAAGAGAGACCTTGCACTTTGAAAAACCTAGCTTCTCAACTATATCTAGATCATTTTGTTTCTCAATTAGAAGGTTTTCGCCAATAATTGCGATATCTACAACTCCATCCTCTAGGTATTGAGGTATATCTGAATTTCTCAAATAAAGAATTTCCAAAGGAAAATTTGGAGCTGTAACTTTTAGTTGGTCTTTCCCATTATCGATAGAGATACCACAATCTTTAAGTAGTTGAAGGGAGTCTTGATTTAATCTTCCGCTTTTTTGAACTGCAATTTTTAGTTTACTCATTTTTTTAATTATAAGTCTGAGTAAACTTTTAAGGTGATTATATAAAACAAAAAACCCGTCTGATTTACTCAGACGGGTTTTGAAATATTATTGATTTATACATATATCATCTCCTGCTCGCCTGAGGGCTAGTATGAAAATGATGATGATGTAGTTGTTTAAAATTCATTATTTGATTTCTTAATCAGTGACAAAACTACAGAGATTATTTTAATAATAAAAATTAGTTAGGTTAATAATTCAAAGCTGAATTATTTGAGGGAGACTTAATAGTCAGCTATTCACATTACACAGTAGTTTACTACTAGTAATTACTCGATAAAAAATAATTCCGTCCATTTAGTAGTATATTTGCCGTAGTAATTTTGACTATTACGCTAAATTTTACCTTTTTAATTCTTATGCCTTTTAAAAAATTACATCCCGATATACAAGAAAAACTAGAATCTCTAGAAATAATAACACCTACATCTTTTCAACGTAAAAGTATTCCTGTAATAAAAAGTGGTGCGAATGTCTTTTGTACGGCTTCAAAAGGTAGTGGGAAAACAACCACGCTTATACTTACTACCTTGCAAAAATTAAAATGTGAAGTAGTGGGAAATGCTCCAAGGGCTATAATTCTTGTAGAAAATAAAGATAGAGCCTTGGAGTTATATGATGCATTTTCATCATTTGCTAAATATAATTCCTTACGAGTGTATGCAAGCCATGAACATCTACATATTGATATGCAACGATCAGAAATTTTTGTGGGTGTAGATATTCTTATTTCCACTCCCAAGACATTGAATAAGTTGTTTTTATTAAATGGAGTAAATACTTCTCAATTAATGATGTTTAGTATCGACGACGCTGAGTTTCTAGTTCAACAATCAGCATATGCAGCGTTAATGTCTATTTCTGAAAGTGTTAAAAAATGCCAGTATGTATTATATTCAGAAAAAATGAATCCAAAACTAAAACGTTTTGAGTCTTATTTTATGGAACACTCAAGAATAATCACTGCCTGATTTATACGTTCTTATTTGCTATAATTCCCTAATAAAAAACAAAGACACGATGATCCCCAAACTACATTATATATCTCAAGGAAGTTCTCCAAAAGAACACCTGGAAAATATCCAAAATGCCTGTTCATCTGGTTCAGAATTAGTGCAATTACGTTTGAAAAATGTTTCAGAAAAAAACTATTTAAAATGTGCAATTGAAGCTAGAGAAATCACATCGCTTTTTCAAACCAGATTACTAATTAACGATCATTATAAAATAGCAAAAGAAGTTAAAGCAGATGGTGTACATTTAGAAAAAACAGGCTCCTGCCCTACTGTTGCTAGAAAACATATATACACTTGGCAAATTATTGGCGGAACTGCAAATACCTTGCAAGATTGCGAAACATTAATTGATAAAGAAGTCGATTATATAGCTTTAGGCCCTTTTAGGTTTGTATCAACCAAAGATATTGCACCTACCCTATTAGGTTTAAATGGGTTTACCGCAATAATAGAAGCCTTGAAAACTGAAACGCCTATTATTGGTTTTGGAGGCATCACTACAAAAGATGTTACAGCAATATTAGAAACGGGTATACCTGGAATTGCGGTATCTGAAGAAATTACTCGCGATTTTAATACCGTTAGAATATTTAATCAATTACTAAACGCATCCTCAACAGCAGAGCAACGATATACGTTTAAATAAATTAGTTGGACTTAAGAAAATGTACAGTGTCCCTTTTTTAGCTAACTACCAATTTTTGAATTTATGAATCAACTATATTGATTTCTCGCTGTTTAATATTTCTTTTACAGCCTGTTGATATCGTATAGGATTGGTTGCTTTTTTGATCTTTTTATAGGTTTTTTGTGGATTGGAAAAAGAACGTGAAAAGTATTCCCAAAAACCTAACATCTTCATTTTTATAGGGGTTGGACCAGATAAAGCAGCATCGTATTGTTGGTAAATTTCGTTATGAAATGCTTCAAACAATTCCCAACGATTCTTAGGATATTCAGACGTATTATTTTTTATCATACTTGGCAAAAACGGATCAGCAATTAAGCCACGACCAATCATAAAATGATCAATACTAGGGAAACGCTCTTGCATTTTTTTAAACTGTTCTACATTCGTTATATCGCCATTATAATATAGTTTGTGTTTTGCTACATCTATACATTTTTGAAATGCCTCTAAATCAACACCTCCTTTGTACAATTGTTTTCCAATACGGGCATGGATAGCAATGTTTTTTAGTGGATATTTATCTAGAATAGGAAAAGTGTGTAGTATTTCTTCACTGTTTTCGTAGCCCATTCTCATCTTCATAGAGACCAAAATATCAGTTTCACTGTGAGCGCGTTGTAATATGGCATCTATTTTATTTGGATCACAGATTAAACCTGAACCCATTCCACGATTTGTAACCATTGGATATGGACAGCCTAAATTCCAATTAAGTTCTTTATAACCAAACTGTTGCACGTATTTAGCAACAAATAAAAACTCTTCAGCATCATTTGTAATTACTTGCGGTATCACTTCTAAGGTAGTATTGTGTTCTGGCAATAAATCACGTTCGTAGGAGGATTTAACTTTCATTTTACCATTTAAACGAATATAAGGCGCATAAAAAGTATCGATACCACCAAAATATTTGTTTTGTGCATTCCTAAAACGAAAATCGGTAAAACCTTGTAAAGGGGATGATAAAAGTGTAAAACTCATAGTTTATTTAGTCATAACTAATTCAATGGATGTCCAGTCTATATTTTTGTGATAACAATTGTTTTCTTTCCAAAGGAATATATAATTTCCTCTATTTGATCTATTATAAAATCAGATTGATTATTCGTTGTTACCATAATGTTTTCTTCTTTTCCTGAATCAATATCCAAACGTAAAATTTGGTTTGTTTCGTCTTCGCTATTAGGCACAACAATAATCATTGTGTTATTATCTTCTTGTTCTTTTTTTAAGCGGTTAAAAATATTTTCAAGATTACTGCCTAAGCCCAATGAATTTAAGGTTTTATATTTATCCCTGCTGCTTTTATAATCATTGTAAGTACCATATAAACTAGAAACAGTACCTGTAGCAAAGCCAATATCTTGCGAAATCAATACACTTTTTGCCGTTTCGTTTATTTGATTTGAAACAAAGCCGACCCCAGCTTTATAGGTGCTTAATCCACGCCTACCCCAATACAAGGTATTGTTGAAAAACGCTTTTTCTTGGATGGAAGCATATTCCTTTTTATATATTAAATCTCCTGAAGTCTCGAACAAATAAAACCTATTGTTCTGATGTAAAAAATAACCATTCTCTCGTATTTTTAAAGCTGGAGCTTCTCGTCCAAAATCGAACGTATATAGTGACGAAGGTGTTTCTGTTGCTTTACTATTGAAAATATACAGCTCATTATCATTATACACTGGAAATTGTTCTTGGGTTTCATCGTACCACACTTGATAGTTTTGCTCATCCAGCTTGAGGTTTCTACTAAAAAAATCAGCATCATTTAGGATTAAATCTTCTGCCCATATTTTGGTGCCATCTTCAAGAGTAACCACATTTACAAAAGAAGGTGTTAGATACATTGCATGCGATTCATTACTGAAAATATGAATAGGAGTTTCGCTACTGGAATAGCCTATTCTTACTGGATTTTCCCAGACTTTTTTACCTTCGGTATTTACCTTAGTTAAAAACTTTTCTTGTACTACTAAATACCCGTCGATTACTGGAGTTATTTTTTTAATAAGAGGCAATGACTCTGATTTTTCCCAATGTTTTTCTCCCGTTTCAGTATTGATAATATTGAATCCTTTGGAAGTAATGGCAATCAATCTATCGGTATCGATAACTGTTTCAACAAGGTTTCCTAAAATGGTTACTGGTGTTTTCCAAACCTCGGTCATAGATTGAACTGATAGCGCAGAAATTGCCGTTTCATTATTAAGTTTTTTTAACTTGATACTATTTGAAAATACAAACAAGGTATCTTTATTTAATGTGATTGATTGCACCCCATTTTGTTCAAAAGCTATGGTTCCTGTTTTGCGATCTATTTTCAATAAATGCCTGTTTTTCAACCAAATAATATTCTGATCCGTATCTAATAAAATTTGTTCTTTATCAAACAAAGACCCTTTTACTCGTTTATAAAAATTGTTTTGAGTTAATTTGGTTTCCCATAGCTTATTTCCTGTTTCATAATTATATAAGCCAATCTCCAACTCATCATTCTTTATACCGTCGACTAATACTGCCTTCAGTTTTGGTATTAATAAGGTATTATTTACAGCTACAAAGTCTTCTTTTTCTGAATTAAACAATATTTTTCCAGTCGTTACATTAAAAAGAACCCTAGAAACACCTTTAGCTCCAAAAGCATTTGAGAGCAGACTAGAGTTAATTAATGGCTTCTTTTCAAAAAGAATATAGGGTGTAAAAGGAATTTCCTTATAAGAAAAGAAATCAATTTTTTTAAGTGCTTCATTTTTCCAAGCTATTTGTTGATTATCAGGGTTTATTCCATACACTGCAGCTTTCGTTTTAATTAAAACCGTACCTGTGTAATTATTTATTAGTTTTCCTTTTATTTTATTTTTTAGTGTTACTTCTTCTTGTGAAAAAAGAGTAAAACCACAAAGCAAAAACAGAAATAATAGGGCTTTTTTCATTCTTGTGTTAATTGGTTTTGTTTTATAGGTTTTCTAATGAATAGATGATTCCTGCAATTTACTTTTTAAAAAGAAATTACAGAAATGTAATTGAAAATATATCTAAGTAGTTTTAAAAAATATAGCTCGAAAAAATCTAAACTTTAATCCTTCCAACCCCAAGGAGCCTCAGGTTCAGGAACAGATTTAGTAAGATCCATCACCACTTTAAAAATACGATCAGTCCCTAATCTTTTTAAATTATAGGTAAATGCTTTTTCGTCAATGGTGATCCACCATACATTCGTCGCTGCGGCAGGTATTATTTCTTGTGTATGAACATCTGCAGGGAAAAACTGGATGTCTGCTTTACCAACATTACTCGCGGTACCTCCATAAAAGTTAATCTCATTTTCGGTTCCATCTTCGTGGCGGTGGTCGTGTTTTAGTGTAATTATACCTTGATCCATTGTTAGAATCCAAGTTCGTGATTTATCTTCCCCAACATAGAAAGGGATTTTCATCTCATTATCACTACACCCTCTAACGTGCATAAGCAGTTTCTTTCCTCCAAAGGCCTCATCTTCTTCTGGCAATACCAATATTCCTTCAAAGGCTTTACCGCAATGTGATTTTAAGACATTCCAAAAGGTTTCCGAAGGATTTTCTTCTTGGGATAGTACTGGGAAAGCAATTAAAAATATAATCAGATATAATGCCTGTTTTAGTGTCATAATGAAGTATTTGTTATGATCTCAAATGTATGGAATAAAGGAGAATTAATTAAAATCAATTTTATTCATCTAATTCATGTTTTTCTGATTATTAACAAACTGATCTTTTCTAATTTTTACAGCTCGAAAGGCATAAATTATTAGTAATGTAATAGAAATAAAAACAAAGATAGTTCCAACATATAATGTGATGCTTGGAATATTTATTTTTGATTCACTTTCAAAAATAACTCCTAAAATACCTGATAGCACATAACTTCCTGTTGCTAAATACAACATGGCGTTTGCTCTAGTTAACAAGCCTAATTGCCCTATTTTACGTGCTGAAATTTCATGTTGAAATTGCGTGCATTTTTGAGACACAAGATTATTTATTTCTGCACTTAAACTTAGCATTTGAGTTACAGTCGATAAAATTAACATTCCTAAACCAGGAATAATTGTTATAGGTAAGTACCAGTTCATAATTCTTCAGTTTCAATTCCAAATAATTGTTTTCTTTCTTGACAATAAAGATCTGCATTTATTCTAAAGGATTTTAATTTTATTAAATCTCTTTAAGAAAATTAAACGACTTAACCTTTAAACTGTTAGCAAAAGATTCTAAATAAAAGCACCAAATCTTTCAAAGTGACAAGTATACCCATTTGGTTTTCTTACTAAGTAATCTTGATGATTAGGTTCTGCTACCCAAAATGTTGAATAGGGTTCTAAAGTTGTCGCAGCATTAGCTTCCCATCGTCCGGAGTCATTTACTATTTTAATGATTTCTTCAGCGTCTTTTTTCTCTTCTTCATTCTGAAAAAATATTGCAGATCGATAGCTTGATCCTACATCATTTCCTTGTTGATCAACCGTTGTTGGATTGTGAATTCTAAAGAAATAATCTAAAATATGTTTAAATGATGTTTCCTCTGTATTATAGGTTATTTCAATACCTTCGGCATGTCCAGGATGATTTGCATAGGTTGGGTTGTCATTAATTCCGCCAAGGTATCCAACTTCTGTATCTACAATACCTGGCCTTACTCTAAAAAGGTCTTCCATTCCCCAAAAACAACCTCCTGCTATATATACTTTTTTGTGATTTTTCATTTGTATAATTTTTTAATTATTAATTTTAATATTATATGAGTTTTCCCCATTCAATTTCAGCTCGTTTTTTATTTTCAATAGGATTTATATTCCACTCGTCTTTTGTGTCTTCTTCTTCATCTTTGTAAAAAACATGCAAGGCTCCATTTTGAACTAAAGCACTATGCGGATTTGCTGGGACAAGACTTCCTTCACTAATTGCAATAGAACAATAACCACCATATTTAGGTGCATACTTTTCTGGAGTCATATCGAACGTCTTCTTGTTCTCGATAGATTTAAACTGGTAGATAGCATCTTTATAGGAAGAGTTAATGTTTTCATTTCCCATAGTTGTTATTCCATCATATACACTTAAAGGATCATGCCCTTTAAGCGCTTTACCATTTTCTAAAAATTGTGGTTCCTTTTTCATATTAATAAATTTTATGTTTAATTATGTATCTTTAAATGAGTGCTATTTTATAGTTTCGTTAATCTACTCGGAATTAATTTATTTAACCACTTTTCTAATTCTTCTTTATAGGGATTTCTCAACTTCTTTTTACCAATCGTTATAGTTGGGAAATTAAGTTTTCTATTTTCATAAAGACTACGCAATTCTTCGGCATAGGATTCATTGCTTTCTACATCCAAAAATTGATATGGCAATTTCGTTTTATCCAACAAAAGTCTATAATAATTCGATTTATGACACCCAGTTGCCCCGTATAATTTTATAATTGGAATTACATCCATTAGGAAAGTGTTTTTAAAAATTCGATTGCAACAATCGGATTTAAATGAAAGTCACTAAACACCACATTATCATGTGTATCAATAAACAAAAACCAGGGGGTACCACCTGTTTGATAATTTGTCATAATATTGGAACGTGATTTCCCATCGTCTCCTGCATCGTGACCAAATGGTATTTGTAAATCATATTTTTGTTGAGTTTCTGCTATCTTCTCAAAAGTGTTCTCGTCATAGCCTTCAAAAACAGTTTGTACCGCCAAAAACACCACCGTATCATTTTCTTTTAATGCATCAACCATTTCCTTTAAATCTGGTAAACCTTTACTATGGCAACCTGGACACCAACTTTGAAAACAATATAACACCTTAAATTTACCGTCAAAGTCTGATAATTTTAAAGATTCTGTCTTGTTTCCTTTAGCATCAATCCATTGATTAACATTAAATTCTGGTGCTTTAAACACTTGTTTTTGTTCTACATTATTTGACATTATAATTCTCCTTTCCTTTTTATAAATGAGTGTGTTTATTTTAAATAATTTCTAATTCCATAACTCGCTAAAACGCCTTCGCCTGTTGCCGCAGCAACTTGAGCAATTGCGCCTTCCCTGCAATCTCCAGCGGCAAATATTCCTTTTACGGAGGTTTCAGCTAATCCAGAGGTCTGAATAAATCCATTAGAATCAAGTGCTACGAAATTTTTAAAAGACTGAGTGTTTGGTATGAGTCCAATAAAAATGAATACGCCATCTGATTCTAACACAGATTCTTCATTTGTAGCATTATCTTTTATTTTTAAGCCTTTAAAATTTTCATTTTCATCTGAAATAAACTCTAAAGAAGTTTTATTCATAAATGTTGAAATATTATCAATTGTTTTAAGCTTTTCTACATAAGTTTCCGAAGCAGTAAATTTTTCTGAACGATGTATAATTTTTACACTCTTAACAAAACCTGCTAAAAAGATACCTTCTTCCAATGCAGAATTTCCACCTCCTACTACAATTATATCTCTGTCCCTGTAAAAAGCACCATCGCAAGTAGCACAAAAATGAATTCCTGAACCTATGAGTTCTTCTTCATTTGGAATGCCTAATTTTCTATAGGTTGAACCTGTAGATAGAACAATTGTTTTTCCCAAGTAGGAAGTACTTTTTGTTTTTATTGAAAACAAATCATTTTGCTTTTCTATAGCTATAACCTCTTCGCCTGTCTTAATAACAGCTCCATAAGTTTTGGCTTGCTCTTCCATTTTCTCCATTAATTTCGGGCCTGAAATGGTTTGAAACCCAGGGTAATTTTCAATTTTTTCAGTTAAAAATGCATTTCCGCCAATAGTAGATTTTTCAAGAATTAAGGAATCAAATCGATCTCGTTGTGCATAAATAGAAGTTGTTAAACCTGCAGCTCCTCCTCCTATAATGACCGTATCGAAAATTTTATGTTCCTTTTCTACATTGATAGACAAAAGTTCAGTTAATTTTATATTATCCGGATTAGTATATGCAATTCCATCTAATAATATCGTTGGAATAATTCGTTTTCCTTTATTAATTTCTTCAACTTTTTGAGTTGCCCAATCGTGTTTGTCGACATCGATAAATTGAAAATTAATACCATTATCCCTTAAAAAGCTTTTTGCTCTTCTGCAATCCGGACACCAATCGGCACCAAATAACTGAAGCGTTCCAGTTTCATTTATTCCTAATAGAGATGCAAGCTTAACATTGTCTGGATTAGTATAAAATTTGCCTTCTATAATGATAGTTGGAATAATACGTTTACCATTATTTATAGCCTCCACCCTTGCCGTAGCCTCTTTATCTAAATCTACGTCAACAAATGTATACTCTATGTTGTTTTCTTGCAAGTAGGCTTTTGCTCTTCTGCAATCTGGGCACCAATCGGCTCCGTAAAGTAGTATCTCTATCATATTTAAATTTATTTAATATTTATTTTTTGTTCGAGTTGCATAGACTCTGAATTTATACAATAGCGTAAACCACTGGGTTCTGGGCCATCGGGAAATATATGCCCTAAATGTGCCTCACAGGTATTACACATAACTTCTACGCGTACCATACCAAAGGCTGTATCTCTTTTGTATTTTATAGCATTTTCCTTAATTGGCTGTGTAAAGCTTGGCCAGCCTGACCCTGAGTCGAATTTAATAGTAGAATCGAACAATGGGGTATTACAACAAATACAATTGTATTGCCCTTCATCATAAATACTACAAAGCGCTCCAGTATGAGGACTTTCTGTTCCCTTTTGTCTTGTTATTCTGAATTGTCCTGGCGTTAATTCAGCTCTCCATTCATTCTCTGTTTTTTCAACACGCCTGTCTGGTGTTGGATTTCCTTTTACGGAAAAGCTAATCACTTCTTTCCAAGTAAGCATAAAATTGGTTCCTTTCTTTAGTTATAATTATTAATAGTACAAATGTACCATTCTAATAGGGTAACTAAGATGTATGAATTACCTAATGAATTGTACTTTTTTCCTTAAAAAGACTAAAAACAAATTTAATAAATATTTAAAGTGTTTTTTTGAAATGAATGGGTGAAACACCAACTTGGTTTTTGAAAAATTTTGAGAAATGAGCAGCTTCAGAAAAGCCTAAACCAAATGCAATTTCTTTTGAAGGTTTTTCTGAAAGTAACAAAAGTTTTTTTGCTTCTAAAACAATACGGTCATTAATAACTTGCAAAGGTGTCTTATTATTGAACTTAGAAAATAGATTGGACAAAGTTTTTGGAGATTTGTTTAGTAAATCAGCGTATTCGGAAACTTTATGCTTCTCTTTAAAGTGCTCCTCTACCAGTAAATTAAATTGCCTAATAATATCAAGTTTCGATTGTTCTATTGTTGGGTCAATAATTGTTTTCTTTAGAAGCCTTACCGATTTTATAATCAATCTTTTAAGAAGTACTCGAAGCATTTCACCCTGGATATGATCGACATTTTCAAACTCTTCTTCAAGAAGCATAAAATGTGATTCAAAACTTTTTCGTTCTTTTTCAGATAATGCCACCATGGTCGGAGCAGAAGAGCCATTAAATAAAAATCCATTACAAGACACCTCATGGTCATGATCTCTAATACAATAAAATTCTCGATCAAAGATTAAAGAGGTAACACCTTTTAAAAATGGTTCAATTTGAATCATATTAAGTGGTGTACAAAATAAAATAGAATCTTTTTTTAATGGCATTGTATAACCATCGACGCCGATACTAATATCATTATCCTTAACCCAGATAATTTTATAAAAGTCTCCTTCTCCTAATCTAGATTCGAATGATGCACAATTAAAGTCTGTTAATATCAAGTTGCCCTGCAAAGGCGCTTTTGAGTATTTATAATTCATTTTATGGGTTTCAACTTTTTAAATATATCAAAATTTATTGATTAGTTCATTTCTAAATGATTTATCCTGAAATCGAAGATTCACCCTAGCTAATCAATTTCAGTAACAAATAACTCATTATAAGATAATTGTGATAATTATTGGTTTATTTTGTAACTTATTGTGTTAATAAATCGTCAAACCCTAGTAATTTAGAAATTAACAACAATCAAAAAATCAATCAAAAAACCAATTATGAAATCAAATTCAAACCATTCATTCTTCAAAAAAGGCATTCTAATGCTTTTTTTATTATCAATCAGTGTAATGAGTTTTGCTCAAACGAAAGTGGAGCAAATTGATGAACTTATCAATACTTATCAAGAGTACGGTAAGTTTAATGGCTCTGTTTTAGTATCAGATCAAGGAAAAATTATTTATAAGAAAGGATTTGGTATGGCAAATATGGAATGGGATATTTCAAACAAAGCCAATACAAAACATCGTTTAGGCTCTATCACCAAACAATTTACAGCAATGCTTATTTTACAATTAGCCGCTGAGGGAAAATTAGATTTACAAGCACCTATTACTACTTACCTACCAGACTATCCAAAAGCTGCGGGCGATATAATCACAAGTCACCATTTACTTACCCATACTTCGGGAATACCAAATTATACTTCTTTTCCTAAGTTTATGGCAGATGAAAGTCGTACTCCATATACTCCCTCAGATTTTGTAAAAAAGTTTGATGGAAAGGAATTAGATTTTACACCTGGCGAAAAATTTAGTTATAGTAATTCTGGGTATTTTCTTCTCGGTGTTATAGTTGAAAAATTATCTGGGAAAAGCTATGAACAAATGCTTGAAGATAAAATTTTTACTCCTTTAAATATGAAAGAAACAGGATATGATAATCATGGTGATATTTTAAAAAATAGAGCTACAGGCTACGAAAAAGAAGGCGGAGCGTATATAAACTCTAGGTATTTAGATATGACTATTCCTTATGCCGCGGGTTCTATGTATTCAACTGTGGAAGATTTATATAAATGGGATCAAGCTTTATATACCACGACTATTTTATCAAAAGAATATATGGCGATGTACTTTAAATCGTATATATCTGCTTTCGGTAACGCTGATTATGCGTATGGCTGGGCTGTTGGTTATGAAAAAATAGGAACCTCTACCGATAGCATTTATACTATTGGACATGGTGGTGGAATTAACGGTTTTAATACTAATATTTCTAGAGCAACTTCAAATAAATCTTTGATAGTGCTTCTAAATAATACAGGTGGAGCTCCACTAAACGACATGACAAGAGCCATTCGAGGTATTATGCATGGAAAAACATACGATATGCCTAAAAAGTCAGTTGCTGATGCGGTAATGGCTGTTATTGAAGAAAAAGGTATTGATGCTGGTATATCACATTTTAATAGCATTAAAGATGATGAAACGTATAGCTTAAGTGAAAGGGAGATGAATAATGTAGGGTATCAACTTATGGGTTCAGAAAAAGTAGAAGAAGCCTCTAAAATATTTCAACTTATTATTGAAGAAAATCCTACCTCTTCTAATGCCTATGATAGTTATGGGGAAAGTTTAATGAAATTAGGAAAAAAAGATCTTGCCATTAAAAATTATAGAAAGTCGGTAGAATTAAACCCGAATAACCAAAACGGAATCGATTTTTTAAAGAAATTAGGTGATGATGTAATCGATTTGGTAAAAGATGTAAAAGTATCTGATGCTATTTTAGAAATATATATAGGTGTTTACGAACTTCAGCCAGGGTTTACACTTACGGTTACCAAAGAAGGAAACCAATTAAAAACGCAAGCTACAGGACAAGATGTATTTGATATATTTCCGAAATCTGATACTGAATTTTATTTAAAAGTTGTGAATGCACAATTGGTCTTTAATAAGAATGATACTGGCGATGTAGATAGTATGACGCTTTTTCAAGGCGGACGTGAAATGATCGGTAAACGTTTAGAGAAATAGTATAATAAATTTTATTATAATGAAATAAGCCCTTTCCAACATTGGAAAGGGCTTATTGTTTATAGTGCAATTAGTTTTGACAAGAACTTGTCTTTCCGTGTTTGACAAGGAGACCATTTTTATGATAACTATGTTGTGGATCCTTAAACGAGTTCAGGATGACAAGCACAATTAAGCATGCGCTTCTTCTCTGGTTTTTTTAGATTTACGGTAGGTAAATTTTGGGTAGATGCTACGTTTTGCAAAACGATTCAAGTTTCCGCTATTGATCATTTTAAGGTAGATGGGTTTTGTTACTCCAAAATATTCGTAGGTAGTACCATCGGTGTAGCTAATTTCTAGTAAAAGCCCTTTATGCTTATAATCTTCTATACCTGCATTCGTAATTGTTTCGGTATATTCAGGTAAGTTTTTTTCTTTGGTTTCTGGTGCCATACTTACCAAGAAGTGATAGCCATCTATAATAGTACGGCTTTGTACTTCAGCTTCTTGCTTTAATGCATCATCGTCTTGAAATTTATCTGGATGCCATTCTTTTACCAGATTTCGGTAGCTTCTTTTAAGTAGTTTAAGATCGATATCTTTTTCTACTCCAAATAATTTCTTGTACTCGTTGATGCGTTTCATAATCCTGTATTTTTTTACAAGGCGCGAAAGTACTCTTAATTAATTGATTTAGTTCGAAAAATAAGCTAATAAAAAAGCCCGTCGGTTAGGACGGGCTTTCTTCGAAATATAAAGATATATGTTTAGTTCACTTTTACGTTTACTGCGTTTAATCCTTTGTTTCCTTCTTGAAGGTCAAATGTAACTTCATCGCCTTCTCTAATCTCGTCGATTAATCCAGAAATGTGTACAAAGTGGTCTTTTTCAACTCCTTCTTCAGTGATGAATCCAAAACCTTTAGCGTCGTTGAAAAATTTTACTGTTCCTTTACTCATTGTAATGTAATTTAATTATTAATACTTGTTATTTTGCAAAGATAGTGCCATTTAATAACAAATCCACCTATTTGTGCAATTATATTTTTTTTATTTGTTTATAGCTATTTTTAAAGGTGTTTAAATATGGAATGCTAGTACTAATACAATAGGTTTAATGCATTTATATCATCTAAAATATAAACTCTCCGTGCAGCTATTGTTTTAGACAATTCGATGAATGAGACTCGATTAAGTATATAAGGTCAATTACTTATAGAGGAATTATGAATTTGTTTATGAAGAAATTTAGGGTGATAGGAATAAAAAATTATTGTTAGTTTCAAAGTCTAGTAATTAATATATGAACTAATTATCAAATTTTAAACCGTTTCATCATTATTTTTTAATGGTTATTTGCGGCAGTTATCCTGCGCAACATATTTAGTATTAATAATTAAATAGCTACTAAATTAATTTAATAAAGAGATAAATCAATAGGGTTTTCACCCTTTAGTGTAGAGGGTTTTCACCTATTTGAATCTGAACTATGTAAGAGGAAAAATATAAAAGAAGATTTTAGAAATAAAAAAAGCCATTACGTTCTGTAATGGCTTTCTTTCTATAAATCAGTGTTAGCGCTAATTATTTAGGCATAACCACTGTATCTAGTGCATGAATTACACCGTTAGATGCTTGTACATCGGCAATAACAACCGTAGACATTCCTCCGTTGGCATCAGTTAAAATAACCTTACCATCCATAAGAGATAAATCAATACTTCCTCCTTGAACTGTTGTTACTGTAAACTTTCCATCGTTATTTTTAATCGCTTCTATTACCGCTGCAGCTTCAAATTTTCCTGATACTACATGATAAGTCAAAATACCTGTTAATGCATCTTTACTCTCTGGTAATAATAGACTTGCTACAGTTCCTTCTGGTAATTTTGCAAAAGCATCGTTTGTGGGTGCAAATACTGTAAATGGACCTTCACCGCTTAGTATTTCAACTAGACCTGCAGCCTTAACAGCAGCTACTAGTGTAGAAAAAGCTTCGTTACCTACTGCTACACCTACGATATTTGGTGTCGCTTGTTCAACAACTTCTTTAACAACATCTGCTTCAGTTGATTTCTTTGCTACTTCTTTTGTAGTTTCTTTTGTTCCTTGACCACAAGAAGTGAATACAATTCCTGCAATTAACATTAGACTCAATACTTTAATTTTTCTCATAATAAGTTATTTTTATAAATACCTTACAAATATACAATGAATACATGTCTGTTTAACTTATTTAACAAATAATTAAACAAAATAAGTTTTCAACTACAATTGTAGAACTAAAATTTTATAATATATGATGGAATAGGAGTTTTAAGAACTACAGGACAACATAGAACAGCCTGCTTTATGTCTTGCCCAATCGGGACGTTTAACAAACCATTTCTCGTTTTCTGGTTGTTCATTATATGGTTTTCTAAGCAATTGAAATAATTCATCAATTAACTTATAATCGCCTTTATCAGCATCATCTATAGCTAATTGCGCCATATAATTACGGAATACATACTTAGGATTTACATGATTCATGTTCTCTTTTCGTTCTTCGGAAGTAGCATCTTCTTTCTGTAAACGTTCAGCATACTGCATAAACCAAGAATTCCATTGTTGTTTTATGGAATCTGAAACTTCAGTTAATACATAAAAAGCATCCTTTACGATACGCAATCCTTCTGAAGGTTTTTCCGAAGAGAAATCACTTAAATTTCTAAAGAAAATAGTCATATCCGTTTCTGTTAATTG
Source organism: Candidatus Marifrigoribacter sp. Uisw_064 (assembly GCF_047730175.1). Taxonomy (GTDB): domain Bacteria; phylum Bacteroidota; class Bacteroidia; order Flavobacteriales; family Flavobacteriaceae; genus Marifrigoribacter. The sequence continues at coordinate 2,736,074 of NZ_CP159833.1, forward strand.
CAGGGTCTCTTCTAAGTTTACAATTAATATGGCATCACTTTTTTCTTCTGAAAACAAGCCTAATTTGCTTCGCATCATGCTTAAATTCTGCCTTTCTGCTTTCTCATGATAGGAATGTAAAAGACCTTCTAAGCCTTCTGTTTCTCCAATTAGTGGATAGATAGCATTTGCCAACTGAAACAAATTCCAAAGACCAATCTCCAATTGTGCTCCATATCGATAGCGTTTAAATTGACTGTCTGTAGTATTTGGAGTCCAATTATGATCATAGCCTTCCAGCCAACCGTAAGGTCCATAATCGATCGTTTGTCCAAGTATGGACATATTATCTGTGTTCATCACCCCATGCACAAAACCAACACGTTGCCAATGAATAATCATTTCTAGGGTATTATTTAAAACCGTTTCAAAAAACTGTAAATAGGTTTCTTTAGAAGGCTTTCCTAAATGCGAAAAATGATGTTTAATTGTATAATCTACCAGTGTTTTTAATGTTTCTTCATCCTGTCTTGCTGCCAATAGTTGATAATTTCCAAAGCGTAAAAAACTTTCCGAGACTCTGCAAACGATTGCTCCTTTTTCATAGGCTGCATTTCCATCGTATAACATATCTCTCAATACCTCATCTCCAGAAAGTGCTATGGACAGCGCTCTGGTGGTTGGAACTCCTAAATGATACATTGCCTCGCTACACAAATACTCTCGAACAGAAGACCTCAAAACGGCTAAACCATCTGCGGTACGGGAATAAGGTGTTTCCCCTGCTCCTTTTAATTGTAAGGTCCAGTGTTTATTATCATGTTTAACTTCGGCTAAATTAATAGCTCGACCATCTCCTAATTGTCCTGCCCAATTACCAAATTGATGTCCGCCATAGCACATCGCATAGGGTGTGGTATTCGGCAATTGACTATTACCTGTAAATACATTTAGGAATTCTTTACTTTTTGCATCTTCTTCAGATAAACCTAAAGCCGAAAACATCTCTGGAGAAACATGCAACATTTCAGGTGTTTTCGTTTTTTTAGGGCTAACATAAGAGAAACAAGCCTCTTTTACCTGTCTTCTTGAATTGTCAAGAACTGAATCTGCTGGTAATTCTTTCGTAAATCTATCTTCTATATTAAGTTGCATGATGTTCTCTTTCTATCTGATTATTCAATACTATTATTCCATTTCTAGCTTCTAATAGCAACTGGATTTATTTCCATTATACTTCTCTTCGCAATACCTCTAATGGTGAACTTTTTAAAACAGACCGAATATTGCTTAATCCAATCCCCAATACCAAGAGTGAAATCCCAGGTAAAAACACCAAAAATGGAATCACAGAAGGTATAAACGGTTCTTTAAAAACCAATATAGCTAATAGTAAGCTGCTTACTAATGCCAACAAGATTCCTACTAAACTACCTAAAATTCCTAAAAACAAATATTCTAAAGCAGATATTTGTAATATTTGAGAGTTTTTAGCGCCCAAGGTTCTAAGCAATACACTTTCCTTGATGCGTTGGTATTTACTATTCCTTACAGACCCCATCAACACAATAATACCGGTAAGAATACTAAAGAAAGCCATAAAATTGATAATCCAAGAGACCTTGCCTAATATATCTTCTACGATGTTATACATCTGCCTAAGATCAATAATCGTCACATTTGGAAATTTCGCAACCAAATCACGTTGTAAGCCTGCTGAACTTTCGTCATTCGGCACATAGGTGGTTAATACATTAAACTGTGGTGCCTTTTCTAAGACCCCTTTTGGAAACACAATCGAAAAATTAAGTTGTAAGCGTCCCCAATCTACTTTTCGAATACTACCAACAGTGGTTTCCATAAGCACTCCTTGCACATTGAAAATAATAGGATCTCCAACAGCTACTTTGGCGTCGGCCGCTAGGTTATCTGAAATTGAAATTTTAATCGGTTCATCTGATTTCAATATAGAAGTCCACTCCCCCTCCATAATCTCTTCGGAAGCTATAAGCGCTTCGCGATAGGTGGTTCTAAATTCGTGATTTAAGAGCCAGCTTCTTACTTGACTTGTCGTGTCATTCCGCAGGGTATTCACCAATTTTCTATTAATACTATGCATTCGCATGGTTACCAAAGGAATATTATCGATTACTTCTAAGTTGTTAGATTCAATTGTTTTTACAATAGCATCTAGCTGGCCATTTTGCACATCTAATGTGATGATATTTGGATTTTCAGAAGTCTGACCCACCTCTGTTTTGGCTAATAAAATGTCCTTGGTAAAATACAAGGTGCTTATTAAAAAGGTACCTAAACCAATGGCTACTATTAATACTACCGTTTGATTATTAGGTCGAAATAAGTTTAATAAACTTTGTCGTATGGTAAAACCTGCCCGTTTAGGGAAATAGGCTTTCACAGCTTTCATTGATACTACTGCAATACCCGCTAAAATGGCAAAGGTTATCAATATACCGATTACAAATGCAAGTGAAAATATCGCATCCTCCAATAACCAAAACGAAAATAGATATAAGAACAAGACGATCACTGCAAAAACTACAAACCGCGCTTTCTTTGGTTTTTCTAAGGGAACTCCTCCAATGCGTAGCACTTCCAAAGGTGATACATACCAGGTGCGCATTAGAGGCAATAATGCAAACAATACCGACATAAGAAAACCAAGTAACACACCCATAATCAGCGGGTGTGCTGTAATACTTATATCAACATCAAAGGGTAAGAATTCTTTTAATATATAGGGAAATAGTTCCTGTAGCCCCGCGCCAATACTAGTACCAATTATACCGCCAATAATTCCTATTCCTGAAATTTGTATGAGAAAAATCAAGAAACTTTGTCTTCTTGTAGCTCCCATACATTTTAATACAGCTACCGCTTTTAATTTTTCCTTAATGTAAATATTTACGGAGCTTGCAATCCCAACACAACCCAATAACAAGGCAATAAATGCTGCTAGATTAAGAAACTTACTCACATTATCATACCGACTTCCTAATTGTTGACCCGTACTTATATGCGTGTCTAAATCGGCGTTTTCTGCATCCAACATAGTACCTAGTTGTTCATCTAATAGGACTAAGTCTACTAATGGCGCTTTATAAAAAAACTGATATTTTTTCCTGCTTCCAAATTGTAACAGCTGAGTCTGTTCGAGATATCGATACGGAATGACAATCGGTGGCGCTACAGATGCAGACATGGCTGTACTACCAGGAATGGATTTTAAAGCACCCACAATTGGCAAGGTGATCTCCCCTATTTTAATAGAATCACCAGGTTGTATATCGTATTGTAGCATTAGGGTCGCATCTACTAAAGCACCTCCATTTTCTTGGTAGTTTAACGCGGCAGAAGCGGGTTCGGTATCTATTATACCATAGAATGGGAATTTGCCTTTTAACCCTCGAACACCTACTAATTTGGTGCCGCCATTCTTCGGAAAGGCAATCATAGACACAAAGTTTACTTCTGAAGCATCAGGTTTTAAAGAATCAATAATCGCCTGCGCTCGTTCATTCGGAATTTGCTCGCTATCAATTATAAAATCGGCACCCATTAAGGCTTTGGATTGTAACTGGATATTGTCTTTAAGATTCTGGCTAAACAACTGAATAGAAACTACAGCGGCAATCCCCAAAATAATGGACGACATAAAGAGTAGCAGACGTACTCTACTTGCTTTTGCATCACGCCAAGCCATTTTAAAAAGCCAAGCGGTACTTCCTTTTGATGTGAATATAGTTTTGCTCAAAATGTTGCGGTAAGTTCGTTCGTCATAATTTGTCCACCTTTCAGTCTCAATATTTGTTGAGTTCTGTTGGCTAATTCTAAATCGTGTGAAATAATTACCAAAGTTGTTCCAGCATTTTTATTGAGTTCAAACAGTAATTGAATCACTTTTTCTCCGGTTTCTTCGTCTAAATTTCCAGTAGGTTCATCAGCAAATAAAATAGAAGGCCTATTTGAAAAAGCTCTTGCTAAAGCCACACGTTGTTGCTCTCCTCCCGATAATTGAGATGGATAATGATGTATGCGATCTAGTAAGCCTACTTTTTCTAATAATTCTTTTGCGTTTTTAGCAGCATCTTTTGCGCCTTGTAATTCTAAAGGTACACTTACATTTTCAAGTGCCGTAAGGGTTGGTAGCAATTGGAAGTTCTGAAAAATAAAACCAACTTCCTTATTTCGTAATTGTGCACGCTCGTCTTCATTCAATTCATTTAAATCAAAGCCACATAATTCTACAGTACCAGCATTGGGTTTATCTAAACCGGCACATAAGCCCAGTAACGTTGTTTTTCCACTACCAGAAGGTCCAACAATAGAAAAAGTTTGTCCTTTTTCAACATCAAAAGACACATTATGTAATACTGTTAATTGTTTAGAACCGCTAGTATATGTTTTTTCTAGCCCGTTAATCTTTAATATCTTTGGCATATAAATTTAATTTTTTTCTACTAATATGTACAAGGCTAAAAATATACAAACGTTTTTAAATCTACCTACTCGAATTGAAAGTAAACTCTTAAAGTTTTGTTATTTTATGATACCATTATTTTTCCTCTCTTGTGGCAACTCAAATAAGGCAAATGATACGGTTGAAAAAGTTACCCAAGAAGCAACTGATAATACGATTGTAGCAACTAGTTCAAAAAAAACTATTCTATGCTTTGGCGATAGTATCACAGCAGGGTATGGTTTGGATGACACTAATGATGCTTTTCCTAGTTTACTTCAAACGAAGGTAGATTCTTTAGGATTAGATTATGTGGTTGTAAATTCTGGATTAAGTGGTGAGACTAGCGCAGGTGGAAAAAGCAGGTTACAATGGGTGCTTAGTGAACCAGTTGATATTTTTCTCCTAGAATTAGGTGCTAACGATGGATTACGAGGTGTTCCTTTAACTGAAACTCGCGCTAACCTACAGGCTATTATTGACATGGTTCATGATAAAAACCCGAGCACTACTATTATTCTAGCTGGTATGGAGTTGCCTCCTAATATGGGTCAGGATTACACTTCTGAATTTAGAAGCATTTTCTTTGATTTAGCGAAAGAAAATGACTTAAAATTTATTCCTTTTATTTTAGAAAATGTTGGTGGTATTGCTGAATTAAATCAGAGTGACGGAATACACCCTACGGTTGAAGGTCATAAAATTGTAGCCAATACTGTTTGGGAAGTTTTAGAAACGGTAGTTTACCCATAATTATATCGTTTTCCTTAACTCCTATTATTTAAAACAAACAATGCTCATGTAATATTAAAGGTCAACACATTTAAGAATTGACCTTTAATTTAGTTTAAAATTACTATTTAAGTTTTATTCCGGGCAAATGAACGGATAATTTGTTTCATCGATTAAAGGATGCATATCAAAAAAGGTATTTAGGACAGATTCAGAAGTACAAAATGCACCTTCTACCCAAGCTTGATCATTTGAATATGTAGAACCTACGATAAAAATATTAGCATCTTTACTTTTTACTAATTGCGAAGGCTTACGAATTTTTCGGTGTACATCTCCAATATTATAATGTGAATAATAGACATGGTATCCTTGTAAAATTGAACAAATGAAACGACTTCTAAAACCCGCATTTATTTGTAGATTTTTAAAAAAAAATTATAACTCCAAAACACCGATTGGTTAATTAATTTTATTTAACCCTTACCTTTATAATTTTTGCAAGGCTTTTTTTTTATATAAATCTCCTGAAATAATTTCAATATTTCCGATTTCAATATCTTGGTTTGTATCTGCTGTTAATTTTGAGTGTTGAAAATATGAGATTTGTGAATTCTTAAAAAAGATAATGATTTAACCTATATTGGTAAAGATGAACGATAACTAATTTATATATACCCATGACATTAAAAAAAATATTCCTCTTACTATTTGTACTATTGATAACAAGCATCACATTAGCTCAAAACAATACAACAAATGAGTATTATAGACATTTAAGATACAATCATGTCTCTCCGTTTATAAAAATAGCGGGCACTTATCCAATTGACGCTACTACAGCAAAAAACACGTCACATTATATTTTTAAATACAATGATAAAGAAGAATTGATAGAAATTGTAAATCATCACTATTTTACAGAAAGAAGACATCCTTTAGCTTCGATTGGAGCTTATAGAACAATTATTACGTATGAAAATGATCAGGAAACGAGAATCTATTTAGACAAGAATGGAAAAAGGGTAATGAATGATAGAATGGTATACAAAGAAGTCTTTACTTTAAATAAAAAAGGCAATTATGCGAAGCTTACATTTTTTAATGTGAATAATGAACCCATGGAGTCTAATTGGGGAATCTCTGAATACAATTGGTTTAAAAAGAAAAAAATGGTTATTGAGAAACGATATAACCTAAAAAATGAACCTAAGAATATTTCTGATTATTTTGAATTTGGTATTACAGGAATGATGTTTAGAAAAGACGGAACTCCCATTGCAAATTATAATTTAAATGAAGAGTTAAAAATTACAAATAATTCAGAAGGTGTTGCTTCTTATCAAGATTCTTATGATGTAAATGGAAATCATGTTAAATATACTTATCACGATGAGAATAATACATTGGTGATGAATAAATTTGGTCTTTCCATTGGAATTAAAGAATATGATGCCCTTGGCAACTATATCAAACAAGTTAGTTACGACCCGAATATGAAACTTTTACGCGAAAGAGATATCACAAGCAACCAGTATGTGAAATTAAGTGCCAAAGCATCTCAAAAAGACTCGTTGGAGATTAAAAGAATTTCTTTAGGTTATTTAATTGCTTTGCAAGAATTAAAGCCTGATTTAATGAATGAAGTTATGAATGACAGCTTAAATAAAGTAACCCTGGGCTACAGTAGAGCTCATAAAAAAGAAATCGTTACTTCCATTAGCAGAAAACGCATGATTGAAAACGCTGAAAGTTGGAATAAATCAAACACTAAATTTCCTCCGAAGCCGAGCAATCAAATTATAATATTAGATATCTATCATAGAATCGCTACTGTAAAATTGTATTCAGATAATTGGGTAGAGTATTTGCATCTAATAAAACTAGATGATCAATGGAGTATCATCAACCTTTTGTGGCAGCATAAAGATATCAATAGATATCCTTATTAATATCTATATCAGTTTAATACATAAAAAAAGGCCCTTAATGTTCGCTATCGAAAATATGACGTTCTAGCGATAGGTTTTTTCCATTGTCAAAATTGTTATATACATAATGAAATTGAACACCTTTTTTTGCTGTTGTATTTAGCACGAAATTAATGGTTACTCTTTTTATTCTTTTTTGAAGCCTCAGCTTTTGAATTCGCGCTACAAGTCTCTGCTAAGTAATTGGCTAGTATTTTATCTACTAGCTCTTCTTTTGTTAAATGATGAAATATCGTTTTTATTTTTGTTTTAAATTCTTCAGAAACCGTTCTATTAGGTTTGGCTTTAAATATTTTTCTTGCCCATAGTAAACCATTATTTTCTTCGATGCTTTTGGAATCTGCTTTCACGTATTCATTAAAAGTGATTCCTAATTCATTTTCAAATTCAGGCATTTCTTCTACCTCTTCCTTCTGTATAATACTTAAAGAAAGCCCCTTCGCTCCTGCTCTAGCAGTCCGTCCACTTCTATGAACATAAGTGTCATAGGTATCTGGCAAATGATAGTTAACGACATATGATATTTCTTTGACATCAATACCACGAGCAGCTAAATCGGTAGCGACTAAAATATCGATATGGCCTTCTCTAAATTGCCCCATAATCCGATCACGAATTGTTTGTGCTAAACTTCCATGTATGGCACCTGATGAGAATTTATTTATCGCTAATTTTTTTGCAAGCTTATTAACAGCAGCTTTAGTTTTACAAAATATAATACCACGCTCCCCTTCTTTAGTATTTAAAAAATGTAATAATACCTCTAGTTTTTCAATAGGTTCTACCACTAAATATTGATGATCGATACCTTGATGCCCCACTGTATCCATATCTGCTTCTATATGCACCACATTTTTTGACATATAGTTTTGCGCCAATTGTTTTATAGTACCTGGCATGGTTGCCGTAAACAATAAAGTTCTTCTAGATTTCGGAATGTGTTTTATAATAGCATCTACATCTTGTTTTAAAGCGCTAACCATTTCATCGGCTTCATCCAACACAAAATACTTTAGGTCACTTAAATTAATAGATTCCCTGTTAATTAAATCAACCAAACGCCCAGGAGTTGCAATAACAATATGAGTTGTAGTTTTTAAACGTTCTATTTGAGGTTTTATAGGAATACCTCCTAATAAAGATGCAATAGAAATAGTTGGACTTGTAGTAGCAAAAGAAACTAAATTGTTATAGATCTGTTGTCCTAACTCTCTAGTTGGCGCTAATATTAGCGTTTGTATATTGGTGTTATCTTCCTCAATTAACTGAAGCAATGGTAATCCAAAAGCAGCCGTTTTTCCAGTTCCAGTTTTTGCTAAAACAACAAGATCCTCCTTTTGACTTAGTACCACAGGGATGGTCTTTTCTTGAATATCTGTTGGAACAGAAATTTGCAAATCAGTTAAGGCTTGTTGTAATGGTCCGTTAATTCCTAACGCTGAAAAGGATTTTGACATTATCTATTTTTCTGCAAAGATAAACACTCTTTTATAGGGATTAGCATCAATCTGGTAGGATATTTATTTTATTAAATAGGAATTCAAGAATTTTATATGAGATTAATTAGGTTTCATTTCACTATATTTAAAATGAAATATTTTTTTGTTAAGTCGTTGATGTTTTATCGTCAAACACTGTAGTTAATGAAAAATTTGTAAAATCATCTATTTATTAAAATATGAAAAATATACTATTGATACTTTTTACAGGGATTGGATTTTTTATGAATGCCCAATCATATGATTATAATACAAAAAAAGGGTTTGCTGTAAATGGATACGATGTCGTCTCTTATTTTGATAATGAAGCCAAAGAAGGTAATAATAAATTTGTAGCTGCGTACGATGATGTGAACTATAAATTTTCTTCTCAAAAGAACTTAGATTTTTTTAATAAAACTCCTCAAAAATACCTTCCAGAATATGGAGGGTATTGCGCTTATGCGGTTGCATTAAAAGGAAAAAAAATATCTGTTGATCCGGAAACCTTTGAGGTTAGAGACGGAAAATTATATCTATTTTATAATTCTTGGGGAACTAATACGCTTGAATCATGGAAAGATGAGTCTCCAGAAGATTTAATAGTGACAGGAGATAAAAACTGGAAACGTATTAAACAATAGAACTACTTATCCATGAATTTGATCAACTATTTCTTTATTGGACTTATAGCAGCAATAATTGGCGCCTTATGGCTACGGAAAGTTTAGTCATATACTGAAGGTTAGAATTAAAAACATAACGACACGGATTAATAGAATAATAGGAGTTTTATTAATTTGCATTTCAATTTTTTAGTTTATTAAATTATTTTACTATTAAGTTTATAATAGCCGTTCTAAATACAAATATTTACGCGCTATTTACATTTTTAATATATCGATAGCAATACGTTTATATATTTATATGAATTCATATCTTTGATCATTCCATCATTATATTAAAAGAATTTGCAACAGATAAAAGCGTACTTAGATCAAATAGCCACCATATCTAAATTAGATTGGGATTTTTTCACTTCAAAACTACAGAGTCGTGTTATTCCGAAGAAAGAAATATTTTTAAAAGTCAATGCGATAGAGAATCATATCTCCTTTATAGAATCTGGTGTGGTACGCTTATATATTCCTAAGGAAAATCCTGAAAAGGAAATCACTTTCGGCTTTAGTTTTAAAAACCAATTTATTAGTGCTTATGATTCTTTCTTAACTCAGAAGCCTTCCACGTATCAATTACAAGCTCTTACAGAAACGGTCATCTTAAGTATTACTTATAATGATTTGCAAGCGGTGTATAAAACTACGCAGATTGGAAATTTTATTGGTCGATTGACAGCAGAGCGTCTTTTTACACTAAAATCTAAACGTGAACAAGACCTATTGAATCTAACTGCTGAGGAACGCTATTTGAAATTATTTAAAGAACGTCCTGAACTTTTAAAGATAATTCCGCTAAAATACATTAGTTCCTATATTGGTGTTACAGCACAAGCTTTGAGCAGGATTAGAAAACGTTTGTAATAGACGTTTAATTGATTTGGGTTCATTGTTTTTATCCTCACATCCAACTATCTTTGTATAAAAAATATATGGCTATAGTTATCTTCATTTTAGTGCTCTGGTATGGAAATTTATTTTTTCAATCTTTCTTTTTGCATCGCTATGCGGCACATCAGGTATTTACCATGTCTAAAACCATGGAGCAGATTACCTTTGTATTGACTTGGATCTTTCAAGGCTCAAGTTATTTAAGTGCTTATGGGTATGGCGTAATGCATCGAATGCATCATGCCTATACCGATACTGAAAACGACCCACATTCTCCCTCTTTTGACACTAATTTGTTTGCAATGATGTGGAAGACAAAAACAATCTATCAAGATATAAATAAGCAACGAATTGAGATTGATAAACGTTTCACCAAAAACGTTCCCCAATGGAAAGGGTTTGATGCATTTGCAAGTTCACGCTTTTCCAGAGTACTATGGATTGCACTTTACATTTTATTCTTCGCATTCTTTGTGACAGCTTGGTGGCAATGGCTTTTATTGCCTATTGCTTTTCTAATGGCACCTATTCATGGTGTGATTATTAACTGGTTCGGTCATATTTATGGCTATGTAAATTTTAAAATGAAAAATACCAGTAAAAATCTTTTCCGCTTTGATTTTTTAATGATGGGCGAAGGCTATCATAATAATCATCATAAACATGCAAGTAGTGCAAACTTTGGTGTAAAATGGTATGAGATTGATATTACCTATCTAATTATAAAAGTATTGGATGCTATTGGAATTATTAAGTTGAAAACAATTCCTGTAAAGAATTAATAATCCTTAGGATTTTATCAAGAATTTTCTTTAATACGTTCTTTATCAGAATATATTTTAATTTTTGGTTACTTCACAAAATTGCATAAAAAACCGTCAATAAAGACGGTTTTTTTATACGTATTTTTTGATTGCTATTTAGTCAAAGTCACTTTTACAGCATTCATACCTTTCATCCCTTTTTCAAGTTCAAAGGTTACTTTGTCATTCTCTGCAATTTCATCAATAATCCCACTTACGTGTGTAAAGTATTTCTCTTGATCTGCTGCATCGATAATAAAACCAAATCCTTTAGAGGAATCGAAAAATGATACAGTTCCGTTTCTTACAGGATCAAATACTTCTCTTTCACTCTCTAAGGTTTTAGGGACACTAACATGAATATCTTCTGCATTGACAATAATTTTCTGAGCAGGATCTGGAGGTGTATCTGTGAAATTTCCATAGGCATCCATGTAAGCAAACTCAATTCCTTTTTTCCCACTTTCTTTTGCTTCAGCCTTGCGAGCTTCCATTTTCTTTCGCTTGTCTTCACGTTTTTTTAAACGTTTCTTTTCTTTTTCATTCTTATTAAATGTCTGCTGCGATTTTGCCATAAATTAATTAAAATTTAATTATAATAGTTTTAATTTTGCAATAAAGATAACTACTTTTATAGGAAACATGGTAATTGACTTGTAATAATCTAAATTTTTATTTTTTTAATGTATTGTATTCCTCCTGTGCATATCTCTGTAATGGTAAATTTATCTCATATTTTGACCAATTGATAGCATAAAAACCACCGTAGGTTTTATTAGGCATAAATTGATTGTTTTTGATTTCCAATAGTAACAAAATACATATTTATTTTCCCTTTTCCCTTTGCTTCAATAGCTCCTCTAGGAATAAATTCAAATTCATGGTATTTGGTGAGCAATTGATAAGTGGTTTCACTAATGTTGACTTTTCCAATTTCGCCCGAACTCTCCATTCTACTGGCAACATTCACTGTATCACCCCAAATATCGTATGAAAACTTTTTGGTCCCTACAATTCCTGAAACTACAGGTCCTGTGTTGATGCCTACACGAATATCAAATTTCGCTAATTCATGACTACTATCATTTTTGGTTTTAGTTACAAATTGCACAATATCTATTGCGGCCAAACAAGTTTTAAGTGGATGGTTGTCACTTGGAAATGGTAATCCTCCAGCGCACATATATGAATCTCCTACGGTTTTAATTTTCTCTAATCCATGTTTCCCCATTATTTCATCAAATTTTGAGAAATAAAAATCGATACTTTCTACAAGTTTTTCTGGAGTTAAACTTTCTGAATATTTTGTAAATCCCTTAAAGTCTGTAAATAATACAGAAACTGATTCAAATTTTTTGGCTTTAACACTCCCGTTTTCTTTTAATTCTAATGCAGTTTCTTCGGGTAAAATATTTTTTAATAAATCTTCTGAACGTTGTTTTTCAAACGCTATAATCTCGTTTGTTTTTCGCATGAACTTATTTCTTTTAAATAATGTGTATGCCAAAAAGCAAATTAATAAAAGAACAATACCAATAACAACTCCAATTATTTTTTGAATTTTTTGTTGTTGACTTAATAAATCCACTTCAACTTGTTTTTGATCTACTTCATGTTCAGTTCTTTCATTCGCTCTTTGTTGAAATGTCTTGATACTATTTACACTATCTCGATATATAATATGTGTTTTGTAAAAAGAGAATGATTTTTTAATATCCCCTTGTTTTTCATAAATACTAGATAATTTTTGATAAGAATCACTCACCTGTTCTTTCAAACCATACTTTTCAGCCAATTGAAGGCTTTTGTTAGCATATTCTAGTGCTTTATCCTTTTCGTTTCGGTCTTCATAGATTTTAGACATTGCATTTAAGTACTCACAGATTGCTGAATATGCTTCGAACTCTTCAAGTGTTTCAACTGCACTATTCAAGTTTTCTTCGGCCTTAATATTCTCTCCTTTTTCAGCATAAACCAACCCTACATTCCCTAGATTATAGGCTTCTCCAAGTTCATAATTAATAGCCTTAAAAATTTTACCAGATTCACTAAAATAAACAAGTGCAGAGTCTAATTCTTTTTGTTTATAAAATTCATCCCCGAGATTTAATTGCGCAGAAGCTAAGTTTATGGAATCACTATCCTTATCCATCAATTTTAGTGCTATTCGATAATATTTAACAGAAGTATCACTATCTCCCATAATGGAGTATACATCTGCAATTGATATATTTATGGAGGATTTTTCATCTTTTAGATTCGTTTTTGAAGCAAGTTTAGCTGCGTCAAAATAACTTTCTAGGGCTTTAGTTAGATCCCCTTTTAATTGATATGCATTTCCTTTTTGTAAGTATCCAGAAAATTCATATATGGCAGAATCTGCAGTTTTTGCTGCTACAATTAATTGAAGGCTATAGGTTAATAATTTTTCTGTATCTGTTTCTGATTCAGCAATTGTCTGTAAAATTTCTAATTCATTTTCTTGCTCATAATCTCCGGTTTTATAAATTTTAATTAAGCTATCACTTAATTTTTGATCTTGTGCAAATGAAGCAATACTTAACAGACAAAAAAAGCCTATTAATAAATAGACTTTTTTTAAAATAAATTTATATATAGAGTTTCTATGCTTCACAAGATTTAATACTAATTTTTAAAATTAGTTTCTTGATTTAATTCTAATCTTAGGGTCAATGGTATAAGGTCCAAAAAAATCATCGTTTCTTTTAATATAGATGATAACGTCATATTTAAGATCTATATCTACAATAGGTGCAACACCAATTGCTTGATACGTACATACTTTAAAAATATTAGTTCCTGGATCATTTACGTCAGGATTGGGAATTTCATCCCCTTCCTCTGGAATATCAAGAGCAAAAAGACTTCCAATAGTATCACCATCTAATTCTATGTCATTTTCAAAGAAATCAAGTCGTCTATAATAAAATGTATCATTTGGTCCAAGACCTTCAGGGATCCCTAACTTAAAGCAATCATTTTGGTTTAATTCAATAAGAAAATCCGACGTCGGTACACCTGACGGTTGACCAAAACTTACAAGGTCCGTGATATCAGCACCATTCGCTCTAAGGATTATTTCTTCTACTTCTAGTGTTATATTTGGTGTATATTGGATTGGGTCTGGCGTATCAGAAGATTCATCATCGCTTGAACATGACATAAAGATTAAAGTAAAGGCAATCAAACTAAATTTTAAAATTTTCATAGTGAAGCTGGTTAAATTAGTTATAATTAGATTCAAATGTATCACTTTTTTTTTAAAATTTATAGACTTGATTTTCAGAACAATAAAAATGATTGTTAATGGCCATATACTTATTATAACTTCTTAAATAAATAAAAATAGGCCTTTAATATTGACATAGAGTGATTTAAATTTTGTAAAAAAAAATGATAGCAACTATTTAAAAAGGAAAGAGTGTTTATGTTTTTAAAACTTAAAAAACATTAAATATAACAAGCGCATACAAGAAAAATCGAACAAACCTTAGCAATCCAAAAAGTAAATAATTTGTAAATTTATAATGGATTAATCCTGCAGCAATACTCGTAATGGAAAAAGGAATAGGTAATAATGCTCCTACCACAATTAAGAATCCTCCCCACTTACGGATCATCTTAATATGTTTACTCATTTTTCCCTCTAAATAATTATATATACGTGGGATTTTAGATATAATTTTACCCATAGTATATGATAAAATTCCACCAATATAAGAAAGGCAAGCAAGTATGGTAAGGTATATTAATGGATGTGAAGTTTTATCAGCCCAAGCAATAAATATTTCGGGTGGGATTAAACCTAAAAATGTTTCAGAAGCAAAAAATATTGCTAAAATTGATATGGGACTGTAGGTTGCAATTATGGTTGCAAATAAATCATTAAAATCTACTACAAACTCATGTACAAACCATAAACTAACTACTAAAATTAGAATAGGAACAATTGTCTTTTTAATACTATTTTTTACAAATGTATAAAACCCTGTGTATGAATAATACTGGTGAAGCAATCTAAACCTAGATTTTTTAGTATTTTGTTTGGGTTTTTTATCCATTTCTGTTTTGAACTGTTACTATCTAAAGTCTGCAAAGATAATACATCGCTGCATTTATAGTAAACACTTTAACAAACTTTATGGAAAAAAAGTATATTAAATTAATTTATTTTAGAATGATATTATTATTTATAAGGTTCAAATTAATCATATTTACATAATTGATTTTAACATACTTATTATAAAATTTCTGAATTATCATTTTTAGTTCTAAAAAAAAACTTACTTCATTGCACTTTACTCCTATTATAATCCAATAGAGTCCAATGGAGCCCTTATAAGGAATATACTTAAAATACTATTCCTTCAGTATTATTCTAAAAGAAAAGCTATATTCACTTCGTAATTATTTTTCCATTTCACAAAAGATATCCAAAAATAGAATTACCAATGATTCAACAGGCTCTGGTTTTTGTTGTGTTTCAGTTTAACCCTTAAAAAATAGATAATTAAATGGAAAAAACAGTTTCCGAAGCTATTGCTTACCGAAGATCAGTTCGAGTTTACAAAGAAGATGAAATAGATACTGAGAAAGTAAAACAATGTCTTGTAAATGCAAGTCTTGCTCCCACAAGTAGTAATCTTCAACTTTGGGAATTTATTCATATCACAAATAAGGATGTTATAAAAAAACTCAGTAAAGCTTGTTTCGATCAAAATGCTGCAAAAACAGCGCAACAGGTAGTGGTCATAGTCGCTCGTAAAGATTTGTGGTCTAAAAGAGCTAAAGCCAATATTGATTTCTTACACACTCAATTTTCAGCAATTGAAATGACTCCAAGGATGGAGAAACGAAAAAAAATGGCGCTCAATTATTATGGAAAAGTAATGCCTTTAACCTATATGGATTTCTTCGGAATCTTTGGCTGGTTAAAATATATTATTTTTCAAATAATTGGATTGTTTCGCCCTATTTATCGACAAGTACGTACTAGTGATATGCGAATCGTTGCTCATAAAAGTGCAGGATTGGCAGCTCAAAATTTTATGAATAGTATGGCAGCTATCGGTTATGACACTTGCCCAATGGAGGGCAGTGATACTTTACGGGTAAAACGAATATTATCGCTCCCCTATCGATCAGAAATTAATATGATCATTGCTTGTGGTATTAGAGATGAAGCTGGCGTTTATGGAAAACGTTTTCGCATCCCTTTTGAAGAAGTTTATAGCCATATAGATTAAAAAAACCTCAACATGAATGTATTTCTGTTAAAATGTAAAGTCTAAACTTTATTCAATTTAAATTTTTTCTGAAGCTTTTTCTAACTGATAGCATCATCTCTTTAATTTTAGTATATGTGTTTCTTTAATTTGTGCTATTTCATCATAACTAAGGTTACCAAACACAAAAAGATCTAATCTATCTGAGGTTTCTAAAGGAAGCCAACTATATATTTTGTTTAATATGATTCTATGATCTTCACTTAAATTTTGCCTGTCATCATGAATTTCTAGTGATTGAATAATATTTTTTTCAGCATCACTATATAAAAAATTAGGTTGTTGAAAATCTGATTGATGATACGATATATCATCAAAACCTCCTTTTAAATGGAGTCCATCACTTATGTTCATTTCAATGATTTCTTCAAGTTTTTCTATTTCTCTATTTAAAATATCATTAGTACTCATGGTATTTTTATGAAAAGATTCCTTCTTAAAAAGAAGAATAAGTCTTTCGCTAACTAATGAAAATATTTTTAATTTAAGTGCTTCCTCTCCCTTTATTTTACCTTCATAATTCTTATATAAAGTAACCATAGCATCATCAATGATTCCAGTACTTTTGCACATATCATGAGGCATGATGCCTGTTGTTTCAACAAAATAAAGTCTATGTTTTACATAAGGTTGTAATTGAGAAATTAATGATAAAACCATTTTACCAAATTCTGTATGTTCCTTGTCAAATTCTTGAATCGTTTTCATAGTAATTGATTTATATTGTGAAGATAAATCAGACTAAAATCATTAAAGATGATAATTATCAATAATGTTTTTTTTATGTTTTCTAATTAAAGGCAAGAAGATTTTTTTATGTTGAATTAGCAGAAAACAATAATATAAAAATAATCACTTTAAAATAAATCCTATTGATTCTTTTAAGGTAGGTAAGACATCACTTTTAAACCATTCATTTTTTGCTTGCCAAATATTATTTCTTGGGGAAGGATGAGGCAACACAAAATGTGCTGGTAAATAGTTTGTAAAATTCTTAACAGTCTGTTTAAGTGTCTTATGTGATTGATTACCTAAATAATAATCTTGGGCATACTTTCCAATTAAAATAATAAGTTTCACTTCTTTTAATTGAGATAATAAAGGTTCATGCCATAAGGGAGCACATTCTTTTCTAGGAGGTAAGTCACCAGATGTTCCTTTTCCAGGATAACAAAACCCCATAGGTATTAAAGCGAATATTTTTGGATCATAAAATATTTCTTTAGATACTCCCATCCAAGCACGTAAATTATCTCCACTTTTATCTTCCCAAGGCACACCGCTTTTATGGACTACAGTACCTGGAGCTTGACCAATAATAACAATTTTACTTTTTGGATGTGCTGTCAACACAGGGTTTGGTCCTAACTCAAGGTAAGGTTTACAAACTTCACAGGATTTTATATTTGAGATAAGTTCTTTCAATGTTATACAAGGTAGATACGAACTTTTCTAGATTTAATTCGTTCATTATTGAGCGCTTTAATTAAACTATCTGCTTTAGATGAAGCAACTGCAACAAAAGCACAGTCTTGTTTTAATTCTATAACACCTAGTTCGTCTTTTGATATATTCCCCTTTTTAAAAAATAACCCAGCAATATCGCCTTTCGATATTTTATCTTTCCTCCCACCTGAAACAAACAGTGTTTTCCATTGTAAAGCCTTTGGCAAGGGTCTTTTTTGAATCTTTTCTATTGCTATTTTATTAATGTATTCAGGCAAGGTTTCTTCTCTCCATTGCAGTACATATGCCGTTCCATTAGAATTCATTCTTGCGGTACGACCATTTCTGTGTGTAAATTCGTGTGCTTTTAATGGAAGTTGGTAATGTATTATGTATTGTATCTCTGGAACATCGATACCCCGTGCGGCTAAATCTGTTGCAATAAGAATTTGATGCGTTCCATTTCGAAATTTAATTAAAGCTCTTTCTCTATCCTTTTGATCCATACCTCCATAAAAACAACCATGTGCAATATATTTTTCAGTAAGAAAATCACTCAACCAGTTAATTGTATCCTTATAGTTGCAAAATATGATACAGGGTTGATTTCCAATATGACAAATAAGTTGTACTAAAGATTCTAATTTATCTTTATCTGAAGAAATTACAGATTTCATTTCTAGATTTGAAACTATTTCTTCAGAAAAATCAACAGTAACAGGATTGATTAGATCAACAAATGAAGGTATTTCAACTCCTTGCGTTGCTGAAGTTAAAATTCGGTTATCTAAAGCTGTAAGACCGCTTACAATGATTCTCATAGCTGATTCGAAGCCAATTTCCAAGGATTTATCAAATTCATCTAACACTAAGGTCTTAATAGTTTTAGATGCTATTGTTTTACGTTTAATATGATCAGAGATTCTTCCAGGAGTACCTATAACAAAAGTTGGCGTATGATTTAAATCAATTAAATCTTTTGCAAAAGGTCTACCTCCATATAGCGCATTTACCTTTACACCCGATCCCATATTTCTAATCACTAGCTCAATTTGTAAAGCTAATTCTCGCGTAGGTACAATGATTAACACCTGTACTCCTTCAATATTCGGATCTAATTTTTCAAAAATAGGTAATAGAAATGCTAGTGTTTTCCCAGTACCTGTAGGAGATAGTAAGACTATATTAGACGTAGAACTTATCGCTAAAGTAGCTTGTTCTTGCATCTCATTAAGTTTTTCTATACCCAGTTTAGTGAGTATTTCTTTTCTTTTTTTAAAAGCTTTTTGCATGCAGCAAAAGTACTTTAATTAAAGGTTAAGTTCAACATTAAAATTTATATAAAAAAGGCTACATAAATTTCCATTATTCCCTTATTACTTTAATAATAGAGCGATCATTGCCCGATTGGATCGCTATAAAATAGAGGCCTTTACTAACATTATTTCCTTTTCCTGAAGTTCCATTCCAAGTAATCTTTTGTTTTCCTGAAATAGTATCATTCAATAATGTAGTCACTTTATTTCCTAGAACATCAAATACTTCTACTGTTGTTTCTGAAGTGATCATTACTTCAAATTCAATAGTAATTGATTCTTTAAAGGGATTTGGATATGACGACAGGTTATTTGTATTCAGAACAACATCATTATTGCTTAAAATTCCGAAGGGAGAAATACGTGAGTAATACACATCTTGCCCACCATTAATAGTATTCGCCCAGGCTAAATGTGCAAAATCATTATCTGAAACCATATCATAATAATCTCCCATTTTATTTTGTTGTGGATAGCCGATAGAAGGGTCAAATTCTTCAGAAATAGGGACTTCTTCAGACCATGTATCACCTTGGTCTTCAGAAAAAGTATAATAAAGCACTGAATCGATCGTATTTGAAGCATCTCTAGTATCTAACCAAACTACATCTATTCGGCCATTAGGAGCCACAGACATGGTTCCAAACCACTGATAATTTGTTGTACTTACATCTGTATTAATTCTCATTGGAGCACTAAAGTTGATACCTCCATCAGTACTTTTTGTAAACATAACATCTGCTGGATCTGAATTTGAAAATCGCTGAACAGAAGCAAGAACATATATATTACCATCATTTGCGCTACCTGAAACATCAACATCTATCCATGCTTGTCCCATTAAACCTTGTGGATTCATAGGAGGAAATATATCTAATTGCCCATTTAAATCTACATTACTTACTAAATCGAAAGAAACGGGCATCCCAGGATCTTTTGCTGTTGTTGATTTAGTTACGATAAATCCAGCCCCTCCTTGACCTACCGTATATAATGTTCCTTCTGAATCTACTGCAAGTGTTCCCCAAATTGGATCTCCATCTACCGTTACACAATCTTCAAAACTTTGAGATTCATCTGTAGATCTTGTAAAATTTCCATTACAAGTTGTAAAGGAAGAATTCCAATAGGAGTAGTTATTCTTGTCTCCTATTCCTCCGCTTCTATCTATGCGCATCCATTGTTTATCTCCTCCATTTGCTGGAACTGGTGAGCCCCAATCTTGTCCACCATCTGAAATAGTATAGACATCACATGCAAAACCTGATTGTAAACTGTTGTAGTATAAATTTCCATCGGTATCAAAATCTAGTACAGGATCCGATCTAAATACGCCTGGGTTAAGTACTCCAGGATTGGTCCATTCATATCCTCCATTTAATGAATATGAATTCCCAGCTTGTCTGAAATTACTGCTAATATTATCAAATTGCCTCCATCCTATTACGATCCTATCTGGATTTGTTGGATCTACAGCGATAGAGGGTTCGTTCCCAGCATCGCCAATAATATTATTGCCATTTTCATCAATATTTGTTTGTTCTGTAAAATAATTAGGCGTTGAAACTGAATAAGCAGGACTTCGCTCCATGGTAGATTTATCTACTGGTACATATTCATGATCTGGAGTTTCGTTATATAGTCCTTTTAACGAATTAATATCTTTTGTTTGAGATATTGCTATTGTTGAAATTAAAAACATAGTGAGACCAAATAGGATTTCTTTATTGAAATTAATGTTTTTGACGTTTTTCATGCCTTTTTTTTGATTGATAATAAATAGCTTTTTTAAAACTCTAATGTAGAGATTTAAATAATAAAATTCTCTTAAACATTTATTAAATAAAGGCTTGTTGTAAATAAATGTTTAAATTAGCTAAAAAAAATGTTACTAAGAGCCTCACTTTTCTTGTTGTTATTTTTATCTATTTCAACACTATCTGCACAAAAAGATAAAATTAAAATTGTTGAAGAAAAAATAGCAAATCGTCTCGCTTTATATGCGGTAAATGAATCTGAAACTGATTATGATGTAATGATCACTGTTTCAGGAACAAACTTTAGGCAAAGCAAAGGTAAATCAAGATTTTTTCGTGTCCCTCAAGCATCCAAAGTTCATCTTAAAAATTTAATTCTTACAAAGGGTAAATTACCACAGTATACTTATGAACTTGTTATAAATGATAGCCTTTCTAGACGTGCATTAAGGAAACCATTTACAAATATTAAGATTGCTCCAAAGGCATTAATCACTATTTATGTACCTGAGAATTGTCCAACTTGTGACAGTATCATAAATCCACTGAAAGCGAGTAGATATAAATTTACTTCAATCGTATTGGCAGATCGTCCTGAAGTTAAAAAAGGACTTAAAATGGTATTACCTAAAATTGATTCCATACAAAAACCAATTGTTAGTTTAGGAGGTAAAATATTTCCGGAGGTTGAGAGCTATGAGCAATTAATGGAAGAGTTAAACAATAACTAACATTGATAGAGTATTCAGAAATAAAACTTTTAAAGCAATTTATAGCACAGCATCAAATTAGTCTAGATGTACCTGCTACTGAAAAATTGACCCTAAGTTAACCTCTATTGAAGTTATTATAAATCAAAAAAAAACATCATTCAAGCAGAAGATGAATATGATGACTTAAAAATAGACAACGAATTATTACATCTCATTATAGTATTAAGAGAGGTTGAATCTATAGCGGCTTCTGAAGATTTTTTAGATTGGTGTGGGCAATTAGATTTAAATGCTTCAAACGATAAATTACGCGTGTACTATATTGATATCACTAGCCATTTATTCGATTTTAAAAATTTATTTGAAAAAGGAAAACTCACTTCTTTTATCTCTGATTTATATTATCAATTAAATGCAGGAGCAATTCAAATTCTTCCTTTAAATAAAGATAGATACTAATCTATTTTCGCTTGTTATGCTTATTATAATTTTTATCTCCTCGAGTTTTAGGTTTTTTATATTTTTTCTTTAACTCTCTTTCATAAGCACCACGCTCGTTAACCTTTTTATTTTTCTCCTTTTTTTCATGGAAACTTGCCCCTGGCACATAATCTCCAGATTGTTTATGGGGATTATCTTTTTCTATAATTTTGGGTTGTTCCTCTGGAGTTAATCGTGTGGCAATTTCAATTCCTTCTGGAAAGTCAATTTCAGGAATTTTATAATCCATTAAGGTTTCGATATCTTCTTTAAAACGAATTTCTTTTTCAGTATAAAAAAGGAGTGATTTCCCTTCCTGTTCTGCTCTACCCGTTCTCCCTATTCGGTGCATGTAATTTTCAGGAAAATTTGGAGTATCAAAATTGATTACATGTGAAATCCTATCTAAATCTAAACCCCGCGCCATTACATCTGTAGCGACTAATATTCTGTTAGCTCCTTCATCGAATTGTTTTATAGAACGAATCCTGTAATTTTGTGTTTTATTTGAATGTATTACACAAAGTTCAGATCCAAATATTTCATCTAAATCCTCAAACAAACGATCAGCACTCTTTTTATTAGAAACAAAAATTAATACTTTATGATACGTTTCCACATCTTTAAGTAAATGCGCTAATAAATTTACCTTAGTATAAAAGTTTTGAACCGAATAACATTTCTGACTTATATTATCTAGAGGTGTACCACTCATTGCAATAGAAACCTTCTTCGGAGAAATAAAGAAATCATCTATTAATGCTTCAATGTCTTCAGTCATCGTTGCTGAAAACATAATATTTTGTCTACGTTCTGGTAATAAATCGAAGATGTTTGTGATTTGAAATCTAAATCCTAAATCAAGCATAACATCAACCTCATCAATCACCAGTTTTTTAATAGATTTTAATAGAAGTGATCTACTTAAAACCAAATCATATAAACGTCCAGGAGTTGCCACAATAATGTCGGTTCCTTGAGCTACAGCTTGTTTTTGCGTGTTAATATTAGTTCCTCCATAGATCCCTAAAACACGAATACTACTATATTTTCCGAATTGTTCTATTTGGTCTACTACTTGCAAAACAAGTTCACGTGTAGGCACAATAATTAATACTCTTGGATTCTCTTGTTTCGAAAACTTTAAATCCTGAAGAATAGGCAGCATATAAGCAAAAGTCTTACCCGTTCCGGTTTGGGCTATACCAACCATATCTTTTCCTGAAAGAATTACAGAAAAGGATTCTTTTTGAATCAATGTTGGTTTTTTGAAACCAAGATCTTCAATCGCGTAATTAAGCTGTTTATTTATTTTAAAATCCTCGAAAGATTCCATTGAAAATATATTTTTTACAAAGGTACACTTAAAAATTTATTCAAGGCATGTGTTGGATTTTCAAAATACATTATATTGTATAATGTTATTAGTAGAACCCCTATCTTTATCGCTAAATAATACTACATTTTGCATCCTAATAACAAACATAACGATTCCTATAGTTTTCCTGAGTTAATAAAATGTAATGCCGAGTTAGCTCCGTATGCATTTGAAAATGATTATGGAGTTACAACGATTGATTTTTCAGATAATAAAGCTGTGTTACAACTAAACAAGGCCTTATTAAAGCTTCATTATGGTGTTTCTGAATGGAATATACCAAACAATTACTTATGCCCTCCAATTCCTGGAAGAGTTGATTATATTCATTATATAGCCGACTTACTAGCGTCTGAAGGTATAGATACCGCCATAAAAGGACTTGATATTGGTGTGGGTGCTAATTGTATTTACCCCATTTTAGCTTCACAACTATACGATTGGAAGATGGTTGGTGTAGATAGTAATGAGACCGCTGTTAGCTCTGCAAAAGCAAACATAGCTGTTTCAGAAGGGCTAAAGAAAAATATTGAGATACGCCATCAAGAAAATAATGCTAACATTTTTGAAGGGATTATACAAAAAGATGAATTCTTTCATTTCAGTATGTGCAATCCCCCTTTTCATTCTTCCGAAGAAAATGCAACAAAAGGAACCTTGCGAAAAATGAGAAACCTTCAAAAAAATGAAGGAGGTTATTTTAAAAAAGAAGAAATTTATTTAAACTTTGGTGGACAAGCAAATGAACTTTGGTGCAATGGTGGTGAAGCTTTGTTTATTAAAAGAATGATAAAGCAAAGTGCTGCATTTAAAGATAATATTAAATGGTTTACCTCCTTAGTTTCTAAGAAAGAAAACTTAGCTAAAATGTATAAACAGTTAAATAAACTTAAGGTTACCCATAAAACAATAGAAATGACTCAAGGCAATAAACAAAGCCGAATTGTGGCTTGGAGTTTTAATAATCCTGAAGTTAAAGTATAAAATTTGAGGTTAATCTTCTGGGGGCCTTCCGTGAATTTCTTCAAATTTCTCATCAAAATTTTCACGTAAGTAGTTTCGTAGTTTAAGTCTATAATCACCTTTTAACCAATGTAAGAAATTAAAGGTGCTCTTACTAATACATTTAGAATAACGTTGTATGCGATAATCTATATCTTCATCTAGCATTTTAGCTAAACTTAAGGCATCGTATACATCTTCACTGTTCTCAATACAAATCCAAGCATGTTGTTTTATAGATCCTTCTAAAACTACTTTAGAAGACTCTCCGTTTCTCACAGAGTTGGTATAAGCTTCTTTTATGTCGTAATAAACATCATCAGAATTAGAAAATTCAGTTCTTATTTCTGAAGGCATTTCATATCGAAAACTGTTTTCAATATTTTCATCATCTAAGATATTCTCTAAATAATAATTAGGAGAATTAAATATTTTTTGCCAATCTAAATCAGCTCCCCAAGGTCCAAATCTGTGTAAATTATTTCCAAGATCAATTACGGTAAAAGTTGATTTCTTTTGAAGAATACGTGAACCCCTACCAATCATTTGATAATATAAAGTAAGTGATTTTGTTGCTCTATTTAAAACGATCGTGTCAATAGTAGGTTCATCAAAACCAGTTGTTAAAATGCTTACTGAAGTAATGATGGCATTTGGTGTTTCTTTAAACCATTTCAAGATGGCTTTACGTTGTTTTTTTGTTGCTGTATTATCTAAATGCGCTATTGGATACCCTGCTGATCTAAAAGCATCATATACATGCAGTGAAGTATTAATACCATTGTTAAAAATTAATGTCTTTTTCCCTTTTGAATGCTTTTCATAGCCTTGAATTAATTTGCTAAGCATATCATTATTGGTATATAAATCTTCCGAAGATTTTACTGTATAATCTCCATTAGAACCTACCACTAAAGATGTTAACCCAACATTATAAGAATAAGTTTCAGCGCGTGCTAAGAATTCATTCTCAATAAGGGCTTCAATAGATTCCCCTACAATTAGTTCGTTATAATTATCGGTCATCGGTAATTTAATATTCGAACTTAAAGGAGTTGCTGTAACACCTAATATGAATGATTTTTCAAAAAATTTAAAAAGCTTTGTAAATGAATTATAGTGTGCCTCATCAATAATTACTAATCCAATATCTGAGATATCTAACTTGTCATCATTTAACCTATTATTTAAAGTTTCAACCATGGCTACAAAGCAATCGTAGTCTTTTTGATCATCTAAATTGGCTTTACTGTCTACTACCTTATTCACTACACCAAAACCCGAAAGCATTTTTGAAGTTTGCTTACAAAGTTCAATACGATGCGTCATAACAAGAACTTTCTTATTATGATGCTTTAAATACTGACGTACCATTTCAGAAAATATCACTGTTTTTCCTCCACCCGTTGGAAGTTGATAAAGTAAATGATAGTCATCTGGAGCTTCTTCAAATCGTTTAAAGATTTTATTTATGGCACCTTTTTGATAACTATATAATTCTTTATCTGTTTTCATATATTTCTTCTGTAATAAGCTAAATGTTAAGTATTATTGATTTTTTTAAGTCTGCAAAAGTACTCCCTTTATAGGGCTTTTACGAATTATTTTTAAAAGAAAATATTTCTAACATATTCCTTTTTATCAAATTAAAAGTTAAATAGCTGATTTGTAGCGAATAAGTGAAATATAATAATCTGAAAAAGAAATTATAGATTTTAAATAAAAATATAATAAATTTGCTAAACATAAAAAACCAAACTATATGAAATCTATTAAAATTGTAAGCTTATTAGTTATTTTTCTATTTGCTTTTGGTACGAGTCAAGCTCAAAAATTAAAAGCATTTGGAAGTTCAATCGAAAAGAAAGTCGGTCCAGTTAAAAAAAGAGTTCCTTATTTAGATGTTATTAGTTATTTAGGACATGCATCTCCAGGTACTGAAAATGAAGTAAAAGATGGTAAGAAGTTTTACTACATCTATTTATGGGTTCCTGCTGTAGCACCAGAATTAGGTCTAAGAATGGTATCTCCTGCTGGGAATTCTAAAACTAAAAACCCTATCATGGGAGCTGGATACGAAGAAAATAAAGGATCAAAAGACTTTTTTGATACCTATATTACTTTAGAAAGATCAAGTGTGTTTTTAAAAGCTGGAATTGCTGACTCAGCAAATGCAACTTGGACAACCTTGAAAAGAAATGATGATAGTGGAGAAATGCCTAAACAACCAAGTGGTAGAAAGTATAACTCTTTATTACGTTATGAAAGCCAAATAGGTGATCCTCTAAAAGCGTTGACTAGAGGGTTATATCGTATCGGATTTACATCGTATAAAAAAGGTGAAGTAAACGGTACATTCTTAGCTCAAGTTGGTTCTCCAGTAAAGTTACCTGGTGTTGTAATGTCTAACACTATTGAAGGATTATTAGCACAGATGAAATAATTTTAATTAATTAATTTGTTTAAAAAGCCAAGTCGAATAGACTTGGCTTTTTTTTGTTTAGACCCGTACATCACTTATCTTTGAGTTCCTCAATTAATATTGACTTACATGCGCATTATAAAAAAAGTCTTCAAGTTTTTAATCCTATTGTTAATCCTATTATGTATTGGAGGTTGGATGTATTATAATCATCTTAAACCTAGCTATTCTGGTGAAATTTCTTTGAATAATATATCTTCTGAAACAACAATTTATTACGATGACTATGGGATTCCCCATATCTATGCTGAAAATGAAATTGATGCTTCTGTTGCTCTAGGATATGCACATGCACAAGACCGTTTATGGCAAATGGAATTATTAAAAAGAATTGCTCCTGGACGTCTTTCAGAAATATTTGGAGAAACAATGCTTAAAAATGACACCTTTTTTGCCAGTACAGGAATTGATGAAGCTTCTGAAGCAGCATTACAAGGGTTAAATAAAAATAGTGATATCTACAAAATCGTTGAAGGGTATGTAAATGGTATTAATCAATTTATTGAAGAAGGCCCTACTCCTATTGAATTTACATTAGTTGGTATTGAAAAAGTTCCTTTTCAAATTAAAGACGTTTATAATATTGTAGGTTACATGGCATTTAGTTTTGCGATGGCTCAAAAAACAGATCCGCTCTTAAGTAATTTACAACATAAATTAGGGAATGAATATCTGAAAGAATTAAATATAGAGGTGCAAGCCGATACTCAATTAATAAAAACTACTAAAGAGAATATAGAAGTATACACTACGATGGTTGCCTCTATCAATGAGCTGATGGAGAAAACACCTATTCCAGCTTTTGAAGGGAGTAATAGTTGGGTGCTTAACGAACAAAAAACAAGTACTGGAAAAGTGATATTTGCTAATGACCCACATATTGGATTTTCACAACCAGCAGTTTGGTATGAAGCACATGTTGCGACTCCTACCTATGAAATGTATGGTTATTATTTAGCTGGCTTTCCTTTCCCTTTACTAGGGCATAATCGAGAATTAGCCTATGGTATTACGATGTTCGAGAATGATGATATTGATTTTTATAAAGAAGAGAATCATTCTTCTGATAACGGAAAATATAAAACAAGCAAAGGTTTTTTAGACTATACTACTTCAACGAAAACTATTAAGGTAAAAGATAAGGAGGATGTTATTCTTTCTGTGAGAAATACCATTCATGGGCCTATTATCAATGATGTAATCAATGGTATTTCTGAAAGCAGCCCAATTGCAATGTCTTGGCTGTACACACTAGAAGAAAATAAAGTATTGGATGCCATCTATACAATTTCTAGAGCTAAAGAAATGAAAGAAGTAAAAAAAGGAGCTTCTTTAATTCATGCACCTGGATTAAATATTATGTATGGTGATGCCAAAGGAAATAT
The DNA here is from genome assembly GCF_047730175.1 of Candidatus Marifrigoribacter sp. Uisw_064. GTDB lineage: Bacteria > Bacteroidota > Bacteroidia > Flavobacteriales > Flavobacteriaceae > Marifrigoribacter. Next base: position 2,764,370 of record NZ_CP159833.1, read on the forward strand.
TGCATGGTGGGCTTCTGCTAAATTGTATAAACACAAAGAAAATGTAAATACTAAATTCATTCTAGATGGTACCACTATTAAAATGGATAGCATTCGTTATTTAGATTTTAATGAAAATCCGATGGCTGAAAACCCATCATGGAATTATGTGTATTCAGCAAACAATCAACCCGATTCTATAGCAGGAATGTTGTATCCTGGTTATTATTTACCTGAAGATAGAGCTAGACGAATTGTTCAATTATTAGAACCCAAAGACAATTGGAATGTTACTTCCGTTTCAAAAATGATTAATGACGTTACTTCTTCTGTTACTTCCGAAGTCATTAAAGAATTTACAAAAGAAATGGATTTTAATTCATTCAATAAAAATGAACAACGAGCGATTGATATTCTTCAGTTATGGGATGGTTCAAATGATGAAGAAAGTGTTGCTCCTACCATATATAATATGTGGGTATATCAATATTTAAAATTTACTTTCATGGATGAAATGGGAGAAGAACTTTTTAATCAATTCAACTTAACTCATTTAGCAAAAAGAGTGGTTGCAGATCATATTAAAAAAGAACAATCTATTTGGTGGGATAATATTGCAACTTCCGAAAAAGAAACTAGAAAAGTGATATTAGCAGCTTCTTTAAAAGAAGCCGTTGAACTTTTAGAACAACAGCACGGAAATAATATTGTAGGTTGGACTTGGGGTAAAGTAAATAACTTAGAACATCCTCATCCTCTTGGAACAGTGCCCATTTTAAATAAAATCTTTGGATTTAATGTGGGTCCTTTTCCTATGAATGGAGCTAGAGAAGTAATTAATAATAGAGGGTATTTGTTAAATAATGAAGGGATTTATACTATAAAATCCGGCCCTTCTACGAGAAGAATTATTGATTTTTCAGATGTTGAAAACAGTATCAGTATTTTGCCTACAGGGCAATCAGGTGTTTTTGCAAGTAAACATTATGATGATCAAGCTGAAATGTTTAATAAAGGAGAGTTCAGAAAAATGAAAATGAATAAAGAAGAAATTATAAACGTCTCAACCAAGTTAATCTTAAAGCCAAAGCAATAAAATTAAGAAGCTTTAAAATTCCTATATTTGAAATGCTAATCAATACTTCTATCAATGAAAACTTTCATTCAAAATCTTCCTCCATGGAGTTACTGCCTATTTATTTTTATTTTAATCATTTCCTGTAAAGAAAACCCCAAAGAAGAACCTATGAAAAAAGTTTCATTAACTGAAGATCAGATTTTTGTTAAAGCAAAAGAAATCCATAAAAAAGTAATAACGCTAGACACACATTGCGATATTAATGTAAAGAATTTTACAGATTCTATTAATTACACACAAAATTTAGATTCTCAAATTACGCTTCCTAAAATGAAAAAAGGAGGACTAGATGTTGCCTGGTTTATAGTATATACAGGGCAAGATTCTCTAACAGATGCTGGGTATAAAAATGCCCTCGAAAATGCAATGTCTAAGTTCAATGCAATTCATAAATTAGTTAATGATATTGCTCCAGAACAAATTGAATTAGCGCTAAATTCAGATGATGTTAGACGGATATCAGCAGCAGGTAAAAAAGTTGCTATGATTGGTATCGAGAATGGCTATCCTATTGGAACTGATATTAGTAATGTTGAAAAGTTCTATGATTTAGGTGGAAGGTATATGTCTTTATCTCATAATGGTCATAGTCAGTTATGCGATAGTAATACAGGCGAAGAAGATGATGTATGGCTTCATAATGGATTAAGTGATCTTGGTAAATTAGTGATCGCAGAAATGAATCGATTAGGAATGATGATTGATGTTTCTCATCCTTCTAAAGAAGCTATGCTACAAATGATACAATTAAGTAAGGCTCCTATTATTGCTTCACATTCTTCTGCAAGAGCATTATGCAATCACAGTAGAAATTTAGATGATGAACAATTAATGTTACTAAAAGAAAATGGTGGTGTTGTTCAAACAGTAGCTTTTAGTTCTTATTTAAATACTGAAAAATATAACAAACGCAATGAATCGGTTAAAGTTATAAGCAATCAAATTGGCGATTCATTAGGAACGAAAGTTTTAGAGTGGAGTGAAGTAGGAAAATTGGAACCCTCTAAAAGAGAAGAATATTATGGTTTTTATGAGAATATGTCTCGCATACGTAAAAATAAATTAGCTAAGATGACAGACCTTCCTCCTGCTGTTAATGTTTCCGATTTTATAGATCATATCGATTATCTAGTTGAAAAAATTGGAATTAATCATGTTGGTATCAGTAGTGATTTTGATGGTGGTGGTGGTATTGAAGGTTGGGACGATGCTTCTGAAACCTTTAATGTAACATTAGAACTTGTAACAAGAGGATATACTGAAGAACAAATTGAAAAACTTTGGAGTGGTAATCTATTACGTGTTCTAGATGAAGTAGAGAAAGTTGCTGAAGAAATTTAATAAAAATTATAAATCAATTTTAAAAGCCTCTTAACGAGGCTTTTTTTTATACTGGCACTTTTATTGTATATAGTTAATAGACACTAAATCATTGACATATGCGAAACAAGAACACTAGTCCACAATTGAATGCAGGAGGTATGGCAGACATTGCCTTCCTATTATTGATCTTCTTTTTAGTTTCTACGACCATACCTAATGATAAAGGTATTGCAAGAATACTTCCGCCTCCCTGTAAAAATAAAGCTGATTGTTTAGCTGAAATTCATGAGCGTAATATACTAAGGATTACTACTAATGATAATGGCGAACTACTTATAGCTAATATAAAAACACCCATGAATGAATTGAGAAGTGTGATTAAAGAGTTCATTGATAATAATAAAGACGCTAGCTGTACGTATTGTCAAGGTAAAGGATTAGCAAACTCTTCAGATAACCCAAATAAAGCTTCTATATCGTTAAATTTTCAAAGAAATACCCCTTATAAGTACTTTATACAAGTACAAAATGAATTAACTGCTTCTTATAATGAACTAAGAGAAGAATATTCTAATAAAATATTTCAGAAAAAAATAAGTCAATTAACAAAGGATGAATTTTCTATAATAAAAGAAGCGTATCCCTATAGGATCACAGAGGCAGACATAAAATAATTAACTATATATAAATTAAAATAGATGCTTCTCTCCTCTTTTTAAAGCATTAAACTGTTAAAATATGTTAAAATAGTACTTTGTTTTGCATAGTACTGTAACATATTTGTTATTCTTTCGTCTATTAAGTATATCAAACAAAAAAACAAAAGTAATGAGAACATTAAACAGTAATCAATTAACAGGGAAAAACAGTAAAACAAAAAGTTATATCTGGAATACTAAAAGACGTTTCAGAAATTAAGAAAACAAAATAGTTGAATTAACCAATTTATATAGAAACCATGAGAACATTAAACAGTAATACACTAACAGGAAAAAATAGTAACACTAAAAGCTATATCTGGAATACTAAAAGACGTTTCAGAAATTAAAAAAGTAAAATTCATCAATTAAATAGTATCAATCAAATATCATCAATCAAAAAAAGAGCTTAATGAAAACAATAGATCATATCCAGAAAAGAATAAGCCGAATAGCTCAAAAACAAATCAAATTTGAGTTAAATAAAAAAGGATTACTCTACAATGATGAGACATTGTTTTCGAGAAAGAATCACTATCCTCAATGGGTTTAGCTAGTTGTTGGTTCAAAAGGCTGTAATTTTATTACAGCCTTTTTTTATTTAGAAGGTTTTGTGTTTTTCTTTGGCATGGGGCCACGTAAATGAATGACCAAACCATTTAAAAAGTTTCTTAATATTTGATCTCCACATTCTACATACTTTGGGTGGCTCTCATTTCTGAAAAAAGAACCAATTTCGCTTTTAGAAACTTTAAAATCTACTAAGGCACAGATTTCAACTATCTCATCATCTCTTAACTTTAAAGCTACTCTTAATTTTTTAAAAATATCATTATTTGATAGTGCCATGCTTACATTTTTAATTCTTTAATACTGATACCAAGCGACTTAGCAAGGTTATGAAGGTTCGAAGTTTCTTTTGGAGTTACTAATGCAATAGAGTCTCCTTTTTTACCTGCTCTAGCTGTTCTTCCACTTCTATGTGTATAATATTCTATCTTTTCAGGTAATTGATGGTGCAATATAAAGCCTAGGTTATTTACATCGATACCTCTCGCAGATACATCTGTTGAGACTAAGATTTGTAAATTGCCATTTTTAAAAGCACGCATAACCTTATCACGTTCTTTTTGTTGCATATCCCCTTCTAAAGCTTCTACCGAATATCCTTCTTCTTTTAGTTCTTTAGTTAATGCCTGTGTTCCAAGTTTTGTTCTACAAAAAATAATACCACGCTCTTCACTTCTTTCATCTAACAATTTAATAATCACATTCACCTTTTCACTTATAGGCGAAACAACAAAACTGTGGCTGATATTAGCATTTACTAATGAGTTTTTATTTACTACAATTCTTGCAGCATTTGGAGCCATATATTTTGAAATAATACGTTGGATTTCTTCTGGCATCGTTGCTGAAAATAACCATGTATTTCTCCCTCCACTCGTATGGCCTAAAATAGTATCTAATTCCTTTTTAAAGCCCATGCTCAGCATTTCATCAGCTTCATCCATTACTAAGGTATTAATACTTCTTAGGTTGATCGTTCCCTTATTTATTAAATCTATTAATCTACCTGGAGTTGCTACAATTATATGTGTAGTTCTTTGTAAACGATTGATTTGAATATCAATTTTTTCTCCGCCATAAACAGCTTCAACAAATATCTTCTCTTCTGAATACTTCGTAAACTTGAAAAGTTGTTTCTTAATTTGTTGTACTAATTCTCTTGTTGGAGATAGTATTAATGCCTGAACCGCAGATGATTTAGGATCTATACCATTTAATATTGGCAATCCATAGGCTGCAGTTTTACCCGTTCCTGTTTGAGCAAGACCAATAAAATCTGTTTTTGAATGTAATAAAATTGGAATTACTTTCTCCTGAATCTCAGTAGGATTCTTTATCCCTAATTCTTTTAATGACTTACAATACTGATGATTAACCCCTAAATCTTTGAATGACAACATAGCTATTTTTAAAAATGCAAATATAGGTTACTAAAGACAAATTGATAGACAAATATTATTTTTAAAATCAATTAAACCTTTTATCTTTTTTGAAGTCAAATAGACTTTAATTAATAAACCATCTTTATGAAAATCAAATTTGCTTTCCTCTCTATTTCTATTATTGTATTATGTTTATTTGTTAGTGCTACTATCGATTTAGATAATCTTTTCAATTACGAAAATCAAACCATTCCAAACTATATCAATAAAGATAATACGACAACAAATCCAATTACAGATGAAGTTGCCACTTTAGGTAGGGTTTTATTTTATGATGCTAACCTTTCAAGTAATCAAACCATAGCTTGTGCCAGTTGTCATCAACAAGATAAGGCTTTTGGTGACTCAGAAGTACAGAGTATTGGATTAGAGGGTGGTTTAACGGGAAGGCACTCTATGCGTTTAATAAATGCTCGTTTTGCAATTGAAACTCATTTTTTCTGGGATGAAAGAGCTACAACACTAGAAGAACAAACTACTATGCCAATTCAAGATCATATAGAAATGGGCTATAGCGGCACGAATGGCGATCCAGATATTAATGATTTAATTTTAGAATTAGAAGAATTAGATTATTATCAAACATTATTTGAATTTGCTTACGGAGATTCTGAAATCACTGAAGAAAGAATGCAACTGGCTTTAGCTCAATTTATACGAAGCATACAATCATTCGATTCTAGATTCGATGAAGGACTTACCCAAGTAAATAATATCAATCAAGATTTTCCTAACTATAGCGCACAAGAAAATTTGGGGAAAGACTTATTCATTGCGCCTCCAAATGGAGGCGGTGCTGGATGTATTGGATGTCACCAAGGACCTGAGTTCGATATCGACCCAAATACATTAAACAACGGTATATTATTAGTTGCTGGAAGTGATACAGAAATTGATCTTACAAATACAAGAGCTCCTTCGTTACGCGATCTTATGAATCCAGACGGTACACTAAATGGACCTTTAATGCACAATGGTAATTTAACTACTTTATTGCAAGTTGTAAATCATTATAATCAAATGCCTAACAATCCCGATAATACCAATTTAGATCCTAGATTGAGAGGTCCTGGAGGGCAACCACAAAATTTAAATCTTACTGAAAACGAAAAAGCAGCTATTGTTGCATTTCTAGAAACATTAACCGGTGTAGATGTTTACACGAATGAAAAATGGTCTGATCCATTTGATGAAAATGGTGAAATCACAATTATTGGCGGAAATCTTTCTACGGAAGAAAATGATTTTGGAACGAATGTAACGCTCTACCCTAACCCAGTAATTGAAAACTTAACTGTTTCTATTTCTGATGGAAATTATTCACTGAATATTTTCAATTTATTAGGACAGAAATTACATTCTGAAACAATGACAAGCAACATTGAAATAAATTTATCTAACTTAAATTCAGGTATATATGTTGTTTCAATTCAAGATGTAACAAATCAGAAAAGTTATTCCGAAAAAATTATAAAACGCTAATCGGTTTCTTCTATACTGAAAAATTCATTTACTGGTTTATTAAAAAATTCAGAAAGCTTTAAAAGACTCAATTTTTAATATTCACACTATTTACTGAAATACAAACTTAAAGGCTCCAGATATAATACTTGCTTTTAAACCTGTACTTCTTTCATATTGATTAAAACGAAGGTCAATGCTTATTAAATGAAGTTTCCAAAGATGACTTTTTGTAAATATCTTATTCCTTAACTATAATAAAAGTCGCTTTAAAACCTGTAAGAAGGTTCCACTCTTTTGCAGAGATTAAATTACCTTTATCGTCATATATATGAAGTTCTGCAGTATTTGGTCCTGAAGTTCCTTGATTGATCGCTTGAAAATCAATTTTATTAAATCCTTTTACCAGTGGTAAATCAAATCCTTTAAATGTAGCATCAAGATAAATATTTGAACGTATAATATCTTCATTAACATAAACTCTTATACGATCACCATCAACAAATTCATGATCTCTATATACCACATTTACAAAAGAAGCGTTGGTTTTTATATCGCCAAGATACTGATCTGAAGCATATTGACTTTCGTCAAGTGCTTTGTCTTTTGTAAAATACTTTGGAGCTTTATTTGTTACTGTAGATACAAATTCGTCTTCTTTTGAAATATTGATTTCTTTAGGTTTTTCAAGCCCTAAATTTGCATATTTATCATTTTCAGGGTTTTCAGCCTTCTTCGTAAAACTTGGAAAACTGATAGCGGGAAGTTCAGATTCTTCAGGAGTTTCGGTATTATCCTCAATATTTTTAAATTTCACAAATGGATTAGGATTATCTAGTTGTGCAAAGAGATGACCTGATAAAAAGAATATGAAAATAAATATATAATACTTGTTTTTTTGCATGTTAGATATTCAATAAGCAATATTATCAATAACTAAACCAATTATATACTTTTTGTAATAAAAATAACATTAATATGTCTAACTTGATACTGAATAGTAGGTATATATTAGTTTTAAGGTTAGTTTCAGAATCTGACAATGAGTAAACTGTATGATTAAAGCGGAATTACGACGCAGATACTGAAAAAAACCTTTCGATGCTAAACCAGTAAATAATTTTAAAGTTCACATTTTTTATTTAAATTGCTACTCTTATTACTCCAAAGAGACGATGCGAATTGAAGACACTATGTATCCTAATACCTGCCAAAAAAAGGTAGAATTGTCTTTTGGAATTTTTTACTTTTTCGAGAAGTTTATAATCTCTGAAATAAATGAAGGAGAGCATTTTGATTGGGATAAAGTTCTGCAAATAACGAATATTGCATTTCAACATTACAAGAAGGGTTTTAAAGTAGCCTATATCTCTAATAGAGTGAATTCATATTCAATGGAACCCCAAACCTGGATTAAATTCAAAAAAAACGACCTTAATTTTATAGTTGCAGCAGCAATTATAATTTATGCTGAAATTAGTCTAGAAATTGCAACATTAGAAAAATCATTTACAACGAATAGCATCAAAAGATGTTTCAGTATAGAAGAAGCCGTAAGTTGGGTGCATAATTTAAGAGAATTTAAGGTTAAAAGTACTAAAAATTAGTGTGCTATACAGCTAAAAAAGATCTATAAATTAATGTAGTTTTACCCTTATTAATTTCAAAACTAAATGAATTATCAAATTTTATTTTGTGTGGTTTTTTCATTTTCGATGAACGGAGGTTATTCTCAAGATGAACTTGTAGATTTGGAGAATAAGTCTACAGAATTTTCATATGAAATTAGATATGCTTCAACAAATAACTTTATAGGGGAAGTTTTATATGATTGCCCTATATGTCTTTTAAGACCTGAAGTTGCTACTGCCCTATTAAATGCAAATAAATACTTTTGTGAATTAGGATATCGCATAAAAATTTATGATTGTTATCGTCCTTTAGACGTACAAAAAATAATGTGGGAAAAAGTTCCTAGAGCAACCTATGTAGCAAACCCTTATGGTAAAGGATCCATACACAATAAAGGTGCTGCTGTAGACATTACCTTAGAAACTTTAGAAGGTTGTTATGTTGAAATGGGAAGTGATTATGATTACTTCGGACGTGAGTCACATATTGACAATTTAAACTTTTCAGAAGAAATACTTTCTAATCGAAAAATTTTAATTGAAGTGATGAAAAAATGTGGCTTCATCACCGTTAGAACAGAATGGTGGCATTTTAGTTTTCGCAAAAATAGAAGTTTCAAAACATTAAATATACCTCTCCCCTGTTCTAATTAAATTACTATTGATTTCTTAACACTGTTTTAATAATTGATATAGTATCTTTGCTCTTTAATTATTATTTAAATGAATTTATCGGTAAATACATTTCGAAAAATAAGCTTTTTAGAAGGCATTTCTTTTTTATTATTATTAGGTATAGCAATGCCCATAAAGTATATTTGGAATATGCCAGAGATGGTTCAATACGTTGGCATGGCACATGGAGTCCTTTTCATGTTATATATCGTTGGAGCCTTTATTCTTTATCAACAATTAAACTGGCCTTTTAAAACTTTTGTTGTTGTTGTTCTTTGTTCAATTTTACCCTTTGGCCCTTTTTATGCTGAAAAAAAATACTTAGTATGAGCACAAATTTTATAGAAAAATATAGCTATTGGTTTAAAGATTTATTTCTTGAAAAAGGGATGGTTCTAGAATTTGCAATTTTTTTGAATTTTGTAATAAATTTAATCGCATTAGCTATTATAATTTTTTCAATAGACTATATCGCTAAAAAATTAATTGTAAGTGCTTTTAGATTGTTTAGTAATAAAACAAAAAACACTTTCGATGATTTTTTAGTAGTAAGTAACTTTCCAACATTTATTGCACATAGTATCCCCTTATTTATTATATGGTATAGTATTCCAATCATATCAAAAGATTATCCTTCAATATCTAATTTTCTACTTACTACTGTCATTATTTTATTAATCATATTGTGTGTTTTCGTAGTAAGAAGTCTTTTAAGAACTGGAAAAGAATATTTAAAACTGTATGAGAGATTTAAAGACAAACCTCTAGATAGTTACCTGCAAATATTTATGATTTTTAGTTGGGGTGTTGGTCTTTTTTTTATCATCAACTTAATCACAGGATATTCTACAGCTAGTGTAGCTTCTTTTGGAGCTGTTTCAGCGGTTGTTTTATTAATCTTTAAGGATACCATTTTAGGGTTTGTAGCGAGTATACAAATTTCAGTAAACGATATTATTCGAATTGGTGATTGGATTACTTTTAGCAAATACGGGGCCGATGGTACGGTTACTGAAATAAATCTAGCAACGGTTACCGTTCAGAATTTTGATAATTCTTTTACAACAATCCCAACCTATAGTTTAATTGCAGATTCATTTCAGAATTGGAGAGGAATGCAAGAATCGGATGGAAGAAGAATTAAACGATCTATATTTATAAAACAAAATTCTGTAAAATTTCTTGATAAAGATGACATTGAAAAATTGAAAGGAATAGAATTAGTTCATCAATATTTAGACGTACGTGAAAATGACAATTCATTATTTAATATAGATACTGAAGTAAATAAATACCTACTGGTAAATGGTAAAAACCAAACCAATCTAGGAGTTTTTAGAGAATATATTAATGCAATTTTAATCGACAATCCTTTAATTAACAAAGATTTATATTTAATGGTGCGATATCTTCCTACTACCGATAAAGGAATTCCTGTTGAAATATATTGTTTTTGTCATGATAAAAAGTGGGAAAACTATGAGAAAATTCAAGCAGATATCCTTGATCAAGTATTAGGCGCTGTCCCCTATTTCGAATTAGAATTATTTGAATCCCCTACAGGAAAAGATTTTAGTGCTATAAAATAAATTTAATTCGTATTTAGAAAAAATGAGTTAGAGATTTCTAGTATAAAAGCAAAGAAGCGCTTTTAAAGAAAAGCTAATCAACATAAAATAATTAAAGCCCTAAAAATATTTTTTTAGGGGCTTTTTTATTGGTTAAATTTTTGTTGAAAACACGTTTATAATATAATTTCATTTAAATAAAAGATATACAATATTTTGGTATTTTTAATAAAACGTTACGATCATGGATATTAGAGATACAGTATTACTGAATTTGCGCCCAGAAATAATTACAGCAATCGTTAATGATTCAATGTCAGATGAAGAAATTTTTCAGAATAAAACCATACGTCCAGTTGTAAAATTGCAAAATGACATTTTAATTCAGGTATTTAAACATTACATTGAAAAGCATAAAAATGTTTTTTATGATTTGCCAATTGATAAAAAGTTAGATTATATTGAAAATGCAATCCATAAAAACATGAAGTTTCGAAATTCAATAAAAGGAATTATTATAGGAATGTTTACCACTCAAGAGCATAATGATTACACAAAAAATTCATCTTCACTTAATAAACGTATGATGGGTATTGTAAAAGAAAGGCTAAAGAGTAATGTTCAATTGTTAGCATACGAATTTTCACATTAATAATTTATAGATTATTTTAATAAAGAAACTCCATTTAAATCGGTAGTTAGCACCTCACTCATATAATTAAAATAGGGCCTTAACAATTGAAATTTATGCATTAAATTATCTTGAAAAGAATCAGAAAAAACTTCTTCATCTTTAAAGTCATGAACTACAAAGTAACTTTTGAGTCTAATTAAATCTATGTTTTCATCTTCCTTATTAAACCCTTTTGGAGCTGTTTTTACTTTGTATGTTTGATCAAATTCGTTAAATGTTTTTTTAAAATCTTTCTGATTTAAGATTTCACGAATTTCTGAAGTATCCATTTCAAATTCTTTTCTTATTCTAAGTAGGTCTGCAGGTTCGGGACCAAAAAAACCTCCTGCCATAGCAGATTTCCCTGGTTCTAATCTTAAATAATAACTTCCCCGACGATGTGCTCCTGCCCTACTAAAACTCACACTTCTATGTACATTATAGGGAGTTTTATCCTTACTGAATCTTACATCTCTATTAATACGAAATACTTTAAGTTTTGATATTTCATCAGTTTCATTTAAAGATTTTTCAATGGAGGCATAAAATGCTTTCAGAACTTTTTCATTTGCTAAATACTCTTTTTTATGTTCTGTCATCCAATCTCGATGATTATTCTTTTTCAGAGTAGAAAGAAATTTGAATGCATTTTTAGGAATCTTACTCATAGGGTCAAATTTGATTTATTAAAGATACTATAATTCTACAATCAATATAAACATCAATATATCAGATGTTTGCAATTTAAATTCAATTCCCTTACATTGAAATCTCAAACAAATAATCACTAACCATTAAACCAACAAAAATGAATACAACAAACAAACCAAAAGCTGCTTATTGAATTATTGCCATCATTGCATTAATATGGAATATCATGGGTGTTATGGCGTATTTAGCACAAGCGTATATGACTGATGAAATGAAAGCTTTATTACCTGAAGCTGAAAGAGCTTTATATGAAAATTTGCCAACATGGTATACAGCAGCTTTTGCTTTAGCTGTATTTGCAGGATTACTTGGATCTTTAGCTTTATTAATAAGAAAAAAGTGGGCAACCTTACTTTTTATTATTTCTCTTTTAGGAATATTAGGTCAAATGACTTATAATTTCATTTTAAGCGATAATATGGATGCATATGGTCTTGAAGGGTATATTATGCCTATTATGGTACTTATCATTGGAATATTTCTTTATTTGTATAGTAAAAAAGCGAAGACCAATGGTTGGTTAAACTAACCTTTAGATCATTAATAATTAAAGCCCATTTCTATATAAATGAAATTAGGCTTTTTTAATTTTTAGAGAGAAATAATAATGTGTACAATATGTGGAAAACATATTTGTAATTAATCCTCAAAAAATGATTAATTTTTATAAATTTGAATATAATAGCTTCCTTATCATAGCAACTTAAATAACAAGGAGTTACAGCGTATGAAAAAATTTTTAATCGCATTTATTGTTTTTTTATTATGGTCAATTTTTGGGCTATGGATTTATTCTTTGATTCAACCAAGTAAAATTGCTGCTAATTCTGATTCTACATATGTGAATAAAAAAACTGTTTTAGATTCATCAAAAGAAAAAATAAGTAATAGTATCCAAGATAAAGATTCAATAGCAGATGCAATTAAGTCTCACGATTCTATCTCTAATAAATCACCTATAAACTACAATACACTAAAGGCAATTGATGAAAAAGGGAATATTATATTTTTATTTTCTGAAGGAATAATTATTACAAAAAATTCTCCTGAATTATTAATTTCAAACACTATTATAGATTTTAAATACAAATTAAAAACCTATTTAATTGATCATCCTAAAACTGAATTATATATCACTTCATTATACAGTCCTATCGAAAATATAGAAAGACCAAACTTTGGAATGCAAAGAGGATTAAAAATTAAAGAGATTCTTGTGAATACAGGTATTTCAGCTGAAAAAATAGTAACAAAACCAATTATTAAGGATATTCAATTTAATGAAAACCAACAATTCAACAATAGTTTCATTTTTTCATTTAAACCTTTAAACTTAAAACGAATTGAAAATTTAAAATTAATAAAGCCAGAAATAAAAACTGTATATCCAAAATTTTCAGAAAGTGGAATTTTAGAAAATAATGAATTAAAGAATTTACTTTCAGAAGTAAAAACTCTATTAATAAATCATCCTAATTTAGAAATTGAAATAGTGGGACATACCGATAATATAGGCAATAGTAATGATAACTATGCTACAGGTTTAAAAAATGCAAGGCAAGTTAGATGGTATTTAGTTTCAAAAGGAGGTATCGATAAAACAAAAATAATTGCGTCATCAAAAGGTGAGTCTGAACCTATTGATAGTAATAACTCCCACCAAGGAAGAATTGCTAATAGACGTATCAAAGTTATATTTAATTAATATGAATGTACAAATAGATTTATTGAGCATATTATCAGAATATGCAGGTATCTTTATACTTATGCTAAGTACTTTTCTTATAGGGTATTTTGCTTGCTTATATCTTCAAAAAGCCAAATACATTAAAATTATAACTAAACAAAATAAAAAAATTGCAGCACTTAAAAAAAACAATCATGCAATTTCTAATTTTGAAAAAAAACCAAAAAAAGAGACTATCAATGATCTCGAAACAATATTTTCTGAAATAAAACCAAAAATTATTAAGGTTGTTAAAGAAGCTCAAGAAGAAATTAATGAAACAAATATACCTAAAAGGGTTGCTTTAAAAGCAAGGACTAGTTATGTGTCTTATAATAAATCGAAAGCTAAATTAAATTTAGAAAACCTTGGTTATGGTGATAAAAGTAATAAAGATGATCTTACAAAAATTACCGGAATTGGCCCTTATATAGAAGAAAGGCTTAATGAAGTTGGCATTTTTAATTACGTGCAAATTAGTAAACTATCCATTGGAGATATTCGTTCAATAACAGATTTAATTGACTTTTTTCCAGGAAGAATTGAAAACGATGATTGGATTGGGCAAGCAACAGAATCATTAAACGTAACTAAGTAATATTTATATGAAATTAGAAGTTCTTGACTGGGTATTAATCATTTCATTTTTTACCATTATTTTAGCTATTGGGATCATTGTTTCAAAAAGATCTGGTAAAAACACTGCCGAATATTTCTTGTCAAATCGTAATATGCCTTGGTGGTTGCTTGGTTTTTCTATGGTGGCAACTACTTTTTCAACAGACACTCCAAACTTAGTAACTGATATTGTAAGAAATAATGGAGTTTCAGGAAACTGGGTCTGGTGGGCATTTTTATTGACAGGGTTATTAACGGTTTTTGTGTATGCAAAACTCTGGAGAAAATCTAATGTCAATACAGACATGGAGTTTTATGATTTACGTTATGGAGGAAAACCTGCTCATTTTCTTAGAGGATTTAGGTCTGTTTATCTTGGAGTAGTCTTTAATGTCATGGCGATGGCCGCAGTAACTTTAGCTGCAATTAAAATTGGTCAAGTAATGTTAGGCCTTACTCCTATTCAAACGGTTAGTATTGCTGGATCTATTACAGTAGTGTTTAGTGCTCTTGGTGGATTTAGAGGCGTAGTTTATACCGACTTTGTACTATTTTTTGTTGCAATTATTGGGGCCATTTGTGCCGCTTATTATTTAGTGAATATACCTGAAATTGGAGGCTTAGCTAATTTAATTGCTCATGAAAATGTTGCAGACAAATTATCTATTTTACCAGATTTTAATGATACTGAAGCGCTAATTGGAATACTTATTATTCCTTTAGCAGTTCAATGGTGGAGTGCATGGTATCCAGGTGCCGAACCTGGTGGCGGAGGTTATATTGCACAACGAATGCTGGCTGCAAAAAATGAAAATCATGCAATAGGAGCTACATTTTTCTTCAATATTATGCATTATGCTTTACGTCCTTGGCCGTGGATATTAGTGGCTTTAGCATCTTTAATTGTGTATCCTGATTTGGCAAGTATCCAAGAGGCTTTTCCAAATGTAGAAGAAAATAAATTAGGACATGATTTAGCATATTCAGCTATGCTTACAAAATTACCAAGCGGTCTATTAGGTATAGTCTTAGCATCTTTAGGAGCTGCATATATGTCTACAATATCCACTCATTTAAACTGGGGTTCTTCATACATTGTAAATGATTTATATAAGCAACAAATTAACAAAAATGCTAGTGAAAGAGAATTAGTTAATGCAGGTAGGTTATCTACAGTAATCTTAATGGTAGCAAGTGCTTTACTTGCACTAGTATTAACGAATGCCTTGCAGTTATTTGAAATTATTTTAATGTTTGGAGCAGGTACAGGGCTTATTTTTATACTAAGATGGTTTTGGTGGCGAATCAATGCATGGAGTGAAATATCTGCTATGTTTGCTTCAGGAATTATTTCAATCTTATTTAATTTCACCTCATTAAAAACGATTCTTTTTGATCATAAAAATGAAGCTGACGTATTGATCGAAGGTGTTTTTCCTGCTTGGGCTAAATTTCCATTAGTAGTATTAGTTACTACAATTATATGGGTATTAGTCACCTTTTTAACAAAACCTGAAAGCAAAGAAACCTTAGTCTCATTTTATAAACAAACAATGCCCGGTGGTCCAGGTTGGAAAAAAGTATTAGATACTGTTGATGATGATGAACTTAAATCTTTAGAAAGAAATAATAAATGGTCGGTACCTTCAGGTATTTTAGCAATGGCACTTGGTTGTATATTAGTGTATAGCTGTATGTTTGCTACAGGTAATATACTGTACGGAAATTATGAACTTGCTTCATGGCTAATTGTAGCCATAGTGATATCTGGATACCTTTTATTGAGGGTTTGGAAAAATCTTAAAACTGATTTTAAAAAATAATTATTCTTCCTCTAAAGCATTATAAATAACTTGCTGAATATTAGATCGCAAATTACTTCCTATTATTTTTCGATTATTAGCATCTGGAAAAGTTCTGTTTGAAAGAAAAACATAGACTAATTCTTGTTCAGGATCTGCCCATGTAAAAGTACCCGTGAATCCACTATGACCAAAACTAAGCATAGAAACACAACCACAAGTAGGTCCTACATCTCCTAATTGAGGTTTATCAAACCCTACTCCTCGCCTCACATCATCATCGCAAAAATAACAAGTATTAAACAGATCTAATGTTGCGGATTCTAGGTATTGTTTGTCACCATAATACCCTTCCCAT
This sequence comes from Candidatus Marifrigoribacter sp. Uisw_064, assembly GCF_047730175.1. GTDB lineage: Bacteria > Bacteroidota > Bacteroidia > Flavobacteriales > Flavobacteriaceae > Marifrigoribacter. The sequence continues at coordinate 2,780,743 of NZ_CP159833.1, forward strand.
AAATACATTTGCATGATTTTAGCTATATCATTCGCATTACTAAATAAACCTGCATGACCACTCACCCCTCCAAGCATTGCAGCTCCTTGATCATGAACATACCCCTGTACTTTTTGCATCCTAAATATTTGATCATCTTCCGTAGGTGGAATCTGACTTTTCTTAAATTTATCTAAAGGCAAATATGTAGAATAATTAGCACCAAGTGAATTATAAAAATTTCGCTGAATAAGTTTGTCTAAAGAGCTGCCATAAAATTCTTCTAAATACTTTTTCATCAAGTAATAAGGCAAATCACTGTATTTATAACTTAATTTTTCACGAAGTTCACTCTCCTTAATTTTTTCAAAAATACTATCTTTATAATCATTTCGCATGAATAAATTTTCAGCTACTTGAATTTTAAAACTATCTCTTTTTACTTTTGAATAATATCTTTCTGAAGGTAACTTAGTTATTGTATCTAAAGTACTTACATAAAAAGGAATCCATGCTTTAAGACGCGCATAATGAGAAAGCATTCTTTTTAACGTTATATTCGATTTATCTGTGTTTTTGTACTCAGGAAGTAATTCAGAAAGCTTTGAATCCATTGTTAAAATATCTCTATCAAATAATTCCATCACTAAAGGTAAGGTTGATAAAATCTTAGTTAATGAGGCTACATCATAGATATCAGTGTCTTTTACTCCTATCTTTTTATCTTGAGTATGGTGTCCAAAATTTTTCTGATAAATTACTTTTCCTTTTCTAGCGACTAAAATCTGAGCTCCAGGCATCATATTTGCCCATAAACCAATGCGAGCCAAAGAATCTATTCCTTTTAATACTTCTGAATTTATCCCCACACTTTCAGGAACTCCATATTGTAAACGTTTTAATTGTTTTGTTTCAATTGAAGTAAACAAGGGAAAATCTTCACCTAGTGTTACAGGAAGCATCCCTTCTGCTTTTCTTGCTCCAAATATTAATTGGGCAGATAATTCTTGTGACACTTTACTGTTTTGATACGACATAATGATCGCTTCAAAATTTTCAGAAGTCTTTAGGTCTAATAAAGCATAAGGTCTTGCAAATACATCTAAAATCACTTTATTAGTACGCGCTATTTCATAGATCCAGACTAATTCTTTATCTGTAAATTTATATTCCTTCCAAGGGTTATCATTGGATTTATGAAAACCTATGACTACATAATCATACATTTTTAATTTCTGTAAATAACTATTTAAGTTTTTTGCCTTCACCCAAGATACATCTCCATATTTTTTTAACTGACTTAAAAAATATTTTCCAGAATCGTCTCCAAAGTTTACATAAGCAATTTTCTTATTGGTTAAATCGGTAATTGGCAAAATATCTTCTTTATTTTTTAATACCGTTAAGGCTTTTTCCATTACCTTTTCATACAAGACATTATCTTCAGGTGCATTTAAATCTTCAATAATGTTTTCTGGATTTACAGGAGTAAACTTATGCAAACCTACTTTATACTTTGCTAGTAATATTTTTTTAACTGAATGTGCTAATCGTTCTTCAGAAATAAATTCTTTACGGTATGCATTCACGATTAATTGATGCGCTTTTGGAACGCTTTCAGAAATTAACAAAACATCATTTCCTGCTAAAAAAGCAGCTAAATCTATATCCCCGGGGTTTTTAAAATTTGCAGCACCTTTCATATTCAAGGCATCTGTAAAGATGAGACCGTTAAAACCTAATTCACCTTTAAGAATATTTGTAACAATATTTTCAGAAATTGAAGAAGGTAAATCAAACTTTTCTTCTAATGAAGGAACATTTAAATGAGCAACCATAACACTACTTAAGCCATCATTTATTAACTTTCTATAAGGATGAAGCTCTACCGAATCAATTCTTTCTTTTGTAAATGAAATCGTTGGCAAAGTTTTATGTGAATCTGAATCTGTATCACCATGACCAGGGAAATGTTTTGCATTTGCAAGTACTCCCACACTTTCCATACCTTTCATAAAGGCTAAAGACTTTTGAGTTACATTATCCTTGTCTTCACCAAAAGAGCGATTACCAATAATTGGATTTTTAGGGTTTGTGTTGATATCAACTACTGGCGCAAAATTAATATGCACTCCCAATCGTTTTGAATGCTCTCCAATTCTTTTACCAACTTCTTCAATAAGTTGATCATCTTTTATTGCACCTAGGGTCATATTCCATGGATAAGCGAAAGTTGAATCTAATCGCATAGCCAATCCCCATTCTGCATCCATACCAATAAGCAAAGGTGTTTTAGAAACTTTTTGATAATGATTATTTAGCTTAGTTTGTCGTTTTGGTCCTCCTTTTGAAAATATAATACCACCTATATATTGATTTTTAATCAAGCTATCGATTTTATCGATTTTAGATTTAGGGTCGCTTGAGTAAATATCTACCATAAATAATTGGCCTACTTTTTCCTGAAGCGACATATTTCCATAGACACTGTCAACCCATTTTTTTTGATTTTCAAGATCATCTATTACAAATAATGGATTGATTTGCTGTGAATAAGAATTCAAACAACAAAAAGCAACTATAAATATGAGTATGAGGGTTTTCATTTATAATAAGTTTTTACCATATTATGACTAAGCTATAAGTCAAACTAGGAAACGTACTGCTAATTTAATTTTAAATGAATCAATTGTTTTTATAATTTTGTTAAATTATACAAACGATATTCATTTTTTTCTTTGTCAAAATTAATAAGCCTAATTATATCATCTAAAATAACAGAGAAGTAATTTTTTAAAATAATTTTCTTTCCTTTTTTTATCTGCAGGTACCTGAAGTAAAAGTATTTAAACCCAATATTGATAAGAAATAAAATTAAAATAATCTACTATGCCAACTATCTTCTGCTGGGATTTCCCAATCTTCTAGATACTCGGCTTTTGTATTAATTAAATTATTAAAGACAATTGTCTTTTTTGAAATAGATCTTGCTTTAGCCATTTTTTTAAAATCAGCTAATGATTTATGTGCTAAAAAATCTCCATTATAAAAGGTTACATTCATTTTGTCTAATAAGTCTATTTCAAATTCTTTCTCCAGTGATTGAATGAAATAAACTGAAGAATCAATACTACAGCCAGATGCTGAAGCATTTTCTTGGTTTAAACCGATGATAATAAAGCGATTATATTTTAGTTCGAAACCAGCTACTAAGTCTTTACCATGAGCAGTCCATTGCTCAAGAAAATCATTAGTTTTTATGTTAATTGATTCAATTTCAGAATCACTTATTTTTCTATTTGATTGATAAATCCATATTCTTGAATCATCGGGTAGGTTTTTAAAATCTGTCAGCATTTTTATAAATCTTCAGCATTAGCAATCATTTCTGCAATATCTAGTACTTCAATACTTTCTTCTTTGTTTTTAGATTTAACACCATCTGTTAACATCGTATTACAAAATGGACAACCTGCTGCTACAATTGAAACTTTTGTTTCAATTACATCTTCTGTTCTTTCCACATTAATATCTTTATTTCCAGCTTCGGGTTCTTTAAACATTTGTGCTCCTCCTGCTCCACAACAAAGCCCTTTAGATTTGCAACGTTTCATTTCAACAAGTTCAACTTCGAGTTTTCTTAATAAGTTTCTAGGAGCTTCATATTCATTATTCGCTCTTCCTAGGTAACATGGATCATGAAATGTAATACGTTTTCCTTTGTATTTTCCTCCTTCTACTTTAATTCTTCCTTCTGTTAGAAGATCTTGTAGAAATTGAGTATGATGCATTACTTCGTAGTTTCCTCCTAATTCTGGATATTCATTTTTTATAGTGTTAAAACAATGAGGGCATGCAGTTACTATTTTTTTCACCTCATAGGCATTAAGCACTTCAATATTTGTCATTGCTTGCATTTGAAACAAAAACTCATTACCCGCTCTTTTTGCAGGATCACCTGTACAACTTTCTTCTGCTCCTAATACAGCAAAATCAACATTAGCGTTGTTTAAAAGTTTAACAAATGCTTTTGTAATTTTTTTTGCTCTATCATCAAAACTTCCAGCACATCCAACCCAAAACAACACTTCAGGTTGTTTTCCTTGAGCCGTAAATTCTGCCATGGTTGGCACTCTTAATGTTTCACTCATTATTTATATGTTTCTAAGCCAATATTGAGTTCTTCCTATTATAGAAAAACCTACAAACCCTCTTACCTTTAATTTATTCTTGTTTAATAATTTTAGATAACATTTATATTTTTTTCCATCTTTAGGATCCAAAATAGTTCCATCATTAAATTCCTCTCCATCTTTCTTTAAATTTTCAATAAATTCCATCCCAATAACTGGCATGTCTTTATTTTTACCCTTACATTTTTCACAAATTGAATCTAATGGGTCTTCAAATAATGTTATAATTTTTCCGAAGTATTCATCTCCTACCTTATAAATTTCGATTACGGACTTTTTACTTTTTGTTTTATCATGGTATGTCACCCATTCCCCAACAATTGACTGCGCATTTAAAAGTGAGCTAAAACAGAGTAAGATAAAGAAAATTCTATTTTTCATTCTTAATCTTTAAAAACTTCAATGGTCACTTCTTTTACAACTAATTCTGTAAAATTTCCTTTGTATTGAGTTGCTTTTACAATATGATTATCAATCCAATGATAGTTACCTCCTCTTGGTTTCCCCATTAAAAGGGAATGATATTTAAAACCGTGTTTTTTCAACCAAATCTCAGTATACCCTCTATGTTCTTCAGTTCTAGAAGTAAAAAAACAAATAACATGTCCTTGATCGTACCATTTATTTACTGTCTTTAAAGCATCTGGATATACCGCAGCTGTTAGCATACGCTCAGGTTCTTCATTGGGAATATCATCCCCAACAGTACCATCTATATCGACTAGATAGTTTTTAATATCTTCTGGAAGGCCAGGACTTATTTTTTCTCCTCCTTCTTCTTTAATGCTTAATAAGTTTTCTATATCTTCTTTTTTCATATCATTTTTCTGCGAAGGCAGTAATTTTATTCATTTTTCCAGTTCAATCGATCCATTTGATTGTATGGCCAAGGAGCCCCATTGTTTTCAATATTTGTCATAGAAGAATTTAATTCGCTTGGTGCAGCAGATTGTTCCATAACTAGATATTGTCTCATATCCATGATGATAGACAATGGATCTATACTCACAGGACAGGCATCAACACAAGCATTACAAGTAGTACAAGCCCAAAGTTCTTCTCTAGTTATATAATTGTCAAGTAACTGATTATCATCTAATTTAAACTCCCCATTTTTATCAATGTTCTTTCCAATTTCTTCAACACGGTCACGAGTATCCATCATAATCTTACGAGGAGATAACTTTTTACCTGTTTGACTTGCAGGACATACACTCGTGCATCGTCCACATTCAGTACAGGTATACGCATTTAATAGTTGAACTCTACTTAAATCTGTAACATCGCTTGCCCCAAATTTAGCTGGAGCTTCTTCCCCTTCGGGTAGTGCAGCAAATGGATCTATAGTAGGATCCATCATCATTTTAACTTCTTTTGTTACTGATTCTAAATTTTTAAACTGCCCTTTGGGAGCTATTTTTCCATAATAAACATTTGGAAATGCTAGAAGAATATGCAAGTGTTTTGAAAAATATAAGTAATTTAAAAATATTAATATTCCTAAAATATGAATCCACCAAGCTCCTCTTTCTATAATAATTAAAGTGCTTTCAGATAAGCCATCAATTAAAGGTAATAGGAAACTACTCACCGGAAATAATCCTGCTTTGGTATAATGTGCAGCTTCTAATAGTTGTAATTGTTGGTCTGTAGCATTCATTATTAGAAATAGTGACATTAAAACTATTTCGAAATAAAGAATAATATTTGCATCATTTTTTGGCCAACCTTTCATCTCAGGGTTCCAAAAACGTTTGATTCTTTTAATATTTCTTCGAGTCCAGAAAATGAGCACACTTATAAGTACTAAAAGAGCTAATATTTCAAAAGAAGCAATTAAAATATCATAAAAAACACCTAATCCTGCAAAAATTCTATGGGTGCCAAATATACCATCAATAATGATCTCTAATACTTCGATATTGATAATTATAAAACCAACATAAACTACTATGTGTAATAATCCAGCAACTGGACGTACTACCATTTTAGATTGTCCTAAGGCTATTCTGAAGACATTCGACCAACGTTCCTTTTTATGGTCTGAAGCATCTACTTTATGTCCTAAATTTATATTACGAATTATCTTCCTGCTATTTTTAATGAAAAAACCAAGGCCAGCTATTAAAGCTAATAAAAAGATAATATTAGGTAGGTATTGCATGTTTAATTATTAGTATCTGGTGTTTCTTGATATTTAGAAGGTTTTTTTCCGAAAAGAGAGAAATGAACATATCGTTTCGGATTCTGTTTCATGTCTTCAAGTAAAAGTTCTAATTCTTTTGAAGCTCCTTCAAGATTATTATACAATTGATCGTCTTTTAAAAGCTTTCCAATACTTCCTTCTCCAGCTTCAATTTTAGTTACAATAGAATTAAATCCACTAAGAACTCCTTCTAACTCATTAATCATTTTACCTGTCTTAATTTTCGCTAATGAATCAGAAAACAAAGCAAAATTTTCAGAAGTAACTTCTAAATTAGAAAAGGTAGCATTCAATTTATCTTTATTTGTTGCTAATATTGAATTAAGATTAGCACTTGCTCCTTTAAAAGAATACATGGTTTGGTTTAAGTTTGCGATGGCTCCTTTTAAATTTTCTTTTGCAGTGTCGTCTAAAATTGAATTTAAATTAGTTAATAAGGTATCCATTCCAGATAAAGCCTTCATTACTTTTTCTTCTAAGGGTTTTAGACCTCCCGTAACAGACTCTAACATCCCTAATTCGATTTCACCTTTTAGATAATCATTAGATTCTGCATAATTTTTTGAAGAATAATCTGGTATAATCGCAATAGATTTCCCTCCTATTAGGCTACTACTATAAATACGTGCTATACTATTTTTAGAAAATTTAAAGTCTGAATCGACTGAAAAAGTCACTAATATGTCTCCTTTTTCATCTACAAATTTGATGCCTTGTATTTTTCCAACAATTAATCCGTTGATTGTTACTGGAGCTGATGATGTTAAGCCTTCTACATTTGTATAGGTGACATGAAAGGTTCTGCTATCGCTAAATAAGTTAGAACCTTTTAAAAAATTATATCCAAAAATGAAAAGCAGTATTGATACTACTGCAAATATTCCTGTTTTTACTTCTCTTGAAAGTTTCAAATGATAAAGTTTTGATTACAAACAAATTTAAAAATAAATATGGTACTACCGATACTTTAAATAAGTTTTATGAATTTGATTTTTTATTAGTCTTCAGTTTGCAAAACTTCAGTAAGTTTTATTTTTTTATTTTCCTTAAATGCTACTATATAACAAGTAGAATATCCTTTTTCTCTTGCAAATGTTTTCATTAATTGTATTTTATTATAATCTGAAGTGTCTCCGTAATAGTATTTAAATAAGCCCCCTTCTTTATTTCTGCTTAATTCTTTTAAGCCTTTAAAGTTAAATGGTTTCAATTCTAAGTCTTTACTACTGGCAGCTAATTGAACTTTAAACGTTATTCCTTCATAAATTTTTTCTTCTCCATTTTCAATCGCTTCAACAATTTCATTTTCTTCTATAACAGGGTTTTTTGAATTCTCTGTTGCCAAAGATAAACTAGATCTATAGGAAAGAATCGCCTTTGCAATTTCTTTTGCCATATCTGTTTGCCCTTTTTTAGAGTTTAAATAAGCTCCCTCCTTTTTGTTGGTTAAGAAACCTGTTTCTATTAGTACACTAGGCATATAGGTATTATGTAAAACCCAAAAACCAGCTTGTTTAACACTTCTATTCTTTCTTTTTAAGGTATTTGTAAAGTTGTTTTGAACCAAAGTCGCTAATAAAATGCTCTGATCTAAGTATTCTTCTTGCATTAAGGTCATTCCTATTAAGGACTCAGGAGCACTAGGGTCAAAACCCGCATATGTTTCTTTATAATTGTCCTCTAAGAAGATTACTTCATTTTCTTTTTTGGCTATTTCAAAATTTGCTTTCGATTTATGCAGCCCTAAAACAAAGGTCCCTGCGCCATATGCATTGTTTGTAAAAGCATCACAATGCACAGAAACAAATAGATTTGCATCTGCCCTATTCGCAATTGCTGCTCTTTCTCTTAATTCGACAAAAACATTTTTTTTACGCGTATAAATTACTTTTATGTTTTGATCTTTTTCTAATTCAACTCCTATTTTTAATATAATTTTTAACGCTATATCTGCTTCTTTATAGCCATTTCCTCTATTTCCAGGGTCTTTTCCGCCGTGACCAGCATCAAGAACGACTACGAATTTTTTTTGGGAGTATACCTCTGAAACTAATGAATTGGACAAAGCAACTACAATAAATAGGAATAGCTGAAAAATAAATTTTGATTTCATCCGTATAAAATATTTGTTATAAAAGAAGATGAAATGCCTTGATACACATCTTCATATGATTTATAATTATAAAATAGGCATTTCATATATGTAATTCACCTTTAATGGATAACGTCAACAAAATAATAGTATTATTAAAAATATGTTATAATAGACGTAGCACAAAAAAATATGCTTAATTTTGATCTTTCAATAACTAAGCCAAATTTACAAAATAATAGTATCGTAGCATTGCAAACACATAGGCAATATTTATTGGTGATTTTCTTATTTCTACTTTTAGGTAGTACTGCAATGCAATCTCAAGATCTACCTCCTAAAAATGAAGTTGATATCCCAAGCACTGAGAAATCAGACACTTTAACCGTTTCTATAGAGCCTATCATTTCTGAGGTAAATGAAGCTGTTATTGACTCTGTTAAAACCGACAGTGTTAAACCTAAGCAAGAAACATTAACCGATGTAGTAGATTATTACGGTAAAGATTATGTGTTTATCAATCGAGAAGAACAAAAAATATATATGTATAATGAAGCATACATCATTTATGGTGATATGCGAATTGATGCAGGATTAATTATTTTAGACTATAATAAGAATGAGATTTATGCCAAAGGTATAGATAGTGCAGATGTTTATTCTCAACGTCCTGTGTTTGTTCAAACCAACAATACCGTAGAACCAGACTCTATTCGATTTAATTTTGATTCTGAAAAAGCGTTAATTTATAATTCTAGAACCGAACAAAATGGCTTTAACGTTATTGCTGAAGTAACTAAAAAAGTAAATGATTCAGTTATATTCTTAAAGAATGTGAAATTCACAACTTCTGAAAACCTAGATGACCCTGAATATTACTTTTATACTCGAAGAGCTAAGTTTGTACCTAAAAAGAAAATAGTAACAGGATTTACCAATATGTATATTGCAGATGTTCCAACTCCTATTGGAATGCCATTTGCTTATTTTCCACTTTCTGAAGATCGAACTTCTGGTTTTATAATACCAAGTTTTGGTGACAATAATAATCGTGGGTTTTTCTTTCAAAATGGAGGTTATTATTTTGCATTGAGTGATTATGTAGATTTTGCTTTACTAGGTGATTATTATACCAATGGTAGTTATGCACTGCGAGGTGAGTCTTCCTATAATTTGCGATATAAGTTTACAGGGAATGTAAGTATGCGTTTTGAAAAATTAATTAACAGTGAGCGGGGCTTTGATGACTTTAGTGAAAGTTCTGTTTATAATATCCGTTGGACACATTCACAAGATGTAAAAGCAAATCCAAGCTCTAGATTTTCTGCTTCTGTTAACTTAGGGAGTAGTAGCTTTTTTCAGGAATCTATTAACCAAATTAATAACTCCAGTGCATTAGTAAACACATTAAGTTCTTCTATTTCCTATGCAAAGACTTTTGAAGGAGAACCTCAAGTAAATTTTTCTGCAGCTGCAACTCACTCACAAAATACTAATACTCAATTAATTAATTTATCACTTCCAAATATTAATGCAAGTGTGTCAAGAATTTTCCCATTTGCTCCTAAAACTGGAGTGAAAAAAGGGATTATTCAAAATATTAATTTACAATACAGTGTGGCAGGACAAAATCAAATTCAAACTACTGATTCTTTATTTTTCAAAAAAGAAATGTTTGAAGACGCAAAAATTGGGCTAAGACATTCCATTCCAATTAGCACAAACTTTAAAATTTTAGACTATATCAGTGCATCTGCAAGTACATCTTATCAAGAAACTTGGTTGTTTAAAACTTTCGAGAAAAGTTATGATGAAGAAACTCAACTAGAGGTAAATGACACGATTAATGGATTTGATGCTTATAGAACCTATAATTTTTCAACAAGCCTAGGAACAACAATCTATGGAATGTTCAATTTTGGTGAAGATAAAAAGATACAAGCTTTACGTCATGTAGTGCGTCCATCTGTTAGTTATAATATAAATCCAGCTTTCGACAAATATTATGACTCTTATGAAATACCCACGGCAGATCCTGAAATAAATAACGAAATAGTTGAATACTCTAGATTTCAAGGAACTTTATATGGCGCTCCTAGTAAAACATTCTCTAGTAGTATAGGCTTTTCTTTAAGTAATACTATAGAAGCTAAAGTTCGTGATAAAGACACTACTGCTCTAGAAGCTAAAAAAATAATAATATTAAACAATTTAAATTTTTCGTCAGGTTATAATGTATCTGGAGATTCATTAAAATGGAATCCAGTTCGTTTTACAGGAAGTATTCCAATTGTAGAAAAATTAGATTTTAACTTTAATGGTTCACTTGATCCTTATGCGCTTGATAATAATAACAGAAGAATAGATAAATTTAATATTGAAAATGGAGGAAGTCTTTTTAGACTTACAAATGCAAATATTAGTATCAATTATAATTTTTCGAGTAGAGACTTTCAAGGTGATGATGATGATGATGATGATGATGATTTAAACAATGAAACCTTGCGTAATGGAGGAAGAAGGGACGACTTGTTTGGAGATGGAACAAGTATAAATGACAACACTTTTTATGATGACGAAAATAAAGAAGAACGTGAAGATCTCGGCTGGTATAATTATGCCATCCCTTGGGATATTCGTTTAGCTTATACAATGACGTATAATAATTCGTCAAGGCAAAGTGAAATTTCTTCACAATCTCTTATGTTTAGTTCAAATATAGAACTCACACCAAGATGGAGTGTTGGTCTTTCCTCTGGATATGACTTTAAAAACAATGGAATTACACTTACTCAATTACGTTTTCAAAGAGATTTAGAAAGTTGGAGGCTTAGCTTTAACTGGACACCGATTGGAAGTATTAATACTGCCTGGTACTTTTTTATTGGTATAAAATCGTCTGTGCTTAGTGATATTAAATACGACAAACGTCGGGAACCAGACAAACGATTATAAAATTATCAACATGAAGAAAATAATAAACTCTCCTAATGCCCCTGCTCCTATTGGCGCTTATAATCAAGCTGTTTTAAAGGGAAATATGTTATATACTTCTGGGCAAATTGCAATCAATCCTAAGACTGGAAATTTAGAAATAGACGATATTACTTCTGAAACAAAAAGGGTCATGGAGAATCTAAAAGCTGTACTTTCTGAAGTTAATATGACATTTGAAAATGTGTTAAAAGCTTCCATTTTTATTTCAGATATGAAGAAGTTTAAAGAGGTAAATGCTGTGTATGCAACTTATTTTTCTGAAGAAAGTGCCCCAGCTAGAGAAACTGTTGAAGTGGCAAACTTACCTAAGTTTGTGAATGTTGAAATTTCAATGATAGCTTCCCTTTAATTTTATTTTTCTTTCGGTGTATTAAAATTAACTGGAGAAGAATCATCTGGCACAATATTTAATTCTTCTAACTTTTCAATATCTGTTCCAAATATTTTTTTGATTAATTCTTTCATTGTATCAAAATCTAATGAGTAAGAAACCCCTGCTCCTTGTTCAAATATTTGGTCTTCACCAATAAATTGTAAATCAGCTTGTCGATTAAAAAAGTTAATTCGTAAACTACCATCTTCATTTACTAACCATTGTACTTCAACATCGCCTGCCACAGCAGATTCATTGATTCCACCTACGGGAACTCCAACTTTTCCATTAATGATAATGCGTTCACTAATTACTGTTGAAAATCGTACCCCGAGTTCGTCTGAAGTTTCTTGATTGATGGACCTGTCTCCTGGGAAATAATAAGGTAGTACTTTAAATTTAGAATCATTATCTGATAATATTTCAGCAACCAATCCATTTATTCGTTCTGCTAAAGTACCTGCAATTGCACTCTGGCCTGCTCCTTCTCCTACAAAAGAACCTGTTGAAATTAAATATAAGGCTTGATTTTCTCGTTGTTGCCTTTCTTGTAATTTATAATCTAATTCACTTTTCACAATAGAGCTCACTCTAGGAAACTCTATTGTAAAATCTAGATTAGGCTGCAAAATTTGACCTGTTAAATCGACTATAACATTTACAGGTATTTTTCTATTAATTGTTGGGTTATCTAATAAAACTGAAGGATTTGCATTGGTTTTATAAATAGCTTTTAAATTTAATACAGCTTTAGTTGGACTTCCATCCCAGGTAATGTTACCACCTTGTTCCACAGCTATTTCTTTTTGTATTATTCCACCATACCTAAAATCATATACTCCCTCATATATAATAAAATCACCCCACATGTTAAACTTACCCAGTGTATTAATTTCTAAGAGCAAAGTTCCTGCTCCTCTTCCTTTTAGGGTAGAATTGTTTTCTTTATCTACTACGACTTCTACTTCAGCATTTTTATTAATATCCAGTTCAAAATTTAATGACAATCCTTTAACGTCTTTCGATACAATAGTTTCCCCTCTTAAAATTGCTTCTTTTTCTTCAGGAGAAATAAATTTTATAAAAGAATCATCCCCAATAGATTCTGTATCACTAATTGGAATTTTAAAGCTAGTCCCTTCTTCTGTGGTCGCTACAACATCAATTACTAATTCATCTATGTAACCAATAATATCTGCAGTTCCACTAATAAAAGCTGTTCCATAATACAATTCATCCTCGTCTGGCGGGGTATCAAGCACTAACATTCTATCAGTATCTAAATGAAAATTAAGATGCCAATCATTAAAATTATTGTGTGATACATTTCCTGAAAACACGCCACTTGTATTGTATTTGGTATCTGTAATATTAGTGCTATAAATATCGAAATTATCTTCAGTTACTACAATTCTAGTATCGTCTTGAAGATTAAAGTCTGTATTTAAGTAAGGTATTTTTAATCCGCTCTTATTTAGCGCTAAATTCCCAAATACAGCAGGTGATTTATATTCTCCTGTAACTTTTACATCTCCGGAAACTAAACCCCTTATATCGGTGATGTTTTCACCTCCTAGCGGACTAAATGCTGCTAAATTAAACTCATTTAAGTCAATATCTAGATTCACATTAGTTTTAGCACCAGAATCATCAATTTCTCCAATTATAGCAATCGATTCTACATTTTCATTTATTAAAGTTGATTTTATATTGTACTTAGTTAAGTCTTCATTTCCATCAATGTTTAAACTTAAATCGCCAAATAGAATATCATTAATAGTTACTCCATCGATTACAACATTCGAATTTGGATAATAAAATCCTCTTTTCTGAATAAAATTAAGTTTCCCATTTACATTTCCTCCTAAAGTAAGGCTATCGATTTCAGGAATAATATTTCCAATATTTACATCACTAAAGGAAAGTCTTAAGTTTTTATAAGTAGTATCTCTTAAAACACCTGCAATTTGAATTAATTCATTTTGGTGGCTTAAAACCAATGAATCTATCTGTATTGTTTTAAAATTGTCATCAAAAACGACCTTATTTAAATGGTTGTTGTTTTCGTTTAAATGCCAAACATTGTCTTTATAAGTAATGTCGGACTTTTTAACTCCAACCACTGATTTCCCTTCTGGATTAATGGTATGATATAAGGATAAATTAAAGAGGTCTTCTTTTTTCTTTCCTCCTTTAAATTCTGAACGTATATACAGGGTATCATTTAATGTTTTATTAATGAAATTAAGATCCGTTACATTGTAAAAGCCTGTGTAAACTGAATCTATTGATATATATGTATTAAATAAAGGATTGTCATTATCCACATTAATTTTTACCTTACTCATGTAATTATCATACAATAAAAGTTCAGGAGAATTAAAGTTTAGTTTAAATTCTGATTCATCTGAAGATACAGATCCTTTAACTTTCGTATTATCACCAAGTTTTAATTGAGGCACAAAAACATCTACAATTTTATTATACACTTCAAAATCATAATCAATATATTGATTATTAGTTACCTCATTAGGGATATAATTAGTATAAATACTCCCTATTCCATTTCTAAAAAGGTTAGGGATATCTTCTACTAAAAATTCACCAGTAATCTTTCCATTAATCATATCTGGTGAATTTATTTGGATGGTTCTTACTTTTCTTTCAAATGAAGACCTAATTATAAAATCATCAAAATAATAGCCTTCATTAAGGTTTTGGTAGAATGTTTCTTTAAAATTAATAGTTCCAACAGCATCGTTAACCGTTGTTCCATAAATATCCATTATAATTTTACCTGCAAATACAGAAACGCTATCTCGCTTAATAAGATTTAATTTATTTAATTCTGCAAATTCGACATTTGCTTCAAAATTATATTTATTTAAATCTTTAGATACATCCACTAAACCCTTAAAGTTTAAAATAAGATTTGGGTCATCTATGCTTAATTCACCATTAAAGATTGGATTTTTCAAATTACCTGTAACCATTGCATCTTGATAGGTATAACCTTCAAATTCAATTTCACCAATAGTTCCAGAAACAGAAGTATTTACAGTATTTTGCGTAAATCCTCTTCCTTTAAAATTTAAATCAGCTGTCACTAATCCTAATGATTCAGTTTTAGCAACCTTATTTAATTTAAAATCATTTAATTGAATATTTCCTTCATAATATGCATTATCAAAATCATTGATATTACCCATTTCAAAAGCAGTAATTGCATTACCTAATGCACTATTCAAAAGACTATTTGTAGTTAGTATTGTATTTGTAATTCTTGTATTTCCTTTTAAGTTAAATCGTCCAAGATCTTTTATTTCCTTTGGCAGATCTTCTAATACACGTGGCAAAAAGCGTTTTAAATCGTAATAGTTCGCACTAATATTATGATTTTTTAATTCAATAATATATTCGTCACCCTCCATTATATTTTTCAACTTAAAATTTCCTTTTATTGAAATATCTTGAAAAGATAAACCCGCATTTTTAAAAGTAAAATCGTTTAGCGTACCCTCAAAATCTCCATCAACAATTAATTGCATGTCTGTTCCAAATTCATTATAAAATGTATTTAAATCATTGGTAGCAATGTTAGAATTCTCTAAATGAGCACTTATGGGCATTTTATTATTGAAGTCTGGAAAACCATTAATGCCGTGATGTAGAATGACTTCCCCTTTAATGTTTGAACCTTCTGTTACTAAATCAAGATCTTTCAAAATAATGTCATCAAGAGTATATGCAAAATCAGCAGCTAATTTTTTAATTCTATACCCCTGTTTTGCATCTAAAGCAAGGCTTTGAATATTTGCTCTTATTTCGGGGCCTTCAATTCTAAAGTTTTCTGCATGAATATTGACATTCTTAAAATTAAATACTTCTTGCTTTTCTTCATTTTCATCAATATATCTAATTTTAGTATTACTCAATGAAATTTCTTCTGTACATAATATAAAAGGTTTAACCTCAGTTGTAATCCCTGTATCAAATTTTTCTGTAAAGACAAATAAGTTATCATCTACTTCATCTTTATATACTTTTATGTAAAATATTGCGTCAGAAAGATTTACATGTCCAAAATCTAAATCACCATCTATAAGTTTCTTTACACTTAATATATTTGTTTGTAATTGTTTAGCAAAGATTAAAGTGTCTTTATGATGATCGGCAATATAAACCCCTCTAATATCAACTTCAGCTTTCCAGTTAAGTCCTATCCGGGCTATATTGATATCTGTTCCATACGATTCATTTAAATAAGTGGTTACTTTTTTTGCAATAGAAGTTTGTACCGCAGGAATCGATAAAATAATAATTAAAAGTAGTAGAAGAATCACAAGAGCTGCGATGATTCTGAATATTATTTTTCTAACTTTTTTGATACCGATTATTGTTTTAAATTTACCACCAATAAATATGCCCTTTTACATTGATTCAGAAAAATAATTATATCTTAGGTATTGAATCTTCTTGCGATGATACTGCCGCCGCTGTAATTCACAACGGTAAGGTATTATCTAATGTTGTTGCAACGCAAAAAATTCATGAGGAATATGGTGGTGTTGTTCCAGAATTAGCTTCACGTGCACATCAACAAAATATTGTACCTGTGGTACAACTTGCTCTTCGTAAAGCAAATATCGACAAAAAACAGTTAAATGCCATAGCTTTTACAAGCGGACCTGGTTTAATGGGATCATTACTAGTAGGCACCTCATTTTCAAAGTCTTTGGCTATAGGATTAGACATTCCTTTAATTGATGTAAATCATATGCAAGCACATATTTTAGCACATTTTATTAAAGAAGAGGAACAAACAGCTCCAAACTTTCCTTTTTTAGCACTTACTATAAGTGGAGGACATACTCAAATTGTAACAGTGAGTGATTATTTTAAAATGGAAGTTATTGGGCAAACCATAGATGATGCCGTTGGTGAAGCATTCGATAAAAGCGCAAAAACACTAGGTCTTCCCTACCCTGGCGGACCATTAATTGATACATACGCTCAAAAAGGAAATCCAAAAGCATTTAAGTTTCCTAAGCCAAAAGTAAGTCCATTAGATTTTAGTTTTAGTGGGCTTAAAACTTCTTTTTTATATTTTATTCAAAAAAACGTTGCCTTAAATCCTCAATTTATTTCAGAGAATATTGAAGATATCTGTGCCAGCCTTCAGTTTACTATTGTCGATTATTTAATGGATAAGTTGAAAAACGCAGTAAAGCATACTGGAATAAAAGAAATTGCCATTGGTGGCGGAGTTTCAGCCAATAGTGGAATTCGGAAGGCGCTTAAAGAAGCTGAAACTAAATACGGTTGGAAAACACATATTCCAAAATTTGAATACTGTACCGATAATGCAGCAATGATAGCCATTGTAGGTGAATTAAAATATAAGCAAGGTATTTTTGCTGAATCGAATGTAAGCGCAAATCCACGTTTAAAAATTTAAGCAATGCAACTATTTTATCATCCACATATTACAGAAACATCTAAAGAAATATTCTTTGATAAAGAAGAAAGCCGTCATATTATTAAAGTGTTACGCAAAAAAGAAGGAGATACGTTACATCTTACAAACGGAAAAGGATCATTTTTTAATGCCATTTTAATAAGTACAAATCCAAAGCAATGTATTGCTAATATTGAGTTTTCTAAAAAACAGAAACCTTTAAATTATAAATTGCATTTAGCAGTTGCTCCCACCAAATTAAACGACCGCTATGAATGGTTTTTAGAAAAAGCAACCGAAATTGGGATTACTGAAATTACTCCAATTATCTGTGATCATAGTGAGCGAAAAGTAATAAAGTTAGATCGTTTTGAAAAAAAGATTCAAAGTGCAATGAAACAATCTTTAAAGGCCTACCTACCTATAATACATCCAGCAATCTCTTTTAAAGAGTTTATAACTTCACAAGAAAATATAGATTCAAAAAAGTATATTGCTCATTGTGAAGAAACCGAAAAAAAATCTTTAAAAAGTAGCATTAAAGCGAATGAAACCATAACTATTCTTATAGGTCCTGAAGGTGACTTCTCTCCTTCTGAAGTAGCAAATGCTAAACTACATCAATTTATTCCTGTAAGCCTTGGCAAAAGCAGATTACGTACTGAAACTGCAGCTATTGTCGCATGCCATAGTGTTGCATTTGTCAATGAAGTTTAAAGGTTTTACTTTCCCCCGTAATTTATCTGCTTTTGAACAACACTGCAACAGTAATGTCAAAATAATTGCACAACAGCAAAGGAATCATTACTTTATTCCTCTGAAATAATACAATTAGGTGTTTCAAAAAATGGAATAGAACAAAATATTGAAAATAATAAAAGCGAATAAAAAAGTCTCTATACGTTAAATATAAATTAAACTCTTTAATATGCCCAAAATAGATACAAAGCCTGGCAATAGAATTTGTATTTTTGAAAACTATGCGAAAAATCACTCTTTTATATATTTTATTTGCTGTAACATGTAGCATTAATGCTCAAGAGTTTGCAGTTTTACAATACAGTGGTGGTGGTGATTGGTATAGTAATCCTACCTCCCTACCCAATTTAGTTAAATTTTGCAACGAACATATTAATACGACTCTTTCAGAAAAACCTAAAACGGTTCGACCTGAAAGTATCGATATTTTCGATTTTCCATTAGTTCATATGACAGGACATGGAAATGTATCTTTTTCAGATGAAGAAGCTAAAAACCTACGAAACTATCTTATAAGTGGAGGTTTTTTACATATTGATGATAATTATGGCATGGATCAATATGTTCGAAAAGAGATTGAAAAATTGTTTCCGAATTCTGAATTAAAAGAACTTTCTGCTAGCCATCCTATTTTTAACTATCATTTTAAATTTCCTGAAGGATTGCCTAAAATACATGAGCACAACAATACTAGGCCACAAGCATTGGGTATTACTATTGGTGAACGCCTAGTTCTTTTATATACATTTGAAAGTGATTTAGGAGATGGTTGGGAAAATCCAGAAATACATAATGACCCTCAAGAGATACGTTTAAAGGCACTACAAATGGGCGCAAACATTGTTAAATATGCTTTTGAGAATTAAATGTCAAGTCAATTAAAACATAGCACTACTTCATTTATAAGTCAAAGCTTTCCTATTACTTTAATTTGTGATGGCGTACAAAGCCCTGCAAATATTGGTTCCTTATTTAGAATTTGTGATGCTTTAGGGGTCGAAAAAATATTTTTCTGTAATGCAAGTATTAATTTTTCATCGAGTCGATTACTACGTACAGCCCGTAATACACATAAAAAGGTTGCATATAATATTTCTAATAATTGCATAGAGGTAGTTGATTATTTAAAGCAAAAAGGGTATAAAGTTATTGCATTAGAAATAACAGAAAACAGTATTCCTATTGAAGAAATTAATGTCGCTAATGGCGATAAAATAGCGCTAATAATTGGCAATGAACAATACGGAGTTTCAGAAGAAATACTAAAGCTACATCCAACCTCAACCTATATAAATATGTATGGCAATAATAGTAGCATGAATGTAGTACAAGCTACCTCAATTGCGCTTTATAGCCTAATAAATAAATTAAAGTGACACTTTGAATAAATATATATTAAATACTGTAGTTCAAGAGTATATAAAAAATACTATTGATAATGTTTCAAAATTAGCGTTTTCAGGAAGTCCATTTCAAAATATCACAGTAAAAGAACTTATTCAACAAATTGAAAGTCGAAGAAAAGCAGAGAAAAAACTTCCTTCTTGGTTTCAAACTGATAAAATATTTTATCCGCCAAAACTTAATTTAGAACAAACTTCATCCGAAGTAACAGCACATTACAAAGCTTCCATTATTAATGGTAAAAGTATAGCAGATCTAACTGGCGGTTTTGGAGTAGATTCTTTTGAGTTCTCTAAAGTACTTTCTTCGGTTAATTATTACGAACAAAATAAATCTCTTTCAGAAATAGCCACGTATAATTTTTCAATTTTAAAAGCGAAAAACATTAATTGTATCTGTGGAGATGGAATTGAGGGCATAAAAAATTCATCGTATGATTTTATTTACATTGACCCTTCACGTCGTCACGAAAGCAAAGGAAAGGTGTTCTTCTTAAATGATTGTGAGCCAAACGTATCAAAAAATCTAGATTATTTTTTAGAACGATGCAACACGTTAATAGTGAAAACTTCTCCTATGCTTGATATTTCCATAGGCTTAGAAGAATTAAAGTTTGTATCTGAAATTCATGTGGTTGCTATTAATAATGAAGTAAAAGAGCTGCTTTGGCTTGTTTCAAAAAAAAACAACCAAACCATTGTTGTTAAAACGATCAACATAAAAAAAGAAATTGCTGAAACGTATAATTTTAATTTAGGCGATAAGGCTATTACAAAATATAGCGCACCAGAGGCTTTCTTATACGAACCTAATACTGCTATTTTAAAATCAGGAGCTTTTCATTTGCTTTCAGCATCGTTTAATGTGAATAAATTGCACCAACACAGTCATTTATTTACCAATAATAAGCTTATAGAGTTTCCTGGGCGCAGGTTTAAAATAGAACAAGTAGCCCCCTATTCTAAAAAAGAGATGCGAAAAGCACTTACTTTTTCAAAAGCAAATGTGAGCATTCGCAATTTTCCTGATTCCGTAGAAAGTATCCGTAAACGATGGAAAATTAAACCAGGAGGAGATTATTATTTGTTTTTCACTACTTCTGAAGCAAATAAAAAGATAATGTTGGTCTGTAAAAAGGTGAATGAGTAATAAAGTTTGACTTGTAATCTTTTCAATATAAACCACTTGAAAAAAAAAGTAAAAAGTATTAAAAAAAGGCTGTTTTTTGTTTGCAATATCACAATTGATGAGGTACATTTGCATCCGCAATAAATGATATATTATTAATTGTTTATTGGAGAGGTGCCGGAGTGGTCGATCGGGGCTCCCTGCTAAGGAGTTGTGCTCTTACGGGTACCGGGGGTTCGAATCCCTTCCTCTCCGCAGAATTATTGAAATACAACTTTTGTTGTTTTCGGGGTGTAGCGTAGCCCGGTTATCGCGCCGCGTTTGGGACGCGGAGGTCGCAGGTTCGAATCCTGCCACCCCGACAAAAAAAACCGGACATATTTTGTTCGGTTTTTTTTATTTTTTTACATGAGGGCTCGTAGCTCAGCTGGATAGAGCACCTCCCTTCTAAGGAGGCGGTCACAGGTTCGAATCCTGTCGGGCTCACTGTAATTTTTAAACCCTTTGCTTTTGCAGAGGGTTTTTTTATGCTATTAACTTATGAATTCTCTCTGTTAGATCAAAACATGGGCGTTGTTAAAAAAGAAACGCATTCTATTAATTTCCAAGACAGAAAAAACTTATTCTTCGATTTTGCTGATTTTGGAGTGAATGAAAAAGGGGATGCTTTTATAATTTATACCGAAAGCTATAGAGACAAAAAAAATAAGACTACTAAAAACACCATAACACTACACACTTTTTACCGTGATAATGACTATCAAAAAGGGGAAGTGATTGTAAACCTTAAAGGAAAAAGAGTGGTGAATTGTTATTTAATTTATACAAATGATAAATTACAACTCATAGGATTCTATTCGAAACTTAAAAAAAACGGTAGGTCTGAAACTAAAAAATGAACTTTAAAACTAGAGGAATAATCTAATCCACAGTATACTATTATTTTAAAATTGAATCCCCACTCCTATTTACTAAGTAAATATTGTGGGGATTTTAATTTCTGAAATTGGTTAATGACATTAAAAATAGTAATCGATAAAAAGTACCTTTATGATATACATAACATGCTGTATACAAGTTGAATGAAAAAAAACAACATCAACCTTCAACCTGAATATGTTGGCGTTGAAAAGATCAAAAAATACAATGGTTATTATATAGTTTCAAGTTCAGATATTGATCCAGTAAAACTAACTACTAAAGTTATAATCGTTGAATAACATACCCAATAACAACATATATAATTTATGACTAAGTCTGTGTATAAATGGAAAACTACTACTACTGTGCAAATGGAGTCACTTTTTTGCTATCTTAGTACCAATGCAAAAACCAGACACAGCACGTTGGGTTTAATTTGATCACTATATAGATTCAAGTAATAAAAAAATTTAAATTTACATTGTAAATTAATTACACTTATGAAATACGCTAAAATCCTTATAATTCTATTTTTCAGTTCAATAATTACTTTGTATTCCTGTAATGAAAAAGCCAAGGAACCTAAAAAAGTAGAAGAAACTCCAAAAACAATTGAATCTACTACTCCAGAAGCCTCTAAAAGTAATGGGGAAGTCTATCACTATACCTGTAATAAAGGTTGTGCCGGAGGTGCTGCTGCTGCTGGAAATTGTGGCACTTGTGGTAATACCCTAGCTCATAATCAGGCTTTTCATAATAAAACTAATAGTACGCCAAATAATACTCCATTTAATACTCAGCCTTCAGATCCTGGTAAAAATACGGCAGGAATATGGCATTATACCTGCGCAAAAGGATGTGCAGATGGAGCTGTTGCTGCTGGAAACTGTGGCGCCTGTGGTAACACCTTAGCCCATAATCAGGCATATCATCAATAAAACACAAAGCGGAATAGGGAACTAATTGACTAATGCAAATAATTGACATTTTCCATCAAGATTCGTCTCTAAGGAGAATATATTCAGTGCTTTTTAAATAACAAACTACACACAACAAAGTGTATAGAATATTCCTGGTTCTTTAGGTTCTCTGAAAATCCTACGGATTTTCCACTGGTTTGTTTTCTGTTACTAATTAAGTTCCAGTCAACGCAACACACGAACAAACCAATCAAAAGGCTCTACCCATACTTCAGATTTACTTTTATTCCCTTTTCACTATCTTAGTACCAAGACCAAAAAAATAAGTATTCTAAAAACATAAAGAATTATGAATCCAATACTTAGAAATATACTGGCAGTAATTTTAGGACTTGTTTTAGGGAGTGTTGTCAATATGAGCTTGATTATGCTCAGTGGATCTATCATGCCTCCTCCTGAAGGTGCTGATGCTACTACCATGGAAGGCTTAATAGAATCTATGCATAAATTTCAACCAAAACATTTTATTTTTCCATTTTTAGCACATGCGCTTGGAACATTAGTAGGTGCCTGTGTTGCCGCAATGATAGCTGCAACCCATAAAATGAAGTTCGCTATGGCTATAGGTGTGCTTTTCTTAATTGGAGGTATTGTCAATGTTTTCCTACTTCCTTCACCCACTTGGTTTTCAATTGTTGATTTAGTAGGTGCTTATATTCCTATGGCTTTTATTGGAGGTAAAATTGGCAAAAAGCTTTTTTCCAAAAAAAACAGTTAATTATTTGTAATCGTATTCAATTTGTTAACATTTACTTTTTAACACACACTTGCTCGTTGAAATTATTTAAGAAAAGATAGTCTATTTAAATATTTAATACCAACTTCATAATATAGTTTTAGTTCATTTTAATTAGGAACACTAAGTTTGCACCTACAATCATCAATATGAAAACTGCTTCTTTAAAAGATATTAAAACAGATCTAAGTCATAAATCTAACGATGAATTATTATCATTATGCTTACGCTTGGTACGTTTTAAGAAAGAAAACAAAGAATTAATTAGTTATTTGCTCTTTGAAATTTCTAATGAAGAAGGCTATGTAGAAGGAATTAAAAATGAAATGCTTCAGCAATTTTCTGAGATTAATACCAGTAGTTATTATTTTATCAGAAAAAGCAGTAGAAAGATATTGAGGGATTGTAAAAAATTTATACGCTATTCTCAAAACAAAGAAACAGAAGTAGAATTATTACTCTTCTATTGTGTCCAATTATACAACTTTAAGCCAAACATTAATAAAAGTAAAGCACTATTCAACTTATATTATAGACAAATTGAATTTATCAAGAAAAAAATATCATTACTTCATGAAGATCTACAATTTGATTATCGAGAAGAAATTGAAAAATTAGAAACATTGTAAAACTAAAATATGATAACCATATACCATAACCCCAGGTGTAGCAAATCAAGAGAATGCAATATTTTCCTTGATAATAGCGAAAACGATGTACAAATAATAAATTACATGAAAACCCCATTTACGTTCGATACCCTAAAGAGTCTAATTGACTTGCTAAAAATAAATCCAATAGAATTAGTTCGCAAAAACGAACAAATTTGGAAAGATCAATTTAAAGGAAAAGAATTAAATGATAAAGAAATCATTACTGCCATGGTTGAAAACACAAAATTGATACAAAGACCTATTGTGGTAAATGGTAACAAAGCTGTAATTGCAAGACCTTTAGAAAAAATGGATGAAATATTGTAACTTCTTCTTCCTTATTTAGCCTTTATATTTAACACAAATTTGGCATCTCTTCATCAAACCCTCTAGTATTTTCGTAGTCTAATGCTGAAACTAGCTATGAAAATATATTTTACCATTTTTTGCCTTCTTGTTTCAACAGTTATTTTAGCTCAAAAGCCGAAAAACAGCTCAGTATTAATCACTGGAAGCATCATTGAAAAAGGAACTGATTTACCTTTAGAGTATGCAACTGTTGTATTTTTAGACGTTAATGAAAAAATTATTACGGGTGGCATTACAGACACAAAAGGGTATTATTCTATTGAAGTACCTTCAGGTAATTACACCGTTCAATATGAGTTTATTTCATATAAAACTGTAAAAATAAACAATCAAAAATTATTTAAAAATACAAGCTTACCTACCATTACTCTTGAAATAAATGCAGCAAGTTTAGATGAGGTAGTTATACGAGCAGAAACAACTGAAGTACAAGTTCGTTTAGATAAAAAAATATATAACATAGGTAAAGACTTAACCACTGGTGGGGCTACCGTTAGTGATGCTTTAAATAATGTGCCTAGTGTAACAGTAGACGTAGACGGTACTATTAATTTACGTGGTAATGAAAATGTTAGAATATTAATAAATGGGAAACCTTCTGCTATTGCTGGTTTTGGTTCAACAGACGCACTACGACAATTACCAGCAGAATCAATAGAACGTGTTGAAGTTATTACTTCTCCTTCTGCTAGATACGATGCTGAAGGAACAGCAGGTATTTTAAACATCATTCTAAGAAAAGAAAAAACAATAGGATTAAACGGCTCTATAGCGACTAACTTTAATTACCCTTTGGGTTCTGGAGTTACCACCAATATAAATCTAAGAACAGAAAAGTTTAATTTGTTCAATACTTCAGGGTTTAGATATAGTGATGCCCCTGGTAATGCATTTTTCGATAATAATTATTTTACAAGAACTATTATTGATGATGAAACTGGTGAAACTATATTAATTGAACCTACCTTTAATCGAACCACAGAAAAAAGAAATTACGACAGACTCCGACAAGGTTTTAATACAAATTTAGGAATTGAATATTTTTTAACTGAAAAGTCTTCATTAACTGCCACTGGATTTCTTAGGTTAGGAGATAATGAAACAGTTACAACAAATACAACAAATGACTTTGCTCCTGCTAATTCATTACAATTTATTAGAGTTAGAACTGAAGAAGAAAAAGAAGATGATACAAGCTATCAATTTTCATTGAATTATGAAAATAACTTAAATGATAATGGTGAAAAATTAACCATTGATTTACAATATGAAAATGATGAAGAAACAGAAACATCATTTATTAGTGAACGAAACACATTTCCTGATATAGTAGATCTTTCTGGTGAAAATATAGTTGCCATTGAAGATGGTAAAGAGTATTTAGCTCAATCAGATTATGTATTGCCTATTGGTGAAAACGCACAATTTGAAGCAGGATATAGAGGTAAATTTGAAGAGACAATAACCGATTACAACCTGCTTGAAGAAGATGGAATCACTGGAAATTTTATAAGAAACGATAGCATCTCAAATATTTTCACGTACAATGAAAACACAAATGCTATTTATACTCAGTATGGAAATAAATTTGGGAAATTTTCATTTTTATTAGGTCTTCGACTAGAAAACACTCAATTAAAAGGAAAATCGACTGGTGAAGATGTTACAACTAGCGACGACTTTTCTATTAATTTTAAAAATGATTATACCGAGTTGTTTCCTACTGTTAATTTGGTTTATGAAATTGGCGATAGAGAAAATATAACATTAGGCTACAATAGAAGAATTAATAGGCCACGTAGTTGGTTTATCAATCCTTTTCCATCACGTTCAAGTGAAGCAAATATCTTTCAAGGAAATCCTGGCTTAAATCCTGCTTTTGCAAGTGCTTTTGATTTAGGTTATTTAAAACGTTGGAAAAAATTAACCCTTACTTCTTCCATCTATTATCAATATGAAACAGATGCTTTTGCGAGAGTACAAGAAGACACAGGACAAGCCACATCAAATGGAATCCCTATAATACGTACGATTCCAATTAATTTATCTACCAATCAACGTTTTGGTTTTGAAGCAGGGATTCTTTACAATCCTACTAAATGGTTGCGATTAAACAGTAGTTTTAATATTTTTAAATTTGAAACAGAAGGATTTTTTAATGATATTGATTATGGAACAGAAAATACAAGTTGGTTTTCTCGATTTAGTGCGAAGGTGACTCTTCCTTCAAAAATTGAATGGCAAACAAGTGGAATGTATAGAGGCCCAAGAAACAATGCCCAGACTGAAACCAAAGGAATGTTCATGATGAATTTAGCCTTTAGTAAGGATATTATAAAAGATAATGCTACGATCGCATTTAATGTTAGGGATTTATTAAATTCTAGAAAAAGACAATCTTTTACACAAACAGATACATTTACAAGTGAAAGTGAATTTCAATGGAGACAGAGACAATTTACATTATCATTTACCTATCGTTTTAACCAGAAAAAAGAAAGGCCAAGAGGTTCAGGTAATGTTGGAAGTGGTGAAAGCGAAGGGTTTGACGGATAGTATTTTAAAAAATATACTTAATAAAAAAAGACCCGTTTAACAAGGGGTCTTTTTTTATAGTATAATTAGATATTATTCTAATTCTTTTTGTTTTGCTTCGCGATTCATTTTCAATCGTTCTATCAGAGATCCTCCAATCCAGTAAGGAATTACAAATCCAATTAAGAAAAACATTAACCAAAATCCTATTGTTAGAATGGTTAAAAATGCTAAAAATCCTAAATATTGATCGAAATCAAACATAATATAAACGGGTTAAATATTAAACGACAAATATAATGTTAAAATTTAAAATAAATAATAAAATATTTGAATTATTACAAGAAATAAACCGCACCATACTTTAGAAGAATTGCCGTTTTATGTACCTTTGTGTTACTTCAGAAATAAACATTATGAAACGAGCATGCTAAAAAGTTCATCATTATATAACATGGCAAATAGCGAACAGCATGTAACAGTTAAAAAAAATAATTTGAACACATGAAATACAGAATAGAAAAAGATACTATGGGCGAGGTACGTGTACCTGCCGATAAACTTTGGGGTGCTCAAACAGAGCGTTCACGTAATAATTTTAAAATTGGAAGACCAGGATCTATGCCAATTGAAATCATTTATGGCTTTGCTTATTTAAAAAAGTCTGCTGCGTATACAAATTGTGATTTAGGCGTTTTACCGGAAGAAAAAAGAGATTTAATAGCGGCTGTTTGTGATGAAATATTAGAAGGAAAACACGACGAACAGTTTCCTTTAGTAGTATGGCAAACCGGTAGTGGTACTCAAAGTAACATGAATGTAAATGAGGTAATTGCAAATAGAGCACATCAACTTGCCGGAAAAACAATTGGTGAAGGTGAAAAAACACTTCAACCAAATGATGATGTAAATAAGTCTCAATCTTCAAATGATACGTTTCCAACGGGAATGCATATTGCGGCTTATAAAAAATTAATAGAAATAACAATTCCTGGAGTTAAACAACTCCATACAACCCTTTCAAGTAAAGCAGTAGAGTTTAATTCAATAGTAAAAATTGGAAGAACTCACTTAATGGATGCTACTCCTCTAACCTTAGGGCAAGAGTTTAGTGGCTATGCATCTCAATTAGAACATGGTTTATTCGCTTTAGATAATACATTAGCACATCTAGCCGAAGTAGCTTTAGGAGGAACTGCTGTGGGTACAGGAATTAACACACCTAAAGGATATGCAGAAAAAGTTGCTGGTTACATTGCTTCTTTTACTGAATTACCCTTTATAACTGCTAAAAATAAATTTGAAGCTTTAGCTGCTCATGATGCAATCGTTGAATCTCATGGTGCCTTAAAACAATTAGCGGTATCATTAAATAAAATTGCAAATGATATTCGATTATTAGCGAGTGGACCTCGAAGTGGAATTGGAGAGATTGCAATTCCTGCTAATGAACCTGGGTCTTCAATTATGCCAGGTAAAGTAAACCCAACACAATGTGAAGCATTAACTATGGTTTGTGCTCAAGTGATAGGAAATGACATGGCAATTGCTGTTGGTGGTATGCAAGGCCATTATGAATTAAATGTTTTTAAACCGGTAATGGCTGCTAATTTCTTACATTCCGCACAGTTATTGGGTGATGCTTGTGTTTCATTTGATGATAATTGTGCTATAGGAATAGAACCAAATTTAGAGGTAATTACCAAACAAGTAAACAACTCATTAATGTTGGTTACAGCCCTAAATACAAAGATCGGTTATTATAAAGCTGCTGAAATCGCAAACACTGCTCATAAAAATGGGACCACCTTAAAAGAGGAAGCTGTTAGACTTGGGTATCTAAGTGCTGAAGATTTTGACAAATGGGTTCGACCAGAAGATATGGTAGGTAATTAACACTTAGATTTATAATACTATTTTTTGTAGGAAAATCTTTCATTAGTGTCTATTTCTACCAATTTTTATCGATTAAACGCACTTAAATTAGTTGTATTGCGTTTTATCGCTATATTCGTCTTCCCAAATAGTTAAAACCTACTAAGATGAAGTTTCAAAATTTGCCCTTATTATTGTGTCTTTTTATAGCTTTAGTTATAAATAGCACTTCTTCGTATTCAGCGAAAATTAAAGACAATAAATCCATCAATCTACCTGACTATAAGGAGGTTACACCGCCTGATTCAACCTCAAATGATTATAATTCTAGTACTAAGTTAATTCTAGATAATCACCTTAAAAACCCTTTACTTGATCAAGCCTACTTTTTTAATTATGCAAATAACATAACTTCAGGTATTAATCTAAATGAGGAAAACGCCTATGTTTTATCTAATTTTAAAACAAAAGCTAAAGACATAGTGTTACAGAATAAATTAAGTACAAGTAAAACTGTTTATTTTAACTATGGTTTATATTATGGGTTTGCTCTGACTTTAGTTTTATTAAACTTTGTTTGTTATTTTCTTTTTGAAGAAAAATTATTTCTATTATATTCACTCGCAGTCGCAGGCATAACAAGCTTATTTTTATATAATGACGGACTATTAAATGTTATAGGCATTAATATCTCAAACCAATTAGATGAGCTTGAAGCTACTTTTTTATTACTTACCATTTGCTTTAGTTCGATGTTTGCGTCTAAATATTTATCTGTCAATGAATATTATCCAAAGTTAAAATATATTACTTCTGCCCTATTAGGTATTGCAGCAATTCTAATAAGTTCTTCATTAGTTTTTGATAATTTTAATTTTACATTAATATCAAACATTATATTATTTAGTATCATGGTCTTATATTTTATAGCAGGACTTTTTCTTTTTAGTAGAAAAAATTACGCTAAATTTTATGTGATAGCCTATAGCATACCTCTATTATTTGCTATAGATTATTATATCATAAATAAAATTGGAGTTTCATTTTTAAATACAGAAGCGATTCATTTAAAAATAGCAACTTTAATCGAAATTTTACTGATAACGTTTGCGATTATGTATAGAATGAGAGCTGTAAAAGAAGAAAATGAATTAAGACAAACTGAAATGCGAATATTCTTAAAACGTCAAGATATGATGAGCAGAGACAATGTAGAAAAGATAATACAAGATGTATATCTAGAAAATTTAATCATGCAATACGATTTAGATGGATTAGAAATAAAATTACTTCAATACATCTCTGAAGGAAAACCGAATGAAAAAATAGTCCGTAAATTAAAATTAACGGAACATGAATTAGAAAGATGTACTAAAGAATTATATGAGAAACTTGAAATTAGTGAACATATTCAAGAAGATTATAGAATGGTAAATAAACAACCCGACTATATTTATAATTAAATAAAATTACCAACCCCCTAAATTTAAAAGGATATATTTAAAAAGTATATCCTTTTTTATTTATAAAACTTTTTATATTTAAAATAAGCTATGGTACTTAATAATAGTCCGATACTAACTGAATACCAAACAAAACTAGGAGTTATAGGTGCATCACCACTTGCATATGAATGCAATCCTGTAAGGTAAAAGTTAACGCCAAAGTAAGTCATCATTATTGATGCATAAGCAAATAACGCCATCACATTAAAAAACCATCTGCTTCTCAATCCAGGTATTAAACGCATATGTAAAACAAATGCATAAATCATAATAGAAATAAGCGCCCAAGTTTCTTTTGGATCCCAGCCCCAATATCGACCCCAACTCTCATTGGCCCATTGACCTCCAAGAAAGTTCCCTATAGATAACATGACAATACCAACCGTTAGTGCCATTTCAGTAATAATAGTTAATTCTTTAATACTTAAATCTATTTTTGTTTTATTCTTTTTTGTAGTTAAAATCATTAAAATTAAAGATGCCAACCCTAATATCATTCCTAGGGTAAAAGGTCCATAGCTACCTACAATAATAGCAACATGTATCATTAACCAATAACTATCTAATACAGGTTGTAAGGTGGAGATTGAAGGATCTATCCAACTTTGGTTTGCAACCCAAAGAACAATGGCTCCTACAAAAGCAGTAGATGCAATTGTTAAATCACTTTTTCTTCCTAATGTTAATCCAAATAATACAGTAGCCCAAGCAACATAAATTATAGATTCATATGCGTTACTCCATGGTGCATGACCACTAATATACCAACGTGCTATTAAGCCTAAGGTTAATAAAATAAAGAATACCAAAATGATATACTTAAATCCTTTAATAAGTGTATTTACAGTTTTTCCTTCTTTAAATATTTGAAATATTATTAAAATAAACATCAATATCCCTACTATTGAAAAGTATTTATAGAGTCGATTAAAGATATCTACTTTATTGTACGTTATTTCTGCATTGATTTTATTATCTGAAGGTAATACCTCGCTACCATATTTTTTCTGAAAGTTAGTAATCCCTTCCAATAAGTCATCAGCTGTTTTATACTCTCCCGTTTTTCTTGCATCACGTAAGCTTTCAAAATAATAAGGTAATATATTTCTAACAAAAGTTGAATCAGCTGCTTTAAATTTAGCTTCCCCTAATTCGGGATAAGAAACCCATCTATTATTTTCATCATTAATTACAGGAAACACCCTAAACATACTACCACTTAAAGCCTGATTTAAAAGGTAAAATTTTTCATATGCTTTAATATAATCTTTTTGAAATTGATTAGGAGTATTGGTTTTAGTAGCATCCTGTAAGTAAGGTTCTAGCTTATTATTCCCCTTTTCATCAATTAAATCTAAAAGTGAAAGCCGCTTTGTTTCTTTAGAAACACCTATAGTTCTTCGAATACTATCATTTCCTCTTTTTAATTTAATTAAAGGAACTTCTAACCATAAACGAGGATATTCTAACATAGACATAAACACCTGATTAGCATCTAAACCCTCATAATTATTGCTCTTACTAATCTTTCTAAGTAATTCACTCGCAAAAGTATGAACAGGCTTCATTCTTCCATTATCCTGCAATGCAAGTTTTCCAAATTTAGCAGCATGTTCTTTTGAAGTAATATTAGCAAAAATGATAGAATCTAACTTTACCTTACTCAATGGTTCTTTTGAGTTATTATGTTGGGAAAATCCTGTAAACGAAATCAATAATAGAAGTAGTAACGTTAATTTCGATTTCTTTTTTCTGATTTTTCTCAAGCTTTTACGCAAGAATCCGAAGCGAGTATTTTTATCAAATAAAATTGCTAATAAGCCAAAATAGAGCAACGAATATCCTATGTAAGTAATCAAGGTCCCCCAATAATCATGATTCACAGAAAGGATAGTTCCTTTTTCATCTGGATCGAAACCAGATTGAAAAAAACGATATCCTCCCTGATCTAAAATGTTGTTCATGTAAATATCATAATCATAAAATTCGGTTTCAGATGTATTCACTGTTACTTTACTTTTAAAGGCAGAATACCCTTTTTCTGTACCTGGATATTTATCTGCAATAAAATCATTTAGAGTAATACTAAAAGGAAGTTTGTATTCTTTAGAGCCATAGCTTAAATAGACTTTTAATCCTGCTATTTTTAATTCTTCTGGACTTACAGACATACCTTTACCTCCTAAGATTTCAATGGTTTTTGTTTCGTTTTCTGAAGTAACCTCGAATATAACTCCATCCTTATTTGTAGGTTCACTATCAGGTGCTTTCAGAAGTCCATACTTCCCTTTCATAATAGGCTCTGGAAAAACAAAGGCAGTTTCAGCCATTTGGTATAAAGAACGCATTTGCAATGGTTGCAAACTATCACTTTTCACTAGCCCTTCAAATTGATCAGCCATTCGCAAAAACTTTCCTTCAAAAGGAGTGTTAATACTGTATTTACCATCTTCATAGTAGATATTAATAGCTCCTTCAGTAGGTTTATTAATAGCAAATAATATATTATGAATGTTTACTACTTCTCCAACTTTAATAAAATGATCATGCCGCTGTCCTTCTTCTGCTTCAACCAATTTTAGGTATTCATCACCGTCCTCGCTTTCAATAATCCCTTCTTTAGCATTCTTAATAAATTCTTTTACTGAAATGGTTACATCTTGACCATTATAATCTGTTTTAATTTTTAAATCATTATCTAATCTTTCAGAAAAACGTACTAGTTGAGGTTTTAAATTTCTACGTTGAGAAATACCATTAACTTGATAATCACCGTCTATAAATGCAGTAACATAGGTTTCAGAAGAAAGAATTGTGTTTTCTGTAGCTCCTTCACGAATATGTATGGCTCCTTCATAACTAATATAACGTGTGATAAATGCACCTACTAAAATTAATATAAATGATAAATGAAAAAGTAGTGTTGCCCATTTCTCTTTTCTAAGCAGGTTATATTTAAAAATATTTCCAATAAAGTTAATTACAAATAATCCCATGATTCCTTCAAACCACCATGCAGTATAAATAAGTTCGTTGGTATAGGGAGTTGGAGAAGTGTCGGAAGATGCATCAAGAAACGTTCCTGTTGCCATGGCAGTTGCAAATACAAGAAATAATACTCCAGTTAATCGAGTTGAAAAAAGTAGGCCTGTTATTTTCTTAAGCATCGTTGAAAATTTTGTGTAAATTTAATGAATTAGAAACATTTAATCGGTTCCATTTTAGATTAATGAAATCAAAATTATGTTAAATTAATTTGACTTTCCCCTACTTTCAAAAATCTGAAGATTCATAAAAGTACTCATATTTCTTGCTCGATTTTTTGCTAATTGAGCAATATAGCCTTCATAAAGGCTATCGATAGTTTTAAACCATAGATTTAACCATACTCCAAAATATAATTCATTGATTGTATTACCATGAAATTGGTCTACCTCAACGTGTTTCTCTAATGGATTTCCTTTGTGTTTTTTTACAAAGAACAGGTTCGTTTCCCAGAAATCTACTAATAAATCAAGATGATGATCCCAATTTTTTATTATTGAATTAAAAATAGTCCCTAATAATTCTTCTTCTCGTATGTCTTTATAAAAAATATGGACTAGTGTTGTTAAATCTTCTCTTGAAGTAATATCCTTTTTCACGTCTAGTTTTTTATTATTTAAATAAAGGTAAACCTGACATCATATCATTTACATTTAAAGCAATTGATTCTAGTTTTTCTTCATTTTCAAAATTATTAATCACCGCATCTATAAAATCTACTATAGGTCCCATGTCGTTTTCCACAAGCCCCCTTGTTGTAATGGCTGCAGTACCTATACGTATTCCACTCGTAACAAAAGGAGATTTATCATCAAATGGAACCATATTTTTATTCACTGTAATATCAGCTTTTCCTAAAGCTTCTTCTGCTTGTTTACCATTAATATTTTTATTTCGAAGATCGATCAGCATCATGTGATTATCTGTTCCTCCGGAAATTACTTTATATCCTTTTTCCATAAAAGCTTCTGCCATAACTGAAGCATTTTTCTTCACTTGAATCATATAATGCAAGAAAGAATCGGTTAAAGCTTCACCAAATGCAATTGCCTTAGCAGCGATAACATGCTCTAATGGTCCCCCTTGATTTCCAGGAAAGATTCCACTATTTAATAAGGAAGACATTTTTTTAAGGTTTCCATTTTTCAATTTTTGACCAAAAGGATTGTCAAAATCTTTTCCCATTAAAATCATCCCGCCTCTTGGTCCACGCAATGTTTTATGCGTTGTAGTAGTAATAATATGACAATGTGGAACAGGATCACTAATAATTCCTTTTGCGATTAAACCCGCTGGATGTGCTATATCTGCTAATAAAATAGCACCCACTTTATCCGCTATTTCTCTAAATCGTTTATAGTTTATATCTCTAGAATATGCAGAAGCTCCTGCAATAATCATTTTTGGTTGTGTTTCTATTGCAATTTCTTCAATGGTATCGTAGTTCAGCATTCCAGTAGATTCCTCTACTCCATAAAAAACTGGATTGTATAGTTTTCCTGAAAAATTAACTGGAGATCCGTGTGTTAAATGTCCTCCATGTGATAAATCGAATCCTAAAAATGTATCCCCAGGATTTAAACATGCCGCAAACACAGCTGTATTTGCTTGAGAACCACTATGCGGTTGTACGTTTGCATATTCAGCACCAAAAAGAGTCTTAGCTCTATCGATAGCTAATTGTTCTACTTCATCCACAATTTCGCAGCCTCCATAATATCTTTTCCCAGGATAACCTTCAGCATATTTATTGGTTAAAACAGAACCGGTTGCTTCAAGTACCTGTTCGCTTACAAAATTTTCAGAAGCGATTAATTCTAATCCGTTTATTTGTCTTTGTTTTTCAGCTTCAATCAGCTCAAAAATTTGTTCATCCCTTGTCATAAAAAATAATTTGAAAAATTCAAGATCAAAAATACAAAAAGCATTCAGTTAGTATAACAAAAATTATATATTTGATAAAGATTTTACTAACATATAAAAAACATATATATGCCACTTACTGCAAATGATCCCTCAAAAAAAACTTGGCTTGAAACTTCAACAAACACAGATTTTCCTATTCAAAATATTCCGTTTGGAGTTTTTT
Source organism: Candidatus Marifrigoribacter sp. Uisw_064 (assembly GCF_047730175.1). Lineage (GTDB taxonomy): Bacteria > Bacteroidota > Bacteroidia > Flavobacteriales > Flavobacteriaceae > Marifrigoribacter. The sequence continues at coordinate 2,816,040 of NZ_CP159833.1, forward strand.
TAACTAGAGATGATATTATTACTATAGGTACAAGAATTGGAGATTTTGCAATCGATTTAGGTGCATTACATCAATTAGGATACTTTAATGGAATTGATTTAACCGACGATCTTTTTATGCAAGACAGCCTTAATGATTTTATTGCCGATGGTAGAAAAACTTGGAGATTAGTTCGAAATCGTGTTTCAGATATATTTTTAGAAGGGAACTCTAATCTTCGTGATAATCAAGAGCACAGAAATATTGTGCTGTTTACCATGGATGAAATTGAAATGCAATTGCCTGTAGATGTTGGGGATTATACCGATTTTTATGCAAGTAAAGAACATGCTACTAATGTAGGTAGTTTATTTAGAGATCCTGAAAATGCATTATTACCAAATTGGTTACATATTCCTATTGGGTATCATGGAAGAAGTTCATCTATTATTCCTTCAGGAACACCTGTAAGAAGACCTATTGGGCAATCAAAACCAGGAGATGATGGCGTACCAGGATTTGGCCCTTCAAAATTAGTAGATTTTGAATTAGAAATGGCTTTTATTACTACCGACGCTAACCATTTAGGACAAAGTGTTTCTATTGATGAAGCAGAGGATTATATTTTTGGATTAGTATTATTTAACGATTGGAGTGCTAGAGATATTCAAGCATGGGAATATGTGCCACTTGGGCCTTTCTTAGGAAAAAGCTTTGCCTCTACTATATCTCCTTGGATTGTTACATTAGATGCTTTAGAGCCATTTAGAACTAACGGTCCATTACAAGATCCCGAACCTTTACCTTATTTACATCATGGTGACAATAAAAACTTTGATATAAAATTACAAGTGGGTATTCAACCTGAAAATGAGGAAGAAACCGTGGTAGCCAATTCAAACTTTAAATATATGTATTGGTCTATGGCACAACAATTAACGCATCATACTGTAAATGGCTGTAATGTAAGATCAGGAGATATGATGGGTAGTGGAACCATCTCCGGTCCTACCAAAGATTCATATGGATCTATGTTAGAATTATCTTGGAAAGGGCAAAATCCTATAACATTAAAAGATGGTACCCTGAGGAAATTTATTAATGACAATGATACTGTTATCATGCGTGCTTATAGTGAAAAAGATGGGTTACGGATTGGTTTTGGTAACTGTGTAGGAAAAGTTCTTCCTGCAAATAAATAAGGAAATGATAAAGAGGCGTTGACTTCAGACAATCTTGTTTTAATTAGTACCCTTTTTGAGTATTTCCCAAGCAGTGAACAAAAGGTATATGATGCTAGTGAAGATTTAAAAACTCAATTGAAAAAGGTTTTAGAAGAAAATACACTTAGATAAATTGTTCTAAATCAATTGAATTTATTTCATAATGTGAAGCATGAGCAACTGTTTCAGTATTTTTTATAACAATAAGTTGAGGGCTTTGATGCATCACTTGAAGCTTGTGTCCTATTTCATTAGAAATATCTCTATAGTTCAATAAATCTAAATAATACAATTTTAGTTGGCTTGCTTCAATAGTATAATTACTTTCAAATTGTTTAATCACCATTCTGCTTATACCACAGCGAGTAGAATGTTTAAATACTGCAACAGGAATCGATTTAGATTCTTCGATAATTTCATTTAATTGTTCAAGAGATTGAAGTTGATTCCAAGGAATTACTTTTTTATCTTCTGAAGTAGTTTCATTCGTTCCAAATATTTTATTTAAGATTCCCATAATTTGTTTTCTTATTGGTAGTAAAAATACTAAATACTTACAGACTAATTTAGATAACAGAATCTATTTAATTTAAATGGATTAAAATATTAATTTCATAATACCATAAAAAAATCCCCTTTATTAAAACTAAAGGGGATTTTAATTTATATCAATTAATAAGCAATAGCTTATTTAATAATAATCTTTTTTGTAGAAGAACTTGTATCAGTATTAACTTGTACAAAATATACTCCTGAATTAACAGATAGGTTAATAGTAACCTGATTTGAACTTTCATTGTTAGAATAAACTAGTTTACCCGTTACATCAAAAACAGTAATATTTTTAGCTATTTGAGTTACTAATTCAACAGTAATGTTCTGCCCGTTAGATATAGTTGGGAAAATAGAAAATTCAACATTATCATTATCTAAAACACCTAAACTACAAACCATTACTTCAGGGTCTACTCCTGCTGGTAATGCACTTTCATAAGTTTGCACTCCCGCTATTGGCCAAATATCATTAACTAATAATGTTCTGTCGGGTCCTACTAGACAATACGTTGGATAAGCAGCAACTCCAAAGTTAGAATCTACAGCTCCAGCACCACCATCAGCACTTACTGCTGGTGCATGATTAAAAGGTCCACCATATTGTTCTTCAAAATCTATAACCTCTTGGTCTGTATCAGATCCATTATTTATAGAAATCATCACAAGATCTCCTTCATTACATCCGTATTTATCAAAAAACTCATTAAAAATTGGTTGAGTAACTTGACAAGGCCCACATGTATCAAAGAAAAAATCTAAATAAATGTATTGTCCAGCTTCAGCATAAGTATTCAGATTATGTACAACGCCGAAAACATCAGTTACTGTAAAGTCATCTACAGTATCACCTACATTATAATTGTTTATTTGAGCGAAAGAAGCTATTGAAATTGTCATCAAAAGCAATAAGGAAGTAATTTTTTTCATAATAGTTTTTTTAGTTTGGGCGAATATATTAATTTATATTTTAACAAATAATTATGTTATTAAAAAGTGTGCTTTTATTGAAAGAAAAGGCATAAGTAATTTTCTTAATTCTGCAAAAAAAAATCTTGTTCTTGAATATACTACTCAGGTTTTAGTAGATGAATTAGATATTAAATTTACTTAAAAACAATAGAAATACAAACTAGAAAAGCTAAAGTGTTTCAAAATAGTACTTTAAGAAAAGAAAGAAAGCCAAAATCATAGAGGTTTTATTTATTCCAAAAGGATTCATAATTAAAGTCGAGGGTATTTTTGACAATACCTATCAAAACCCATTCAATCCAAATCCAAACCAAGGACTTCAACTTGGCAAACAAAGTATTGTTGAAATGATGACTGCATTTTATAATTACATTATTGTGAAATAAAAATTATACCAATTAGTATATTAATCATACATTAGTGGTCTAAACTTATTCTAAGTGATTTCTAAATCTGAAAAAACTACACGGTTTATTATTGAAAAAGTAGCTCCTCTTTTTAATCAAAAGGGATATGCCGCTACATCCATGTCTGATATTACTAAAGCTACAGGCCTAACAAAAGGGGCTATTTATGGCAACTTTAAAAATAAAGAAGCTGTTGCAATCGCAGCATTTAACAAAAACGTAAATGATCTTTTAAAACGGATTGCTAAACATCAAGAGCAAAGTAAGTCACCGCTAGAGAAACTATTTCTTATCATAGATTTCTACAAAGGCTATTATGATTACAGTCAGGAACTTGGAGGATGTCCGTTACTTAATATTGGTGTAGATGCTAAAAATCAAAATACTTCATTATTAAATCAAGTACGCTATGTTATTAATAAAACACAGAATAATATTGCCAAGCTTGTTGAATGGGGAAAAGCTGAAGGAGAAATTAAGAATAATGTTGACGCTGTCTTATTCTCTAAAAATTTATATAGTAGAATTGAAGGGGCTATTTTTATGACCTATACTATGGACGATGACAGTTATTTACAAGAAGCAATGAATGAAATAGACGAATTAATTAAAAAAGATTTACAAGTATAAAAAATTTAACCTAACACATACCATTCGGTATTTATATTATGAATGATTTACCTAAAATATTAGAAAGCACTACAAAAATTAGATTTCAGGATTGCGATCCTTTTAATCATTTAAATAACGCATCCTATATCAATTACCTCATAAATGCGAGAGAAGATCAATTAATTAAATATTATAATATTGATATTTATAAAATGGCTCGTGAAACAGCAAAAAGCTGGGTGGTTGGCAGTAATCAAATTGCTTATTTAAAACCAGCATTCTTAATGGAAGAAGTAATTATAGATTCTCAGTTATTAGAATTCAATAATTCCGTATTAAAAGTAGAACTGCGAATGTGGAATAAAGCAAAAACAGAGATTAAAGCCATTATGTGGAGTTCATTTGTACATTTTAACTTGTTAAAGCAAGAAAGAGAAACACATTCGGAATCTTTGATGAGCTTATTTAATACGGTTTTAAATCCCATTGAATCAACCACTTTCGAAAACAGAATCTCTTCATTTAAAAAAAGAAAAATGTAGCAAAATTGTTTTTGGCTCGTCTTAATAGCATCAATCAAAAATTAACGGTCATGAGAACAATTAAGACAAAAACAAAAAGTACAACAAGTAATTTTAAAAGAAACACGCCTTTGGCAATTTACATTGGTACCATTACAATGATTACGGTTACCTATAGTTTAGTACTCTTTTTTACCATATAATATTGAAATAAATATGTTACTTTTATCTTTTAAAATAACATATTTATTTCATGAAAAAGTTAATCCTACTAAGTCTAATTCTTGTTGTTTTTTCCTGTAACAATTCAGAAAAAAAAGAAAATAATTCTAATACTGAAATAGAAGGAACGTCATCTAAATCATCTTTAGGCGCTACAGAAACTACCTATTATTTAATTAGACATGCTGAAAAAGACAGAAGCGACTCAACTAATAATGACCCTGGTTTAACTGAAAAAGGGGTAGAAAGAGCTAAATACTGGGCAACTTATTTCAGTGATAAAAATATCAATCAAATTTTTTCAACAGACTATAACAGAACACAACTAACCTCCTACTATGTTTCTGTAGATTATTATCTCGGTGTGCAATATTATATACCTAATGAGTTGTATGCTGATGATTTTAAGTCGATTACGAAAGGAGAAACTATTTTAATAGTAGGCCATAGTAATACGATTCCTCGTTTAGTTAATAATATGCTTGGGGAAAATAAATATCCAGATATGGATGACTTTGATAACTCTAGCCTTTATATCGTCAAAATTATAGGAGAAACTATTATTTCTGAAGTTGTAAAAGTAGAAATTCAATAAGAAACTCCTATACTTTCATTTTCAATTTTAGAAAGTAGTTTAAGTTTACCTTTTTGAAACAATTCATCTAAATTTGTTAGAGGAGTTTCTAATGATTCTGGCTTATAATTGTTATAATCCACAAATCGTATTCCTTCAATGATTCGCACATTATATGCTTCCCTAAAACGAATTCCCCCACCATTCACGCTATATTGATACGCTAAATAGTCAACTGTATAGTTTTCTTTATGAATCCAATACACAAAAGTATCATCGTAATCAGTTCCACCACCTTCTTTTTTAAAATGCACTCCTATTTCATAGTAAGGTTCGTTATTAATAGTTGATTCTCCAAGCATTTCTTTAATAACTGCAGCATCATTTAAACCATAAGGTAATTGCGCAAAATAATGTACAGAATTTACACTATTACCATACTTAACAGCCATACTATCAACCACTGTTAAAAGTGTATCGTTTTTAAATCTTTGAAATCCTTTATTAGATAAAATATCTCTCGTAACACCCGTTGAATCATTTGTAATTCTTTCAAACTTATAATACGCTTCTTTTCTTGTGCTGACATAGCATCGATCTCTAAAAGTAAAATCTATAATCGCATTTTCACAATACTCATTACATGCTTTATTGATAGCCATATCAATAATATTTTGGGCAGACTCTACTTTCTTTTCCTGCTTGCAAGAAAAAGATAAAGTTAGTATCAATAGGAAAAAAAAGTATTTCATTAGGTTCGAATTTAGTGAATTAGTCAGCAAAATAGTCACACCTTACAATTGGATGTATTTCTGAAATGAATTTTACTAAAATAGTCTTATTTTTGCTGTTATGGCATTACAAAAAACAGTTAAAATAAAAAATCGTAAAGCTCGATTTGAATACGAAATCATCAGTAGATATACTGCAGGTATCGTATTACAAGGTACTGAAATTAAAGCCATTCGTGAAGGTAAAGCCTCTATCGCTGAAAGTTTTTGTGAATTTTCAAACAATGAGTTATTTGTTATTAATATGACTATTCAAGAATATTCACATGGTAATAGTTATAACCATAGCCCAAAAAGTGAACGTAAACTATTACTAAATAGAAAGGAATTAAAAAAACTTGAAAAGGAGGTTAAAAATTCAGGACTTACCATTATTCCTTTGTTACTATTTACCAACGATAACGGGCTTGCTAAAGTTGAGATAGCTTTATGCCGTGGTAAAAAACAATTCGATAAAAGAGAAACTTTGAAGGATCGTGATAATAAACGTGATTTGAGTAGAATCAAGAAGGATTTTAATAATTAGTTCTTATCCTCCAACAAGGGTACAAAACGAAACTCCCCAAATTCCTCTTTCTTAAATTCTGTTACCGAAGTTCTGGTAAACACATTCATTATTTGAATAGTATCCCCTACAGGAATAACTAACTTACCGCCTATTTTCAATTGAGCTAATAATGGTTTCGGAACATAAGGTGCTCCAGCAGTAACAATAATACCTTTAAAAGGTGCTTTTTCTGCTAAACCAATATAGCCATCTCCAAATATTATTTTTTTAGGACGATAGCCTAACTTTGGCAAAAAGAGCTTTGCTTTTTTAAACAATTCATTTTGGCGTTCAATCGTATATACTTGAAGCCCTAACTCTAATAAAACAGCGGTTTGATAACCACTCCCTGTTCCAATTTCTAATACTTTATCACCTGCTTGCACCTCTAATAGTTCCGTTTGTCTTGCTACGGTATAAGGTTGAGATATGGTTTGGTCTGCACCAATTGGAAAAGCTTTATCTACATACGCATGATCTATAAAACCAGAGTCCATAAATAAATGCCTTGGGATCTTATTTACCGCTTCTAAAACACGTGTATTAACAATCCCCTTATTTTTAAGAGTTTCTACTAATTTTTTCCGCATTCCCTGGTGGGTAAATGTATCTTTCAAAAGCAAAGTTTTAATCCTTACAAAGTAAGAAAAGAAAAATGGGGAATCCAAGTGAAACAAGCTTCTTCCGTAGTGATTTTATTATAAATACTATTATCTTTGTAAAAAACAGAATTCAATGTTAAAAGCAGGTGTTTTAGGTGCTGGTCACCTTGGTAAAATTCATTTAAAACTACTCAATCAATCTTTAAAGTATGAATTAGTTGGGTTTTATGATGCAAATAAAGAGGCTTCCGAAAAAATTGTACAAGAATTTGGTTATAAAAGTTTTCAAAGTATGGAAGCTTTAATTGATGCCTGTGATATTGTTGATGTAGTTACTCCTACGATATATCATTTTGATTGTGCAAAAAAGGTGATTGAAGCTGGCAAGCATTTGTTTATAGAAAAACCAATTACAAATACAGTTGAAGAAGCTGAAACTATTCGTGAACTAGCTAAAAAACATAAGGTCAAAGGACAAGTTGGACAAGTAGAACGATTTAACCCTGCGTTTTCTGCAGTAAACCATCAAATAAGCAATCCAATGTTTATTGAAGCGCATCGTCTAGCTGAATTTAACCCAAGAGGGACAGATGTTTCTGTAGTGTTAGATTTAATGATACATGATATCGATGCTATTTTAAGCGTGGTTAAATCTGATGTTAAAACAGTAACTGCGAGTGGAGTTTCTGTGATCAGTGAAACTCCCGATATTGCTAATGCACGTATTGAATTTGAAAACGGTTGTGTTGCTAATCTAACTGCAAGTAGAATTTCTATGAAAAATATGCGTAAAGCTAGATTTTTTCAGAAAGATGCATATATCTCTGTAGATTTCTTAGAAAAGAAATGTGAAGTTGTTAAAATGAAAGACGCTCCAAAAAATCCTGATGATTTCGCAATGATTTTAACCAATGCTGAGGGTATTAAAAAACAAATCTATTTTGATAACCCAACTGTGGATCCAAACAATGCAATACTTGATGAGTTAGAGACTTTTGCAGATGCAATAAATAATAATACAACACCTATTGTATCTTTAAGTCAAGGTACAGAAGCCTTGCGTGTCGCTATGCAAGTGATTGAAAATTTTAAAATAATATAAAAGAAGTTTAATTAAATTTACCCGATTTCGCGGGCATAAATATGAAAAATATTGCAGTAATAGGAGCTGGTACAATGGGAAATGGAATTGCCCATACTTTTGCTCAATTTGATTATAAAGTTCAATTAATTGATATCTCTCAAACCTCTCTAGACAAAGGAATTGCAACCATTACCAAAAATTTGGATCGAATGGTAGCAAAAGAAAGAATCTCTGAAGAAGACAAATTAAAAACACTAAATAATATTACAACCTATACAAACCTTGAGGAAGGTGTTGAATATGCAGGTCTTGTGGTTGAAGCTGCTACTGAAAATTTAGATTTAAAACTTAATATCTTTAGAGAACTAGAGAAGTTTTGTCCAGACGACACTATTCTTGCAAGTAATACCTCTTCTATTTCTATTACTCAAATCGCTGCGGTAACTTCAAGACCTGAAATGGTCATTGGAATGCATTTTATGAATCCTGTTCCAATTATGAAATTGGTTGAGATCATAAAAGGATATAATACAAGCGATGAAACGTATACCTTTGTAAAAGAACTTTCAGAAAAATTAAATAAAGTGCCTGTAGAAGTAAATGATTACCCTGGCTTTGTTGCAAATCGTATCTTAATGCCTATGATTAATGAAGCCATCGAAACTCTATACAATGGTGTTGCTGGCGTTCAAGAAATTGACACGGTAATGAAATTAGGAATGGCACATCCTATGGGACCGCTACAATTAGCAGATTTTATTGGCTTAGATGTATGTCTTTCAATTCTAAAAGTAATGAACGACGGATTTAAAAATCCAAAATACGCACCTTGCCCACTGTTAGTAAATATGGTCATGGCTGGTAAATTAGGAATAAAAAGTGGTGAAGGTTTTTACGATTATAGCGAAAATAGAAGAGCTGAAAAAGTAGCAAATATGTTTTCATAAACTATGGCTAACATTATTCCATTTAAAGCAGTACGACCCACACGTGATAAGGTAAGCCTTATTGCTTCTAGATCGTATGATAGTTATTCGAAAAAGGAACGTAATTCGCGTATGCGAGTTAATCCTTATTCTTTTCTTCATGTTTTAAACCCTGGTTATAAATACCATAAAAAACTTTCTGGAGAACGCAGGTATAAATTAGTCCGTAATAGATATCAAGAGTTTAAGGAGGAAGATATTTTTATACAAGATGACCTTCCTAGTTTCTATATTTATAAAATTGTGAATAGAGAAGGCCAAGAGTTTAATGGTATCATCGCGGGAGCTAGTGCTTGGGATTATGAAAATGATATAATAAAAAAACATGAAAACACCATTGAGTTTCAGGAAAATATATTTAAAGAATACCTGAAAACAGTAGGTTTTAATGCAGAACCTGTTCTACTTACTTACCCTGATAATGATGAGTTAAAAGGTATCATTCAACAGGTCATGAGTTCTCGAGCAGAATACGAGTTTACAACGACTTATAGGGACACACATTATGTTTGGAATTTGGATGATGAAAAATTAGTAAACCGAATTCATTCCCTTTTTAAAGAATTTCAAACATTATATATAGCCGACGGTCATCATCGTTCTGCCTCTTCTTACCTTCTTGCAAAAGATATGAAGGAAGAAAATGAAAATCACACAGGAACTGAACCTTATAACTATTTTATGAGTTATTTAATTCCTGAAAGTGATTTGAAAATATATGAGTTCAATCGTTTGGTTAAAGGTCTAAATGGTTTAAGTAAAGAAGAGTTTTTAATTCAATTAGATGAAGTTTTCAGAATTGAAGACAGAGGATTAGAGTATTATAAACCCTCAAAAAAGCAACACTTTAGTATGTATCTTGACGGTGAATTTTATTCATTATACCTTCGAAAAGCTGAATATGAAATACAAAATGCTTTAGATGCCTTAGATGTTCAAATTCTTTATAATACTGTTTTAAAACCAATTTTAGGGATTCAAGATTTACGAAATGATACTCGACTAAGCTATTCTCATGGAAAAAATGACTTAGCACATGTTAAAACATTAGTTGATTCAGGTGAGTTTAAAGTTGGATTTGGATTGTTGCCCATTACAACGGAGGAATTAAAAAGCATTGCAGATGAAGGCCTTGTAATGCCTCCAAAAAGCACATTTATTGAACCTAAATTACGTAGTGGTATTACCATTTACGAATTCTGATTTTAATTATATACTATGAATATTTCAGAAAATATTATTGAATTAAAAGCTAAATTACCAAAAGAAGTAACCCTCGTAGCTGTTTCTAAAACAAAACCAGTTTCTGAAATTATGGAAGCTTACAATACTGGGCAGCGTATTTTTGGTGAAAATAAAATTCAAGAAATGGCTTCAAAATTTACTGAAATGCCAAAAGATATTGAATGGCATATGATAGGGCATATACAGAGTAATAAAGTTAAATATATGGCTCCTTTTGTTTCATTAATTCATGCCGTTGATAGTTTAAAGTTATTAAAAGAAATAAATAAACAGGCCCTAAAAAATAATAGAATTATTTCATGTTTGCTTCAGTTAAAAATAGCAAGTGAAGAAAGTAAGTTTGGAATGATAGAACAGGATATTATACAGTTATTAACTTCAGAAGAATTTCTAACACTTCAGAATATAAAAATAGAAGGACTCATGGGAATGGCAACATTTACAAATGACGAAGATCAATTAAGCCAAGAGTTTCAGAAATTAAACACCTTTTATACTACACATAAAGACCACTATAGTTTGAACACTCTTTCTATGGGAATGAGTGGTGATTATCCAATTGCAATTTCCCATGGAAGCACTATGGTTCGCGTTGGAAGTGCTATATTTGGCGAAAGAAATTACAGCATATAATTTGTACGCAATACTTGACATAGAAACCACCGGAGGCAAATACAATGAGGAAGGTATTACTGAAATTGCCATCTATAAATTTGATGGGCATAAAATTGTAGACCAATTTTGTAGCCTCGTAAATCCTGAAAAAACAATTCAACCATTTGTAGTCAATCTAACAGGAATTAACAATGAAATGTTAAGAAATGCTCCTAAATTTTATGAGGTGGCAAAACGTATTATTGAAATCACTGAAGGCTGTACGCTTGTTGCACATAACGCAAATTTTGATAATAGGATATTAACCACTGAATTTGACCGCTTAGGCTACTCTTTTGAACTCAATACACTTTGCACTGTAGAACTTTCAAAAAAATTAATTCCAGATTTACCCTCTTATAGTCTAGGAAAATTAGTTAGATCTTTAGGGATTCCAATCACAGATAGACATCGTGCACAGGGAGATGCAAAAGCTACGGTTACTTTATTTAAACTTTTATTGGAGAAAGATATCTCAAAAGAAATAATTTCTTCAGCTATTAAAAAAGACACTAAACGTAAATTAGAACCTAAATTAATTGATATTATAGCGACTGCTCCTAACAGTATTGGTGTTTACTATATGCACCGTGCTAATGGTACCATAATATACATTGGGAAAAGTAAAAATATTAAGAAGAGATTACTCCAACATTTTACTAATGATAACCGAAAATCTATAAAGATTCAACTGGAAGTTGCATCTGTTTCATATGAGTTAACTGGTAATGATTTAATTGCTCAACTAAAGGAAAGTGAAGAGATTAAACATAACAAACCCATGTTTAATCATGCTTTAAAAAAATCTATATTTCAATATCAATTAGCTAGTTATAAAGATGATGAAGGCTATATTAATTTAAAAGTGGAAAAGACTGATCTTCGGAAAAAATTGATTACTACTTTTACTAATTACCAACAGGCAAAATCTCATATGTTCAAAATAACAGAAGAGTATCATCTTTGTCAAAAACTAACAGGATTACATAAAAGTGAAGCGGCTTGTTTTTTATATAGCTTAAAACAATGTAATGGAGCCTGTGTTAATGAAGAGTCTGTTGAGGAATACAACAATCGTGTAAACCAATATATTCAAAAACATTCCTATGAAAGTCAAGATATGCTAATCATTGATAGAGGAAGAGATATTGACGAACGCTCTGTAATACTTATTGAAAACGGTGTTTATAAAGGCTATGGATTTTACAATTTAAATTTTCAGATTAACAATCCTGAAATTGTTCGTTCTCTAATAACACCCATGACTAATAATAGAGACGCACAACATATTTTGCATGCGTATTTAAGAAAAAATAAAGTGCTAAAAATAATTCCATTAAATTGAGACATTAAATACTTAAAACTTAATTAAATTTAACAAAGATTAAACCACAAATGACTAAAGTTAAAAAACATACTTGGCGAAGTAAACTTCATGAAATCATTTATGAAGCCGATACTCCATTGGGTAAAATATTTGATGTTGTTTTACTGATACTTATTCTGTTAAGTGTAATTCTTGTAATGTTAGAAAGCGTTAAATCTATTGACCTAGAATACCATAAGGTTTTATACATAGGTGAATGGATTATTACCGTTTTTTTCACCTTAGAATATATACTTCGTATCATCACTGTTAAAAAACCTTTCCGTTATATATTTAGTTTTTATGGAATTATAGATTTTATTTCCACCATTCCATTGTACTTATCATATATTTTTCTTGGAACTAGTTATTTATTGACTGTAAGAGCTTTTCGTTTATTGCGAATTTTTAGAATATTAAAAATTACACGCTATGTAGGTGAAGCAAATAAGTTAAAAACTGCATTAAAACATAGTCGACCAAAAATTTTAATCTTTTTATTCACTGTACTCATCATAGCAATCATAGCAGGTACTTTAATGTATTTAATCGAAGGTGAAGAAAGTGGTTTTACAAGTATCCCTAGAAGTATCTACTGGGCCATTGTTACCTTAACAACTGTTGGATATGGTGATATTGCTCCTGCAGGTCCATTGGGCCAGTTTATAGCTGCAATATTGATGATTATGGGTTATGGCATTATTGCTGTCCCTACTGGTATTGTAAGTGCAGAGTATGCTATGGATAAAGAGGATACAGTACATACAAATACGCAAGTTTGTAGTAATTGTAATGAGAAAGCCCATGACGATAAAGCAAAGTATTGCCATTCTTGTAGTGAAGTACTAAATTACTTAGACCTCTAATGGAAACTCATGCCGGAAAGCCTATCTTAATCTGTATTGTAGGACCAACAGCTATTGGGAAAACTGCTTTATCAATTAAGCTTGCAACTACTTTTTCTTCGGAAATAATTTCAGCAGATTCCCGTCAGTTTTACAAAGAAATGCGTATTGGTTCTGCCGTTCCTTCTCCGGAAGAATTAGCTTCAACTCCTCATCATTTTATTCAAGACAGAAGTATATTTAAAAATTATAGTGTTGGAGATTTTGAAAAAGATGCTATAGAAAGATTAGATGAATTGTTTCTGAAAAATGAAATTGTAGTCATGGTTGGCGGATCTGGACTATATTTAGATGCTGTTACAAAAGGATTAGATAGTTTTCCTGAAATTCCTTCAGAAATAAGAGAAGATTTAAATATACTATTTGAAAAAGAAGGCCTTGAAACACTTCAGAAAGAACTTAAAAAAGTTGACCCAAAATATTTTCAAAAAGTAGACATTCAAAACCAACATCGAATTATTAGAGCTCTAGAAGTTTATCGAGCAGCCGGACTTCCCTACTCTACTTATTTGAATAAAGAGAAACCTGCTAGAAATTTTGAAACTATCTATATTGGTCTTTCAGCAGATAGAGAAATTATATACAATCGAATCAATCAAAGGGTTGATATCATGATGAAGGAAGGCTTACTAGAAGAAGCTAAAGGTTTACATCCCAACAAGCATCTTAATGCCCTGAAAACTGTTGGATACAGGGAATTATTTAGTTATTTTGATGGCGATATTACCAAAGATTTTGCTGTTGAAGAGATTAAAAAAAATACCCGCCGTTTTGCTAAAAGACAAGGAACTTGGTTTCGTAAAAACGCTGAAATACAATGGTTCAATTATGAGCTAGATGTTTCAGAAATAATTGCGTTTATAAAAAAGAAACGTCCAAATTTGGACGTTTCCTAAAATAACATTTAATCCATTTGGGGTTTGTTAGTGATCTACTTCATTCTTCACTACTAATCTAAATCCTTCTCCATGGATATTAACTATTTCAACTCCTTCATCTAAACTCAAATATTTTCTAAGCTTAGCTATGTATACATCCATACTTCGAGAAGTAAAATAATTATCGTCTCTCCATATTTTAGTTAATGCTAACTCTCTTGGCATTAAATCATTTTTATGCAATGCTAATAGTCTTAGCAAATCATTTTCTTTAGGCGAAAGTTTTACAGGATCTTCCTTATGATAAGACAAGAAACGTAATTTCGAATTAAGGAAGAAGTTTCCTATTGCAAATTCAAATTCTTTACTATCTGCTAAAGAATCTGTTGCTTTTCTTTGAATGATTGCTTTAATTTTCATTAAAAGCACTTCACTATCAAATGGTTTATTTAAATAATCATCGGCACCAACTTTATATCCTTTAAGCACATCTTCTTTTAATGCTTTTGCAGTTAAAAAGATAATAGGCACTTCTTTATTTCTTTCACGAATCTCTTTAGCCAATGTAAATCCATCCTTATAGGGCATCATTACATCAAGTATACAAAGATCGTAATCATCTTTCTTAAATTTTTCAAATCCTTCCATTCCATTCTTTGCATGAGTAACGTTATAATCGTTCATCGCAAGGTAGTCTTTCAGTACAGTTCCAAAATTTGGATCATCTTCTACTAAAAGAATTTTTTTGTTTTCTGTTTCCATATTTATGAGATTAAATGTATTTTAATAATAAAGGTACTTCCCTTCCCTTTTTCGCTTTCAACATATATTGGGGCTTCATGATCATCGAGAATACGTTTTACATAAGATAAACCAAGACCATGCCCTTTGACATTGTGTATATCTCCCATATGCTCTCTATAAAATTTTTCAAATATTTTCTTCTGTACTGATTTATTCATACCAATACCCTGATCTTTTATTTTTAAGATGATAGTATCTTTTACATTTTCAGTATAAACATCAATTTTTGGTGCTTCTTCTGAATACTTAATTGCATTATCAAATATATTTACTAAAACGTTTATAATATGTGTGTCACTAGCTATTATTGATGAACTTGCAGCATCAAGATGTGTGTTTATATACCCCCCCTTATCTTCAACAATCAAACTCACATGTGAAATTGCATCTTCTATTAAGTCGTGAAGTTTCACTATTTCTTTCTGAAGATCCAATTCATTTTTTTCTAGTTTTGAAATACGCAATACATTTTCAACTTGAGCATGCATTCTACGGTTTTCTTCCCGGATCATATTATGATACCTACTTATGAATTCCTGATCATCCCTAACCTTAGGATTTTTTAACGCATCTAAAGCAAGATTTATAGTTGCAATAGGGGTTTTAAACTCATGAGTCATATTATTAATGAAGTCTGTTTTTATCTGTGAAATTTGTCTTTGACGTAATAATTGACGAATTGCACTCGTATAGGTAAATATAATAACTGTAGTAAAAGCCAATGAAAGAATTGCCATACCTAAAATAGAACTTAATACAAATTTTTTCTTGTCTGAAAAGTTTACATATAATTTGTAATTTGTATTAAACTCATCATTCACAAATAAAGGAACTCCATAAGTTGACTGCCGATCTAATGTGAAATTATCTGAAACTACCGTTGTGGCAAGATCGTTTGCATAAATTGCATATTCATATTTTGAATCAAGACCTCTTTCTAAAAGTTCATTAGAAATTAATTCGTGTAATTCTTCCTTATCTACTCTTTTATGAATGGGTGTTTTGGCTGATATATTACTATAAACGTTTTCAAAATGATTTCGCTCGTAATCCTTTAATCTTTTAAAAGTTTCCTTCTTCGATTTCACTCTCGAACTTCCATCAAGACTAGGTATAATTTTAGTAGTGCTTTTTCTACTGGTAAGTCTTCGAATTCGAATACTATCAAAATCTAAACTTAAATTACTAAAGGGTAATTTATAATCTTCTTCTAATATACCATCTGAAAAAATATAGGTTTCATTATTACGATCATTTTTAATCGTATAAATTAACTCCGTAAAACCTACGCTTTCAGGTATTTCAATTGTATCAATTACACTGCTATACAGTTTATAATATTCTTCTGTTTCGCGTAATTGAAGGTTTTTTGATACTGAGATTAACAGCTGACGAACATTTAAAGTGAATTGGTCTTCTTTTGTTTCGTATGAATTTACTATCCAATACCCTTGAACAAAAATAATCCCTATCATCGATAGGGTCATTAAAGCAATGAGGAGTTTAAAAAGTTTTCTATTCATAAATCAAAAGTAAGATTTTAACATTTAGAGATGTCTTCATTTAACCAAATGTTAACAAATTAAAATATTATCAATTATTTCACCCTTTTGAAAGAATATTATGAATTTTTTGTGCTTTTTTTTGAGTTGCTTCTAAATCAATGTTTTCAATAACATAATCCGCTAACTTTTCTTTAATAACATCAGTCCATTGATTTTTTAGTCTATTATCTAAATCTTTTGGGGTAATACCCCCCCTTTTTAAGACTCTTTCTATTCTAATATTTTCTGGACATGTAATTAATATGGTTGCGTGGCATTTTTTATATCCCTCATTTTCAAATAATATTGCTGCTTCCTTTAAACAATAAGTGCCTTCCTGCTTTGTCACCCATTTAGAAAAGTGTTTTGCAACTTTAGGATGAATGATAGCGTTGGTCGCTTTTAATAAGTCTGTATCACTAAATATTTTTTCTGCAACAAATTGTTTGTTTAAAACTCCATCGATATATGTTTTTTCACCTAAAAGCTTAGTCAGCTTTCTCTTAATAATTTTTGATTGATTTGTTAGCTTTTTTGCTTCATCATCTGCAATATAAACGGGAACACCAAAGTCTTTAAACATTGATACTACAGTAGATTTCCCGCTACCTATTCCTCCTGTTAACCCTATTATTTTCATTTTTTAAATTACAATGTTACAACGCTTCCTTAAAAATTAAAAAATTAACTTTTTTGTGTTCCAATTCCACATTGAATATGTTAGTAGGTTGTTTTATAAGCTTTAACATAATGACATTATCTTCTTCTCTCTTTTCTGAATAATCACAAACTAGTTGGAAATCATTTTCTGTTAATAGTTTAAAGTCACTAACGGAAACATCGAATGTAATTCCTGAAACTTCAGGAGTAATTTTCAGCGTATTCTCATTATCATTATTAATAATTTCTATAGGAATGATTAATTTTTTCTGAGTGAATTCATCAACTTCAATTTCTAATTTTATATTTTCTTGACGAACGATAATATCCTTATTATCAACAGCATATATTTCTATACTTTCAGAAATTGAACTATTTACATTTTCCAATTTTAAAAGCTTTGTGCTAATTGTATGTATCTCATTTAAAATTTCTTCAGGCCCAGAAATTTGAATAGAATCAGGTATTATTTTAAGCCCAGCTGTTGCCTTAAAACCATCTTGATATGTTATATCTAACTGTGGAGAAATTTTAACTTTTTTTGATATTATTTCGTTTAATCGTATTATTAGTTCTTGTTTTGAAACATTTTTAACTAATAAATTTGAGTTCAGTTGAGACGTAATTATACGCCTAAGCTCCACGTCTGAAATTATCACATTGTTATTACCTTGATTATAATATTTATTTAAATTGATTTGAATTATTGGTTTTTTAATTTTAAAGAATAAAAACTCAAAGCCATTTGCAGTAAGATCAAAAGATAAACCTGAATCATTCGTTGTAGATAAAACTGTATTTGTAGGTAAATCACTATACGTAATATTAGATGATACTGAAGCAGTATATTCTTTAGAGAATTTAGTTAAAAACCAAAACACAGAGGATATTAATAAGAAGAATAAAAATCCATTTATTTTTCCTTTTTTAATCTGTGTACCAATTTTTTTAAACATTATGTATCGTCTTTTGATAAATTTACTTGAAAAATAGATTAGGAAACTGTTTAACAGGGTCTCTTTTTAATAGCTTTATTAATATAGTAGATTTTAAAAATGCAATACCATAGCCGAAAAATTGTATAAATAGTGCCGCAATAGAAAGAAAACCTATAACTGAGCTTTTATTTTTTATTGTTGAATCTATAAAGATTACACTTAAATAGACCAATAATGGGAGTACTATAAATACATTCTTTAGGAGTGCTCCTACAATGGAAATTACTACAAAAAATACAAAAAATGTTGGAAACCAAAATGTAATTTTTGAAGCGTTTGGATGCCACTTATTTAGTATTGGGCGAACTAAGCCAAAATTTTTAACCTGAGTATAAAACTTGTTCCATGAAATTCTTCTTTTATGAAATACATAGGCATTTGGGATAAAAACTGTTTCATACCCTAGTTTTAGTATCCTTTGCGATAAATCTGGGTCTTCTCCAGGATGTATCTTAGAAAATCCATTTGTATTTTTATAAGCCTCTTTAGAAATTCCCATATTAAAACTTCTAGGTTCAAATTTGTTTACACTTTTTTCACTTCCTCTAATTCCTCCAGTAGTTAAAAAAGAAGTCATTACATAATTAATAGCTTTTTGTAGCTTAGAAAAACTATCATGTGCCGCATCTGCACCGCCAAAACAATGAACATAATTATTTTTCAAATAATCATCTACCGTTTTTAAATAATGAGAAGGCAATATACAGTCTGAATCTAATATGATAAAATAGTTTCCATTAGCCTTTTCCATTCCAAAATTTCTAGAATCTCCTGGTCCAGAATTTTCTTTAAAATAATATGAAATATTTAATGAGGATGAAAAGTTTTTCACAATCATTTCGGAAGTTTCTTGTGATCCATCTTCAACAATTACAATTTCATGATTTTTAGCAAAATCAACACACTCAAAGCTTTCTAAAAGCTCTTTTATTTCTTCAGGGCGATTATAAACTGGAATAATAAAAGAATAATTCAACTTCATATCACAAAGGTAATTAAAAAAAAAGCCACCTGTATTTAACAGGTGGCTTTATAGTTCTATTATTTATACTAATTTTTAATCATTTTATAAGTGCCAATATACCCATCGATAGATACTTTCATTATATAAGTTCCTGCAGATAGATTAGAAATATTTATCTCTGAATTTATTGAATCAATTCTCTTATTTAATACTTCTTGACCAATCATATTATATATACTTACAGATTCTATAGTTTGTAATGCATTTACATGTATACTATGAGAGCTTGGGTTTGGGTAGAATGAAAAACTTTCAAATATAGCATCTTTTATTCCTAATATTGGTTCACAAGTAACCTCCAGACTAAAGTTTCCAGAACCTCCTTGTCCTCCTTCAACTATTATGATATAATTTGAAACTCCGTCTGAAAAAAATGTTAATTGAGATTGTTCTCCACAAAAATTTACATTTTCTGAAAGCAACTCATTAAAATCGCAATTATCATACACTAATAAACGTGAGTTATAATTTGTATTTCCATCACAAAGTGATAAAGTAACCCATTCTTCTTGTCCCTCTCCTATATAATTATAATATATATCTGTAGATGAATTTCCTACTGTATTCGTAGCGGTAATAGTTTCACCTATAATAATATCGCCACATTCAACATTAATTGCATTATCACAGGTATCATTAATTTGTGGTTGAGCACAGCTAACTTCCAAACTAAAGTTACCAGAACTATTTTGATTTCCTTCTACCATTATATAATAGGTAGATACCCCATCAGATAGAAAACTTACTTGTGATTGTTGTCCACAAAAATTATCATTTTCAGATATTTGTTCTGCTAGTGTACAATCTTCAAAAACTCTTAAATAAGAGTTGTAATCTGTAGAGCCATCACAAAGTGAAATAATTACGATCTCTGAAATCCCTGTTCCAGTATACGAATAGAATACATCTGACGAACTATTCCCACCATGATCTAATGCAGACATTGTATTACCTATAACGATATTTCCACAAGTAACCTCAATAGCTCCATCACATTCATCATTAGGTGCAGGAATAAAATCAACACAAGTCATTTCTAGGCTATATTCTCCAAAATTTGCCTGATATCCTTCAATCATGATATAAAATGTAGAAGTACCATCTGAAACAAAAGTGATTTCAGATTGCAATCCACAAGAATCATCAAGAGAGTAGAGTTGATTATTCAAATCGCAATCATCATAAATCCTTAGCCATGAATCATAATTTGTATCTCCATCGCAAAGAGATATTGTAATTACTTCAGGTATACCAGTTCCAGTATAGGTATAATATACATCTGGAGCTTCATTCCCACCAGTATCCGTAGCAAACTCAGTAGAGCCAACTACTGTTTCATTACAAATTAATTCAATTGCATTAGCACAAAAATTATTAGGTGGTTCATTAGGGTCAATAGGCACACAATTTAATGCTAGACTAAAATTACCTGTGTTTTCTGCAAAACCCTCTATTATAATTATGTAAGTAGAAAACCCATCAGAATCAAATAGAACTTCCGATTGTAATCCACATGAATCATCGTTTGAAATAATTTCTACCCCTAAAGTACAATCTTCATATACTCGAATATAAGAGTCATAATCTGTACTTCCGTCACAAAGGGATATTGTAAGATGTTCTGGTAATCCAGATCCTGTATACGTAAAATATACATCTCCTGATCCATTTGAATTTGTATCGGTCGCAGTGATAGTTTCACCAACAACGGTTTCTTCACAATTTAATGCTATTGCATTATCACAAGTGTCATTTACTGGAACAACATTCTCTTCAATATTGTAAGTATGAAAGGTAATTGGGTTTGCAAAACTGAAATTAATTAATGCAAAAAATAAAATAGTTAGAATGTGATTTTTTTTCATGAGGGTTAGTTTTCATTAATTTCTAGCAATAAATATACAATAAATAAAAAAGCCATCTGAATTTATCAGATGGCTTAATTGTGTTTTTATTTAATTTATATTTTCAACAATTTAAAGGTTCCAATAGAACCATTGATTGAAGCTTTCATTAAGTAAGTTCCTGTAGATAAATTAGAAATATCAATTTCTGAATGTATTGAATCTATATTTTCATTTAGTACTTCTTGCCCTATCATATTATATATACTTACAAATTCTATGTTTTGCAACGCATTTACATGGATACTATTATTTGAAGGATTTGGATAAAAAGAAAAGTGTTCTAATGCATTTTCATTAATACCTAAAATTGGATCACAAGTAATTTCAAGGCTGAAATTTCCTGAACTAGTTTGATTGCCCTCAACAACAATATAATAAGTAGATATTCCATCGGAAAAGAACGTAAGCCGTGATTGTTGTCCACAAAAATCATCATTTTCTGAAAGCAACTCATCATAATCACAAGTATCATACACTAATAAACGTGAATTATAATCTGTATTTCCGTCGCATAAAGATAAAGTCACCCATTCTTCACCTCCAGACCCTGTATATTTATAAAATACATCGGGTGAGCTATTACCTGCATTACTTAAGGAAGATGCAGTAGTTCCTATTGCAATATCTCCACAATTTAAGGCTATGGCTCCATCGCAATCATCATTTGGTGGTGGATCAAAAACGCTACAGGTTGTTTCTAAACTAAACTCTCCAAAATTAGATTGATACCCTTCAATCATAATATAATATGAAGATGTTCCATCTGAAACAAAGGTAATTTCAGATTGTAAACCACAAGAATCATCTATTGAAAATAATTGATTATTTAAATCACAGTCATCGAAAATTCGAAGCCATGAATCATAATTCGTGTCGCCGTCACATAAAGATACAGTGATCACCTCTGGGTCTCCGCTTCCTGTATAAGTAAAATATACATCGGGAGCATCATTTCCTCCAGAATCTGTTGCAAATTCTGTACTCCCTATAACTGTCTCATTACATTGTAAAGTAATGGCGTCATCACAATCATTATTTTCTGGCTCATTAGGATCAATAGCAAAGCATGTTATTTCTAAGCTAAAATTACCAACATTTGCTCCAAAACCTTCTATCATTATATAATAAGTAGAAGTCCCATTAGATTCAAAAGTAAGTTCAGACTGTAATCCACATGAATCATCGTTTGAAATAATTTCAACTGCTAGAGTACAATCTTCAAATACTCGAATATAAGAATCATAATCTGTACCTCCATCGCAAAGAGATAAAGTTATATCTTCTTCAAGACCAGATCCTGTATACGTAAAAAATACATCGGGAGCAGAATTCGCTCCAGAATCTGTCGCTGTGATTGTTTCTCCTATTATTATATCTCCACAAATTAATGCAATGGCATCAGCACATTCATCGTTTGTAGGAGGGTTTATAAAGGGTGGGATATTGTTTTCTAAACTAGAAGCGTTTATATTATTTTGACTGATAATGCAAAATAGTAAAGCTACAAAAAGTAAAGCTTTATTCATGTTAAGATAGGTTGGTTATACAATAAATTGATACAATAAATATACAATAAAAAAAGCCACCTGCTTTCGCAGGTGGCTTAATAATATTAGTTTAGAAATAAATTATTTCTTAACTATTTTATACGTACCAATTTGACCATCAACAGAAACTTTCATAATGTAAGTTCCAACTGAAAGGTTAGATACATCAAGTGAAGTACTAGTAGCTTCAACATTTTGATCAACAACTTTTTGACCTAAAACATTAAAGATAGCTACAGTCTCAATATTATTTTGAGCACTTAAGTTGATTGCATTTGTTGCAGGATTTGGGTAATAGTTAAATCCAGCAATAGCATTGTCTTCATATCCAATTAAAATAGTACAAGCAACATTTAAGTTAAATGCACCAGCACTAGTACTGAATCCAGTAACATAAACATAATAAGACTCACCAGAAGTAGCTGTAAATTCAACAAGAGATTGTAAACCTCCATCATCATCATTACCAGCTACACAAACTAATGCACCACAATCACCAGAGAATACACCTAATTTAGTGTCATAAGCAGATCCGAATGTATCTATTGTAACTGTATAATCACCATCCGCTGGAGTTTCAAATAAATACCACAGACCAGGAGCAGTATCTAATGCAGTATCACAAGTTCCAGGGTTATCTGTATTTGTAGCATCAGTAGTATCACCTGTAATAGCATCATCACAAGCTAATGGTAAAGCACCGTCACATAAATCATTTGGAGGACCAGTTGGATCTTCAGGGCTACAAGTAATAGCCATAGAGAAGTTTCCAGAGCTAGATCCAAATCCTTCTATCATAATCCAATAGGTAGAGGTACCATCTGAAGAAAAAGTAAGTTCAGATTGTAATCCACAAGAATCATCGTTTGTAGCTATTTCAGCTCCACCACATGCATCAAATAAACGTAATATAGAATCATAATCAGTACCACCGTCACATAAAGAAACAGTAATATCTTGTACAAGACCCATTCCAGTAAATGAATACCATAAATCTGGAGCAGCGTTATTACCTGAATCAGTAGCAGTAATAGTTTCACCTACAACAACATCTCCACAGTTAACATCAATTGCACCAGCACATTCATCATTTGGAGGAAGTACAACCGCTACACCTTCAAAAGAAACCCAAGCATATTGCGTTAAGGCAGCAGAATCCATTTGATTCACCAACGCAGTGTTTCCAGTTGCAGTATCTACGATACGTAACTCAGAATCAAAAACTGTATTATTAAATGCAGTCATATATACTGTATCAGTTAATGCGTCATATCCCATTCCTTGACCAAAGTTTGCATCAAATCCAATAGCTCCTAATAATGTAGCAGCTCCAGTTCCTAAATCTACTGTATACATGTTATCATCGACAACGTCATATGCATAAGCAACTCCAGCACCATCAATAGCTAATCCAATTGGGAAACCAGTAAATCCAGTAGCACCTACTAAAGTAGCAGATAGCCCAGCGAAATCAACAGTATAAAGATTTAAATCGGCAGCTAAAGCATAGTAAATTCCAGAAGTTGGATCGAACTCAGCACCTAACCAATCTCCAGCAATATTTCCTAAAGAAGTATAAGCTGCAGTAGCAATATCAACACTATAAGCATCACCTAAGTTATCTAAAACATAAGCAATTCCTGTAGTACCATCAATAGAACCAGCATTCTCGAAACCAGCAGCAGAAGAAGCTCCTAAAGGAGTAACAATAGTTCCATCAGCTGGGTCAAAAGAACCAAACTCAACAGTAGAGTTCATAGCACAATATCCTAAACCTCCACCACCTGTAGTAGCTTCATCTCCAACAACATTCATTACAAATGCGTTATCAAGACCGAAAGCAACAGCCATATCAGAAATCACAGTAGCTCCACAAGCTTCAGCAAGAATCCAAGAAACTCCTGTTTGTCCGTCTAAGTTTGCACCAAAACGCATGAAGTTAGTAGCTGTTAAATCATCTACAATCATTGCTTCAAGTACCATTACTTCTCCAGCAGGAACTGTTGCAACAATTGGCACAGAAATAAGAGTCTCAGAATCAGCAGAAGTAATAGTTACTACTTCAGAAGCTAAAAGAGTTAAAGTTCCATTAGGAAACGCAGCTCCAGTAGAAGACCAAATATTAACTGTCATTGGGAAACCAGCAGGAGTTATTACTCCAGCACCGATAGCAACCTCAGCATTTGTTACTTCAAAATCTCCAGCAATACCAAAATCGGTCGCTAAATCGAAATCTCTAAAAACACTATTGTCTCTATAGCTAATTGCATCAGCACAAGCTATTTCTGAACCAGCTTCGATAGTTTGTGTAACACTATGTGTAATTACAACTGGCATTCTTGTTGGATTCTCTCCATATGCCATTTTTGTTGCAGTTCCTGCAGGACCATTGTAAACTGAAGTACCAGTAGAAGTTCCTGTTAAAGAAGTTGCACCAAATAAAGAAGTATCATAGTTTTTGGAAACTCTTTCGTTCGGCGCTGGTATGCGATTAGCAAAATGTCTTTTCAAAGCACCTTGCTCTTCTTGAGTAAAATAGTCAGAAATGCTTGCGTGAGAAACTCCTATTTGAGCTAATCTCGTCAGTAAGTCCTGAACGTTTGTTGATTGAGCTTGTTGCGCGTTTGTTGTTCCAACTAAGCAGAACACAGCAAAAAGCAAAAGTGTAATTGTTTTTTTCATAATCTAATGTATATTTTTAGTTAATATTTGATAAATGTACCTAAAAAAATAATTAAGAACAAATGTTTTTCGACAAGAAGTTTTTTTTTAACGTTGAGTTAAAGATGAACTTATAAGTAAATACAACAAAAAAGCCTGATTATAAATAATTTACAGTCAGGCTTTTTTGTTGTATTTATTTTGATTGTTATTCGCTTTCTACAAAGGCTCCCATAACCTCATTACTTACTCCCATATTGGAAAATCCTCCATCATTATATAGGTTTTGTAATGTTACTCTTTTGGTTAAATCACTAAACATTGCTATGGTATAATTTGCGCAATCAATCGCTGTAGCATTTCCTAATGGAGACATTTTTTCTGCATAAGCAATAAAACCGTCAAAACCTTTAACTCCCTGCCCTGCAGTAGTAGGTGTTGGAGATTGTGAAATTGTATTCACTCTAACTTTTTTATCTTTTCCGAAGAAATAACCAAAGCTTCGAGCAATAGACTCTAAGTACGCTTTATTATCTGCCATATCATTGTAGTCTGGAAATACTCGTTGTGCAGCCATATAAGTAAGAGCAACAATACTTCCCCATTCATTCATTGCATCTTTCTTATAAAGTACTTGCATTGTTTTATGAAAAGAACCTGCAGATACATCCCACCCTTTCTGTGTCCATGCATAGTTTTGATCAGTATAATGTTTTCCTTTTCTAACATTTACAGACATGCCGATAGAATGTAAAACAAAATCAATTTTACCTCCTAAAATCTCCATTGACTTTTCAACAAGGTTTTCTAAATCTTCAATACTTGTAGCATCCGCAGGAATAATTTCTGAATTGGTTTGTTTTGCTAATTCATTAATTTGTCCCATTCTCATTGCGATTGGTGCATTTGTAAGCACAAATACTCCCCCTTCTTCATGTACACGTACCGCTGTTTTCCAAGCTATTGAATTTTCATCCAAGGCTCCAAATATAATTCCTCTTTTTCCTTTTAATAAATTATAAGACATTGACTTTTCTTTGTTGGTTATTATTAATGAAATTTTGTTCTTTATATTAATTCAAATATACGTTTTAATTCAATAATTCTTTTGCATGCAAAATTGCGGTTTCAGATTTTTCTTTACCGCCTATCATTTCAGCAATTTCTTCTATTCTTTCTTCCGCATTTAAATTTCTTAATCTAGTAACTGTTAAATTATTATGGTCTTCTTTGTATATTTTTAAATGATTGTTACCCTTCCCTGCTAATTGCGGTAGATGCGTGATACATATCAATTGCAATTTATCACTCATCGTTTCTAATATTAGCGCCATTTTTGTTGCTACTTCCCCTGAAACCCCTGTATCAATTTCATCGAATATTAAGGTAGGTAATTTTTTATAACTTGCTAATACAGATTTAATTGCTAACATTATTCTACTCAATTCACCTCCCGAAGCTACCTTTTTTAAAGGAGCATAATCCAATCCCTTATTTGCTGTAAATAAAAGTGCCAAGGTATCAGTTCCATTCTTTTTAAATGAAGTTGACTTTGACAGTTCAAATTTAAAGCGTGCATTTGGCAAACCTAACTGATTTAGAATATGTTCCATTTTCTTCTTTAATATAGGTATTGCTTCACTCCTAGTTAAAGAAATTTTAGTTCCAAGTTGAGTCAATTTTTGATGTAGTTTTTTTTGTCTGACTTCTAGATCATTAATTTTTTCATCTAGATTTAGAGTTGAATCTATTTGAGATTTTAATGTATTTTGAATTTCTAATAATTCATCTATCGTAGCTACAGCATGTTTTTGTTGTAGTTTATATATGGCTTGAAGAGCATTGTTTGTTTCAAATAATAATTCAGGATTTGCTTCAACATTAGAAGTTGCATCATGGATTGACTCTTGCAAATCTTCTAATTCAATCACACAACTATTGAGTCGTTCCCAAAAGGATTCATACTCGGCAGCATACGACTTAATAGTAGAGAGTGCATTTCTTATTTCTTTAGCCGTTTCAATAGTACCGATATGTTCTTCAGAAAATAATTGCATTGCTTTAGAAAAAACTTCCTGTATAGATTCGGTATTATTTAAGGTTTCAAACGACTCTTCTAAAGACTGTAGATTGACACCTTTTAATTTTGCTTGTTCTATTTCATTATACAAAAAGGTATTATAGTCTAATTCCTTATTAGCTGATTCCTTTTTATATTTTAATTCTGAAATAGTTTCAGTTAAATTAAAATATTCTTTTAATTCATGTGAATAGGATTGTAGTAAATTTTCATTATTAGCCAACACATCGATAACTTCCATCTGAAAGTTTTCAGAAAAAAGGGTAAGCGTTTCGTGCTGAGTATGAATATCTACCAAATACGGTGCTAAGGATTGAAGTTGCTGTAATGTAACAGGAGAATCATTTACAAAGGCTCTACTTTTTCCGTTCGGAAATAATTCTCTTCTAAGGATAGTTTCTGGGTCATAATCCATTGTGTTTTTTTCGAACACATTTTGAATTTTTAATCTTTTGATAGAAAAACTAGCTTCAATAATACATTTTTTAGAAGTATCATTGATACTACTCAATTCAGCTCTTTTGCCTAATAAAAGTGATAATGCACCTAACAATATAGATTTACCAGCTCCAGTCTCACCAGTAATTATAGTAAGTCCAGAAGTGAAATCGACATTAATATCATCTATTAATGCGTAATTTTTTATAGAAAGTTGGGTAATCACATTGTTAAAATTAAATTACCTTATAAATGTAATCGGTTTTATTATTTCTGCAAGAAAAAATATTAAAATCTAATTTTCGACCAATTATTTCGCTTGGTAGGTGCCATACGATTTAAGTTATCAATTAATTCAGTAATGTCAGTACTTGGTCCACCACTAAATATATTTTGAATTTCATCCCCTTTTGCATCAAAGAAGGTTCTTAATAAATAAGAGTTAGGTCTTCTATCGTTTATTTTCTTTAGAGTAGCAATTGCTTCGGCAATACTTTTTTTAGCCGCTTTTTGATTTGTAGACATTACATCTAAGCCTAAACGATGATATCCATACATTGCTGTGTGAAACTCCTGATAAACACTAGAAATCAATGCGTCGTTAAATCGAAAGCGTGATTGGTTACCATCGGTAGATTTCCAGCCTTTAAAATTACTAGAAGCAGCGGTATTGACAATTTGCTTTGCAGTTTCAAAATATTCGAAGCCTGCATTATCCTCATAAGTATCTGCATCTAAACCTATAACAGTATAGACATGGAATGCTATAATTGAAACTAAATTTGAATCGAAGTTATTAATATTAAATATTAAAGGTTCAAATTCTGTATAATTAAAACTTACCTGTTTGTCGTTATAATTATATATCGGACTATCATAAACAGAATCAAAAATTGGTCTTGATGCTTGTATTTGCAAGTTACAAGAGAAAAAATTTGAGTCAAACTCATTCACGATAAGTGACATATTTAAATCTATTCTCTCTTGATTTTTAAATTCTTTATTTGTCCAAACTGTATTATTTAAAAATTCTGTAAGTTGCTGTTCTAATGTTCTAAATACTTGCTGATTTTGTTGACCTGTTTTAGATGCATCAATGGTAACTGTACAATTTAATTCTTGAGATTGAATTGCAAGTGTTGAAAATATAAGCGATACTATTATAATAATTTTACGCATGGATTTGTTTTATAATATGTTGTAAAATATCGAATGCTACTTCTCTCTTTCTTTTAACAGGATAAGGCACTATTTTATTGTCCTTTGTAATTATGGTAACCTTATTTGTATCTGTTTTAAAACCTGCACCTTTATCATTAAGCGAATTTAATACAATTAAATCTAAATTCTTTCGTAGAAGTTTTGTTTTTGCATTTTCAATTTCATTTTCTGTTTCTAAAGCAAAACCTACTAAAAATTGTTTGTCTTTTATTTTTCCTAAGGAAGCTAAAATATCTTTCGTTTTTTTGAGCTCCATAGTTAAACTCCCTTCCTTCTTTTTAATCTTTTGATTTGCAACGTTTATAGGAGTAAAGTCTGCAACGGCAGCACTCAATATTGCAATACTGCAATCATTAAAATGATTATGAGTAGCCTCATACATTTCATGAGCTGTAGTTACTTTAATGACTTTAATTAAACTATGCTCTATTTGTAATGATACAGGACCCGAAATTAAAACTACTTCGGCTCCCATTGATGCCGCTGTTTCAGCAACTGCATATCCCATTTTTCCACTTGAATGATTTCCTATAAAACGAACTGGGTCAATTGCTTCAAAAGTAGGGCCTGCAGTAATAAGTATTTTTTTGCCTCGTAAGGGTAAATCCTTTAGAATGTTTTTTTCAATAAAATAAACAATTTCAGAAGGCTCAGCCATTCTTCCTTGTCCTATTAATCCACTAGCTAATTCGCCACTGGCTGCAGGTATTTGAATATTTTCAAATTCATTTAATTTAGAGAAAGATGCTAAGGTAGTTGGATGTTTGTACATATCTAAATCCATTGCAGGAGCATAATACACTGGGCATTTTGCAGACAGATACACTGCTAATAATAAATTATCACAAACGCCATTTGCCATTTTTGATAGTGTATTGGCAGTAGCTGGAGCAATTACAAATAAATCTGCCCAAAGGGCTAACTCAACATGGTTATTCCATTGGGCATTATCATCATCTTCATTTGTAAAAGAAGAGTATACTTCGTTTTTAGATAAAGTAGAAAGTGTTAAGGGAGTTACAAATTCTTTAGATGAAGGAGTCATTATTACCTTCACATCAGCTCCATTTTTCACTAATAAACGTACTAAAAAAGCAGATTTATAAGCGGCAATACCGGCCGTTATGCCTAGTAATATTCTTTTTCCGCTTAGAATAGACATTATTAACTATCTAATGCTTCGTCTTGAGTGTTTCTATGGTAGATTTTATCTTCTAACCATTCTTGAACTGCTAATGCATGAGGCTTAGGTAATTTTTCATAAAACTTAGAAACTTCAATTTGTTCTTTGTTTTCAAAAATTTCTTCTAAACTATCATTATACGTAGCAAATTCATCTAACTTTTCGATAAGCTCTTTTTTAATATCAGCATTTATCTGAATAGATCTTTTAGAAATAATAGATATTGCCTCATAAATATTATCAGTGGGAGCATCAATTAAGTTTTTATCAATAGTTTCAGTATTGATATTTGCGTCGCTATTTTTAATATCTATCATAATTTTATTTTAAACTTGATGTTTCGGTTTCGGTTTCGTATTCGTTTAAACGTAGATTAACGTCTTCTAATATTTTAGCAGCATCTTCATTTAAGGTGCTATCTTTATAATATTTAGCAAAATTATTATAATAGCCTTTAGCGGTAATTAAACGATCTTTCACTAAAGAAGGATAACTTCTAATTGCCAATTTATAGGCAGCTTCAAATTTACCAAAATATGCATCTTTACGATAAACTGATCCTGGATTATCTAGGATGAAATTATCAAATGACTCTATTGCAGCTTTAAAATCTGAAATTCTTAAATATTGCTTTGCAGTTTCTATGCTTTTCTTTTCTAATTTATCATTAAGTTCTGCAACTTTCTCATTTGCGTCAATTCTAAAATCAGAATCTGGAAATTTATTAATAAAGTCTTGCAGTTTTTCTAGGCCTTTATAAGTGTCTTTTTGATCTAAAGAAAAACGAGAAGATAATTCGTAATAACTTTTTGCTCCTTTATAAGAAGCTGCTTCAGCACTATCACTTTTAGGATATGAAGTTGCAAATCTTTCAAATTGATACCCCGCTAAATAAAAATCTTCTAAATTGTAAAATGTATTTGCATACATAAACATTAATTTTTCAGCTTGTGGTTTACCACGATATGCTGGAACAATCTGTTCCATTAACTTTAAAGCTTTTTTAAACTTTCCAGTTTCATACATTGTATTCATCATGGTATACTTTTCAGCAGTATCATCATTTTTAAGTACTCGTTGGTACTCACTACATGAAGTGAATAATAGTATCGAAAATAAAAGTAAAAGTGTGGTTCTCATAAATCTAAA
The DNA here is from genome assembly GCF_047730175.1 of Candidatus Marifrigoribacter sp. Uisw_064. Lineage (GTDB taxonomy): Bacteria > Bacteroidota > Bacteroidia > Flavobacteriales > Flavobacteriaceae > Marifrigoribacter. Next base: position 2,847,376 of record NZ_CP159833.1, read on the forward strand.
AAACTTCGTGCAAAAGTAATAAATAAAACGTGATAATAAAAACTTATTATCTAGCTAAAATATTGCGCTTAGCACTAATAAACATTACTTTTTTGAAATAATTAACGTATGAAATCTTTATTATGAATCAAAGGAGTTAATGAAAGCATCCAATTTTAAAGATAATGAGCTACTAATTCCTACCAAAGGCAATCTCACATAATCTTCACAAATCCCTAATTTTTTAAAGACATATTTTATTCCTGCTGGATTTCCTTCCTCAAAGATATAATCGATTGCAGGAGCAATTTTATAATGAATATTATATGCTTTATCTACGTTTTTTTCTAATCCAAAAGTTACCATGTTTGAAAATTCTTTAGGAAATCCTTCTCCTATTACCGATATAACTCCTGCACCACCGGCTAATATCATAGGTAAGGTGATCATGTCATCTCCTGAAATTACTAAAAAGTCTTTTGGACAAACTGAAATTAGTTTCATTGCTTGAACGATGTCCCCTGCAGCTTCTTTTATAGCAACAATATTTTTAAAATCATTTGCTAATCTTACTACCGTTTCTGGTTCTATATTTGAAGCCGTTCTTCCGGGAACATTATATATAATAATTGGTAAAGACGCAACTTTAGCTATGGTTGCAAAATGTTGATAAATTCCTTCTTGTGTCGGTTTATTGTAATAGGGCGAAACTGATAAAATAGCTGAAATCCCTGTCAAATCTTGAGATTGCATTTCTTGCGATACGGCTGCAGTGTTATTTCCGCCAATACCTAATACTAAAGGCACTCTATTGTTATTTGCACCTTTGATTGTCGCAATAACTACTTGTTTTTCTTCATTAGACAAGGTTGCGCTTTCAGCTGTTGTTCCTAAAACAACTAAATAATCTATCCCATTTTCAATATTAAAATTTACGACTCTTTTTAACCCTTCTACATCAATAGATAAATCTTTCAAAAAAGGCGTAATCAATGCTACTCCTGTGCCTATAAACTCTTTCATTTGTTTAGTTTATTTTGTTAAGTATTGTTAAATATTTTATTAACTCCAATTTAAATCCCTCGATATTGTTAGGATCTATATCCATAAGCAAATCGTATAATCGCTCATCTCCTCCTTTAAAACCAACTTTAAATTTAGCTTTACTTTTAGACACCATTACGTCTAAAAATTCATTCTTTCCTGAATAAAAACCAATAAGTACATCAAAAGGAATATCCAAAAACTCTGTAGCATTTTGGTTGTCAATATCACCACGCCAAGTAAAATCTTTATTATTTATTTGATTCTGAACTAAGGTAGGAAGTTTCTTTTTTACTTCTCTAAAAGAATAGATTTTAACATCCTTTCTATGAATCTGCAATTCTTTTGAAAAATCATACAGTGTTTCTATGTCAAGTAAAATATTTTCATCAACTAAAAAACCTAGTCTTTTTAATGACGAATTACGCAATGTCAAATCTCTTCCCTTAAGATTTTCATCTATTTGTCTTTTAAGATATTTACGCTTTAATTTTTCAAACATTGCTTATATTGTACTAGTACAAAATTACAATTTAATTGTTATTTGAATACTTAATTAAGAAATCATTAATAAAAAATCATCTTCAGTGATGATAGGTATTTCAAGGCTTTCAGCTTTTGTGCGCTTACTTGGTCCCATAGTATCACCTGCAATTACATAGCCTGTTTTTTTTGAAATAGAACTAGATATTTTTCCTCCATTATCCTCAATTAGTTTTTTAAGTTCATTTCGTGAAACTTTCATAAAAACACCAGATACAACAAATGTATTACCCTGCAATTTATCTGTTTGATTTTTTAATTCTTCGGAAGATATTTCAAGTTGAACTCCATAACTTTTTAACTTAGTAATCATTTCATTGTTCTCTTCTGAAGTAAAAAACAGAACCACACTTTTAGCTATAATCTCCCCTATTTCATCTACAGAAATCAACTCTTCTTCGGAAGCTTTTGCTAAGTTATCAATACTTTTATAATATTTTGCGAGTTTTTTAGCTACTGTTTCTCCTACATAACGTATACCTAAAGCAAATAACACTCGTTCAAAAGGAATTTCTTTTGAAGCTTCAACACCCGCTATTAGATTGTCTGCACTTTTTTCAGCCATTCGTTCTAAAGGCAATACTTTTTCCTTTGTCAACTCATATAAATCAGCATAGTTATTAATTAAATGATTAGTTACCAATAAAGCGACAGTTTCACCTCCCAAACCTTCAATATCCATTGCTTTTCGAGAAATAAAATGTTGAATTCTTCCTATAATTTGTGGTGGACATCGCATAGTATTCAAGCAAAAATGTTTTGCTTCACCCGCTAATCGGATTAATTCTGTCTGACATTCAGGGCATTTCTCAATATATTTAGTTGCTTTGGAATCATGAGGTCGCTTAGATAAATCAACGCCAATAATTTTTGGAATGATTTCTCCTCCTTTTTCAACAAAAACAGTATCCTTTTCTCTAATATCTAACTTCTCTATTTGATCTGCATTATGCAGTGAAGCTCTTTTTACAATGGTACCAGCTAATTCTACAGGCTCTAAATTAGCAACAGGAGTTATAGCTCCAGTTCTACCAACTTGATACGTAATTTCATTTAACACTGTTGAAACTTGCTCTGCTTTAAACTTATACGCAATTGCCCAACGAGGAGCTTTAGCCGTATACCCTAGCTCATCTTGTTGATGCAAGTTATTTACTTTAATTACAACACCATCTGTTTCATAAGGTAAATCATGTCTATGGACATCCCAATAATCTACAAATTTAAATACCTCATCGATACTTGAAACAACTTTAGCTTCACTAGGAACATTAAAGCCCCATTCTCTAGCTTTTTCTAAATTTTGAAGCTGTGTGCTAATCGGTAACTTTTCACCTATTACACTATATAACAAACACTCTAATGGACGTTTAGCTACTTCACTACTATCTTGTAGTTTTAAACTTCCAGAGGCAGTATTCCTTGGATTTCGATAGGGCTCTTCTCCTGCTTCAATCCTAACTTCGTTCATTTTATTAAAACCATCAAATGGAAGAACTATCTCACCCCGTATATCAAACCGATTTGGAAAATCACCTTGTAGTACTAAAGGGATCGTTTTTATGGTTTTTATATTAGCAGTCACCTCATCGCCCTTGTAACCATCCCCTCTAGTTACAGCTCTTAGCAGTATACCATTTTCATAGGTTAAGCTAATGGAAGCTCCATCATATTTTAATTCACAGGTGTAATTAATGTCTCCATCTACTAATTTTTTAATACGTGTTTCCCAATCTAAGAGATCTTCTTTTGAATAGGAATTATCCAAAGAATGCATTCTATAATCATGAACAATTGTATTAAAATTCTTTGTGATTTTACCACCAACGCGTAAGGTAGGAGAATTAGCATCATGAAATTCTGGATGATCTTCTTCTAACTTTTGAAGTTCTTTCAGTTTTTGATCAAAGTCAAAATCGGATATAGTGGAAGTATCTAAAACATAATAGTTATGGTTATGTTTCCGAAGTTCTTCTCGTAATTGAAATATATACTCTTTCATATTCATGTAACAAATATAAAATTCATTCTTATAAAATAGTCGTTTTCAAAAACAGAATATCAACAAAAAAGGCCGTCTTATTAAGACGGCCTTTTCAAATATAATAAACTAAAATATTAATCTTTCACAAAACGTTTTGTAACCGCTAATTTGTCTGATACGAATCGGATAAAATATAATCCTGATGCATAATTAGAAACATCAACTGTAATCTTACTATCTCTAGAAGAGATCGTTTTAACTATTTGTCCCGTTGTTGAAAATATAACGATTGAATCATAATTAGTATCATCTAACATATCAATCGAAAGCGTTGATTTTGTTGGATTTGGATACACATTAATATTCTTTTCAGCATTTTCAGTAAATGATTTTATCTTAGAACCTGCATTGTTAGCGAATGGAGCTACATTATCTCCTGAAACCACAATAGCATCTAAATAAACTCTATCTTTATTATCACTAGCAAAATTTGTAATACGAATTCTATTATTAGCATTGAAACTATAGCTACCACTATCTAGTGTGATTATATCTGTAAAGAATGAACTATTGTTAAAATCTACAGCTCTTTCATAGGTTCCAATTGCTTGATATGTTGAGCCGTCAAAAAATTCAACTACATAAAATTCTCCAAGATCCATACTAATTGAATAAGAATGGAATTCAATAGCAATTTCAGTATTACCTGTTAAATCCATTACTGGAGATTCTGTAAATGAAGTAGCAGAACCATCTCTTAATCTCATTGAATAAGATCCTTCAAAAGCACGACTTGCATTATTAGTTCTAAAACAATCGCTTCCTCCGTCAGTCCAACCATCTAAACCAGTTTCAAAGTAGTATCCAGCGATAACACCAGGACCTCCGCCACCACCAACAGTTGTGGTTGCGAATATAGCTTTACTTAACGATGATTTATTTCCTGCAGCATCAACAGCTCTCACTCTATACTTATATTCTGTATTAGGAGTTAATCCAGACATCGTTGTTGATGTACCTGCTGTACTAAGGTTAAATGGTCCATTTTGATATACTTCATAACTAACCACACCTACATTATCTGTTGAAGCATCCCAAGATAAATCTATTGTAGTATCTGTTATGTTAGAAGCAACTACGTTTAATGGTTTTGATGGAGCTTCAATGTCTGGTCCACCTCCAGCTGCCATTAGGTTAATTGTATAATCTTCTACCTCTCCATATTGGAAAGTCTCACACTGAGAAGGTATACCATTATACTTCATAGAAACTCTCACCCTAACAGGAGATTCCGATGTGCCACTTGGCACTGTAAAAATACCACTATTAGGAGTATCTGTAGAAGCTGCTTTAGACCATACTAACTCTCCTGTATCATCAAAATCAGCATCCGCATTATAGTCAATCCAAACTGCATAACCTTCAGCAAAAACAGTTCCTGTCCATGTTGGAGTAACTGTTACCGTATAATCCTGTCCTTCGGTTAAATCAGTTGAAATAGCTGTAAAATCTGAATAAAATTGCGCTCCTGAAGCATTATCGATCGTGTTTAATTGTACACGCCCAATAAATTCATCTGAAGTATCAGTACTAGCAGAATCACAATATTCTGCTGGAGGACCATCAATAGTTGTAAACGAAGTACTTGCATCTCCAGAAGTATTTCCGGCAGCATCTTGAGCATTAACTGTTGCATTATACAAAGTTAATGGTAACAATCCTGATACATTAAAGCTATTTGTTGGAGTCGTACCAACTTGAATTCCATCAATAAGAATGTTATAAAAAGCAACACCTACATTATCTGTTGAAGCTGTCCAATTTAACGTTGCTCCTGAACCTGTAATATTACTTGCAACTAAATTGTTTGGATCTGTTGGATCTTCAGTATCTGGCGGACCCGCAGCTGCAATTTCGAACACTCCAACTACTCCTTTTCTTCCACTGTTCATGTATTCAGTGATGAACCAGAAAGTAGAATCGTCTGTAGGATCTACATCAATTTTACTATAATCTCCATATCTCGTTCCTGAAAAATTTTGATTTCCGTTGGAAATTACTTCTTCAGAAGCTGTCATTGTATTGATTGGATCTCCACTTAATCTTCCTGTAAAATAAGAACTAACTCTTACGGTTGTAGGAGTTGAAGGTCCTGACATAGAAGAGTATCCCATTCCAATATTCCCTTGACCATCCATTGCTAAACTTGCGTTCCATGCATGTCTACCATCTGGAGCTGTATAGGTACCTTCTTGGTATAAAGACCAAGGTTGGTTATCACCACTTTGACGAAATTCTTGCCATCTTACAGCAGCAAGTTCTCCTGCACTAGCATCAGCATCAACTACAAAATTAAATACAGCTGAATTATGCGAACTAAATTTTCTAAACTGAGCTTGATTCATAATAGTGGCTTGTAATGCGTCAATCGCAGAACCTCCACCTGGTTGTGTTAAGTTTGAAAAACTACCACCATCAAAAACACTGATAAATGGAGTGGTATTAATTTGTGTTGCTGCAGATACAGTAGAACTCCCAGGACTTGCCCAGTTCACATCAATGGTCCATAATTTAATATGGTCAGTGCTCACTCCGCTCCAAGCATCATCTTGCATATAAACAATAGGTGCACCACCAGCGGCAGGCATATTTCCATCTGTTACACTAAAGGCTTGAGGGCTATAAAAACCACTTGTAGCAATTCCTGGAAGATCGAATCCAAGTATTTGCGCCCCAGCATTTCCAGCCAACATTTCATCTCTTTCTAAAGCCCATACTCTATTAGAACTACTTGTATTATCAGTCATATAATAACCATCACTCCAAATGGAAAGCTTTTGATAATCATTAATTGCCGAAATATTATAAATAAACCAACCCGCAGTTAAAGGATTAGGTCCATCTGAAACAGCCACTTGAGCACCACTTCCTAAAAAGGTTAGCACCCATCTATCTGCTGCATTATCATAAGCTGCGGTTAGATCACAACATCCTCCAGCGGGGAAAATAGCTGGGTTGGGAGACGTTTCTCCTAATAATATGTTTCCAGATTTATCATAAATCATAAATCCAGTATTAAATACTACCATGACGTGATTAGGACCTACCGCTAAGGATGGATCTGTTGGTTGTGAAGTCGATGAATAGGTATCGAAAACAAGACTTGGAGGCGTCATACGCACACTTTGTTCCATTTCATGTTTGTTTCTCACAAAATAATCATCTTGGGTTTGGGGATCTTGTCCTGCACCAATGTATTGTCCAATTGATCGTTTGTCTTTTGCCTCTCTAGGTGTATTATCTGGAGCTCTAAGATCTCCTGGTCTAGATTGCAAAGACGATACATATTCTACAGAAGAAACAGTTCCTGTATAATTAGCTTTTGTTTTTACATTTTTTTGGGCAAAACCAGAAAATGTGAAAAGAGATAATAATAAAATTAATAGTAGGTGATTTTTAGTCATTATATAGATTTAGGTTAATATTTGGTTTTCAATATACCATAATTGATATTATATAGAAAAGAATTTAAGGAATTTTCCTACAAATACTTTTGCTTATTAACTTGTATAAAAAAATGATGAAAATATTAAAAATAAAAGGCCTCCAATTGGAAGCCTTTTTAAAAAAACACATAATAATAACATTTAATCATCTATAAAGACCTTTCTTACCAAGGCTGCAAATAATCCATCCGCTATTGGAGCAACTATAAATAGCCAAAATTGACACATTGCCATACCTCCTGCAAATAATGCTGGTCCTAAACTACGTGCCGGATTTACTGAAGTTCCTGTAATAAGATGACTACAAAATGAATTAAAGCCAGTGAAATACCAATAGCTAATCCTGCCATTTAGAGGTGATGCCTTAGCTGCTGTCGTTCCAAAAATGACCATTAAGAATAAAATGTAAATACAAATTCAGAAATTAAAGCTGCTTGCATAGAATAGTTTCCTAAATAACCTTCACCCCATCCATTAATACCTAAACCCCATTCTGGCATTACAAAACCGTCTCCATTAGTTAGGATTAAATACAATACTCCTGCTGCTATTATAACACCTATACATTTTACTATTACATAACCAATGGTGTCTTTCATTGATAATTTACCCGCTGCAAGCATAGCAATCGATATTGCTGGATTTATGTGACAACCAGAGATTGGACCAATGGTATAAGCCATAGCAACGACTGCTAACCCAAAAGCCAAAGAAATCCCTAATAGCCCTTAACCTGCAGGGCCTGCGGCAGATATGCCTACTACAGTTGCAGCACCACATCCAAATAAAACTAAAGCAAAAGTTCCAAATACTTCTGCAAAATACTTTTTTGATGAATTCAACTAATATATTTAATGGTTAATACGCTTCAATATAAAAATAATTAAAAAGTTTCAGCAGTATTAATTAGAAAATAAAAAATGCTATTAGCTTAAAATCCATGATTTTACGTTCTATCGCTATTTAACCACTTTGGTGATTTAGGATCTTTAAACTCTGACATCTTTTTTAATAATAAATCTATTGATGAATCTACGATTAGTAAATTGTAATTATCCATCGATAAAAAACCTTTACGTACCATGTTTTCTAATAACTTTAATAAGTCATCATAGAAATGATTAATATTTAATAATCCTATTGGTTTTTTGTGCAAGCCTAATTGCAACCAAGTTAGTATTTCAAATAGTTCTTCTAGAGTTCCTATGCCACCTGGCAACGCTATAAAACCATCACTAATCTCCTGCATCTTAAGCTTTCGCTCATGCATATTATTAGTAGTTATAAGTTCTGTAAGACCCAAATGGACTACTTCTTTTAATTTTAAGAACTCAGGAATCACTCCTATAACCTTGCCTTTATTATCTAATGCCGTTTGAGCTATTATACCCATAATACCAATTTTAGCAGCTCCATATACTAATGTGATATTTTTTTTAGCAAATGTAATTCCTAATTGTTCCGAAGCTTCTATTATTGCATTATCGTTCCCTTCACGACTTCCACAAAAAACACAAATTTTATTTAAATCAACCATCTTTTCTACATTTAACCATTCGGTCTTTTCCAAACATATCTTTTTTAATATCAACATCTTTAAACCCTTTGTTTTTAAGAAGTTGTTTCATATCATTACCAAGGTATTCATTTATTTCGAAATAAAGGCAACCCTCTGGTAATAAATACGTTTGAGCTAATGAAGCTATCTTTTCATAAAATAATAAAGGATCGTTATTTTCTACAAACAATGCCAAACCTGGCTCATGTTTTAATACATTATTTTTCATTGCTTCTTTTTCTGAAATCCGCACATAAGGTGGGTTAGAAACAATAATATTATATTTTTGAGGCAATTGATTCCCTTTTAAAATATCTTCTTTTAAAAAGGTGATATCTACCTTATTTATAAGCGTATTTTCCTTAGCAACAGACAGCGCTTTTTCAGAAACATCTAAAACAGAAACCCTTGCATTCTTTATATTATACGCTAATGAAATTCCAATACATCCACTTCCTGTACCTATATCTAAGATGCTTATTTTTTCAGTATCCTTAAAATCATTTATAATCCAATCAACCAATTCTTCTGTTTCTGGGCGTGGGATTAACACATCTTGATTTACAATAAAGGGCAAACTATAAAATTCTGTTTTACCCAATATATATTGAATAGGTTCGAAATCTTTCAGCCTTTTAATTGTATTTTTAAATTGCTCTATGTTTTTGTCTGAAAGCAATGTATCAGGCTTTAAAACAGTCTCAATTCGAGATAGATTTAAATATTCTTCGGAAAGAATAGAAAAAAAAGATTGTACCTCTTCCGAAGGATATAAATCAATCAATGAATCTTGAAATTCACTTTTAAGTTCTCGTATCGTCAAAATCTATATATTTTTAATCATGTGTACTGTACAAGAAAAATGCCCTGTATCACCCATTGGACCGTCCAAATCTTCAAATCCATTTCGTTTGTACAATTTTTGAGCAGCATCCATATAAGGCATGGTCTCTAAATAACATTGATTAAATCGATGTTTTTTAGCTAGCTCTAAACAAGATTCAATCATTTGTTTGCCTAGTCCTTTACCTCTAGCTTCAGGTAAGAAGTACATTTTTTGAAGTTCACATACATTCCCTTCAAAATTATCTAACTGAGAAAAACCGCAGCCTCCAATAATTTTATCTTCAAATTCAATCACAAAATAAGCCGCTCTTGGTTTTTGATATACATCATAAAGCATATCTAATGTTTTATCTGCATAAGCCGTTCCAACCTTTGGAACTCCAAAGTCAATTAACACTTGACGTATCACTTTGGCAATCTTAGGATTATCTTTTTTTAAAATAGGACGAATAAATGCTGTGCTCATATAAATGATTCCTTGTATTTTTACCCTGTGAATATACATGAAAAATATATGTCTCGTTGCATTGAACTTGCAAAAAAAGGGCTTGGATCTACCTATCCAAATCCTTCTGTAGGCTGCGTTATTGTATATGACAACAAAATAATAGGAGAAGGATTTACTTGCCCCTATGGAGGTAATCACGCAGAAGTGAATGCCATTCAATCGGTTACTGAAAAATCACAATTATCAGAATCGACCTTGTATGTAACCCTAGAACCATGCTCACATTTTGGTAAGACACCTCCTTGTAGTGATCTAATAGTAGAACATAAAATTCCAACCGTTTATATCGGATGTAAAGACGACAATGAATTAGTTGCAGGAAAAGGAATAGAAAAATTAACTAAAGCAGGTTGTCAAGTTCAAGTGGGAGTTTTAGAGCCAGAATGCAAAGAACAGCACAAACGCTTTTTCACCTTTCAGAATAAAAAACGTCCTTATATTATTTTAAAATGGGCGCAATCTAAGGATGGGTTCATTGCTCCTTCAGAAGCGCTTAGAAAGGATAAAAAACCGGTATGGATCACTAATAAGAAATCTAGACAATTAGTTCATAAGTGGCGTGCTCAAGAACATGCAATACTTGTTGGAACCAACACGGTGTTGCAAGACAATCCAAGTTTAACCACAAGAGATTGGGAAGGCAACTCCCCCATTCGAGTGATTATTGATAGAACATTGAAAATTTCTGAAAATTATTCAGTGTATAACAATCAAGCCAAGACAATCATCATCACAGAAAAAGAAGGTGAGACTAAAGAAAACTTGTGTTATGAAACCATTGATTTCTCTAAACCCATCGCACAACAAATCTGTACTGTTTTATTTCATCATCAAATTGTATCTCTAATTGTTGAAGGAGGAGCAAAAACCCTTCAAACTTTTATTAATGAAAATAGTTGGGATGAGGCACGAAAATTTATTGGCGAATTAGAATTTAATGAAGGTGTTAATGCTCCGATTATAAAAGGTGAAATATCTTCCGAAGAAAAAATACTGACGGATCTTTTACACTATATTAATAATGATTAAAACGCTGATATTCGACTTTGGAGATGTGTTTATTAACTTAGACAAACAAGCAACCTATCGAGAATTAATAAAGCTTGGCTTAAGTTCTTTTTCAGAAGAAATGCTAGCAACTAATACATTGTATGAAGCAGGTAAAATATCAAGTTCAACGTTTGTTTCCTATTATCAGCAAAATTTTCCAACGACAACTAAGAAACAATTAGAAACGGCATGGAATGCTATTATTTTAGATTTTCCAGCGCATCGACTTCAATTTATAGAAGATTTAGCTAAAAAAAGTCAATATCAACTTATTCTATTAAGTAACACAAATGAATTGCATATTAAAAAAGTAATTGAAAATATGGGAATTGAACGCTATAAACGATTTAAAAAATCATTTCATCAATTTTACTTATCACATGAAATACAGTTACGAAAGCCAGAAAAAGAAATTTATCAATTTGTTTTAGATGCCAATTCTTTAAAAGCAAATGAATGTTTATTTATTGATGATACTTTTGAAAATACTGAAGCTGCTAAAGCAGCAGGAATCCATGTTTGGAATAATAATCCATTAGCCGATGACATTGTACATTTGTTTCAAGAGAAAAAAGATATATTTGAATAATTCTTAATCTAAACTCCATTGATCTATTTACTATTTTGTGTCTTATCATCTACATTAATCTTTGTAGTTTTTAAGTTGTTTGAACGTTTTAAAATAAACATTCTTCAAGCAATTACTGTAAACTATATTACTGCATTTATTACAGGTATTATTGTGTATGATCAAGTAGTATCAATTTCACAATTAGTTAATTTCAATTGGTTTTATTATACTCTTTTTTTAGGAATTCTTTTCATTATTATATTCTTCTTAATGGCTATTACTACTCAAAAAGGAGGCCTTTCAGTAGTTTCTATCGCTACAAAAATGAGTATGGTGATTCCTATTCTTTTCGGCCTTTTTTATTATAAAGAAGATGCAGGAGCTTTAAAGATAATCGGAATTATTCTCGCTTTAATTGCTGTTTATTTTTCTTCCCTAAAAGCTAAAAGCAGCATTACAGTTCATAAAAAATATTTAATCTATCCTGTTCTTGTATTTATGGGGAGCGGCATAATTGATACTAGCTTAAAATTTTTAGAAGATAGTTTTGTAGCTAAAAATGATGTCCCATTATTTTCTGCCACTATATTTTTAACCGCAGCTATCATAGGAATTATTATAATTGCTGTAAAATCTATAAGAGGTGGTTTTAAAATTGAGTTTAAAAATATTATTGCAGGAGTATTTTTAGGAATCCCTAATTATTTTTCGATATACTTTTTACTTCAAGCGTTGCGAAGTGAAGGTTTTGAAAGCTCTGATATATTTACTTTAAATAATGTTGCTGTTGTAATGTTATCCACAATCATAGGTATTTTATTATTTAAAGAAAAATTAATTCCGAAGAATTGGATTGGAATATTTCTTGCCATCCTCAGTATTCTGTTTATATTTATTTCGAATTAAATGGAACCAACAAAAGACACTTACAATACAATTACATCTCCTTCAAAAGAGGTTATTTTTAAAGATCGAGGTAGTAAATTTTATGGATATGCATTTCCAGTAAAGACAGAAGTTGAAATAAAAGAACATATTGAAAACTTAAAGAAATCTCACTTTAATGCAAGACACTGGTGTTATGCTTGGCAATTAGGCAAAGAATACAACCAATATAGAGCCAATGATGATGGAGAACCTTCTAATAGTGCAGGAATGCCCATATATGGTCAATTACAATCATTTAACCTAACGAACACATTAATCGTAGTGGTTCGTTATTTTGGAGGAACAAAGCTTGGAGTTGGCGGATTGATACAAGCCTATAAAACTGCAGCTCAATGGGCACTAGAAGAATCTAAGATTATTGAAAAAACAATAGACGTTCATTTTAAATTGTTATTTGATTATCCTGAAATGAATATAGTGATGCGAATTGTTAAAGATCAGAATCTTAAAATTATTCATCAGAAACTAGAATTAAATTGTGAGTACACCTTATCAATTCGATTGAAAGATGCCGATCGAATTTTTAATGTATTTGACAACACCTATAAAGTAGAAATTAAAAAATTATAGAACTTTTATTGCTCTATTAATTTATCTAATAAATAGGAAGGAGCCTTCATTAATTTATTTGTCAAACTATTTATAAAAACCAACGTTGTTGAAGCTTCTATTAAAAGTTTACCTTCTTGGTTGTGGATTTCATAATAGAATTCTATCTTAACGGAAGGGATTTTTTTTAATGTGGTCGTAATTGTAATGATATCATCATATAATGCAGGATTTTTATAATCAATATTTAAATTCACAACAGGCAAATGCACATTGTTTTCTTCCAAATATTTATAGGTAAATCCTAGCTCCCTAAGCCACTCTGTTCGCCCTTGTTCTAAGTATTCAGCGTAATTACCGTAGTAGACAATTCCCATTTGGTCAGTCTCTCCATATCGGACTCTTAAATTTGTATATGTTTTTTTCAAAATAATTTATAAGAATAAGAAAGTTTTGTTGTAGTTTTAACATAACGGGAATATGATGAAAAAAAACTAATAATTCAATAGGCAAAGTATTTTTTTTTTAACT